>NZ_JBFREG010000025.1:0-349 GCF_052114185.1 Arthrobacter sp. RAF14 | reverse complement strand
CTCTCCCTGCTGGCCCAGTCCCTGCTCATCGTCGTCGAGGTCGTGGCACCCGACCAGCTCAACGGCGACGGACAGGTCGCGACCTCCATCCCCGAGCTCGTCGTCACCGTGGTCATCACGCTGCTCCAGCTCGCCGTCCTCGTGCTCGGGCGGTCGGCCTTCCAGGCGCGGTCACGACGGAAGCGGCGCAGGGAGCTCGCGACCGGGGCGAGCGACCGGGACACCGCAGTGGCCCTGCTCAAGGAGCACGGAGGGTCGACGATGGCGTGGATGGGCACCTGGCCCGACAACCACTGGTACGTCCACCGCGACCCGTCGGGTGCACCGGTCGGCTACGTCGCCTTCCAGG
>NZ_JBFREG010000024.1:0-356 GCF_052114185.1 Arthrobacter sp. RAF14 | reverse complement strand
GGTTGATCCCGGTCTCGCCGGTCGCGGCGAAATCCAGGGCGGCGGTCAGGGTCGGGAAGTCGGCGAGACGGACGGTCCTGCCGGAAGCGGTGGGCGTATTCATTGCGGATCGCCTTTGCGCTCGTTCAGGGGTTCCGCGCAAGTCTGTTCGCGCGCGGCGGCGCTTTTGTCCTCGCGCTCGGCGGCGGCTTCCGCTGCGAGACGCGACCGGAGGGTGATGAACATGCCGATCGCCATGCAGGTCGAGGCCAGGACCAGGGCCGCGCCGGCGCCGGTCAGGTCGAAGATCTGCAGCAGGGGAACGAGGGCGGCGAAATAGATGGCGATGACGACGATACGCACGCGCAGGGCCGCGC
>NZ_JBFREG010000023.1:0-377 GCF_052114185.1 Arthrobacter sp. RAF14 | reverse complement strand
CCCCCGGGGTTTCCGCCGGGGGTTCCCGGTGTGCCGGGGTTGCCGCCCGGAAGGCCGGGGATGGTTCCGGTGCCGCCGGGGATCAGTCCGCCGATCAGATCGGGCAGGCTGCCGAGGATGTCACCCGGGTTACCGCCGGGGGTTCCTGGGGTGCCGGGGTTGCCACCTGGAAGACCGGGGATGACTCCGCCGGGCAAGCCCGGAAGACCAGGCAGGCCGGGGATGACTCCCCCGGGGTTTCCGCCGGGGGTTCCYGGKGTGCCGGGGTTGCCRCCCGGAAGRCCGGGGATGGTTCCGGTGCCGCCGGGGATCAGTCCGCCGATCAGATCGGGCAGGCTGCCGAGGATGTCACCCGGGTTACCGCCGGGGGTTCCTGG
>NZ_JBFREG010000022.1:0-389 GCF_052114185.1 Arthrobacter sp. RAF14 | reverse complement strand
CGTCGAGGTAGCCGCACATTCCGTAGCTGTGCGCATCCGGAGTCGAGCGCGTCTCGAGCCGTGCTGTGTTCAGGTGGTCCGCGCGGCCCGTCCCCATCGCGGAGAGGAACGCCTCGGTCCGGTTGGCCGCGTCGGCGGCGCCGGCCGCCCAGATCCCACGCCAGTCCTCGAGGCGCGAGGCGACGATCCCACGGGCCGCCGCGTAGAACGGTTTTCGAGCGCGGCGGGTCCGCGCGACTCGACCGCAGCACCCAACGCCGGAACCCGTCGACTGCGCGGGCCTGGCGCGACCGAGCAGCGCGCTCGACCGCATCGCCGGCCGCGCCGCCGTGTGCCGAGGGCAAGGCCGCCGCCGCACGGTATCGGTCGCGATCGTCGAGGTCGTCCGC
>NZ_JBFREG010000021.1:0-426 GCF_052114185.1 Arthrobacter sp. RAF14 | reverse complement strand
GAGCGGGTCGACACGCTTGGCCGCACTCGTGATGCCTTTGTCGCTGATCTTCTCGCGGCCGATGCGGAGCACCTCGACCATCTTCTGGCCGTCCATGTCGTAGCTCATCGTCACGTGATGCAGCACAGCGCCCGACCCGAGCCGCTTCTGCGCGGCGCCGCCGATCTTGCCCTTCGGGCTCGTGATGTCGTTGAGCGGCTGGTAGTACGCATCGATGCCGAGCGACTTGAGCGCGATGATCGCCCACTCGTCGAGGAACGCGTAGCTGTCTGCGAAGCTCATCCCCTGCACCAGGTCCGCCGGCGCGTAGATCGAGTACGTGACGACCGAGCCGGCCTCCATGAACATCGCGCCGCCACCCGAGATGCGGCGCACGACGTCGAAGCCGTACTTCTTCGCGTTCTCGGCGTCGACCTCGTTCTTGAG
>NZ_JBFREG010000020.1:0-442 GCF_052114185.1 Arthrobacter sp. RAF14 | reverse complement strand
GTCTTCGTCGACGCAGCCGCACCCCTCAAGGACGGCAAACCCCACCTGAACATCGAACTCCCCGGCCTCACCGGAACCCCCAACCTACCCGGCACCCCCGGCACCCCGGGAACCCCCGGCGGAAACCCCGGCGGAGTCATCCCCGGCCTCCCCGGCCTGCCCGGTGGAGTCATCCCCGGCCTTCCGGGCCTTCCGGGCCTTCCGGGCACCCCCGGCACCCCGGGCACTCCTGGTGGGAACCCCGGTGGAGTCATCCCCGGCCTGCCTGGACTTCCGGGTCTTCCGGGCGGCAACCCCGGCACCCCGGGAACTCCTGGTGGGAACCCCGGTGGAGTCATCCCCGGCCTGCCTGGACTTCCGGGTCTTCCGGGCGGCAACCCCGGCACCCCGGGAACCCCCGGCGGTAACCCGGGTGACATGCTCGGCAGCCTGCCCGATCTGA
>NZ_JBFREG010000019.1:0-516 GCF_052114185.1 Arthrobacter sp. RAF14 | reverse complement strand
TGGCCCAAGCGTCGTTGCTTGGGCCACCCTTTGTGGTTGTGTCCGGCGGTGTCCTACTCTCCCACACCCTCACGAGTGCAGTACCATCGGCGCTGTGGGTCTTAGCTTCCGGGTTCGGAATGGGACCGGGCGTTTCCCCCACGCTATGACCGCCGTAACTCTTTCAATCTCCCACCGGGGTGGGGTTGGTTGGAAGGGTCACTGGATCGTTTCCGTGACACGCAACACCRKCCAKGYTCCCTGTGGTGAGACAGGGTGGTGGTGTTGCTTATTTAGTTGTGTTGGTTCCCTCARCAAACGATGGTGSGTTTGTTGTTTGGGGACCGCATGGTGGACGCGTAGCACAGTTTTTTTSACCCACACCCGGGGGTGTGGTGTGTGGTCAGGTTGTCGGCTTATTAGTACCGGTCAGCTTCACAGGTCGTTAGTCCCTGCTTCCACGTCCGGCCTATCAACCCAGTGGTCTGCTGGGAGCCTCTCGACCCCGAAGGGTCATGGAAATCTTATCTTGAAGCG
>NZ_JBFREG010000018.1:0-563 GCF_052114185.1 Arthrobacter sp. RAF14 | reverse complement strand
TCAGATCGGGCAGGCTGCCGAGCATGTCACCCGGGTTACCGCCGGGGGTTCCCGGGGTGCCGGGGTTGCCGCCCGGAAGACCCGGAAGTCCAGGCAGGCCGGGGATGACTCCACCGGGGTTCCCACCAGGAGTTCCCGGGGTGCCGGGGGTGCCCGGAAGACCCGGAAGGCCCGGAAGTCCCGGAAGGCCCGGAAGGCCCGGCAGGCCCGGAAGGCCCGGCAGGCCGGGGATGACTCCCCCGGGGTTTCCGCCGGGGGTTCCTGGGGTGCCGGGGTTGCCACCCGGAAGACCGGGAAGTCCAGGCAAGCCGGGGATGACTCCACCGGGGTTTCCGCCGGGGGTTCCCGGAGTGCCGGGGTTGCCACCCGGAAGACCGGGGATGGTTCCGGTGCCGCCGGGGATCAGTCCGCCGATCAGATCGGGCAGGCTGCCGAGCATGTCACCCGGGTTACCGCCGGGGGTTCCCGGGGTGCCGGGGTTGCCGCCCGGAAGACCCGGAAGTCCAGGCAGGCCGGGGATGACTCCACCGGGGTTCCCACCAGGAGTTCCCGGGGTGCCGGGG
>NZ_JBFREG010000017.1:0-600 GCF_052114185.1 Arthrobacter sp. RAF14 | reverse complement strand
CCGCGAGTCCATCCAAAACCACAAAAGCTTTCCACCACCAACCCATGCGGGCAATGGTCGTATCCGGTATTAGACCCAGTTTCCCAGGCTTATCCCAGAGTCAAGGGCAGGTTACTCACGTGTTACTCACCCGTTCGCCACTAATCCACSSWGCAAGCWSSGCTTCATCGTTCGACTTGCATGTGTTAAGCACGCCGCCAGCGTTCATCCTGAGCCAGGATCAAACTCTCCAAAAAGAAATTCAAAACCCAGCAAACACCAACCACCACGGGGTGATGRCCGATGATTACCAAAAAAAACATTGGTATCAAAAAAACATGACACACTATTGAGTTCTCAAACAACAGACTGCTCTGCGATACTCACCGGAGCAATTCCTCCAGGCTTTCCCGCCGCAACCCTTCAATCCTAACCCATCCGCATTCCCTTTCGCAAATCCGCCCCGGCCGGATAAACCACCCAACCAGAAAACAAATTCACCAAAGAAACAACCCCCAGGCACCACAAAAAAGCACCCGGAAAAGGAGTTGAAAATCAAAGGAATAAGAATCGAAGACCGCCACCAGAACCAGCACAACCGGCCCGGCAACCCGATCTACT
>NZ_JBFREG010000016.1:0-654 GCF_052114185.1 Arthrobacter sp. RAF14 | reverse complement strand
GGTGAGGCCGGGGAGTTCGATGTTCAGGTGGGGTTTGCCGTCCTTGAGGGGTGCGGCTGCGTCGACGAAGACGTTGGTGGTGTCGGTGCCGATGCGGTCGGTGGTGGAGGCTCCGTTGGGTCCTACGGTGAGGTCCCAGAGGTCTTTGACGCCGGCGACGTTGAGGTTCTTGCCGACGCTGACTCCGCCGTTGGGGGTGGTTCCGGCGCGGACGGATCCGATGCCGGGGACGGGAATCTCGACGCCCTTGGGAGTGCCGTTGTTCCCGCCCGGGATCACACCACCGTTACCCGGAGTACCCGGAGTACCCGGGGTTCCCGGGGTACCCGGAGTACCGCCAGTACCCGGAAGGCCGGGGATGACTCCGCCGGGCAGGCCCGGAAGGCCGGGCAGGCCGGGGATGACTCCGCCGGGGTTCCCGCCAGGGGTTCCCGGAATACCCGGAGTACCGCCAGTACCCGGAAGGCCGGGGATGACTCCGCCGGGCAGGCCCGGAAGGCCGGGCAGGCCGGGGATGACTCCGCCGGGGTTTCCGCCGGGGGTTCCCGGGGTGCCGGGGGTGCCGGGTAGGTTGGGGGTTCCGGTGAGGCCGGGGAGTTCGATGTTCAGGTGGGGTTTGCCGTCCTTGAGGGGTGCGGCTGCGTCGACGAAGAC
>NZ_JBFREG010000015.1:0-777 GCF_052114185.1 Arthrobacter sp. RAF14 | reverse complement strand
GGCCGGGGATGGTGCCGGTGCCGTTGCCGCCGGGCAGGCCCGGGAGGGTGGGCAGGCCGGGGATGGTGCCGGTGCCGTTGCCGCCGGGCAGGCCCGGGAGGGTGGGCAGGCCGGGGAKGGTGCCGGTGCCGTTGCCGCCCGGGAGGCCCGGGAGGGTGGGCAGGCCGGGCAGGGTGCCGGTGCCGTTACCACCGGGCAGGCCCGGGAGGGTGCCGGATCCGTTACCACCCGGGAGGGTGGGCAGGCCGGGCAGGGTGCCGGTGCCGTTGCCGCCCGGGAGGCCCGGGAGGGTGGGCAGACCGGGCAGACCGGGCAGGGTGCCGGTGCCGTTACTACCCGGGAGACCCGATGTCACGCCGTCGAGAACTCCCGTGACGTTGTCGAGCAGCCCGCTGGGTGAGTTACCTCCATTGCTTCCGAGCACGCCATCCAGGAGTGCTTCAGGAATGACCGTCACCAAATTGGGGATCTGGTTGAACAGACCGCCGGGGAGGTCCGCCGGGTCAGTTCCTGGGACTCCCGGGATGGACGGCAGACTCGGGATGGTTCCGGTGCCGCCGGGGATCAGTCCGCCGATCAGATCGGGCAGGCTGCCGAGGATGTCACCCGGGTTACCGCCGGGGGTTCCTGGGGTGCCGGGGTTGCCACCTGGAAGACCGGGGATGGTTCCGGTGCCGCCGGGGATCAGTCCGCCGATCAGATCGGGCAGGCTGCCGAGGATGTCACCCGGGTTACCGCCGGGGGTTCCTGGGGTGCCGGGGTTGCCACCTGGAAGAC
>NZ_JBFREG010000014.1:0-4535 GCF_052114185.1 Arthrobacter sp. RAF14 | reverse complement strand
TAAACCACCCAACCAGAAAACAAATTCACCAAAGAAACAACCCCCAGGCACCACAAAAAAGCACCCGGAAAAGGAGTTGAAAATCAAAGGAATAAGAATCGAAGACCGCCACCAGAACCAGCACAACCGGCCCGGCAACCCGATCTACTTTACACACTTCCGTGAGGCTCCGCAAGCCCGCCGCCGGAAGGTTCTTCCCCGGGCCTCACAGACGCCCGGACCGCCTCCCAGTGGCCCTGTGCTCTCTGGACTCCCGTGGCTGCCCGCACCCGGGATGCCACGGGCCGGAAGCCCGCCGAGACCAGCTCGTCCTCGATCCATTCCATCGGCCAGGCCCAGGCCGGTGCCACCTTGTGGGCGAAGGCCCGCGGCTCTTCCCCGTCCGTCGTGAAGAATCCGAGCAGCATCCTCCCCTCGGGGCGGAGCACCCGGCGAATCTCCGCCAATGCTCTGCGCATGTCCGCCGGCTCGAAATGAATGAGGGAGAACCATGCCAGCACCCCCGCCCAGGAGCCATCCTCTGAAGGAAGCCTCCGAAGGTCGGCCTGCTGGAACCGGAGGCCTGGATATCGCCGTCGGGCGTGCTCGAGAAACTGAGTGGAAAGATCGACTCCGGCCACTTGCACACCACGGTGCGCCAGCGCGGCGGTCCAGTGCCCCGGGCCACAGCCGGCGTCGAGCACCGGTCCCTCGCAGCCGGCCGCCCACGCGACGATCACGTCCCGGTCCTCGGGCTCGGCAAGCTCCTCGTCCCCGAAGAGCTCCACATACAGATCCACCACCGCGTCATAGGACTCGGCCACAGCCCGGCCGCCGGCTGATTCCTTCGACGGGCCCGATTCGTTCTCCGACATCCATTCCTCTCGTTCACTGCAGCGTCGTTCAGCGCGGCACCGGCCGGCATCCGTGCTTCAACACATTCGTGCTTAAACAGCAGAGGGCACCGGCGGATGCCGGTGCCCTCTGGAAGCGAAGGTGCTTACTTCTTGGAAGCAGCGGCCTTCAGCTTGGAGCCTGCGGTCAGCTTGACGCTGTGGCCGGCCGGGATCTGGATGGTCTCGCCGGTCTGGGGGTTGCGGCCGGTGCGAGCAGCACGGTCGGTGCGCTCAACTGCGAGCCAGCCCGGGATGGTGATCTTCTCGCCGGCGGCGACGGAAGCTTCGAAAACCTCGAACAGGGCATCCAGCACGTTGTTGACGGAAGCCTGGCTGACGTCAGCCTTCTTGGCAACTTCGGCGACGACGTCGCTACGGTTCTTAGCCATGGGTGTCCTCCTGGACGTATCGACTACTTGGAATTACCACGCGGTTCGCGCGGGAACCACTGTTCTGAAACTTACCAGCCCTGACGGCTCAGGACTGCAAATTCCGCGTGTTTTCGGTGTTTTTTGCTCCATCTCACCCGGTTTTCGGCTCAGAGCGAAGACCAGCGGGGGTCTGGCGCCCCCGTTCGGGCACGCCTCAGGAGGCGTAGCTGTAGAACCCTTCGCCACTCTTGCGCCCCAGTTTGCCGGCGTCCACGTACTCATGGAGCAGCGTGCGAGGCCCTTCAGGCAGATGCGGGTTCTCCGCCGCATAGTGGTCTTCGATGTCCAGCACCACGTCCAGACCCACGTTGTCCATCATCTGGAAAGGCCCGACCGGCAGGTGCCAGTTGAGCCGGAACATGGCGTCCACGTCCTCGGGCCGGGCCACACCGTCCGCCACCACGGCCAGCGATTCACGCTTGATGGCGGCCCACACCCGGTTGAAGATGAAGCCCGTGCTCTCCTTCTGCGCTTCGAACGGGTGCACGTCGAACTCCGGCAGCACCCGCAGAAGGGTGTCCAACAGCGCGCGGTCCGTCTCGCCGTCGGACATCACATCGGCGGCGTTCGAGGTGGGTGGCATGTAGAAGTGGAGATTGCACAGCCGCGACTTGTCCCGGATCTCCTCGTTCATCAAACGGGACGCGTATGACGAGGAGTTGGTGGCGAAAATGGCATCGGCCGGCGCCAACTGGTCGACCTGGCCCCACAGGGGGATCTTGATGTCGAGCCGCTCCGGGACGGCCTCGATCACCAGCCAGGCGTCCTCCAGCGCCTCGGACAGACCAGCCGCGGCCACCACGGTCCCGGCTTCACCCGACCCGCGCTCGGCGAGCACGCCGGGCAGAGTGTCGGCGACGTACTGGACCGCAGCCGCAGCCACGGCGGGCTGCGGATCAGAGATGCGCACCGTTCCGCCACGGGAAGCCATCATGAGGGCGATCCTGCGGCCCAGCGTGCCACCGCCGATCACCGTCACGGGGCGGTTCCGGATCTGGTCGAAGGTGAATTCGTATGCCATGAGAGGTCCTCAGTCCTGCTGTTCGTGAATGGTGTTCAGGTCGTGCGTGGTGTTCAGGCCGGCCAGGCCTGAAAGCGGCGTGCCGAGATCGGCGACCACGCGGGTCGCTGCGACCTCGCCGGCGGAGTGGAGCTCGACGGCGAGAATGCGGCCGCCCAGCTCAGAGACGTAGGCGAGACCGGCGCCGCCGTCGATCGCCAAACCGATGGCCTCCCGGAAGCCCCGGGCCAGGATCTCGGGAGCACCGCCCACGCGGCCGGGCGCCGGGAGCGGCGCCCGGTTGAGAGTGTTGCCGAACGGCTCAGCCCCACGGTCCGTCCAGTACAGGAATCCCTGATGGATCTCCAGGTCGATCGGCTCCGGCAGTCCGTCCCAGAGGATCTCGATGTCGCTGCGTGAGCGGGGATCCTCCCCGGGCGGCAGCGTCAGCCCTGCGCGGAGGATCCTGCCGTGGCCGCCCTTCGCCGGACCCTTCTGCGTCCAGTACAGGTGTCCCGCCTCGGGATCAACGGCGACGCCGACGCATTCCGGGTCCTTGGAACCGTCCGGAGTGTTGATCACCAGATCCCGCAGCCCAGTTCCGTCGACGTTCACCGACGAGACCCTGCAGCCCTCACGATCACTCCAGTACAGGCGGCCTGCGCCGTCGCCCGTCAGCTGCTTTCCCGTGGTGAGGACGCCGGATTCGACGACGGCGGACACCTGGCCATCGGCAAGAGCGGCCGCGCTGATCCCGCCGTTGCGGGCGCTGTAGTCGAGGTTCTCCTCACCGCTCACGCCTGGCAGCACTGCGGGAACACCCATGGTGGTCCAGTACACGGTGCCGTCCTGGACGACGATGCCGTCCGGGCAGGGGCCGGCCTCCTTCACGAAGGTTGTCACCGGTCCGCTGCCGCCGGCGCTGTCGAGGGGAATCCTGACGATGTCGCCTTCGGAGAGGCGCAGGGCAAGAAGTGAATGGAACACTTCAACCTCCGTTGTTAGTTGCTATCTGCAACAAACATACGCTTCTAAGTTGCACTATGCAACATGGCCTGCGGTAGCGGTCCCTCTGAAACCGTTACCGTAAGAGCACGTCGGAGGAGGGAAGACCGTCATGATGCATGAAGGTGAGCTCGCGCTCAGCGACCACCAGGCGGTCGCCCTGATCATCGGCCGCTTTCCCCGGTACCGAGGCCACAGCATCCGCCGCCTCAAGACACCCGGAACCGTCAACGCGATCTTCCGGGTGGGAGAGTCGGCCACCGCACGGTTCCCTCTCCAGCCAGCGGATCAGTCCACGGGTGAAACGGCTCTGCTCCGGGAAGCGCAGGCGATGGAGGAATTCCGCAGTGCGTCCGCCTTCCCGGGCCCGCGTCCCCTGGGTGTCGCAGCGCCGACGGCCGGCTACCCGACAGCCTGGAGCCTGCAGAGCTGGCTGCCCGGGGACTGCCCGTCGCCGCGGAGCCACGAAAGCTCAGATCTCTTCGCCGAGGACCTGGCGACGCTCATCTCCTCGCTGAGAGAACATCCGGTCAAGGGGCGGCGATTCTCCGGATCCGGCCGAGGAGGGGTGCTGCGCGACCATGATGACTGGATGCAGGAATGCCTCCGGCGCAGCGAGGGCGTTTTGGACGTCCCGCGGCTCCGCCGACTCTGGGAGCGTTTCCGCGAGTTGCCTGCGGGCGGCGCCGACGTCATGAGCCATCAGGACCTCATTCCGGCCAATCTGCTGGTCGACGGCGAACGGCTGAGCGGAGTCCTCGACACCGGCGGCTTCGGCCCTGCCGACCCTGCCCTCGATCTGGTCTCGGCCTGGCACCTGCTCGACGCTCCCCGTCGGCAGCTGCTGCGGGAACGGCTCGACGTCGGCGACGCGGAATGGGAGCGGGGAGCCGGGTGGGCTTTTCAGCAGGCCATGGGCCTGGTCTGGTACTACCGGGAGTCGAATCCGGTGATGTCGTGCCTGGGCCGGTGCACGGTGGGGAGATTGTCGGGTCGTCAAATGGGTGGTTAAACGGGTGCAGCTCCCTGCACTGTTGCTGGGGGCTGCTGTTGGTGTTGGTGGTGGTGGTGGGTTAAGGGGTGTGGCCCAAGCGTCGTTGCTTGGGCCACCCTTTGTGGTTGTGTCCGGCGGTGTCCTACTCTCCCACACCCTCACGAGTGCAGTACCATCGGCGCTGTGGGTCTTAGCTTCCGGGTTCGGAATGGGACCGGGCGTTTCCCCCA
>NZ_JBFREG010000013.1:0-5025 GCF_052114185.1 Arthrobacter sp. RAF14 | reverse complement strand
TGCGCACCGCCGGCAAGAACGCCGCCAAGAACGCCCAGGAACAGGAAACCGCTTCCCACTAAGCGGCCCACCCCACCCACCGTGGGGAAACCTGGACCACACCCACGGCGGGCACCCCACACACGGGGAGCCCGCCGTCGGGCATTTAACCAAGCATTGAGACCCACCCCCACCGCGAAAGAACACCTCACACCCCTAAAACCCACCCACAAGGGCACCACCTGCTCCCTCGCGGCAGGTTGAGAGCATGGGGAGCACTGCCCATCGACTCCGGGGCCGGGACTGCGTACCGTGATCGCAGGATCACCCGGCCGCGACAGCCCCCGGGCATCACAACAAGGAGAACGTCATGGCCGTATGGGGCGCGAATGTGGAGCAGCTCAGGACTCTGGGCAAGAAGATGCAGAAGGGCGCCGATGTGCTGAATGACCAGCGCACCACCCTCTCCTCAAGCCTGAACAGCACGCAGTGGATGGGTCCGGACGCGGAGAAGTTCCGCTCCGAATGGGACTCCACGCACGCTCCGGCGCTGTCGAACGCCGCCCACGCCCTGAGCGTGGCCGGCACCAACGCCGCCCGGAACGCCAACGAGCAGGAGCAGGCGTCCCGCTGACGAGCCACCACGAGGGAACACGTCGCGCCCTCAAAACAGCGCGAAGAGGGCACCACCTGTTCCCTCGCGGCGGAACCGGCGACGGCGGGACGGGCGGCGACGGCGGACTCGCGCCAGCGCCGCCCGGCAGCGCAGCTTACGCCCGCACCGAATCCCAGGTCAGCCACGTCATGTCGACGGAGACCTCCAGACGGGAACCCCCGCCGCCGGACAGGATGCCCTTGAGCGGCGCCACGTCCCGGTAGTCCCGGCCCCGCGCCACCACCACGTGGAAGTCACCGGCGGCCTTGTGGTTGGTCGGGTCCCAGCTGTGCCAGGCGCCGTCCCACCATTCAAGCCAGGCGTGCGACTGCCCCGCCACCGTCTGGCCCGGGTCGGCCTCCGCCTGCGGGTGCAGGTACCCGGAGACGTACCGCGCGGGGATGCCGAGGCTCCTGAGGCAGCCGATGGCCAGATGCGCCAGATCCTGGCAGACCCCCTGACGCTGTTCCCACGCCTGCGCGGCATCCGTGTGCACGCCGGTGCTGCCGGGCATGTAGGTCATCTCGTTCCGCAGTCGGGAGAACACCTCCTCCGCTGCGGCCCGGGGTGACGGCCGGGCCGCGAGCGCGGCCACCAGCTCCACCGCCCCCTCGCCCGGCGAGGAGAGCCTGGTCTGCGGCAGGTGGTCGCTGAAGCCGTCCTGCACCGCGCTTCCGGCCAGCTCCGCCCAGCCCAGCGGGTCGCCGTCGCGCGCGGAAGCCTGTTCACGGTTCACGTCCACCGTGGCGGTGGCCACCACGTCCAGCCGCTCATGGGGTTCGTGGACCTCGAACGTGGTCACCTGGGTGCCCCAGTAGTCGGCGTACCTGGCTTGCGTGGCGCCGGAGCTCTCCACGGCCACGCGCGATCCCAGGACCGTCTGGCCGGGCTCCGTGGGCGGGGTCATCCGCGCTTCGTTGTAACTGACCAGCACGGGCTTGTTGTAGGTGTACCCGGTGCGGTGCACGATCTTCAGACGTGTCATGACAGTTCTCCCACCCATGCCTGCTCCTCGCGGGCGCTGTAGTACCTGCGGGCGATCTCCTCCGAGGCCCGCGCGACGGAGCGCTGGATGCGTTCCATGTGCTCCGGCAGCTCGTCCATCAGGTTCTCGCTGCGGTGGAACTCCAGGAACGTCCTGGCCTGCCCGACGATCCGCCGGGCGTCGTTGAACATCCCGGAGCGCCGGTCGCTGGGTTCCAGCAGGGCCAGGGCCTCGTCCGCGTTTTTGAGCGAATAGACGATCGAGCGCGGGAACTGCCGGTCCATGAGGAGGAACTCGGCCGCGTTGCGGTCATCGAACGCCGCACGGCGGGTGCGCAGGAACGACTCGTACGCCCCGGCGCAGCGCAGCATGTTCACCCAGGACACACCCGCCGGGTTGGCGTCGCAGGTGGCGAGCATCCGGGCGGTCATGTCCGCGCGTTCCAGGGAGCGGCCCAGGACCATGAACAGCCAGCTGTCGTCGTGGCTCATGGTGCTGTCCGTCAGGCCGCTCGTGGTGGCGGCCCGCTCGATCACCCATTGGCAGAAGCGGTACGTCCCGGCCACGTCCTCGCGGTGCCGGCTGAGCCCGAAATACGTCGTGTTGAGGCATTCCCAGAGGCTCGTGGACACGGTTTCACGGGCCCGGCGGGCGTTCTCCCGCGCGGCGCCCAGCGCCCCGGCGATCGACGTGGGGCTCGACCGGTCGTAGGCCAGAACCCGCAGCAGTTCTGGCAGGGTGATGTCCTGCCGGTCCAGGGGCGACCCCATCACCTGCAAAAGGTCCCGGGCCACCTGCTGCTGTTGCTCCGGTGGGAGGTGGTTCAGCCGCTCCAGATGGACGTCCAGGATGCGCGCGGTGCCATCCGCGCGTTCCACATAGCGTCCGATCCAGAACAGGGACTCGGCGATCCGGCTCAGCATGGCATCCTCCTGACGTACGGTGCGGGACGGGATTGACGACGGCGCGCGGCACTCATTGCTGCTGCCCCGCCTGGGAGTCACGCCAGCTGGTCTCCACGGGCCACACGCTGGTGCGTGCACTGTGCCCGAACAGCCTTCGCGGCGGCACGGCGTCCACGGAACCCGTCTCCTCGCCCAGAACCCAGGTGTCCTTGGACCCGCCGCCCTGGCTGGAGTTGACCACCAGGCTGCCCTCCTTGAGCGCCACCCGCGTCAAGCCACCGGGCAGCACCCAGACGTCCTCGCCGTCGTTGACCGCGAACGGACGCAGATCCACATGGCGGGGGCTGAACCGCTCACGGTGCAGCGTGGGGACGGTGCTCAGCTGAAGGACGGGCTGGGCGATCCAGCCGCGCGGGTCCTCGATGAGCTGGCGGCGGAGGGTGTCGAGCTCCTCCCGGCTGGCGTCGGGCCCGATCACCAGGCCCTTGCCGCCCGAACCGTCCACGGGCTTGACCACCAGCTCCGGCAGGCGGTCCAGGACCTCTTCGCGGGCGGCGTCCTCTTCCAGGCGGAAGGTGTCGACATTGGCCAGGATCGGGTCCTCGCCCAGGTAGTACCGGATGAGGTCGGGGACGTAGGAGTAGATGAGCTTGTCATCGGCCACGCCATTGCCCACGGCGTTGGCGATCGTCACCCCACCGGCCCGGGCCGCGTTCACCAGGCCGGGGCAGCCGAGCATGGAGTCGGCCCGGAACTGCAGGGGGTCCAGGAATTCGTCGTCGAGCCGTTTGTAGATCACGTCCACGCGCTGCTCCCCGGACGTGGTCCGCATGAACACCTGGTTCCCCCGGCAGGTGAGGTCCCGGCCTTCCACGAGTTCCACGCCCATCAGCCCCGCCAGGAGGGTGTGCTCGAAGTAGGCGGAGTTGAAGATGCCCGGCGTCAGGACGACGACCGTGGGGTCCTCCACCCCCTCGGGAGCGGTCTTCCGCAGGGCCGAGAGCAGACGCCGCGGGTACTCCTCCACGGGCCGGATGGACTGCTGGCTGAACACTTCCGGCAGGGCCTTGGCCATCGCACGCCGGTTCTCCAGGACGTAGCTGACCCCGGACGGGACGCGCACATTGTCCTCCAGGACCCGCAGGGTGCCCCCGCCGTCGCGGACGATGTCGATCCCGGACACGTGCACCCGGACGCCGCCCGCCGGCCGGAAGCCGTGGACCTGCCGGTGGAAGTGCTTACTGGAGGTGATCAGCTTGCGGGGCAGCACGCCGTCGCGCACGGCGTCCTGGGCGCCATAGACATCGTTGAGAAAAGCCTCCAAGGCTCGCACTCGCTGGGCCACGCCCCGTTCCAGACCCTGCCATTCCTGCGCGTCGATGACCCGGGGGACGATGTCCAGCGGGAACGGCCGCTCCTCCCCCGCGAAGTCGAAGGTGACGCCGCGGTCCAGGAACGTGCGGGCCATGGCTTCCGCGCGGGCGGCGATGTCGTCCGGGGTGAGTCCCTCGAGAACCCGGGTCAGCTGGCTGTACGAGCCGCGCGCGGTGAGACCCGCGGTCCCTGCGCCCCCGCCGGCCGCGGCCGGGAGGAACATCTCGTCGAAGGCTTTCGACGTGGCCAAGGCCCCTGAATAGCTGGCGAACAGATCCGATGATGATGCCGGCATGACCCCTCCAAAGACCGCGGTGAAGCTGAGGAAACAGAGCTTCCCACCGGGATGTGTCAGGCGGATTTCCAGCAGTCACCACACCATGTCCGGGGTGTTTCGCCCAGGTGTCCTGGCCGGTCAGAGCACCAAGCCCCGGGTGACCGGGTGGCCTGGGCGCGCCGGGTGCCACGGGACCGGCGGCTTATTCGCAGGAATGTGACGTGGGGCCGTGCGGCGCGGCGGTCACCGGCGTGGAACGCACGACGCCGGGCGGCCGGGCGGCGCTCCTACTGCCGGGCGGGAGCCGCAACCCCGTCACGGCGTGCTGTTTTCCGTCCATGACAACCATGGATTCGGGCTAAAAACCCCGGAATTCCGGGGTTTTCGGCATGGGGAGAGGTTCATGGGGAGCACTACCCATCGACGGCTCGTCCAATCATTGGATAGTTTGTTCTCAGAGGTTCACGGAAACGAACCACCACCCGCCAGGGAGGTGAGCCGGGAGCCCACAACGGAATACCACTGACATGGGAACCCGGCACAGTTCGGATCCATCACAACAAAGGAGTAGGAAAATGGCAGTTTGGGGTGCAGACGTCCAGCAGCTTCGCGCACTGGGTAAGAAGCTCGAAGCAGGCGCACAGACCATCGACGAGCAGCGCAACCAGCTCACCAGCGCACTCAACGGCGTGCAGTGGACCGGCCCGGACGCGGACAAGTTCAAGAACGAATGGCAGTCCCAGCACGTGCCGGCCCTGAACAAGGTCGCCGAAGCACTGCGCACCGCCGGCAAGAACGCCGCCAAGAACGCCCAGGAACAGGAAACCGCTTCCCACTAAGCGGCCCACCC
>NZ_JBFREG010000012.1:0-31754 GCF_052114185.1 Arthrobacter sp. RAF14 | reverse complement strand
CGCACCCACGGCATGGTCACCAAATCCAACCTCATCCTGGGCATGGGCGAAACCCGCCAAGAAATCAGCGAAGCCCTCCAAGACCTCCACGACGCCGGCTGCGACCTGATCACCATCACCCAATACCTCCGACCCTCCGAACGCCACCTGCCCGTGGACCGCTGGGTCAAACCCCAGGAATTCGTCGACCTCGCCGACGAAGCCGAAGCCATCGGCTTCCTCGGCGTCATGTCCGGACCCCTCGTCCGCTCCTCCTACCGCGCCGGACGCCTCTGGGCCACCGCCATGCGCAAAAAAGGCCGCGCCATCCCCGAAAACCTCGCCCACATCGCCGACAGCATCCAAGACTCCGGCACCACCCGCCAAGAAGCCCGCACCCTCATCACCACCCACAGCTGACGGGATCGACTGACATGGAAACCCCGGAACCCGGACCGCTGTCCATACATCTCGAAATCATCCCGACCGCGGGCATCGTGGAGGCGGTCCGGAAGGCCGTGCCGCCGTCGTCGTCCAGTTCGCTGAGCGTCACCTGCCTGCCGCGGCACGGGGTGGAGGCCACGCTGCGCGTCGCGGCCGAGCTGGCGCAGAACGGCTACCGGGTGGTGCCGCACCTCACTGCCAAGGGGCTGAACAGCAGGGCCCAGCTGAGCCGGATCCTGGCGGACTGCGCGGACGCGGGCATCACCGAACTCTTCGCGGTGGGCGGGGACGCAGGCGTGCCGGCCGGGCCGTACCGCGACGGTGAGGAGCTGCTGCGGGACATCGCGGAGCTGGGCGGCGAGCGCTTCACGGTCGGCGTGGCGGGTTATCCGGAGGGGCACCCCGGAATCGAAGACCGGGTGCTGCTGGACTCCCTGCGGCGCAAGCAGGAGTACGCGAGCAGGGTCGTCACGCAGATGTGCTTCTCGGCGGAGCGGATCGGCACGTACGTGGCGGCGCTCCGCTCCGAGGGCGTGGAGCTCCCGGTCCGCGTGGGCGTGGCCGGGGCCGTCCCCACGGCGCGCCTGGTGTCGCTCGCCGCGAAGATCGGGGTGGGGTCGTCCCTCCGCTTCCTCAGCGGCAAGAAGTCGCTGGCGAGGAATTTGCTGTCCCGGGACCGTTATGCGCCGGACGAGATGATCGGCGCACTCGGCGCAGTGCCAGGGCTCGACGGCGTGCAGCTGTACACGTTCAACGTCCTGGACGCGCTGACACTTTCGCCCGCGGGTCAGGTCCCGCGCGACTGAGGCCAGGCGTTCCCCCTGCCGGGCCGTTCACGCCGTGTTCACCCAGCTGTATAGACAAGTGCAATCAAGAAGCGAATGCCCTTCACTTCACCTTCCTACCGTGGAACCGACCGCTCCCCCAGTGAAGGATCCACGCCCCCATGAAACCGCTCTCCCGCCGCACGGCGATCACCACCTCCCTGGCCGGCCTGGCCGCCGTGGGCACCGCGACGGCCGCCCAGGCCGGCAGCACGTCCGCACCCGCCACGTCCGGCTGGGGCCGGGCACGCAGCGTCTTCTCCGTCATCAGCGACATCCAGGGTGACCTGCACGATTTCGGCATGGCCCTCCAGGACATCGAAACCACCAACCCCCGCAGCCGCAGCGCGGGACTCGTGATCAACGGCGACATCACCCCGCGCGGCTACGACTTCGAGTACACCGACGTCCGCAAGGTGCTGGACTCCAACCCGCACCCCCGGAACGCCCACTGGGTGATCGGCAACCACGAGTTCTACGTCCCCAAGTGGCTCAACCCGACCACTCTCCGCCAGGAGACCTGGCCCAACGGGTGCACGGAGGAGAAGCTCTACAACAACTTCTACGACTTCACGGGCCGGAAGAAGGTCTACACCGAGGTGGATCTGGGCGGCGTCCCGGCGCTGCTCCTGGGCACCGAGAAGTACATGCACTACCACGACAGCAAGCTGTGGGACGAGGTGTGGTTCAGCGAGCAGCAGTTCGCCTGGCTCGAGTCACGCCTCGCCTACTACGCCCGCCGCCGCAAGCCCGTGATGGTGTTCTGCCACCACCCGCTCCCCAACACCGTCTCCGGCACGCGGAACGCGCTGTACAAGGCGGACTACCTCCAAGCCGACCGCCTGCTGAGCATCCTCGGGCCCTACAAGAACGTGTTCTTCTTCAGTGGCCACACGCACTGGGACCTGAATCTCTCCGACTGGGCCGTCCGCCGCGTGGTGCCGGGCTCCGGAAACCCGGAGGGCTTCATGACCGTCAACACCGGCGCCATCCAGACCCTCTGGGAGGATGACGGCCACGGCGGCGAGCGCGCGCTGGACGGCCTGGAAGCCAGCGGTCTGCAGGTGGAGGTCTCCCACGACACCGTGCTGCTCCGTGCCCGGGATTACCGCCGCCGTCAGTGGATCAAGGAACTGCACGTTCCGCTCTCCTTCTGATTCCAAGCGGCTCGACTTCCAAGCCGCCCGACTTCCAAGCCGCCCGACGCCGGGCTCTCGTCCGTGCTGAGGAAACCGGCCCGCCGTCGCACGGAGCAACAATGCTTCCGCGCGACGGCGGGCCGTCCGTATTCTGGCAGCGTGACCACCTCCAGCAGCTCCGGCCTGAAGCGGCTCTTCGCGTTCCCCAATCCGGTGAACGAGTACGCCGCCCGCTCCACCGCGGGGATCATCGTGGTGCTGAGCGTCGTCACTCTGATCCTCGGCCTCACGGCCGGCTGGGGCTGGCTGCTCTGGCTCATCGCCCTGGGCTTCTGGCTCCGCGTGGCGGGTGGGCCGCGGTACTCCCCCGCGGGACGCCTCGCCGTGCACGTGATCGCTCCCCGGGTCGGCAAGCCCCGGCTGGTGCCCGGCCCTCCGAAACGATTCGCCCAGACCATCGGGGCGGTGCTGTCAACGGCGGCGGCGATCTTCTGGTCCGTGGGACTCGGTCCCGTGGCGTGGGTCCTGCTGGGTCTGCTGATCGTGGCGGCGTCCCTGGAATCGTTCGCCGGGTTCTGCCTGGGCTGCTGGATCTTCGGCAAGCTCCAGGCCGCGGGGGTCATCCCGGAAAGCGTGTGCGAGGCCTGCAACAACATCTCGCTCCGCGGAGCCTGAGCTCTGCTCGGCCCCTTGTCCTCCCACTTCTCGCGAGACGTGGACCGAGGAGTGGCCCGGCTCAGGCGTCCCGGCGCTCCGCGTAGACGCGCAAGGCGTCACGCACGAATTCCGCTCCGCCCTGACCGCCGTAGTTCGCCGCGAAGCGCGGGTCCGCCACGTACATCTCGGCGAGACCGAGCAGATACTCCGTCGACGCACCGTCCGGATACCCGGGCGTGCCGGGGATCCCGGAGAGCCAGGCGTCGTGCCGTGCGGCGAGCGCCTGTGCCTCGTCGCTCGAGGGGTCGACGCCCCGCGCCGCCGCGGCCGTCCAGTCGGATCCCAGACGCTGCAGACGCTCCTGCCAGGCGCGCTGCCCATCCTCGCCGAGCCCGCGCCACCAGGCATCCGAGTCCGCGTAGGCCTTGGCGCCCCAGCGCTGTTCGACTTCTTCCTTGTACTGCGTGTGGTCGAAACCATCGAACATGTCCTGTGCCATCAGCCGACCACCTCCTTTCAGTTCCTTGATCGTGTGCTCCACGGCCCGGATCTGACGGGCCAGCCGGGCCTGATCCTGCCGCAGCAGGTCCAGATGCCGTCCCAGGGCGGCAGCCTGATCGGTCTGCCGCGCCAGGACTTGGCCGATCGCCGGCAGGCCCAGCCCCAAGCCGCGGAGCAGGAGGATCCTCTGCAAGGTGAGCAGCGCGTCCCGGTCGTAATGCCGGTAGCCGTTGTGTCCCACCCGGCTCGGCGCCAGAAGCCCCACGTGTTCGTAGTGCCTCAGCGTGCGGCTGGTGGTCCCGGCCATGCGGGCCACTTCCTGGATGGTCCAGTCCTCGTCGTCCTCCATGTGTTCCAGCGTAGAAGTTGACGTTGCGTCAAGGTCAAGAGTTCCGGGAGAAGGTGTTTCCGGCGGGGTGCGGCGGGAGTCGCGCTGTCCTGCTCCGGAGACGACGCCGGGGAGGCGAGCACGTTGCTCACCTCCCCGGAATCCGCCCCTCAGGGGCGGTCACAGATCCCTCGCCAACCGGCGCGGGCTCTACACCAGCGCGGGCTGCCTCAGCCCCGTGAACGCCGAGGAATGGAACACCAACGGGTCCACATGTCCCTCACGCACCTCGTGCCCGTGCACCCGCAGCAGCACGACGGCGTGGTCCCCGGCCGGGACCTCCTGCTCCACCGAGCAGTCGAGCCAGAGCGCGGCCCCCGGCAGGAGCAGCGCACCTTCGCTGCTGACACTCACCGGGAGCCCGGCGAAGCGGTCCCCGTCCTTCGACGCGATCTGCCGTGCGGCGTGTTCCTGATGAGCCGAGAGCACCGAGACCCCCAGGCGGGCCGAGCTCCGCAGGACGGGCCAGGTGCGGCTGGAATTCTGGACGGCGAACATCACCAGCGGCGGGTCCAGGGAGACCCCGACCGTGAACGTCGAGACCACGAGTCCCTGTGGGGCGCCGTCCACGAGGGCCGCGAGCGCCGCCACCCCACTCGGCACCTTGGCGAACGCGTGGCGCAGCTGAGTGCTGTCGGAGTCACTGACGAGCGGCACGGGTGGCACCTCCCCCGAGCAGCACGGGCTGTTCCCCCGCGGCGCCGCCGCCGGGGCTGACGGGCGAGGCGGCGTCGTCGTGCTCCGCCGGATCGCGGCGGGCGGCGAAGAGGTTCGCCGGGCGCGGCAGACCGTAGTGCTCCCGCAGCGTGGTGCCCGTGTACTCGGTGCGGAAGAGTCCGCGCTCCTGGAGGATCGGGACCACGTCCCGCGTGAAGACGTCCAGGCCCGACGGCAGGACGGGCGGCATGATGTTGAAGCCGTCCGCGGCGCCGGTGGTGAACCAGTGCTCGATGCGGTCCGCCACCTGCTCGGCCGTCCCCGCGAAGGTCTGGTGCCCACGGCCGCCACCCAGGCGGCCGATGATCTGCCGGACCGTGAGGCCTTCGCTGCGGCCCAGTTCCACGATCAGGGTCCGGCGGCTCTTGTTCGCCTCGATCTGCGACTCCTCCGGAAGATCGTCCGGGAGCGGCTCGTCCAGGGCCAGACGCGCAGGGTCGACGCCGAGGACGCCGGCCAGGTGCCGCAGCGCATGCTCGGGCAGGATGAGACGGTTCAGCTCCTCGTCGAGGGCTCGCGCCTCCTCCTCGGTGGCGCCGATGACGGGGACGATCCCGGGCAGGATCTTGACCGCGTCGGCGTCACGCCCTGCGAGGGCCACCCGGCGCTTGAGATCGGCGTAGAACTCGCGGGCGCTCTCCACGGTCTGATGCGCGGTGAAGATCGCCTCCGCCCAGCGGGCCGCGAAGTCGCGGCCGCTCTCCGAGGATCCGGCCTGGATGATGACCGGGCGGCCCTGCGGCGAGCGCGGTGCGTCGAGGGCGCCCTCCACCTGGAAGTACTCGCCCTGATGCAGCACGGGGTGCACCCGGGAGGGATCACCCCAGACGCCACCGGCTTTGTCCCCGACGTGGACGTCGTCCTCCCAGCTGTCCCAGAGCTTCTCGGTGACCTGCAGGAACTCCTCGGCGCGGGCGTAGCGTCCGGCGTGGGACGGCTGGCTGCCCAGGGAGAAGTTGCGGGCCGCGGCGTCGCCGGCCGTGGTGACGACGTTCCAGCCGCTCCGCCCGCCGCTGATCTGCTCCAGACCGGCGAAGCGGCGGGCCAGGTTGTACGGCTCGTTGTAGCTCGTGGAGGCCGTGGCGACCAGACCGATCCGCTCCGTCACCGCGGCGATGGCCGCCAGGAGCACGGTCGGTTCGATCACACCGTAGGGCCGCTGGGTGACGTCCCCGTGCAGCAGCGGGGAGTCTGCGAAGAACACGGCATCGAAGTGCGCCTTCTCCGCCGTCTGCGCCAGGCGCTGGTAGTGCTTGACGTCGGTGGCCGCCCGGGTGTCGCTCTCCGGCAGGCGCCAGGAGGCCTCGTGGTGCCCATTGCTCATGAGGAACGCATTGAGTATGAGTTGGCGTGGCATGGTGTTCCTTCCTCTTCAGGCTGGGTTGTCGGTTTCAGCGGCTGGATTCGGCCAGGCGCCAACGGGAGAAGTGGCGCTCCAGGGCCACCAGGAGGTAATTCACGGTGAACCCCAGCACCGCGACGGTCAGAATGCCCGCGTACATGTCCGGGATCAGGAAGCTCGACTGCGCATTGGTGATCAGGTATCCGAGCCCGGCTTTCGCCCCGACCATTTCCGCGGCGATCAGCACCAGCACGGACGCGGTGCCCGCCATCCGCACCCCGGTGAAGATGGTGGGGACTGCCGACGGCAGGATGACCTTCTGGAACAGCCGACCGCTGCCCAGACCCAGGGTCCGGGCGGCCCGGATGAGGAGCGGGTCCACGCTCCGGGCGCCGAGGATGGTGTTGAGCAGGACCGGGAAGAACGCCGCATACGCGACGATGCTGATCTTGGAGACCTCCCCGATGCCCAGCAGCAGCGTGAACACCGGCAGCAGCGCCAGGGCGGCGGTGTTGCGGAACACCTCCAGGAGCGGGTTGAGAAAGCGGTCCAGTCCGCGGTACCAGGCGATGAGGAGTCCCAGCGGAACACCCAGGCCCACCGCGATCACGAAGCCGCTCACCGACCGGCCCAGGCTGGCCAGAACGTGCTCCTGCCACTGCCCGGTCTCGATCAGCTTGCCCAGCGCGGCCAGCACCTCGTGCAGCGGCGGAAGGAAGACGCGGGTCGCCTCGTCGAGGAAGAGCCCCGGTCCGAACTCCCAAAGGAGGAGGAACAGCGCGATCGCGCCGGTGGACCAGAGCACGCGGCCTGCGGTCCGGCCGACCGTTCCGGCCACGCGTCGCGCGGTGAGCCCAGCGGACGACGCCGGCTCCCCCACCCGCTCGTCCCGACCGCCCGTCGTGGGAGTCTCAGCCGTGGTGACCCCGCCGGAATCGCCGGCGGCCTTCGCCGCGGCGGGCTGTGTGGACGCCGGCGGCGCCTCCGACGCCGTCGTCGTGCCCGACGGACCTGGGACCGCACCCGCCGTCGTCGTGACCGTCTCGTCGTTCAAGATCCCCGTGCTCATCAGGCGGCGCTCCTCTCTCGTCCGGCGTCGCGAGCCGCGTCCGCCAGCACGCCGGCACCCGACGGCACCTCGTCCGGGGCGGAGCCGTCCGGGCGGATCTTGGCGTGGCCGGAGGCCTGCGCCCGGCGGACCTCGTCATGCAGGAGCTCCCAGAGCAGGTGGCGCTGCCGGACGAAGGCAGGGCTGGAGCGCAGATCGCCCTCGGCGTCCCGGTCCCCCAGGTCGATGTCCACGATCGTCTTGACCCGGCCGGGGCGCGAGCTCAGGACGGCGACCCGCTGCCCCAGATAGACCGCCTCCTCGATGCCGTGGGTGATGAAGATGATGGTCTTCCCGGTCCGCTGCCAGAGCCGGACGAGTTCGTCCTGGAGTTGTTCGCGGGTCTGGGCGTCCAGTGCGGCGAACGGTTCGTCCATGAGCAGGACGTCGGGCTCATAGGCCAGGCTCCGGGCGATCGCGACGCGCTGCCGCATGCCGCCCGAGAGCTCGTGCGGGTAGCGGTCCTCGAATCCGTCCAGTCCCACCAGGGACAAGTACTCGAGGGCCCGTGCGCGGCGTTCCTTCCGGGTCAGCGCCCGGCCGTCGAACTGCCGGTCCTCCAGGCCGAACGCCACGTTCTCCGCGGCGGTGCGCCACGGGAAGAGGGCGTACTGCTGGAACACCACGGCCCGGTCCGGTCCGGGCCCCGTGATGGGGCGTCCGTCCAGGAGCACCTCACCGCTGTCCGGTGAAGCCAGCCCCGCCAGGATGTCCAGCAGAGTGGTCTTGCCGGAGCCGCTCGGCCCCACGAGAGTCAGGAACTCCCCGGGGGCCACGTCCAGGCTCACGTCCTCGAGGGCGGTGAGACGAACGGGCTCAGCGGTCTTGGACCCCTTGCCCGGCCGGATCCGGAAGGTCTTGGTCACGTTCCTCAGGCTGATCTTCGGGGTGCTCATTTCCTCCCCTCCGTTCCGGTGCCTGCGAGCGCGTTGAACTCGTTGGTGTAGTACTTGGACGGCTGCACGTCCTTGCCGAGGATGCCGGTGTCCTTGAGCCAGTTGTTCCAGCGCTGGAAGTCCTCGTCCTGGATCGCTCCGTTCGCGGGGATCGCGATGCTCTTGAAGTACTTCAGCGTCGCGGTGCTCTCATTGCGGTGACGCTTGGTGATGATGTCCGTGAAGCGCTGGATGACGGTGGCCCGCGGTGTGGTGCTCGCCCACTGGATCGCCTTGGCCACTCCGGTGGTGAAGGTGCGGACCGTGTCCGGGTTCTTCGCGATGAAGTCGTTCCGGAAGACGTACTGGCCTCCTGCGAACGCGCCGAAGAGTCCGTAGTCGCTGAAGAGGGACCTCAGACCGCCCGTGGCCACCGCGTTGTCCTGCAGCACGCCGCTGAGTGCTCCGGCGTCGACCTGTCCCCGGCGGATCGCCTGTTCGGTGTCGTTCGGGGCGACCACCACCAGCTGGACCTGCTTGATCTCGTCCTTGCTGAGGCCGTTCTTCTGCAGGTAGGTGGTGATCACCGCATCGGCATGGGCGCCGAGGGTGTTGACGGCGATCTTCCGTCCGATCAGGTCTTTCGCGGTCTTGATGGGGCTGTCCGCCTTCACGTAGAAGCCGTAGAAGGACTTCGCGTCGGAGCCGTAGTAGTTGATCACGGCTTTGACCGGGGCCCCCGCCTCCTGGAGCTTCACCACGGCGCCGGCGAACGCGCCGCCGAACTCCGTGTTTCCCGTGGCCGCGTTCTGGATACTGGCCGGACCGCTGATGGTGTTGCCCACCCAGTCGAGCTTCAGGTCTCCCAGGTAGCCGAGATCCGCCGCGAGCTCGGGCAGGGTCACGCTGTTGGCGCCGCCCTCGTAGCGGAGTGTCTTGACCTGGTCCTTGGCGCTCTGGGCCGTGGCGGCCCCGCCGCAGGCGCTCAGCACGAGTGCGGTGGCACTCATGATCGCGGCTGCGATCACTGTCCTGCTCACGGTTCTCTTGCTGTTGCGCTGGCCCACGGGGCTTCTCCTCGATGTTCAGACGGACCCGGTGGCCCGTCGTGTGGGATCCATCTGAGCAGAAGCGAGCGGCGAATTCGCGGCCCGGTTCACAGGACGAAAGGGGACTCAACATTGAAGGCGCAGCGGCAATGCGACGGCGGATGACGCCCCGCGTCCCACCGTGTTCCCGAGTGCCGCCCCGACAACCGCATCACCCGTCCGGACGGCCGACCGGACCCGGCCCGGTGTGACGATCCGTGGCCCGCCGTCGCGGAATGTGAAGCCACGTCACGGCGGATTGCGCGACGGCGGCCGGCGCGCGCCTCGCCGCGCACCGGCCTTTCGTGACGGAGAAAGTCGCTCCGTGACCTGCCGGAGGATCGGGCGCCGGCGTCTGGGGCACGGGCAGCCAGGGCCCTGGTCAGCCGGGCACGGTCAGCCGGGCACGACGAAGGGGGCGGCACCACGCCGCCCCCTCCGCTCAGAAGACCCTGCTTTTCCGGCGCACCTCATCGTTCAGGCGCATTCCTTCAGGCGCATTCCTTCAGGCGCACCGCGCACTCACCAGTGGTGCGCCACATCGACCACCAAGCGGGATCCCCCACCGGGTCCGTCCAGGATGAACGCCCGGAACGGCAGCCGGGCCCTCACGCCCAGGCCGATGGACGTCTTGCCCTCGAAGGATCCGGCGAAGGCCACCTGACGGAAGGTCTGATAACCGGAGACGTTGGACAGTTCCCGGGGGTTGGCCGGGGTATAACTCGGGGTCCCGCTGGGCCAGTAGGCCGGGTCGTTGACCACGATATTGAGGAAGGCCCCGCCGCGCAGCGGAACAACTTGTCCGCTGGCGATCTGCCTCACCTGACTGACATAGCTGACGGTGTAACCCTTCGCCTTGCCCTGGAGGTCCACCACGAGCCGGTCGTAACAGGCCTGCTGGCCCGTTCTGACATTCGTCACGGGTGCGGTGGACATGCCGCCGGCGCTCTTGGCCAGCGAACCCCAGGTGATGCCGCAGTACGGGCTGGCTTGTGCCCCCGCGGGGGCGACCAGGCCGAGTCCGGCCAGCAGGAGGATTGCCATCAGCAGCGCACGGATTCTTTTCATGACCGCTCCTCCGCAGAATGAACGAACGCTGATGATCCCACGCTACGCCGGTTCCGCGCCGCCGTACCCGGGCCGGGCAGCGATGAGCACCCGATCGTTAGACGCCGGTCGCACCGTGTCCGAACGGTGATCTGACGGGGGTGAGCGCCCCGGCGGATCAGTCATCGATCCGGCATCGATCAGTCGTCCCCGCCGAGTTCCAGCGCGTGCCAGCGGACGCCGGTCACCTCCGGGATGGGCACCACGGTGGCGATGGCCTTCTCCAGTGACGCGTCGCTGCGCTCGGCCGCGCTGAGCACCACGGTGAGCTCCGTCTGGCCGTCCTGGATGTCGCGGGCCTCCAGCGAGTGCACGGTGAACTCGGGGCGCTGGACGGCTTCCACGACGGCGGAGCGGACGGCCACCTCGGCCACGGTGCTCGACCGGACCACGAAGTGATACTCCGTGGCCACCGGCTCCCGGGGAACCGGTCCGCCGCGGCGGTCCAGCAGGCGGCCCAGCGGACGGAGCAGCAGATTCGACAGGACCACGGCAAGCGTCCTGCCGAACGCCGGCAGCAGCATCCCTCCCCCGGCGAGCGCCCCGACCGCGGCGGAGGCCCACAGCGTGGCCGCCGTGTTGAGCCCGGACACGGAGGCGCCCTGCTTCATGATCACCCCGGCGCCGAGGAATCCGATCCCGGAGACGATCTGGGCGGCCACCCGGGTGGGGTCCGCCCGTTCTCCGGTGAAACTGAACGCTCCCATGATGACGAACAGCGCAGCGCCCAGGCTGACGAGCGCGTTGGTGCGCAATCCGGCCGTGCGGGAGCGGAGCTGGCGTTCGAAACCGATCGCGGCGCCGAGGCCCAGCCCGGTCGCCATGCGGAGTGTGAGGTCGAGGGTGTCCATGGGGTTCCTCCCAGACGGGTGACGGTGCGGCGGACGGCCGGAGGACAGCGGAACGCACGACGGCGGACGGCGGCACAGCGTGTGGCCGCCCGCCGTCGTCGTGGGTTCCGGAAAGGGATGGTGAGGGATCAGATCCAGGCGCCGAAGCGGCGGATGAAGAGCCGCTTCGCCAGCTGGACCACGGCGCAGTACGCGGCCAGGGTGAGGACGAGCCACGGGAAGTACGTCCACGGCAGCGGCACCAGGCCGAGCCCCGCCCCGAAGCCGGTGAACGGCAGGACCAGACCGAAGACGCAGACCGCCAGCGTGGCGATCAGCACCGGCAGGCTCGCCCGCGAGCGCAGGAACGGCGCCTTCCGGGTGCGCAGGAAGTGCACGATCAGGGTCTGCGAGATGATCGACTCCACGAACCAGCCGGACTGGAAGAGGGCGGCGTGCCCGGGGGTGTCCGCCGCGAACACGAACCACATGAGGGCGTAGGTGCTGACGTCGAAGATCGAGGACAGCGGCCCGATCCGGATCATGAACCGGGACAGGCTCTCCGCCTCCCAGACCCGGGGACGGCTCAGTTCCTTGCGGTCCACGCGGTCCCACGGCAGGGTCAGCATGGACACGTCATAGGCCAGCCCCTGGATGAGCGCCACGACGGGGATCATGGGCAGGAACGGCAGCAGGGCCGAGGCCACCAGGACGCTGAACATGTTTCCGAAATTGCTGGACGCGGTCATCTTGATGTACTTCATCGTGTTCACGAACGTCCTGCGGCCTTCGAACACCCCGGCCTCCAGGACCGTCAGATCCTTGTCCAGCAGGATGATGTCCGCCGACTCCTTGGCGATGTCCACCGCGGTGTCCACGGAGATCCCGACGTCCGCGGTGCGGAGCGCCGGGGCGTCGTTCACGCCGTCGCCCAGGTAACCGACCGTGTGCCCGTGCTCGCGCAGGGCTTCGATGATGCGCGCCTTCTGCGCCGGGTTGACCTTGGCGAAGAGCGTGGTGTGCTCCGCCAGCTCGCCCAGCTGCTTCAGGTCCAGTGCCTCGGTCTCCTGGCCGAGGACCACCCGGCCGGTGTCGAGCCCGACGTCGGCGCAGACCTTCTGCGCCACGAGCGCGCCGTCGCCGGTGATCACCTTCACGGCCACGCCGTTGCGGGCCAGGCTCGCCAGGGCGGGGCCGGCGCTCGCCTTGGGCGGGTCCAGGAAGGTCAGGAAGCCGAGCAGGGTCATGTCCCGCTCGTCGTCCACGGTGTACTCCGTGCGCGGCAGGTCCTCCGCCGCCCGCGGTCCGTCGGCCTGGAAGGGGATCTCCCGGACCGCGACGGCCAGCACGCGCAGTCCGAGGGCGTTCTGTTCCGCCACCAGTTCCTCGATCTCCCGGCGGCGCTCCTCGCTCAGGGGTGCTTCGCGTCCCCCGGGCACCCGTCCCACGAGTTCCCGGGTGCAGAGCGAGAGGACTTCCTCCACCGCACCCTTGGTGACCACGGTGTGGCCGTCCAGGTCCTCCACCACCACCGAGAGGCGGCGGCGCGCGAAGTCGAACGGCATCTCGTCCACCAGGGTGTAGGCGCCGGTGATGCGGGGCAGTTCGTCTCCGGCCGCGTCGAGGATGGCCCGGTCCAGCAGGCCGCGGAGGCCGGTCTGGAAGTGGGCGTTGACCGCCGCCTGCAGCAGAGTCCGCTCGCTTGAGTGACCGGTGCTGTCCAGGTGCTGTTCCAGGACGATCCGGTCCTCGGTGAGCGTCCCGGTCTTGTCCGTGGCGAGCACGTCCATGGCGCCCAGATTCTGGATGGAGTTCAGACGCCGCACGATCACCCGGTGCTTCGCCATGAGGTTCGCGCCCTTGGCGAGGTTCGCCGTGACCACCAGCGGCAGCATCTCCGGCGTGAGGCCCACGGCCGTGGTGACACCGAACAGGAACGCGCTGGTCCAGTCCTTGGTCAGCCCGTTGATGATGAACACGGTGGGGACCATGATCAGCATGAACCGGATCAGGGTGGTGCTGACCTTCCGGATGCCGACGTCGAAGGAGGTCTCCGGACGGGCCCCGGACAGGGATGCCGCCAGGGACCCGAATGCGGTGCGGTTTCCGGTGGCGACCACCACGGCGGTCCCCGACCCGGACACCACCGACGTGCCCATGAAGCCGAGGTTGTCGGCGTTCAGTGGGTCGACGTCGTCGGACGCCTCGCCCTGGGTGACCTCCAGAACGGGAGGCAGAGGCGTGGCGCTCTTCTCCACCGGCATGGCCTCACCGGTGAGCATGGACTGGTTGAGCTGGAGGTCCTTGGTGCGCACGAAGCGCACGTCCGCGGGGAGCATGTCGCCAGCCGCGAGGGTCAGGATGTCCCCGGGGACGATCGCCTGGATGTCGAGTTCGCCGCTGACGGGCTTGCCGCTCACGCACCGGGTCACGGCCGCGGTGGTGGTGACCATGGCGCGGAGCTTCTCGGCGGCGTTCCCGGCACGGTACTCCTGCCAGAAGCGGAGCAGCGCGCTGATGGTGGCCATGACGGACACGGTCAGGACGCCCTTGTAGTCGGGGCCTTCGGCGGGATCCGCCATCACGACGTCCGTGACGAACAGGACGCCCGCCAGGAACAGCAGGATCAGCACGAACGGGTTCCCGAACGCCTTCACCAACTGGATCGCGGCAGGGGCGGGCCGATCGTGGCGGATGTCGTTGGGGCCGAAGCGCTGGGTCAGCTCCTGGACGTCCTGGGCGGTGAGCCCTTCGGGGGCGCTGCCCAGGTGACGCAGGGCCGCGTCCGGGGTCATCCGGGCGAGGTCCAGCAGTTCGGTGGAGCGGCGGGCGGTGGCCTGCCGGGTGGTCTCGGAAAACGCGGTGCGCTCGGCTCCGCGGGTGAGGAAGGTCAGCATGAGGTACTCCTTGGCTGCCGCACGGGCCTGGATGTCGGCCGGCGGCGGGGCAAGGGGACGCGGCTCGGCGCTCCGGAGCGGCCCTGGCGTGCTCGTGCGGAAGCGCACGACGGCGGACGGCGGGCCGGCGCACCCGTCGTCACCGAAACGGTGGACGGGGCTGCCGTGAACGCGGTGCGTTCAGGAGCGGAGGTGGCGCGCGGAGGCGGTCCCCTGGATATGGCTGGGTTGACTGCAACTGTCCGCAGACATGGGGACTCACCTCCTGTGTGGCTCGTGCGCGCCTCACGAACGGGGAGGTCCCGGGCACTCTGGTCCCGGGCTGGTTGGACGGGCGTGACCGGACAGAGTCATGGCGTGTGTCATGGATGTTCCGGTGCTGCCGTTGTCGCCTCCACGTAAGAGCTTTGGCACTGCACGACGTATCCGCTGCCTCAGCAACCGGAAGCCACTTTGGGTCAACCCTTAATCCGGGAGGACCTGTCCTAACCTTGGGCGTCTCTCGACGTCGTCAGATCAGTGGCCTGTATTCGTGCAGGAACCTCGCCTAACGAAGCGCTGCTTTTTCAGGCTAAGCCGGTCCGCCGGGGGTGAATCCGCTACCAGATGTAGCGGATTCACCACCGGGACAGCGGACTCAGGGCACGGCGAAGGCCCGTGCACAGCGAAGGCCCCCGAAATCACACGGATTCCGGGGGCCTTCTCGTGGAGCCCCCTGCCGGATTCGAACCGGCGACCCCCTGTTTACAAGACAGGTGCTCTGGCCAACTGAGCTAAGGAGGCAGGCGCCGCGTGAAGCCACGGTGGCGCGGCTTAAAGCGTAGCCGAGAGCGGGAGGAGTCCCCAAACGGGAGCGCTCGGCGGACCGGCCGCGCCAAGCCCCACAGCACCCGCCGGACACAGCGCGACGGCCCGGCACCTCGAAAGGTGCCGGGCCGTCGTCGGGCGCCCGTTCAGCCTCCGGAGAGGCGGGCGGGACCGCTGCTTTACTTCTTGGCGGTCTTCGCGGCGATCGCCTGGGTGATCATGTCCGGGAACTGGACATTGGTCGAGTCACCGGCGCCGAACTGCTTGCCGTCCACGAAGATCGTGGGGGTGCCGTTCACGCCCACCGCGGTGGCCTCCATGGTGGCGACCTTCGCGAACGGGCGGTAGGTGCGCTCATCCACGCAGCTGGAGATGTCCTTCGCTCCGACCTCCTGCGCGATCTTCTTCAGCTGGTCGTTGGTCAGACCGGCGCCGCCTTCGGCGGGCTGCTGGTCGAACAGTGCCTTGAAGTAGGCCTGGTACTTGTCCGGGGACACGTTCAGGACACAGGCGGCGGCGGCCGCGGCGCGGGACGAGTAGTTGGTGGTGGAACGCGAGTCGAGCAGACCGATCGGGCGGTACTCCACCGTGATCTTGCCGCTCTTGACGTTCTCGTCCAGGAGCGAGCCGTAAGTGGTCTCGAAGTTCTTGCAGACCGGGCAGATGAAGTCGACGTACGCGACCACCTTGACCGGCTTGCCGGTCTCCGCCTCCACGCCGGGAGCCTTCGCGACGGCGCCCTGGGTCGGGGCCACGGTCGGCTGCGCGGGCAGCGTGGCCGTGTTGACCTGGGCTGCCGTCTGAGCGGTCACGCCGTCCTTGGTCAGGATCACGCCGCCGTGGATGTTGGCGTTGGCGGGGGTGCTGCCGGAGTCCGGGATGGGCGCGTTGTTCGCGTTGTTGGCCATGATGGCCCAGATGACGATGGCGACCACCAGCACGGCGGCGACCAACACACCCCAGATGAGCAGAAGCTTGTTCCGCTTCTCCTTCTTCACCTGCTGTTCACGGATGATGCGGGCCTGCTCACGGGCCTGCGCGGTACGTTCGGCCTTACTCGGCCGCTGTTCATTAGAAGGGCTCATGCTTCCTCAGGGGGATAGTGGGCCTCGGGGCCCTGGGCTACCTCATTCAGCACGATTTTATGCCAGGTGCCTGAGAAACCGCTGGTCGGGCTCCCGCCACCGATGTCCGCCTCTCCCCTGGCCCCATCGGTCACACATCCGCCGCCCGCTCGACGGGCGGCTAGGCTGGAAGCAGGAATCGAGAAGCCAACCTCTGAGGGGTCGCCGTGCACGCCGAGGACAACAGCAGTACCGCGGGGGATTCCCCGCGTCAGTTCGATTTTGTGGTGGTGGCCAACCGCCTGCCCGTGGACCGTGTGGTGGACGACGACGGCGGCGCGCACTGGCGCCGCTCCCCCGGCGGCCTGGTGACCGCCCTCGCCCCGGTCATGCAGGATGCGGACGGCGCCTGGGTCGGGTGGCATGGCGCCCCGGACGAGACGGTGGAACCCTTCACCCACGGGGACACGGACATCGTACCGGTGACGCTGAGCACCGATGACGTGGAGCTCTACTACGAGGGCTTCTCCAACGCCACGCTCTGGCCGCTGTATCACGACGTCACGGCCCGGCCCGAGTTCCACCGGACCTGGTGGGACGCGTACCGCAGGGTGAACCGCCGTTTCGCGGAGGCCACCGCCAAGGTGGCTGCACCGGGCGCCACCGTCTGGGTGCAGGACTACCAGCTCCAGTTGGTCCCCCGCCTGCTGCGGCAGATCCGGCCGGATGTGACGATCGGCTTCTTCAATCACATCCCCTTCCCGCCCCCGGAGATCTTCGCTCAGCTGCCGTGGCGCCGCGAAGTTCTCGAGGGCCTTCTGGGCGCCGACCTGCTCGGCTTCCAGCGCACCAGTGACGCCCGGAACTTCGTGCGGGCCGCGCTCCGTCTCACCGGCGCCTCCTCGGCCCGGGTGACGGTGGAAGGCAAGCCGCAGACCGGCAAGTCCCAGACCCTGATGGTCGATCCCGGCCTGCCGACCGCGCACCTTTGTGTCGCGGAGGCCTACCCCATCTCGATCGACGTCTCCCAGATCGACGCCCTGGCCCAGGATCCCGCCGTCGTGGACCGGGCCCGCCAGATCCGCCATGAGCTCGGCAACCCCCGGACGGTCCTCCTGGGTGTGGACCGTCTGGATTACACCAAGGGAATCCGCCACCGGCTCAAGGCCTATGAGGAACTCCTCAAGGACGGCGATCTCACCGTCGAGGAGGCGTGCCTGATCCAGGTGGCCAGCCCCAGCCGCGAACGCGTGGAACAGTACCGTCGCCTGCGGGAGGAGATCGAGGGCACCGTGGGGCACATCAACGGCGCCTTCGACACCCTGGGACGCACCGCCGTCCGCTATCTCCATCACAGCTATCCGATGGAGGAGATGGTGGCGCTGTACCTCGCGGCGGACGTCATGCTCGTCACGGCGCTGCGGGACGGCATGAACCTGGTGGCCAAGGAGTACGTGACGGCCCGCGTCGACAACACGGGGGCCCTGGTCCTCTCCGAGTTCACCGGCGCGGCTGATCAGCTCAAGCAGGCCTTCCTGGTGAACCCTCACGACATCGACGGCCTCAAGTCGGCCATCCTCGCCGCCACGACCGTGTCCCGTCCGGACGCGGCGCGCAGGATGCGATCCATGCGCCGGCAGGTGTTCACCCACGACGTCCAGGGCTGGTCCACGGCGTTCCTGGACCGTCTCTCGGAACTCACGCGGGCGGATGGGCAGCGACATGAGTGAACCGGTCTGGCCGGAACAGACGCACGGCAGCCTGAACGCGGAGCTGCGCCGCGCCGTCGAGCATCTGGCGGACGCCCCGCAATTGCTCGTGGCCATGGATTTCGACGGCACCCTCTCCCCTCTCGTGGCACACGCCGATGAGGCGCGCCCCCTGCCGCGCGCCGGGGCGGCCTTCCGCCGTCTGTCCGGCCTGGAGGGCACGACGACGGCGCTCGTCTCCGGGCGCTCGCTCGCGAGTCTGCGGGCGGTGGCTCAGCCCACGCCGGACACGCTCCTGGTCGGCAGCCACGGCGCGGAGGTCTGGCTCGGCGCCGGCAGCACGGGCCTGGTCCTCGACCCGGTCCAGCAGGCCCTCCTGGAGAAGGTCCGGCAGCTGCTGGAGGAAGTGGCCCAGGTGGCGCCCGGGTGCTGGGTGGAGGAGAAGCCGGCGGGGGCCGTCCTGCACACCCGGCAGGCCACGGCGGACGACGCCCTGGACGCCGAAGCGGCCGGACGCCACCTGCTGGAACGCGAGCCCGGCGTCCATCTCATGACCGGAAAACGGGTGCTGGAAGCCTCGGTGGTCCGCTCTTCCAAGGGCGAGGCTCTCGACTTCCTCCGCGCGGTGCTCGGGCCCGTCACCGTGCTCTACGCCGGGGACGACACCACGGATGAAACCGCGTTCGCCCGCCTAGAGACCAACCCCGGCCTGTCCCATCCTGACCTGGGGGTCAAGGTCGGCGAGGACTTCTCCGCGGCGCAGTTCAGGGTCCCCTCGCCCGAGGGTGTGGCGGACCTGCTGGAGATCCTGTTCAGCCACCGTTCACGTCATCAGGGAGACAAAGGTCACAACGATCTGCCATACTGAGGATGTGATGTGACGCACATTACCGTGCGGCATCGCCTTGAGTGCGGGATCCACGCGGCAGGGCTCGGCCCGGTCGAAGGACCCCGCACTTTCACGACAATTGAATAACTCACCATTCACTACGGATCGTTCGGCACGTACCTGCCGATGAAGGGACACGATAACTGTGGCTACAGTTACCTATGACAATGCAACCCGGCTGTACCCGGGTACCAACAAGCCCGCCGTTGACAAGCTCAACATCCAGATCGAAGATGGCGAATTCCTCGTTCTGGTCGGCCCGTCCGGCTGTGGCAAGTCCACCTCGCTGCGTATGCTCGCAGGCCTTGAGGATGTGAACTCCGGCCGGATCCTCATCGGCGACCGTGACGTCACCGATGTCCCGCCGAAGGACCGTGACATCGCGATGGTGTTCCAGAACTACGCTCTGTACCCGCACATGACCGTGGCGGACAACATGGGCTTCGCCCTGAAGATCGCCGGTGTGCCGAAGGAAGAGCGCATGACCCGCGTTCGCGAGGCCGCCAAGCTCCTGGACCTGGAGCAGTACCTGGACCGCAAGCCGAAGGCCCTCTCCGGTGGTCAGCGTCAGCGTGTCGCCATGGGCCGCGCCATCGTGCGTAACCCGCAGGTGTTCCTCATGGATGAGCCGCTCTCCAACCTGGATGCCAAGCTCCGAGTGCAGACCCGCACCCAGATCGCGTCCCTGACCCGCCGCCTGGGCGTCACCACGGTCTACGTGACCCACGACCAGACCGAGGCCATGACCATGGGCGATCGCGTCGCAGTGCTCAAGGACGGCCTGCTGCAGCAGATCGACACCCCGCGCAATCTGTACGACCGCCCGAACAACGTCTTCGTCGCCGGCTTCATCGGCTCCCCCGCCATGAACCTGCTCGAACTGCCCGTCGTCGGTGACGGCGTCCAGTTCGGCGGAACCGTGTACCCCGTGCCGCACAACGTCCTCGAGGACGCCACCGGCAAGACCGTGACCCTGGGTGTCCGGCCCGAGGACCTGGAGAACGCCCCCGAGGGCGAGGGTCTGCAGGTCGAGGCCGACGTCGTCGAGGAACTCGGCGCCGACGCCTACGTCTACGGCCACACCACGCTCGACGGCAAGCGCCACGACATCACGGCACGCGTCGACGGCCGCCGTCCCCCGCTGAAGGGCGACACCATCTGGGTCCGCCCGCAGCAGGGCCACGTGCACCTGTTCGACACCAAGACCGGCGAGCGCCTGGGCGACTAGCCCCTTCCGGTTCACTGAATCCTCAGCCTCGACGGCCCGTTCCTCACGGAACGGGCCGTCTTTGGTACCCACCAGCAAGTCCTCCACTCCAGCGACCCTGTCAGGAGCACTCGTGTCATCCCAGCACCTCATCACCCCCGCACCCCGTTCGACCGTCGCCGCCGACGGCACCCTGATCCTCACCCCGGCCACCCACGTGGTCGCCGGCCCCGGCGCCGAGGCCGTGGCCGGAGCCTTCGCGGGCTGGCTCCGGGCCGGCACCGGCTGGGCCGTCCCAGTCCTCACGGCTCCCGCGGACGGCCCCGCCGTCACCTTCGGGATCGACTCCGCCCACCCCGACGGCGCGGAGGCCTACACCCTGACCGTCGACGACGACGGGGTGCGGCTGAGCGCGTCGCAGGCCGCGGGTCTGTTCCACGCGGCGTCGTCGCTGCGGCAGCTGCTGCCCGCCGCCTGGGAGGAGGGCTACACCGCGACGCCCGCCGGGGAGATCCCGCTCGGCCACGTCGAGGTCCAGGACGCCCCGCGCTTCGCGTACCGAGGCATCATGCTCGACGTGGCCCGCAGCTACTACCCGCTCGACGAGATCCGCCGGCTGATGGACGTCATGACCCGTTTCAAGTACAACGTCCTCCACCTGCACCTCGCCGACGACCAGTCCTGGCGCATCGAGCTGGACACCCCGGAGGACAACCCCACCGGCATCGACTTCACGGAGCTGGCACGCATCGGCAAGGACGGCGCCGTGAACCGCGAAGGCTGGGGCCTCGGGCCGGGCCGCACCGGCTACTACACCAAAGACGATTACCGGCTTCTCGTGGCCTACGCGGCCGAACGCTTCGTGACCGTGGTCCCGGAGTTCGACGTGCCGGGCCATGTGAACTCCGCTCTGGCCGCGGTCGCCCAGCTGAACCCGGACGGCGTGGCCACGAGCCCCACCGCCACGGGTGAGGTGGGCTTCTCGACGCTGTACAACGACAACCCGCTCACCCGGCCGTTCGTCGCCGAGGTGTTCCGTCAGCTCGCGGAGCTCACCCCCGGCCCCTACCTGCACATGGGCGGTGACGAGGCACTGGTCACCACCAAGGAAGACTTCGTGGCCATGGTGACCGACTTCGCGGCCTCGGTGGCGGCCACCGGCAAGACGGTCATGGGCTGGAACGAGTACGCCCAGGCGGAACTGCCGGCCGGTGCGGTCATCCAGTACTGGGACGGTGACCTGGAGCCGACGCTGCGCCAGGTCCGCGAGAACGAGGCCCGGGTGGTCATGTCCCCCGGCAAGGGCAGCTACCTGGACCAGAAGTACGTGGAGTCTGACCCCATCGGCCTCAAGTGGGCCGCCATGGGCGACTGGGATCTCTACTACGGCTGGGACCCGGTCCGCGACGGTCTGGAGGAGCGCCAGGTGCTGGGCGTCGAGGCGCCGCTCTGGAGCGAGACCATCCGCAGCCTGGACGAGGCGCACTGGCTGATCTACCCGCGGGCCATCGCTCTCGCGGAAACCGCCTGGAGCGCCGCCGAAGCCAAGGACACCACGGAGTTCGCCTCCCGTCTGGGCGGCCTCGGGGAACGTCTCGTCGCCCTCGGGGTGACTTTCAGGCCCAGCCCGGACATCGAGTGGAACGCCACCCCGCGCGACCCCTTCGAGGGGGTCGACCTGTCCGCGGTCACCGCCCTGCCGGAGAACGCCGGCGTCGCGGGTGGCGCGGGCGTCACGGAGTAATTCATTCCGGGCCCGCACCGGGCCGGGTGAGCTTAAGGGAAGATGGAAACATGAGTGAGAACGCGCCCTCCAACGGGGCACAGTGGCATGACGAACCCACCGACTACGATCAGGTGGGCAAGCTGCCCCGTGCCGAGGCCGCGAGCGTGGACGAGGCTCCCGTGGGGCCGGTGGTCGGGTCCCTGAACATCACCGCGGCAAGCGCGGATCCCGAGCTGCTGGACCTGCCGTGGCACATCGCCCTGGAGGAGTGGCCGCAGGCGAACCTTGCGGCCCTCCCCCGCGGCATCTCCCGCCACGTGGTGCGGTTCGCACACCTGGGCGGCACCGTGATCGCCATCAAGGAGACCAGCGAGCACGTGGCCCGCCACGAGTACCACATGCTCCGCAAGCTGGCGCGGCTGGACGTCCCCGCCGTGGAGCCGGTCGCCGTGATCACGGGCCGCACCACGCCGGACGGACGCCCGCTGAACCCTTGTCTGGTGACCCGGCATCTGAAGTTCTCCATGCCGTACCGGGCACTGTTCTCCCAGATGCTCCGCAAGGACACGCTCACCCGGCTCATCGACGCCCTGGCGCTGCTCCTGGTCCGCCTGCACCTGGTGGGCTTCTACTGGGGCGACGTCTCCCTGTCCAACACCCTGTTCCGCCGCGACGCGGGGGCGTTCGCCGCCTATCTGGTGGATGCCGAGACCGGCGAGCTGTACCCGGACCTGTCCACCGGCCAGCGCGAGTACGACCTGGAGATCGCCCGGGTGAACATCGCCGGCGAGCTCATGGACCTGCTGGACGGGGAACTGATCGACGAACTGGTGGACCCGGTGGCCACGAGCGAGCGGATCATGGAGTCCTATCGCCGGCTCTGGGACGAGCTCACGGCGAAGGAATCCTTCGAGCTGGGCGAACGCTGGCGCGTGGGAGCCCGCATCCGACGGCTGAACGAGCTGGGCTTCGACGTGGAGGAATACGCCATCAAGACGACGGCGGACGGCTCCACGATCCAGTTGCAGCCCAAGGTGGTCGACGCGGGCCACCACCAGCGGCGCCTGCTGCGTCTCACGGGCCTGGACGCTCAGGAGAACCAGGCGCGCCGCCTCCTCAACGACATGGACGCCTACCGCGCGGACAACTATCCCGGGCAGGACGAGGAGATCAGCGCCCATGCCTGGGTGTCTCAGGTGTTCGAACCGATCGTCCGCTCGATCCCCCGTGAGCTGTCCGGCAAGCTGGAACCGGCGGAGGTGGTCCACGAGGTGCTGGAGCACCGCTGGTACATGACGGAGAAGCGCAATCATCACGTTCCCATGGCCGAGGCCCTGCAGTCGTACATCGACGACGTGCTGCGGCACCGCCGGGACGAGGCCACCCTCCTGCTGAACCCTGACACGGACCTGATCAAGGTGCTGGAAGCGGGCGTCATCACCGCGGACGACGAGGATGACGAGGACTGATCTTCACCGTTCCTCAGGGTGACGTTCCGCGGAACATCCCCGGCATGACAGTGGCCCGGTCGTTTTAACACGACCGGGCCACTGTGTTTCCGGGATGCGGATCTTCAGGATCTCCCTCCCCGCATCGGGCAACGGCCTTCGCTCAGAACCGGATGGCGTCGATGACCTTCACCCGGATGGCGATCAGCGCGGGTATCGCGCCGGCCAGGGCTCCCACCACCACGGCGGCTCCCAGTCCGACCAGGGCGGCGCCCAAGGGGAACGGTGGATAGGCATCCAGCCCCGGGGCGACGAGGGACTCCACCCAGGGGTTCTTCACGACGGCGACTGCGAGCATCACGCCGAGCAGCCCCGCCACGGTGGTGGCCACGAGGGACTCCATCATGACGCCCACGAAGATCCGGCCCGAGGTGGCCCCGAAACTCCGCCGGATGCCGATCTCCCGGACCCGGTACTTCACGGTGACCAGCGCGACCGTGAGCATGCCCAGCGCGCCCAGCAGGAGGATCACCCCCGCCACACCGGCCACCACCCACTGCAAGGGCGCCAGAGGGTCCCCGTAGGCCAGATAGTCCATCCGGTTCACACTGACCGAGACCCCGGGCATCCGCGCCCCGAGATCGGCTTCCAGAGCCTGCCGTAGCTGGTCGGCCTGCGACGGATCGACCCACACCCGGTACTCGGGCGTCGAGTCCCCCACACCCAGCCGCGCCCCGTCACCGCTGAGGAGATACGCCGACGGCGGCTCGTCCGGCCACTGGGAACGGGAGACTCCCACGATCACGGCGCTGTGCGCGCCGTTCTGGTACAGGCGGACGCCTGGCTGCCGGCTCAACGACGGCGAGCCCAGCTGCGCCCAGGCGCTCTCATTCAGGATGACCGCGGGTGCCAGGCGCCGCGCGTCGTCGTCCGTGAACCAGCGTCCCTGAACCACCGATGTCCGGAGGATCGTGGCGTAGACGGGATCCACCACGGTGGCGTTGATCGACTGCACACCCCGGGGGAACTGGATCCCGAGCTGGCCACGGGTGATCCGCGAGACCGTGCTCAGCTTGTAGCGCTCCCCGGCCTTCTTGATGAGCGAGTCGCTCTGAGACGCCGAAACCTGGCCGGTGTCGGAATAGAAGGTCAGGGTCAGGGTGGCTCCGCGCCCGCCGGTGCGTTCGGCCTGATTCTTCATCCCTTCCCGCGCCACGTCCCCCATGCCGAGGACGCCGGTCAGCGCCGCGACGGAGGCGGCGACACCGATCAGGGACAGGAGCACCCTCACCTTGTGGACCCGGAGTTCGTGCCAGGCCTCGAGGATCGCAGCGAGCAGTGAGGTCATGCCGTCACCAGCCCCTCCTCGGGAGACCTGTCCTCCGCATCGTCGTCCGCCCCGGACAGCACACCGGCGTTCAGATGCAGCTGCCGTTCCGAACGATCCGCCACCGCGCGGTCATGGGTGATCGTCACGAGCGCGGCGGAGGTCTCCGCGGCGACTTCTTCCAGAAGACTCATCACGGCCTGGCCGGTCTCCACGTCCAGGGCTCCGGTGGGTTCGTCAGCGAGGATGAGGCGGGGACGCCGGACCAGCGCCCTGGCGATCGCCACCCGCTGCTGCTCGCCGCCGGAGAGCCTCACCGGCTTGACCTCCGCGCGGGAGCTGAGGCCCACACGGTCCAGCAGACCCAGCGCCAGCTCACGTCGACGCCAGAAATCCCTCCCTGTGGCGTAGTACAGCGGGGTCATGACGTTCTCCAGGGCCGTCCGCTCCGGCAGGAGGTTGAACTGCTGGAACACGAATCCCACACTCTCGCCGCGCACACGCGCCCTCCGGGCTTCGCTCATCCGCCGGGCAGGAAGACCCAGGAACTCGAGGTCGCCGCTCGTCGGCACATCGAGCAGGCCCAGGAGGTTGAGCAGCGTGGACTTCCCGCCGCCCGACCTCCCGACCACGGACAGACGGTCTCCTTCGTGAAGGTCCAGCGAAACCCCCTTGAGGATCTGGAGTTCACTGTCATCGGGCAAGGTCACCGACTTCGTGACGTCCCGCAGGCTGACCAGCAGACTCATCTCAGCCGCCCATCTGCACGCCGGGACCATTCGGCACGCCGGGACCCTGAGGAGCAGCCACCCCGGGCAGGAACTCGAGGATCTGTTCGCCCTCCTTGAGACCCTTGGTCACCTGGACCTGCACACCATCGCTCAGGCCGAGGGAGACCTTGCGCTCCTCGAACCCCTCCGGAGCGCCTGCCGGGCCCTGGGCGTTGGCACCTGCTGCCGGAGCACCCGGCTGAGCACCGTCCGGTGCGGAGGCTCCTGCGGCCTTTCCGTCCGCGGCCCCCGCGGGGCCGGTGGACTTCACCCAGACCGTCCCTTCCTGGAAGCTGCCCTTCACCGCGGTCAAGGGCACAGTCAGTGCATTCTCCGCGACGCCGGCCGTCAGCTTCAGCGTCGCTCCGAGCCCGGGGAACACCTTCACCGCGGCCGGAACCGGGCACGACACCGTACCGGTCGCAGCGCTTCCGTCGTCCGGAGCTCCGCTTCCGGCTCCTGGCTGCGCTGGCCCACCGGCCCCAGGAGCTGATCCGCTGCCCGACGCCGCCTTCGCAGCGCCGGAGTCGGCCGCCTTACCCAGGGAAACGTCGGTGCAGCTGAAGGGTGCGGGACCGCCCGTGACGGTCACCTCGGCCTTGGTGGGCCGGTCAAGGAGGCGGTACTGCTGCTGCGCGTCGAGCGAGCCGGACACGCTGAACGTTCCCGGGTCCACCGCCCCGATGCTCTCCCCCACCGTCACCTGCTGACCGAGCAGTGGGGTGAAGTCGCGAAGCACACCGGCGGACGGTGCCACGACATCCAGGTAGTCATACTGCGGGGCCGGGGCCTTCACCGGAGACTTGCCGTCAGTCTCGCTCGGGGTGGAATCACCGGTGTCCGCCGGGCTCTCGCGGAGTTTGCGGATCTGGAAGAGCGGGCTTCCCTCCGCCACAGGCTTGCCCGATGAAATGTACAGATACACCACAGTGCCGGCTTCAGTGCTCCGTACCGGAACGGCCGGGTCGGCCTGAACGGAACCCTTCACCTCCACCACGTTCGAGACCGTCGCCCGGCCTGCAGGCACCACCGGGGTCTCGAAACCGATCTGAGGAGCCGAGACCTGCTCAGCACCCTTCACACCGTCGATGAATGCGATCTTGACAAGCGCTCCTGCGATCACGGCGCCGAGCACCAACCACAGAGACGGCAGAACAGCACGTCGGAATACCCTCATGTATTGCCCCCAATAGCGAATGAAAGCCACGACGAATTGTGGCCTGCGGCACAGTCTATCCGCGGGCATAGCGAACGTCTTGTCAAAAGCACCACCGCAGTACGGGCGCGGCTCCAGATTGTCCGGCCTCTGAGCTGTGGGCGGGGCGGCCGGCGCGGGAGGGGCAGTAGCGAGCCTGATGGCCCCGGGATGGTCGGAGGTTGTCGGGGCGGTTAAACAGGTGCAGCCCTCACCGGGTGGTGGGGCTGTGTGGTCCGTGGTGCCTGCCCGGCCGGGTGGGGGTATGGCTGCGGCCTGGGGTGGTTTGCTCGCCGGGTTTGGTGGTTAAACGGGTGCGGCCCCCTGCGCTGGTGCTGGGGGCTGCTGTTGGTGGCTGGTGGTGTTGGTGGTTTAAGCGGTGATGGCCCAAGCGTCGTTGCTTGGGCCATCCCTTTTATAGGTTGTGTCCGGCGGTGTCCTACTCTCCCACACCCTCACGAGTGCAGTACCATCGGCGCTGTGGGTCTTAGCTTCCGGGTTCGGAATGGGACCGGGCGTTTCCCCCACGCTATGACCGCCGTAACTCTTTCAATCTCCCCGCCCGTGGGTGGGGGTTGGTTGGAAGGGTCACTGGATCGTTTCCGTGACACGCAACGGGTGTGGTGTGTGGTCAGGTTGTCGGCTTATTAGTACCGGTCAGCTTCACAGGTCGTTAGTCCCTGCTTCCACGTCCGGCCTATCAACCCAGTGGTCTGCTGGGAGCCTCTCGACCCCGAAGGGTCATGGAAATCTTATCTTGAAGCGGGCTTCCCGCTTAGATGCTTTCAGCGGTTATCCCATCCGAACGTAGCCAATCAGCGGTGCACTTGGCAGTACAACTGACACACCAGAGGTTCGTCCGTCCCGGTCCTCTCGTACTAAGGACAGCCCTTCTCAAATTTCCTGCGCGCGCAGCGGATAGGGACCGAACTGTCTCACGACGTTCTAAACCCAGCTCGCGTACCGCTTTAATGGGCGAACAGCCCAACCCTTGGGACCTACTCCAGCCCCAGGATGCGACGAGCCGACATCGAGGTGCCAAACCATGCCGTCGATATGGACTCTTGGGCAAGATCAGCCTGTTATCCCCGAGGTACCTTTTATCCGTTGAGCGACGGCCATTCCACAATGTACCGCCGGATCACTAGTCCCGACTTTCGTCCCTGCTCGAGATGTCTCTCTCACAGTCAAGCTCCCTTGTGCACTTACACTCGACACCTGATTGCCAACCAGGCTGAGGGAACCTTTGGGCGCCTCCGTTACTTTTTAGGAGGCAACCGCCCCAGTTAAACTACCCATCAGGCACTGTCCCTGACCCAGATCATGGGCCGAAGTTAGATGTCCAAAGTGACCAGAGTGGTATTTCAACGATGACTCCACGAACACTGGCGTGTCCGCTTCACAGYCTCCCACCTATCCTACACAAGCCACTCCGAACACCAATACCAAACTATAGTAAAGGTCTCGGGGTCTTTCCGTCCTGCTGCGCGTAACGAGCATCTTTACTCGTAGTGCAATTTCGCCGAGTTCATGGTTGAGACAGTAGGGAAGTCGTTACTCCATTCGTGCAGGTCGGAACTTACCCGACAAGGAATTTCGCTACCTTAGGATGGTTATAGTTACCACCGCCGTTTACTGGGGCTTAAATTCCCGGCTTCACACCAAAGGTGTTGACCGGTCCTCTTAACCTTCCAGCACCGGGCAGGAGTCAGTCCGTATACATCGTCTTGCGACTTCGCACGGACCTGTGTTTTTAGTAAACAGTCGCTTCCCCCTGGTCTCTGCGGCCCTTATCCGCTCCGAGGAGCAAGTCCTCTTCACAGTCCGGGCCCCCCTTCTCCCGAAGTTACGGGGGCATTTTGCCGAGTTCCTTAACCATGATTCTCTCGATCGCCTTAGTATTCTCTACCTGATCACCTGTGTCGGTTTAGGGTACGGGCGGCTGGAACCTCGCGTCGATGCTTTTCTCGGCAGCATAGGATCACTGAATCCCCCACCAAGTGGGGTCCCATCACGTCTCAGCCTTAATGCTCCCCGGATTTGCCTAGGGAACGGCCTACCTGCTTAGACCGGGACTACCATCGCCCGGCTCAGCTACCTTCCTGCGTCACACCTGTTAATACGCTTACCTCCCCCGATCAGTTCCCAGCCTCACCACACACCACTTGCCCGAAGGCTCCTGGAGGTGGATTGGGTGGTTAGTATCCCGGGCTCAGTATGGGCGGTTCTTCGCCGGTACGGGAATATCAACCCGTTGTCCATCGACTACGCCTGTCGGCCTCGCCTTAGGTCCCGACTCACCCAGGGCAGATTAGCTTGACCCTGGAACCCTTGATCATCCGGCGGACGGGTTTCTCACCCGTCTTTCGCTACTCATGCCTGCATTCTCACTCGTGTGGTCTCCACCACTGGTTTACACCGCGGCTTCACCGTCCACACGACGCTCCCCTACCACTCCAGACGACTGAACCACGAAGGCTTGTCTACTATCTGAAATCCACGACTTCGGCGGTGTACTTGAGCCCCGCTACATTGTCGGCGCGGAATCACTTGACCAGTGAGCTATTACGCACTCTTTCAAGGGTGGCTGCTTCTAAGCCAACCTCCTGGTTGTCTAAGCAACTCCACATCCTTTCCCACTTAGCACACGCTTAGGGGCCTTAGTCGGTGGTCTGGGCTGTTTCCCTCTCGACCATGAAGCTTATCCCCCACGGTCTCACTGCTGCGCTCTCACTTACCGGCATTCGGAGTTTGGCTGACGTCAGTAACCTTGTAGGGCCCATCGGCCATCCAGTAGCTCTACCTCCGGCAAGAAACACGCAACGCTGCACCTAAATGCATTTCGGGGAGAACCAGCTATCACGAAGTTTGATTGGCCTTTCACCCCTACCCACAGCTCATCCCCTCCATTTTCAACTGAAGTGGGTTCGGTCCTCCACGACGTCTTACCGTCGCTTCAACCTGGCCATGGGTAGATCACTTCGCTTCGGGTCTAGATCACGCCACTCAAACGCCCTATTCAGACTCGCTTTCGCTACGGCTTCCCCACACGGGTTAACCTCGCGACGTAACACTAACTCGCAGGCTCATTCTTCAAAAGGCACGCCATCACAGGTACAAGCCTGCTCTGACGGATTGTAGGCACACGGTTTCAGGTACTATTTCACTCCCCTCCCGGGGTACTTTTCACCTTTCCCTCACGGTACTGGTCCGCTATCGGTCATTAGGTAGTATTTAGGCTTATCAGGTGGTCCTGACAGATTCACACGGGATTTCTCGGGCCCCGTGCTACTCGGGTATCATCCCTCGAGCGGTGCAACAACGCGACAATTACGGGACTCTCACCCTCTATGGTCGACCATCCCAAGCCGTTCATCTACGTCAGCACATTCACACCCGACCAGGTCAGTGACCCTGGTACGGAACAACCCCACAACCCCGACCATGCAACGCCCACTGGCTATCACACATGGACCGGTTTAGCCTCTTCCGCTTTCGCTCGCCACTACTCACGGAATCACATGTTGTTTTCTCTTCCTGCGGGTACTGAGATGTTTCACTTCCCCGCGTTCCCTCCACACAGCCTATGCGTTCAGCTGCGGGTGACTACCCATAACAGGCAGCCGGGTTTCCCCATTCGGACATCCTGGGATCAAAGTTCGGTTATCAACTCCCCCAGGCTTTTCGCAGATTCCCACGTCCTTCATCGGCTCCTAATGCCAAGGCATTCACCGTGCGCCCTTAAAAACTTGGCCACACAAAAACCAAGACAAACACCACAACCACCACAACCCACCAGGGGCCGATCCAGTCATGACGCTCGCCTTATAAGATGCTCGCGTCCACTATGCAGTTCTCAAACAACAACCCCACACCCCCATCCAACCCACCCAACCGGGCAAGCCTTCCAGAAGCAGGGCAACCAAACGAAACAACAACCACCACACACCCCAAAGAGCATGCGACAGGCCTGTTGTTCCAGGACCCAACAGTGTGTCAACAACCCCCGCACCACCACGACACCACACCCGTTCCAACCAACCGTCACCGGCCGGCGTACTAAAACGCAGCATCACAGCACCCGCACGGGAACCGCACCCCCAGCCAGCAAGCCCCCTTGTTTCACAGGAACCCACCAACCATCACGAGGATGTGTTTCTTTGATATTCCACCCATGAGCACCACACCCCAGGAACGAACGCCCTGGCAGGCGGGTTCTACACTCAACCACCACCACAACCCATGCAGGAAGCGGCCATGATCTCGTTTGCTCCTTAGAAAGGAGGTGATCCAGCCGCACCTTCCGGTACGGCTACCTTGTTACGACTTAGTCCCAATCGCCAGTCCCACCTTCGACAGCTCCCTCCCACAAGGGGTTAGGCCACCGGCTTCGGGTGTTACCAACTTTCGTGACTTGACGGGCGGTGTGTACAAGGCCCGGGAACGTATTCACCGCAGCGTTGCTGATCTGCGATTACTAGCGACTCCAACTTCATGGGGTCGAGTTGCAGACCCCAATCCGAACTGAGACCGGCTTTTTGGGATTAGCTCCACCTCACAGTATCGCAACCCTTTGTACCGGCCATTGTAGCATGCGTGAAGCCCAAGACATAAGGGGCATGATGATTTGACGTCGTCCCCACCTTCCTCCGAGTTGACCCCGGCAGTCTCCCATGAGTCCCCGCCATTACGCGCTGGCAACATGGAACGAGGGTTGCGCTCGTTGCGGGACTTAACCCAACATCTCACGACACGAGCTGACGACAACCATGCACCACCTGTGAACCAGCCCCGAAGGGAAACACCATCTCTGATGCGATCYGRTCCATGTCAAGCCTTGGTAAGGTTCTTCGCGTTGCATCGAATTAATCCGCATGCTCCGCCGCTTGTGCGGGCCCCCGTCAATTCCTTTGAGTTTTAGCCTTGCGGCCGTACTCCCCAGGCGGGGCACTTAATGCGTTAGCTACGGCGCGGAAAACGTGGAATGTCCCCCACACCTAGTGCCCAACGTTTACGGCATGGACTACCAGGGTATCTAATCCTGTTCGCTCCCCATGCTTTCGCTCCTCAGCGTCAGTTAATGCCCAGAGACCTGCCTTCGCCATCGGTGTTCCTCCTGATATCTGCGCATTTCACCGCTACACCAGGAATTCCAGTCTCCCCTACATCACTCAAGTCTGCCCGTACCCACTGCAGAACCAGGGTTGAGCCCTGGCCTTTCACAGCAGACGCGACAAACCGCCTACGAGCTCTTTACGCCCAATAATTCCGGATAACGCTTGCGCCCTACGTATTACCGCGGCTGCTGGCACGTAGTTAGCCGGCGCTTCTTCTGCAGGTACCGTCACTTTCGCTTCTTCCCTACTGAAAGAGGTTTACAACCCGAAGGCCGTCATCCCTCACGCGGCGTCGCTGCATCAGGCTTTCGCCCATTGTGCAATATTCCCCACTGCTGCCTCCCGTAGGAGTCTGGGCCGTGTCTCAGTCCCAGTGTGGCCGGTCACCCTCTCAGGCCGGCTACCCGTCGTCGCCTTGGTGAGCCATTACCTCACCAACAAGCTGATAGGCCGCGAGTCCATCCAAAACCACAAAAGCTTTCCACCACCAACCCATGCGGGCAATGGTCGTATCCGGTATTAGACCCAGTTTCCCAGGCTTATCCCAGAGTCAAGGGCAGGTTACTCACGTGTTACTCACCCGTTCGCCACTAATCCAC
>NZ_JBFREG010000011.1:0-32387 GCF_052114185.1 Arthrobacter sp. RAF14 | reverse complement strand
GGGTGGGCCGCTTAGTGGGAAGCGGTTTCCTGTTCCTGGGCGTTCTTGGCGGCGTTCTTGCCGGCGGTGCGCAGTGCTTCGGCGACCTTGTTCAGGGCCGGCACGTGCTGGGACTGCCATTCGTTCTTGAACTTGTCCGCGTCCGGGCCCATCCACTGCACGCCGTTGAGTGCGCTGGTGAGCTGGTTGCGCTGCTCATCGATGGTCTGTGCGCCTGCTTCGAGCTTCTTACCCAGTGCGCGAAGCTGCTGGACGTCTGCACCCCAAACTGCCATTTTCCTACTCCTTGCTCGTGGTGAACCCGGCGTTCCCGGTTTCTGTTGACTCAAAGCTATCCGGATCGCGCACCAGCCGTCGATGGGGAGGGGTACCCATGAAGTGCTCCCCATGGTCCGGGCCGTTATGGCACGCGCGTGCTACGAGCCTGAGGCATCATCCGTCTGGTTCGACGGATGGTCCTTCGAGCACGACACGGTCCGGACCTGACACGGGGTCACTTGACGCCCGATGATCGCCGATCAGGCGGCGTTAAGTGACCCCGTGTGCGGAGGGTAGGGACTAGCTCAGCGCCTGCTGGAAATCGCGGATCAGGTCGTCCACGTCCTCCAGCCCCACGGAAAGCCGCACCACGCCGTCGCCCAGCCCGATCGCGGCCCGGCCTTCGGCGCCCATGGCGCGGTGCGTCGTCGTCGCGGGATGTGTGATGAGGCTCTTGGAGTCGCCCAGATTGTTCGAGATGTCCACCACGCGCAGGCCGTTGAGCAGCTTGAACGCGGCATCCTTGGCGGTGCCGCCGGGCAGCGGGGCCAGTTCGAAGGTCAGCACCGTGCCGCCGGCGCTCATCTGCCGCGCGGCCAGCTCGTACTGCGGGTGCGAGGTCAGGAGCGGGTACTTCACCCAGTTCACCCCGGGCTGCTGCTCGAGCCAGCCGGCCAGCGTCAGCGCGGAGGCGGACGAGTGACGGACACGCATGTCGAGCGTCTCCAGACCCTTGGTCAGCACCCAGGCGTTGAAGCTCGACAGCGACGGCCCCGTGTGCCGCATGAGGTTCTTGACCGGTCCGTCGATGAACTCCTTGGTCCCGAGGATCGCGCCGCCCATGACGCGCCCCTGACCGTCGATGTGCTTGGTCCCGGAGTACACGACGACGTCGGCCCCCAGATCCGTGCAGCGCTGCAGCATGGGGGTGGCGAAGACGTTGTCGGCCACCACGGTGGCGCCCGCGGCGTGCGCGAGCTCGCTGACCGCGGCGATGTCCACGATCTCCTGCATCGGGTTCGAGGGGGACTCGAAGAACACGGCCTGCGTCGGCACGGCCAGCGCCTCACGCCATTGCTCCAGGTCCGGGCCGTCCACGAACACCGTCTCCACGCCCCAGCGGGGCAGGATCTCGTTCAGGATCACGAAGCACGAGCCGAACAGGGACCGCGCGGCCACCACGCGGTCCCCGGCGGCGAGCAGGGCGCCCAGGGCCGTGAACACGGCGGACATGCCGGACGCCGTGGCGAAGCACGCCTCGGTGCCTTCGAGCAGCCGCAGCCGTTCCTGGAAGGTGGCGACGGTCGGGTTGCCGTAGCGCGAGTAGACGAAACGCTCGTCCTCACCGGTGAAGGCGCGCTCGGCGGCCTCCGCGGAATCGTAGACGAAGCCCGAATTCAGGAACAGGGCCTCGGAGGTCTCGAAGAAGTTGGTCCGGTCCAGACCGCCGCGCACCGCCTGGGTGGCCGGCGACCAGGACGCGGCCTCAGGATTGAACGCCATGCGTCACGCCCCGATCGTGGTCGGCAGGCCGCTGTTCTTCCAACCGTTCACGGTGCGCTCCCCGAAACGGTCCGGAACGCCTTCGAAGCCTTCCAGGACGTTGTACGAGGACCAGCCGGCCGCCGTCGCGGCTTCCGCAGCGGCGATCGACCGCTGGCCCGAGCGGCACAGGAAGACCAGATCCGTGGTGCCCGGTTCCGGGGCCTGATCGTTCAGTTCGGCCAGAAAGCCCTGGTTGGGCACGCCGCCGGCCAGATTCCACTGGATGAAGAGGGGCTCGCCGGCCGGAGCCTTGGGGCGGCCGATGTGCGCCCACTCCGCCTCGGTGCGCACGTCCACCAGAACGGCGCCCTCCTTGAGCTTGTCCCACGCCTGCTGCGGCGTCAGGTCTCCCGCGTAGCTCACAGGGCACCGCCGAACGGGGCGAAGCCGGTGGCGGGCACGGCGTAGGGGTCCACGATGGGTGCCGGGGGAGCGGGCGGGGCGTACGGCAGGACCACGGCCTGCGCGGCGATCACCGTCTCCCCGTTGAACGTCACGGACGGGCTGCCGTAAAGGATGTACCCGTCGGCCAGGGCGGCGGAGACGCGTTCGCAGAACTCGCGCGTGTCCGGGCCGGTCAGCAGGCGGTACGGCAGGCGGGCGGGTGCCACTGCGGGGACCGTCTCCGGGGCGCTCTGGGGCACGACGGCGGCCTCGGCCACGGCGGGCTGTTCGGCTGCGGGGGCGGTCGCCGTCGTCGTGACGGGCTTCGCGGCCGCGGCCTTGGTGGTGCGCGGAGCCCGGGCGGCGGACTTGGCCGGGGTGCTCCGGGGTGCAGTGGCCTTGGGGGTTCCGGGGGTTCCGGACGGAGTGGACGTGGGTTCTTTGCGGGCAGGCAAGTGGGGCTCCTTCGCGCTTGCAGTTGACACATGCCGAGTAGTCACCTGAGGCACCCCGCCGCGTCTGGAGGGTTGCCGACCGGTCAGTCAGGGCTTGTCACCGGTACTCGTTACTCTGCAAAAAATCTAGCACCAGGCCCCGGGGAGACGCGGGGAGAAGGATGACGGGAGGCTTCATCTTCTGTCATGAACCGGCCCCGGCTGCGGCCTGCGGAACAGACCGCTGGGACCGACCCACGGAAGTTCGGTTCACCCACGTATTTTTCGGTGGGCAGACCGAACTTCCGTGGGCGAAGCCGCCTGGCCCGCCCGGACCTCCGCCTCAGCCGACGGTCACGACGACCTTGCCCCGCACGTGTCCCTCCTCCAGGAGCCGGTAGGCGTCAGCCACCTGCTCCACCGGGAACTCTGCTTCGAGGGGCAGGACCAGCGAACCGTCGGCAAGCGCCGCCGCGATGCGCTCCAGCGAGCCGGGAGCGGCATCCCCGCCGCCCGTGGCCGTGAACCCGCCGCCCGGGTGCCCGTGTGCGGCGATCGCGGTGATGCGTTCCGCCGGCACGCCGAAGCCCTGTGCCACGGTGATCACCTCGGCGCCGTTGAGATCGGCGGCAGCCGTGGGCGTGCCGATCTCCGCCACCCGGTCCGCCAGGCCCTCGCCGTAGGTGACGGGGATCGCCCCGAGCCCGCGGAGGAATTCGTGATTGCGTTCGGAGGCGGTTCCGATCACCGTGGCACCCGTCGCGACGGCGAGCTGTGTGGCCAGGACGCCCACGCCGCCAGCGGCTCCGCCGATCAGCACGGTGTCCTCCGGGGACAGCTTCAACTGGTCGATCGCGGCGGCCGCGGTGCGTCCCGCGAGGTCCAGGCTCGCTGCGAGCTGGTCCGAGAGCCCGTCCGGGGTCCGGTGGAGCGAGGAGGCCGGCACCAGAACGAAGTCCGCCACCGCCTCGTGCCGTTTGCCGCCGAACACCCGGACACCCACGGCGAAGTCCGTGACACCCTCGCCGAGGTCGTCGACCACGCCGGCGAAGTCGTTGCCCACGCCGGAACCCGGAGCGCCGCCGAACGCCTCCGCCACGGGACCGCCGTGGAAGATCTTGAAGTCCACCGGGTTCAGGCCCGCCGCGGTGACGCGGACCCGGACCTCGCCCGGACCGGGCTGCGGCACCGCGACCTCCACCAGCTGAAGGACTTCCGGACCGCCGAACTCTTCATACCGCACTGCACGTGTCATGGTGATTCCTCGCTCTGCGCTGTCGGCGCCGTCCGGTTGCCTCGCGGGTGCGCTGCACTCCGGACCGGCGCGGTGTTCTCACTGATGCTGCGTGCAACAGGCCTGGAGAGGCCCGCATTCCGGATGCGACGGCGTATGACGAAACGGGGTGCGGGGCGGGTTCCGTGCGAGCCGGGCAGGGAGTCGCGGAGGCGCCTCAGCGCGGCAGCTGCGCGGTGAACGCCCCCAGCTCGGACAGCAGTGCGGTCAGGCGGGACAGGCCGCCGTCGTCGTCCGAGCCACCGACCTCTTCGCGAGCGGCAGGGGAGGTGAACATGGCGATCGCCTCGAGGCGGCAGCCGCCGCCGGGCAGTTCGAGGAAGTCGAGGACTTCGAGGACGGGTCCGTGTGAGTCGGCCTCCGCCTCCACGGTCTGCACGATGCGCCACGGCTCGGAGACCTCGTGGAAGGAGCCGTAGAAGGTCCAGTCGTCGCCACCCGCCGCCACGGAGTAGCTCCACGACCCTCCGGTGCGCGCATCCCAGCGCCGGAAGCGCAGCTCGACGCCGTCGGGCACCAGCCAGCGCGCCAGCCAGAGCGGGTCGGTGTGGGCGCGGAACACGGTCTCGACGGGCGCGTCGAACTCCCAGACCCTGTTGATGCCGCGCAGGCCCTGCCATTCCTCGAGCTGCCGGATGCTCTCCACCTGTCCGCCTCCTTGTTCTCCTGGAAGTCTGCGGTGGCCGTCATCCGAGGTCAACGAGGGCCCTCACGAGGCGGCACAATTCGTCACCGGCGTTCATCCCGGGTCATGCGGCGCAATCAAGGGGATGGTTGACTGAAGAGATGATCCGCGCCATGACCCCCGCCGATTTCCGGGCCGTCCAGGACCTGGAGCGCGCCGCGGGAGAACTCTTCCGGCAGGCGGGAATGGACTCCATCGCCGACGACGACCCCTTCAGCGACGCCGAACTGGCCGCCACTGTGGCGGAGGGCTGGGCGTGGGTGCTGACCGTGCCGGACGGCGGCGCGGCGCCGGTCCCCGGCGCGGTGGACGCCGTGGGCGACACCGATGCCGTGGGCGGCGCCGTCGCAGTGGCCGGGTACGCCGTCGGCGAAGTGGTGGACGGCGCGGCGCATCTGGAGCAGCTCAGCGTTCACCCGGGGCACGCCAGGCAGGGGCTGGGCGCACGCCTCCTGGATCACTTCCGTGCCGTCGCCCGGGAGCGCGGGATGGGGCGGACCACCCTGACCACGTTCCGTGAGATCCCCTGGAACGCGGCCTACTACGCCCGGCTCGGATTCACCGTGCTGCCTGAGGCCGAGTGGGGGCCGGAATTGCGGGCCAAGGTGGCCGAGGAAGCCGCCCACGGCCTGGACCGCTGGCCGCGCGTGGTCATGGTGGCGGAGGGCTGAGCCCTACGACCCGCGATGGAGCTGCGCCCCGCCTCAAAGCGCCTCGAACAGGCTCAGAGTGGATCGCGCTCGAAGTCGATTCCGGAGGTGCCGGCGCGCCAGTGCAGCTGCCCTCCGGTGTAGCTGAGGCTCAGATCCTGCCGGAGGAGCTCGAGGAACCATTGCTGCTGTTCACCCTGCTCCCCGGGGCAGCCGACGGCTCCTACGGCGATGTCGTGGACCCGCATCACGTCGTGGTCGAGTGTGGCCTTCGCCGAGACAGGCCCACAGGGGGTCTTGGACGCCAGCAGCAACTCGCCATCGACGGATTGCAGCGAGGCGGTCACGGCGCCGTCGCCCGCCCAGGGCAGGGCCATCCCGTGGTCCAGGGCGCGGATGCTCCGGTACGGCGTGCACGGCGAATCCGGGACGAACCGTGCACAGGTGATCGGAGGAAGCCCCGACGGTCCGGGCTGCGCGGGCCGGGAGGCGATCGAGGACGCCCCGCTCCCCGCCCCCGTCACGTCGGAGGTGGCAGGGCGTCCAAGTTCCGGCGGCGGTTCGGCGCAGGAGGCCAGAAGAATCGCGGACACCATCGCCGCGGTGACCACGGGGCCCAGGCGGGGGCGGCGTGAACCCCCGGGACCGCGGCTCCGCGGGACCAGCCAGGTCTTGCCGTGAGACATCGCCGGACCCCCACTTCGCCGTACTCGACCGTGGTTGAACCGTATACCGGTCCTTCGGACCTGCCAAGGGGCCGGGCCCGCCCCGGCCGGCCCTACGCGATCCTCACTCGATCTCTACTCGATCCCGGCGAACAGCCGGTTCAGTTCCTCGGTGAGTTCCGCGGCGACGGCCGGGTCGGAGCCGATCTCCTTGCCGTCGATGTGCTTCACCGGCGCGATCAGGCGGATGGAGGAGATCAGCCACACGGCGTCGGCGTCGAAGAGGTCTTCCGGCTCCAGCGGGCCATAGCCGAGTTCCCAGCCGGCCGCCTTCGCGGCCGTGAACAGCGCGCCCTGGGAGGTGCCCGGGAGGATCCCGGCATCAAGCTGCGGCGTGACGAGACGCTTGGTGACCGAGCCGTCGTCGTTCACGTCGCGGTGCGCCAGCAGCACGGTGGACGTCGGGCCCTCCAGCACGCGGCCGTCAGCGGACAGGAAGATCACGTCGTCCGCGCCGAGGGAGTGCGCGTGCCGCAGCGCCGCCATGTTCACGGCGTAGCTGAGGGTCTTCGCACCCAGCAGGAGCCAGGGAGCGCGGTCGGCCAGATCACTGTCGTAGCCGCGGTCCAGCAGCACGACGTCGATCCCCTCCACGCGCTGCTTCTTCCCCAGGGCGGGGGCCGGGCTCGCCTGGACCCACTCGGTGGGGGCTCCCGCACCCTCCACGCCCCGGGTGACCAGGAGCTTCACCACGAACTCGTCCACGCCGGGATGCGATTCCAGATAGTTCTCCACGGCTGTGCCGATGGCCGCGCGCCACGCGTCCTCGCCACTGATCTCCAGCTCCAGGGCGCGGGCCGACCCTGCCAGCCGTGCCAGATGGGCCGGGAGTTTCCGGAGTTTCCCGTCGAGCACCAGGAGCGATTCGAAGACGCCGTCCCCTCGGGTGGCGCCCAGGTCCGTGGCCATCAGCTGCGGCACGGACGCGTCCGCCAGACGGCCCTGGGGGTGGGCGGGATCAAGGAACACGAGCACGGTGCTGGGGGACGTGGAAGTCATGGGACAAGCGTATCCACCCGGCCGGGCGTGGGGGCGCCGACCCGGCGAAGTCCCCGGGGTGCGGCGGCCGGGCGGTTCCCGGGTGAGAATGTCTTGACGGCACGGCGCCCGGCGGGGGCGACCGGCACAGGAGTGGGGGAGACGCATGCTGCCATACAGCTGGCCTCAGGAGTGGTCCGTGGGGTTCACCATCTGGGTCATGGCCGACGTGGTGATCCGTCTCGTCCTGCTCGGCGTGGTGCCCGGCAACCGCCGCCCCACCACGGCCATGGCGTGGCTGCTGGCCATCTTCCTGGTGCCCGACGCCGGTCTGGTCCTGTTCCTGCTGTTCGGCAACTTCCGGCTCAAGGGCCGCCGCGCCCGCGAGCTGGAGGACGTCAACCGACGGGTACGGGAGGCCAGCTCCGTCCTGGAAGGGGTGCCCGAGCAGCTGCACCTGCCGGTCTGGCTGCGCTCCGCCATCGAACTCAACCACCGACTCGGGGCCCAGCCGCTCACCACCGGAAACCGTGTCGAGCTCATCCCCGGCTATCTGGAATCGATCGAAGCGATGACGGCGGCGGCGCGTGGGGCCAAGCGCTACGTGAACGTCGAGTTCTACATCATGGCCTACGACTCGGTGACGGAACCGCTGTTCACGGCCCTGGAAGAGGCGGCCGAACGGGGCGTGGAAGTCCGTCTGCTGTTCGATCACATCGGCACGCTGCGGGTGCGGGGTTACCGTCGTCTGCTGCGCCGCCTGAAGAATTCGGAGATCCGCTGGCGGCGCATGCTCCCCGTCATGCCGTTCTCCGGGCAGTGGCGCCGCCCCGATCTGCGTAACCACCGCAAAATCATGGTCGTGGACGGGGAGGTGGCGTTCACCGGTTCGCAGAACCTCACGGAGCCCTCCTACAACAATCCCAAGCACCGCAGGGCCGGCCGCCACTGGGTGGAGCTCATGGCCCGAGTGGAGGGCCCGGTGGTGGCGAGCCTGAACGTCGTCTTCGCCACCGACTGGCTGAGCGAAACGGACGAGTCCCTGGAGGAGCAGATCGTCCTGCCCGACGCCGTCGACGGCCACATCCCGGCCCAGGTGGTGCCGAGCGGCCCGGGGTTCTCCCAGGAGAACAACCTCCGCCTGTTCAACACCCTGATCTACTCCGCGCAGGAGCGGGTCTCCATCTGCAGCCCGTACTTCGTCCCGGACGATTCGCTGCTGTACGCGATCACCACGGCCGTGCAGCGCGGCGTTCACGTGGAGCTCTTCGTCTCCGAGCAGGGCGACCAGTTCCTGGTGCATCACGCCCAGCGGTCGTACTACCAGGCGCTCCTGGAAGCCGGGGTGCGGATCTTCCTCTACAAGGCGCCCGCCGTGCTGCACGCGAAGCACTTCACGGTGGACGAGGAGGTCGCGGTTCTCGGTTCCAGCAACATGGACATGCGGTCCTTCTCGCTGAACTTCGAGGTGTCCCTGATGATGGTGGGCCCGGAGATCGTGGCCGCGCTGCGGAAGGTGCAGGAGTCCTACCGGTCCACCTCGCGGGAGCTGACGCTGGAGGAGTGGCAGGAACGGTCGGTGCTCTCGAAGTACGTCGACAACGTCTGCCGGCTCTCGGCCACCTTGCAGTAGGGGCCTTGCGCCGGCGGTGTCCGGTCGACCCACGGTTTTGTGGTTCACCCACCGACATTTCCGGGGGCGAACCACAGAACCGTGGGTGCCGCGGGTGGGCTGGACCGCGGGCGGGCAGGGGTCAGCGGGAGGCCGCGCCGCCGTCGTCGTCCGTGGCGTCATCTCCGGTGTCCGACGCCGGCGTGTAGACGATCAGCTTGAGCGCCGGAGTGTCCGCGAGGCTCAGCTGGTGATGTTCGTAGACGCGGGTTCCGCCGCCCGGATGGTTGAAGGCCCGGGTGCGGGGCGTGAAGCCGCGGATGCCGTACCCGTCCCACTGCGCCCGGAACTCGGGGCTGGACTGCAGCAGCCCGGCGACCAGGCTGGCCTTCCGGGCGTCCTCGATCCGGGACCCCGTCTCCGCCCGGAACTCGGCCAGGAACTGCGCGCTGGTCTGCTCCCAGTCCGGCAGCAGGGCGCGGACCGCGGGGTCGGTGAAGACCAGCCGCAGCAGATTCCGCTCGGGCCCGGAGACCTCCAGGACGCGCGGGAACAGCGAACTGTAGGCGTGGTTCCACGCCACGATGTCCCAGTTCCCTTCCAGCGCCAGGGCCGGATTCGGGTCGATGGCGTCCAGCAGCCGTTGCACGTGGGCGGTGGTCTCGGCGGTCCCGGGGCTCGGCGCGGGCGCGGTGTAGCCGAACGGGGTGAACAGGTACCGCTGCTCGGCGGGCTCCAGCCGGAGGACCGTGGCCAGGGACGTGAGCACCTCGCGGGACGGATTCACCTTGCGGCCCTGCTCCAGCCACGTGTACCAGGTCACGGAGATGGCGGAGAGGAACGCGACCTCCTCGCGCCGCAGGCCCACGTCCTTGCCCCGGCCGGCCTGCGGCAGCCCGTAATCGCTCCGCACCGCCCGACGACGACGCGCGGCCAGGAAGTTGCCGAGTTCCTTCCGCCAGGCTTCGGCTTCGGTCATGGTGGCCGCCTTTCGGTGGAGTCTGCCCCCGGTTCCGGGCTGAGACAGTGAGTTCCCGATGAAACAGCGTTCTATGGTCACTGTTTCGGCGGAAACTCACTGTTTCGGCCGGTGGGGGGTCTGCGTGTGAGCGGGTGGGTTCGTCGGCAGGAGTCCGGTGACCGCCGTCGTCGTCGTCGAGCATTGATTCTAGTACTCCCACTACCAGAAGTGGCACCGTCTTGGTGCCGGCCGTTCCACACGGAAGACTGGGACCATGCCTGCATATCGTTCCCGCACTGTCACCCACGGCCGCAACATGGCCGGCGCCCGCGCACTGCTGCGCGCCTCCGGCGTCGCCAATTCGGACATCGGCAAGCCGATCATCGCCGTGGCGAACTCCTTCACCGAGTTCGTGCCCGGTCACACGCACCTGGCGCCGGTGGGCCGGATCGTCTCCGAAGCCATCCACGCCGCGGGCGCCGTCGCCCGTGAGTTCAACACCATCGCCGTGGATGACGGCATCGCCATGGGCCACGGCGGCATGCTGTACTCGCTGCCGTCCCGCGATCTGATCGCCGACTCGGTGGAGTACATGGCGAACGCGCACTGCGCCGACGCCTTGGTCTGCATCTCGAACTGCGACAAGATCACCCCCGGCATGCTCATGGCCGCCCTGCGCCTGAACATCCCGACGGTGTTCGTCTCCGGTGGCCCCATGGAGGCCGGCCGCGTGACCCTCACCGACGGTTCGGTCCGCTCCCTGGACCTGGTGAACGCGATCGCGGACGCCGTGGACGAGTCGATCTCCGATGAGGACATCAACCTCATCGAGGAGAACGCCTGCCCCACCTGCGGTTCCTGCTCCGGCATGTTCACCGCCAACTCCATGAACTGCCTGACCGAGGCGATCGGCCTCTCCCTGCCGGGCAACGGTTCGGTCCTGGCCACGCACACGGCCCGCAAGGCGCTGTACCAGAAGGCCGGTTCCACGGTGGTGGACCTGGTCAAGCGCTACTACGACGGCGATGACGACTCCGTCCTGCCCCGCTCCATCGCGACGGCCAAGGCTTTCGACAACGCCATGGCCCTGGACATCTCCATGGGCGGCTCCACCAACACGATCCTGCACCTGCTCGCCGCCGCCCAGGAAGCCGGCGTGGACTACGGGCTGGCCGAGATGGACGCCAAGTCCCGCCAGGTGCCGTGCCTGGCCAAGGTGGCCCCGAACGTCGCCAAGGACAAGACCTACTACATGGAGGATGTGCACCGCGCGGGCGGCATCCCGGCCCTGCTCGGGGAACTGAACCGCGGCGGCCTGCTCCACCAGGACGTCCATTCCGTGCACTCCACCGATCTCAACGGCTGGCTGGACGACTGGGACGTCCGCGGCGGCAAGGCCACCCAGGAGGCCCAGGATCTGTGGCACGCGGCCCCCGGTGGCGTCCGCTCCTCCACCGCCTTCTCCCAGTCGAACGTCTGGACCTCCCTGGACACCGATTCCGAGGGTGGCTGCATCCGCTCCGTGGAGCACGCGTACTCCAAGGACGGCGGCCTGGCCGTGCTGCGCGGCAACATCGCCGTCGACGGCGCCGTGGTGAAGACCGCGGGCGTGGACGAGTCCATCTGGACGTTCGAGGGCCCGGCCGTGGTCTGCGAGTCCCAGGACGAGGCCGTGGAGAAGATCCTGAACAAGACCGTCAAGGAGGGCGACGTGGTGGTCATCCGCTACGAAGGCCCCAAGGGCGGTCCGGGCATGCAGGAGATGCTGTACCCGACGTCGTTCCTCAAGGGCCGTGGCCTGGGCAAGAAGTGCGCCCTGATCACGGACGGCCGCTTCTCCGGCGGCACCTCGGGCCTGTCGATCGGGCACATCTCGCCGGAAGCCGCGTCCGGGGGCATGATCGCCCTGGTGGAGGACGGCGACCGGATCCGCATCGACATCCCCACCCGCTCCCTGGAGCTCCTGGTGGACCCGGCCGAGCTGGAGGCCCGCCGTGACCGCCTGGAGGCCACCACGGGCTACCACCCGGTGGGCCGTGAGCGTCAGGTGTCCGCCGCGCTGCGTGCTTACGCGGCCATGGCGACCTCCGCGGACAAGGGCGCCGTCCGCGACGTCGACGCCCTGTACCGCATGACGTCCCCGCAGCCGGTGGCGCAGTAGCCGGTACCCGGCCGCCGCCCGGTCTCGGTGCTCCACTCGGCATCACCCGCCGCCGAGTCCGCTATCAACCACGTGAGTCCGCTACTGCTTGTAGCGGACTCACGGCATCCATAGCGGACTCAGCGACGATGAATCCAGCCCGCGGCACAGTGCCCGGCCGCCCGTCGTGCCGGATCGGTGGCCATGATGCTACTCCGGGTACTCGGCGCCCAGGGTGCTGAGGATGCCGAAGGCCTTGGTCCGGATCTCCTGGTATTCCTCCTCGGGCACCGAATCGGCCGTGACCGCGCCGCCCACTCCGAGGCTCAGGAGTGTGTCCGGCCCGGTTCCCGCGACGACCAGTGTCCGGATCACCACCGAGAGGTCCACGGAACCGTCCAGCGAGAAGTAGCCGAGCGCCCCCGAGTAGACGCCGCGCGGTCCGCCTTCCAGGCCGTCCAGGATCGCCATGGTGCTGATCTTCGGGGCGCCCGTCATGGAGCCGGCCGGGAACGCGGCGGCGACGGCCTCCACCCGTGACGCGCCGGGCCTGAGCTGCGCCCCGATGCTGCTCACCATCTGATGGACCGTGGCGTAGCTTTCGATGGCGCACAGCCGGCTCACGGTCACGGATCCGGGTTCGGCGAAGTGACTGAGGTCGTTGCGGAGCAGGTCCACGATCATGATGTTCTCCGCCCGGTCCTTCAGGCTGGCGGAGAGGTCCTCGCGGAGTGCGGCGTCCTCCGCGGCGTCGGCGGAACGGCGGCGCGTGCCCTTGATCGGTTCGGCCAGCATGGCACCCGTCGCGTCCACGGAAAGGAAGCGCTCGGGGGAGGTGCTCGTGATCGTGACGTCGCCGAACCGCATCAGGGCCGCGAACGGGGCCGGGTTCCTCCGGCGGAGCGCGCGGTAGGCCTCCCAGGCGTCGAAGCCGGGGGTCTCCGCGGTGAGGGTGGTGGTCAGGCAGACCTCGTAGCTGTTGCCCTCGCGGATCTCGTCCTGGCTGGCCAGCACCTTCCTCAGATAGTCCTGGTGGGAGTCGCGGGCGGCGAAGCGGGGTGCGGTGGACGGCCCCGACGACGGCGGTGTGACCCCGCCGGGCACGGCGCCACCGGGTGGAGCGCCGGGCGGCGTTCTGGCGGCGTTCAGCGCGCGGGCAACGGTGGCCGCCCAGCCGTCACGGCGGCCCGGCTCCGCGTGTCCTGCCGCGGGCTGCGCATCGGCGGTGAGCGCGTCGTCGTGCGTGGCGCCGGACAGTTCCAGCGCCCAGGCGGTGCCGTTCCCGTGGTCCAGGACCACGGCGCGGTCCGCGAAGAGGAGCCCGGCGTCCGGGACCGGGGAGGCGGAGGTGTCCTGATCCGAGCCGCCGGTCTCACGCTTGAGTTCGTACCCGAGCCAGCCGAGCCAGCCGAGCCGGAATGGGCAGTCGTACCCGGCGGGGGCGGCCTGCGGGGTCTGCGGGGACCAGGCTGTGGCGAGCCAGCGGAAGAACGGCAGAGGCAGGCGGGCCGTCGAGGTGCCGCGGCGGAGTTCCGTCAGACCGTCCCGATGGCTGACGGACAGCCCGGCCCCGGGATTGGCGGCCATGATGCTGAAACGGTTGCGTGTGGTGCCCGGGCGGCCGGCGTCGGAGGAATCGAGCCAGACGGCGTGGTCCTCGGCCCCGAACAGCTCCTCGAACAGGACCTCGGCGTTCAAGCCGGTGCCATCGCCACCGGCGCCGGCGCCGTCGTCCGAGGCCAGCGAGCCCGCGGGGACGATCCGCACCGGACGGGAGGCCAGCGCATTCCGCTCCGGCGCGAGTTCCGCGTGGAGCGCGGGGTGGTGACCCAGGAGCTCGAGGACCTCGTCCACGGCGCCGCCGGAACCGGCCCGGCCGCCGCCCGCGGTGTCCCGGACGGTGAGGTCCACCGCGGCGGGCACGGGGTCCGTGGCAAGCCAGCGTGCCTCCTGCTTCGCCCAGGTGTCCCAGAACGGGACGTAGCTCTCGCCGTCGCGGGCCAGGGCACGGGACTTGCGCTCCTCGTCCGCCCCGGCCACCCAGATCGTGGCGTCCAGGAGTTCCCGGGCGCCCGCGGCGCAGGCGCCCACGCCTTCGATCACCACGACGTCCGCGGCGGGAGTCGTGCGGCGAGGCCCGTCCGTGTCGGCCGCCCAGTCCCAGGTGGTCCATTCGGCGTCGTGGCCGGCGGAGAGCGGGGTGAGCACGGTGTCCAGGTAGCGCTGGATCCCCTGCTCGAGCCCTTGCCATCCCGGGTAGATGTCCTCCAGATGGAACAGGGCGACCGTGCGGTGCTGTCGCAGGCGGGCGCACAGTTCGACGGCGAGCGTGGTCTTTCCTGCGCCGGACCGGCCGTCGATCCCGATCAGCAAGGGGGTGGTGCGGGGTGTGGACATCACTCGGGCTGGGCCCCGTGCGCGGCCGCGGCCCTGATGTACTCCACGAGGGGTTCCAGCGAGCCGGAGATCATGGCGGCGCACTCCACGAAGTCGCCCTGATCGCCGTACCAGGGGTCGTAGATGCCGAGCTGCCCGGCGCTCTTGCCGGCCAGGGTGGGATCGAAGGAACGGAACATCCGGATCTTCGCGCGGGTCTGATCGTCCGGGGCCCAGCGCCGGAGCGCGCGGTAGTGGTTCTCATCCATGGCCAGGATGAGATCGCGGTCCTGGAACCAGGCGTTGTCCCATTCGCGGGCCACGTGCCCGGCCGGATCGATCCCCAGGGCACGGAGCTGGGTGGCCGCGCGCCGGTCCATGGACCGGCCCACCTCTTCGTCGCTGATCCCTGCCGAATCGACCACGACGGCGGTCAGGAACCCGTCCTCCGGGTGCTGCTGCGCGGCCTCCGCCAGGGCGCGGCGCAGCTGGAATTCCGCCATGGGTGAGCGGCAGATGTTGCCGGTGCACACCGTGATCACCCGGAAAGGTTTTTCAGCCATGCTCCAACGGTAGCCGCTCCGCCCGATACGGTGCGGGGTGGTTCCCGGAGGAGGCCCGTAATGACGGTCCCGGAACACCCTGGCCCCCGCGCCGGCACCGGCCTAGGCTGGAAGGACAGACCCCGCGCGAAGGGTCGCGGGGCACCTTCGAGGGGAGGTCCGGAGATGTCCGGAATTCAGCCCGATGACGATGACCGCCTGCACAGCGAGGCGCCCGCGGAAGGCGAGGACGAGGACCAGGCTCAGGAGACGGAGCGTGTCCACTCCGAGGATCCGGCCGAGGGCTCGGACGAGGGGTGACCTGGCTCGTCAGTGCAGGAGCGCCAGTCCCACACCGAGCAGGACGAAGAGCACCCCGAAGCTCCGGTTGAGCACCAGCTGGCCACGGGGTGAGCGGGTGAAACTGCGGACCGATTTCGCGGCCAGGGCGAAGAAGAACCACATGACCACGATGTCGATCACCACCACCGTGACCGCCACCACCGCGTACTGGGTGAGCAGGGGCTGATCGCTGCGGATGAACTGGGGGAGGAAGGCGAGGAAGAAGACGATCGCCTTGGGGTTGAGCAGGTTCACCCAGAGGCCCCGGCGGAACATGCTCCACGCGGACTCGCCGGCCAGTGCGGCCTGCGCCTCCGCAGTGTGCACGGGTCTGGCCAGGAACTGCCGGATCCCCAGATACACCAGATAGGCGGCGCCGGCGTAGCGGATCACATTGAAAAGCACCGGCGACTGGGAGACCAGCACACCCAGGCCCAGGGCGACCACCACCACGTGGATCACCAGGGCGGCCTGCTGGCCCAGTATTCCCCAGATGGCGCGGGTGAATCCGACATTCAGGGCGTTGCTCATGGTGTTCACGGCGCCCGCGCCCGGAGTGAGGCTGATGAGCAGGGCGGCGGTGGCCAGAGCGAGCCAAAGGGAGAGATCCACCTGTCAAGACTAGGGGAGCGCCGACCACTGGGCAGAATAGAAGCATGTCACTGCCGCCCATGAGAACCCGGAACCTCGCCTCCACCCCTCGGCGGACCGCTGAAGAGCGTGCGCTGCAGGCCGGTGGCGGCGCCTTGATCATCGGTTTCCTCGCCGGTTTCATCGTCTTCTTCGGCGCGCATCCGCCGCTCTCGGGCAGCGGCTCGATCGGCGTCGCCGCCGCGGTGGTCAGTGCCGTCGTCGCGCTCGCCGCCTTCGGTTTCGTGGTGGGAGCGCGCGTCGTCCAGCGTGTGCGCTCGGCCGGTCGGCCGCCCTGGCTCTACCTGCTCGACGTCGTCGCGCTGGCGCTCTCGCATGCCGCCCTGGCCTACATGGGCTCCGTCGCCCTGTTCGCGATCTTCCAGCAGGCGTTCATCGGGCTGACCCTGGACGCGTTCGCGGCCGCCCTGCTCATGGCCATGGCGGCCGGAGCCTCGGCGTATCTGACCGCGGTGAACGCCCAGAACCTCACCACGGAGCGCGTGGCCACGCTGCTCGGGGCGTTCCTCGGCCTGGGGGTCCTGAACGCCATGATGACCACGCAGCAGGCGGATTGGTGGCAGTCGAACATCAGTGCCCTTGGCACGGCACACTCCGGAACCGCGTACACGTTCAACATCACGCTGCTGGTGGCCGGGGCGCTGATCGTGACGCTGGCGCACTTCATCCTCGCCGACATGCAGCACTTCTCCGAGACCGACGCCGGCGCGATCGCCTTCACGCAGATCCAGGCGCTGCGGCAGCAGGCGGGGCAGCGCTGGCTGCGTCTGTTCGGCGCCCGCGGCTGGGCGAAGAAAGTGGGCCAGGAGCGGTATCTGCACCCGAAGCTGAAGCCCGTCTACGGCTGCCTGGTCTTGATGGGCGTCGGGCTCGCGCTCGCCGGGCTGGTGCCCGTGGACGAATCCGAGCTGCTGCACAACACGGGCGCCACCGGCATGGTGATCGCCTGGGGCGTGCTGGTCATCGCGCTGCCTTGGTGGATCCCCGGGCTCGGTTTCACGTTCCACGTGGCCAGCGGTGTGTTCGTGGCCGGCGTGATCGTCTCGGTGGTCCTCTACCTGCCGCTGGGTTACTACAACCTGACGGCCATGGAGCTGATCGCGTTCGCGCTGATCTTCACCTGGCTGATCCTCTTCATCCGCCAGGTGGCCAGCGTCCCCTCCCGGACCGCCGTGCCCGAGCCTGCCGCGGTCTGAGGAGGCCGCCGGGCCGGAACCGCGGGCGCCGGTCGGGCAGGGATCGGGCCGGGATCGGGCCGGGCGCCCGAGCGGGGTTCTGGAAGAATGCCGGGAGAAGGACGAGGCGGAGGCCGGGAAACCGGAGCCGCCCACGACTCGAGGAGCTGAACCGTGTCCCAGGTGCCGCCGAACTATCCGCCCGACTACCCGCCCACCGGCCCGGGCCCCTACGGCTCCCCGCCGGCCCCGGTCTACCTGACCTTCCCGGCGCCCCAGCCCAAGGGGAACTCCATCGCCTCCCTGGTCCTGGGTCTCAGCAGCATGTTCTTCGGCTGGACGTTCCTGGTCCCGATCGTGGGCCTGGTCCTCGGCATCATCGGCTCGCGGAAGGAACCGGCCGGCAAGGGCCTCGCGGTCGCAGGCATCATCATCAACAGCATCATGCTGGTGGGCTGGGCGATCGTGCTGTTCTTCATGATCGGGATCTTCACCCTGCTGTTCACCGCCGGCGTCCAGAGCCAGTAGCGGAGCCCGGAAGGCGCGGCCCGGCCTGCGCCCCGCCCGGGAGGCGCGGCCCGGCATGCGCCCCGCCCGGGAGGCGCGGCCCGGCCTGCGCCCCGCCCGGCCGGGTGGCCCCGCCCGCCGTCGTGCCCGTCAGGCCCTCAGCAGCACCTCGCCGTTGGGCATGACGAGCCAGCCGTCGCTCGTCTCACCCCAGCGGTGCCAGCCCGCGGCGATCCGCTCCAGCCCGGTCTGTGTGGCGTAGCCGTAGGAGAGGGCCTGCTCACCGAGCGAGGAGTGCACCACCCGCTCCGCCCACACGCGGGCCAGCCAGCGGCGCTGCTGGGCGGTGGCATAGGTCCAGTTGCTGCTGCTCGGGGCGACGTCGGTGAATCCGGCTTCCTGCGCCCAGGCCACCAGATGCCGCCCACCGTCCGGTTCGGCCTGATTGTGGCGGGCCACCTTCTGGTACATCTCCATCCACTCGTCCAGCTCCGGGATCTCCGGGTACCAGAAGATGCCGTGGAAATCGGCGTCGCGCACGGCCACCAGTCCGCCGGGCTTGGCGACGCGCCGCATCTCCCGCAGGGCGGCCACCGGATCGGTGAGGTGCTGGAGCACCTGGTGGGCGTGGACCACGTCGAAGGTGTCATCCGGGAAATCCAGGGCGTAGATGTTGCCGGAGACGAAATTCACGTTCTCCACGCCACGTGACCGGGCGAGCTCCGCGGCGTGTTCCACCACCTCCGGTGCGCGGTCCAGCCCGGTGACCGTGGCGGGGGCCACCAGCTCCGCGAAGTCGCAGGTGATGCTGCCCGGCCCGCAGCCGACGTCGAGCATGGTCACACCCGGGGTGAGGTGCTCCAGGAGGTAGCCGGCGCACTCCCGCGCGGTCCTGCTGGCATGGGCCTGGACCACGGAGGCGTGGTGGCCGTGAGTGTAGACGTCGTCCTGTTCCTGCGCGCTCATGCAGACACGGTACTCCGGGGCATGGCGACGGGAAACAGCTGTCCGCCAGAAGGATTTCCGGAATCGATTGGCTATGTGCTCATGGGTGCCTTATGATGCATTGCCGTGACGTCCCAACAGGCGTCCGCTAGGCGAGGAGAGGCAGGCCACACATGGCAACCGACTACGATGCAGTGCGCTCTGATGTTGCGGAGATCCAGAACGAGTCCCTTGAGGCGCTGAAGACCGTCAACTCGGGCGACGCCCGCAGCGTGGTGCGTGAGCTCGACGAGGCGGACACCTCTGACGGTGTGGACGTCCCCGATGTGGACCTCAGCAATGAGGAACTCACCGTGGTCGTCATCCCGGAGCGTGCCGATGAATTCACCTGTGCCTCCTGTTTCCTGGTCCGGCACCGTTCGCAGATCGCACGAGAGAAGAACGGCCTCGTGTACTGCGTCGAGTGTGAAGGCTGATCGACTTCCCAGCGCCCGTGCCGGTTTCCGGCGCGGGCGCTTTTGTTTGCCCGGGCCGCCGGACGGCCCCTGGACGCACGACGACGGGACCCGGCCATGACTGACACCGCCGCCGCGCTGCTGCGCGCCACCGCCGTGGGGGCCCAGGTGGGTGAACGCTGGCTCGTGCGTCCGACCACCTTCGCGGTGGACCCGGGGGAGATCCTGGCCCTGACGGGACCCAACGGTTCCGGCAAGACCACCCTGCTGCGCCTGGCGCTGGGCCGCCTGGCGCCGACCACCGGCACCCTGGACCGGCGGGTGGATCTGGGGGACGGCGCCCGGGGCATCGCCGCCATGACCGGTCCGCCGCCGTTCTACGCCCGGCTGACCATCGCCGAGCATCTCGACCTCGTGGAGACGTCCTGGGCCGGTGCGGGCGGCATGGCCCTTCCGCTGGACGAGGTGCTTGAAGCCCTGGACCTGGCCCGGCTGGCGGACCAGTACCCGGACGAGCTGTCCTCGGGGGAGCGTCAGGGGATCGGGCTGGTGATGGCGTTCGCGCGCCCGGCCGCCCTGCTGGTGCTGGACGAACCCGAACAGCGGCTGGATGCCCGGCGCCGCGAGGTGATCGCCGAGCTCATGCTGCGCCGCCAGGCCCTGGGGGCCGGGGTGCTGCTCGCCACCCATGACCCACGGCTCGTGGACCTCCTGGGAGCCCGGCAGGTGGTGCTGGCCCGTGAGGACGGCGCGAACGACTGGGCCGAGGGCGACGACTCCCACGACGGAGCGCTGTGAGCGGATCGCGTGCCCCGGAGGCCCGCCGACGGCTCCAGGAGGTCAGGGTCCTGCTCCGGGGCTCGTCCGAGGACGGGCGCTGGTACCCGTGGTACCTGGCGGCCCTCCTGCTGGGCCTGGTGATCGCCCCCGGAGTGTGGTCCGTGGTCCTGGTGCTCGCCGGTCCGGTCGCGCCGCTTTCCGCCGCCGGGCTGCTCGCCCTCGTGGCGGGTCTGGAGGCGCTGCTGGTGCTGGCCGCCGCGGCGACCCCCGCCTACCTCGGCCCGGTCTGGACCTCCGCCGAGGAGATCCACTATCTGGCGGCCGGCCCCTTCGGCGTCCGGGCCACGTTCGGTGCCCGGACACGGGTGATCCAGGCGGCCACGGTGCTGGCCGCGCTGCTGCTCGCCGCGCTGCCCGTGCTGGCCTGGTGGCAGGGGAACGGGAACGGCCCGCTCCTCCAGGGGCCCTTGTTCGCGGCGCTCGGTCTGGGGCTGGCGGGCGGGATCGGCTCCGCGGTGCTGGCCCTGCGCAAGCAGCGAGGACGTGCCGGGCTGACGGTTCCCCGGCTGGAGGAGCTGACCGCGGGCCGGGATGTCGCGCTCGCGGGGCTCACGACCGGCGACAGCCGCTCCCTCTCCACGGGTGTCCCCCGGCGCGGCCCGCGTCGGACGGGGCGTTCCCTTCCGGCGGGCCTCCTGGCACGTTCCGCCGCCATCGACCTCCGCTACCTCCGGCAGGACCCCTGGGGCGTGACGCTCGCGCTCGTGTTCCTGGTGGCCGGGTCGGCGGCTCTCGCGCTGGCGGGATCGACTCCGGCGATGCTCGCGGTGCTCCTGCTGCTCGCCCAGGCGGCGATGACGCGGCTGAGCGGCGCTCTCGGCGACGTGGCGGACACCGTGGGGTACGACGTCGTCGTGCCGCAGCCGCTGACGGCCCGCCTTCTGGCGCATGCGGCGCTGCCGCTGGCCGTCCTGCTGGTGGCGGTCGCGGTGCCGGTCCTGGCCGTCGATCCCTCCCGGCTGGCTCCCGCGCTCCTGGTGACGGCCTGTGCCGTGCTGATCCGGTTCGCGAGCCTCGGGGCGGCCGGTCTGCCCGCGCAGTATCTGACGCCGGTCAGCACCCCGCTGGGAGACACCACCGCGATGTTCATGGTGCTGTGGCTGCTCAGGCCCGTGATCCCGGCGGTGTGGCTGCTGTGGGCCGGAAGCCGGTTCCCGTCGGGGACGGTGGTCGGCGTGCTCGCGGTGGGCCTGGGCGTGCTGGCGCTGATCCGGTTCGCGGGCCTGGCGACCCGACGCTGACGGGTGGGCTGTGCGGCGCCGGTCAGGAGTCCGGGTCTCTGCATCGCCTGCTCGGAAATCGAGTGCTGAGAAAACGTCGTTTTGAGGCCCCAGAACGACGTTTTCTCAGCACTCGATGAATGGAGAGGGGGCGGGGGGGTGCGGTCGGCCCGGGGTCAGCCGCGGTCGACGTCCCCGGGCGGAACCGCGTAGCGCGGGCTGTTGTAGATGGAGAGGGCGAACCCCAGCACCGACCCCGCCACGAGCAGAGTGGGAACGATCAGGAACAGCGGCGAGACCTCGCCATTCCTGTCTGCGGCGATGACCGAGGACACCATCACCCAGCTCAGCAGCAGGAGCACGAGCAGATTGATGACCGCCAGGTCTCGGGTGAGATTGCGGATCAGCAGCGCGCGGTTCTCCGGCCGGAACCAGTACTCGGCGTTGGGGACGTTCACCAGGCCGGGTGGGAGCCGGAAGATCCAGTGCGGCACGGTGGTCAGCAGAAGGGTGATGCCCAGAGCGACCGCCGACAGGGTGATCACGAACCGGCCCCGGGTGTCCCAGCGGTTGACGGCGCCGTCCACGCCGAAATGGCCCGGCACGGTGTCCGGGGCCACCATCAGGAACCACAGGACGGTGGCGGCGAACACCAGCAGGCCCGCCCCCGTCAGCAGTCGGCCGGTGCGGACCTGGTGGTCGGTGTGTGTCTCGTTCCCCATGGTGGGAGCCTAGCCCCGGTCGGGATCCTGCCCGTCGTTCACCGCGGCCGTGACGCGGGCGACGAAGAGGGCGAAGGCGTCCAGCCAGCCCCGGAGGAACTCGGCGGTGCCCTCGTTGGTGACGTTGCCGTCGTCGTCGATCAGGCCGGGGGTGAAGTGGATGTACGCCTCGGGGCTGGCGAGCTCCGGCGAGTTCACGAAGGACAGGATGCTCCGCAGGTGCTGCTGCGCCACGGCCGTGGAGATGTTGCCCGGTGAAGCACCGGTGACGGCGGACGGCTTCTTGGCGAAGGAGTTGCTGCCGTACGGGCGGGACGCCCAGTCGATCGCGTTCTTGAGGGATCCGGGGATGGAGCGGTTGTACTCCGGGGTGACGAAGATGAGGGCGTCGGAGGCTTCGATCCGGGCTTTGAACTCGCGGGCCACGGGCGGGAAGGTCTTGTCGTAGTCCTGGCTGTAGAGCGGCAGATCGTTCAGGGGGATCTCCTCCAGCACCAGTTGCTCCGGCGCCAGCTTCACCAGGGCCTTCGCCAGTTTCCGGTTGATCGAGGTGGAGGAGAGCGAACCCACCAGAACGCCGACTTTGAACGTCATGTCATGTCCTTTCAGAACGATTCCGCAGGCGAGCGCCCCCTCTGCCACGCTAGGCCCGGAAGGCCCCCAGGTCCAGGGCGCTGCGGCCCGGAACCTGTCCCTCGTGCCGGGCCCATTCCGGACGTAGTCTTGGAAGACGTGGGCTCTGCCCGGGCCTGCTCAGGACCCTCGAGAGGATGCACCATGTCCAGCATCACCAATTGCCTCTGGTTCGACGGCCAGGCGGAGGAAGCCGCCGAGTTCTACGTCTCCGTGTTCCCCGACTCCGCGGTGAGCGCCGTGTCCCGCTACGGCGAGGGCGCCCCGTTCCCCGCCGGCACCGCTCTGACGGTGGAGTTCCAGCTCAACGGAACGCCGTATCAGGGGCTGAACGGCGGGCCGCAGTTCACGTTCAACGAATCCATCTCCTTCTCCGTCAGCTGCGCCGACCAGGCCGAGGTGGACTACTACTGGGACAAGCTCACGGCCGACGGCGGATCCGAAGGCCAGTGCGGCTGGCTCAAGGACAAGTTCGGCGTCTCCTGGCAGGTGGTGCCCCAGGCGCTCGGCTCGATCATGTCCGGCGACGACGCCGCGGGCGTGGGCCGTGCCATGCAGGCCTTCATGGGCATGAGGAAGTTCGACATCGCGGCGCTTGAAGCCGCCTACCGGGGGGAGTGACGGTCATGCCCGCACTGAAGAACTGCATCTGGCTCGACGGCACGGCGGAGGAGGCCGCGGACTTCTACGTCTCGGTGTTCCCGAATTCCAGCAAGGGGGTCATCACCCGCGTGCTGGAAGGCTCGCCCTTCCCCGCGCCGTTCCCTCCGGGTACCGCCCTCACCGTCGACTTCACCCTGGACGGGGCGGCGTTCCAGACCCTGAACGGCGGGCCGATGTTCAGCCCGAGCGAGGGCGTCTCCTTCGTGATCATCACGGAGGACCAGGCGGAGACGGACCGCTACTGGGACGCCCTCGTCGCCGACGGCGGGCTGGAGCAGCCGTGCGGCTGGCTCAAGGACCGCTTCGGGGTGTCCTGGCAGGTGGTCCCCGCCGCGGTCGACGAGATGACGGCCTCCACGGACCAGGCGGCGTCCCTGCGTGCCATGAACGCGCTCATCACCATGACTCGGATCGACCTGGCCGCCATGGAAGCCGCGTATCGCGGAGACTGACCTTGCCGTCGTGGCCGAGCCACGGTTCCGGCCACTCCTGCCGCTGAATGCCGGGTCCGCCGTCGCACATCCCTCCTTCTCTCCGCACCGGTCACGGTGGGATGATACGAAGGGGAACACGGCACGGCGCCCGGACGGATCGGACCTCTCGGGCCAGGTGGGCGGAGGCGCGCATGCGCACGTTCGGAGTCGAAGAGGAACTGCTGATCGTCTCGGCGGACAGCGGGTGGCCGTTGCCCCTCGCCGGAGTGGTGATCGGGGCCGCCGCGCGAAGCGGCCCCGGCCCCAGTCTCACGACGGAGTTCAAGCAGGAGCAGATCGAGGTCAACACCAGGCCGTGCGCGACGGCTGAGGAACTGCGCGCCGAGATCGTGGCCGGACGTTCACTGGCCGACGATGCGGCACGCACTGTCGGCGCACGGATCGCCGCCTCGGGCACCCCTCCTCTGATGTCCACGACACCGACGGAAGGCGACCGACGGTACTCCGCCATGTCCCGGCGCTTCGGAATTGTCGCCCGCGAACAGATCACCTGCGGTTTCCACGTGCACGTCTCCATCGCCACCCGGGAGGAGGGGGTGGGCGTCCTGGACCGGATCAGGCCCTGGCTCCCGGTGCTCCTCGCCCTCAGCGCGAACTCACCCTTCTGGAACGGCGAAGACACCGGATTCGCCAGCTACCGCACCCAGATCTGGAGCCGATGGCCGTCGGCCGGCCCCGCGGATCCGTTCGGGACCGCCGCCGGTTATGAAGCGACCATCTCACGGCTGATCCGAACGGGGGTGCTGCTGGACGAGGGCATGGTGTATTTCGACGCGCGGCTCTGCCGGCACCAGCCCACCGTGGAGGTGCGGATCGCCGACATCTGCCTCCTGGCCGAGGACGCCGTGGTGCTTGCCGCGGCCGTGCGGGCGCTCGTCGAGACCGCAGCCAGGGATTGGCGGGGTGACCCGGTTCCAGCCGTCCGGACGGACACGCTGCGGCTGGCTGATTGGCAGGCGAGCCGATTCGGGCTCAGTGGCGCCTTGCTCGACCCGGCCACCGGCACTCCCCGCCAGGCGGCCGCCGTCGTCGGTGATTTCACTGATCGACTCGACGCGGCGCTCGACGCCGCCGGGGACCGCCCGCTCGTCCACGCCGGGATCGCGCGGATCCTCGACCGTGGCCCGGGGGAGCGGCTGCAACGCGAAGCTTACGGCAGCGGGCTCGCCTCCGACGTCGTCGCGGCGATCGTGGAGGCCACGCATGCTCCCGGTCGTCCACAGGAAAAACGCCACTCCAAGAACTGAGCGCGTCCCGCGCGCGGCTCAGTCCTCTGAACCGGCCGTGGGCGCCGGAGGGCGGAAGAAGATCGCGAGCTGGCCTACCGCGCCGGCGACACCGAGGAGCACTGCGATGAGCAATCCCGCCCAGCCGCAGAGGAGACCGGCGATCCCAGTGCCGGTGAACAAGACGTGGTCTGCGCTGAGATGCCCGGCGCCGAGCGTCGCCACGGTCACCGCAGCCGCGCCGAGGACCAGGTTGTACTCCCACCCGCCTTTGGTCGCGAAGAATCCGTGCCGGTGGACCGTCCAGACCGCAACGACCATCAGGGCGACATAGGCGGCCGCGGCAAGCGGGGTGAAGAGCCCGAGGGCGAGCGCGATCCCTGCTGCCGTCTCGGTGGAGGAGGCCATGATCGCGTTGAACCTGCCTGGTTTCATTCCGATGCTGTCGAACCACGCGGCGACCTGCCCGATCCCGCCCTTGCCGAAGAACTTCTGGAAACCGTGTGCGGCCATCGTGATCCCTACGACGAGGCGCAGGAAGAGGATTCCCATATCGAGTGCGGAGCTATCGGCGATCATGGACAAAAAGTACCGTATGCGGTGCACACAACGGTGTGAGGTTCCGGGTCCGTGCGGTCACGCACGCGCCAAGGCCTGAGTCCGTGCGGTCACGGCGAACACCAGGCGGCTCAGCCCCCGGTGGGTGCCTTCATCGATGCCCGCGGGCACGGCTGTCGGGCGGCCGCACGCCTACGACGCCGCGCGGTCCCGCCACCAGGCCACTGTCGCCCGGGCAGCCTCGTCCAGAGGGGTCGGCCCGAAACCGAACAGGGCCTCGCTGGCGCTCGAGTCCATCACGAACGGCGCCGTGAACTGGTACTCCAGCTCGTTCAGCTCGCGGATGGACGGCATCACGAGACCCAGCGCCTTCATGAGCCGGCGTGGCAGCACAGCGACCTTCGCGGCCGGGACTCCGGCCGCCGTCGCGAAGGCCCCGGCCAGCGCGCGCTGTGACAGGGCCGGCCCGGTCGGGGCGTGCAGCACGCGGTCCCACAGCGATTCGTCGCGGGCCGCGGCGATCATGGCGGCCGCGTAATCGGGGACGTAGGTGAAGGAGTGCGGCTGATCCGCCGACCCCACCACGCGAACGGTCCTCCTTGCCAGCACGAGCGGGACCATGCGCTCGCCGGCATGGGCGTTGAGTGCTTGAGGGCCGAAGTAGTCGCTCGCCACCACGCTCACGGTGTGCGCGGGATGGGCCGCCCGCGCCGCGAGCAGTTCGGTGCGCACGCCGCGCTTTCCGCCGCGCGCCCGGCGGGGGCTGTCCTCGCTCATGGTCCGTTCCGGCTCGCTGTAGGAGTAGAGACTTTCGGGGAACACGACGACGACGCCGGCCTCCGCCGCGGCGTCCAGCACCACCCGCTCGGCCTGCGGCAGTTCGGCGCGCCAGGCCTTCTCCGTGTACGCGCTGCCGTGCATGCAATGGAAGACGGCCTGTACGCCGTCGAGCTGTGCCGCGAGATGCGCAGGGTCCGAGGCGTCGCCCCGCACACGGTCGATGAGGGGGTGTTCCGGACCGGAGCCCGAGCGGGTGAGGAGGCGGACCCGCTCGCCCTGTTCGGCGAGCTGGGACGCGACGGTCCAGCCGAGGGGGCCGGCGCCGATGACGAGGAAGGGGTGTGGGTTGTGGGACATGAGGTCCTCCTGGAGGTGGCGGGAAATTGAGAGCACTGCTCTCTGAATCCAGAATGCGATCTCTTCTCGCGGAAGTCAAGAGCACTGCTCTCAAAAGTTGACGCTGCTCTCGCAATCCGACAGCATGGGTCCATGCCGGACACCTCAGACGACCGCACCTCACGCACCCCCGGGCCCCGTGAGCGCGCCCGCGCCCGCACGATCGCGGACATCGTGAGCCTCGGCAGGAAGCACCTCGCGGAACACGGGGCGGCGGCGCTGTCCTTGCGGGCGGTGGCACGCGATCTCGGCGTCGTCTCCTCGGCCGTGTACCGCTATGTGGAGAACCGGGACGAACTGCTGACGCTGCTCCTGATCGACGCCTACAACGAGCTGGGCGACGCCGTGGACTCCGCCGTGGAGGAGGTCCCGGAAGGCGACTTCCGGGGCCGGTTCCTCGCGCTCGCGCAGGCAGTCCGTGGCTGGGCCGTGGGCGAACCCGCCTGCTACGCCCTCCTGTTCGGCAGCCCCGTGCCCGGTTATCAGGCGCCGGGGGAGCGGACCGTCGAGCCTGGCACCCGGGTGGTGCTCAGGCTGGTGGGAATCCTCGACGCCGCGCATCGCTCCGGTGCGCTCCGGGAGGACCTGCCGGCCGACGTCGTGTCTGACGCTCTGGCCGGGAACCTCGCCGCGGTGCGCGGGGAGCTGGGGCTGGACCTGCCGGATGAGCTGCTGGCGCGCGGGGTGCTGGTGTGGACCTCACTGTTCGGGGCGGTGAGTTTCGAGGTCTTCGGGCAGTACGGCCCGGACACGTTCCCCGCCCGGGAGGAGCTCTTCGCGCACCAGATGAAGACCCTGGCCGGGCTCGTGGGGCTGTAGAGCGCCAACCGCCGATGATCCGGGCGCCCTCGTTGACTCCGGGCGCCGATATTGGGGCGCCCCGGGTCAACTGGGGCGCCGGGATCGTGAGGCCGGGGCGCTGGGGCGATATCCCAACGACCGTCCTGCCCACCGTGCTAGCTTGGACCTTTTGGCCGCTGGACCGGCGGCCTCGTGAAGGCGGAGTGGGGCCGGTCCCGGCAGGTCGTGGCGGCTCCGGGCCCAGCCCCGCGGAAGGGTATGAGCGGATGATGGACCAGCAGGGGCTTTCGCCCGAATCCGGCACGTCGGCCGGAGCGCCGCGTCGCGCCGTCGTGCGGAGTGCGGCCTGGAGCATTCCGGTGATCGCCGCGGCCGTGGCGGCGCCGCAGGCCGCGGCGAGCGGCGCGGGTGTCGACGCGGCGGCGTGGACCGACGCGGAATTCCTCGACGGCGGCCCGCTGGCCCGGCTCGCGGGCGGAGTGGTCGCGGGCCCGACGTCGGGCGGTCAGATCCCAGCGGGCGTCCTCCTCACGCTGACGGTGGACGTGACCCTGGCGCGGGAGACCGCCATCGCGGTGTCCGGAGTCGTCGTCGATCCGCGGCTGACGCTCACCTCGACGGTGCCGCAGACGATGACCGGCTCTGAGCCGATCACGCTCACGGCGACGACGCTCACCCCACTCGCGGTCGGTGTTCCGCCAGCCACGGTGTCCCTCACGGTCGGGCCCTCTACGGCCATCAACGAGGCCCACATCTCGGCGGTCATCAGTAACGTGCCGGGCGATGCCGACAGCTCCAACGACGTGAGCGAAACCGGCGTGGGGCTGCTCTGACGCGGCTCTGACCCGACGGAGGGCGCGGTCCAAGCGTCGCCTCGCGCCCGCCTGTCAACCCGTTTTCTGTTCGCTCACAGCGAACTTGAGTGATGCCGACTCAACTTTGCTTGACACCTGAATGCTTAAGAGTAGAGTTGAGTGCAGAGCGCTCAAGGAACAGCCTCGGGCGCAGCGAACACCTACTTTTTCCAAGGAAGGAAGCAACACATGTCACGTGCTGTAGGCATTGACCTCGGAACCACCAACTCGGTCGTCTCCGTTCTGGAAGGTGGCGAGCCCACTGTCATCGCCAACGCTGAAGGCGGTCGCACTACGCCGTCAGTGGTTGCGTTCTCCAAGAACGGTGAGGTCCTGGTCGGCGAGATCGCCAAGCGCCAGGCCGTCAACAACATCGACCGCACCATCGCCTCCGTCAAGCGCCACATGGGCACCGACTGGAGCGTGGACGTCGACGGCAAGAAGTACACGGCGCAGGAGATCTCCGCCCGTACCCTCATGAAGCTGAAGAACGACGCCGAGGCGTACCTGGGCGAGAAGGTCACCGACGCGGTCATCACCGTCCCGGCATACTTCAACGACGCCGAGCGCCAGGCCACCAAGGAAGCCGGTGAGATCGCGGGCCTCAACGTCCTGCGTATCGTCAACGAGCCCACCGCGGCCGCTCTGGCCTACGGTCTGGACAAGGGCAAGGAAGATGAACTCATCCTGGTCTTCGACCTCGGTGGCGGCACCTTCGACGTCTCCCTGCTGGAAGTCGGCAAGGATGAGGACGGCTTCTCCACCATCCAGGTCCGCGCGACCGCCGGTGACAACCGCCTCGGTGGCGACGACTGGGATGACCGGATCGTCCAGTACCTCCTGGGCCAGCTGAAGGCCAAGGGCATCGACCTCTCCAAGGACAAGATCGCCCTCCAGCGTCTGCGTGAGGCTGCGGAGCAGGCCAAGAAGGAACTCTCCTCCTCGACCAGCACCAACATCTCCCTGCAGTACCTCTCCGTCACCCCGGACGGCCCGGTTCACCTGGACGAGCACCTCACCCGTGCCAAGTTCCAGGAACTGACCAAGGACCTGCTGGAGCGCACCAAGAAGCCGTTCCACGACGTCATCAAGGAGGCCGGCATCAAGGTCTCCGACATCGATCACATCGTGCTGGTCGGCGGTTCCACCCGCATGCCCGCCGTGACCGAGCTCGTCAAGGAACTGGCCGGTGGCAAGGAGCCCAACAAGGGCGTCAACCCGGACGAGGTCGTGGCCGTGGGCGCAGCCCTGCAGGCCGGCGTGCTGAAGGGTGAGCGCAAGGATGTGCTCCTGATCGACGTGACCCCCCTGTCCCTCGGTATCGAGACCAAGGGTGGCGTCATGACCAAGCTGATCGAGCGCAACACCGCCATCCCCACCAAGCGGAGCGAGACCTTCACCACGGCGGATGACAACCAGCCGTCCGTGTCCATCCAGGTCTTCCAGGGCGAGCGTGAGTTCACCCGGGACAACAAGCCGCTGGGCACCTTCGAGCTGACCGGCATCGCCCCCGCACCGCGTGGCGTGCCGCAGGTCGAGGTCACCTTCGACATCGACGCCAACGGCATCGTGCACGTGTCCGCCAAGGACAAGGGCACCGGTGTGGAGCAGTCCATGACGATCTCCGGTGGCAGCGCCCTCTCCAAGGAGGACATCGAGCGCATGGTCGCCGACGCCGAGGCGCACGCCGCCGAGGACAAGAAGCGCCGTGAGGCTGCGGACACCCGCAACGCCGCCGAGCAGCTGGCCTACGCCACCGACAAGCTCATCGCCGACAACGACGACAAGCTGCCGGAAGAGGTCAAGACCGAAGTCAAGGCCGACGTCGACGCCCTCAAGGCCGCCCTCGAAGGTGCGGATGACGACGCTGTGAAGGCTGCGTTCGAGAAGCTCCAGGCTTCCCAGACGAAGCTCGGTGAGGCCATCTACGCCCAGTCCCAGGCTCCCGCCGGTGGCGAGGAAGCCGCAGGCGCCTCCGCCGGTGCTCCTGAAGAGGACATCGTGGACGCCGAGATCATCGACGAAGACGAGAAGAAGTAACCATGCCGCACCACGGTAACGAAGCGGAACACGGCTCCGGGACCGGGGACGAGCGCCAGGAGCCGGTCATCCGGGACAACCGCAAGGTTGACCCGGAGACCGGCCAGGCACGGACCCCCCAGGGCTCCGAAGCTCCAGCCGGTGGCGACGCCGCCGACGCGAACGGTGACGCACTCAGCCAGGCCGAGGAGATCCTCAACGCCGCAGGCGCCGACGCGGGGAACGCCCCGTCGTCGTCCGAGGCGGAGGAACTGCGCAACGATCTGCTGCGCCTCCAGGCCGAGTACGTCAACTACCGCAAGCGGGTGGAACGTGACCGCGCAGTGGCGGGCGAAATGGCCGTCATCGGCGTGCTGAACGCCATCTTGCCGGTCATGGACGACATCGACGCGGCACGTGCCCACGGCGACCTCGCCGAGGGACCGTTCGCCTCGATCGCCGGCAAGCTGGAGAACACGCTCAAGACCTACGGACTGGAGCGCATCGAGGAGACCGGGGTCGAGGGGCCCCCCCGGGGGGGGGGCCCCCCGGGCSCCCSCACCGCCCCCTTTGGATTTTCAGACAGGAAAGGAAACGCCCTTGGCAAGCCAGGACTGGGTTGAGAAGGACTTTTACAAGATCCTTGGTGTCGCCAAGGACGCGTCCGACGCCGACATCAAGAAGGCGTACCGTAAGCTCGCCCGCAAGTATCACCCCGACACCAACTCCGGGGACGCCGAAGCGGAGAAGAAGTTCAAGGACATCACCGAGGCCAACTCGGTGCTCTCCAACCCGGAGGATCGTCAGCAGTACGACGCCATCCGCGCGATGGGCAGCGGAGCACGCTTCGCCCCCGGCGGCCAGGGTGCCGGTCCGGCGGGCTTCGAGGACCTCTTCGGCGGCATCTTCAACCAGGGCGGCCGCACCCGCGGCGGCTCCTCGGGAGGGATCCCGCCGGAGTTCGCCGACCTGTTCGGCGGCGGAGGCGGCTTCGGTGGCTTCTCCCAGCAGCCCACCAAGGGCGCGGACCGCACGGCCAGCACGACGATCTCCTTCAAGGGATCCATCCAGGGCACCACGGTCAGTCTGCGCGAGCCGGACGGCAACGTCATCGACGTCAAGATCCCGGCCGGCATCAAGGACGGCCAGAAGGTCCGCCAGCGCGGCAAGGGCAACCCCGGATCCGGTGGCAACGGCGACCTCATCATCACCGTCCACGTGAAGGAGCACCCCTTCTTCAAGCGGGACGGGAACAACATCCGCATCCATGTGCCGGTCAGCTTTGATGAAGCGGCTCTGGGCGGGAACATCGAGGTGCCGACCATGGAGGGCGACAAGGTCAAGCTCCACCTGGCCGCAGGCACCCCCAGCGGGCGCACCCTGCGGGTCAAGGGCCGCGGCGTGAAGACCCCGAAGGCGACCGGCGACCTGCTGGTGACGGTCGACGTCGTGGTGCCCCAGAAACTGAACGATGCCGCCAAGGCGGCGGTCGAGGCGTTCGCGGACGCCACCGCGGGGGAGGACCCCCGGGCGGTCATCGCCGCCCGTGCCGTGCTGTAGGAGGTGAGCCATGGCGATCGACCTGAATCAACCGCTGTTCGTGATCTCGGTTGCCGCCGAACTGGCCGAGATGCATCCCCAGACCCTGCGTCAGTACGACCGGCTGGGCATCGTCTCACCGAGCAGGGCGCCGGGCAAGGCGCGCCGCTATTCGCAGCACGACGTCGACCGCCTGCGTGAAGTGCAGCGGCTCTCCCAGGAGGGCGTCTCCCTGGAGGGCATCAAGCGCATCCTCGAGCTGGAGAACCAGGTGGCCGCTCTGCAGTCCCGTGTGCGCGAACTGAGCGAGGAGCTGGAACGCCGTCCGGCGGCCCAGGAACCCCGCGTCTTCGCGGCCGGAGTCTCCGCCGGTGACGTGGTCCCGCTGCCGCGGGGGCAGCGCCCGACGCCGCGCAGCCAGGCCGTCGTGATCTGGCGGCCGTAACTTCCGTGTCCGGTCCGTCGCTTTGCGGGCTTGGAGATTCTCCGTGCTGTCCCAGCACTGAACCAGCGAGGGACGGGACACCAGGCAGGTGTCCCGTCCCTCGCTGCGTCACCGGGACCCCGGGCGCCTGCCGCAGGGTGGGCCCGGACGCCCTCGATACCTCACACCACTCCGTTCCGTCATTCGGTTCTGTCCGATAGTTGTTCGGTATCTCCGAGTGAATGCTCGGCCCTGCCCTATGGACGCCGAACGATACCGTCCATAGGCTGAAAGCACAACGATGACAAGCCACCGCCTGTTGAGGCGGTATGAACGTGGGGCACCAGCGAAGGCCCCACGAAGCTGTGGAGATTCGGTCTCCGCAGTCATTGAGATGGGGGGATCCGTGGAGGAGCGGGTCCATCACGGTTCCCCTCATCTCCCTGAACACGACCAGATGGGATGCCATGCTTCTGACTCAACTCCAGTACTTCGTCGCTCTCGCGCGCGAAGAGCACTTCGGCCGGGCGGCCGCGGCGTGTTTCGTCTCGCCGTCCAC
>NZ_JBFREG010000010.1:0-165142 GCF_052114185.1 Arthrobacter sp. RAF14 | reverse complement strand
CGCACCCACGGCATGGTCACCAAATCCAACCTCATCCTGGGCATGGGCGAAACCCGCCAAGAGATCAGCGAAGCCCTCCAAGACCTCCACGACGCCGGCTGCGACCTGATCACCATCACCCAATACCTCCGACCCTCCGAACGCCACCTCCCCGTGGACCGCTGGGTCAAACCCCAGGAATTCGTCGACCTCGCCGACGAAGCCGAAGCCATCGGCTTCCTCGGCGTCATGTCCGGACCCCTGGTCCGCTCCTCCTACCGCGCCGGACGCCTCTGGGCCACCGCCATGCGCAAAAAAGGCCGCGACATCCCCGAAAACCTCGCCCACATCGCCGACAGCATCCAAGACTCCGGCACCACCCGCCAAGAAGCCCGCACCCTCATCACCACCCACAGCTGAGGTTCATCCGCTTCCGACGCCGGACGGCGGCACACGGCATTCTCCGTGTGCCGCCGTCCGGCGTTTCAGTACGCCCTCTCTGCTGGCTAGAATGGAGACACTATGGCTAAATCCACCGATTCCACCGTCACGAACGACGACGGCTCCACCAAGCGCGGCCTCTTCAATCGCAAGCCCCGGGCCAAGAAGAAAGGCCCCAGCCGACTGAAGCAGATCGGCGAGGTCTTCACCATGACCCGCCGCCACGACCCCCTGGTGGTCTGGCTCATGCTGCTCGCCTTCCTCGTGGTGGTCGGCGTCGGCGTCGGAATCGGCGCCCTCTTCAACAACTGGATCACCGGCCTGATCCTGGGCATCATGCTCGGTCTGCTGGCCGCGACCTTCATCCTGTCCCGCCGCGCCGAGCGCGCGGCGTTCGCGCAGATCGAAGGACAGCCGGGTGCCGTGGGAGCCGCTCTCGGCACCCTGCGCCGCGGCTGGATCGTGGAGCAGCAGCCGGTCGCCGCGAACCCGCGCACGCAGGACTTCGTGTTCCGCGCCGTGGGCCGCGCCGGCGTCGTGCTGGTCACCGAAGGCCCGCAGAGCCGCGTCCGCACCCTGGCTGACGGTGAGCGGAAGCGGCTGTCCCGCATCCTGCCGAACGTTCCGATCCACGTGATCCACGCCGGCAAAGAGGAGGGCCAGGTCCCGATCGCCAAGATCGGCGGCGCCCTCCGCAAGCTCAAGCCCACCCTGACCAAGGTGGAGGTGGGTGCCGTGTCCAAGCGCATCGCGTCCCTGGGCACCAAGCTCCCCATCCCGAAGGGCATCGACCCGTACAAGGCCCGCCCGGACCGCCGCGCGATGCGCGGCCGCTGAGCCCCGAACGCCGACCGGCCGCCGTCGTTCTCCAGAACATGGAGACGACGGCGGCCGGTTCCGTTTAAGCGCTGATCCCGCGTGCGCGTGAATCAGGCAAGCAAGCCTTCGGTGTCGCCGCCTGCGGTCAGTGCCGTTTCGATCTTGCGCCGGTGGGAGAGCTCCCAGTCGTCCAGCGGCTGACCGGTTTCCGCGGACTCGCGTTCCGCCGCCGACTGCAGAAGACCGGAGGCCCGGGCGGCTTCCAGCACCACGATCCCTTCCTCATCCGCCACCACGATGTCGCCGGTGCTGACGGTCACGCCACCGACCACGGTCTCACCCTGCGGCAGCACGACGTTCTTGCCGCCCGGCTTCGGGAAGACTCCCCGGGCGAACACGGGGAATCCCATCTCCCGGACCTCTTCCAGGTCGCGGATGTATCCGTCGACGACGAACGCCGCGATCCCGCGCCGCTGGGCGACGGCGCAGACGTTGCCGCCGGCCACCGCGAGGCGGGTGCCGCCGGAGTCGACGACGATCACGGAGCCGGGAGCCGCGCGGTAGATCGCGGTGTGCATCATCAGATTGTCACCGGGCGCGCACTGCACCACATGCGCGGGACCGGAGACGCGGGGCATGCCGTCCCAGAGCGGACGGATGGCGGGGTCCATGATCCGGTCCTCGGCCACCAGATCCGCGAGGGAGGTGGGCGAGACATCGGGGATGGGGTCGATCATCGGGTTCTCTCCTCCAGGGGCATCGGGACAGGCCGGCGCGGCCGCACGGACGATTCAGCGGCGGACCAGAACGGTCTTCATCGCCTTATCATGCAGACCGCGCTGATCGGGGTCGAAGATGATGGCGGGGATGACGAGGCAGAGCAGCGCGGCACGGACCAGCGCGGCGGGAATGCCTGCCGGGGATCCATCCAGGCGGACGACGTGGATGTTGGAGACCCGGTGGCCGATGCTGTAGCCCAGGGTGCCGACCAGGACAGCCTGCTCCGCGAAGAACACGGCCAGAGTGGCCCAGGAGTTGCCGTCGAAGAAGAAGTTGCTGATCAGCAGGCACAGGGCCCAGTCGATGCAGATCGCCAGGATCCGGCGCCCCGCACGGGCCAGCGAGCCGGGTCCGGATTCCGGCAGTCCGAGCCGCTCCCCCGGGTACTTGCTGATATGCGTCGTGTCGGGGCCTTCCAGCCAGGAACCTAGATCTCGTCGAGTCACCACCACTCAAGGGTATCCGCTGGGGCACTCCGACCGTGGCGGGCGCCTTTTCCGCCGGTCTGTCCACATCCCGGAGAGCCTGCCTCCGAGCGGCGGCGCTGTCGGTAGAGTGAGGAAGGTACGACCGGGAGCCACCAGGCCCCAGCGACCACCCGTCACATCTCCGTTGTAACCTCCCGGAAACAATGCAGACATTCCCGGGTAATGCCCGCCGCCTAGGCTGTTCACCAGTAGATGGCAGGGCGATCCGCTGGGTGAGGCCTGGCCGGAACCCGGTGCCGTCGCCTTCAGGCCACCGGCCCAATTCTGTTAGGAGCATGCATGTTCACCAGTGCGGACGAAGTCCTCAAGTTCATCAAGGATGAGGACGTCAAGTTCGTCGACATCCGTTTCACCGATCTTCCGGGCGTGCAGCAGCACTTCAACGTTCCCGCCAAGACGGTCGACGCGGACTTCTTCGTCAACGGCCAGCTCTTCGACGGCTCCTCCATCCGGGGCTTCCAGGGCATCGCCGAATCCGATATGCAGCTCATCCCCGATGTGACCTCCGCGTTCATCGACACCTTCCGCATCGAGAAGACCCTTGCGCTGAACTTCTCCATCGTGAACCCGCGCACCGGCGAGCCGTACCACCGTGACCCCCGTGGCGTCGCCGAGAAGGCCGAGGCCTACCTCGCTTCCACCGGCATCGCGGACACCGCGTTCTTCGCCCCCGAGGCCGAATTCTTCGTCTTCGACAACGTCCAGTACCAGTCCTCCCCGCAGGGCAGCTTCTACAAGATCGATTCCGAGGAAGCCCACTGGAACTCCGGTCGTGAGGAAGAGGGCGGCAACCTCGGCTACAAGACCCCGGTCAAGGGTGGCTACTTCCCCGTCGCTCCGACCGACAAGCAGGCCGACCTCCGTGACGCTATGTGCGTGGAGCTGGACAAGGCGGGCCTCGAGGTCGAGCGTTCGCACCACGAGGTCGGTTCCGCCGGCCAGGCCGAGATCAACTACAAGTTCACCACGCTGACCGCGGCGGCCGATGACCTGCAGAAGTTCAAGTACGTCATCAAGAACACCGCCGACGCCTGGGGCAAGTCCGTCACCTTCATGCCGAAGCCGGTCTTCGGTGACAACGGCTCGGGCATGCACTGCCACCAGTCGCTGTGGGCCGACGGTTCCCCGCTGTTCTACGACGAGAAGGGCTACGCCGGCCTGTCCGACACGGCCCGCTGGTACATCGGCGGCCTGCTGAAGCACGCCTCCGCCGTGCTGGCCTTCACCAACCCGACGGTGAACTCCTACCGCCGCCTGGTCAAGGGCTACGAGGCACCGGTCAACATGGTGTACTCGCAGGGCAACCGCTCCGCCGGCATCCGTATCCCGGTCACGGGTTCCAACCCGAAGGCCAAGCGCATCGAGTTCCGCGCTCCGGACCCGTCCTCCAACCCGTACCTGGCGTTCGCCGCCCAGCTGATGGCCGGCATCGACGGCATCCGCAACCGCATCGAGCCGCCGGCGCCGATCGACAAGGACCTCTACGAGCTGCCCGCCGAGGAGGCCAAGGACATCCCCAAGGCTCCGGGCTCCCTCGAGGAAGCTCTGGAAGCCCTTGAGGCCGACAACGAGTTCCTGCAGGCCGGTGGCGTGTTCACCCAGGACCTGATCGACACCTGGATCGCCTACAAGCGCGAGAACGAGATCCTCCCGCTGTCGCTGCGCCCGAACCCCTACGAGTTCGAGCTCTACTACGGCGTCTAGCAGAACGGCGCGGCTGACCAGCGCATAGCCCGCACACAGGCCGCGATCGCCACGCACGGAGAAGGCAGGGCCCGGAATTCAGTTTCCGAGGCCCTGCCTTCTCCGTGTTCCGGCCCACACGACGATGGTCAAGTCCTACGGGTCCAATCCGTGGTTTCCAGGTGGAGATCCCGGCGGATCGTGTCCACCAGACCGTGGGAGCCGCTGATCTTCGTGCCCTGGAGGTCGGCATCAGTCATCACGAACCACGAACGGTCCACAGGCCACCAGTTCGTGGGGGTGTTGTAGTAATCCTGGTCCTCGCGATCCAGAAGGGTCGGGAGATCGCCGAGTGCGCCCCTCCACAGGTGATACGGATCGTCCGGGTCCATGTGAACGGCCAGACAACCCATGAACGCGAAGCACTCCGTGTCGGCGCCCGCAGGTTCATGGGATGCGATGACGTCGATGAGGTCGGTGAACGTCTCGAAATCCATCGAACCTTCCGGCGGCGGCTGAATGGCCAGCGGAAAAGAAAACGCAGTGAACCACCGGAAGCACGGAGGAACCCCGAAAGGATCGCTCAGGCCGCGCCCTTCACGCGCCAGAAGGTCCGCCCAGGTCAATCGTGACCACCCGGGCCCGGGGTGCCCCACGTAGCCGAGCGGGATGCCGGTGTCGGTGGTCACGGCGTCCAGGTCGATGGCGCCCACCATCTCGCTTTCGCCCGTGGCGACCCTGAGCAGCCTCACGTCGTCGTAAGTGCCGGTGCCGTTGCGCTGCTGGTTCTCGTACATCGCATGGAGCACCCAGGTCGAGTCCTCCCATCCGACGGGGTCAAGTCCGGTGACGACGTCCATGCCCGGCTGCTCCAGCAGCCAGGCGAGCTCCCGCTCCTGATCGGGTACTCGGCGCATCCCCGCGAACGACCCGGCGTCCTCGCTCATTCGTCAGCCCCCATCCCCGACAGCTCGGGTGAACGTCGTCCGGGACTCTCCTCCCCCACGGGCCGGTCGGCCTGGGCGTCCTGCGACTGCTCCAGCATCCGGCCGAGCCGCGCCACCTCGGCGTGCAAGCGGTCCAGCTGGCCCCGGAGATCGGCGTCGGCCTGTTCCACGGCCACGGTGGCGGTCGCCGAGACCCGTTCCACCAGCCACGAGCCGATCGACGCGGTGACGACGCCCAGAACCGCGATCCCGGAGACCATGAGGGCAGCGGCCACCGCGCGGCCGATCAGGGTCACCGGGTAGTGGTCCCCGTACCCGACCGTGCTGATCGTGGTGAGGGACCACCAGATGGCATCACCGAATGACAGGATGTTCGCGCCCTCGGCGTGCTGCTCGGCGTCGAGCACCGCGAGGGAGGCGCAGTAGGTCAGGAAGACGGCGGAGACCACCACGAACGTCACGATCCTGCCGCGCAGCGCCTTGCCGGCCGTTCCATACAGGACCTTCAGGAGCGTCACCAGCCGCAGAAGCCGCAACGGTCGCAGCACCGGCAGCACCACCATCGCCAGATCCGGCAGATGTCCCGCGAACCAGCGCCAGCGCTGCGGAGCCAGGATCAGCCGCGCCACGTAGTCCACGGTGAAGGCACCCCAGGTGATCCACTGAATGAGTTCCAGCATCTGCGCCTGACGTTCCGAGACGTCCCCGATGACCTGCACCGAGTACGCCGCCAGGAAGACGAGCGCCGCGACCATGAGCGGCCATTCCGTGGCCTGCCGCCACCGTTCCGAAGTCATGGAGACAGACTATGCGCCCGCGGTCCGTCGCGGGAGGTCTCCGGCCTCTCCCTCCTGGCCCGCACTTGCTAGGCTCGGGGCATGTCCGAACTCAGCCCGGAAAGCATCGAATACTTCCGCACACTCCCCCGCCGACGCGTCGCCGCGGGTCTGGTGATCCGGGACGGCGAGGGCAGGGTCCTCGCCGTCGAACCGAACTATAAGGAAGGCTGGCTCCTGCCCGGAGGCACCGTGGACGCCGGGGAGGCGCCTCGAGCCGCCGCCCGCCGGGAGGGCCGGGAGGAGCTCGGCCTGGACATCGTGCCCGGCGCGCTCCTCATCATCGGCCACTCGGCCTTCCCGGATCCGGTGGGTGACGGCCTCAACTTCCTCTACGACGGCGGCGTCCTGCCCGAGGGCACCGACATCTCACTGCAGGAGGAGGAACTGCTCAGCTGGCGCTTCGTCGCCGAGCAGGACCTCCCCGAGTACTTCGGCGTGCACGGCGCACTGCACGTCTCCTCCGCCCTGAGGGCGCTCCGGGAGGAACGCGTCATCGAACTTCAGGACCGCGAAGAGATCCTCTGACAGACCCTCGCCAACAGCCTGGACGACGACGGCGGCCGCCTCCCTGTGCTGGGAGGCGGCCGCCGTCGTCGTCGATCAGGTCCGCACGCCTCGCGCGCGGACGCCCACGGCTCAGAGGACCTTGGAAAGGAAGTCCTTGGTCCGCTGCTGCTGAGGGTTGCCGAACAGCTCGTCGGGCGTGCCCTGTTCGCAGATGAACCCGTCCGCCATGAAGATGACCCGGTCGGCCACCTCACGGGCGAAGCCCATCTCGTGGGTCACCATGACCATCGTCATACCTTCGGCGGCCAGGTCCTTGATGACCTGAAGGACCTCCCCGACCATTTCGGGGTCGAGGGCCGAAGTGGCCTCGTCGAAGAGCATGATGTCCGGGCTCATCGCCAGCGCGCGGGCGATCGCCACACGCTGCTTCTGGCCGCCGGAGAGGGACACCGGGCGGGCGTCGGCCTTGGCTGCCAGACCCACGCGGTCCAGCAGCTCCAGGCCACGCGCCCGCGCCGCCGCCTTGTCCAGCTTCCCGGTCTCCACCGGCGCCAGCATGATGTTCTCGATGACGGTCATGTGCGGGAACAGGTTGAAGTGCTGGAACACCATGCCGATCTGGCGGCGGACCTGGTTGATGTCCACGTTCGCGCCGGTGAGGTCATAGCCGTTCACCTGCACTGTGCCGCCGGAGATGTCCTCCAGCTTGTTCAGGCAGCGCAGGAAGGTGGACTTGCCCGAGCCCGAAGGGCCGATGACGGCGACCACCTCGCCCTCATGGATGACCGCGTCGATGCCCTTGAGCACCTCGTTGCTGCCGAAGGACTTCTTCAGGCCCGTGACCGTGACCTTCTCGGCCCGGTCGTCGCGGACCGTTTCTGCACCCGTGCTCATTTGTTGAACTTCCTGTCCGCGTAGTTGGCCAGTTGCGTCAGCAGCATGATCACCACGAAGTACAGCGCCGCCACGATCACCAGAGTCTCGGTGATGCGGAAGTTGCCCGCGTAGATCTGCTGACCCTGGTACAGCAGCTCGGCGAAGCCGATGGCCAGGAGCAAGGACGAATCCTTCAGCATGATGATCAGCTGATTGATGAGGGACGGTGTCATGAGCTTGAACGCCTGCGGCACCACGACCTTCTGCATCGACTTGCCGTAGCCCATACCCAGGCTCCGGGCCGCTTCGAGCTGTCCCGGATCCACCGACTGGACGGCGCCGCGCACGATCTCCGTGATGTAGGCGCCCGAGTTGAGGCTCAGCGTCAGGACGCCGGCCACCCAGATGTTGATCGGCTGCCCCGTCAGCTGGGGGATGCCGAAGTAGAAGAAGAACGCCCAGACCAGCAGCGGCGTGCCGCGGAAGACGTTGACGAACGTGGTCGCCACCCCGCGAGCGACCACGTTCCTGGAGATCTTCAGGAAACCGAAGAACAGACCCAGGACCATCGCCACCGCGAAGGAGATGATGGTGACCAGCACGGTGTTCCGCAAGCCGCTCATGAGCGCCGGGAAGCTCTGGACGAGCAGGTCCCAGAAGCTGCTCGATGCCGCGGCCTCCGGCGCCTTGAGGTACTTGTCCAGCAGCTTCTGGTACTCACCGTCGGCCTTCATCTCGGACAGGCCCTTGTTGAAGGCCGCGAGAAGCTCCGGGTTCTTGCCCTTGTTGACGGCGAAGCCGTAGCTGCCGCCGGCGATCTTGTCCGTGACGGTCTTGAGCCCGTTGTTCTGGCTGATGCCGTACGCCAGCACGGGGTAGTCGTCGAACACGCCCACCGCGTTGCCGGACTTCACCAGTTCATACATCGTGGCCGACTGGTCCAGGGACTTCACCGTGAAGCCGTACTTGCCGGACAGTTCCTTGGCCGCCGTCTCCCCTTCGGAGCCGGTCTTGGCGGTGACCGTCTTGCCCTTGAGGTCCTCGTAACCCTTGATGTCGGTGTTGCTCTTGGCCACGGCCATCTGAACACCGGATTCGAAGTACGGATCGGAGAAGTCGTAGACCTGCTTGCGCTTGTCCGTGATGGACATGCCCGCGATCACACCGTCCACCTGGTTGGAGGACAGCGCCTGGAGCGCCGCGTTGAAGCCGAGTGACTTGATCTCCACTTCGAAACCACCGCGCTTGGCGATGTCCCGGATGAGATCCATGTCGATGCCGGTGAGCTCACCGGAGGGGTCACGGAACTCGAACGGTGCGAACGTGGTGTCCGTGCCGATCACGAACTTCTTGCCGCTCACGTCGTGCGGCGCTGCAGCGGAGGCTGCGGGCACGGCGAGCCCGACGACGGCGAGACATGCCGTCAGCAGTGCCACTCCGGCCCGTGCCAGGACGGTCAGCCCGGGCCGGGAGGTGTGGCGGGCCCGACCGCGTCGTGACCCACCCCCCTCTTTCTGCCGCGAGGTTTCCCACGGTGGACGATTCATCCCTTGATCCTTTCGTCGCGGACAGAGCGTTCAGCGCTGTCCGTAGAACTCCCGGTCGAAAACCGCCCGAGCGCGTCGCGTCAGGCGCAGGTACTGCTCCTCGAATTCGGCGGCGTGGGAAGCCGGGTGCCCGCACCAGCGGGACACGGCTTCAAGGTCCCGCCGTGCGGACGGCAGGAGGTCTGAGGCCTTTCCGGACCAGATGACATTGGCACTCCGGACGCGACTGGCGAGGCGCCAGGCATCGGCCAGCAGCGCGGCATCCTCCTCGGCCATCAGCCCCAGCCGGGCCAGCTGCGTGAGGGCCTCCAGAGTGGAGGTGGTCCTCAATTCCGGATGCCGGTGTGCGTGCTCCAGCTGGCGGAGCTGCACCAGCCACTCGACATCGCTCAGACCGCCGCGGCCCAGCTTGACGTGCCGCGAGGGGTCGGCGCCGCGCGGCAGCCGTTCCGTCTCCACCCGGGCCTTGATGCGCCGGATCTCCCGCTCCTCCTGGGGTGAGAGGTGTTCCGGGTAGCGGATCGGGTTGATCAGTTCCAGGAACGCCTCGCCCAGCAGATCGTCCCCGGCGATGGGCCGCGCCCGGAGCAGGGCCTGGGCCTCCCAGACGAGCGACCAGCGCTCGTAGTAGGCCCGGAAGGCGTCGAGCGAACGGACCATGGGCCCGTTCTTGCCCTCGGGGCGCAGATCGGCGTCCAGCGAGAGCACCCGTTCGGCCAGGATGGCGGGTTTGAGCGGCTGGGTGAGCAGACTGGAGATCTGGCCCACGATCTGAAGCGCCTGTTTCTGGGCGTCTTCGTCGGCGACGCCGGGGAGGGCCTGGTGCACGTACATGACGTCCGCGTCGGAGCCGTAGCCGATCTCACGGCCGCCCTGCCGTCCCATGGCCACCACGAGCACCCGGGTCAGGAGACCGCCCTGCGCCTCCGCCTGACGTTCGGCCACATGCAGCGCCCCGAGGATGGCGGCCCGGTCCGCGTCGGCCAGGGCGTGGGACACACCGTTCTGGTCGAGGATCCCCGCCGCGTCGGCGATCGCCGTGCGCAGGATCTCGCGGCGGCGGATCAGCCGGATGAGCCGCATGGCGCTGGAGGGGTCCTGATGCCGGGCCATCTTGGACCGGATCTCCTGCCACTGCGCCTCGAACGGCACCGGGGCGAGTTCCTTGTTGTTGCCCAGCCAGGCCACGGACTCCGGAGACACCTCCAGGAGGTCCGCGATCAGCCGGGAATCCGACAGGACGTGGCACAGCCGTTCGGCTGCCGCCTGGGAGTCCCGCAGGAGTCCTAGGTACCAGTGGGTGGCGCCGAGGGCCTCGCTGACCCGGCGGAACGCGAGCAGGCCGGCGTCGGGATCCAGGCCTTCGGCGAGCCAGCCCAGCAGCACCGGCAGGAGCTGCCGCTGGAGGGCGGCCCGACGGCTCACACCACTCGTCAGCGCGGCGATATGGCGCATGGCGCCCTCGGGGTCGCGGTAGCCGAGGGCCGCCAGGCGGGCGGAGGCGGCTTCGGGACTCAGGCGGGCCTCGTCCGAGCTCAGCGACGCGGCCGTGCCGAGGAGCGGGCGGTAGAAGATCTGCTCATGAAGCTCCCGGACACGCCGCTTCGTCTTCTGCCAGGACGTCAGGAGGCTGTCCGCCGTCGGGCGTGCGGTGCCGAGTGAGCCTTCGACGGCGCGCGCCAGGGCACGGAGCTCCTCCGGCTTCTCCGGCATGAGGTGGGTCCGGCGCATCCGCACCATCTGGATCCGGTGCTCGATCACACGCAGCTGCCGGTAAGCCCGATCGAATTCTGAAGCATCGGACCGGCCGATGTACCCGCCGTGCGACAGAGCCGCGATGGCAGAGGTGGTGTCGCGGACGCGGAGTGAGGGATCCGCCTTGCCGTGGACCAGCTGGAGCAGCTGGACCGTGAATTCGACGTCCCGCAGCCCTCCGGGACCGAGCTTGATCTGACGGGCCAGCTCGGCGGCGGGGATGTTATCCGTGACCCGGCGGCGCATGGCCTGCACCGATTCGACGAATCCCTCGCGTCCTGCGGAGGACCAGACCAGGGGCTCCACCATGTCCTCGTAACGCCGGCCCAGCTCCGGGTCGCCGGCCATGGCCCGGGCCTTCAGCAGGGCCTGGAACTCCCAGCTCTGCGCCCAGCGGGCGTAGTACTGCCGGTGCGATTCGAGCGTGCGGACCAGCGGACCGTCCTTGCCTTCCGGCCGGAGGTTGGCATCCACCTCCCACAGGCCGGGCTCCCGCCCGGGATGGGAGATGATCCGGGAGAGTGCCCCGGCCAGAAAGGTCCCGATCTCCACACCACGGACCTCGTCCAGTCCGTCGGAGTCGAGGACGTAGATGACGTCGACGTCGGAGATGTAGTTGAGTTCGCGGGCGCCGCATTTGCCCATGCCCACGATCGCGAGCCGGACGGCCTCCACCTCCAGGGGCGAGAACTTCTCGGCGGCCTCGGCCCGGGCGACCGCCAGCGCGGCGTCCAGCGCGGCGGCGGCCAGATCGGCCAGCTCCGCCCCCACCAGAGGCATGTAGTCCCGGGGGTCGGCGGCGCCGAGGTCCCGGATGGCCAGGTCGGTCAGGTGCCTGCGGTACCGGACCCGCAGCGCGCTCTGGGCCTGCTCTCCGCTCAGAGTGGCGACCGGCGTGGCCGCCCGGGGGTCTGCCCCGACGGAGGCCAGCAGGGAGGTGCGCAGCTCGTCACCCGGGATCCGGACCGGCTCGGGGCTGACCCGCACCCCGAGGAGACTCTTCTCCTCGGGGTTCCGGATCAGGAAATCGGCCAGCGCCACGGAGCTGCCGAGCAGCCGGTACATCGCCTCGGCGTCCTCCGGGTCCCCGGTCAGCAGCCGCCCCACGGGCCCCGGCCCGGGCTTCTCCTTCTCCAGGAGCCGGACCAGGGACAGGAGCGCCTCATCGGGGTTGGCGGACTGAACCAGCCCGCTGAACAGGAGATCACGGTCCACGCCGTCCAGCTCGGGAGCCGCCAGGAAACGCTCGGCCCGTTCCACATCGCTGAATCCCGCCGCGATGAGACGACGGGCGACACTCATCGCCACAGCGTTAGAGGATCCCCAGGTTGCGCTGGAGTTCGTACGGCGTCACCTGCAGACGGTAGTCGTTCCACTCGGCGCGCTTGTTCCGCAGGAAGTGCTGGAACACCTGCTCGCCCAGGATCTCCGCCATGAACTCGGAGTTCTCCATGGCGTTGATCGCGTCATGCAGGCTGGCGGGCAGCGGATCGTGGCCCAGGGCCCGGCGTTCGGCCGTGGACAGCGAGGCGATGTCCTCCTCGGACGGCGAGGTGAGGTCGTAGCCCTCCTCGATCCCCTTCAGACCCGCGCCCAGCAGGGCCGCATAGGCAAGGTACGGATTGGCCGCGGAGTCGATGCCCCGGTACTCCACCCGGGCGGAATTGCCCTTGCCCGGCTTGTAGAGGGGCACCCGGACCAGCGCGGAACGGTTGTTGTGGCCCCAGGAGACGTAGCTGGGGGCCTCTCCCCCGCCCCAGAGACGCTTGTAGGAGTTCACGAACTGGTTGGTGATGGCCGTGAACTCGGGCGCGTGGCGCAGGATGCCGGCGATGAACTGGCGCGCGGTGCGGGACAGTTCGTACTCGGCTCCGGCCTCGTGGAAGGCATTGGTGTCGCCTTCGAAGAGCGAGAAGTGCGTGTGCATCCCGGAACCCGGGTGCTGCGTGAACGGCTTCGGCATGAAGGTGGCGTAGCTGCCCTGCTGGAGCGCCACCTCCTTGATGATGGTGCGGAACGTCATGATGTTGTCCGCGGTCTGCAGGGCGTCCGCGTAGCGCAGATCGATCTCGTTCTGGCCCGGGCCGGCCTCATGGTGGCTGAATTCCACGGAGATGCCCACCGACTCCAGCATGGTGACCGCGGTGCGGCGGAAGTCCTGCGCCACGCCACCGGGGACGTGGTCGAAATAGCCGCCCTCGTCCACGGGCACGGGCAGACCGTCCGGACCCGGCTTGTCCGACTTGAGCAGGTAGAACTCGATCTCCGGGTGCGTGTAACAGGTGAACCCCATGTCCGCGGCCTTCGCGAGCGTCCGCTTGAGGACGTTGCGGGGATCCGCCGCGCTGGCCTGGCCGTCCGGGGTGAGGATGTCGCAGAACATGCGGCTCGTCTGCTCGGTCTCACCGCGCCAGGGCAGGATCTGGAACGTGGAAGGGTCCGGCTGGGCCAGCATGTCGGACTCGTAGACACGGGCCAGCCCCTCGATCGAGGAGCCGTCGAAGCCGAGGCCCTCGGCGAACGCGCCCTCCACCTCAGCGGGAGCCAGCGCCACCGACTTCAGAGAGCCCACCACGTCTGTGAACCAGAGCCGGACGAACCGGACGTCGCGCTCCTCAATGGTCCGGAGCACGAATTCCTGTTGGCGGTCCATGCTGCCCTCGCTTCCCTCTGGATCCCGGCACCGGCCGGGGCTGTACTGTGCTGCATGCAACTCTACCCAGGGCGGGCGCTCCGTGGGCCGTCATTCCCACGGCGTCCCGCAATTCGGCGCCTCCTGCGGTTCAGCATTAAGCTCGGTTGCATGACGCACAGTGAATCCGCCAGCTCAAGCACCCCGGGCGAGACGAGCGCCCCGTACGGCAGCGGCCCCGCGTCGTCGTCCGCCCCGGCCGGACGAGTGCGCCTGCACCATCTGCAGGCCGCCAAGGCGGAAGGCCGTCACTTCGCCATGCTGACCGCCTATGAGCAGTACACGGCCGAGATCTTCGACGAAGCCGGGATCGAGGTGCTGCTGATCGGTGATTCCGCGTCGAACAACGTCTTCGGCAATGAGACCAGCCTCCCGGTCACCGTGGACGAACTGCTCCCCCTGACCCGCGCTGTCGCCCGGGCCGCCAAGCGCGCCCTGGTGCTCGCGGATCTGCCGTTCGGCTCCTATGAGGCCTCGATCGAGCAGGCCGTCACCACGGGGGTCCGTTTCCTGAAGGAGGGCCTCGCTCACGCCGTCAAGATGGAGGGCGGCGCCTACTACGCGGACACCGTGCGCGCCATGGTCCAGGCCGGGATCCCGGTCATGGGCCACATCGGATTCACCCCGCAGAGCGAGCACGCCCTGGGCGGCTACCGGGTGCAGGGCCGGGGCGACGACGCCGCTCGGCTCGTGGAGGACGCCCTGGCACTTCAGGAGGCCGGCGCCTTCGCCGTGCTGATGGAGATGGTGCCTGCGGACACCGCCGCGCAGGTGGACGCCGCCCTCACGATCCCCACCGTCGGCATCGGCGCCGGCAACGTCACCACGGGACAGGTCCTGGTCTGGCAGGATGCCATGGGCCTGCGCGGCGGGCGCATGGCACGTTTCGTCAAGCAGTACGCCCAGCTCCGGCAGACCCTTCTCGAGGGGGCGCGGAACTATGGCGAGGAGGTCCGGGACGGGTCCTTCCCCGGCCCGGAACACTCCTTCTAGGTCCTTTTACAGGACCGAGGACGGCTCAGTCCTCGTCGCCCTTTTCCCAGGCTTCGTTGTGCCGCTGCACGCTCTCCGGGGCCTTCTCGGCCTCTTCACGCGTCTCGTAGGGGCCCAGGAGCTGGCTCCAATCACTCATGGCATCCTCTTCCACCTGGTGGGTGACCATGTTGTACCAGTACTGCGGCATGATTCCATTCCTCCTCGTGAGTGACGACTACTATCAAACGTATGCCACCAGTAGCTGAAACCGCACCTCTGGGTAAGCTCACCCCCGGAATCGTGAGCCCGCGTCGTCCTGTGCCGCCGAACATCGAGCGGCCCGAATATGTGGACCGGCCGGCTCCCGCCAAGTTCACCGGCAGCGCCGTGAAGACGCCGGAGACCATCGAGAAGATGCGGATCGCCAGCCGGATCGCGGCCCAGGCGATCGTGGAAGTGGGCAAGCACATCAAGCCAGGCGTCACCACGGACGAACTGGACGCCGTGGGCCACGAATTCCTGCTGGACCACGGGGCGTACCCGTCCACGCTGGGATACCGCGGCTTCCCGAAGTCCCTCTGCTCCTCCCTCAACGAGGTCATCTGCCACGGCATCCCCGACTGCACGGTGGTCGAGGACGGGGACATCCTCAACATCGACATCACGGCCTACATCCACGGCGTGCACGGCGACACCAATTACACCTTCCTGGTCGGCGACGTCGATGAAGAATCCCGTCTGCTGGTCGAACGGACCGAGGAGAGCCTGCGCCGCGCCATCAAAGCCGTGGCCCCCGGACGCGAGATCAACGTCATCGGACGCACCATCCAGTCCTACGCCAAGCGCTTCGGCTACGGCGTGGTCCGCGACTTCACCGGCCACGGGGTGGGCGAGGCGTTTCACACGGGCTTAATAATTCCGCACTACGACGCCGCACCGGCCTACAACACTGTGATCGAGCCGGGCATGACGTTTACGATTGAACCCATGCTCACGCTCGGCACCATCGAGTGGGATATGTGGCCGGACGACTGGACCGTATTGACCCGGGACCGCAAACGGACCGCGCAATTTGAGCACACCCTGGTGGTGACCGACACCGGCGCTGAGATTCTCACAGTGCCGTAGGCGCCTGCCTGCCCCCTGCAACCGTCCGCAGCACCGAAGGATCAGCGTGAGCAAGAACGAGAACACCGGTAAGAAGCACCCGGCCATGATCGGCGTCGACATCGGCGGCACCGGGATCAAAGGTGGAATCGTCAGCCTGAAGAACGGCAAGCTGGTGGGTGAGCGCTTCCGCATCCCCACGCCCCAGCCCGCCACTCCCGAAGCCGTCTCCGAAGTGGTCGCGCAGATCGTGGACGAGCTCTGCTCCCGTGAGGACGCTCCGGACGTCAAGGCGCCCGTGGGTGTCACCTTCCCGGGCATCATCCAGCACGGCGTGTGCCGCCTCGCGGCCAATGTGGACAAGTCCTGGATCGGCGTCGACATCAACGCGCTGCTCTCGGAGCGCCTGCAACGCCCCGTCGAGGTCATCAACGACGCCGACGCCGCCGGCCTGGCCGAGGTGCGCTACGGCGCGGGCGAGGACGTGGACGGCACCGTCCTGGTGATCACCCTGGGCACGGGCATCGGCTCGGCGTTCATCTTCGACGGCAAGCTGGTCCCGAATGCGGAACTGGGTCACCTGGAACTGGACGGTTTCGACGCCGAGTCCAAGGCCTCCGCGGTGGCCCGTGAGCGCGACGGCCTGAGCTGGGAGGAGTACTCGGTCAAGCTGCAGCGTTACTTCAGCCACGTCGAGATGCTGTTCTCCCCCGAGCTGTTCATCGTGGGCGGCGGGATCTCCAAGCGTGCGGACGAGTACCTTCCGCGGCTTGATCTGCGCACCCCCATCATCCCGGCCAAGCTCAAGAACGAGGCGGGCATCGTGGGGTCAGCCAGTGGCTGACAGGCCCTCTCCGTTGGGACCCGGTGCGGACGGCTTCCCCTCCGCCGGCACCGGGAGCTCTGTGGCCCCTCCTTTTCGGGGTTCAGTCCTTCTGGGACCTGAGCCGCGCGATCGCCTTCTCGAAATCGTCCAGCGAATCGAAGTCCTGGTACACGCTCGCGAAGCGCAGATAGGCGACCTCATCCAGGCGCCGCAACGGCTCCAGGATCGCCAGTCCCACTTCATGGGCCTTGATCTCGGCCGCACCGCTGGCGCGGACCGACTCCTCGACCTCCTGCGCCAGGACGGCCAGGTCGTCCTCGGTCACCGGCCGGCCCTGACAGGCCTTCCGGGCGCCGTTGATGACCTTGCTGCGGCTGAACGGTTCCGCCACGCCGGAGCGCTTGAGCACCGAGAGGCTGGTGGTCTCCACCGTGGTAAAGCGCCGCGAGCAATTGGTGCACTGGCGGCGCCGTCGGATGGACGAGCCGTCCTCGGTGACCCGGCTGTCCACCACCCGGGAGTCGGCGTTACGGCAAAACGGACAGTACACTACGCCTCCTCTATGGCTGAAGTCAGTTTAGAACTACATCTTGTAAAAATACAAGGATGTAATTACCACATCTTGTGGTTTCCGGCGTTCCAGCCACTCAGCGGAAGCGGATGGAGACCGCTTCCCCGTGCGAGGGCAGGTTCTCGGCCTCGGCGAGCTCCTCGATGTGTGTGCGGACCTCGGACAGGCCCTCCCGCGAGTACTCGATCTCCTGGACCGCACGCAGGAACGTGGTCACGTTCAGACCGGACGAGAACAACGCCGTGCCGGACGTGGGCAGCACGTGGTTCGACCCCGCGCAGTAATCGCCCAGGCTCACCGGCGAGTAGTCGCCGACGAAGATCGCCCCGGCATTCCGGATGCGGGCGGCGACCGCCGGGGCGTCCGCCGTCATGATCTCCAGGTGTTCGGCGGCGTAGGCATCGGCGACGGCGATCCCCTGTTCCATATCGTCCACCAGGACCACACCGGACTGGGGACCGGACAGCGCGGTCAGGATCCGTTCAGCGTGGCGTGCGGCGCCCGCCTGCCGGACCAGCTCCTCCCGCACGGCCTGGGCCAGCTCCACCGAAGTGGTCACCAGCACGCTGGAGGCGCGGGGGTCGTGCTCCGCCTGGCTGATGAGATCCGCGGCCACGAGGGCCGGCTGCGCCGTCGCATCGGCCAGGACGGCGATCTCCGTGGGCCCGGCTTCGGAATCGATGCCCACCACTCCCCTGACGAGCTTCTTGGCGGTGGCCACGTAGACGTTGCCGGGGCCGGTCACCAGGTCCACGGCCTCCAGGGCTTCCTCCTGGCCATCGGCCGGCACACCGTAGGCGAAGGCCACGATCGCCTGGGCGCCTCCGATCGCGTAGACCTCCTCCACGCCGAGCAGTTCGGCGGCCGCGAGGATGGTGGGGTGGGGCAGCCCGCCGAAGTCCTTCTGGGGAGGCGAGGCGAGCGCAACCGACTCCACCCCGGCGGCCAGGGCCGGGACGACGTTCATGATCACGGAGCTTGCCAGCGGTGCCAGGCCTCCCGGGACGTACAGGCCGACGCGGTTCACCGGGATCCAGCGCTGGCGCACGACGGCGCCCTCCGCCAGGACCGTCTCCACGTCCGCCGGCCGCTGAGCTTCCGCGAAGCGCCGGGCCCGGTGGATCGACTCCTCCAGTGCCGCGCGGACCCCGGAGTCGAGCCCGTCCAGGGCCTCCCGGAGCGCCTCCCGCGGGACGTGCACGCTCTCCTGGGCGACTCCGTCGAAACGCTGGGCGAGATCACGGAGCGCGCGGTGACCGCCCGCCCGGACCTCGGCGATGATGCCCCGCACGGCCTCCTCGGCCTTCAGGTTCGATTCCTCGTGCACCCGGGGAACCGCCGCCTTCAGCTCGGTCCGGCTCAGATGGCGACCGCGGAGATCCACGGTGCGGAAGAAGTCGGCTCGGTTCAGGGATGCGTCACGGGTGTCAGTCACCGTTCCAGTTTATCGATCCTGGAGACGGTCGCCGAAAGCGCCCACGTCACACGCCCGCCGCCGGCCCGCACGGGCCCCACGGCGGGCTGCGGCGGAGCGCCTACGCGTCCAGGCAGGCCGGACCCAGCAGCACTTTCAGATCGGCGTACAGGGACGGGTTCGGGTCCACCGTGAAGTTCCGTCCCAGGCGCATGAGCTCGATGCTCCGCGTGCCCTGCAGCTTGAGCCGCACCTCGGCACGCCCACTGTGGCTGCGGAGGACTTCGCCCAGGCGGGAGACCAGATCCTCGGTCGCCTTGTGCGTCGGCAGACTGATGATCAGCTGGCCGTTGCCCTCCGCCTGGCTCAGGTCCGGCACGCTCAGCTCCATGCAGTTGAGCGTCACGGAACCGTCGTCGCGCCGCTGCACACGGCCCTTGACCACCACGATCAGATCCTCCGCGAGGATGGTGGCGATCGGGCCGTAGACCTGGCCGAAGAACATGGTCTCGAGCGAACCGCTCAGATCCTCGATCTCCGCCCGGGCGTAGGCGTTGCCGCTGGACTTCGCCACCCGGCGGCTCAGCGAGGTGATCATGCCCGCGATGGTGACGATCGCGCCGTCGGGCGGGCCGTCGTCGCTCATCACGCTGGCCACGGAGGTGTCCGCGAGGCCGCTCAGCGCGGTCTCCATTCCCTGGAGGGGATGGTCCGAGACGTACAGCCCGAGCATGTCCCGCTCGAAGCTCAGCTTGTCCTTCTTCTCCCACTCCGGCAGATCCGGGATCTCCACGGTGAGCCCGGAGTCGGGCGAGGCGTCATCCAGGGCGCTGAACAGGTCGAACTGGTTGTTCGCCTCGTTGCGCTTCAGGGTGATGACCGAGTCGATGGCCTCTTCATGGATCATGACGAGGGACCGCCGGTTGCCCGGCATCGAGTCGAAGGCGCCGGCCTTGATGAGCGATTCGATGGTGCGCTTGTTGCAGACCACGGCCGGGACCTTCTGGAGGAAGTCCGAGAAAGTGGTGAAGGCGCCCTTCTCCTTGCGGGTCTCCACCATGGCATTGACGACGTTGGCGCCCACGTTCCTGATGGCGCCCATGCCGAAGCGGATGTCGTTGCCCACCGGGGTGAACGTCAGCTCGGACTCATTGACGTCCGGCGGGAGCACCGTGATGCCCATGCGACGGCATTCGTTGAGGTAGATGGCGGACTTGTCCTTGTCGTCCCCGACGCTCGTGAGCAGCGCCGCCATGTACTCCGGCGCGTAGTGCGCCTTGAGGTAGGCGGTCCAGTAGGAGACCACACCGTACGCGGCCGAGTGGGCCTTGTTGAAGGCGTAGTCGGAGAAGGGCAGCAGGATGTCCCAGAGGGTCTTGACCGCTTCCGCGGAGTAGCCGTTGTCCAGCATGCCCTGCTGGAAGCCTGCGAACTGCTTGTCCAGCTCCTCCTTCTTCTTCTTGCCCATGGCGCGGCGGAGGATGTCGGCCTGGCCGAGAGAGTAGCCTGCGAGCTTCTGCGCCACGGCCATGACCTGCTCCTGATACACGATCAGGCCGAAGGTCCCGCCCAGGATGTCCTTGAGCGGCTCCTCGAGCTCCGGGTGGATCGGGACCACCGGCTGCAGGCCGTTCTTGCGGAGCGCGTAATCGGTGTGGGCGTTGGCGCCCATGGGGCCGGGGCGGTACAACGCGAGCACGGCGGAGATGTCTTCGAAGTTGTCAGGCTTCATGAGCTTGAGCAGGGAGCGCATCGGCCCGCCGTCGAGCTGGAAGACGCCGAGCGTGTCACCGCGGGCCAGGAGCTCGTAGGAGGGCTGGTCGTCCAGTTCCAGCTTCTCCAGGTCCAGGTCGATGCCCCGGTTGAGCTTGATGTTCTCGATGGCGTCCGAGATGATCGTCAGATTTCGCAGACCCAGGAAGTCCATCTTGATCAGGCCGAGGCCCTCACAGGTGGGGTAGTCGAACTGGGTGATGACCTGGCCGTCCTGGATGCGGCGCATGATCGGCACGACGTCGATGATCGGGTCCGAGGACATGATCACACCGGCGGCGTGCACACCCCATTGGCGCTTCAGGCCCTCCAGGCCCAGCGCCGTCTCGAAGACCTTGGCCGCCTCCGGATCGGTCTTCAGCAGTTCCCGGAAGTCGCCGGCCTCGCCGTACCGCTTGGCCTTGGGATCCTCGATGTCCTTGAGCGGGATGTCCTTGGCCATGACCGCCGGCGGCAGCGCCTTGGTCAGGGTCTCCCCCATGCTGAACGGGTAGCCCAGAACACGGGAGGAGTCCTTGAGGGCCTGCTTGGTCTTGATCGTGCCGTAGGTGACGATCATGGACACGCGCTCGTCGCCGTACTTCCGGGTCACGTAGTCGATGACCTCCGGACGGCGGCGATCATCGAAGTCGACGTCGAAGTCGGGCATGGAGACGCGGTCCGGGTTCAGGAAGCGTTCGAAGATCAGGCCGTGGCGGAGAGGGTCGAGGTCGGTGATGCGCAGGGCGTAGGCCACCATGGAGCCGGCGCCGGAACCACGGCCCGGACCGACGCGGATGCCGTGGTCCTTGGCCCAGTTGATGAAGTCGGCCACCACGAGGAAGTAGCCGGGGAAGCCCATGCTCGTGATGATGCCGAGTTCGTACTCCGCCTGCTTGCGGACGTCGTCCGGGATGCCCAGGGGGTAGCGGTACTGAAGGCCCTTCTCCACCTCCTTGACCAGCCAGGAGTCCTCATTCTCCCCGGGCGGGCAGGGGAATTTCGGCATGTAGTTGTTGTGGGTGAAACCGACCTCGCAGCGCTCGGCGATCGCGAGGGTGTTGTCACAGGCATCAGGGAGATCGCGGAACAGCTCCCGCATCTCCCGTGGAGACTTCAGGTAGTAGCCCGTGCCGGAGAAGGCGAAGCGGGAGCCGCCCTCGTCGTAGCTCGGCTCCAGCAGCGTGGATCCGGACTGGATGGCCAGCAGGGCCTCATGCGCCTTGGCATCGTGCTGGTGGGTGTAGTGCAGGTCGTTCGTGGCCACGAGCGGAAGGTCCAGGTCCTTCGCCAGCCGCAGCAGGTCCTCACGGATCCTGGTCTCGATGGACAGCCCGTGGTCCATCAGCTCGCAGTAGTAATTCTCCTTGCCGAAGATGTCACGGAACTCCGCCGCGGCCTCAAGCGCCTCGCGGTACTGGCCCAGCCGCAGGCGGGTCTGGACTTCGCCCGACGGGCAGCCCGTGGTGGCGATCAGACCCTCGGCATACGTGTTCAGCAGTTCCCGGTCCAAGCGCGGCCACTTGCCGAACACGGAGTCCAGCGACGCGATCGACGAGGCCCGGAACAGGTTCCTCATGCCGGTGTTGTTGTAGCTCAGGAGCGTCATGTGGGTGTACGCGCCACCACCTGAGACGTCGTCGCTGCGCTGGCTTTCATCGCCCCAGCGCACCCTGCTCTTATCGGTGCGGTGGGTCCCCGGGGCCACATACGCCTCGACGCCGATGATGGGCTTCACCCCGGCGTCCTTGGCCTTCTTCCAGAAGTCATGGGCACCGAAAAGGTAGCCGTGGTCCGTGATGGCCAGGGCGGGCATCTCCAGCCGATTGGTCTCGGCGAAGAGCTCCCCCAGCTTGGCCGCACCGTCCAGCATGGAGTATTCGGTGTGAGTGTGCAGATGGACGAAGGAATCCTGATTTGCCACCCGTCCATCTTACGCGCAGCACCCCACCGGTGCGCGGCGCGACGCAGCCCGGATCAGAGTCCGTCGCGGAGCCGCTCCAGGGCGTAGGCGAGGTCCTGCGGGTACTCGCTGGACACCGTGACCCGTTCCCCGGTGCGGGGGTGGTCGAAGCTGAGCTGCTTCGCGTGCAGCCACTGGCGGGTCAGGCCGAGGTCGGCCGCAAGCCGCGGATCCGCCCCGTACGTCAGGTCCCCAGCGCAAGGGTGCCGGAGGGCCGAGAAGTGCACGCGGATCTGGTGGGTGCGGCCGGTTTCCAGATGGACCTCCAGAAGGCTGGCCCGACCGAAGGCTTCGAGGACTTCGTAGTGCGTCACCGAAGGCCTGCCGTCCTCGATCACGGCGAACCGCCAATCGTGGCCGGGATGACGGCCGATGGGCGCGTCGATGGTGCCCTTCAGTGGGTCGGGCAGCCCCTGGACCACCGTGTGATAGACCTTGTCGACCGTCCGCTCCTTGAAGGCACGCTTGAGCAGCGTGTACGCGTGTTCGGTCTTGGCCACCACCATCACGCCGCTGGTCCCGACGTCCAGACGGTGCACGATGCCTGCCCGCTCCGGAGCGCCCGAGGTGGAGATGCGGTAGCCGGCTCCGGCCAGGCCGCCCACCACGGTCGGACCGACCCACCCGGGTGACGGATGTGCGGCCACGCCCACCGGCTTGTCCACCACCACGAAGTCCTCGTCATCCAGCAGGATGTCCAGTCCGTCCACTTCTTCCACCACCACTTCCAGCGGGTCACGCTTCTCAGAGGGCTGCACCACCACGGTCTGCCCCGCGGACAGCTTGAAGGACTTCGCCGGGACGGCGCCGTCCACGCTCACTCGCCCTTCGGCCACGGCCTGGGCGACAGCCGAACGGGAGAGGCCCAGCAGCGCGGCCAGCCCGGCGTCGGCCCTCTTGCCCGCATATTCCTCCGGCACGACCACGGTCTGCGCCGCCGTCGTCCCCTCCTCCTCCGGCAGGCCGCTCATGAGTGGTCCCCTTCCGCAGAGCCGTCCTGTTTGGCGGCCGAGAGCTTGCGTCCATCCGCGCCGATCCCGCGCAGGGTCAGGATCACGATGATGGAGACGCCGCACACGACGGCCGAGTCGGCGATGTTGAAGATGGCGAAATTGGGCAACTGGATGAAGTCCACCACATGGCCCATGGCGAACGACGGCGGCCGGAACAGCCGGTCGGTCAGGTTGCCGAGTGCCCCGCCGAGCAGGAATCCGAGCGCCAGACCCCACCAGAGCGAGCCCACACGGCGGATGAAGATCAGCACCGCGACGGAGACGCACGCCATGATGATGGTGAACACCCAGGTGAAGTTCTCGCCGATGGAGAAGGCCGCGCCGGAGTTCCGGATGTAGTACCAGTGCAGGACCGGAGGCAGGACCGCGATCCGCTCCCCCTCCTCCATGGTGGTGCTGACCCAGTATTTGCTCAGCTGGTCCAGCACGTAGGCGAACACGGCGGCGGCCGCGAACAGACCGATCACCGCCTTGCTCACGCCGGAGACACCGCGCCGTCCGCCGTCGCGAACAGCGGCAGGGGCCGGCGTCGCCTCGGGTTCCTGGGACTCAGGTCCCTGTTCTTCGGGCCTGGTGCTCATGTGGGTCACATCCTCGGAAGTTCTCGCGTTCCAGGCGGGACCGTGCAGGCCCAGCCCCGGGTGAAGCGGTCCACCCGGTCAAGACACGGCAAGGCCGGTGACCGGAAATCCGGTCACCGGCCTGAATGCCGTGCGAATCAGCTCTCGGAGCTCTGTTCGCTGTTCTCAGCGGCGACCGAGCCACGGGACTCGAGGTCGCGGAGCTGACCCTCGATGTAGGTCTTCAGGCGGCTGCGGTAGTCGCGCTCGAAGCCACGCAGCTGATCCACCTTGCGCTCGAGGACGGAGCGCTGCTGCTCCAGAACACCGAGCACCTGACGGGACTTCTCCTGAGCATCGTTGACCAGAGTGCTCGCTTCGATCTGAGCCTCGGCGATGATCTTGTCACGCTGAGCAGCGCCGTCGGCGACGTGCTTGTCGTGCATCTGCTGCGCCATGGCGAGCAGGCCGGCCGCGGACTCCGCGGACGCCGGAATGGCGGACGTGACAGGAGCGGGCTCTGCGGCGGCTGCCACGGGAGCGGCCTTGGGGGCCTCCTCCTTCACGGGCTCCGGCTTCGGCTTCGGAGCCTCCTCTGCGACGGTCTCCTCCGTCACGGATTCCACCACGACAACGTCGCCGCCCTTGGCGGCGAGCTCCTTGCGGAGCTCCTCGTTCTCCTGGTTCAGACGGCGGAGCTCCACGACGATCTCGTCAAGGAAGTCGTCGACCTCATCCTGGTCGTATCCTTCACGGAACTTCGTCGGCTGAAAGCGCTTGTTGACAACGTCTTCTGGCGTCAAAGCCATCTGGTCACCTCATTGGTTCTTTTCGTCGTAGAGCGAATGGCCCTGACGACTACGTTACCTAAAGTGGGCTCACGGCTCGAATCGTCCATCAGATGGACTGAAGCCGCAGCCCACCCGAACGTCACCGGGGTCACCGGGGACGTTGCCTGGACTGATCTGAAACTACGCGAAACTGCTGGATATTGCCATAGCGATGCTCACCACGATGAACAAGACGATGAAGGCGAGATCCAAAGACACATTACCCAGCCTCAGAGGCGGAATGAGCCTCCGGAGGAACCGCAGAGGCGGGTCCGTGACCGAATACACAATGCTCGCCACCACCAGGGCCGCTCCACGCGGCCGCCAGTGCCGGGCGAACACCTGCACCCAGTCGATGACAAGCCTCACCAGCAGAGCCACCATGAACAGGAGAAAGGCGATGTAGATCAGGGCGAACAACAGGCCCATCAAGCAGCCCCTCCGTCAGGTGTGGTCATCTGGTCGCTTACCCCGCTCAGGGGGTCAGCTCTGGTTGAAGAAGCTGGCCTGGGACTCGGACTTCTTGTCCTCGCCCAGCACCTCCACGAACGACGGGGAGAGCAGGAACACCTTGCTGGTGACACGCTCGATGCTGCCGTGCAGGCCGAACACCAGACCGGCGGAGAAATCCACCAGGCGCTTGGCATCGGACTCGCCCATGTCGGTGACGTTCATGATCACGGGGATTCCATCACGGAAGCTCTCGCCGATGACCTTGGCGTCGTTGTAGGAACGGGGGTGGATGGTGGTGATCTGTCGCAAGTCTGCTGGCTCGTCTCGAACGGGGGCGATACGCTTGATGGGTGTGACGGGCGCGCGATACTCCGTCTCGGCAGGCGCCTCCCGGACTGCCTGCGGCTTCGCGGCGGGCCGTTCTTCGAACGGCGAGCCTTCGCGCTCCTCGGCCTCGTGATGCTGGGATCCTTCTGCGGGACGCGAAGGCAACTTGGCGTGCTCGGCATCGAGATGCTCATCCGCGTCCGTGAGGCCGAGATAAAGCATGGTCTTCTGCATGAAGCTGGCCATGGATCGACTCCGTTCCTAGTATCTGCGTGGCCGGCACTGGAATCCTTGATGGGCCAGAGCCCGGACTCCCCGTCTCTTCGACGCTACCCCATGGAAGGACGCGGACCGAGGACATCTGTGCCAATCCTCAGGTGTGTCGCACCACAGGCGATCGCGTCCTCCAGGTCATGACTCATGCCCGCCGACAGGAGGGCCGCCTCCGGATGGTCCCGGCGCAGCGCGCCGGACAGCTCGTGCAGCCATTCGAAGGCGGGCCGCGGATCCGCACCCAGTGGAGCGACGGCCATGAGGCCCCGCAAACGGAGTCCCTCGAGACCGGCCACCTGATCGGCCAGAGCCGGCAGGCTCGCCGGAAGCGCTCCGCCGCGCCGCGTCTGCTCCTCGGCGGCAGGATCCAGATTCACCTGCAGCAGGACGTCGAGGTCCGGACGGACACCACTCTCCCGCTCGGCCAGCACGGCCCGGGAGAGGGCCGTGGCGATCGAATCCCGATCCACCGAATGGACGGCCGACGCGTAGCGAACCACCGACTTGGCCTTGTTGCTCTGCAGCTGTCCGATGAAGTGCCAGCTGAGCCCGTCAAGACCTGCCAGCTCGGCCGCCTTGGCCGAGGCCTCCTGATCCCGGTTCTCGCCGACTTCGCGAACGCCCAGCGAGTACAGCCGCCGGACATCCTCCGCGGGGTGGAATTTGGTGACCACGATCAGCTCGGGCTTCTCCCGCGCCGCTTTCCGTGACGCTTCCTCGATGCGCTCATGGACCCGCTGGAGGCGGCCCGCCAGCTCGGCGGTCCGCTCGTCCGGCCGCTCATCGCGCTGAGCGCCGGTGACGGGCGATTGGGTGTTCATGCGTTCTCCCACCAGATCAATCCCGCCAGGCGTCCCTCGCCGGGGACCCGCCGGTGCGAGTACAGGTTGTCATTCTCCATCGTGCATTCGCCGCGGTACAGCACGGGGACGCCTGCGGCCGCAAGCTGGGCGCTCACGCCGGCCGGCAGGTCCAGAGCGGGTGTTCCCCAGCTCGTCTCGGCGAACGTCGCGGGCACCAGACCTGCCACGTCGTCCCGCAGCCCGGCCGGCACCTCGTAGCAGCGCCCGCAGACGCTCGGCCCCAGCCAGGCCTTGATGTTCCCTGCGCCCAGCTCACGCATGCGCTCCAGCGCGGCGGGCACCACGCCGGCGGCGAGCCCCGGCCTTCCTGCGTGGACCGCGGCCAGGACGGGGGCGCCGTCGGACTCCCCCGCCAGAAGGATCGGGACACAGTCGGCCACCATCACCGCCAACGGCAGACCACGGGAGACCAGGCCGTCGGCCACCGGGGCGTCGCTCCCCCGGGTGACGTTCTCGACCAGCGCCACCTCGTTGCCGTGCACCTGCGACATGTACTGCACCGGCCCGGTGCCGAGGCGGTCCTCAAGTGCGGCGCGGTGAGCCCGCACGGCGTCCGCGTCGTCGCCGACGTGGAACGCCAGGTTCCCCGCCTGCGTCGAGGTGAAGGCGCCCCGCACGCCCGGGATCAGTTCCGCCTGCCAGGCGAACATCGCTGGTCCTTTCCTCACGGACAGGGACCCGCAAGCCGGTGGCCTGCGGGTCCCTGACCTCGGTTCAGTCTGTCCGGTCTACTTGAGGAAGTCCGGGACGTCCAGTTCGCCGCCGCTGCTGAGGTCGGGCTCGACGACGGTGGGCAGCTCGGCCTGGAAGTCCGGCTCCTTCACGGGGCTGGAGGAGCGCTGGCCCCACGCGCTGAGTCCGGCGGCCGGGGTGGCCGCGGGTGCGGCTGCTGCGGGACGCTGGGCGGGCTGGGCCGGAGCGGGCTCCTGAGCCGGCACGGCGGGCTTGCTCTCCAGCGACGGCGAGGTGGCCTGGACATCGTCGAAGCCTGCGGCGATGACGGTGACACGGGCCTCGTCACCGAGGGCGTCGTCGATGACGGCGCCGAAGATGATGTTCGCCTCGGGGTGCGCGACCTCCTGCACCAGACGTGCGGCCTCGTTGATCTCGAACAGGCCGAGATCGCTGCCGCCCTGGATGGAGAGGAGGACGCCGTGCGCGCCGTCGATGGACGCTTCGAGCAGCGGCGAGGCGATGGCCAGCTCGGCCGCCTTGACCGCGCGGTCATCACCGCGGGCCGAGCCGATGCCCATGAGGGCCGAGCCGGCGCCCTGCATGACCGACTTCACGTCCGCGAAGTCCAGGTTGATCAGACCCGGGGTCGTGATGAGGTCCGTGATGCCCTGGACGCCGGAGAGCAGCACCTGGTCCGCGGAGCGGAAGGCGTCCAGCACGGAGACGTTCCGGTCGCTGATGGACAGCAGCCGGTCGTTCGGGATCACGATCAGCGTGTCGACCTCGTCGCGCAGCGCGTCGATGCCGTTCTCGGCGCTCGTGGCGCGGCGCTTGCCTTCGAAGGTGAACGGACGGGTGACCACACCGATGGTCAGGGCGCCGAGCGAGCGGGCGATCCGGGCGACGACGGGCGCGCCGCCGGTGCCGGTGCCGCCACCCTCGCCGGCGGTCACGAAGACCATGTCCGCGCCGCGGAGCACCTCTTCGATCTCGTCCGAGTGGTCCTCAGCGGCCTGGCGACCCACCTCGGGGTTGGCGCCGGCGCCGAGGCCACGGGTGAGCTCGCGCCCGACGTCGAGCTTGACGTCGGCGTCACTCATCAGGAGCGCCTGGGCATCGGTGTTGATGGCGATGAATTCCACACCGCGCAGACCAACGTCAATCATCCGGTTGACGGCATTCACGCCACCGCCGCCGATGCCGACGACCTTGATGACGGCCAAGTAATTCTGCGGTGCTGCCACGTTACGTGCCCCTTGGTTAGTTTCTTACGATGTCTGCTCTCAACCCAAACCTTAACCCTCTAGTTGAGGGTTATAGTTATGTCAAGTAACTCTGTCTTTGACGGTATGTGCTGCACTGCCCACAATCAATGACCCCGCCGCGCGTGTCGCCCAAGTCCGCCTGGGAAGTCACTTGGTGACCGGGTGCCGCGGTGCGCTCACATCGAAGGTCCGCACCGGATTCTCGGGATCCTCGGGCATCTTGAGCAGCGCCTGGAGAACCTTCGACTTCAGCTCCATGTCCTCCGCATTGCCCCAGATGACCTTGCGCCCGTCCTTCAGGTTGAGGGTGACGGAATCCACCGAGGAGGCCGTCGCATCGGAGAGCAGCGCCAGCACCGAGGGCGGAAGAGTCCCCAGCACCGAGGTGACCGTGGCGAACACGTCCGCGGACATCTTCTTGTCCGTCCCGTCCACGAGAGGCAGCTTCGCCGCCCCCGGATCCTTGACGGCCGCCAGCGGAGTGCCCTCGGAATCCACCAGGCTGAGCCCGCCGGCCTTCTTGAGCACCGCGACCGGGGCCCGTTCGACGACGTCGACCACGAGCGTGTTCGGCGGGCGGAAATGCATGTCCCAGGACTTGATCTGGACCACGGGCTGCAGGAGCCGCTCCACGTCATCGTGACTGATCTGAGGAAGCGGCTTGCCCTGCAGCGGCTTCAGCTTCTCCTGAACCAGCTGGGCGCCCACGATCTTGGTCCCCCGGACCGACACCTCCTTGAGCGCCAGGACCGGGCTGTACACCGCCACGAGCATGACCAGTGCGACGACGACCACGACGGCCCCCAGCGTGATCAGCAGATTGCGGCGCCGGCGGAGACGCGGCGGTTCCGGGAAGGCGAGGACGTCCGCGACGCCCTCTCCCGGCCCTCCGGTGCGCTGCTCAGCCATCGGCGTCCTTCACGGACAGCGCGTCCAGGATCTGCTCGCCATAGGCGGTCACGTCCCCGGCGCCGACAGTCAGGACGATATCGCCCTCCTGCGCGGTCGCGAGCAGCGCCTCAAGGGCTGGCGCTCCCGGAGCGCTCGGCTCGGTGCCCAGCGGGTCGGTGATCAGCCGGCTCGTGACGCCCTCGATGGGATCCTCGCGGGCCGGGTAGATGTCCAGCACGACGGCGGTGTCGGCCAGGCGCAGGCTGTCCGCGAACTCCTGGGCGAACTCCCGGGTGCGGGAGAAGAGGTGGGGCTGGAAGAGGACATGCAGGCGATGCTCCCCCGCCACGCTGCGCGCGGCGCTGAGTGCCGCCCGGACCTCGGTGGGGTGATGGGCGTAGTCGTCGTAGACCTTCACCCCACGCACCTCACCCTTGAACTCGAAGCGGCGCGCCGCGCCACCGAAGCCCTTCAACGCATCCAGCGCATCCTCGGCGTTGATGCCCAGTTCGAGCGCGACGCCGAGAGCGGCCAGGGCGTTCAGCTGATTGTGACGGCCCGGAACGGCGAGCTCGAGCGGGAACTCCTGCTCCCCCACCCGGACGGAGGGCTGCTGATCCGTGCCGAGCAGGCGCAGTTCGGCACGTTCCGATGCCCCGTACCGCAGGACCCGGGTGCTGCCCCGCGCGGTGACCCGCTCGGCCAGGGCGGCTGCGCCGTCGTCGTCCGCGCAGACCACCAGCAGCCCGTCCGCGGGCAGCAGGGCCGTGAAATCGTCGAACGCCTGGTACACGGCGTCGGCGGTGCCGTAGTGATCGAGGTGGTCCGCCTCCACATTCGTCACGACGGCGATGCGTGGCGCGTAGTTCAGGAAGGAGCCGTCCGACTCATCCGCCTCGGCCACGAAGACGTCATCCGCGCCGCTCGCCGCATTCACCCCGAGCGCCGGAACCGCGGCGCCGATCGCGTAACTGGGATCCAGCCCGATGCCCTTGAGGAGCACGGTGATCATCGACGTCGTGGTCGTCTTGCCGTGCGTGCCGGCCACCGTGACCACCCGGTCCTGGCCCATGAGCGCCGCGAGTGCCTGGGAGCGGTGCAGCACGGGAAGCCCGGCCTCGCGTGCGGCCAGGAGCTCCGGGTTGTCCGCACGGATGGCCGATCCGGCCACCACGGTCCGGGCGCCGCCCAGGTTCTCCGCGGCGTAACCGACGGCGATCCGCGCCCCCTGATCCGCCAGGTCCCGCATCACGGGAAGATCCTTGGCATCCGAGCCGGACACCTCGACACCACGCGCCACCATGATGCGCGCGACGGCGGACATGCCGACGCCGCCGATGCCGATGAAATGCACCGGCTGCTCCACCGGGATGCCCGCATAGGCCAGGTCAGGGGTACTCATACTCGTGCTGCCTCCAGAATCATGTCCGTCACGCGTTCGTCCGCATCGCGGATGCCCTGCTCTCGTGCCACCGCGGACATCGTCCGCAGCGCCTCCGCATCCTGCACGAGCGGAATGACCGTCCGTTCGAGATACAGAGCGTCCAGCTCGGCGTCCTTCACCAGCAGCGCACCGCCCGCCGAGACGAGCCCGGCCGCGTTGAGAGCCTGTTCGCCGTTGCCGATGGGGAGCGGGACGAACACCGCCGGCACTCCGACCGCGGACACTTCGCACACCGTTCCGGCGCCGCTGCGGCACAGCAGCAGATCGGCCGCGGCGTAGACGTTCTCCATGCCGTCCACGTACTCCACCTGGTGGTACCCCTCGGCGGCGAGGGGCGCCCCCGAGGCATCCAGGACGGTCTTCCCCCTGCCGGTGATGTGCAGGGTCTGGATCCCGGCCGCGGCCAGCGCCGGCAGGCTCCGGGAGATGACCGTGTTGATGCTCTGCGCACCGGAGGAACCACCCGTCACGATCAAGGCGGGGCGGTCCTGTTCCAGGCCGAGCGCTTCACGGGCGGCAGGGCGTGCCGATGACCGGTCCAGCTCGGCGATCCGGCGGCGCATCGGCATGCCGACGTGCCGCGAGCCCTTGAGCCGGGTCTCGGCGAAGGCGGTTCCCGTGGATGCGGCGGACATCGCACCCACGCGGTTCGCCAGGCCCGGGCGCACATTGGCCTCATGGACCACCACGGGAACGCCCAGCTGACGCGCGGCCAGGTACATCGGGGTGCAGACATAGCCGCCGACGCCGAAGAGCACGTCCGCCTCCGCCTCACGCAGGATGGCGCGCGCCTGCTTCACCGCGCCGAGCAGGCGCCCGGGGAGCCGCAACATGTCGAGGGAAGGCCTGCGGGGCAACGGCACACGGTCGATGGTCCTGAGCTCGTAGCCCGCCTCCGGGACGAGCCGGGTCTCCATGCCGCTCGCCGTTCCGACCGCCACCACCCGGGCCTCCGGGTGACGGGCTTTCAGAGCGTCCGCCACGGCGAGCATGGGGCTGATGTGCCCCGTGGTGCCGCCGCCGGCGATGACCACTGACAAAGACGGGCTGTTCACGATCGGGAGACTCTTTCCTGTGTGCGGGACGCGCGTGGCGTGGTGGGCTTCTTGCTGGTGCGGGCCCCGGGCTTCCCGGGACGGGACGGCAGGCGGAGGCCCTTCGCGCCCTTGACCCCCTTGCCGGAACCGCCTCCGGAAGCGGCACGGGACGGATCGGAATCGCGGGCCAGGGACAGGACCACTCCGATCGCGATCAGGGTCATCAGCAGGGCCGAACCACCATAGGAGATCAACGGGAGGGGCACACCGATCACCGGCAGCAGACCGGTGACCATGGCCATGTTCACGGTCGCCTGTCCCAGGATCCAGACCATGATGGAGCCACCGAGCACACGGTGGAACAGCTGTTCCTGGCGGATCACCACGCGGTAGATGTTGATGCCCAGAACGGCGAAGAGGACTAGCACCACGATCGCGCCGACCAGACCCAGTTCCTCGCCGATGATGGCGAAGATGAAGTCGTTGTGTGCCTCCGGGATCCAGGAGTACTTCTGACGGCTCTGACCGAGGCCGGTGCCCAGCAGGCCGCCGGAGGCCAGACCGTAGAGGCCGCCGGTGCTCTGGTACGCGGAGTCGTAGTCGTCGCTGCAGGCCTGGCCCGTGACCCAGGTGGTGACACGGCACATGCGGTTGCCGCTGGTCAGGGCGGCCATGCCGGCGAGGCCGATCAGGAGCAGCCCGAAGCCGCCGAGGATCCGGTAGTTCACCCCGGCGAAGAACAGGGCTGAGAAGAGGATGGACATGAGGATCAGCGCGGTGCCCAGGTCATGCTGGACCATCACGATGCCCACGATGACCCCACCGAAGATCACCGCCGGGATGTACACGTGTTTCCACTGATCCAGCAGCTTCTCCTTGCGGAAGAGCACGTGGGCCAGCCACACGGCCATGGCGAGCTTGGCCGCCTCCGACGGCTGCAGGGAGAATCCGCCGACGTTGATCCAGTTCAGGTTGCCGTTCACCTTCGTGCCGATCACGAAGAGCGCCAGCAGGAGGGCGACGGCCAGGAAGTACGCCGGCCACGCGATCCGGTGCCAGAACCGCACGTTGCTGCGCGAGATCAGCATCATCACCACGAAACCGAGCACCGCCACGACGCCCTGCTTGAGGCCGTTCGCGTAGGGCGACTCCCCCGCCGCGATCGACTCCACACTGGATGCCGAGACCACCATCAGGACGCCGATGGCCGTCAGTGCGACGGTCGATCCGAGGATCAGGTAGTACGCCGAATTGCCGGCGGCGCCGCGCCCTTCGATCCGGCGGAACAGGGAGTCCAGACCGTTCCGTAGACGGGGCCACCACCCACTGGCTTGCTGAGGCGTGTTCTGCACGGCCTACTCCTCGGTTTCGCCCGCCTGACCGAGAACGACGTCGCGGACCGCGTCGATGAAGGCCTGGCCGCGGTGGGCATAGGAAACGAATTGGTCCATGGATGCGGCGGCAGGCGCCAGAAGTACGGTGTCCCCCGAGGCCGCCTGGCCCCGCGCCATCGTGACGGCACGGCGCATGGCTGAGTCGCCGTCGTCGGCCGAGCCCTGGTCCAGGGTGTCCAGCACCGGGGTGTCCGGGGTCTGCCGTGCGAGGGCTTCGCGCAGTTCACGGCTTTCGGCGCCGATCAGCACCACGGCCTTGAGCCGGTCGCGATGGGCCAGCACGAGCTCGTCGTACTGGACCCCCTTGGCCAGACCGCCGGCGATCCAGATGACGTTCTTGAAGGAGGAGAGCGCGGCGTCGGCGGCGTGCGGATTGGTCGCCTTGGAATCATTGATCCAGAGGATCCCGTCCTGCTTGGCCACGGCCTGAATGCGGTGGCTGCCCGGCAGGTAGTCCTGCAGTCCCTTGCGCACCGCTTCTGGCGAGACACCGGCCGCACGGGCCAGCGCGGCCGCCGCCAGGGCGTTGGCCACCATGTGCCGGGGGGCCACAGGACCCAGATCGGCCAGCGAGGCCAGTTCCTGGGCAGAGCTGCGGCGCTCCTCGATGAACGCGCGGTCCACCAGGAGGTCCTCCACCACGCCGACCATGCTGAGACCCGGCGACCCGGTGGTGAAGGCGATCGCGCGGCATCCCTCGACCACGTCGGCGTCCTCGACCATCGATTCGGTCTCCCGCTGTTCGGCGTTGTAGACCGCTGCCACCTTCGTGTTGCGGTAGATCTTGGCCTTGTCGGCCAGGTAGGAATCGTAGGAGCCGTGCCAGTCCACGTGGTCTTCCGCCACGTTCAGGCAGACGCTCGCCAGCGGTGAGAGCGACTCGCTCCAGTGCAGCTGGAAGCTGGAGAGCTCGACGGCGAACACGTCGTACTCCACCGGGTCACGCAAGGCGTCCAGCACCGGCGTCCCCACGTTGCCCACTGCGATGGCTTTGAGCCCCGCGGCCTGGAGGATCGACTCGGTCATGCCCACCGTGGTCGTCTTGCCGTTCGTCCCGGTGATGGCGAGCCATTCCGGGGTCTTCCGGCCTTCACGCACCGAGACGCGCCAGGCCAGTTCGATGTCGCCCCACACCGCCACGTGACGGCGTGCGGCTTCGGCCAGAAGTGACTGATCGGGCCGCCAGCCGGGCGAGGTCACGACGAGTTCGGCGGGCTCACCGTTGACGAGCGGCAGGTGCTCCACGGCGTCCGGGCCGAGCAGCACGTCCGCCGCGCCGACGATCTTGAGCGTATCCGCCTGGGCGCGCGCGGTGTCCGAGGTGGCCGAATCGACCACCACCACCTGAGCCCCGAGTTCGATGAGCGTGTCGGCGGCCGCGAAACCGGAGACCCCGATGCCGGTCACGACCACGCGCAGCCCGGACCAGTCGGCATCCCAGGAACGCAGCGAATCGAGCCGCTCGGCCAAGGCTTCCCGCTGTGCGGCGGTCACGGGGCACTCAGCCAATCCGCGTAGAACACGCACAGGCCCAGGCCCACGAAGAGCCCGGCAAGGATCCAGAACCGGACCACCACGGTGGTCTCCTGCCAGCCCTTGAGTTCGAAGTGGTGCTGCAACGGGGCCATCTTGAAGATGCGCTTACCGCCGCTGAGCTTGAAGTAGCCCACCTGGAGGATGACCGAGAGGGAGATGATCACGAACAGGCCGCCGATCAGGGCCAGCAGCAGTTCGGTGCGCGTGAGGATGGCGAAGCCTGCGACGGCGGCGCCGATCGCGAGGGAGCCGGTGTCGCCCATGAAGATCTTGGCGGGCTTGGTGTTCCACCAGAGGAAGCCCACCAGGGCGGCGCTCATGATGGCGGCCAGGATGCTCAGATCCAGCGGGTCACGCACCTCGTAGCAGGGCACGCCGGGATCGATCACCGGGCAGGCGTACTTGCGCTGCCAGATGCCGATGAGGATGTACGCGCCGAACACCATGATCGCGGCGCCGGACGCCAGGCCGTCGAGCCCATCCGTGAGGTTCACACCGTTGGACGCGGCGGTGACCAGGAAGTTGGACCAGATCACGAACAGCACCGCGCCCACCACAGTCCCGCCGAACGCGAGGTTCAGCCACGGGATGTCCCGCACCAGGGAGATGTTGTAGGACGCGGGGGTCAGGCCGTTCTCATCCGGGAACGCGAGGGCGAGCAGCGCGAAGCTGATGCCCACCACGCCCTGCAGGAGGAGCTTGCCCTTGGCGGTCAAACCCAGGCTCTGCTGCTTGGAGATCTTCTTGAAGTCATCCAAGAAGCCCACCAGGCCCATGCCCACCGTCAGGCCGAGCAGGAGCAGGCCGGAGGCGGACGGTCCACTGGTGTGGGGGTTCATCAGCCACATCAGGAGATGGGTGAGGAAGTAGGCGACCACCACGGAACAGACCCACACGGCGCCGCCCATGGTGGGAGTGCCGCGTTTGGTGTGATGGGAGGTGGGTCCATCGTCGCGGATGATCTGGCCGTAGCCGCGCTTCACAAGGAGGCGGATGAAGGCCGGAGTCCCCACCAGGGAGAACAGCAGCGCCATTCCAGCGCCGGTCAACAGTGCAATCACAGCTGTTCGCTCCCTTCCCCGCCGAGCGTCGGTCCATGCGTCGAGGAGGACGCGGGCGCAGCGGAAGTCGCCTGTCCCCGTAATGCTATCCGATCACCCAGATGCCTCAGGCCAACGCCATTCGATGATTTGAAGAGGACCAGATCACCCGGGAGCAACTGCTCCTCCAGGATCTCCGCGGCCTCGTCCAGGTCCGCGGCGAAGAGCGCCTCGCTCCCCCACGAACCCTCGTTGATGGCCGAGATGTAGAGGGCTCGCGCCTCCTGGCCCACCACCAGCAGCTGGTCGATGTTCAGGCGCACCACCTGCGTGCCGACCGCCGTGTGCTCGCGGATGGAGTCCTCGCCGAGTTCAAGCATGGCGCCCAGCACGGCCCAGGTCCGGCGCTCCCGGCCCAGCTGGGCCAGCGTCTTGAGGGCGGCCCGCATCGATTCGGGATTGGCGTTGTACGCGTCATTGATGACCGTGACACCGTCGGGACGTTCGGTGCGCTCCATACGCCAGCGGCTCGAGGCCTTCTGGGCGCTCAGGGAAGCGGCGATGTCCTCGGGACGGACTCCCAGGGCATAGGCGGCGGCCGCTGCGGCCAGGAGATTGTTCACGTGGTGCAGGCCGATCAGGCGGGAGGCCACGGGGTGCGAGGAGCCGTCCGGGAAGTGCGCGTCGAAGACCGGCTGACCGGCCTCGTCCAGCGTGAGGTTCTCCGCTCGCACGCCGGCGTCCGCCGAGCCGTCCGCGCTGAAGCCCAGGACGGGCGCGACGGCGCGCTCCCGCATGGCGGCCACGCGGTGGTCGTCGAGGTTCAGGATGACGGTGCCGTCGGCCGGGATGGCCTCGGCGAGCTCACCCTTGGCGATGGCGATGTTCTCCACGCCGCCGAATTCGCCGGCGTGGGCGGTGCCGACGCACAAGACCACGCCGACCTCCGGGCGGACCATGCCGCACAGGTATTCAATGTGGCCGATGCCCGTGGCGCCCATCTCGATCACCAGGTACCGGGTGTCGGCGGTGGCCTGGAAGACGGTCAGCGGGACGCCCACCTCGCCGTTGTAGGAACCCTGCGGCGCCACGGTGGGGCCCTGCCCTGCCAGGATGCCGGCCAGGAGGTCCTTGGTGGTGGTCTTGCCTGCGGAGCCGGTGATGCCGACCACCGAGAACGCGTCTCCCCGCTGCGCGCGCGTCTCGCGGATGCGCTCGACGGCGGCCGCGGCCAGTGCGCCCATGGCGAGCACGGCGTCCGGGACGATCACGCTCGGGTAGGGCAGGCCGTCGTCGTCCGTCACGAGGCGTTCGGCGAGCGTCAGCACGGCGCCCGCGGCGAACGCGGAGGCGATGAAGTCATGTCCATCGGCCTGCTCTCCGGCCTTCGCCACGTACAGCGAACCGGGGCCCGCCTCCCGAGAGTCGGTGACGACGGATGCCGGTGTCAGATGGGGATTGGCGGCCAGTTCGCCGCCCGTGATCTGGGCGATTTCAGCCGCTGTGAAGTCAATCATCTCGTGTAGGAGCCTAGTCGTTCGTCGTCGAATCATGGAATCCACGCGCCGCCAGAGCGGCCCGGAGTTCCTCCCGGTCATCGAGCGCGATATTCACGCCCTTGACCTCCTGCCAGACCTCGTGGCCCCGTCCCGCCACCAGGATCGTGTCCTGAGGACCTGCGAGCTTCACGGCACGGCGGATGGCCTCATCCCGGGGGAAGGACTCCTCCACCAGGACCTCGGGACGCTCCTGATCCCGGGCCTGGAACGCACCGGCGATGACCTCGGCGCGGATGCCGGCCGGGTCTTCGTCGTGGGGATCATCATCGGTGACGATGACGACGTCCGCGCCGCGCACTGCGGTGGCGCCCATGATGGGTCGCTTGCCGGCGTCGCGCTCACCCGTCGCGCCGAAGACGACGATCACCTTGCCCGTGCCGTCGGGCGAGCGGACCGCCTGCAGGGCGCGCTCGAGAGCGTCCGGATTGTGGGCGAAGTCGACGATCGCGCGAGGCTCCGTCGCCACCACCTGCATCCGGCCCGGGACCTGCACGGTGAGAGGGTCGCCGCCCGCGAGCACTCCGGCCATCTCCTCCACGGAGACTCCGGAGGTCAGCACCATCACGATCGCCAGCGCGGCGTTGGCCACGTTGAAACCGCCGGGCAACGGGACCCGGGCCTGGAGCACGGCCCCGTCCGGCCCGTGCAGGGCGAACTCCGAGCCCAGCGCGCCGTGGCTGACGACGTCCCGCACGCTCCACTCGGCATCGGTGGCGTCCGTGGCGACATCGGGGCTGACGGCGAGGCGCGTCACGGGGATGCGGCTCGCGTCGGCGAAGCGCCGGCCCCAGTCGTCATCCACGATCACCACACCGGCGGAAGCGTGTTCGGGGGTGAAGAGCAGGCCCTTGGTGGCGAAGTACTCCTCCATGCTGCCGTGCAGGTCCAGATGGTCCTGGGTCAGGTTGGTGAACCCCACCACGTCGAAGAGCACGCCATCCACCCGATGGAACTGCAGAGCGTGGGAGGACACCTCCATGGTCACCGCGCCGAGGCCGTGCTGCCGCATGCGCGCCATGAGCGCCTGCACATCACTGGATTCGGGCGTGGTCAGCACGCTCGGGATCGCCTCGTCACCCGCGAGGATCTCGATGGTCCCGATCAGCCCGGGCAGAACGCCGAGGCCTCGCAGCAGCGCGTTGACGAAGTAGCTCGTGGTCGTCTTGCCGTTCGTGCCGGTGACACCGAAGCGCCGCAGGCCGTCCTCCGGCCCGTTCCCGTAGATCGTGGCGGCCAGCTGCCCGACGACGGCGCGCGGCTCAGGATGGATCAGCACCGGAACGCTCTCGATCCCGCTGTCCCAGGCGAGCAGGCGGGCGCCCTCCTGGTCTGTGAGCACGGCGACGGCGCCGTCCGCGACGGCCTGCGCCGAGAAATCAGCGCCATGCCGATGCGCGCCCGGAAGGGCGACGTACAGATCGCCGGGCAGGATGCTCCGCGAGTCGTTGGTGATCCCGGAGACCACCACGTCCGCCTGCAGCCCGGCGTCCAGGCCGAGGCTCTCCGCCAGCCGCCCCAGCGCTACGGCAGGGGGCGTCTGCGGCCGGAAGACCCGGGCCTTGCGTTCCTGCCCGGCACCGGACGGGTCCGCGGGGTTGGCTTCATGCTCTGACACGTATCTGCTCCAAAAGATCTGCTGCGGTGGGTCCGGTTCGAGCCGGAGGTCCGGAAAAGGTCGGGGTCACTTGCCGTTGCCGGAGGAGCCTCCGGGACCGTACTGGTCCATGTGCACGGGCTTGCCGGTCGACGGCGGGACATTGTTCGTGCGGAGCGTCTGGCTCATGACCGAGCGGAAGATGTCGGCGCCGTCGATGCCGAAGATCTTGTCCTTCGGACGCTGCACGAGGACTTCCACGATGTACTGGGGATTGTCCATGGGAGCCATGCCGACGATCGACGCGGTGTACCCGCAGAAGCCCGGCCGGCCATTATCACAGGGCGATTCGGAGGTGCCGGTCTTGGCGCCCACGCGGTACCCGGGGATGGCCGCGTCCTTCCACTCACCTTCCGTGGTGACGCTCTCGAGCATGTCCCGTGTCTGCTTCGCCGTGGACTTGGAGATCACCTGGCGGGAGGGACCCATGGGGGCCTTCTCCTCCGTGCCGTCCTCGTTGATGTAGCCGTCGATGAGGCGCGGCTCCAGCATGACGCCGTCGTTGGCGATGCTCTGATACGCCATGACCGTCTGCAGCACCGACTGGGAGACGCCCTGGCCGAACAGGACGGTGAACTCCTGGCGGCCGTCCCACTTGTCCGGAGTGCTCAGGATGCCGCCGGCCACGCCGGGCAGTGGCAGGTTGGGCGCCTGGCCGATGCCGAAGCGGCGGAGCCAGTCGTAACGCTGCTGCTTGTCCAGGCGCTGACCGACCATGACGGTGCCGGTGTTCAGCGACCAGCCGAGGATGCCAGCCAGGGTCCGGTTGAAGGTCTCGTGACCGAAGGAGTCCTCGAACGTCTGACCGTTCACCGTGTAGCTTCCGGGAATGGAGAACTGCTCCATCGGCTTGGACTTGCCCTCTTCGATCAGCGCAGCCGCCACAAGGGGCTTCTCCACCGAACCGGGCTCGAGCGCGGCCGTGACCGACCGGACGCCGCGGTCCTCGGGCGCCACACCACCGGGGTTGTTCGGATCCGGGGTGTTGGTGTCCGCCATGGCCACGATCTTGCCGGTCTTCACTTCCTGCACCACGACGCTGCCCCATTCGGCGCCGAGATTGTTGACCTGGGTCTGGATGACCTGCTGGGCGTAGTACTGCAGATCGCTGTCGAGGGTCAGTTTGACCGTCTTGCCGTTCTTGGCCGGGGTGATGTGATCCGGCGCCACGGGGATCACCAGTCCGTCGGCGCCCATTTCGAAGCTGCGGGAACCGGGGGTGCCCGTCAGCACCGAGTTCTGGGTCTGCTCGATCCCGGCGATGCCGTCCTTGCCGTCCTTGAGGAAACCGATGATCCCGCCGGCCACGGCCCCGTTCGGGTAGACGCGCTGGCTGGTGCCCTGGGTGACGATGCCGGGCACGGAGAGTGCCAGGATCGCGTCAGCGGTCTCGGGCTTCACACCCTTGGCGAGGAGCTTGTACCGGCTCGTTCCGGTGGCGGCCTTCTTGACGTCCTCGAAGTCCAGCTTCAGCAGTCCGGCGAGATCCCGGAGACCCTGGTCGCGGCTGATCTTGATGACCTTCTTGGGGTCCTTGGGATCGGTGCGCCAGTAGCTGTCCGTGCCGGTGTTCTGCTGGGGGTCGATCACCACGTCGTAACGGATGATCGAATTCGCCAGCACGGTGCCCTTGGAGTCGACGATCGCGCCGCGCTGGGCGGGCAGTTCGATGGTCCGGGACCGCTTGGCCTGGGCCGCCTCCGCCAGGCCTCCGACGTCGAAGCCCTGGATGAGGACGAGCTGCCCTCCCACCACGAGCAGGAGGGTCAGCATGATGCCCAGGCCGATGCGGAGCCGGAGCTGAACACGCCGCGCGGTCCCCCGCTGTTTCGTCTTGCCTGTCCTCACCACGACTCGCCCTCTCACTGCCTACCGGTGAGGTAGGTCTTGTCCTCTGTCGATCAGTTGCCGGGGGTCCGCTGCGCAGGCGCAGGAACCGTTCCCCCGTTCAATTGAACCTTAGGAACCTGAGGAACCACCGGAGCCTGCGCCGTGGTCTTGCTCTCGGCAGGCTTCTTCTGGGTGGTCTCCGTGGTGGGCTGGTCGCCGGTCGCGGAGGGCACGACGGTCAGCTGTCCCGCGATGGCGGGCGCTGCGATGATGGCGGACTTGGCCTTCGCGTCCTTGGTGGCCGCGACGGCCTTGCCGCTGACGGCCGAACGGTCCAGGTCGATCTGCCCCTGGCCCGCGGACGGGACCATGCCCATCGCCGTGGCCTTCGCCGCCAGGTTCTGAGGCGCGTTGAAGTTCTGGACCTCCTGGGAGAGCTCCTGGTTCTTCTTGGTCAGCGACGACTGCTGCGCCTTGAGCGCCACCATGTCGTACTGGCCCTGGGAAAGCTGGATGTTGAGCAGCAGGACACCCACCAGCGCTGCCGCGAGCACCGCGAAGCAGGACGCCACGAACAGGACCGACTTCCGCCGGGGCGCCGAGGGCACGACGACGAGCGGCGTCCGCTTCCGGGGCGTCTCCTGCGGTGCCGGGGTGGCGAGCTTCCGGGCCGTGTTGCCGACGGTCCGGAGGGCCGGGCGGGTGGTGACGCTGCTCATGCCGTCCTCCTGTCCTTGATGCGTTCGGCCGCGCGAAGGCGGGCCGAGGCCGCACGGGGGTTTTCCGCGATCTCTGCTTCGGTGGGCTGTTCGGTGCCCTTGGTGATGGTTTTGAGTTCCGGCTTGTGCTGCTCGAGTTCCACGGGGAATCCATGCGGCGCCGAGGAGGTGGAGCGGGACTGGAAGGTCCGCTTGACGATCTTGTCCTCCAGCGAGTGGTACGACATCACGACGACGCGCCCTCCGAGTGCGATGGCGTCCACCGCGGCCGGGACGGCTCGTTCGAGAACGTCCAGTTCCTCGTTCACCTCGATGCGCAACGCCTGGAAGGTGCGCTTGGCGGGGTGCCCGCTGGTGCGCGCCGCGGCGGCCGGCACCACGGCCCGGATGGCCTCGACCAGTTCCCCGGTGGTGGTGAACGGATGGTCCGCCCGGCGGGTGACGATGCTGCGGGCGATCCTGCCCGCGAACTTCTCCTCACCCCAGGTGCGGATCAGCCGGACGAGATCCTGCTCGTCGTAGTCATTGACCACGTCGGCGGCGGTCTGTCCACGGCTGGTGTCCATCCGCATGTCCAGCGGCGCGTCATAGGAGTAGGCGAAACCGCGTCCCCGCTCATCGAGCTGCAGCGAGGAGACGCCCAGGTCCATGAGCACGCCGTGGACTTCCGGGACGCCGAGTTCGTCGAGAACCTCGGGGATCTCGTCGTAGACGGCGTGCACCAGGCTCGTGCGGTCTTTGAAAGGGCTGAGCCTTTCGCCGGCCAGCGCCAGGGCCTCCTCATCACGGTCGATGCCGATCAGGTGGAGGTCCTCATGGCGCTGGAGCAGCGCTTCGGAATGGCCTCCCATTCCCAGGGTGGCGTCGATGACGACGGGACGCTCCCCGCGTCCACGTGCGGCATCGAAGCCGGGGGCCAGCAGCATGAGGCAACGTTCTTTGAGGACAGGGATGTGACGTTCGGAGGTGGGCCTTGACCCGCTCATCTCCGCCATGTGCTCTCCTGCCGTGGTGGTGTCGCCTACGTTCCTGCCTGCCGTGCGCCGCGCTTCCTGTGACGTGATCCCCATCCGCGCCGCGGGTCGGTCCGCCTGGCTCCGGGGAAGGTGAGCCAGGATGACCAGCCTTGGGCGGCTGGAGATCACGTCCAGGAAACGACCTGGAATCTTCGTCAGAAGATCCCGGGGATCGCGTCTTCGTCCGTGTCGGAGAAGGAATTCTCCTGCTCCTCGAGGTACTGGTTCCAGGCCTGGGCGTCCCAGATCTCGGCCCGGGTGCCTGCGCCGATCACGGCCAGCTCCCGTCCCAGACCCGCGTACTCCCGGAGCGCCGACGGAATCGTCACGCGCCCCTGCTTGTCAGGCACCTCGTCAGAGGCCCCAGACAGAAAGACACGCATGTAATCGCGGGCTTGGCGGCTGGACAGTGGAGCCTGCCGCATCTGCTCGTGAATACGTTCGAATTCCTTCTGGCTGAAGACGTAGATGCAGCGCTCCTGGCCCCGAGTCAGAACCAGCCCGTTGGCCAGTTCGTCGCGGAATTTGGCCGGCAGGATGATGCGGCCTTTTTCGTCCAGACGCGGCGAGTGAGTGCCAAGGAACACTGCTCACCGCCGATCCGTCGAAAGCTGCCGTACTACCCCAAGTGCCGCCACTACCCTCTTACTGCCTCCACTGTACTCCACTTCCAACCACGGTCAAGGTCAAAACACGTTTCCTCCAGCGTGTTGCGTTTCGAAAATCCGCGCCAGCACTGGGATCCAGGGGCGTGGTGGGAAGTGGAGGGAAAATCAGGCCGCCGAGGGCCCGGGAGTGCCGCGAGTCGACCGGAATGCCGCCGCACCCCCGGAAAACGCCTCAGAACGCGGCGTGTGGAGGGAAAGGGAGGAGTCGGTGGAGCGAAGTGGTGGGCCTCCAGGACGGGCCGGGAACAACGACGGCGGGCGCCCGGGAGCGGAGTGGAGGGCACCGGGTGGCACGCCCTCGCGCCAGGCACTCCGGACACGAAAAAAGCCCGCCGAAGCGGGCTCCCGAAAAGCGGTGCCCCGCCGTCGTCGGGCGCGGTCAAACGCGCCGGAGTGACAGGGCGATGCCGCCTGACGGAGGTTCCGTCAGGCGGTGAGGATCAGGGCTCTTCGCGGCGGCGCTGCTCCCAGCGCTGCTCCAGGTCCTCCATGAAACCCGACCGCGGGCGGGATGGCCGCGCGCCGGTATCGCCACGGCCGGCGGTGGAGCTGTAACCCCGGCTCTTGCTGGTGGCGAAATAGACGCCTCCGCCCATGACCAGGAAGCCGAGCACTCCCACCACGATGTTCTGGAGCGTGACCCCGAGCAGGAGGACCAGGATGCCCGCCACGACGGCGAACGCGCCGATCACCAGCCGCTTGGTGGACCACCGGTGAGCGGCGCCCTGTTCCATCTGGCTGGCGAATTTGGGATCGTCTTCATGCAGCTGGCGCTCCAGTTGCTCCAGCAGCCTCTGTTCATGCTCCGAGAGCGGCATGACGACCTCCTCATCTCCGGGCGCCAATCGGCTTGAATCATGGTGCCACTGACTAGTGCAACGGACTCCTCCGCGGGGAAGTTCCCCGTACTACAATTTTAGGCCCCAGGACGCCTGGGTGAAAGTGGAGTTCGCCTCATCCTGCCCTTTCAGGAGGACTTTCGGCACCCGGCCGCCCCCGGTTCCCGGACCCCAGCAGACGGGCAGGGGTCAGACCGGAGCTTCCGAACTTGTCCCGCACCTCGTCCAGGCTCTTTTCCACCTTCCGCCAATTGTCGTCCTGCCGGTCGAAACTCAGCTGCACGGCCCCAGCACCCGGCTCCAGATGGTCGGCTCGCACGCCGATCAGCCGGATCGCCTGCGGCAGAGGGCCCACGGCGTCCAGCAGCATGCGGGACAGGTCGTACAGTTTGGCCCCGGAGTCCGTGGGATAGTCCAGGCGCCGGCTCCGGGTGATGGTGCTGAAGTCCGCATAGCGCAGCTTCAGCGCCACACCGCCCGCGGAGAGTTCACCGGACCGCAGCCGCCGCGCCACGCGGTGGGACAAGGAGAGCAGCGCACGGTGCAGGGCCGCCGTGTCCCGCGTGTCCTCGGCGAACGTGGTCTCCGCGCTCATGCTCTTGTCCACTCTCTCCGGGGTCACGGGACGCGAATCCCTCCCCCAGGCCAGGGCGTGGATGTGCTCACCCATGGCGCCGAAGGCCTTCCGCAGCACGGGAAGCGGCGTGGCGGCCACGTCCGCCACCGTGCTCAGGCCGAGCCGGGCGAGCTGCTGTTCGGACTTGCCGCCCACTCCCCACAGGGCCTTCACCGGCAAGGCGTGCAGGTACTCCAGCTGTCTCTCAGGCTCGATCACCAGCAGTCCGTCCGGCTTCGACCGGGTGGAGGCGATCTTGGCCAGGAATTTGGTGCCGGCGATCCCGACCGAGGCGGACACCCCCAGCTCCCTGCGGACGCGCTGCCGGATGTCCTGCGCGATCTCCACGGGTGATCCCACCCGGCGGAGCGCTCCGGACACGTCGAGGAACGCCTCATCCACGCTCAGCTGCTCCACCGCATCCGTGTAGGAACGGAACAGCTCCATCAGGCGAGCCGACACCTCGTAATAGAGCTCGTGCCGGGGAGGGACGATCACGGCTTGCGGGCACCGGGCGTAGGCCTGGGACATGGGCATGGCCGACCGCACCCCGAAGGCCCGCGCCTCATAGGAGGCGGAGAGCACCACCGACCGGTCGGCGGGGAATCCGACGATCACCGGGCGCCCGAGGAGCGCAGGATTCTCGCGCTGCTCCACCGAGACGAAGAACGCATCCATGTCCACGTGGAGGATGCTGCATCTCCTCCACCTCTCCAGCTCGTGCGCCTCCATACCCACCATGCTAGCCAGAGCCACCGACACCGCCACCGGCACTCGGCCTCCACCATCACGGACCCGGCATGGACCTCCACGTCAGGGCCTCTAAAATGGAAGTGCCCCCGCCGCCATCGAGGCCCGGCCGGGCCCTGCCGCCGCCCCCGCCGCAGGATCGATCCACCGGAGGAGTTCTGATTGGTCAAGCATCCGACAGCGCGGCGACGCGCCGGTCTCGCCGTGGCTCTGTGTGTGGGGATCGGCCTCACCGCCTGCACCCCGGAGGCGGGAAGTCCCGTCTCCGCAGCCTCCCCGACGCCGGCCTCCTCCACCACGCAGTCCGCTCCCACACCGGCCTCACTGCCGTCCAGCTTCCCGACGGGCCTCATCCCCGCCATGCCGAAGGTCACCCAGGCGTCCGGAACGGTGAGCCCGCGCGGCGACGTCACCGACGTCGCCTACACCGGCACCGTGCCGGTGGCTCCGACCGCCGTGGACACCTATTACACCGCGCACTTCCGGAAGCTCGGCTTCACCTCTTCCACGGCGACGACCGTGGACGGCGTCCTCAATAAGACGTTCGTCCGCCACAACGGGGAAGAGACCATCAGCCTGAATGCCGCGCCGGTCTCCGGCAGGAGCACTCTGACCATCGGAGCCACCGTGAGGACGGCCAACGCGAAATGACCACTGAATCGCAGCCGGAACTGAACGCGGACGCAGCCTCCGAGCAGACCCTTTTCGTCACCGCGGTGAACCGTCGCCTGGACGATTTCCTCGACCGCCAGCGCCATCTGGTTTCAGGCATCTCCGAGGACGTCGCGCCCCTGCTGGAGTCGATCCGCACCCTGGTGAGCGGTGGCAAGCGGATGCGGGCCCTGCTGGCGTACTGGGGATTCCGTGCGGCCGGCGGTGCGGCTCAGGCGGAGGAGGCGGTGCAGGCGGGTGTGGCGCTGGAGCTGTTCCAGGGGGCCGCCTTGATCCATGACGACATCATCGACCGCTCGGCCACCCGACGGGGCCGCCCGAGTGTCCATCAGTCGTTCGCCGATCTCCACCAGCAAGCCGGCTGGATGCTGGATCCGGAACGCTTCGGTCATGCGGCGGGCATCCTCACGGGCGACCTCTGCCTGTCCTTCAGCGAGGAGGCCTTCGCGGAGATCGGGCCGGCCACCACCGCCGGGACCGTGGCGCGCGGCATCTTCAACCGCATGCGTGCCGAGGTCATGGCGGGTCAGTACCTCGACATCCTGGAAGAGGTGGCGGGGCCGCAGCGCACCGTGGAGGGCGCCGTCGAACGGGCCCGCACGGTGATCCGCTTCAAGTCGGCCAAGTACTCGACCGAGCATCCCCTGGCGCTCGGCGGCGCGATCGCCGGGGCGCCTCAGGAACTGCTGGAAGGCTTCTCACGCTTCTCGCTGCCGCTGGGCGAGGCGTTCCAGCTGCGGGACGACGTGCTCGGCGTCTTCGGAGATCCGCTCACCACCGGCAAGCCGGCGGGCGATGACCTGCGCGAAGGCAAGCGCACCCTGCTGGTCGCCTTCATGCGCGAACTGGGCTCTCCCGAGCAGGTCGCCTCGCTGGAGGCGGTCCTCGGCCATGCGGACCTGACGGACGACGACGTGGCCCGGGTCCGTGCGGACATGACGGCGTGCGGTGCGCTCGGCGCCGTCGAATCGGAGATCGCCTCGCTCAGCACCGCGAGCTTCACAGCACTCGAGGAGCTCGCCATTCCGGCCTTGCCGCGCCAGGCGCTGCGTTCCCTGGCCGAGTCGGCGGTGCAGCGCACGTCCTGAAGGTCGCGCATCCCGGCCAGGTGACGGAATGATGAAGGGCAGGTCACGGATCCGTGACCTGCCCTTCATCATTCTCGTGCGGTATTGACGCCGAGCGCGGTTACCAGGCCAGCGCGGAGGCCCTGCGCCGGATCTCGGTCTTGCGCCCGGCCCGCAACGCATCCACGGGGCGGCCCGGCAGGGACTCATCCTCCGTGAAGAGCCAAGTGATCAGTTCCTCATCGGTGAACCCCGAGTCCTTCAGGACCGCGATCGTCCCCTTGAGGGCATCCAGGACCTCGCCGTCCTTCACGAAGTCCGCGGGGACGCTGCGGATCTTCCGGTCGCCCACCTTCAGCGCCACCAGGGCGCGTTCGTCGATCAGCCCGTGGACCCCGGAGATCTTCACATCAAGGATTTCGGCCACATCCGGCAACGGCAGCCATTCGCCCACCAGGGCTTCTACATTGCTCACCCGTTAAGGGTGCCACGCCGGGCCGTCTCTCACCTAGCCCGGACCCTCGACGCCCTGCGACCCCCTCCTGACCAGGGTGTCCAGGACACGCCGGGGCGGTGCCCAGCTAAACCCACTCTTCTTGTGCTAGCCGCATTTTCATGAGAGATTCACATTGGTCACATTTTCAACACGACCATCAACTTTCACATACGCACCACAGGTCACACGCTGAAATCTCCCCTTTCATGCGGATGACCCTGACGCCAAGGACGACACTGAATGACGAGCCTCACATCGCCAACGAACCGTTCACGGGCCACCGCAGCAGTGGCGACGGCCGCCCTTCCCGCAGTCGTCCTTTCCTCGCTCGCGCTGGCACAGCCGGCCGAGGCGTCGGTGCCCCACAACGTGACCCCCGCCAAGCGACTCCCCCAGGGCCTCGAAGCGGCCATCGCCGGCCGCGCCTCCGCCGGTCTTCTCCCGGTGAGCAAGGTGGCGACGTCGCTGCCGGCCAACCTGCAGATCGCCCTCAAGGCCGTGCCCAACACGTACCGGATCGTCTCGGGTGACACGATGAGCGGCATCGCCCATCGCTACGGCCTGAGCCTGAACGCCCTGCTGAAGCTCAACAACATCCGGGCGAACCAGATCATCTACCCCGGTCAGACCATCAAACTGAAGGCCGGCGTCTCGGCTCCGTCGTCGGGCGGCCAGGTCTCCCGGCCCGCGACGCCCCAGGGCGGCTCCACCTACACGGTCCGCTCCGGCGACACCCTGGGCGCCATCGCGATGCGTCACCGTGTCAGCCTGAGCTCGATCCTGTCCTGGAACGGCCTGCGCGCGACGTCGATCATCTATCCCGGCCAGAAGATCAAGGTGTCCGCGGGCGGGGCCGTGGTGCCGCAGTCCACCGGCGGGTCCGGCAAGCCGTCGGGCGGCGCAGCCGTCTCGGGCGGCAGCTACATGGTCCGTGCAGGTGACACCCTCGGCGCCATCGCCTCGCGGCAGCGCGTGTCCCTCAGCTCGCTCCTGAACGCGAACCGGCTGAAGATGACCTCGATCATCTACCCCGGCCAGAAGCTCGTGATCCCGGGCGCCGGCCAGACCACGTCCCCCACCGCGCCGTCCACTCCGGGCGACCTGGTGCCGGATTCCTTCCTCGGTTACAAGTACCCGAAGGCCGTGGTCAACTCCGCGAACCGCAACAAGGCGCTGCTGAACGCGTCGCCGGTGCCGACCCGCGCTGAGATGCGCCAGATCGTGGCCGACACCGCACGCCGCATGGGCGTCGAGCCGGCCCTGGCCATGGCTTTCGCCTACCAGGAGTCCGGTTTCAGCCAGCGCGCCGTGTCCCCCGCCAACGCCATCGGCACCATGCAGGTGATCCCCAGCTCCGGCGAATGGGCCTCCCAGATGGTCGGCCGTCAGCTGAACCTGCTGGATCCGTATGACAACGCCACGGCGGGCATCGCGATCATCCGCTCCCTGCTCAGCACGAGCCGCAACACGGATTACGCGATCGCCGGGTACTACCAGGGTCAGTACTCGGTGGAGCACCACGGCATGTACTCGGACACCAAGGCCTACGTCGCCGCCATCAAGGCCCACCGCGCGACGTTCCGCTGAGCACATCCCACCTGTCGACAAGGGTCCGGTACGCGTCGTACCGGACCCTGCGCGTGAACGCTTAGGATCATAGGGTGCAACACCGCTCTGAAGACCCGCTTCTCGGCACGGTCGTCGACAACCGCTACCGCGTGCTGGAACGCATCGCCGATGGTGGCATGTCCACCGTGTACAAGGCGCTGCATGTCACGCTGGAGCGCCCTGTGGCCTTGAAAGTCCTCCATCCGCAGCTGGCCTCCGACGAGGTCTTCGTGGAGCGCTTCGCCCGGGAGGCCCGCGCCTCCGCGCGGCTCTCCCATCCCCATGTCGTCTCCGTGCTCGACCATGGACGGCATGGCCGCCTGACCTATCTGGTCATGGAGTACATCGAAGGGCGCACGCTCCGTGACGTCATCCGGAGCGAAGGCGCCCTGACACCGCGCGTGGCCATCAGTTATCTGGCCCCCGCCCTCGAAGGTCTGGCGGCCGCCCATGAGGCCGGGCTGATCCACCGTGACGTCAAACCCGAGAACGTGCTCATCTCCCGCGAGGGCGCCGTGAAGATCGGCGACTTCGGTCTGGCCCGTCAGGCGACGGCGCAGACCAGCACGGGCGAACTCCTCGGCACCGTGGCGTATCTCTCCCCCGAACTGTTCCAGCGCCACGACGCCGACGCGCGCAGCGACGTCTACTCCTGCGGCATCATGCTCTACGAGCTGCTCACCGGGGGCGTGCCGTTCACCGGCGACATGCCCATCCAGGTCGCCTACCAGCACGTCAATGACCAGGTCCCGCCGCCCTCCCTGAAGCGGCCGGGCCTGGCCCAGGACTTCGACGAACTCGTCCAGTGGGCCACGGCCAAGGCTCCCGATGAGCGGCCCGTCGACGCGCGGGCCTTCCTCGGTGAGCTGCGCCATGTGGCGGCGACACTGCCCGCCGCCGATCTGGACCTGCCCGCTCCGGGTGCGCCGGCGTCGTCGCCGTTCGAGCCGCGCCCGGTCGCTTCCGCAGAACACCCGACGACGCCGCATCCGCCTCTCGCCGGCGGCGCCACCGAAGTCATCGCAGCCCAGGGCGGCCACACCACCGTGCTGCCGGCAGGCGACCAGCGCACCACGGTGCTCGGCCAGCTCGACCCCCTGGCCACTTCGGTGCTTCCCTACCCGGGACACTCGACCACCGTCCTGCCCTCCGCTCCCCCGCCCGGCGCACCGCTGAGCAAACGACAGCAGAGGAAAGAGGACAAGGAACGTGCCCGCCAGGAGGCCAAGGCCCTGGCCACCCCCACGCGGCAGGTGCGGCAGGGCAATCCGCGCCGCAAGGGAGTCATCTGGGTGATCATCCTGGTGCTGCTCGCCGTTCTGGCGTCCGGCGCGGGATGGTTCTTCGGCATGGGACCCGGAGCTCAGGTCACCCTGCCGGATCTCAAGAGCCAGCCCGCGGAACAGGCCGCGTCCATCCTGGGCGGGTACGGAGTCAAGGCGGAACAGCAGGAAGTGTTCGACGAGAAGGTCGGCCGCGGGCTGGTGGTGGCCACTGAGCCCCCGGCGGGCACCGTGATCCGCAAGTTCGAGGGCGTGCAGCTGCTGGTCTCCAAAGGCCCGCAGCTGTTTCCCGTTCCAGGCCTGGTGAAGAAGACACTGGACGACGCCCGCACCGCGCTCACGGGCGCGAACCTCTCGGCGGGAAGCGTCACGGAGAAGTACAGCGAGACAGCACCGGTCGGCGAAGTGATCGCACAGTCCCCCGGCAGCGGCGCCCAGGTGCGGCGCGGCACGGCCGTGAACCTCACGGTCTCCAAGGGGCGCGAACCCGTTCCCGTGCCGAGCGTGCTGGGGCTCGGTGAGGACGATGCGACGCAGAAGCTCGCCTCCGCGGGCTTCGAGGTGAAGACCGCCAAGGAGCAGGTGTTCAGCAAGGACATCCCGGCCGGCAGGGTCGCCGCGCAGGTCCCGGCCAACGGCACCCTGTTCAAGGGCGAGACCGTGACGCTGACACTGTCGAAGGGACCGCGGCCCGTGGAGGTGCCCGACTTCGTGGGCAAGCAGGCTTCGGTGGCGAAGGCCGAGCTGGAGAAGCTGGGCTTCACCGTGGTCATCGACGAGGTGCTGGGTGGGTTCTTCGGAACCGTGCGCTCTCAGGATCCCCGGGACGGCACGGCGCCCGAGGGCTCCACCATCACGCTGACGGTGGTGTAGCGCCGCCCTTCGGCGGCCGCCACCCCTCCTCGGGACGGGGGTGGGCCTCCAGCAGGATCCCGAGCAGCCGGGCCAGCTCCGCCCGGTCCTCAGCTCCCAGGGTGGCGAAGTACTCGTCTCCCCGCTGAGAGCGGACCGCGTGGACCTTCCTCTCCAGCTCGAGCCCCTCGCTCGTGGCGGACAGCAGCACGGCCCGCTTGTCGCTGGGGTCCGGCGTGCGTGCGATCAGGCCCTCCGTTTCGAGCTGGCTCAGCACCTCCGCTGCGGAACGGGGGGCGATCCGCAGCGCGGCCGCGACGTCGCGCTGACGCTGAGGCTCGCCGTCGTGCGACGCGATCACATGCAGCGCCCTCCACTGATGGGGCGAGAGCCCGAACGGGGACAGATCGGCCATCCAGCTCCTCCTCAGTCCGTGCGAGACGGAATGAACCAGGTCAGGGAGCTCCATGCGGTCGGGGGTCATGTTCACACTGTAGGCATTCGCGCGCCCGGAGGAAAGATGAGGAGGTTACCTCTTTACATTTCCAAACTACGGAGGTAACCTCCTTATCGAGGCGCGCGTCACCCGCCGCCTGCTCCCGAACCTTTAGGAGGCCTCGGATGACCCTTGGCACCGTTCCTCATACTCCCGCCCCTGGCGGCGGACGCCCGGGCGGCCCCGGGCGCGTCAGCAAGGCCGATCTCACACAGCTGGACCAGCATCCGGTCAGCAAACGGCGCATCGCAGCCCTCTTCTCCGGCTACCGCCGGCCACTGCTCCTGGTGGTCGTCCTGATCACCGGCAGCTCGATCGTCTCCCTCTTCCAGCCCTTCCTGGTGCGCAGCGTGATCGACGACGCACTGCCGCATGGGCGCACCGGCCTGCTCGGCGTCCTGGTGCTGTCCATGATCGGCGTCGCCGCCGTGACGGCTGTGATCGGCGTGTGGCAGACCTGGATCTCCACCCGCATCGGCCAGGGCGTCATGCACGATCTGCGGACCCGGCTGTTCAGCCATCTGCAGGCGCAGTCACTCGGCTTCTTCACCCGCACCCACGGTGGCGAGGTCCAGTCGCGCATGACCAACGACATCAACGGGATGCAGAACCTCGTCACCAACACGGCGACCGCGGTGGCCTCCAATGTCACCACCGCCATCGGCACGGTGATCGCCATGGTGGCCCTCTCCCCCTGGCTCAGCATCGTCTCGCTCATCGTCCTGCCGCCGTCCATCTGGGTGGCCCGCCGGGTCGCCCTGCAACGCCGGGACATCACCGTGAAGCAGCAGGCCAAGATGGCCCAGCTGCAGACCTATGTGGACGAAGGTCTCTCCGTCTCCGGCATCCGCCTCGCCAAGACCATCGGCTCCACCTCCCGCGATGCCGCACGTTTCAGCACGGCAAGCCGTGAACTGGCCGAACTGGAGATGCACTCCCAGCTGGCGGGGCGGTGGCGGATGGCCGCCATGCAGATCGTCTTCGCCGCCATCCCGGCCGTCATCTACCTCGCGGCCGGCCTCCCCGTGGGCGGCATGGACCTCTCCATCGGGACGATCGTGGCCTTCACAGCCTTGCAATCAGGGCTGTTCCGCCCGGTCATGGGCCTCATGAGCGTGGGTGTCCAGTGGGTGACCGCCATGGCGTTCTTCTCCCGCATCTTCGAATGGCTGGACCTGGTGCCGGAGATCCGCGAACCGGAGAACCCCGTGGACATCGACCCGGCCACCGTGCGCGGGGAGGTCCGCTTCGAGCACGTCGATTTCGCCTACCCGGGCAGCGGGAGAAACGTCCTGAGCGATGTGGACCTCACCATTCCCGCGGGGACGACGGCGGCCGTCGTCGGTCCGACGGGTTCCGGGAAGTCGACCCTGGCGTCGCTGCTCCCCCGCCTCAATGAGCCGGGCGCCGGACGCGTGACGATCGACGGCATCGACGTGCGCGACCTCCGCTTCCGGGACCTGTCCGCGATCGTGGGCGTGGTCTCCCAGGAGACCTATCTGGCGCACGCGAGCGTCCGTGACAATCTGAGGATCGCCGCACCCGAGGCCACGGACGATGTCCTGTGGGAGGCGCTCGAGGCGGCCCATGTCGCCGAGTTGATCCGCAGCCTGCCCGCTGGTCTCGACACCATGGTCGGAGCCCGAGGCCACCGCTTCTCCGGCGGAGAACAGCAGCGGCTGGCGATCGCACGGACCCTGCTGCGCAATCCCCGCGTCCTGGTGCTGGACGAGGCCACGAGCGCGCTGGACAACACCACGGAGGCCCAGGTCCAGGCGGCCCTGGATCACCTGGCCTCCACCCGTACGACCCTGACGATCGCCCACCGGCTCTCCACGGTGGAGGACGCGGAGCAGATCGTGGTGCTCGACGGCGGCCACGTGGTGGAGCACGGCACGGCGCCGGAGCTGCGTGCCGCAGGCGGCGCCTTCGCAGAGCTTTCGGCGCGCCAGCTCAGTGAAATCGATCCTGATCCCGAGGAACGCGATCCCAGCGATCCCGCAGTCCGGGCCGAGGAGCCCGTCGGCTGACCTTCTCCGGAAGACGCCTGAGGCCGGTCCGTGCATCACGGACCGGCCTCAGTGCTGTCGCGGGGACCCCTGGGTCCCCGGGACGCAGGGTCAGCGCCTGGACATGCTCAGCGCTTGGAAAGAGTCAGCGCTTGGAAAGCGCGCCGGCCACCAGGAACGCGAGTTCCAGGGACTGCATGTGGTTCAGGCGGGGGTCGCAGACCGACTCGTAGCGATCCTCGAAAGCCGCCTCGTCGATGGGGTCCGCGCCGCCGAGGCACTCCGCGACGTCGTCGCCCGTCATCTCGACGTGCAGACCGCCCGGGAAGGTGCCCAGAGCCTCGTGCACCTCGAAGAAGCCGCGCACCTCGTCCATGACGTCGTCGAAGCGCCGGGTCTTGTAGCCGTTCTTGCTGGTCACGGTGTTCCCGTGCATGGGGTCGGTCACCCAGAGCACCTGCGCCCCGGAGGCGGTGACCTTCTCCACGATGGGCGGGAGGTTCTCGCGGATCTTCCCTGCGCCCATGCGGGTGATGAAGGTGAGGCGGCCGGGCTCGCGGTTCGGGTCCAGCTTGTCGATGAGCCGCAGCGCGTCGTCGCCCGTGGTGGTCGGGCCGAGCTTGACGCCGATGGGGTTGCGGACGCGGGAGAGGAAATCGACGTGTGCGTGGTCCAGCTCGCGGGTGCGCTCCCCGATCCACAGGAAGTGGGAGGACGTGTCGTACGGGAATCCGGTCCGGGAGTCGATGCGGGTCAGCGCACGCTCGTAGTCCAGCAGCAGCGCCTCGTGGCTGGCGAAGAACTCCACCCGCTTGAGGGCTTCGAAGTCAGCGCCGCAGGACTGCATGAAGGTGATGGCGCGGTCGATGTCCTTGGCGAGGGACTCGTAACGGGCATGAGCGGGGTTGGCCGTGAAGCCCTTGTTCCACTGGTGCACCAGGCGGAGATCCGCGAAACCACCGGTGGTGAAGGCGCGGATGAGGTTCAGCGTGGAGGCCGAGGTGTGGTAAGCCCGCAGCATCCGGTTGGCATCGTGGGCGCGGGATTCGGGGGTGAACTCGTACCCGTTGACGATGTCGCCGCGGTAAGCCGGAAGGGTCACGCCGTCCCGGGTCTCGTCATTGGACGAGCGCGGCTTGGCGAACTGACCGGCCATGCGTCCCATCTTGATGACGGGGAGCGAGGCGCCGTAGGTGAGGACGACGGCCATCTGGAGGATCGTCTTGACCCGCGAGGAGATCCGGTCGGCCGTGGCCGCTTCGAAGGTCTCCGCGCAGTCGCCGCCCTGCAGGAGGAAGGCGCGGCCCTGGGCCGCGGCGGCGAGACGCTCGCGCAGGACATCCACTTCGCCGGCGAAGACCAGCGGCGGGAGAATGGACAGTTCCTTGACCGAGGCCTGGAAGACGTCGGGATCAGACCAGGTGGGCTGCTGGTTGATCGGCAGCGAACGCCACTCGTCAAGACCCGGATAGTCGGCCGCTCCGCTCTGGGATGCGGCCGCGAAGGCGGCGGAGGAGTGGGGGGCCGCTGTGGTGGAAAGCTCAGTCACGCCTTAGATTCTAGACGCCCCGGACGGGATCGCCGCTTCGGGTCCATAGGACGGACGCTCCGGGGTCCGGGAACGTCAGGAGGCGGCCTCGCCGTCCTGGTCGTCCGGCCTGATCCCGGCGGCGGCAGCGGCCGCTTCGGCCTTGACGGTCGCGGCGTATTTGTCCACGTATTCCTGGCCGGAGAGCCGCATGAGCCGCTCCATCACGGCGTCGACCACCTGACGCTGAACCTCATACTCGTCGGCGCGGTCGGCCAGATGGCTGAAGTCCAGGGGCTCACCGAAGATGACCCCGATCCTCCGGATGGTCGGGACCTTGCGGCCGATGGGCTGCACCTTGTCCGTGCCGATCATGGCCACGGGGATGATCGGGACCCGACACTCCAGGGCCAGGCGTGCCACACCCACTTTGCCGCGGTACAGGCGGCCGTCCGGGCTTCGAGTGCCTTCGGGGTAGATGCCGAGGAGTTCCCCGTTCCTGAGGACGTCCGCACCTGCGCCGAGCGAGAGACTGGAGGCGCTCCCGCCCGAACGGTCCATGGGGAGCTGATTGGTCATCCGGAAGAAGGCCGCCGTGAGCCGGCCCTTCAGCCCCCGCCCCGTGAAGTACTCGCTCTTGGCGAGGAACACCACGGGTCGCGGCACCTCGAGCGGCATGAAGACGGAGTCGGAGAAGGAGAGGTGGTTCGACGCCAGGATCGCGCCACCCTCCTGAGGAATGTTGTCCAGACCCTTGACCCAGGGGCGGAAGACCAGCTTGACCAGTGGCCCGATGATGACGTTCTTCATCAGCCAGTAGAACATGGCCGTCCTCCTTGGAAGTGGCGTTGTCAGGTGGGCCCTGACGGTGCCCGGAACCTGCGCCCAGACTACATGGACCGGGTGGCCGGGTCCCATGTCGCGCCACTTTGGGGAATGATGGAGTCATGAGCAATGAGGCACTGCGACCTGAGCAATCGGCCATCTCTCACGAGCCCTTCAGCAGCGACGGGCACGGCCCGCGGGCACGGGTGGGCGTGGTCATGTCCCACGGCTTCACGGGAAGCCCCCACGGGCTGCGCGACTGGGCCACGCACCTGGCGGAGGCCGGCTTCACCGTCCGGATGCCTCTGCTCCCCGGGCATGGCACCACCTGGCAGGACATGGCCTCCCGGAGCTGGCAGGAGTGGTACCAGGCCTACGAGCGCAGCTACCAGGACCTGGTGCCGCTGTGCGACACGATCGTCACGGCCGGCCTGTCCATGGGTGGCTGTCTCGCCCTGCGGCTCGCGGCGCTCAAACCGGTGGCGGGAACCGTGGTGGTCAATCCGGGCCTGGTCATCGACGACTGGCGCGCGCCCCTCTCCGGGCTGCTCAAGCATCTGGTGAAGTCCACGCCGTCCATTGCGAACGACATCCTCAAGCCCGGCGTCGACGAGGGCGCCTACACGAGGACACCGACCGCTTCGGTGCATGAACTGCACAAGCTGTTCGCCAACACCCGGGAACTGCTCCCCCGCATCAGCACCCCGGTGCAGCTGTTCCGGTCCCGCACGGACCACATCGTGGGTGATTCGAGTGTGCGGGCCCTGCAGAACGGGCTGCGGGAAGGCCTGCTGGACATCGAATGGCTGGAGAACAGCCTGCACGTGGCCACCGTGGACAACGACGCCCCGCTCATCTTCGACGGGAGCGTGCGCTTCATCGACTCCCTGGTGGCCAGGCCATGACCCCCGGCGAGGACAACGTGCCGGGCAGCCGCTCCTCCGAGGATCAGCCGCCGGAGGAACCGCAGGACGCGGACGCGTCGGGACAGGATGACGACGCCGTCTGGGAGGACCTCGTGGCGCGTCTCAAGGCCACGGACAGCGGGGACGCCTCGCCCGGCGCCGGCGCGGGCAGTCCTGGCTCAGGGTCCGGGTTCTCCGCCTTCGATCCACTCGGGCTCAGCAGCCCGGCCGCGCCGCCCCCGGTGGGCAGCGGCCCGCGGGACTACGAGACCGATCCCGAGGTCGAAGAGGAACTCGACAGCTTCGTGCCGGAGGACCCGGGTCCCCTGAGCGAAGCGGACCCCCGGTTCGCCCTCGCCTGGGCGGGCGCGGCCGGTTCGCCCTTGCTGATCGTGCTGCTCCTGATCTTCTGGCGCTCCGCACCCCAGCCCGCGTGGTGGGTCCTCATCGCGGGCTTCGCGGCCGGCGTCGGCTATCTCCTGTGGCAGCTCCCGCAGCGCGGCGATGACGACCACGACGACGGCGCGCGCCTCTAGCCGCCGCGCCTAGGCGCCGGGACGCGGCCTCAGCCCGTCGCCCCGCCCGCGGACGGCGCCCCTGAGCGGCAGCGCACCGCGCAAGGGCGCACGCCGGGCCGCGTTCCGCGCGAGGTCCGCGGCACCCACGAGTCCGGCGTCGGGACCGAGCTTCGCCATGGCGACCCGCGCCACCGGGCGGAAGCCGCGGCCCGTCAGATTCCGGTGGAAGGTCCGCTCCGCGGGGTCGAGCAGCAGGTTCCCCGCCGTGGACAGTCCCCCACCGATCACGAAGGTCCCGGGATCCAGTGCGGCGGCGAGATTCGCGAGCCCCAGTCCCAGCCACTCCCCCACGTCAGCCACGAGTTCCCGGCTCTGCGCCTCGCCTTCCAGGGCCAGCCGCGTGATGAGCGCCCCGGTGATCCGCTGCGGATCACCGCCCGCCGCGGCCAGGATCTCCTGGGCCATGGGCGAGTTGGCCGCCGCGAGCTCCCGGGCGTCCCGTCCCAGCGCGTTCCCGGACGCGTACTGCTCCCAGCAGCCGCGATTGCCGCATTCGCAGCGGTGCCCGCCCGGCACCATGATCGCGTGCCCGAACTCCCCCGCCACGCCGTGGCGTCCACGTTCCAGGCGCCCGTCGTTCACCATGGCGCCGCCGATCCCGGTGCCGAGGGTGATGCAGACCAGCCGCGACTCCCCCTGGCCCGCGCCGAAGCGCCACTCGGCCCAGGCCGCGGCGTCGGCGTCGTTGACCACGTGCACCCGGCGGCGGAGCTTCTCCTCCAGCCGCGCACGCAGGGGTTCGTTGCGCCAGGCGAGATGCGGGCTGAACAGGACCGTGCCGCCGTCGAGGTCCATCCAGCCGGCGGCTCCGATGCCCACCGGGGCGCCACGGCGTCCTCCGCTGAGCTCTTCGACGAGTTCGGCGATGACCTCCTCCACCCGGGCGGCGTCCTGCCCCGGGGTGTCCCGTCGCTCCGAGCGGAGAATCCTGCCCTGATGATCCACCAGACCGGCTGCCACCTTGGTGCCGCCGATGTCGATGCCGATGGCCGGCGACGACCTGCGGCCGGAGGGTGGGATGGTGTGCTGCATGTGCCCATCTTAGGGAGCCGGACGCTAAGTTACTGGCGAGTAGATATAATGTGGATCACATCCCCCGTGCGCGGCCGCCCGCGTGGGACCCGGACTTCGCGGCCCTCGGCACGGGGAACGCCCGGGTACTAGGCTTGGTGCAAGCCCTCAGGGGGAAGGGATATCGAAGGAGCTATCGTGCGAGAATTCAGCATGCCTGCCAAGGTTCACCTGGACCCTGCCAGCAACATCACCGATCTCCTGCTGCGGCACGCCCGTGGCGGCAAGGATCCGGCACTCTTCGCCACCCGGGACGCGTCAGGGACCTGGCAGGACATCTCGGCCACGGAGTTCCTCGCCGACGTCTCGGCACTCGCCAAGGGCTTGATCGCCTCGGGCGTGCAGCTGGGCGACCGGGTCGGCATCATGTCCCGCACCCGTTATGAATGGACCCTGGTGGACTTCGCCATCTGGTTCGCCGGCGCAATCTCCGTCCCGATCTACGAGACCTCCTCCCCCAGCCAGGTCGCCTGGAACCTCGGGGACTCGGGCGCCGTGGCGGCCTTCGCGGAGCAGGCCCATCATGAGCACGCCATCCGCGCAGCCGTCCGTGCCGAGAACCTGGACGCGATGCGGAACGTCTGGCAGATCGAGTCCGGCGGGCTCGACGAGCTCCGCGACGCCGGCTCCGGGGTCAGCGACGCCGAACTGGAGGAGCGGCGCCGCAGCGCCGGTCTCGGCAGCATCGCCACCATCATCTACACCTCCGGCACCACCGGACGCCCCAAGGGCTGCGAACTCACGCACGGGAACTTCGCGGAGCTCTCCGACAACGCCCTCGCCCAGCTGGGCGTGATCGTGAACCAGGGCGCCTCCACCATCATGTTCCTGCCGCTGGCCCACGTGTTCGCCCGGTTCATCTCGGTGCTCGCCGTGGCCGCCGGGTCCCGGGTCGGCCACACCCCGGATGTGAAGAACCTCCTGCCGGATCTGCAGAGCTTCCAGCCGACCTTCATCCTGGCCGTGCCCCGCGTCTTCGAGAAGGTCTACAACTCCGCGCTCTCCAAGGCCGAGGACGGCGGCAAGGGCGGGATCTTCCACAAGGCCGCGGAGACCGCGATCGCCTACTCCCGTGCGCGCCAGGACGGCAAGGTGGGGCTGGGTCTGAAGCTCAAGCACACCCTGTTCGACGCGCTCGTCTACAAGAAGCTCCGCGAGGCCATGGGCGGCCGGGTCAGCCACGCGGTCTCCGGTGGTGGTCCCCTCGGCGAACGCCTGGGCCACTTCTTCAACGGCATCGGACTGCTGGTGCTCGAAGGCTACGGCCTGACCGAGACCACCGCGCCCATCACGGTCAACACCCTGGATCTCAACCGCATCGGCACGGTCGGCCCGCCGCTGCCCGGCAACGCCGTCCGGATCGCGGAGGACGGTGAGATCCTGGCCAAGGGCGTCTGCGTCATGCGTGGCTACTACCACCGCCCGGAGCTCCAGGAGGAGGCCTTCACCGACGGCTGGTTCCACACCGGGGACATCGGCGAACTGGACGCGCAGGGCTTCCTGCGGATCACGGGCCGCAAGAAGGAGATCATCGTCACCGCGGGCGGCAAGAACGTGGTGCCGGCCCTGCTGGAGGACCAGATCCGCGCCGACGCATTGGTGTCCCAGGTCCTGGTGGTCGGCGACAACCGGCCGTTCATCGGGGCGCTCGTCACGCTGGACGAGGAGGCCCTGCCGGGCTGGCTCGAACGCCACGGCCTCTCCTCCAAGCTGACCCTGGCTGACGCCGCCCGTGAGGACAAGGTGAAGGAGGCGGTCCAGCGGCTCATCTCCAAGGCCAACGAATCCGTCTCCCACGCCGAAGCCATCAAGTCGTTCCGGATCGTCACCGAGGACTTCACGGAGGCCTCCGGCCACCTGACCCCGTCCCTGAAGGTCAAGCGCGCCCAGGTGGTCAAGGACTACTCGGACGTCATCGAGGAGATGCCCGGCACCTTGAAGGTGCCGGGCCGCCGTCGTCGTGGGTGCCCGGGACAGCCCGGGCACCCACGGTGATCAGCCGATCACGAGCAGCAGATCGCCGCCCTGGACCTGCTCGATGGCGGAGATCGCCAGCCGCTGCACGGTCCCGGCCACGGGAGAGGTGATGGAGGCCTCCATCTTCATGGCCTCGATGGTGGCCACGACGTCGCCCGCGGCGATGGTGTCCCCCACCGCCGCCTTCAGGGAGACCGCACCCGCGAACGGGGCGGCCACCTGACCCGGCACGGCCGGATCGGCCTTCTCCGCGGCCTTCACATTGCTCGTCACGGAGTGGTCCCGCACCACGACCGGGCGCGACTGCCCGTTGAGCTTGCAGAGCACGGTGCGCATGCCCTTCTCATCCGGCTCGGAGATGGCTTCCAGGCTCGCGATCAGACGGACGCCGCGCTCCAGCTCGATCACGTGCTCCTCGCCTCGCTGGAGGCCATAGAGGTAGTCGCGGGTGTCGAGCACCGAGAGGTTGCCGTAGCTCTCCTGGCTCCGCAGGTAGTCCTTGGTGGGGCCGGCGAAGAGCAGACGGTTGAGGGTGTCCCGGCGGGTCTGCGAGTCGGCCTGGAGGGCCGCCGAGTCCTCGGCGCTCAGTTCCAGGTCACGGGGCTTCACGGCCCGGCCCTGGAGCGCCTTGGTGCGGAACGGCTCGGGCCAGCCACCGGGCGGGTTGCCCAGTTCACCGTTGAGGAACCCGATCACGGAGTCTGGGATGTCGAAGTTCTGGGGGTTCTCCCGGAACTCCTCCGGATCCGCTCCGAGGCCCACGAGGTGCAGCGCCAGATCGCCCACCACCTTGGAGGACGGCGTGACCTTGACCAGGCGGCCGAGGATGCGGTCCGCGGCCATGTACATGTCCTCGATGGCCTCGAAGCGCTCACCGAGCCCCAGCGCGATGGCCTGCTGCCGGAGGTTGGAGAGCTGGCCCCCGGGGATCTCGTGCTGGTACACGCGGCCCGTGGGAGCCGCGAGTCCCGATTCGAATGGTGCGTAGACCCGCCGGACGGCCTCCCAGTAAGGCTCCAGGGCATCGACGGACGACAGATCCAGGGCCGTCTCCCGCGGCGTGTGCGCCAGGGCCGCGACGAGGGCGGACATGGCCGGCTGGCTGGTGGTCCCGGCCAGAGCCGCGGAGGCGACGTCCACGGCGTCCACCCCGGCGTCGACGGCGGAGAGCAGCGTGGCCAGCTGACCGCCGGCCGTGTCATGGGTGTGGAGGTGGACCGGCAGATCGAAGCGTTCCCGGAGCGCCTTGACCAGCACGGCCGCGGCAGCCGGACGCAGCAGACCCGCCATGTCCTTGATCGCCAGGATGTGCGCCCCGGCGTCCACGATCCGCTGTGCCAGGTCCAGGTAGTAGTCGAGGGTGTAAAGGTCCTCGTCCGGGTTGAGAAGATCGCCCGTGTAACAGAGGACCACCTCCGCCACGGCGGTGCCGGTCTCCCGGACCGCGCGGATCGCGGGCTCCATCTGGTCCACGTCGTTGAGCGCGTCGAAGATCCGGAAGATGTCGATGCCGGTCGCCGCGGCCTCATGCACGAACGCCCGGGTCACCTCCTCCGGGTACGGTGTGTACCCGACCGTGTTGCGGCCGCGCAGCAGCATCTGCAGGCAGATGTTCGGGATGGCCTCGCGCAGGGCTGCCAGACGCTGCCAGGGATCCTCGCCCAGGAAGCGGAGCGCGACGTCGTACGTCGCACCGCCCCACGCCTCCACGGAGAACAGGCAGGGCAGCAGGCGGGACACCGCCGGCCCGGCGGCCACCAGATCACGGGTGCGCACGCGAGTGGCGAGCAGGGACTGGTGCGCGTCGCGGAACGTGGTGTCCGTGACGGCGACGGCGGTCTGCTCCCGGAGCGCACGGGCGAACCCTTCCGGGCCCAGCTCGAGCAGCTGCTGGCGGGAACCCGCGGGAGCCTCACCTTCCGGGAGGACCGGGAGCTTCACGCCCGGTCCGGTGCTGACGCGCGGCTCGCCGTGCGGCTTGTTGACCGTGGTCTCGGCGAGCCAGGTCAGCAGCTTGGTGCCGCGGTCGGCCGACGTGCGGGCCTTGAGCAGCTCCGGGCGCTCCTCGATGAACGACGTGGCGACTTTGCCGGCCACGAAGTCCGGGTCGTCCAGGACGGCCTGCAGGAAGGGGATGTTGGTGGAGACGCCGCGGATGCGGAATTCGGCCAGCGCACGCCGTGCCCGGGCGACCGCCGCAGGGTAGTCGCGGCCGCGGCAGGTGAGCTTGACGAGCATCGAGTCGAAGTGCGGGCTGATCTCGGCGCCCGAGTACACGGTGCCGCCGTCGAGGCGCACGCCCGCACCACCGGCGGAGCGGTAGCCGGTGATCTTCCCGACGTCCGGCCGGAACCCGTTGGCGGGATCCTCGGTGGTGATGCGGCACTGGAGGGCGGCGCCCTTGAGCGTCACGGTCTCCTGGGACAGTCCCAGATCGGCCAGCGTGGCCCCGGCGGCGATGAGCATCTGGGCCTGGACCAGGTCCACATCCGTGACCTCCTCGGTCACCGTGTGCTCCACCTGGATCCGGGGGTTCATCTCGATGAAGACGTGCTGCCCGGCGCGTTCGCCCGCGGTGTCCACCAGGAACTCCACGGTACCGGCGTTGACGTACCCCAGAGCCTTGGCGAAGGCGACGGCGTCGCGGTAGAGCGCCTGGCGGATCCCCTCGTCCAGGTCGGGGGCCGGGGCGATCTCGATGACCTTCTGGTGACGGCGCTGCAGCGAGCAGTCACGTTCGAAGAGGTGCATGACGTTGCCCTCGGCGTCGGCCAGGATCTGCACTTCGATGTGGCGGGGCCGCAGGACGGCCTGCTCCAGGAACATGGTGGGGTCGCCGAACGCGGCGTCGGCCTCGCGCATGGCCGCTTCCAGCGCTTCGCGGAGGTCCTCGGGCTTCTCCACGCGGCGCATGCCACGGCCACCGCCGCCGGCCACGGCCTTGGCGAAGATGGGGAACCCGATCTCCTCCGCCGCGGCCAGGAGCTCTTCGATGTCGCGGGACGGCTCCGAGGACTTCAGCACCGGCACTCCGGCCTTGCGGGCCGCGGCCAGAGCCGCCACCTTGTTGCCGGCCAGCTCCAGCACCTCGGCCGGCGGTCCGACGAACGTGATCCCGGCTTCGGCGGCCGCACGGGCCAGTCCGGGGTTCTCGGAGAGGAATCCGTAGCCGGGGTAGATCGCGTCCGCGCCGGACTCCTTCGCGACCCGGACGATCTCCTCGACGTCGAGATACGCCCGGACGGGATGGCCTTCCTCTCCGATGAGGTACGCCTCGTCCGCCTTCTGGCGATGGATGGAGTTCCGGTCCTCCTGAGGGAAGACCGCGACTGTCTTGGCGCCCAGCTCATAGCCGGCGCGGAAGGCCCTGATCGCGATTTCGCCGCGGTTGGCCACCAGTATCTTGGAAAACATGCTTCTCCGTACGTCACAAGCCGGGTTGTTCCCGTGCCCCAAGTCTGACCATGTGTCACTCACCACACAAGGAGTGGTGACAGCTATCACAGTAGCGGCCCTGGGCTGACCTTCCCGCGTCCGCGGACCGTCTGTGACACGGGAAGTCCGAGCCTCCGCGGTCCCGCGCCCGGGCGGTCGGGGACGCCGCGGCGGCGCGTCTCGACAGCTGACGCCGCGGCGCCCGGGAAGTGTGCACGGATGCCGCGCCGCGGGCCGGCCACGACACACGGGCCCGGCCCGGACGTCGCAATCCGACGGAGCCGGCCATGCCCGCCCCTATGATGGAAGGTGATGCCACCCGGTGAAGACGGTCCGCAAACCGCGGGGTCAGGCAGAGAACACCAGGTGTCGAGCTACAGGGGTGTGGATTCAGAAGTGCGAGTCGTAAGCGTCAGCAGTCTCAAGGGTGGAGTGGGCAAGACCTCTGTCACCACGGGATTGGCATCCGCTGCACTGGCCGCAGGTGTCCCCACCCTCGTGGTGGATCTCGATCCCCATGCCGATGCCTCCACCGCCCTGGGAACCAGCGCGGGTCGCGTGACGGACATCGGCAGGCTCCTGAAGACCGCGCGCCGCGCGCGCCTGGCGGACCACCTCACCCCGAGCTCCTGGGCCGGCGACGGCGGCACTCTGGACGTGGCGATCGGCTCCGCGTATTCGGGGATCTACGACCGTCCGGATCTGGGACGCCGTGACCTCCGACGCCTCCGGCAGCTGCTGGAACCCGTCACCGGTTACGATCTGGTGCTGATCGACTGCCCGCCGTCCCTCAACGGCCTCACCCGGATGGCCTGGAACGCGAGTGACGACGTCGTCCTGGTGGCCGAGCCCGGACTGTTCTCGGTGGCCGGCACGGAGCGCACCCTGCGCGCCATCGACATGTTCCGCCGGGAGTTCTCCCCCCGCCTCAATCCCGCCGGCATCGTGGCCAACCGCGTCCGCCTGGGATCGAGCGAACACATGTACCGTCTCGACGAGATGCGCTCGATGTTCGGCCCGCTGCTCCTGGAGCCCGTGGTGCCGGAACTGGCGAACTGGCAGCAGATCCAGGGCGCTGCGCATGCCGTGCACCAGTGGCCCGGCGACTCGGCGAAGGGAGTGTCCGCGGTCTACGATCAGCTCCTCGCCGCGATCCGCAAGGCCTGAACAAGACCTTCCGGCGCCGGAGGTCAGCCAACGACGACGAAGGCCGGTCCGTCTGAGACGGACCGGCCTTTCGCGTGCGTGATGGGTGTCAGCTGATCTTCTTCTGCGCTGACTCTCTTCTCAGCTGATCTTCTTCTCAGCTGATCTTCTTCTGGGCCCGGCGACGGCTGAGCTCGTCCTCCGGGAAGTCCTGCGAAAGGGCGTGTTCGCTCGGAAGCTCCGCCAGGGTGCCTTCCACTTCGCGCCAGACACGGCCCACGGCGATGCCGAACACTCCCTGGCCGCCCTGGACCAGGTCGATGACCTCATCCGCGGAGGTGCACTCGTAGACGCTCGCGCCGTCGCTCATGAGGGTGATCTGGGCGAGGTCCTCCACGCCGCGTTCGCGCAGGTGTTCCACGGCGGAACGGATCTGCTGCAGGGAGACGCCGGTGTCCAGGAGCCGCTTGACCACCTTGAGCACCAGGATGTCCCGGAAGCTGTAGAGACGCTGGGATCCGGAGCCTGCCGCGCCTCGCACGGTGGGCTCCACGAGACCGGTCCTGGCCCAGTAGTCCAGCTGACGGTAGGTGATGCCTGCCGCCTTGCAGGCGGTGGGGCCGCGGTAGCCGGCGTCCTCGTCCAGAAGCGGCAGGTCCTCGCTGAACAGCAGCCCCTGGGCGCCCGCAGCGGGGGCAATGGGTGCGCCTGCGTGCTGGCGCTTGCCCGCGTCGCCTTTCGGACTCACGTCTTCCTCCTCTTCAAGGGTTCCCTGGGGTGCGAAACGCCAGACCGGCGGCCCTGCTCACACGGGAAGTCACACCGCCCTGAGGCGGCCCCTGCTTCCAGTGTGAACGGCTCGATGCCGGGTGGCAATGGGAACCTGATACTTCGACGTTAGGGCCGCAAGGCCCCCAGGTCAAAGACGTTCGGCGCTTTTTCGTGCCGTGTCGAAACTTTAACGCTGAACTTGAAGCTTAAGGCCTGGCCGGGAGGGCCCGACGACGCTCTCAGGGTTCGAAATCCTCGGGTTCCACACCATTGAGGAATTCGCGGAACTGCCGGAGTTCCTGTTCCTGCTCGGCCGTGGCCGGCGCGGCTGCGGCGCCTTCCTCCGGCTCTTCGGCTCCGGGCCCGGAAACCGGCCGCGCCACCTCGGCATCCTCGTCCTGGATCTCGATGAGCACGCCGGCGTCGTCCATGACCTGCTCGGCGCACCAGATGCGGCAGTGGCTGCGGAGCGCCAGCGCCAACGCGTCGGAGGCCCGCGAGCTGACGCTCGTGCCGTCGTCGAACTGCAACTGGGCGTAGAAGACCGAATCCTCCACGCTCACGATGGTGACGGACACGAGAGAGCGGCCCAGCGCGTGGATGACATCCAGCATGAGGTCATGGGTGAGGGGACGAGGCGGAACCACTCCCTGCTGGGCCAGCGCGATGGCGCTCGCTTCGGGAGGGCCGATCCAGATGGGGACGTGCCGCTCGCCCTGGGTCTCCTTGAGGAGCACCAGAGGCTGGTTGCCCGGAAGTTCGATCCGGACCCCGACGACCTCGACCTCGATCATCACTTCTCCAATCGGGAGATCTGGCCCTGGATGACCGCCTGGTGAAGGTCCTGGAGAAGTCCGCTCAATTCACGGGCGGCGTCGGCCGTGCGGGCGCGCGAGCCCGAGTCCTTGCGGGAGGCCAGCGGCGCGACCGCACGCTCGATCAGGGCGAACTCGCGCTCCGCGGCCGCCAGCACGGGCCGCAGGTGCCGCGGCTCCAGTCCCTGGGCCTCCAGGCGGACACAGCTCGCCGTGACCTGGAGGGCGTATTCGTCGAACTGCCCGCCCTCGTGCTTGATGATGCCGTAGTCCAGAAGCTCCTTGACCAGACGCACGCCTGCGCCCGACTCGGCGCGCAGCTGGGACTCGCTCAGCAGGCGGGACCGTCCGCGCAGCGCCTCCGCAGGGTCCTCGGACACCAGCTTGGGCGAGAGTTTCATGCCGCCCGGCAGATTGTCCGGACGCTCTCCGCGGTCGATCGCGTCGAGGTAGTCGCGGATGACCTTGAGCGGCAGGTACTGATCACGCTGGAGCGCCAAGACGAAGCGCAGGCGCTCCACGTCCGCCTCACTGTACTGGCGGTAGCCCGCAGGGGTCCGCTGGGGCGTGATGAGCCCCTTCTCCTCCAGAAAACGGATTTTGGAGGCGGAAATACCGGGAAAGTCCTCGTTCAGCTGAGCGAGGACTTCTCCGATGTTCAGGACGACGGCGGCGCCTTGGCGCCGGCCGGACTGTGCAAGAGCCACGTTGCGGGGCGCCTCAGCCCTGGCTTGCCGGGCGTACCGGGCTCGGGTAGTAGTTCAGCCGGAACTTGCCGATCTGCACTTCCGCGCCACTCTTGAGCAGCACCCGGTCCACGCGGTCGTGGTTCACGTAGCTGCCGTTCAGGCTGCCGGTGTCCACCAGCTCGTAGCCCGCGGGCGTGCGCACGAACTCGGCGTGCTTGCGGGAGACGGTGACGTCATCCAGGAAGATCTCGGCGTCGGGGTGGCGTCCGACCGTGACGCGGTCCGTGTCCAGCAGGAAGCGGGCACCGGCGTTCGGGCCGTGGTGCGCGATCAGCAGGGCGGATCCGTTCGGCAGTGCGGCGATGGACGCGATGTCCTCCGGGCCGAGTTTCGGGTCGGCCGGCACCACGTCGGAAAGGACCGGAAGGTACACCGAGGTGGTGTCCGTGGACTCGCCCTCAAATGCGGCATCGTCTGCGGGTTCGACGGGGACCGATGGTTGTTCAGACATCGGGCGGCTCCTCACTCTTCTCGCCTCGGCGGGGTTCTTTCCCTGGTCCTCCGGTGCTGGACCCGGGAACGGGTCGTGCTGTCCGGGACGATTCGTCCCGGACAGCACGGGCAACTGCTTTCTAGCCTACCTGCTGACCGTACGCTTCGGCGCTGAGCAGGCCGGACAGTTCGTCCGCACCGGCGAGACGGACCTCGAAAAGCCAGCCGGCGCCATACGGATCGGAGTTGATGAGGGCCGGGTCGGAGTCGAGGGCCTCGTTGCGGGCCACGATCTCGCCCGTCACCGGGGCGTAGATGTCGCTGACGCTCTTGGTGGACTCCACTTCGCCGACGACGTCGTTGGCGGTCACGGACGTTCCGGCTTCGGGGACCTGCGCGTACACGACATCGCCGAGCGCGTCCTGGGCGAAATCGGTGATGCCCACTCGCACCACACCGTCCTGCTCCGTGCTCGCAACCCATTCGTGTTCGGCGGTGTAGGACAGCTCTGCGGGGATGTTGCTCATCGCCTGGCCTTTCGTCTGATCTGGTGGTCGCCTGGATCACGGCAACCGACGCTGAAAGTATAGGCACATTACAAGCCGGAGTGGCCTGCCACGTGCCATGATGATTCCATGAGTGAACAGAGCGGCTCCATCATGCCTCCGCCCACGTCAGGGCAGGGACAGGCACCCCAGTCCTCATCCGGGCGGAAATCCAGGACCCTCACCTGGATCATCCTCGGCGCCATCCTCCTGGCGGTGGCGGTGATCGCGTACTTCATCGCGGCCGCCGTCGTGCCGGTCGAATGGGCCAAGAACATCAACGGACAGGCAGGCCCGGGATCCGGCGGTGTCTTCCTCGGCCTGGGGTATGGCCTGATCCTGACCTTCGTCTCCCTGTGGATCGCCTGGCAGGCCACCCACAAGAAGATCACCTGGGCCTGGAAGGCGGTCATCCTGGTGATCGCCGTGGCCGTGTCCACCCCGAACCTCCTGACCGCCGGGATCGCGTGGGGCACGTCGAACGCGGCGCACAACGCGCAGCGCATCATCGGCACCGGGCCGACCTGGTTCCCGCTGTGGACCGGGATCGGCGCGATCATCGGCGCCGTGCTCTTCATCGTGGCTCTCGTGCTGTGGAAGCTCTGGCGGCGCCGGGGCAAGCAGGCCAAGCTCTACAAGGCGGTGGAGAAGCAGCGGCTGCTCGAGGAGAAGGAAGCGGCCCGTGCGGCCGCCCGCGCTCAGCAGGACCAGCAACGGCAGCAGGACAAACAGCTTCAGGCCGACGACGGCCTCTGACCGTGGCGAAGGCCCCCGGCACCTGAGGTGCCGGGGGCCTTTTCGCTGGGCTGTCGACGTCGGGCCGTCGTCGTCAGGCCGCGGCCATCCGCCATCCTGAGGGGTCAGTACCCGCTGCCGCCCTCCACGCGGTACTGATCGGCGACCACCCGGCCGCGATGCAGCACGGTGCGGTCCTGTCCACGGTCCATCACGGCGCTCGTGACCGTTTCGCCATCCACCAGGACCACATCGGCCCGGTCACCCACGGCCAGTCCTGGACGGTCGTCGACGCCCGCCACACGGGCCAGCGAGTGGTCCATGATGCTCGCGCCGCCCCTCGTGGCGACCGCCACCGCGTGCTCCACCAGACGATCGGCCCGGAACCCGCGGGTGAAGGCCAGCTGCCAGGTGCGGTCGAGCATGTCGCAATTGCCGTAGGGGCTCCAGTAGTCCCGCTGGCCGTCCTCCCCCAGCCCGACCCGTACGCCGGCGGCCGTCAGGTCCTGCAGGGGAAGCTGCCCCGGCGCGGCGGGCGCCACCGTCGTGAGGGAGATGTCCAGCTCCGCCATCCGCTCGATGAGGGACCGGCTCGCGGCCTCCGACGACCCGCCCAGCGTGTAGGCGTGTGACAGATTGACCTTGCCCTGCATGCCCAGGGCCTTCGTCCGCTCCATGATCAATTCAGTGCTGAAGATGGCCAGGTCCGTGGGCTCGTGAAGGTGCACGTCCACCTCCACCTGATACTTCTCCGCCAGACCGAAGACGACGTCAAGGTGCCGCACCGGGTCACGGTCCAGCTGGCAGGGATCGATCCCGCCCATGACGTCGGCGCCCTGCCGGAGCGCTTCCTCGAGCAGTTCGGGGGTGCCGTCCTCCAGGAGGATGCCCGCCTGCGGGAAGACCATGATCTGGACCTCCGCCTGGTCCGCGAACTTCTCCTTCGCGGCCACCACTGCTTGGTACTTCTCCAGGCCGGTGTCCACGTCCACCTGGGCGAAGGACCGGACACGGGTGGTCCCGCGGGCGATCATGCGCTCCAGCGTGCCCGCCACGCGCTCGGTCAGCGGGATCTCCGCGTTCCGCCAGTTCTCCCGGTCGTTGCTCATCATGCCCCACACCCCCGGCCGTCCGGTGTGCTCCCGGAACGGCAGGCCGATCCGCGTCGAGTCGAGGTGGACGTGGACGTCGCTGAACGCGGGCAGTAGGAGCCGCCCCCGACCGTCGACGACGCCCTGCCCGGTGTCCGTGGCCTCCTCCGGGTCGTGAGGCCGGACGGCGGCGATCAGCTCGCCGTCGAGCTGCACATCGGACGGGGCGCCGCCCCAGGGACGGACGTTACGGAGCAGCATCGAGCGCCTTTCGGAGGGGGTGGTGGGGTGGTTCCGGGGGGGGCTGACCGGTCACGGAGCACCGGGACCGCGTGGACCGCGTCAGAAGCCTCAGGTCAGAAGCCTCAGTCGTGGACAGCCTCAGGCGTGGGCGTCGGCGGAGGAAGCCTGCTTCGCGATGGCGTGGCTGCGGCTGCTGACCATGTGCTGACCGATCAGGACCTGGGTGCGGGCGACATCACGGTCCGCGATGGCCTCGTAGAGCGCCGCGTGCTCCTCGGCCACACGGATGAGGTCGTCGTGCTGGCCCATGAGCCAGCGGATCCTGCTGCTCAGGATCCCCTGGAGCTCGTTGAGCAGTTCATTCCCCGCCAGGGAGGTGACGATCTCATGGAAGTCGGCCCCGTAGCGGCGCGCCCGGACGGCGTCGCCGGACTCGGCGGCCCGGAACTCGAGGTCCAGCGCGTCCTTGAGCCGCGTGAGGCCTTCCCTGTTGTGCCGCTGAGCGGCCAGGGTGAAGGTCAGGGACTCGAAGGCGGCCTGCACCTCGTTGAGATCCACGACGTCGGACGCGGAGAACTCCCGGACCACGGCCCAGGTGCGGGGCCGCGGTGTCACGAGCCCTTCGGACACCAGCGTCCTCAGCGCCTCCCGGACCGGCAGACGACTGACGCCCAGTTCCTGGGCGAGGTCACGCTCCACGAGCTTACTGCCGGGCAGGCGCACGCCGTCCAGAATCTGGTCGCGGATCTGGCGGGTCACGCGGAGGGACTCCGGCTCGAAAATCTCCGTGTTGGACATTCCTCCATTATCACACCACCAACGTCCGTTTTTGGAATACCAAAGGGGGATGTCGTGGTCAGGAGGTCAGGTGACGGCTGATCGCGTCGAACATCGCCGCGGCAGCAGGCCCCTTCACGGGATCCACGGGCAGCGCGGAGCTGGAGAACTTCACGCCCACCACCCCTGAACCGGCGTTGATGTAGACCATCTGACCATGGATTCCCAGACAGAACGCCACATCCGGGCGGCCATCCAAGAACCAGAACTGGCTCCGGTACCGGCCGCCGGGCATGTGCTCGGCCTCAGGTCCGGCCGCGAAAGCCTCCGTGGAGTCGGGGCCGCCCGCGAAGATGTCGGCCACCCAATCCGCAGGGAGGACCCGGTCCCCGGTCAGCGCGACGCCGCCGTCGCGGATCATCGCACCGAAGCAGGCGAGATCGCGCAGTGTGGCGCAGATCCCGCCGTCGAACATGCCGGTGCCTTCCGCGTCCACCGTGATGAACGCGGGGTCCGCGGTGCCCAGTCGGCTCCACAGCAGTTCCCCGGCCAGCTCGGCGAACGGCTTGCCTCCGGCCGCCTCGCACACCCAGCCCAGCACGTCCGTCTCGCAGCTGCGGTACTCGAAGTACCCGCCGTGCTCGCGATGCTGTTCCAGCGTGGCGAGGAACTCCTTGAGAGTGGGGGAACCGCCGGGCCCCGGCGGGGCCCATCCGACGGCTTCGTCCAGCCCTCGCACCTCGGAGGCCGGATCCAGGTACTCCTCGGAGAACCGGATTCCGCTGCGCATGTCCAGGATGTCCCGGATGCGCGCCTCACCGTAGCCTGTGCCCTGCAGTTCGGGGATGCACTCCTCCACGGTGGACTCGACGTCCAGGAGGCCCTGCGCCACGAGCGCTCCGGTCACCGAGGACACGAGGGACTTGCTGACCGACATGAGCAGGTGCCGGGTGCGCGGCGTCATGGTCCCGGAATACTGCTCGGCGACCACCGTACTGCCATGCAGCACCAGCCAGGCATCCGTGTCCGTGGACTCCAGGACGTCCGCCACGGTGCTTTCGGCGCCGTCCGGCAGCACCACGGGAACCCGGGAGAGGTCCTGCGGCCGCTCCTTCAGGTCCGCGGGCGTCCCGGGTTCGATGGACCGCGCGGGAAACAGCGTGTCCATGTGCTGGAAGGACCAGCGGAGGTTGGCGGGGTCCTGCCAATCCGCCACGGTCACGGCCGAATCCCGGATACCGTCACTCATCATCGGTTCACTCCCCTGCCGTGTGGACGGTGCGGCCGGCGACGACCGTCCGGACCACGCTGGTCTTGAGCAGGGACTCGTCGCCCTCGGCGAACGGGTTCACGTCCACCACGACGAAGTCCGCGGCGTAGCCCTCGGCCAAGCGGCCGTGGGTCGCCCCGTCCCCCACCGACGCCGCGGCGTCCCGGGTGGCATGCCCCAGCGCACGGGCCAGAGGCAGCGCGAGTTCGGGCTGCACGGCGTCATAGGACGAATCCAGGGCCGACTTGCGCGTGGTGGCGACATACAGATTCGGCCAGGCCCCGTAGGGCGCGGTGGGGGCATCGGTAGAGAACGCGAGCAGCGCGCCGGCCTCCTCGTACTCCGGCCAGGCGAAACCGCGGTTCACGCGGTCATCGCCGAGCATGGCGTCCCAGTTCGCGCGGACGGCGGCATCCGTGTGGACGGGCTGCATGGAGGCGATCACTCCGAGCTCGGCCATGCGCCGGGCGGTGCCGGGAGCCGCGTATTCCAGGTGCTCGATGCGGTGGCGGCGCGGGCGCTCCCCATTGACCGTGATGGCGTGCTCGATCGCATCCAGGGCGATGCCGCTGGCGGCGTCCCCGATCGCATGCAGGGCGGCCTGGAGCCCGGCCGCGTCCGCCGCCGCGAGCGCCGGCTTGAGCCGTTCGAGCGGCCAGATGGGCTCGGCATTGGAGTGGTCCGCATATGGCTTGTTCATCGTCGCGGTGCACGCGTCGATCACCCCGTCGATGATGAACTTCACCCCCACCACCCGCAGGGAAGGGTCGGTCAGCCGCGCCGCGAGGTCGGCCGCACGCTGCACCTGAGCGATGTTCTGCGCGTCGTCCCCGGTGTTGTCGATGAACCAGTGCGCGGCGACACGCAACGGCAGGCTGCCCCCGTGGCGTTCGACGGCGCGTTCCAGGGTGGCGAGGGACACCTCGTCGAGAGCCATGTCCACCGCCCCCGTCACGCCCGTGCCGAGATAGGCCTCGAAGGTGCGGTCGATCGCGGCGTCGCGCTCCGCGTCACTCGTGACCGAGGCGAGGTGCGTCCAGACGAAGTGCTGGGCGGCCGTCTCGTACAGCATGCCCGTGGCCTCGCCCTGGGCGTCACGCTCGATCCGGCCCCCGATGGGGTCGGGCGTCTCCCGTGTGATCCCCAGTTCGGCGAGCGCCTCGGAGTTGACCCAGCAGGAGTGGTAGTCGTTGGCGTCCAGGTAGACGGGCACTTCCGCGACGGCGGCGTCGATCATGGCCGCGGTCGGTTCACCTCCCGGCACCGAGTCGAAGAGCCAGCCCCTCCCCAGGACCCGCTCCGCGCCCGGGTCCGTGTCCCGCGCGGCGCGCAGCCGTCGCTGGATCTCCTCGAGGCTGCGCGCGTCGGTGAGCTCCACCTTGCCCAGGGCTTCCCCGGTCATGAGGAGGTGCGTGTGGGCGTCCACGAAGCCGGGCACCACGAGCCGGCCGCCGAGATCCACGTGCTCCGCATCCTCAGGGGCGGCGGCGCGGGCGTCCTCCTCCGTGCCGACGGCCACGATCCGCGCGTCGTCGACGAGCAGGGCCTGTGCCCATTCCTCCCCTGCGTCACCGTTCGCGGTGAAGATCAGGGCGTTGCGGTAGAGCGTGTGTGCCACTCTCAGGCCTCCTGTGGTTCGGCGTGGGCGAGGGATTTCTTGGCCCTCAGCAATAAACGAATAGCATTCGTTTATGAGTATGACCCATGTCACGGCCGATGGGAAGTCGTCTCGGGCCGGGAGTGGTTCACCCTCCTCCGCGTCGGCTGGAACGCCGGCCCCGGCGAAGCCGCGTCGCGCTAGGCTGTGCAGAGCGCGACGGCGGCGGAGGCCGACGTCGCGCATCACCCCGTCCGCCACACGAAAGCAGCCCATGGCACGTCCCCGGACCCCCGTCCTCACGGCGGCTCGCATCGCCGACGCCGCCATGGAGCTCATCGACTCGGGGAAGCCGTTCGGGGTGAACGCCCTGGCACGGGCCCTCGGCGTCCAGCCGTCCTCGCTCTACAACCACCTGGATGGACGCCGGGCGATCATCGAGCTCGTGCGCGGCCGTCTCGTGGAGCGGTATCTGGCCGCCATTCCGGACGAGCTGCCCTGGGATGAAGCCGTGGAACTCGTGGTCCGCTCCGAGCGGCGGATGTACACGGAACACCCTCACATCGTGCCGCTGATCGCCACCGAGACGGTGACCGACGCCGCGGCGATCGCCTCGTATGACCAGATGGCGGCGATCCTCCTCCGCGGCGGTTTCCCGGAGCACGAGGTGCTGGTGCTCATCCAGCTCCTCGACGCCTTCGCCCTCGGTTCCGGACTCGACTACGCCGCGCCCGAGGACGTCTGGGAACCCGCCACCCCCACGCTGCACCTGACCCGCCTGCTCTCCTATCAGCCGAGCGGCAAGGTCAGGAGCGACCAGGCCTTCGAGATCGGGCTGGACATGCTCCTGACCTCACTGCGAGCGCGGCTGGCGGCACATCGCCACACTCAGGCCGACGGCTCCTGACCGAGGGATTCCTCGCCACTCAGATCGGACACCCGGTCCACGACCACGCCGTACACGTCACCGATCGTGGCGAGCGCCGCGCGGTGCAGCTCCTCCGAGGCGACCGGTCCGGCCACTGACGGCAGTGAACGGGTGGCGCAGGCGCGTGCCACCACGGTGGGCGCATTGCCGCGCAGCAAGGCGCCCTCCGCGGTGAAGGTCACGCACATGTGGGTCATGAAACCCGCGATCACCACCTCCGTGTTTCCGGCCGCGTCCACGAGGTCCCCGAGGCGGGTGCCCACGAACGCGTTCGGCGCGGTCTTGACCACCACGTCCTCACCGTCCACCGGCGCCACGGCCGGGTGGATGCGCCCCACCTCCTGGTCCAGGTCGTACGGGCTGCCCGGGCCGCCGTCGTGCACCACGTGGATGACGGTGGAGCCGGCGGTGCGGGCGCGCTCCAGGAGTGCGGACGCCTCCGCAAGGGCGGCTTCCCAGCCGTCGAGCTCCATCACTCCCTGCGTATAGGTGTTCTGGTAATCCACCAGGATGACAGTGGCGCGGCCCAGCGCAGCGGGAGTGGTGGATTCCTGGCCGAGTTCGCGCAGGGTGGTGCTGGTCATGATGATCTCTCCTTGATTCCGGCTGATGATGAGTACCATGTTTCCTGAGCCGATCCAGCGCCAACAGTGTGGATCGGGTCAGGATTCGTCGATTCGGGGGCGTCTGGCGGCTCCCGGGACAGGAAGGCGCCATGAGCAACCTCGCAGCCGTGCCGAGAGTCGCCGTCCTGGCGTTCGACGGGATCAATCCCTTCCACCTCTCCGTCCCCTCACTCGTCTGGGGTTCCGAGTCGCCGCGCGGCGCCATGGAACCGTGGGACATCACGGTGGTCGGGCCACAGCCCGGCCCGCTGCGCACCAGTGCCGGGTACTCACTCCTCGTGGATCACGGACTGGAGGCGTTCGACGACGCCGACCTCATCGTGGTGCCGTGGTGGTCCGATCCCACGGTGGCCGCACCCGGACACGTCGTCGACGCGCTGCGCCGGGCGCACGCACGGGGCGCCGTCGTGGTGGGCCTGTGCCTCGGCGTCTTCGTGGTGGCCGACAGTGGCCTGCTGGACGGCAGGGAGGCCACCACGCACTGGACCTGGACGGAGACCTTCCGGAGACGCTTCCCCTCGGTGCGACTCAGCCCCGAACGCCTCTACGTCGATGAGGGAAGCCTCGTGACCGGGGCCGGTGCGACCGCCGGGATCGACACGTGCCTGCACCTGCTCGCGCGCCATCGCGGTCAGGCCACCGCCAATCGGGTGGCACGCAGGATCGTCGCCGCTCCGCACCGGCCCGGCGGTCAGGCGCAGTTCATCGAGGCACCCGTCCCCCAGGAGGAGGCGGATCCCGTGACCTCCGCCATGGCCTGGGCCCGGGACCGGTTGCAGGATCCCCTCAGCATCGACGCCCTCGCCGCACGGGCCCACCTGAGCCGCAGCAGCTTCACCCGGGCTTTCCGCTCCCGGACCGGCACCACCGTTCACCACTGGCTGGTGACCCAGAGGCTGGCCCTGGCCCGGGAACTGCTGGAGAGTTCCGCATTGGACATCGAATCCGTCGCCCGGCGCGCCGGGTTCGGCACGTCGGCACGGCTGCGGGAGCATTTCGCCCGCCATCTGGACACGACGCCGAGCCGCTACCGCGAGGAGTTCGCCACCCCGTCCCCGGGCTGACCACGCCGCATGCCGCTCCGCACTGCGGAGCGGCATGCCAGCCATGGCACGCAGGCACAGGCTTGTGGGCACCGGCTTGGGACGCCGGCTTTTGGGCAATGACGGACGCCTGTGGAAAAGTTCTGCGGGTAAACCACTCCTCCCCGGAACGTGAGTCATGAATCAATCACCTCAAGCCCCAGGACCCTCGACGGCACAGCGCAGTGTCCGCACGTCCTTCCCCGCGCCGGACTCCCCCGGCCCGGCGGCGGATCTGCAGCGCCGGCTCTCCACGCGGCACATCCGCTTCATCGCCCTCGGCTCCGCCATCGGCACCGGTCTCTTCTACGGTTCCTCGGAGACCATCAAGGCGGCCGGTCCGGCCGTGCTCCTGGCCTACATCGTGGCCGGGGCGATGGTCTTCATCGTCATGCGCGCACTCGGCGAGATGGCCGTCCGCCATCCGGTGGCCGGCTCCTTCGCGCAGTACGCGGACCGCTACATCTCGCCACTGGCCGGCTTCCTGACCGGCTGGGTGTTCGCCTTCGAGATGCTGATGGTGGCCATCGCGGACATGGTGGCCGCCGGGAAGTACATGGGCCTGTGGTTCCCGAACACCCCGGGCTGGGTCTGGATGCTGGCGGCCATGCTCATCATCTGCGGGCTGAACCTGCTCCAGGTGAGCGTGTTCGGCGAGCTTGAATTCTGGTTCTCCCTCATCAAGGTGGTCACCATCATCGCGATGATCGTCGGCGGCATCGGCCTGATCGTCTTCGGCGTCTCGACGGGCGGGGTCCAGCCCGGCCTCCATCATCTGGTGGACCACGACGGATTCGCGCCGTTCGGCGTGTGGGGCATCGTCATGAGCCTCGCGATCGTGGTCTTCAGCTTCGGCGGCGTGGAGACCCTCGGCATGACCGCGGGCGAGACCGGCGACCCCGGCACGGCGATCCCCAAGGCCGTGAACTCCGTGCCGTTCCGCATCCTGATCTTCTACATCCTCTCGCTCGGCGTCATGTTCTGCCTGATCCCCTGGAAGGAGATCGGCACGCAGGGCAGCCCCTTCGTGCAGGTGTTCACCGGACTGAAGATCCCCGCAGCCGAGCACATCATCAACGGCGTGGTCCTCACGGCGGCGCTGTCCGCCATGAACGCCATCACCTATACGCTGATCCGCACCCTGTACGGACTGGCCCAGCAAGGACAGGCGCCGCGCAGCTTCCTGAAGCTGAGCAGGACCGGTGTGCCGCTCGTGCCCGTCACGATGGTGTTCAGTGGCCTGATCCTGGGCCTGTTCGCGTTCCTGCTGATCCCGGACACGCTGTTCCTCCTGGTGGCCTCCATCGCGTCCTTCGCCACGGTGTTCACCTGGGTGATGATCCTGGTGTCCCATTACCGCATGCGCCGCGAACTGCGAGGCGCACGCGTGGGCAGCGGCGCCTACCGGATGCCGGCCTGGCCCGTCCTGAGCTGGATCGCGCTGGCGTTCATGGCCTTCGTCCTGGTGATCCTGGCGTTCACGGACACGGGCCGGGTGGCGCTGCTGGTGGGCGTGGGTCTGGCCGCGGCCCTGAGCATCGTCTACGTCGTCGCCATCAAGCCACGGCACACCGGACGGATCGAGCTCGAGGTGGCCGAGGACGCCTGACGGGATCCGCCGGCGGTCACCGACGGCGGCCTCTCCACGCGCACGACGACGGCGCCGCTCACCGGGTGGGCGGCGCCGTCGTCGTGCGGGGGGCGGGATGGCCGTGGCGGCTCCGGCGGTCAGCCCGGCGTGATCCGGACGACCCGGTCATCACCCGGCCTCGGCGTCCCCCGGCCATCGGTGTTGTTGGTCAGGACCCAGAGGGAGCCGTCGGGCGCCGGGACGGCTGTCCGCAGCCTCCCCACTGCGCCTCGGAGCAGCAGCTCCGAGTGGGCTGTGTCGGACAGCGGGACCCGGCGCAACGACCGGCCCTTGAGATTCGCCAGGTACAGCGCATCGTCCAGCACGGCGAGGCCGCTCGGACTCGCCTCGGACGGCGCCCACTGCTGGAGGGGATCCCGCAGCCCGGTCCGGCGCGCCGTCCCTTCCGCGAGGGGCCAGCCGTAATTGCCCCCGGCCACGATCTCATTGAGCTCGTCCCAGGTGTTCTGCCCGAACTCGCTCGCGAAGAGCCGTCCGTCCGCCGACCAGGCGAGACCCTGGACATTGCGGTGGCCGTAGCTGTACACGGGCGATCCGGGGAACGGATTGTCGTCGGGCACCGCGCCGTCCGGTGTGAGGCGGAGGATCTTGCCCTGCACGGATGTGGTGTCCTGGGCTTTGGCCGGTTCCTGAGCATCCCCGACTCCGGCGTAGAGCATCCCGTCCGGGCCGAACGCGATGCGCCCGCCGTGGTGGAACCGCGCCGCGGGGATGCCGCTCAGGATGGTCTCGGCGGGTCCCAGGCCCAGGGAGCCTGACCCGCCGGTGAGTGAAAAACGCTGGATCCGGTTGCCGCCCTCGCCTGTGGAGAAGGCGTACAGACTGCGCTCCGGACCGACGGCCAGGCCCAGCAGGCCGCCTTCGCCTCCGCGTTTCACCCCGGGGACCACGCCGGCCACCCGGGTGCGGACGGTTCCCCCGCTCCCGGTCACGATCTCGAGGATCCGGCCACTGTCCCGTTCGCTCAGCAGCGCCGAGCCGTCGAGGAACACCAGATCCCACGGGGCGCTCAACCCGGTGACGATGTCCTCGTGAGCCGGGCCGCCCGTCGGTGACCCACCGGACGGCGCGACGTCGGGGCTCGCCGCGCTGCGGCCACCCTCGGGTCCGGACGTGCACGACGTGAGAAGCCCGGCCGTCAGTGCGACGCCTGCCGCCAAGGCGCCACGGCGGGTCGGTTGCTCCCTCATCTCGCCTCCCTCGCGCAGCCCCGTGACTGTTGGCCACCAGACTAGCCCCGGCGCCCCGGCCGCGCGAGGCCCCCTGCACCCGGCCCTCACCTCGATTTGCTCCGTTCTTACCCTCCAGGCTACCTTCTGTTCTTAAGTAAGCCTTACCTAATTTCGAAAGCGTGACCGATGACCGCCCCACCCTCCGGGCCCTCCCCTGCCGTCTACCGTGATCCGTGGGGAATCCCCCATCTGCGGGCGGATTCAGCAGATGACCTCGCTTTCCTCCAGGGCTGGAACGCGGCATGCGACCGGTCATGGCAGCTCGAAATGGACCGCTGGCATGCGGAGGGCCGGGTGGCGGAGATGACCGGGCCGGACGCCGTGGCGTGGGACCGCTTCGCACGGCAGGCGATGCTGACGGACACCGCCCGGGCGTGTTTCGAGGCCCTCGACACCGTGACGCGCCGCTGGTGCACCCGGTACGTCGACGGCGTCAATCAGGCCCTGGCTGAGGGCCGGCGGGGCGGCGCCGAGTTCACCGAGAGCGGCACCGAACCGGGACCCTGGTCGCCGTGGATGCCCCTCGCCGTCTTCCTGGTCAATCACATCCTGTTCTCCACCTTCCCCCATAAGCTCTTCCGCGAGCACGTCTCGGACGTCCTGGGACCGGAAGCGGTCGCGCTGTTCTCCCAGGAGGCCCCGGTGCTCTCCGGCAGCAATGCCTGGGCCGTGCACGGTTCCCGGACCGTTGGCGGCGCACCGCTCCTCGCCGGCGACCCGCATCGTCTCCTCGAAATACCGGGCGTCTATCAGCAGGTCCGGCTCTCCTGCCCGGAGTTCGACGTCGTCGGCCTCGCCTTCCCCGGCGTTCCGGGACTGCCACACTTCGGCCACGCCGGTGGCGTCGCCTGGGCGATCACGAACTCCATGGCCGATTACCAGGATCTGTTCCGTGAGAAACTCCGCCGCTCCGGGCCGACGGGGCTCGAGGCCTTCGGTCCCGGCGGCTGGGAGGCGGTCACCACGCGGACCGAGGAGCTGCTCGTCCGGGGCGAGGACACCGTGACGGTGGAGATCGCCGAGACTCCGCGCGGGCCGGTCATCGCGGGACTTCCCGGGCCGGGCGAGGGTGATCTTTCCGCAGGACTGAGCCTGCGGACACCCGCCCGGGTGACCTCCCGACTGGGATTCGAAGCACTCCTGCCCCTGCTCCGCAGCACCCGGGCCTCCGACGTCGAGCAGGCTCTGGACACCTGGGTGGAGCCCGTCAACAGCGTGCTGGTGGCGGACACGCGGGGCGATGTACGGCACTTCCTCGCCGGAAAGGTCCCGCTGCGCTCGCCTGAGAATCGCGTCATGCCGGTACCGGCATGGTCGGCCGCCCATCGCTGGGAAGGCACGTTCCTGCCGCTGCCGTCGCGGGCGGTGGACACCGTGGCGGTCAGCGCCAATGACCGGGCCGCTGCGCTCGAAGCCGACATCGCTCTCGAGTTCGCCCCCGCCCACCGCGCGCTGCGCATCGCCGAGCTCCTCCATGCGAACGACGACGGCGGCCCGCACCCACTGCTGTGCCCCGAGGACATGGGACGCATCCACACGGACACCCGGCTCGGGTCGCTGTCCTCCTTCCGCCCGCTGCTCGCGGGCCTGGCTCGGGATTCCCTGTCCGACGCAGCCCGCCGGACTCTGGACGAACTGCTCGCGTGGGACGGCCACATGGACATGGACAGTGAGCCGGCGGCGGTCTTTGCCCTCTGGCGCGATGCCCTGGTCCACCGGCTGGCCGCCCATCCGGTGTTCGAGCCCCTCCGGGCGCCCACCGGCCATGCCCCCGTGTTCGCGCCGTGGCTGGCGCTCACCGGACGGCTCGGGCTCGCCCTCGAAACGCTCGTCGCCGGCCCGGTCCCGGACGGCCTGGACCTGCCCCGGGAAGCGGCCGCCGCCCTCGAAGCGGTGCTGCCCGTGTCCCTGGCCGACGGCGCCGGGGCTCCTTCCTGGGGCGAACTGCATCGGCTCCACCCCCTGCACCGCCTTCCCGCCGCCGCAGCCGCCTCCCTGCCATCGACTCCCCTGGCCGGCGACAGCTCGTGCGTGCTGGCGACCGACAGTGTGCCGGGCGGTGGCCACCTTTGTTTCAGGGGGTCAGCCGCACGCTACGTCTGGGACCTCTCCGACCGGCGGAACAGCCGGTGGATCGTTCCCTTCGGAGCCGCTGGAAGCCCCGCCAGCCCACACTTCCTCGACCAGCTGCCGCTCTGGGCAGCCGGAGAACTCCTCCCCGTCATCACCGACTGGGACCGACTCACCCTTGGAGACCTGATGCCCGGCACCACGATTCACCAGACGCCCGAACCGTCGGCACCGACCAGCGCCGCCGCCGACCGGTCACCGGGACGCCTCCGCATCCTGCCGGTGCGGCCCGAGGAGGACGGGGACCTGATCCATTCGTGGGTCAGCCAGGAGCGCGCCCGGTTCTGGGGCATGACGGAGTACACCCGGGATGAGGTCGTGGAGGTGTACCGCTTCCTGGACTCATTGCCGACGCATCACGCGTTCCTGCTCACCCTGGAGGAGGAGCCGGTTGCGCTGTTCCAGAGCTACGACCCGTTCCACGACCCGGTCGGCGAGGCCTACGAACCCCAGAACGGAGACCTCGGGATTCACCTGTTCATGGCTCCGGCGCGGCAACCTCGGCCGGGACTCACCCCGCGGCTGGTCCTGCACTTCATAGGACATCTCTTCGCGACGACGGGTGCGCGCCGGATCGTCGTCGAGCCTGACGTCCGCAACGCCAAGGCGCTCGCCCGGCTGGCCGGCAGCTCCGAAGAGGACGCCGGCACCGTCATGTCGGCCGCAGGTCACCTGCAGATCAGCTGCAGGTCAGCCCCGGCGATGCCGTCAGGCCGACGGCGTCACCCGGACCTTGACGTTCTTCATGAGAGGCTGATCGCTCTGAGTGCTGTAATCGGCCAGCCCGATCAGAACGTTCATCTCCGGCATGTACCCGGCGGCGCTGCCCTGGGGCAGGTCGTACCGGAGGGCCCGGTACTGGCGGATCGAGCGTTCGGAACCGTCCTTGGAGGTGGCCACGATGTCCACCATGGAACCCTCCTCGATCCCCCGGGACCGCATGTCCTCCTCGTTCAGGAAGATGAGTTCCCGCAGGTTCTTCACGCCGCGGTAACGGTCGTCGTTCGAGTAGATCGTGGTGTTCCACTGATCGTGGGAACGCATGGTCTGCAGGACCAGCACGTCCTCCGATTCCGGGATCACGTCCGGCAGCGGTGCCAGCGAGAACTGGGCCCGTCCGGACGGAGTCAGGAAGACCCGTTCCCGGGCCGGCTGGGGAATCCTGAAGCCGAGAGGCTGCTGGATCAACTCGTTGAAGCCCTCGAAGCCGGGCAGCGCCCGGGCCATGACGTCGCGGATCCGGTCGTAGTCCTCGATGTACCACTCCCACGGAGTGGCGCTGTCCGGAAGTGCCGCCCGGGCCATACCGGCGATGATCGCGGGCTCGGAGAGCAGGTGGGTCGAGGCCGGCTGCTTGCGTCCGATGGAGAGGTGCACCATGCTCATGGCGTCCTCCACCGTGACCCCCTGGAGCCCGGTGGCCTGCTGGTCCCGCTCGGTGCGGCCCAGGCACGGAAGGATGAGGGCCTTGCGGCCGTGCACCAGGTGACTCCGGTTGAGTTTGGTGCTGACCTGGACGGTCAGCTCGCAGTTCCGCAGGCCTTCCGCGGTCCGGGCGGTATCCGGCGCGGCCAGCACGAAGTTGCCGCCCATGCCGACGAACACCTTGACCGTGCCGTCCAGCATCGCCTGGATGGTGCGGACGGTGTCCAGACCATGGTGCCGGGGCGGGGTGATTCCGCAGGCCTCCGCCAGACGGTCCAGGAACGCCTCCGACGGGCGGTGGTCGATGCCGCAGGTCCTGTTGCCCTGCACGTTGCTGTGACCGCGGACCGGGGACGGACCCGTGCCTTCGCGGCCGATGTTGCCCTTGAGGAGCAGCAGATTGACGATCTCGCGGGCGGTGTCCACGCCGTGCTCGTGCTGGGTGACACCCAGGCACCAGCTGATGATGGACCGTTCGGACGTGACGTAGATGTCCGCGGCCTTGCGGAGATCTGCTTCGCTGAGTCCCGCCTGCAGGGCCAGATCCTGCCAGGAGGTCTGAGCGAGCAGTTCCCGGTACTCGTCGAAGCCATCGGTCAGACCTGCCAGGAACTCACTGTCCAGAACCGCCGGGTCCTGCTCCGCGGCCTCGAGAGTGGCCTTCGCCATGGCGCGGATCAGCGCCAGGTCGCCACCCGGGCGCACTTGCAGATTGAGCGTGCTCGTCGGGCGCGTCTTGAACGTGGCCATGTCCATGATGTCGTGCGGCACGATCGTCCGGGTGGCGCCCGCTTCGATGAGCGGATTGATGTGCACCACCTGGGCGCCGCGCTTCACGGCCTCCGACAGCGCGGTCAGCATGCGCGGTGCGTTGGAGGCGGCGTTCACGCCCAGGATGAAGAGAGCGTCGCAGGTCTCCCAGTCATCCAGGTCCGCCGTCCCCTTGCCGGTTCCGAGCGATGCGGTGAGAGCCCGGCCGGACGCCTCGTGGCACATGTTGGAGCAATCCGGCAGGTTGTTGGTGCCGAGCTCGCGGGCCATCAGCTGGTAGAGGAAGGTCGCTTCATTGCTGAGACGGCCCGAAGTGTAATAGGCGGCCTCATCAGCGCTGTCCAGGCCGCGCAGTTCGTCACCCACCAGGGCGAAAGCCTCCTGCCACGTGATCGGCACGTAACGGTCCGACGCCGGGTCGTACACCATCGGCTCGGTGAGGCGGCCCTGGTTCTCCAGATCGAAGTCCGTCCAGTCGGCCAGCTCGGACACGGTGTGCGCGGCGAAGAACTCGCGGCCCACCCGTTTGTGGGTCATCTCCCACGTGACGTGCTTGATGCCGTTCTCACAGATGTCGAGCTTCAGGCCCTTGTTGTCATCCGGCCAGGCACACCCGGGGCAGTCAAAGCCCTTGATCGGGTGGTTCATGCTGAACATGGCCTTGGAGCCCGCCAGCAGCTCCTTCTCCCGGAAGAGCACCTTCATGACCGAGGTGGCGGCTCCCCACGCAGCGGCCGGGTGATGATACGGATGCTGGGACGGCGCGCCCTTGGCCTTGGGGCCGTATCCACCTTGCCGCGGCTCGTCCGGCATCAAGCCATCGGATGCGGCCCGTCCAGCCGTCGATTCATCAAGACTTCCCACTGCAGGCTCCTTCAATCCCGTGATCCGGTCACTTCACCTTCTCACCTGGCACAGCGCTATTCAACGTCCGACGCCGTGCCGGGCCACCTTCACCGGCACAGGCCGTCACCCCTGCGAGATCATCAGGCCGTACCGTTCAGAAACCGAGCTCGGCCAGGGGTTCCAGTGGTTTCTGGACAGGACTCGGCTCCAGCCGGACCACCACCGACTTCGAGGCGGGAGTCCCCGAACCCACTGCCTGGGAGTCGAGCGGAACCAGGACGTTCGTCTCGGGATAGTACGCCGCGGCGGCACCCTTGACGGTGTCGTACTCGACGACCCGGAACCGCGGAGCCCGACGTTCCACACCGTCGCTCCACACGGACACCAGGTCCACGAACTGACCGTTGTGCACGCCAAGGTCCCGGCAGTCGGCCTCATTGAGGAAGACCACGCGGCGCCCACCGTGGATGCCGCGGTAGCGGTCGTCCTGGCTGTACACGGTGGTGTTGTACTGGTCGTGGGAGCGGAGCGTCTGCAGGACCAGGCAGCCGTCCGGCACCGCGATCCAGTCGAGCTCCGAGGCCGTGAAGTGGGCCTTTGCATCCGTGGTGGTGAACGTCCGCGAATCCTGTGGGCCGTGGGGCAGCTTGAAGCCGCCGGGCACGTCGATGCGCTCCTCGAAATTCCCGAAACCGGGCAGGACCGCCTCGATGTGCCCACGGATGGTCCGGTAGTCGTCCATGGCGGTCCGCCAGTCGATCTGCGGAGTGCCGGGCTTCGCCCGGCCGTCCGGGCCGCACAGCACCGCGAGCGCGAGCCTCGCCACGATCGCGACTTCGGACAGCAGCTCCGACGACGGCGGCTCCAGGCGGCCCTGGGACGCGTGCACCATGCTCATGGAGTCCTCCACCGTCACCCTCTGCGGACCGGTCGCCTGCAGATCGCGGTCGGTCCGGCCGAGGGTCGGGAGGATCAAGCCCCTCCTGCCCGTGAGGAAGTGGGAGTGATTGAGCTTGGTGGAGACCTGCACGGTCAGCTCACAGGACGCGAGCGCGGCCTCGGTCACGGCGCTGTCCGGCGCGGCCTTCACGAAGTTCCCGCCCATACCCATGAAGAACCGGATCCGGCCATCGCGCATCCCGCGGATCGAGTCGACCACGTCGTGGCCGTGCCGCCGCGGGCTCTGGAATCCGAAGCGGGAGTCCAGCGCGTCGTGGAACCACTCCGGCATGCGTTCGAAGATGCCCATGGTCCGGTCACCCTGGACGTTCGAGTGCCCGCGGACCGGCAGGAGCCCGGCCCCCGTCCGTCCGATGTTCCCCTGGGCGAGGATGACGTTGACCACCTCCCGGATGGTCTGGACCGAATGCCGGTGCTGTGTGAGCCCCATGGCCCACGAGACCACGGTCCGGTCGGAGGTGAGCAGCAGTCCGCCGATCTCCCGGATCCGGGCCTCCGGGATCCCGGTGGCCTCCTCGATGTCGGACCAGCCCGTTTCCTCCAACCGGGCGATCCAGTCCTCGAAACCGGTGGTGTGCGCCGCGATGAAATCGTGATCGAAGACGGTCTTCAGACCGGGCGACCGCTCCCCTGCACGTTCGGCTTCCAGGAGTACCTTGCCGAAGCCGCGGAACAGGGCCTGGTCTCCACCGAGCCGGATCTGGAGGTGGTGGTCCGCCAGGGCCGTGCCCGACCCGAGCACGCCGCGCACCTTCTGAGGATTGCGGTATCTGATGAGCCCAGCCTCCGGTAGAGGGTTGACGGCCACGATCGTGCCACCGGCCCGCTTGACCTTCTCCAGCGCGGTGAGCATCCGGGGATGGTTGGTTCCCGGGTTCTGGCCCACCACCAGCACCAGGGACGCCTGTTCCAGGTCCTCCAGGGACACCGAGCCCTTGCCGATGCCGATCGTCTCGGTGAGTGCCGTGCCCGAGGACTCGTGGCACATGTTGGAGCAGTCGGGCAGATTGTTGGTGCCGAAGCCGCGGACGAACAGCTGGTAGAGGAACGCCGCCTCATTGCTCGTGCGGCCGGAGGTGTAGAAGGTCGCCTGGTCCGGGCTGTCCAGCGCCGCGAGCTGGTCCGAGATGATCGAGAAGGCCTCGTCCCAGCCGATCGGCACATAGTGCTCGGAGTCGACGTCCTTGAACAGCGGCTGGGTCAGACGTCCCTGGCCGCTGAGCCAGTGGTCGTCATGCCGGGCCAGCTCCGCGACGGTGTGCTGCTGGAAGAGTTCGGGGCGCACCCGCTTGCGCGTGGCCTCGGCGGCGACGGCCTTGGCTCCGTTCTCGCAGAACTCGAAGTGGCTGCGCTCCCCCGGCGCCGGGTCGGCCCACGCGCAGCTCATGCAGTCGAAACCCTCGGGCTGGTTGATCCCGAGCAGGGTCTGCACCGTGCGCACGGGACCCATCTGGCTCAGGCTGTGCTCCATGGCGTGCGTGATGGCGGGGACCCCCACGGCGGACCGCTCTCGCGGCTCCACGACGAGGGACGCCTCATCGATGTCCTTCGCCTCGTGTCGGGCTGCGGCGCCCGGGAGAAGGGCACTCGCGAGGGACTTCACATCATCGAATCTGTCCGGCATGCTCTGAGGCTACCCCTCGGAGCATGCCGGTTCCATGAGGGCCGCGTCATGATCGATCACGTCGGCGTTCCCGACCCACGTGGCGGGTGGGCGGCTCAGGAGAACAGGGCGAGCGCCTTGAGGGTCACCTGCGTCAGCCCGTAGCCGAGGGCGAGGATCACGACGGCGCTCAGCACCGTGGCGACGACCGTGTGCACCCCGCCTGCCTGCCCGGCCGACCGGCCACGCGCCGTCGTCGTGCCGTTCTCTGTGGTGTCCTTAGCGGACGCCGCGGGGACCGGCTCCGCGAACCGGGCCGCGACCGGTTTGATCAGCAGGTTCGCGACGAATCCCACGGCCAGGACGCCCACCATGATGAGCAAGGAGGTCGTGTAGACCTCGGGGCCGTGAGCCCCCTCGGCGGTGCGATGCTCCACCACCGCGTTGACGATCACCGGGCCGGCCACGCCCGCCGCGGACCACGCCGTGAGCAGGCGGCCATGGATGGCGCCCACCTGGAACACCCCGAAGAGATCCCGCAGATACGCCGGCGCCGTCGCGAACCCACCACCGTAGAACGACAGGATGACCAGGGTGGCGAGGACGAACACGACGAGGCTGCCGCCGCCGAACGCCGCGATGACCGCGTACATCACGAGGCCGACGCCGAGGTAGGCCATGTACATCCGTTTGCGTCCCAGGTAGTCCGAGACGCTGGACCAGACGAACCGGCCCGCCATGTTCGCCAGGGACAGCAGACCGACGAATCCCGCGGCCGATGCGACGTCGATCTGCGGGAAGTAGTCGCGGATCATCGGCGAGGCGTTCTCCAGGATGCCGATGCCGGCCGTCACATTGCAGAACAGCACGGTCCAGAGCAGCCAGAATTGGGGGGTCTTCACCGCGTTCGCCGCCGAGACACCCGCCGGCGCGGCGACCATGGTGCGACGCGGGGCTCCGGCCGGTCCCCCGGGCGGCGTCCAGCCCGGATGCGGGAGGCGGATCACGAAGGCGCCCATCGCGATGACCACCGCGTAGACGGCGGCCAGTGTCAGGAAGGTCGGCGCGAGCCCCTGGACGAGGTTCGCGGGGCCGGAGCCGCCGCCGTAGGCGCTCAGCAGCCCCGCCGAGACCGGGCTGGCGATCAGGGCGCCACCGCCGAAGCCCATGATCGCCAGGCCTGTGGCGAGTCCGGGACGGTCCGGGAACCACTTCATGAGGGTCGACACCGGGGAGATGTACCCGAGACCGAGGCCGATGCCGCCGATCACGCCATAGCCGAGGTAGAGGAGCCACAGCTGCCCGGTGACGATGCCGAGACTCGCTACGCAGAAGCCCGACACCCAGAAGGTCCCGGCCACCACCATCGCCTTGCGCGGACCCGCCTTCTCGACCCAGGTCCCGCCCACCGCGGCGGACAGGCCGAGCACGACGATCGCCAGGGAGAACACCCATCCGACGGCGAGGTCCCCGGCGCCGAATCGCTGCATGAAGGGCGTCTTGAAGACGCTCAAGGCGTAGACCTGCCCGATGCACAGGTGAATCGCCAAGGCGGCGGCCGGCATGAGCCAGCGGTTGAAAGTGGGTGGTGCGATCGTGGCTTCACGGTCGAGCACGCTCATCTGAACTCCTGCCACCCGGAACGTCCGGCCCGGGGATACGTTCCGCTTGCGGTCAGTTTCTATGACGTGAATAACAGTTCAGATGTCAGCGATTGTCAATGCGAATGTTCGGCCTGACCGTTCAGGAACCGGCGTGCACGGCGGCAGCCTCCACCGAGCCGGTCAGGATCCGTTCCGCCCCCGCATAGACGTTCATGGAGGCGCCCCGCAGGAAGCCTACGAGCGTCAGCCCCATCGACTCGGCCAGCTCGGCGGCCAGCGACGACGGCGCGGACACCGCCGCCAGGACCGGGATGCCGGCCATGACCGCCTTCTGGACCAGTTCGAAACTGGCGCGCCCCGAAACCTGGAGCACGGTGCCCGTGAGAGGCAGACGGCCGTTCTGGGCGGCCCAGCCCACCACCTTGTCCACGGCGTTGTGCCGGCCCACATCCTCCCGGACCACCAGCAGCTCCCCGGTGGCGGCGTCGAACAGCGCCGCGGCGTGCAACCCGCCGGTCTTCTCGAACGCGGCCTGCCGTTCGCGCAAGCGGTCCGGGAACGTGGCCAGCAGTGCGGCTTCCACGGTGACGGGGTCGACGGAGACGTCGTGCTGGGAGACGGTCTCCACCGCCTCGATGCTCGCCTTGCCGCACACTCCGCAGGAGCTCGTGGTGTAGAAGTTCCTCGCCGCATCCGGGCTGGGCGGGGCCACATGAGGGGCCAGCGCGATGTCCAGCACGTTGTACGTGTTCTCCTCGCCGCCCGTCCCGGGTCCCCCGCAGTGGATGGCGGTCCGGATGTCCCCGCCGTCGGCGATGATGCCCTCGGAGACGAGGAAACCGGTGGCGAGTTCGACGTCGTGGCCGGGAGTGCGCATGGTGACAGCCAGGGGCGACGAAGCGACCCTGATCTCCAGCGGCTCCTCCACCGCAAGGGTGTCGATCCTGCGGCGGGGTTCCTCGCCCAGGACGATTTTCAACAGCGGACGGCGTCTCGTGATCTGACCCACGGAGCCAAGGCTACACTCCCCGATCCGGGCGGCGGACCACCCTCCGGCTCGCGTTAGCATGGTCGCATGCCACGCCCCCACCCCTCCGAATCCCGTCCTGCCCAGCGTCTCCCCCGCGGCCGGACACGCGACCGGCGGCTCCGCGCCGCGGTGCGGGCGGAACGCCCGTGATCACTGTGGAAGAGCACCGTTCCAGGGTTCTCGCCAGCGCCGGGGCACTGCCTCCCGTCCGTGTTCCGCTGGCCGCGGCGCGCGGCCTGGTGCTGGCCGAAAACGTGCTCAATCGCTGGCCTATCCCCCTCTTCGACAACTCCGCGATGGACGGTTATGCCGTACGGCTGTTCGATGCCACCGAAGGATCACGGCTCCGCGTCGTCACGGACCTGCCAGCGGGAACCGAACTGGACCCACCCTTGGGGCCGGGGGAAGCCGCGCGCATCATGACCGGGGCTCCAGTCCCCGGCGACGCCGACGCCGTCGTGCCTCTGGAACAGACCGATCTCGGCACGGCGGTGGGCCCGACGCCGCCCGAGTGGATCACCGTGCTCCAGCAGGCGGCGCCCGGAGCCCACATCCGCCGGGCCGGTGAGGAGTCGGAAGCCGGAAGCGTCGCCGTGCCGTCCGGCACGGTGCTCGGCCCGTTGCAGCTGTCCGCCCTCGCATCGGCCGGCGCCGCGACCGTCCTGGTCCATCCTCGTCCCCGGGTGACGGTGATCTCCACGGGATCGGAACTCATCCCGCCGGAGGCCACTCCGCGCCGGGGCCAGATCCCGGAGTCCAACTCGGTCTACCTGGCCGCGGCCCTCCAGGACGCCGGCGCGGAACTCGCCTCGGTCCTCACCGTGCACGACGACGTGGAGACCCTGCGCCGGGCTCTCGACTCCGTGGACAGCGACGTGGTCATCCTGTCCGGGGGCGCGAGTGTCGGCGCGTTCGACGTCGTCAAAGCACTCCTCAACGGCATGGGCCAGATCCGTTTCGGCCCCGTGGCGATGCAGCCCGGCAAGCCGCAGGGCTTCGGAACGCTCGACGACGGCACGCTGGTCTTCTGCCTGCCCGGCACCCCGGTGGGCGTGACGGTCTCCTTCGAGCTGTTCGTGCGGCCCGCTCTCCGCGCCCTGGCCGGACACCGGGAGCTGGATCGCCCCCGCCTGGTGCGCCCGGCGGCGATCGGCTGGCACAGCCCCCGCCACAAGACCCAGGTCCTCCCGGCCGTCCTCGACGGCGACCAGGTGCTTCCCTCCCTCCGGCGGCGCGACGCATCGTCGCACCCGCGGATCGCGCCCGCCGCGGTGGACGCCCTCGTGGTGATCCCCGACGGCGTGGAGGAGATCCGCGCAGGAGACCCGGTGTCGGTGCTGGCCGTCGGGCCGGGGCGCCCATGACGGTGCGCGCCGCGATCATCCTGGCCGGCGGCCGTGGCTCGCGGCTCGGCGGCGCCGACAAGGCCTCCGTGGAAGTCGACGGCCGACGGCTGGTCGATCACGTCTACGCCGCCGTCACGGACTGTGAACCCGTGATCGCGGTCGGTCCCGACAGCCTCGCGCGGCCCGGCGTGACTGTGGTGCGCGAAGAGCCCGCGTTCGGTGGCCCCGTGGCCGCCCTCGCCGCCGCACTCCGGGCGCTGGCGGATCTGCCTGCGGGCTCGCCCCCGCTCGCCCCGGACTCCGAGGCATGGGTGCTGGCGTGCGATCTGCCCCGCGCCGGACGGATCGTGGCAGCTCTGGACGACGTCCCGATCCCCGAGGGAGCGGATGCCGTGGTCCTGGCCGACGCGGACGGACGCGCTCAGTGGCTGGCCGGCCGCTACCGGATCGCCGCCTTGGTCCAGGCCGTGGAATCCCTCGGTCACGTCGAACACGCCGCCCTGCGCCAGTTGCTCGCCCCGCTCACCTTGCGGACCATTCCGGACATGGCCGATGCCTCACTGGACCTGGACACCTGGGCCGCAGTGGAGCAGTATCGCGAACAGCACGCATCGACCGGCACCGTGAAAGCCGGCGCCGTGGAGATCAGTACAGCCGAAACCACCGAAAGGACACCTGACATGAGTTCCACCCCCGCCGACCTGGACGCCTGGGTCACCGATCTGAGCGCCGCCCTGGACCTGGGAGACCTTCAGGTCCCCACGGGTCTCCTCCTGGACCTGACCCGCGACGCCGCACATGGCGTCACCCGCCCGGCCGGTCCGCTCACGACGTACCTGGTGGGGATCGCCGTCGCCCGCGGAGCATCGCCCGAGCAGGCCGCGGAGACCGTGCGCGAACTCATCAGCAAACACCAGGGCTGAGGCCGGCTCCGCACACTTTTCTTCCACACACTTCTTCCACACACTGTTTTCGGGCCGCCGTGCTCTGGTCCCGCCGCCTCAGCGGCGGGACAATGGATCATGAATGCCAAGGACAAGGAATTCGTGGGTTCGATCCCCACCGTCTATGACGAGATCCTGGTGCCGTTGATGTTCCAGGACTACGCGCGCGATCTCGCGTCCGCAGTGGCGGCCTCAGCGCCCGCCAGAGTCCTGGAAACCGCGGCGGGAACCGGCGTCGTCACCCGTGAACTGGCCTCAGCGCTTCCCCAGGCTCACCTGACCGCCACCGACCTCAACCCCGCGATGCTCGCGCGCGCGGAATCCGTGCAGCCGGCCTCCTCGACGCTGGAATGGCGCCAGGCCGATGCGCTCAACCTGCCCTTCCCCGACCGATCCTTCGACGCCCTGGCCTGCGCCTTCGGAGTGATGTTCTTCCCCGACCGGAAGCAGGCCTATCTCGATGCCGCCCGGGTCCTCGAACCCGGAGGACTTCTCGCGTTCACCGTCTGGGACAGCCTCGATCACAACCCCGTGCCCCGCTCGATCGTGAGTGCGCTTCAGGAACTCGGACAGAACCAGGCCGCGTCGTTCCTGGAACGCGTGCCGTTCTCTCTGGCCGATCCTCCGCTCCTGACCAGGGAGCTGGAGGAGACGGGCTACTCGTCGGTCCAGGTCCGGACCATCGGCCACCTCAGCGGCGTCACGACGGCGAGCGCCATCGCACGGTCCCACCTGTTCGGGACGCCGACGAACAACTACCTCGAGGTCGACGGCCCCGAGGAGGCGGACCGCTTGTTCGATGCGGTCACCGCGCAGCTGACGGAGCGCTTCGGGTCCGGGGAACTCCGCCTGCCCATCAGTGCTCTCCTGGTGACGGCGATCAGTCCCTCGGAGGTGGAGGCTCACTGACATCGCGGCCCCGTGGCGCGTGGACGGCCCAGTCGGCGACACTGGCGGGCAGCCTCCGCGCGTCCAGGACGAACCCGTCGGGCCGCACGAGCACCGCGAGTCCTCCGGCGAGTCTCGGATTCCGCACCGTGCCGAACTGATGCACCGGCATGCGGCTCTCCCGGCGCATGCGATCGAGTGACTGCTCGTCGGAGTCACCATAGACGTGCACCTGCCAGTCCATGCTGCGGAGCACTGCGAAATTGTCCTCGTTCCAGGCCAGGCGCCGCCCGATCAGCCGGCCCCGGCGGCCCCCGGCCCGCCGTCGCGCGTCCGGCGTCATCCAGTAGTGGATCCTGATCTGCGAGACATACTCGAACAGCCTCGCCCGGCGGGCAACGCGCGGAAGCACTCTGCCCAGGATCGGCGCCAGGAGCGGCAGGACCCGGGGCAGGACCGCGGCGCGGAGGGTGCGGGCGAAGGACGAGTCCGCCGTGACGGCGCTGAAGAGCCGGTCGGTCGTCCGGACCAGCCGGAGTGCCACCGGCCGCCGCTCGGCCTCGTAACGGTCGAGCCTCTCATCGCCGGAGCCTCCGAGGAGCACCTCGGCGAGCGCGCACGCCAGATGGTGTGCGTCCTGGATCCCGGTGTTCATGCCCTGGGCGCCGACCGGTGAGTGCACGTGAGCGGCGTCCCCGGCGAGGAACACGGCGCCGGAGCGGAAGCGGCCGGCCACCCGGTGATGGACCCGGTAGGTGGAGAACCAGGTGGAGTCCCCGTAGGCGACGCCGAACTCCCTGGACAGCGTGCTCCGCGTCGCCTCCTCGGTCACCCCCTCACCCTCCGGTGTGCGGACGACGCCGATCAGCCGGTGATGCCCCACCGCCCCCTGAGGGAACGTCAGCAGGAAGTCGTCGGCGCTGAAGCGCAGGTTGACCGCGTCGTCCACGAGTCCCGTGACGGCCCGCGCGTCCGCGACGTAGAAGGTGTCCGGATTCGTCACGCCGTCGAACGGGATGCCACTGAGCTCCCGGACCGCGGAGGACGCACCGTCGGCGCCGATCAGGAAGCGGGCGTCCACTCGCCGCACCACACGGTCGTCCGTTTCCAGGTGTGCGGTGACCCCACGATCATGCTGTTCCAGACCGCGCAGCCCGTGACCCCGGAGAACGGAGTCACCTCGCTCCTCCAGTGCGGCGACCAGGAGCCGTTCATTGCGGCTCTGCTCCAGGATGTGGATGCCCGGGAACGGGGTGACGCCTTTGCCCAGCGAGCCGAAACTCACGGTGGCCAACGGGGTGTCCCGGAAGCCCGGGGCGATCGCCGGGGCCAGGGCCGCCTGGGCCAGGACACGCTGCACGAGCCCGAGCTGATCGTAGATCTCCAAGCTGCGTGCCTGCAGTGCCAGCGCCCGCGATTCACGGGTGGGTCCGTGCTTCCGGTCCGCCAGCAGAAACCGAACCCCGAGCCGTTGGAGACAGACGGCCAGCATGAGGCCGGTGGGCCCGGCGCCGATGATCAGGACATCGGTGGTGAGCGGCTCCTGCGTCCCCGGGCCGGTCTCCTGAGTTTCGTGCTGCGTCATCGTCGCTCCTCCTGGGCCCGGCCTATTCGCCGGACCGGACCTCCGTGATGCCCGAGGCCCGGAGCGTGACGTCGCGGAAGATGGCCGTAGTACCCGTTCCGCGGGGTGACTGCACCGCCAGTCCGGCTCTCAGTCCGCCCTCCGCGCCGCTGAGGGGGAACCCGAAGTACCGTGCCAGCTCCCAGCGGTCCTCCGCCCGGTGATGCAGGCTGATCATCGTGCCCACCCGGGACATCCGCAGGCGCACAGGCCCAGCGGGAAGGTGGATGCCGGTCGCGTCGTCCGACCGGTCCCGGGTCACCACGGACATGATCCGCGGACGGCCCAGTTCGTCGAGCTCGGCACAGAGCTTGAACCAGTGCAGGCCATCGAGATATCCCACCAGCACCGCGGAGTCGAAACACTCCCGGAAGTCCACCTCCACCTCGGCTTCCAGGGTGAAGTCGCCTTCCACCGGGAGCGCGAAGACCGTGGCGCTGTGCACCACCGACTCCGTGCCGGGCCTGTTGAAGAGATCGTCTCCCGCGTCCGCGCGGAGGGTGACGGCGCCGTCGTCGAGCTCCACGTCGCGGTCCACCGGACGAAGGGACCGGAATTCATCGGGCACGCCCGGGAGGCGGAAAGACGTCATGAACAGCATTCTGCCCGGCGCGGCCTCATCCCGCACCCCGTGCCGGGCGATGTCAGGCTTTGCGGGCCTCGATCAGGTGCCGTGTGGAGTGGGCGACGAACGGCCCCTCGGCCTGGATGAGTTCGTGGAGGTCCCGCAAGCGGTCCCGGTACTTCTCCACGGTGAACCCTGGGACCCACCAAATGACCTTGCGCAGCAGATACACGACGGCGGCCACATCCCGGATCTCGATGCGCAGCCGGGCGGTGCGCAGATCGGCGATCTCGAGCCCGGCGGCCCTGGCACCGGCGGTTTCACGCTCCGGATCGCGTCCCCGACGAGCCTCCGGCTGTGGCCCGAGGAAGAACTCGATCAGTTCGAAGACGCTGGCCGGTCCGACGTGCTGGGCGAAGTAGACGCCACCGGGACGGAGCACCCGGGCGATCTCCTCCCAGTGGATGGAGGCCGGGTGGCGGCTGGTGACCAGGTCGAAGGCTCCGTCCGCGAAAGGCAGTGGTGGTTCATCCTGGTCGGCCACCACCGCCACGCCGCGTGGATGCAGCAACGCGGTGGCCTTGGCGACATTGGGTGGCCAGGACTCCGTGGCGACCGCGACCGGCGGGAAGGTGTGAGCCTGCGCCAGCACCTCTCCCCCTCCCGTCTGGATGTCCAGGGATGCCGAGGCCGTGGCCAGCCGCTCGGCCAGCAGGCCCGCGTACCCCCAGGCGGGCCGTTCCTCGGTGGCCCGGCCGTCCAGCCAGGCGAAGTCCCAGCCGCTGACGTCGGCGGTCCCGCCCAGCTCGATCAGTTCTTCGAAAGTCTCAGCCATAAGACCATCCTCGCAGTCGAGCACGTCCGCCTCCACCTCGGATCTCCACCCACCGTTCCACCCTGGGATGGTCCCGTCCGGGCCCCGGAAACGAAAGGCTTGAATCACCGGCAAGAGCTGCCGGCACAGAACCCGAAAGGCACGGCCATGTCCCTGCAGATGCTCGGCAACGCTCTCCTCGCCCTCGCGCTGATCGGCTGGATCGGCTACCGGCAGACGACCTGGCGGCCCCTCGCGATCGCCACCCTGTGGCGGACCCCGTTGATCATGGGGGTGATCGGCATCGCCCTGCTGGCGAGGACCACCTCCCCCGCCGCGCTCACGCCCCTGGATCTCGGAGTGCTCGTGTGCGAGCTCACCATCTCTCTGGGTATCGGGGCGTGGATGGGCCGTCTGGCGCATTTCCGTCCGCTCGCGACGCCACGGCCTGTCGGCCGCGATGGCAAGACGATCGCCACCTTCGAGTCCCGCACCGGCGCCTGGGGCCTGGTCCTCTGGTTCGTGGTCCTGGGGGTGCGGGTCGGAATCGATGCTCTCGCGTCATGGGGCGGGTCCCATGTGGCGATGTCCACAGGAGTCATCCTGCTGATGCTCGCCGCGAACCGGGCCGCGCGGACCTTCGTCTTCGCGCAGCGGATCGCCGCGCTCCCCGCCACGGTCACCGCCGCACGCTGAGCTGGAGCATGATGGTGTCATGATGACCACCAGCCGGCCCGGAGGGACCTTCGCGGTGCTGAACCTCCTGGGGGCCGTCTCCGTCGGGTACGCGCTGTGGTCCGGAGGAGATCCGGCGCGACCGCTGTGGGCCGCCGTTCTGGCGGCGGTCGCGGTGGTGAGCTGGGCCTTGCGGGGCTTCGTCGCGCTGTTCCCGCGCGGCGAACGGCTCGCCGCCGCGCTGGGAGCGCTGGCCGCTCTCAGCGGTGGACTCGCGGCCGGCGCGACGCACGGACTCACGGTGGTGCCTGCGGCGATCGGCACCCTCGCGGTGCTGGGAACGGTCGGTGTGCCACTCGGCTACGGCACCGCCGTCGCGGTCCTCAGCGGCGGAGCGATCGCCCTGGGCGCGGTCGCATACCCCACGGAGGTCCCCGACACCCTGACCATGATGGGCGGCGTGCTGCTTGCGGCGGTCGGCGGATACAGCCGCCGGCAGTTCCGTACAGCGGAAGTTCAGGCCGCCCTGCTGCGGGAACGCGAATCAGCGATGCGCCAGGAAGCGGAGCGGGTGGCGATCGCCCGCGATCTGCACGATGTGCTGGCGCACAGCCTCGGCGGCCTGGTCATCCAGCTCGACGCTGCGGAGGCGCTTCTGGAGTCCGGCGACCGGACGGCGGCCGCGGAGCGGGTGGCGGCGGCGCGGCGTCTGGCGGCGGACGGATTGGGCGAGGCCCGCCGCGCCGTCGCGACGCTGCGTGACCCCGCCCGGGCCGATCCTGCCGCCCGACCGGGACCCGGAGAGTCCTTCACCCATGGCGTGGAGCGTCTCCTCCAGGCCCATCGTTCCCTCGGCGGAGTGGTGGACTTCTCCGTTTGCGGCGCCGAGCGTCCGCTCCGCGCCGATGCCGCCGACGCGGTGCTCCGAGCGCTCCAGGAGGCACTCAGCAACGTCCGCAAACACGCCCCCGGCCAGCCCGTCCGGGCCGGCCTCGACTGGCAGGATGACACCGTGATTCTGACCGTTTCCAACCCGCTCGCCGACACCGGGCCGCTGTCGGAAGATCCCGCGCAGCGAGGCTACGGGCTGATCGGGATGCGGGAACGTTTCGACGCTCTGGGGCGGGGCTCCGCCGCGCGGGCCGGAGTGCGGGGCGACCGCTTCGTCGTGACCGCCGAGGCGGTGCTGTGATGGACGAACCCGTGATCCGCATCCTGGTGGCGGACGACCAGGCGATCGTCCGGGACGGCCTGGTCACCGTCCTGCGCCTGGTCCCCGGACTTGAAGTGGCGGGCGAGGCCTCGAACGGCTCCGAGGCCGTGGCCCTGACCGCTGAACTGCGCCCCGAGGTGGTCCTGATGGATCTCCGGATGCCGGGTGTGGACGGTGTGGAGGCCACGCGGAGGATCGCGGCGGAGTCCCCGGATACCGCGGTCCTGGTGCTCACCACCTTCGCCGATGACGAGTCGATCCTCCGGGCTCTCACGGCGGGCGCCCGCGGCTACCTCACCAAGGACGCCGGCCGGGCGGAGCTCGCCGCCGCCGTCCGCGCCGTCGCGCGCGGGCAGTCGACCTTCGCGCCGGAAGTGAGCGCCGTGCTGCTCGGCGCGCTCACTCACGGGACGCCGACCGCCTCACCGGCGGATCCTCCCCGGACGACCGACGACGCCGGCGCCCTCCAGACACGGTTCCCTCAGCTCACGCGGCGGGAGGCGGAGGTCCTGGCACTCGTGGCGGAAGGGTTCAGCAACGGTGAGATCGCCGCAGCGCTCTTCCTGGGGGTTTCGACGGTCAAGACCCACATCAATTCCCTCTTCGCCAAGCTCGCCGTGCGAGACCGCGCCCAGGCGATCACGCTCGTGAGGTCGTGACCTCCGCCTTCCGGGCCGGGTCTCTGTCCGGGGCCTAGCATGGTGCTTGTGCTGAGCCCCGAATACCCCCTCCACACGGACCGTCTCCTGCTGCGGCCCATGACCACCGACGACATCGACGCCATGTTGCTCTACAAGTCCCGGCCGGAGGTGGTGCGCTTCGTCCCCTACGGCCCGCTGAGCCGCGCGGACATCACGGACCGGATCGCCGGACGGTGGGGCCGGACCGAGCTCACCGAACCCGGGCAGTCCCTCACCCTGGCGCTCGAGGAACGCGGCACAGGGCGGCTGGTCGGGGACGCCGTGCTCTTCTGGCACAGCGCGGAGCATCGCTCGGGCGAGGTGGGATACATCCTCTCCCCCGAGGCGACCGGTCTGGGCTACGCCACGGAGGCCGCGGCCGCTTTGCTGCGGCTCGGGTTCGAGGATCTGGGGCTGCACCGCATCGTGGCACGCCTGGATGAGAGGAACACAGCCTCCGCCCGGGTGGTCGAGCGGCTCGGGATGCGGCTCGAGGCGAGGCTGGTGCAGAACGAGTGGTTCAAGGGCGAATGGTCCACCGAGCTGGTGTACGCGATGCTGGAGGACGAATGGCGGGAGTCGGCGCAGGGCTGACTCTCCGCGGAAAGCGCGCCTCCGGCGTCGTACTCCCCGTTCCCGGCCCGTTCCCCGGCGTCGAGCCGTCGCCTAGGCTGGACGTGCACCACCCGAGAGAGGATGCAGCATGGCAGAGAAGGACAGCGGCCCCGCCTTCAGCGAAGAGGAACGCGCCGCGATGAAGGAACGGTCCCGTGAGGTCAAGGCCACACGGGGCAAGGGAAAGGCCACTCCGGAGGAACTCGCCGCCGAGGTCCAGGCGAAGATCGCCTCCATGGACGAACCGGACCGGGTTCTCGCCGAGACGATCCACCGGATCGTCCAGGAGCACGCCCCTCAGCTCAGCCCGAAGCTCTGGTACGGGATGCAGAGCTATGCGGACAAGTCCGGGAAGTCGGTGGTTTTCTTCCAGGACGCGAAGAAGTTCAAGGCCCGGTACGCGACGCTCGGTTTCCAGGAGGTCGCCACTCTGGACGACGGCGAGATGTGGCCCACGTCGTACGCCCTCACGAAGCTCACGCCCGAGGTGGAGGCCAGGATCATCGAGCTGATCAAGCGGGCCACGGCGCACGAGTGAGCCGTTGGTGGTCCGGGCTCAGCGGACTGGATTCAGCAGTCCGGGTGCACCAGTCCGGCTCCGGCCAGGACACGGATCACCCGGAGCTTAAAACACCGCAGGGCCGGTGAAAACCGGCCCTGCGATGGAAACTGAAAGTCTCAGATAGCCTGGATGTCGGCTGCCTGCGGACCCTTGGGGCCCTGCTGAACCTCGAAGGAGACCTTCTGGTTCTCTTCGAGGGAGCGGTAACCCGAGGAGTTGATCGCGGAGAAGTGCGCGAACACGTCCTGGCTTCCGTCATCGGGAGAGATGAAGCCGAAGCCCTTTTCGGCGTTGAACCACTTAACTGTACCTGTAGCCATAATTCAGTCCTCACTGAAGGGGAGGTTGATCCCGACGTTCGGGCCTCCGGTGTGGGGTGTTCTCCACCGATGCTTCAGAAAGGAACGATCCGAGGATCGAAATTACTGAAATACGAAATGCCAAACACAACAACATGACTAGTCTACAGGAGTTCTGGACAAAAGCATCCCCCTGAGACAAATCCACATCATCAGGACGTCGTCCGCCTGGCTGAGATCCACCCCGAAGAGCTCCCGGATCCGCTTCAATCGGTACCGCAGCGTGTTCTGGTGCAGCGACAGAGAGGCTGCTGTGAGGGCCGAATCACGGCCCGATTCGAGGTAGGCGAGCAGCGTCCGGGCGTAGTCGCTGCCGTGCCGGGCATCGTAGGAATCCATCGCCCGGGCCGCCGGCGAGAAAAGATCCTCCTTCGTCTGGATGAACGCCGCGATCTCCAGGAGGCCGAGTCTGCTGTGCAGATCGGCGGCGCTCACGTACGGTTCCCCGCTGGGTTCCAGGAGCAGCAGCGCCTGGTCGGCGGAGCGCCGCGAGCCGGCGATCCCGCCAGCGGAGTCGGTGGCCTTGCCGAGGGCCGCACGGAGATTCACTCCGAGCGCCCGGGCTGCTCGGTCCCGGACGGCGAGCGCCAGCCTCCGCAGCATCGGCCCTTCGTCGACGCCGACGCCGCCGAGCACCGCGTAGACGGCGCCGCCGTCCGCGACACAGAACGTGTCCCGGCGCTGCGATTCGCTGAGGGTGCTCACGAGATCGGTCAGGCGGGTCAGCGTCACCGCCTCGGCGCCCGGGGCGAGGTCGGGCTCGAAGGCGAGCACGGCGAAGGGCGGGTTCAGCCCGGCGTCCAGGTGGCGCGCGACCAGCGTCGCGTCGTCGTCGCCGTCGATCAGCCTCCGGAGACCCTCGGAGCGGCGCTGCCGGGCGAGGTCGCTCCCACTGCGCGCCCTCAGCAGGTGAAGCGCCGCGATGTCGGCGGCACGCTCCAGAGCCGTGGCGGCCTCCGCAGGGAGGTCGTCCTGCGGGTCGACCACCCAGATCGACCCGAGGGGCTCATTCCCGGCCCGTACCGCCACCGCCAGACGCCCCCAGGACTCCCCCGTCCCCGGGATCCGCACTGCGCTCCGGGACCGGAAGACGGCGGCGTATTGCCCGGCGTTCTCCGGAAGATGAGGCACCTGGCGTCCCAGGATGCCCTGCTGCCGGTCCAGGTCGATGGGCTGGCCGGGCAAGGTCGAGTAGGCGAGGACTTCCTCCTGCAGGTTCTCGATCGTGGTGGCGCCACCCACCATGGCGGCGATCGCGTTGGCGAGTGCGAACAGGTCTCCGGCTCCCAAGGCCGTCGGGGCGCCACCGTTCTCCGCCACCGCACCGAGCGCCGACTCCAGCAGGGTGTCGAGCTGCCGCCAGGACAGCTCGCCCTCCACCAGGAGCACGGCCATGCCGGCGGAGAGGGCCGCAGTGTGCAGTGTGCTCATCTCTTCGGGCGGCGGAACGGGCGATTTCGCCCCTCGAAGCACGACGGCGGCGTATCCCGCCTGGGCGGCCGCCTGAAGTGTCGGCTCGGGGTCCTCGGTCGTCACCCCGACGCCCAGAAGCAGCGCGCCCGGCGCGGACGGCAGGCGTTCCAGAGGGTCCAGGATGACGGGGCTGGTGAGGGAGAGCGGACGGTCCGGACCGAGGTGCGCCACCGTCAGACCCGAGGAATCCAGCATCGCGGCCAGGTCCCGCACGGTTCGTCCAGGGGTCCCGTGATCGTTCGGTTCCATGACTCTCCCGTCGCCACTATTGTGTCTGAGCACTAAGAATTCCATCATCTTAGTGGCCTGCACTGAAGCGCTGGCGAACTACCGTCCGCCAGAGTGGAAGCATGTCTCCGAAAATCTCTCCCCATCCGGCCGCCGCCCAGGCCCACCGTGCGGCCGGGCTCGCCGCCGAAGCCGCCGGAGTGACCCTCCGCGACGAACACGAGCTGGAACGGCAGCGCGAGATCGAAGCCCTCCTGGTGTCCATCTGGGGCATGTCCCCGCAGGGCGCACCCATCCCCTTCGACGTGCTGCGCGGCATCTCCCACGCGGGCTGCAACATCTCCGCCGCCTACCTTCCGGACGGGCGCGTCTGCGGGGCCGCGGTCGCCCTCGTCACGCCGGAGCACGGGAGCTACTCGCTGATCGCCGGGGTCGCTCCCGGCATCGGGGACAAGGGCGTCGGGTTCGCCCTGAAGCAGCACCAGCGGGCATGGTGCCTGGAACGCGGCATCGAGACCATGAGCTGGACCTTCGACCCGCTGGTGAGCCGCAACGCCCGGTTCAACCTGGCCAAACTCGGCGCTCACGTCACCGAGTACACCCGGAACTTCTACGGGATCATGGACGACGAGATCAACGCCCAGGACGAGAGCGACCGCCTGGTCGCCGTGTGGCCGCTCGCGAGCGCGGACTCCATCGCGTGCAGCGAGGGGCGGCCGCGCGACGTCGAACTCCCCCGCGACGGCGACCTGACCGTCCTGGGCGCCGGACCCGACGGCGAAGCGCACCTGCTCCAGTCCGGTGACACTCTGTGGGCGAGGGCGCCGCGGGACATCGTGTCCCTGCGTGCACAGGACCCCCTCCAGGCCGCGGCGTGGCGCCGGGAACTGCGGGAAGTGTTCGAACCCGCCTTCGCCACGGGCCGGGTGGCCGACGGGGTGACCCGCGAGGGCTGGTACCGGCTCTCCCCCGCGATGTCGCCTCTGGACGTGGCATCCGGCGGCGCTGCGCCCGAAGGAACGGCGTTCGAAGTTCATGAGAGCGCACGATGAAGATCATCCGGGCCTCCATCGCCTTGCTCGAGGTTCCCCTGAAGGAACCGTTCGTCGTGGCGTACGACAGCTACGCGACCATGCCGAGCATCGTGCTCACGCTGGAGACCGACGACGGCCTGGTCGGCTTCGGCGAAAGCGTTCCGGACGCGCACGTCACCGGTGAGACGCCGGGGGGCGCGGTGGAAGCGCTGCGCACCGTGCTCCTGCCCGCCGTGCTGGGCCTCGACCCGAGGGACATCACCGCGGTCCACGCAAGGATGGACGCCGCGTTGAAGGGCAACGGCTCGGCCAAGGCGGCCGTGGACATCGCCTGCTGGGACCTCGCGGGCAAGGCCGCGGGGCGCCCCGTGTACGGTCTCCTGGGCGGGCGGAAGCCGGAGAATCCCACGATCGCGCGGGTCATGAGCATCCTTGCCCCGGACGTGCTGGCCGCCCAGGCGGTGGAGGCCCGGGCCGAGGGATTCCGGCACCTGAAGATGAAGCTCGGCGGCCGCGACGGGCTCGACGTCGAACGGGTCCGGGCTGTGCGCGCGGCGGTCGGCCACGACCTCGCCATCCGCGTGGACGCCAATCAGGGCTGGGGTGACCCCGCCACGGCCATCGCCATGATCCGGGCGCTGGAGCCGTTCTCGATCGACTGGGTGGAACAGCCCATCCGAGCGGACGATGTGGACGGTTTCGAGGTGATCCGCGCACAGGTGGGTGTGCGTCTGATGGCGGACGAGGCGGTGGTGTCGCAGGCCGATCTGGCGCGCTTCGTCAAAGCCCGCAGCGTGGACATGGTCAATCTCAAGCTCCAGAAGAGCGGGGGGATCACCCCCTGCCACCGGTTGGCCACGCAGGCCGAACTCGGCGGATTCTCCGTCCAGGTGGGTTCGATGCTGGAGACCAGCATCGCCTCCGCGGCGGGTTACCACCTGGCGCTGGCGCACCCGGCGATCGTGTCGACAGAGCTCTCCGGACCGGTGAAGTTCACGCGCGAACCAGGAAACCTGGAATTCCGCATCCCGGAGGTGCTGGTCACCGACCGCCCGGGTCTCGGCGTGGACGTGGACCTTGACGTGCTGGAGGATCTGACCGTGGACCGCTGGGAGACCACCGCTTCGATCGCCCTCCGTTGACCTGCTCCGCCCGGCCTATGCTCGAAGCATGAGCCGTCCGCATGCCGCCATCATCTACAACCCGGTCAAGGCGCCCCTTGACCGGGTGCGGCGCGCCGCCGAACAGGAGGAACGGCTGGCCGGCTGGAATCCATCGCGCTGGTACCCGACCGACCGCGACGACGGAGGCCGCCGGGCCGCGCAGCGCGCTCTGGCGGCCGCTCCGGACGTGGTGATCGTCGCGGGCGGGGACGGAACCATTCGGGTGCTCGCCGAAGAGATCCGCGGAACCGGCATCCCGGTGGCAGTGCTCCCGTCCGGGACCGGGAATCTCCTGGCCCGGAATCTCGGGCTGCCGCTGAATGCGCTGGAAGAGTCTCTGCACACGGCGTTCACGGGTGGCACCCGCACCATCGACGTGGCAGTCGCCGAGCTCGAGGCGCCCGGCGGAGAGCGCACCGCGCACGTGTTCGTGGTCATGGCAGGCATCGGGCTGGACTCGGAGATGGCCGGGACGGGCGCGGAATCCAAGAAACGGCTGGGCTGGGTGGCCTACGTTCCGCGCATTGCGCAGTCCGTCCTCAGAAACCGCCGGTTCCATCTGGAGTACCGGATCGACGACCGCCCCGCCCGCTCCACCCGCGCGCACACCATCATCGTCGGCAATTGCGGCACGCTCACCGGGAACATGCTTCTGATCCCGGAGGCCGAGCCGGACGACGGCCGGCTCGACGTGGTGATGCTCCGCCCGGCAGGACCGTTCGGCTGGGCGCGGATCGGGACGCGGCTCACCGTCCAGGGCCTCGCACACCGTTCCAGCCTGGGCAAACGCATGCTCCGGCTCGCGCCGGCCTTTCGTGCCCTCGTCTACGAACAGGGTTCGCGGTTCGACATCCGTTTCGATGTTCCCCATCGGGTGGAGCTGGACGGGGACGTGTTCGGGCCGGTGGTCGCAGCAAGGGTCACGGTGCACCCCGGGCAACTCGACGTGCGGGTCTGAGCTTCGGTGGAACCGCGTGGCGTTCCGTGTCCCTCAGGGCACGAACCCGCGACGCGACGGACGACGTGTCAGGGGCTCTCGCGGTACGCGTGGTGCAGATCGTTGGCGAGCCCGGGCTGCGCATGGGCCGCGGCCTCGGCTTCGCGCCGCCGGTCCCGCCAGAGCTGGATCTCATTCGCCACCACGGCGAACAGCGGGAACAGCACGGTGAGGAACCGTCCCCAGAACGACATGTCGTCCCGGAGCAGAGCGAACACCACTGCTGCGGCCAGGATCACGAAGTACAGAAGGCGGAAGAACAGCGTCATCGTGTTTCCTCCGGTCTGCCCTGAGGCCGGAGCGCCTCGCGTTCGCCTGCCGCGTGAAGTCTCACGGTTCCTCTTTCCCCTCACCTTGCTCGTTGGATGTTTCCCGTTCTCGACTGTATCCCGGTGTGAGGCTGAAGGCGCCTCTCCGAGAACTTCTGTGGAAATCCTCTCGCCCTGTCGATCCACAGGCACTTCGATCGTCTTGTAGCTGAGCCCGCCAGGGGCCACCATCGAATGAAGGAGGAGAGTGCCATGCGATACACGTTGATGCTGCATTACCAGGAGATGAGCCCCGAGGACCTGGGCCCGGAGGTTCTGGCCCAGGGACAAGAGGCGATGAGGTCCTACGCCGCAACCCTGCAACAGGCCGGCGTGCTGCTCGGAGCCGAGGTGCTGCAGCCGTCCTACGCGAGCACCACGGTGACGGTCCAGGACGGGAAGCTGCGGATTCAGGACGGACCGTTCGCGGACACGAAGGAACAGCTGGGCGGGTACTTCGTCGTGGACGTGCCGGACCTGGACGCGGCCATCCATTGGGCCGGCCAGGCTCCTGCGGCCCAGTGGGGCAGCGTGGAAGTCCGGCCGGGTGCCACGCACACGGTGGACGGCGCGTGGGTGCCGAACAGCTGACTCCGGAGAACCTGCCGGAGCACGACGCCGAGGCGCGGGCGGCCGCCGAACTGGCCGCCCGCGCGTCGTACGGCCGCCTGCTCGCCGTGCTGGCCACCGGCACCGGCGATGTGCTCCTCGCGGAGGACGCCCTGGCCGAAGCGTTCGAGCAGGCGCTGCGGCGCTGGCCCGCCGACGGTGTGCCCGCCAGTCCCGAAGGCTGGCTGCTGACCGTGGCACGCAACCGCCAGCGCGACGAATGGAAATCCGCGCGGCATCGCCTCTCCGCCACGCTCGAAGGAATCGAGGTGCCCGTCATGGACCCCGTGCAGTACGGCGGTTTTCCGGACAGACGGCTGGCGCTCCTGCTGACCTGCGCGCATCCGGCCATCGCGGAGGAGATCCGCACACCTCTCATGCTCCAGACCGTGCTCGGCTTCGATGCCGCACAGATCGGCGCGGCGTTCGCGGTTCCCGCCGCCACCATGGCACAACGCCTGGTCCGGGCGAAGCGCCGGATCAGGGATGCCCGGATCCCGTTCGAGCTGCCCGGCCCGGACGTCCTCCCTGCGAGGCTGCCCGCGGTCCTCGAAGCCGTGTACGGCTGCCTGTCCATTCCCTTCCCCGGCGAACCGACGCCGCTCGGAGATGCCGCCACTGGGGCCCCGGGTCCACCGGGCACCCGGCCTATGGTGGCCGAGGGCTTGTTCCTGGCCGAGGTGATCGCCGGCAGTCTGGAGAGCGACGCGGAGGCGTGGTCACTCGCGGCTCTGGCGGCGTTCATCCTCTCGCGCCCGGTGGGAGGCCCCTATGTGCCGCTGGACGAGCAGAACACGGCGATGTGGAACGCCGCGGTGATCGGCCGCGCCGAGGACCACCTGCGGAAAGCCTCGACCCTGACCGCGGGAACCGGGGCGCCGGGTACCGGGAACTCAGCCCCGCCCGGCCGTTTCCAGCTCGAGGCCGCGATCCAGGCGGTGCACGCGGACCGCGCCCGGACGGGGCATACCGAGTGGACGGATCTGTCCACGCTGTACGCCGCCTTGAACCGGGTGGCGCCGACGCTCGGCTCGTGGGTGGCGGAAGCCACGGTGATCCGGCGCACGGACGGCCCGCTCGCCGCGCTGCGCCGCCTCGACGGACTGGCGCGAGAGCATCCGGCGGAGTGCGAACATTTCCAGCCCTACGCCGTCGCCCGCGCCGATGCGCTCAAGGCCGCAGGACACCACACCGCTGCCGCGGAGTGCCTGGAGCAGGCGATCAAGCAGACACGGGAAGTGCCCGTCCGCGCCTATCTGCGCGCACAGCTGGGAACGCTGAGAGCGTGAGTGGGCCGGGTTCAGGCCACCAGGTCGAGGCGATGCTCCGTGCCGCGGAAGGTGAAGCTTTCGCCTTCGCGGAGGCCCTGGACCGCTTGGAAAACGGGAGAGCCGGGAGCGATGCCTTCGTAGCTGACGCCGTCGCAGTCGAAGGAGCCGGAGGCCACACCCACCACGAAATGATCCCCGCCGTAGGCGATGATCGCGCCGGGCCGCACGGTGTCCGTCGCGCTCACGTCGAGAGCGTCGATGGCGGCGAGGAGCCTCTTCTGGTGCGCTTCCACGCCTTCGAACAGTTCGACGAACTCGCCTTCCTCGTCGGAGTGGGAGAGGTCGTCAGGTTCAAGGGGCGAGCTCGTGTCGAGCTGAGCCGCTGAGCGCTCCGCCGCCGCGTCGTCACCGACCGCCCGGTTCTCCGAAAGTGCCTGCGCCTTGAGAGCTTCCTTGACGCGTTCCTTGGCCGCCGTGTCCATGAGTGAGCCTGCTTTCCTGTCTGGGGTCATATGTCAGCGACACTACTCTCCGCGGAAGGGCCGTTCCTGACAAGAGGCGGCTCCTCCGACGTGTTGTGCGGCTCGGCCGCACAAGGCCCTCCACCACGGCCGATAGGCTGAAGCCCATGCACCACGGAGACCTCCCCGCCCACCGCGCGAACGCTGTCCGTCCGTCGGGCGACGGGTGCGTCGTGAGGAGGCGGTCATGAGAATCTGGTCCGTGCACCCGAGTCAGCTGGATCGTGCAGGCTTGGTGGCGTGCTAACGGGAGACCCTCCTGGCCCAGGCCGTGCTGGCCGGCAGGACCAAGGGCTACCAGAACCACCCTCAGCTGGTGCGGTTCCGCGCGACGGCGGAGCCACTGGCCGCTGTCGGCGCCTATCTGAGTGCCGTCCAGGCCGAGGCGACCGCGCGCGGCTACCGCTTCGATGCCGGGCGGATCCTCCTGCCCGGCGAGCCCGACGGCGGCCTCCCCGTCACCAGCGGACAGCTCGCCTACGAATGGGCCCACCTCGGCGCCAAGCTGGCCCGGCGCAGCCCCGCGGATGCCGAACGATGGGCGCTGACCGATCCTCTGCCGCATCCCCTGTTCTCCATGGTCGAGGGGCCGATCGAATCCTGGGAACGCGTGGATGGGCCGGCCTCCTCGGACGCCTTCCGGACCTCAGGTGCGTGATAGCCTCATCCGCATGGAGATCGAGGTCGACAGAAGCTAGCCGCCGGGGTTCCGGTGGCCATCGCCCCAGCTGAGAACACGTTCCCGGACCGCCGTCCGGTCTGAGCCGTTCTCGTCGTGGTCTGCGCCGCTCCCGCGGACACCAGCGCACCTTCCGGGTGCCGGTCGTCCGATCCGTGGAACTCCGTCCTCGCCGCCGACGCCGCCCTTCGCGGCGCACGCGGCCTGTCCCCTCCCCTGACGGCACCATCCGCCTGCGCCGCTCGCCGGCGTCGCGCGTTTCCGTGTGCCCCGGACGAAAAGAGTCCTCCACATGAAATCAGCCATCACCTTGCATGACCTGTCCTTCGCCTGGCCGGACGGCACCCCGGTCCTCAGCCGCGTCAACGGCTCCTTCCCCACCGGAAGGACGGGCCTGGTGGGACGCAACGGCACCGGCAAATCCACCCTGCTGAAGCTGATCGCGGGCGTGCTGACGCCCACCGACGGGCGGATCGAACGCCCCTCCGAGGTCGCGTACCTCCCGCAGCACCTCACCCTGGACCGCGACAGGACGGTGGCGCAGTTGCTGGGGATCGCGCCGATCCTCGACGCCTTGCGAGCCATCGAGGCCGGCGACGTCGACCAGGCCCATTTCGACGCCGTCGGCGACGCGTGGGACATCGAGGCCCGGGCGGCCGAGGCTCTCCACGGCATCGGCTTCGCCGGCGACGTGCTGGAACGCCGCGTCCCGCAGCTCTCCGGAGGTGAAGCGATGCTCATCGCCGTCACCGGACTCCGACTCCGCGGCGCCGGGGTGACCCTCCTGGACGAGCCCACGAACAATTTGGACCGGCCGACCCGCGCCCGCCTGCGGGACATGGTGCTGGACTGGCCCGGCGCCCTGGTGGTCGTGAGTCATGACCTGGAGCTCCTCGAGGTCATGGAGCACACCATGGAACTGCACGCCGGAACGGTGGAGACCTTCGGCGGGCCGTACAGCGCGTGGCAGGCGCACCGGGAGCAGGAACAGGCTGCCGCAACGCAGGCGGCCCAAGCGGCTCAGCAGACCTTGAAGGCGGAGAAGCGGCAGCGCCAGGAGGCCGAGAGCAAACTCGCGCGGCGGGAACGCACCGCGAAGAAGACGCAGCGCGACGGCGGAATCCCGAAGATCCTGGCGGGGAACCGGGCGAGCAAGGCGCAGGTCTCGGCGGGCAACCTGCGCGGCACCCTGGATCAGAAGGTGGCATCCGCACAGGCGGCGGTGGACGCCGCCGATGCGCGGGTGCGGGAAGAGCAGCACGTGAGTCTGGTCCTCCCGGATCCGGAGGTTCCGCGAGGACTGCGCCTCGCCGAGCTGACGGACGGTCGAAGCGAGTTCGTCATCCAGGGTCCGGAGCGGATCGCCCTGATCGGTCCGAACGGCGCCGGGAAATCCACCCTGCTGCAGCGGCTGCTCGCGGGCTCACCCGTCGAACCGGGCAGGCCCGGGGGCAGGCTGCTCACCGATCGGGTCGGCTACCTGCCCCAGCGGCTGGACGGGCTCGACGACGAGGCAAGCGCCCTCGAGAACGTCCAGCGGGTGGCGCCTGAGACGCCGTCGGGCGCCATCCGCAATCAGCTCGCTCGCCTCTTGCTGCGCGGCTCCGCAGCGGACCACCCGGTGCGCACCCTGTCCGGCGGCGAGCGCTTCCGGGTGAGTCTGGCCATGCTGCTGCTCGCGGACCCGCCCTCACAGCTCCTGATCCTGGACGAACCGAGCAACAATCTCGACCTCTCCACCCTCGGGCACCTGGCCGAGGCACTGAAAGCGTACCGGGGCGCGGTCCTGATCGTCAGCCACGACCACGTCTTCCTGGAACGGCTGGGTCTGGACGCCGTGCTGGAGCTGGACGGGAACGGAAGCCTGAGGCGGCGTGCGAGCCTCGCGTCGTGACCTGACCCGGTTCATCCTGTGAGGCGGCTGACGAGGTGGCCGGCTCAGGCGAGCAGCTCGTCGTAGCCGGCCACCGGGACGATCCCTTCGGCGGCGGCGATCAGGCGTTCATCGGCGGTCACGAGGACATCGGCCTGCAGGGACGCCACGGCGAGATACTCTGCGGGCCCGACGTCGTCCCATCCGAGTGCGAGCGCGATCCTCCACGCGGTGGCACGGCTGACGCGATCGCCCAGTAGGCGGATCTTCAGGACGGCCAGACCGGTGAGCTGCGCACGGGCGGCCTTCTCATCCAGCACCCCTTCGCGTGCTTCCCGATAGAGTATCGACAGCACCTCGCTGCGCAGTACCGCCGGGCCCACCAGGGCCCGGCGTGCGCCGAGCGTCGGATCCTCGGCGACGATGCGGCGTGCTGTGGTCGCGTCGATCGCGAAACGGGTGTGTTCCAGGCCGGCCATGAGTTCAGTACACCCCAGCCCGCCGCGGGGGTCCAGGGCTGGGCGGCCGAAGGGTCCGCTGTCACCCGGCCGCAGTGGCTCTCCGCAGCCCCGCCGCATTCAGGACCACCACGATGAGCAGCGCCACGGCGATGCCACAGCTCATCCCGAGCCAGCCCGCGCCGTCGAACGCCACTCCCAGCAGCCAGCCGAGCAGGGACGAGCCCACGTAGTAGGCGATGTTGTACAGCGCACTGGCCTGGCCTCGGAATGAGGCCTCCGCGCGGGCGCCGACCGTGGCGACCGCCGCCGCATGGGACATGAAGTTCCCGGCGGTGAAGAGCAGCAGGCCCACGATGATCGCCGGCAGGAAGTCGAGCAGCATGAGCACCAGCCCCGCACCCATCGCGAGAATCCCGCACAGGCTGGTCAGCGCGAACCCGCGGCGCGTCAGCCACCGCCCGGCCAGCCGCGAGGAGGCGGTGCCGGCGAAATAGGCGAGGAACACCAGCGACGCGAGCGCGGCCGGCAGGGCGAAGGGCGCAGCTTCGAGCCGGAAGGCCAGGAAGTTGAAGACCGCCACGAAACTGCCGGTCACCAGGAACGCCTGCACGTACAGGACGAAGAGCGGCACGGGCCGCAGCGCCTGACGGATGCGACCCGGATCCCGAGCGTCCGCCAGGGCGCCTCCGGAAGGTGCTGGTGCTGCCCGCGGCCGGCGATCCCGGGGAGCCAGCCAGAGGAACAGCGCCGCGGCCAGAAGGCTCAGGAGGCCGACGACGAGCAGTGCCGTGCGCCAGCCGAACCACGCACCGAGCGGCCCCGCCACGAGCCGTCCCAGCGCTCCTCCGACCGTCGTGCCCGAGATGTAGACCGTGGCCGCCACTGCGGCCCGCGAGCCCGCCAGTTGCTCATACACATAGGTGACCGCGAGCACCGGGACAGCGCCGACCGCGAGCCCGGTCAGGAACCGCAGCCCGAGCAGTGCTTCCACGCCCGGAGCGGCGACCGTGGCCAGCCCGAGCACCACCGTTCCGGCCACGGCGATCCGCATGCACTGGAGCCCTCCGATCCTGTCGGCGATCGCGGCCCAGAGCAGCACGCCCACGGCGAGACCGATGGTCCCGGCCGACACGCTGAGACCGGCCGTGGATGCACTGAGTGACAGCTCGCGGGCGATCCCGGGCAGCACGCCCTGGATCGCGTACAGCTGGCCGAAGCTTGCGACGCCGACGGCCAGCAGGGCTGCCATCATCCGGCGGTACCGGCGCTGCTCCGCGAGCTCGTCCCGGGAATCCGCACCACCGGGGCCCGTGACGAGCGGTCGGGCTGAGGATGCCCCCACGACTGAGGGTTCGGAAAGAGGACGACTCACCCTGTCGACGGTACTCACGCTGTGAGGTTATGACTAATGGCATCAGGTTCTAGACTCATTCATCATGGACATGAATCCGCACCTCGTGCGCCAGCTGCTGCCTCATCTGCCGCTCCTGGTGGGGCTGGCACGCACCGGCTCGGTGACGGCCGCGGCGGAGGAGCTCGGCGTCCCTCAGCCCTCCGCCAGCCGTTCCCTGGCACGCCTGTCGGACGTCCTCGGAGTGCCGCTGCTGCATCGCGTCGGGCGCGGCGTCCGGCTCACGGAAGCCGGCGAAGTCCTGGCCGAGGCTGCCGCGACGGCGCTCGCCCGGGTGGAAGACGGCGTCGCCGGGGCCCGCGCGCAGGGCAGCCAGGAGGACGCCGTGATCTCCGTGGCGTACCAGAACGTCCTCGGTGAGACGTACGTGCCGCGGGCCATCGCACGCCTGAGAACACGCCACCCGACGGTCCGCTTCGAACTCAGCCACGGCGCCCGCGCCGCCTGCATCCGCCAGGTGCGCGGCGGGGAGGTGGATCTCGCCGTCGTCGCGGATCCGCCGCATGTGGAGGATCTGCGGACGGTCGAGTTCTTCACCGAACCCTTGGTGGCCGCCATGAGCCCCCAGCACCCGCTCGCCCATCGCGGGAGACCGGTGACGGTGGAGGATCTGAAGACCCAGGACCTCATCATCCTGCGCCGTGGCTACGGGCTGCACGACTCCGTCCACCGGATTCTCGGGACCCGCGGTGAGCTGCCGAACGCAGTCTTCGAGGTGGATGACACGCGCGACGCGCGGGGCCTCGCCGCGGCGGGGCTCGGCGTCTCCGTTCTGCCGCCCGGTCTGGGGTCCGGGCTCGAGGTCGCCGAGGTCCCCATCGATCACCCGGCAGCGCGACGGGTGATCGGCGTCGTGACGCCGCCACGGACCACGGCGCTGGTCGACGAGTTCGTCAGCGTCTTCCGCGGCTGACCCTGCCGTGCCCGGAGATTCATGGCGACTCGCCCCTGACGTGGGGCGCAGAACCGATGGACCCTGCGCCGCGTGATCGGCGGCACCGACCCATGAACCCCCGTCCTTGGCGTGAGGGCTGGTTGCGGCTGCCGTCGTGATGCCGACAGCACTCCGCCGTAACTCCTGGTTTTCTGCCGCCGAACCCGTGACCCCCGGGGTTTCAGGCACTAGTCTGACCGCACGGAGCGGAGACGACCGCTCGGATCAGGGAGGATCATGATGAAGATCAAAAAGAGTCTCGCAGCGGGCGTGGCAGCGCTCGCTCTCACCGGGCTGATGTCGGCCAGCCCCGTGGGCGCGGCCAACGCCTACAGCGGCACCACGGGCAAGGGGTGCACCGCCTACCAGTACTCTCGCGGCGGGTACGCCACCTGTGTCGGCCACATCCAGCGGATGCTCAACGGGATCAGGGCCGCGTACGGCTCCCAGTACGGGGGATACAGTCTGACGGTGGACAACAGCTTCGGCGCCAACACGGAGACCAATGTCCGCCGCTTCCAGCAGTGGACCTACCTCACCTCGGACGGCATCGTCGGCGCCAAGACCTGGAACCAGCTGTGCAGCTACGCCGGACAGGTCAATTTCTCCTACTCCGACGTCGGAGCGGCGAAGAATGCCGCCTGGCAGGCCGCCTACGATGCCGGCTGCTACGTGGAGAAGAAGTCGTCCACTCCCCCGTACTACACCACGATCTCCAAGTACTGAGCTCTCCAAGTACTGAGGCCCTTCCGTTGCGTGCTCAGTTGTTGCGGGTATTCGGTGTCCCGACCCGCAACTACTGAGCACGCAACGCGCCCCCGGCACGGCTAGAGGTCCGCCAGGACCGTGCCCGGGCTTTCGATCGCGTCCGCGACGTACCGCAGGAAACCGCCGGCCGTCCCGCCGTCGCACACCCGGTGATCGAAGACGAGCGAGAGCTCCACGACCCTTCGCACCGCGAGCGCCCCGTCGACCACCCACGGCCGGTCGATGATCCGCCCGACGCCGAGGATCGCCGCCTCGGGATGGTTGATGATCGCCGCGCTGCCGTCCACGCCGAACACCCCGTAGTTGTTGAGGGTGAAGGTGCTGCCCGAGAGGTCGGCGGGACTCGCCTTCCCTTCGCGCGCGACGCCGGTCAGCCGCTTCAGCTCCCCGTCCAGTTCGCGGGCGCTGAGCCGGTGGGCGCCCCGGATGTCCGGGACCACCAGTCCGCGCTCGGTCTGTGCCGCGAACCCCAGGTTCACGCCGTCGAAGGCGACGATCTCCTGGCCGCCGTCCTCCGCTGTCTCGATTCGGGTGTTCAACTCGGGATACTTCGCCAGCCCGGCCAGCACGAACCGCGCGATGAACGCCAGCAGGCTCGGCGCGTTCTCCGGGTCGCGCCGCTTGAGCCCGGCGCGGAGCTCGACGAGGTCGGTCGCGTCGACGTCCACCCAGACCGTCGCCTCGGGGATCTCGGTGCGGCTGCGGACCATCGCCTGGGCGATCGTGCGCCGCAACCCCCGCAGCGGGGTGCGGGTCGCGATCGGCAGGCCGGTCGAGGGGTCGGTCGACGCATCGGTGCCGGCGACGCCGGTGCCCTCGGCGGCGCCCTGGCCCACCGAGGTGACGGCCGCGGCTGCCGCGGCCGCCGCGGCACTGGCCGCCGGCGAACCGATTGACGCCTGCTCGACGTCCCGTCGCAGGATCAGCCCGTCGGGACCGGAACCGGCGAGGGTGTGCAATGCGACGCCGAGGTCCCGGGCCAGCTTGCGGACCAGTGGGGAGACGACGCGGACGGCGTCCACGGACTCGCGCTCCGCGGGAGCCGGCGACACCCGGGGAGTCTCCCCGGCTGCGGCGAGCCCTGCGGGAGCCGCGGTCTTGCGCCTGCGGGACCGGCCGCCGTCGGTCGATCCCGAGGTGCCGTAGCCGATGAGGACGTTGCCAGAGCCGGCGCGCTCCTCGGTCCGATAATCCACCGCCGTCTCGATGACCGGCTCGGCCGAAGCGCCGCCCTCGTCGATGCTGATGAGGGGCTTGCCGACGTCGAGCGTCTCGCCCTCCGCGCCGTGCAGCACGGCGACCGTCCCCGCGAACGGCGACGGCACCTCGACCACGGCCTTCGCGGTCTCCACCTCGGCGACGGGCTGGTCGATCGTGACGGTGTCCCCGACGGAGACCAGCCAGCGGACCAGCTCCGCCTCGGTCAGGCCCTCCCCCAGGTCAGGCAGCAGAAACTCGCGGCTCATCAGTCCTCCCACTGCAGTTCGTCGAGGGCGTCGAGGATGCGATCGACGCCGGGCAGGTACCAGTGCTCGAATTTGGGCGCCGGGTACGGGATGTCGAAGCCGGTGACACGACGGACGGGCGCGGCCAGCGAGTGGAAGCAGCGTTCCTGCACGCGGGCGACGATCTCGGAGGCCACGGAGGCGAAGCCCTGGGCCTCTGCCACCACCACTGCCCGGCCGGTCTTGCGGACCGAGGCGCAGATGGTCTCGTCGTCGAACGGGACGATGGTCCGCACGTCCACGACCTCCACGCTCCGCCCCTCGGTGGCCGCGGCCTCTGCCGCGGCGAGCGCGGGCGGGACGGCGGGGCCGTAGGCGATGATCGTCGCGTCGGTTCCGGGGCGCACGACGGCGGCCCGGCCCTCCTCGCGGACGCCCGTGGCACTGTCTGAGCTTGCCCCCTCGAACGCCTCGCGCAGCGCGTCCAGGTCCACGGATTCCTTGGACCAGTACAGCTTCTTGGGTTCCAGGAACACCACGGGGTCTTCGCTCGCGATGGCCTCGCGCAAGAGGAGGTACGCGTCCGCGACGGTCGACGGCGTGAAGACCTTGAGGCCCGGAGTGTGCGCGTAATACGCCTCGGACGAGTCGCAATGGTGCTCGACGCCGCCGATCCCGCCCGCGTACGGCACCCGGATGACGAGCGGCAGGGTGATGCGTCCGCGGGTGCGGTTGTGCATCTTGGCGACATGGCTCGCGATCTGCTCGAACGCCGGGTACGCGAAGGCGTCGAACTGCATCTCGATCACCGGGCGGAGGCCGTTCATGGCCATGCCGAGCGCCATGCCGACGATCCCGGATTCCGCCAGCGGCGTGTCGAAGCAGCGCTGCTCGCCGAACTCCTTCTGGAGCCCGTCGGTGATGCGGAAGACGCCGCCCAGCGTGGCCACGTCCTCTCCGAACACGACGACGCCGGGATCGGCGCGCATCGCGTCCGCCATGGCGGTGGTGAGGGCCTTGGCGAAGGTCACGGGGCTGTGTCCTTCAACAGACGGCCCGGCGGTCGCGGCCGCGCGGGCAGCTGCCGCTTCTGCGACGGTGCTCATCTCAGCGCTCCTTTCGGGTGTCGGCGGTGGCGGCGGCGTCTGTGCCGGCTGCGGCGCCCTCGGCGTCGCGTGCGAGCTCGTCCGCCAGGAAGGCGGCCTGCTCGCGCAGCTGCGGAGTGGGCTCGGTGAAGACGTAGCGGAACAGGTCCTGCGGGTCGATGTCGGGCTCCACGCTCAGCCCCTCGCGGAGCCGCTGGGCCACCTGCTCGGCGTCGTCCGCGAAGGCGGCTTCGACGTCGTCGGTGAGCTGGCCGGCTGCGCGGAGGTAGTGGCGCATGCGGTTGAGCGGGTCCTTGGCCGCCCACGCCTCGACCTCGGTCTGGTTGCGGTAGCGGGTGGCGTCGTCCGCGTTGGTGTGGGCCTGCATACGGTAGGTGTTCGCCTCGACCAGGAGCGGGCCGGAGCCGGAGCGCGCCAGGGTGACGGCGCGGTCGAGGACGGCGAGGAGCGCGACGAGGTCGTTGCCGTCGACCCGCTCCCCCGCCATGCCGTAGCCGACGGCCTTGTGGGCGAGCGACGGCGCCGCGGTCTGGTGCGCGAGCGGCACCGAGATGGCGTACTGGTTGTTCTGCACGAAGAAGACGACCGGCAGGCGGAAGACGGCGGCGAAGTTGAGGGCCTCGTGGAAGTCGCCCTCACTCGTGGCGCCGTCGCCGCACATCGCGAGGACCACGGTGTCCTCGCCGCGGAGCTTCGCCGCATGCGCGACGCCGACCGCGTGCAGCAGCTGCGTGGTGAGTGGGGTGCTCTGGATGCCGACGTGGTGGGCGTGCGGGTCGTAGCCGCCATGCCAGTCGCCACGGAAGATGGTCATGGCCTCCACCGGGTCGACGCCGCGCGTCATGACCGCGACGGCGTCACGGTAGGTGGGGAACATCCAGTCACTGTTTTGGAGGCACAACGCCGCCGCGACCTGGCATGCTTCCTGCCCGTGGCTCGACGGGTAGACGGCGAGGCGCCCCTGGCGGACGAGCGCCGAGTTCTGGTCGTTGACCCTGCGCCCGACGACGAGCCGGCGGTACGCCTCGAGGAGTTCCTCGTCCGGCGGAACGGGGTACTGGTGGCCGGGACTGGAACCGCGGCGGTCTTCGGGGAGCATCGTCCCGTCCTCGGCGAGGATCTGGATCTGGCCGTGGACCGGGAGCAGGTAGTCCTCGATGCTGATGCCGAAGTTCTGGACAGCTTCCTGGAGGCTCGTGCGGGTGGGTTGTGGCTCGTCGGTTCCCGGCGCGACGACGCCGGCCGCGGCCTGAGTGGACCGGCCGCCTCCGGGCGGGCTGACGGAAATGGTCATGATGCCTCCTTGCAGCATGGTCCTGACAGCGAAGTGTTGGGATCAGTATGGTCCGGAGGATCGTTTCGTATCCACGAATCGGCGGAATCCTGGAAATGTGGATTCGAAAGTGAGTATCTTGTAGACGGAACATCAAATATGAGCTGGATCACAGGAGGTCCCGTGGACGAAGTGGACCGCGCCATTCTCGCGCTGCTCACCGAGGATGCCCGCCAATCGGTGACGACGATCGCGGAAAAGGTGCACGTCTCCCGGGCGCACGCCTACAACCGCATCGCGAAGCTGCAGGACCAGGGCATCATCACGGGCTTCACCACCAAGATCGACCCGCTCAAGGCAGGCCTCCGCTCGAGCGCCTACGTGACGCTCAAGGTCCGCCAGCATTCGTGGCGCGAGCTACGGGCCAAGCTCAGCGACATCCCCGAAGTCCACCATGTGGCACTGGTCGGTGGGGACTTCGACGTGATCCTGCTGGTTCGGGCGGTGGACAACGCGGACCTGAGGCGGGTGGTGTTCGACCAACTGCAGAACATGCCGGAGGTGCTGGATACGCAGACGTTTTTGGTGTTTGAGGATGTTGAGGTGCGGTGAGGGTGCTGGAGCTTCGGTCCACCGCCGCTCATTTGGATTGACCCTCTCAGGTCAGCATCCATACCCGCTTCAACGGCAAGCGCGTCTGGATGTCTTCCGGCAGGCGATCGTAGACACGCAGGACAGCCTCAACGATGTCTTCCGCCGTCCATGCACGGAGCCTGAATTGCTGCCCGTAGACCGTCGCCTTCGCTGCGCTGGAGAGCCCACCCCATGCGACGATGAGGCCCTGATCAGCCCCCTGGGAGTGGAGAACGCCAAGGAGGTCCCGAATCACCGGGTCTCCGATCTGCCCTCCGGACTTGACTTGCACAATGATCCTCGGCGAATCCATCCCGAGCGGCCCCTTGCCCGCCACGATATCGATGCCTCGATCGGGCCCAGGAGGCGCCATCTGGCAGGTGAAGCCATCCACCTCCAGGACTGCCTTGATGAGTCCGGTGAGATCATGCCCGACGAACGTTTCTTCAATCCGTGCGCTGATGCGGTCCCGCGCCACTTCGAGAATGTCGACCTCGTCGCCTTCGGACTGCTCCAGCACTTCTTCAGGGTTCACATGGGCCAGCACGATGGCGCTGCGATTGCCGCTTGACCCGCCCGAGACGAATGCAACCAGACCCGGATCGTCCTGGCCGCTAAGCAGACGAGAGAGCCTCTCTACTGCGTGGCCGCGGGTCGGTGAGAAGACGGATAAGGCGCTTCCGAGGGTATAAAGCAGGTCCTGTTTTACCTTGGAGCGTGAGACATCGGTGTGGATCCAGTCCACGCCCACAACGTGGCGCTTCTCCGGGTCAGTCTCATGCGTCAGATACCGATATCCGCTCGTCACCCGGCCAATTGCGAGCTTCTGTGTGGTTTTAAGTGGCATCACCATGATGTCGCCCGGCTTGATCCGGTCACGGATGGCCCAGACTTGCCCCACCGAGTTCGCCACGGCGCCGGGCGTCCTGTCTGAGTAGATCTCAGCCAAGAGCTCACCCAGCTGTTCGCGTGATGTCACCGAAGTGAGGTCCGGAACCTCGCCCCATCCTCCGCCCGAACACTGATTCGCGATGGCCCAATCGTCGCGCTCGCCATATCGACCGGATCGAATCACCCAAGCGTTTGTCACTGTTACTCCTGTTTCATCGCACAGTTACTCAATGCGGCACCTCGCGGTTGCAGGAGTAGCCGGGGTTCGGGCTGTGGTCTCTGGATAAGCGTCCAGGTCTCCTGAGGATGGAAATTCCTACACTGTCGATCCGAAAGGCCTCGACGCGCTCAACGCTACCTTCGCAGGACCCCGATTACACCCTCGCTCGGTCATGTGCCCGATCTGTCACTTTCCCACCAGTTCCATCAGTGTGTCGAAACTGTCGACCTGCTTGTAGACGACCTCTCCCTTGCGTTGCGCGGTGAGCGCCTCGAAGAAGCGGGTCGCGCACCTGATCTTCGCGTCCTCGATGCCCTTGAGTTCCAGGCTAGACATCGTGCCCTTGGTCTCCGCCACGAAGTAGACGTGCTTGACCGAGCCTTCTTCGAAGGCGATCGCCCAGTCGGGGTTGTAATCCCCTACTGGCGTCGGAATGAAAAATCCTCTCGGTAGCTTCGCGTAGACCGAGACCTCTTTGCTCGTGTCGAGTTTCTCGACGAACTCGCGTTCGACTTTGGAATCCGTCACCACGTAGTCGTAGACGTGCTTGGTGAGCTTCTCGCCGGCCTTTCGGAAGTCCTGTGATGACTGATTCTCAGTGAAGATCGCCGTGTCGAAACGGTCCTCCAGAGCATCGTAGGTGAGGTGCTCGACGATCACGGTCGCCTTCTCCTCATTGATCAATCGTGCGGTCTCGGTGATGAACTGCTCCGGGTTGAGCCGGAACTTCCCAAAGGTGTCCGGACGGATGCCCCGCAGAATCGCGGACACTGTCCGCCGAGTGAGCTGGGTCTTCTCCGTGATTTCGCCCAGCAGGTCGTACTTCACCGAGGAGGTGGCCGTGATCTGTTCGGTTTCCCGTGCGTGGCTAGCGACCTTGAACGCCTTACCGGTCTTCAGCTGTTCCGCGTCGAGCCCGGCGAGCTGATTGCCGTGTTCCACGACGTACTGGAGGCCGGTCACGTTGAGCTTCGAGTCCAGGGCCGCGATGGCCTTGGCGATCAATTCGTTCGAATCGAATTCCACCTGGTAGACGGCCCGGTGGTTGATCCGGCCCCAGAGCTCCTTGAACTCGCGCTTGGCGAAGTTCGCCTCATTGAGCGGGATCTTCTTCATGGCACGATCGTCGCCGCCGATCATGGACACGTCGAGATAGAGTGCGTCGACCAGGGGCCACACAAAGTCGATGACGGACGCCAGGATCGGCGAACTGGGAACTGCGAGTATGCCGTTCTCCTTAGCTTCTTTGTAGGCCTCCGAGATGGTGTCGTCGTCGTTGATGTAGTCGTTCTTCACGAGGTACTTGTACAGGGCGGTAGCGACTTCCTTCTCCAGCTGCGACTCGCCGTCGGGCGTCTTGATCGTCTTGCCGGTGAAGAACTCGATCGACGCCTTGCGCGGACGCGAGGCCAGGGACTTGGAGATCTCCTCCTGGAGGCCTTTCACGAAGTCGGTGTAGGACTCGTCGGTGACGACGGTCAGCTCGTTGATCTCGTGGACGGTGATCGGGTTATCCCTCCGCTCACCGTGTTGATCAACCGCGAGACGTAGACCTCGGCCGATCTCCTGACGGCGGGAGACGGTGTTGTCGGACTTCTTGAGCATGCCCATGACGAACACGTTCGGGTTGTCCCAGCCCTCGCGCAGTGCAGAGTGAGAGAAGATGAACCGGACGGGCTCGGCGAAGGAGAGTAGCCGTTCCTTGTTCTTGAGGATCAGGTCGTAGGCATCGATGTCCGTGGACTGACCCTTGTCATCCCCTCGGCCCGAGACGTTGCCGTCGATCTGCCGCTTGGACTTCTTGTCGATCGAGAAGTACCCCTTGTGGACGGCGTCCACCTCGTCGCGCTGGAGGTACTTCATGTACTCGGCAGTGGCTTCATCGAGTTCGAGTTCGCCGAGGATCTCGGCGCGAATGGCTTCGTACTCTTCCTCGAAGGTCCGCGCGTAATCACCGAGGGTGTCGCCATGGGTGTCCTCTCGGCTGTAGTCGCGGTACTTCACGACCTCGTCGATGAAGAAGAGCGAGAGCACCTTGATGCCCTGTGAGAAGAGTTCACGTTCCTTGGCGATGTGTGCCCGGATGACCTCCCGGATTTGGATGCGACGCTTCGAGTCCTCGGTAACGTCCCGGTCAGCGAGCTGGCCGGCGGTGACAATGTCGCCGTTGGAAAGTTCCAGGATGTCGCGGGTGGCATCGATGTTCGTGATGAACAATGCCTGGCCCTCAGGCTTGTAGGCCTCGACTCCGCCGGAGAGATCGTGCAGATTAGTGCCCTTCTCTACGATCCTGGTCATCCGCTTGATTGGTCCGCTCTTGGTCTGGACTTCCAGCTCCACACGTGCGGTCGGGGCGGCGCCCTTCTTCAAGATGATGCTGTCGAGGTACAGGTAGGTCGAGGACCCAGCCAGTCCCTTTACGGTGATCCCGCGGACGGCGATCTTCTTCACGAGCTTCGCGTTGTAGGCGTCCAGAGCATCGAGGCGGTGAACTTTGGTGTGTTCGACTTTGTGGGTCGCTGAGTAGCGCAGTACTGCGAGTGCGTTGAACTCGGCGAGAGCCTTGAGCGACTTGTCTGCACTGATCTTCTGCGGTTCATCGATCACGACAATCGGACGGTTGGCCTTGATAACGTCGATCGGGCGCCGTGACTGGAAGTCGTCCAGCACATCGTAGATGCGCCGCTGGTCCTTGCCCGTGGCATTGAAAGCCTGGATGTTGATGATCATCACTTGGACTCCGGCATCGGAGCTAAAACGTTCCAGCTCATGCAGTTGCTTGGAGTCATAGATGAACGAGCGCGGTTTGGTCCCGTAGAGCGACTGGAAATGGTCCGCGGTGACGTCGAAGGTCTTCTTCACGCCTTCACGGATCGCTACAGAGGGCACGACGATGATGAACTTCGACCACCCGTACCGCTTGTTCAGCTCCATGAGTGTCTTGATGTAGACATAGGTCTTTCCGGTACCGGTTTCCATCTCCACGTCAAGATTCGGAGCACCGGGAGCAGCCTTCGAGTCCTTCAATTCCGAGGACAACGGAAGGTTCCGTGAGCTCTGGACCCGGTGCACGTTCTCCAGCAACTGGGCGCGCGACAGCTCGATCGGTGCATTTGCCAGGCCGGAATCGTCGAAGATCCGGTGCTGACCCGCACTCAGTACGCCGGGGTCGATCCGGTAAGAGGTACCGTCCCGGCGTGGCTGGCCGGCGAAGACGTCGACCACGGAGTCGACGGCGTCGGTCTGGTACTCCTGAACCTTGAACTGGAGTTTCAAATCAGATGGTCCTTACCTCTGTGCTGGGAGAGATCTCCTTGAAGATCTGTTCCGCGTTGATCCGCGCCGCGTCCGACTCGAACGCATCGTCACGGAAGACAGCACGCAGCGGCTCACGCTCGGCCAGAGCCCTGACTACGGACGAGGTCACAGTCTCTGCGAAGCAGGCGAGCAGTGCGTCGTCATCTACGGCGAAGACTTCGCGCCCCTCGATCTCCTCACGCACGATCGGAACCGTGAGCTCAAGGCCCCAGTCGAGCAGAACCTCGAAGAGGAGGTCCTCACCGTTTCGGTCTGGCTTGATACTCGATTCGAGCGAGTCGAGGGTCCTCTGATTGGTGACTTCCGGCGCGCGGAGGACATCCGAGAAGTTCGTGGCATCGATCGCAGTCATTCGATACCCGAGATCGGACGGACTGCCCGCAGGAAGCTGTTCAGAAATTTCAGCAGCGACGTTGCGGAGACGCATTGTGCTCATGCCCACGATCGAATCGAAATCGGGCTCCGGCGTCCGCAGAGGTTCATGAACCTGAACGGCTATGAACTGACGGTTTCCTCCATCAGCCGCGTTCTGAGCGATAACGGCATGGGCTGTGGTTCCGCTTCCCGAGAAGAAATCCAGAATGATGTCGCCATCAGACGAGTTCGTAGCGAGCTGAAGGATCCGCTGGATAAGCTGAACCGGCTTGACCGAGTTCAAGACGTTTTCAGTATGTTCAAAGGGCACATACTTCAGCAGAGTCTTCTTCGCGTCTTGGGTATGGCCCACCTCAGAATACGGCCAGAAGGTCTGCGGTGTACGACCTTCAGTCATCTCGGCCAAGAACCTCTTTAGTCGAGGCATATTGCCGCCATCCTGACCCCACCAAATGCGACCTTCTGCGTCTAGAGACCTAAACTTGTCTTCTGAAATTCCCCAGTAGCGTCCCTTCGGAGGACCTTCAATAATACGGCCAGAAGGTGTGGCAACAGGGTAGATTCCAGCACTATAATAGTTTCGCGCCGTCAAGTTATCCGACTGCCAAGGACCTCGAGGGTCATTGTCAGGATTCTTGTACCGCGCATCCATTTCAGTAGTTCGAGGAAGCTTATTTGGATTCCACCTATTTTTGTCCCGCGCATAACAAATGATGTAGTCATGGTCCTCGGAGAACCACTGAGCCGAGTTCTTTGGAGAATAGACCTTCTGCCAGATGATCTGCGCCACGAAGTTCTCCGCACCAAACACCTCGTCGCAGATCTTCCGCAGATTATCGATTTCGTGATCATCAATCGAGATGAAGATTGCGCCATCGTCCTTGAGCAGGTTCCGGGCAAGCTTCAGTCGCGGATACATCATCGACAACCAGTCGGAATGGAACCGGCCGTTCGTATCTGAGTTCGTGACCAGGCGAACTCCGGCGTCATCCTTCAATCCGGAACGCGTCAGGAAGCCTTCCACCGTCTCCGCAAAATCATCGTCATAGATGAAGTCTCCACCAGTGTTGTAGGGCGGGTCGATGTAGATCAGCTTGACCTCGCCCAGATACGACTCCTGAAGCAACTTCAGTGCATCGAGGTTATCGCCCTCGATGAAGAGATTCTTCGTCGTGTCGAAATCAACTGATTTCGCACGCACCGGGCGCAGAGTCTTCGCGATCGGAGCGTTCGCCGCGAAGGCGGCCGCACGTTTGCCGGGCCAGTCGATCTGGTAGCGCTCCTGTGGCCCCTCAACAATGTGATCGCTCAGTTCCTGACGCAGAAGATCGAAGTCGATCAATGGGACCACGTTCCCGTCGGCGTCATATGCTTCAGTAACGACGTTCGGGAACAGTGCCGCAACCCGCTCGACGTTGCGGGCGGTAAGGTCGGGTGAGTGCAGTGTGTGCTTCTCCATCACGCACCGGCCCCGGTAAAGGATGCAGAACACGCCAAAACACGCCCACGCGATTTCGCGTGGGCGTTCTCGGACCGGTGTTGCGACCAATCAGATCGCCCTGACCTCGGTGAGCGGTGAAAGCTCGCGGAAAATCTGTTCTGCGTTGATCCGTGCCGCATCATGCTCGAACTCCTCGTCGAGGAAGACCATGCGTAGCGGCTCGAGAAAGCCCCCCCCCCCCCCCGAGTTTTGAGTTTTCTATTGCCAATACACATCACTAGGGCTCCCTGCTCAACGTCATAGATTTCGAATCCGTCGCGTTCTTCGCGAGTGATCGACAAGCTCAGTTCCAGGCCTGCATCGAGCATGGACTGGAAGAGCAGGTCTTCGCCCGTGCGGTCAGGTTTGATGGTGGACTCCAGTTGAATGAGGTCCAGCTGACCCAGCTCCTCGGCCGCGCGAAGGACACTTTCCTTCGACGCACTGCTTACCTTCATAGCCCTGAAGCCAATATCAGAGCTACTCCGAACCTCCCTCCCAGCACGACGAATTCTGTCTCGTGAGATTTCTGCAATTGACTCATACCCGCCTTTTGCAGCATCGGTCTGAGCGCCAGGCCTTTCATCCAACTGCACCACGATGTACCTGCGATTTCCGTGGTCGAGGGAATTCTGAGCCATAACGGCATGTGCAGTAGTTCCAGAACCAGCAAAGAAGTCCATCACGATGTCATGCCTGTCGAATTGTGTAGCCAACTGCACAATGCGTTGGATCAATCGGACTGGCTTTGGAAAGTCAAAGTATGTTGGTCCGTTCTTGTCGAACAATGCTCGAACTTCGCGAGTTCCTTCCTGCGTATGGCCAACTTCAGAATTCGGCCACCATGTCCAAGCTGATTTTCCTTCCCGCTCACTCAGGTAAGTCTTGCGCCTAGGTATTCCTTGCCCCTCCGGTCCAAACCAGAATCGCCCGGCAGCAACCTGGGCTCTATATTCCGACTCAACGTTCATCCAACAACGACCTGGAGGCGGCGAAACCATCAGCCCGGCGGGTGTTCGGATCTCATACATTTGATTTGGTCGATATCCAGGAGCTGTGAAATCAGAGGATACCCAAGGTCCACGCGGGTCATTATCCGGGTTATTAAAGGCACTCCGATCTTTTTCGCTCAGCGGCAGAGGTCGCAGAGCCTCGTCAATGTTTTGCGCGTCACGCGCATACACGACTACATATTCATGACCAGCCCCAAGCCGCTTCCGCGCTTCTGGAGAAGTACGCTTTTGCCAAACGATCTGAGCAACAAAATTTGAATCGCCGAAAACTTCATCAGCAAGGCGCCGCAGATTAGCAACCTCGTTATCATCAATAGACATGAAGATGACGCCGTCATCGGTCAGTAGGTTTCGTGCGAGCTTCAGGCGCGAGTACATCATGCTGAGCCAATCCGAGTGGAACCGGCCGTTCGACTCCGAGTTCGCCACCAGACGCTCCCCGGACTCCGACACCTGCTCGGACCTGGTAAGGTAGTCCGCCGTGGACTCCGCGAAATCGTCTGCGTAGACGAAGTCGTTGCCCGTGTTGTACGGCGGATCGATGTAGATCAGTTTGACCTTGCCCAGGTACGACTCCTGAAGCAACTTCAGCGCGTCGAGGTTATCGCCCTCGATGAAGAGGTTCTTGGTCGTGTCGAAGTCGACCGACTCCTCACGCACCGGCCGCAAAGTCTTGGCAATCGGAGCGTTCGCAGCAAAAGCAGCCGCACGCTTACCAGGCCAGTCCAGCTGGTAGCGCTCCTGCGGCCCCTCAACGATGTGATCGCTCAGTTCCTGACGCAGAAGATCGAAGTCGACCGAACGCTGGATGCCACCTTCAGCATCAGTGGTTTCAGTGACTATGTTCGGGAACAGTTCCGCGAGTGCGTCGATATTGGCCGCGGTCAAGTCGCGTGATGTCATGCGGATCTTCTCCACGGTTACCTCTGCTGTTCTCGTTGGGCTTGTTTAGTCTTGAGTTGACGACGGACCTCGACCTTGCGGTTGAGCTGTACCTCGGTGCGAAGCTTACGCTCCAAGGTCGCGATCTCGCGGTCCAGCCGGCGGATCGCTTCGAGTCTCTCAGCAACCTCTGATGGAGTTTCTCCGGCCCGTGTCTCCACTGGTGTGAGCGGCTCCAGCAACGAGGCATAGAGCATCTGGAGGTTGATCGCAGTAGGAAGCGCAATGCGCTCCTGAGCGAGCGGCATCCAGCCGGTTGAGTAGTAACTGCTCAGCTTCGGAACACCGGCACCCAGTTGCTTGTGTGCCGCGGCCATGCGGATGACACCATTGCCGCTGCCCAGCTCGGCAGTGGGCCTGGTGACCTCGAAGACGAGCGGGCGTGGAATGGCCTTGTCGATGGCGGTCAGGACACTGTCGGAGAGTTCGCCGTCCTTCGTATCGATCCGAAAGACGCCAATCTCCACGAGGTCGTCCACGCCGGGGACGTTGACGGTGTCCACGCTGAGTTTGTGGGTCCAGGTGATCTTGGCGACCTCGGAGACGAACTTCTCCTTGGTCCCGGTGGGAACGGTGCCCTGGGCGTAGAAGCGTTCCTTGGGGATCCGGGTTCCGACGGCGGCGTTCGCCGGCCATGCGAAGAGCACATCAGTCATGGGCTACAGCCTGGGCGGGGTCGAGGACTGCGATGAAGGCGATGAGTTCGAAATCGTAGAGCCCGGCGATGGTGTTCTTCAGCGCGGTGGTCATGCCGGGAGTGAAGAGGCTGTCGATGTCGCGTTCGTCGTTGAGCTCGATCATGGAGCTGATCGCGTCGGTGAGCAGCTGTGAGTAGACGCCCATCTCGGCGCCTTCGGCGGTGGCGGCKTTGAACGCCGCCACCGCCTCGGGAACTGGTTCGTCGAAAGGTCGGCATCCGGCACGGAGCAGGTCGAGCAGGTGCTTGGCCTCCGTGTGGTCGGCCACGACCTCTCCGTGCTGATCGACGTAGATCAGGTAGTAGGGGTGCAAGCGGTTGCCCCGGGCATCGTCCTTGCCCCTAAGCTGGTCGGCGTCGGCCTGGATGTTGCGCAGCGCGAAGATGACACCAGGTTCCAGTCCCAGATCCGGGTTCGCGGGTACGACGGCGTGCAATCCCTTGGGTGTACCGGCAAGGTCTCCTACCTGACGGGTGTAGCCGAGCAGGTCCATACGGAAGTCGTTGAGCCCGAGGTCGGTGATGGAAACTCCGGAGCGCACGTCTTCGAGTTCGATGACGTCGTCTTGGAGCTTGCGCAACTGCTCGCGGCGATAAGTGGCCTCGGCGCTATTCGGGTCCAGGACATTGTCGTCACCGGTTCCTGCGAGGTCGGCGATTCGCATGCGGTTCTCGACGCGGTCCTTGAGATTGATGTACTCGTCGAGGCTAATGTCTGGCCAGAAGTTGATGAGCTGGATAAGGTCGTTCTTCGAACCGATGCGATCCACGCGCCCGAAGCGTTGGATGATACGCACGGGATTCCAATGGATGTCGTAGTTGATAACAGTGTCGCAGTCCTGGAGGTTCTGACCTTCGGAGATCACATCGGTACCGATGAGAACTTCGATGTCACCGGACTGTCCTCGCATAATCTGGTCACGGTGCTTCGAGACCGGAGAGAACATAGCCATGATCTGTCCGAAGTCGTAGCCCTTGCCCAGAGTGGTCTTCGCCCCGCTCGGTCCACCGGTGATGACACCGGTGTGCAAGCCGGCAGCAGCCAGCGAGGGTCCAAGTTCGCGGTAGAGGTAGGCGGCGGTGTCCGCGAACGCGGAGAAGATGAGGATCTTCTGGTTTCCCGGGTTGATGGGGTACACGGCCTTATTGGCGACGAGTTCCTTGAGCTTACGCAACTTTGAGTCGTGATCCGGCGTGATCGCGGACATGGCGCCGATGAGTTCGCGGAGTGTTTCGCGGTCGTGCCACAGGTCGGCCTGATAGCGATCGACGTCGAGGTCTTCGAGCTCGATCTGGAGCTCACCGATCATGAGGGCCTCGAACCCACCGGACTCAGAGTCGTCCAGGTCCAGATCAAGGTCAGTGTCTGTTGACCCGGCGTTGCTGACCGTACCAGTTCCGGAGAGTTGACGGAGGCGGGTGTCTATAGTCTGTTCGATCTTAGCCAAGGTAATGCGGAAGGCGTCGACACTGGATTCCAGGCGTTTGAGCAGGTTGACCGTCATCAGCTGCTTGATTCCCTGTTCGCGGCCGGCCTGGTCGAGGTTGCCCCGGGCGTTGCCTTCAGTGGAGCGTGAGGCGTCCTCGTATTTGGCGCGGCGGGAGGGGAAGACATAGCTCAGTGGTCCGTAGACGCCAAGGTTGAGCATCTGGATCTGTTCGAAGATCTCGCTGAAGTTCGGCGCGGTCGCCAGATCGGTCAGAGGTTCCCGGATGGCCTGGGGCGACAGGCGTTTGGGAAACGCGCCAATAGTAGAGGTGTCGTAGAACGCCTCGATGTGCTTGCGGGACCTGGCGATCGTCACAGCATCGAGGAGCTCGAAGAAATCGAAATCGAGCATCGAGAGGATGCGGTCGGTCGTCCGTTCTTCGGGGTCGAGCTTGGACCAGGTGTTGAAGACGGTCTGTGCCTCCTTGAACACGCTCTCCACGCTGGATGACAGCTTCAGATCGGTGCTGAGCTGTTCCGAGTCGCCTTCGTAAGCGAGCTGAAGCTGGTTCCTCAGATCGTTGAAGCGGTTATTCACCGGAGTGGCCGAGAGCATGAGTACCTTGGTCTTCACACCGTCCTTGATGACCTGCCGCATGAGGCGCTGGTAGCGCGACTCCTTGCCCTCGGAGTAGTCCGCGTTACGGAAGTTGTGGGATTCGTCGATAACAACGAGGTCGTAGTTACCCCAGTTGATCCGGTCGAGCTGCAAGCCGCCGATGGACTGGCCCTTATTCCGGGACAGGTCCGTGTGCGCCAGGACGTCGTAGTTGAAGCGGTCCTCGTGGAATAGATTGGTGGTGTAGTTGGAGTTGTATGTCGTCCAGTTCTCGGCGAGCTTCTTAGGACACAGCACAAGCACGGACTTGTTGCGCAGCTCGTAGTACTTGATCACCGCGAGGGCGGTGAAGGTCTTACCCAGGCCGACCGAGTCGGCCAGGATGCAGCCGTTGAAGGTTTCGAGCTTGTTGATGATGCCAGTGGCGGCATCACGCTGGAAGTTGTAGAGGCTCTGCCACACCTTGGTGTTCTCGTAACCGGTACGATCGTTGGGCAGCGTGTCCTCGGAGATGTCATCGAGAAACTCAGCGAAGAGGTTGTAAAGGATCAGGAAGTAGATCCGTGCCGGGGAGTTCTCCGCGTAGACGGCGGCGATGTGGTCATGAACGGCTTGGGTGACATCGGTCACGTGCCCGGGGGTATTCCAGATCTGGTCGAAGGTGTCGACGAACTGCTTCGTCTGGCTAACTTCGTCGATTTTCATCACGAAGTTCGACATCCGGTTACCCCGGTCATAGCCGAGATCCGCAGTTGTAAAGCCTTCCGGCGAAAGATAGACCGTCTGGTCGTCAATGAGAGTCATCGGCTGAATTTGTCGGCCTGTGGCGTTGGACCGGAACCGCACCTTACGGCGTACCCATTCTGCGCATTCCTTCGCGATCGCGCGCTGGGTTAGCTTGTTACGCAGGCGAACTTCGAACTCCGTGCCGTGGAGCTCGGATTCAGCATGTCCCGCGGGTATGAAGAACTCTCGACGTTCTTTGCGAATCTTGCCGCCCGCATCGGACGGCAAGAACGACGGTGACGTGAAGATGAATTCCAACTCACTGATCTGCTCGAGCTCGGCTCTGAGCGCTTCAAACGCGAAAATCGAGAAGGCGGATGCTGCGATACGGATCTTCGAGCCCGGTACGATCTCAGCCCTGAGGTCCTCACCGAGAAGGTCATTGACGTTGTCAATGGTCCGCATGCATCCCCCACGAAGTTAATCAGCCGGCTCGATTCCCGTGTTTCACGGTCCGTCACCATCTGACACTACAAGGCGCTTCCCCATTGGGCCGGAAACGACAAGACCCTGGTAGATCGTGTCTACCAGGGTGCTAAGTCGGGCTGACAGGATTTGAACCTGCGACCCCTTGACCCCCAGTCAAGTGCGCTACCAAGCTGCGCTACAGCCCGCCTTGCCTGACCGTTATCGCTGTTCGCGGCCGTTCAAGCAACGGGTTCTACCCTATACGAAAACCGGCCCAGATGCGAAATCCTCGCCGCCCTAGAGACCCCTTGTGTCGCGGCGACGGGCAGCGATCCTGTGACCCGTCGCCACACCTCAAACCACGCCCGCCACGGCGTCCGAATCCACCGGCGCAACCCTGCCGTCACCGCCCATTCATCCTGCCGCGCCAGACTCCCTGTGCGCCCACTCCCCAGGGCACGCGCCACACCACACAGCAAGGACTCCCCCTTGGATCGCCGTCGTTTCTTCACCGCTGCCGCTGCCACCACCGCGGTCGCCTCCCTCCCCCTTCTGGCCGCGGAGCCCGCCTTCGCCGACTCTACCGACGCGCAGACCAAGAAGCTGACGCGCCTCATGCTGGACGCGCTGAGCCGCGAACTGGACGACCATGCGACGGCGAGGGTCGTCCAGCCTCACCTTCAGGACGTCGGGTTCAACTGGCACCCGCCGGTGACGGCTGTAGCGAACATCGACTACATCGTGGCCTACGCATTCGGCAACCGTGCGCCGGCCGGCGGCGGTGACCCCGCCAAGGTCCTTTACGAGCCCGGGCCCGTCAACGAGGCTCTTGCGGACACCATCGCCGCCGTCCGCAAGCAGAAGACCGTCCCCGTCTTCGCCCAGTGGGAGATCGCCCGCTTCCTGGCTTCGAAGTACAACATGACCCAGGTGATCTCCATCGAGCCGGTCATCGCCAAGGACGGCACTACTACTTACCTCAGTACTGATGGCGTCGCCGCCCAGGTGATCACCCAGCGCGGCACCGGCGGCACTGGCGGCGTCGTCGGCTTCCGCGACCACATCAAGCGCTGCGTCCAGACCACGCGCGACCGCGGCATGACCGCCTTCGCCCCCGCCGGATTCGAGATGCCCGGCACCTACGACCTCCAGTCGGGCCAGCCGTGGACCCGGCGCCGCGACCTCTACCTCCTGCACGACATATACGCCCAGATGGCCGTTCTCCGCGGCAAGATGATCGCCGAGGCGTACCCGAACGGGTGATGGCGCCACAACCAACCGGCGCAGATGATCAAGTTCGCTTCGGCGCTTCCTGTGACATGAAAGGTGTCAGTCGGCGTGGCTAGACTGCGCGGCATGGGGAAATCACATGTCGTCACCGCGTTAATCTCAGCACTGACCCTCAGCCTTACGGCCTGTGGTGGAGGTCCTGCCACCAAGCCCGCCGAGGAGACCGTCGCAGCTTCGCAGACAAGCGCCTCAGCATCCAAGGCGCCGGAGGATGCCGCTCCGACTGCCACCTCGCCGGCCCCGGCCGAAAAGACAACTCCGCCTCCACCGGCCTCCAAAGTTTTCAGCACACCGGACGGCTCCATGACCTTCAAGTATCCGTCCACGTGGTCGGTACAGCCGGTGCAGGGACAGCCGAACAACTTTTCGGTGCTCGATGCCCATGACAAGGTACGCGCCACCTTCCGTGACAAACTTCCGATCCTCCCCTACATGAGCATTCCCACCGACGTCGACACGGGCTTGTCATGGCCTGTTGCCGGCATCAAAGGCCCGGGTGGACAAGAGGTGCGGCTCCTGCTTCAGGCAACGTACGGCCAGGCACCGGGAAGCCAAGCGGCGTACTTCGACCTCAAGTTCACCGGTAGCAAGGAACCCCTGGGGCGAGCCGCCGTCGAGATTCCTGCGGGAGGTTACTACGTTTCATTCGGCGGAATCTCGGCTCTGAAGACCGGCCCCGGGGTCCCGACTCGAAGCGCCCTGGTCGACGCCGCCCGTGCCTTTGCGAAGACCCCTGAATTCCAGGAGACCTCGTCCGTAATCACGTCACTTGAGATCCACCCTGAACGCATCAAACGGATCGGCTGCTTCGGAACCAAATACCGCTACGAGAAGATCACAGGCCTGAGCTGTGACGACGCCAAGGGAGTCATGGAGAGAGTCCTGCGAACCGGGACAGGCGCTGGTGCCCACAGTGTTGAAACTGCAGACTACTTGTGTTTCTACGCCAGCTACGTCGAACATCAAGAAGGACAAGCCGACGTCATCTGTCAGAACAAGAAAAACTACAACGGGATCAAATTCGAGGCCTGGCTCAAATAGCCGGGGCTCCGCCCCTCATAACCCACCAACCACCACCGCCACGGCCTCGCGATACCGCGCCCGCGCGCCGTCGTCGAGGAAGCCGCTCTGCACCATGTAGCCCTGCACCATGCCGAGCACGGCGGGCGCCACGCGACGGCCCTCGGCCTGCGCTTCGCGCTCCCCCAGCCCACGTGACTGGCGGAACCAGGCGGCGAAGTAGTCAGCGAAGTGACCGCCGATCTCACCGATGAGCTTCTCCGCCGTCTCGGCCAGCGCCGGCGAGTGGATCGCCTCGCCCCAGACCTGCACAGCGACACCGGGGAAGAAGCCATTTTCAGGCATCTGCTCGAGGAACGCCGGAATGACCTCCGCCGGCGCCGGCACCTGGTCGCGCCCCAGGTACTCCTCCAGCATGGCGACCCGCTCGCCGAGCACCTTCCGCCCGACGTCGATCGTCAGCTGCTCCTTGCTGCGGTAGTACACGTACACGGCGCCGGCGGACAGCCCCGCCTCCGCGATGATGTCCGACATCGACGTCGACGCGAACCCCTTCCGCGCCACGCACGTCAGCGCGGCCTCCAGAATCCGCTGCCGCTGCTTCTCGCGGTGCTCGTCGCTGACCTTCGGCATGCCCACTCCTCCATCGATCCACCGAAAACGAATGATCGTTCTTGACAGTCTAGCCTCCGCGAGGACAATAGAGAACGAATATTCTTTTTGTTGAAGGAAGTCACCATGAACACTCCCCAGTCCACGCCCGCCCACCGGGACACGAGCCCCGCCACCCACGCACCGCACACCCCCTGGCCGCACGCCCTCCGCGCGGCGGCTCTCGCCGCCGTCGCGGTCTGCGTCATCCTCCTCGCCTTCGCCTGGCCCAGCGTCACGGCGAAGGCGCAGCACCTGCCGATCGCGATCGTCGGGAGCGCCGAGCAGATCCAGCAACTGACCGAGAAGGCGCCGGACGGCATGCTCGACATCCGCACCGTCGCCAGCCGCGACGACGCCCTGACGCAGATCAAGAAGCGCGACGTCTACGGCGCCGTCGTCCTGCCCGCCACCGCCGGGGCGGGCGCGCCCGAGATCCTGGTCGCGAGTGCAGCGAGCCCCGTCGCGAGCTCCGCGCTGACCCAGCTCGGCGCGGGAATCCAGCGCCAGATCGACCAGCAGGCCATCACCGGACTCACGTCCGCGGTCCAGCAGATGCAGGCCGGGCTCGCTGCCGCCGCCCAGGGCAAGGCCACACCGCCCGCCGCCGGATCGACGACGCCGGCCGCCCAGAAGCCGGCCAGCGTCCCCACCGTGGTGGTCACCGACGTCGTGCCACTTTCCGCCGACGATTCCCGCGGCGCCGGCCTGGCCGTCGCGGGCCTGCCGCTCGCCATGGGCGGCATGGTCGGCGGCATCCTGATCTCGCTCCTGGTGTCGGGCGCGTGGCGTCGCCTCGCAGCGGTTGTGGCCTACGGGGTGCTCGGCGGGCTCGGCCTCGCGGGCATTCTGCAGGGCTGGTTCCACACCCTCCAGGGCGACTACGGGCTCAACGCCGCGGCGATCGGACTCAGCGTGGCGGCGACGGCGGCGATCATCACCAGCGCGTCGGCGCTGATCGGGCGCGCGGGCATCGCGGTGGGCGCCGTGCTCACGATGTTCATCGGCAATCCCCTCTCCTCCCTGACGCAGCCCAAGGAATTCCTTCCGGCGCCGTGGGGCGACGTCGGCCAGTGGTTCGTGCCCGGTTCCTCCGGCACGCTCCTGCGTGACCTCTCCTACTTCCCCGACGCATCGACAGCCTTCCCCTGGCTGGTCCTGGCCGGCTGGGCGGCGCTGGGCGTCGTCCTGATCGTGACGGGCCACTTCCGGGATCAGTCAGCCGTAGCAGAGGTGTAAACGGCACGGTCGGGGTGGGCGGCGCATCACCCACCCCGACCTGTGGATAACTTCTGTCATCTGTCGGTCATTTGACGTAGAGTGATGCTTGTCTCTGCCACCGACCGTTGGGGGTCATCCATGAAGCGTGTTGTGTCCTGGTGCGTGCTCGTTGCGCTGTCGTGCGTGGGCCTGGTTGCCTGCGGCACCGGTCCTGCTGGACCGAGCCTTTCTCCCCCACCGACGACGACGGCGACCGCGGTTCGCGAGTCCTCCTCCCCTTCACCTGTGGTGACGTCCGTCTACAAGCCGGCGACCGCGACCAGCAAGGCACAGAACGTCCCCGTGCCGGTCATGCCGGAGGCCGCGAAGAAGGAGACTCCCGAGGGAGCGAAGGCGTTCGTGGGGTACTGGGTCGCGATGCTGTCGTATGCGTATGAGACGGGGGACGTGAAGACGCTCGATACTCTGGGCGCGCCGGGGTGCCGACTTTGCCATTCGCAGCCGACGAACATCGCTTCGGAGTGGAGCAATGGGGCTTGGACTGAAGGCGGGAAACTGAGGATTCCGCATTTCGAGATCAAGGCCACGCCCTATCCCAGCCGAGTGACGTTGGTGGCACAGATCGATCAAGATGCCATTAAGGTGCACGACAGGAACGGCAAGATCACGGCAAGTCGTCCCAAAGCTACAACAGCGGTCGCCTTCGTGGTCGACTATTCGACCAAGGGATGGGGAATCACCGACTCGAAAAGGTGGGTCGGAGAATGAGCCGTCACCGTCTGCTCGCTCTACTTCTCACTGCTTGCTTTTCACTTGCCAGTATCGCCCCGACGCACGCTCAGGACGGTGGGGCGCCGTCTGTGGGTCTAGACCAGGACTCTGCTCAAGTCGGAGATGTGAGGTCCGCCGACTCGAAAACGGGTGACCTTGCCTCCGTCCACACCTCGCCCGACGCGCCCAAGTATCAGTGGCTCCTCACGCTCCCCTGCCAGATCGACAAAGCCGGCAGCCAGGACACCAAGTGCCTCGGATCGAACCGGAATGCCCAGAAGTGCCCGGCCGGCGCGGACCACAAGGAAGCCGGCTACTTGGCGCAGTACCGCTACGCACCGGTCGGGCTGTCGGACCCTGAATGGTCGCAGTGGACCAACGATGGCTCACCGACCTGCGTCTACAACCCTCGGGAAGCCCAAGCGCTGCTCAACATCCCCGGACTCGTCGCCCGGGAATTCCAGTCACGCAAGATCACCGCGGCCGAGTTCGGGGTTCAGCCGCAGCCGCACACGTTGATCGGATTCAACACCAACTTCTATTCGCACCCTGCGAAGCAGACCTTCCCGCTGACGCTCCTCGACCAGCGGATCACGCTCACGGTCTACCCCGTCACGTCCACCTACGACTACGGCGACGGAACCACGCTCGGGCCCACCGAACTCGAAGGATCAGCCCTGCCCAACTCCCAATGGGGCACCGAGACCAGAACCTCTCACGCCTACCAACGCACAGGTGACTTCACCGCCAGCGTCACCACCCGGTTCCACGGGAGCTACAGCATCAACGGCGGCCCCACCATGCCGATCCCGGGCGAAGCCACGGTCACGTCCCCAGGGGTGCGTCTGTCCGTCTGGCGTTCCAAGGTCGATTGGTACGCCGACGACTGCAACCAGAACCCCAACGGTGCCGGTTGCTGAGCCACCGACGAGTCGGAACGGGCTGGAGCAGCCAGCGCGATCCGGACCCACAGAACCGCGCCCTTCCTGGCATTCCGCTCCCCCATTGGGGCGCAATACACCAGGAAGAGCGCGGCACACCAAGAAGAGCGCAGAACCCACGGCCGGAACTGGAAATCGGTGCCCGAATGTCGTTTCGGTGCGGCAATAACCACACCGCGAAGAAATTCGGGCACCGATGTGACCCGGCCCGCCCCACCAAACGCCGACGGCGGGCCTCCCCCTCAGGGAGATCCGCCGCCGTCGTCGTACGTCAAGCGCCGTCACTCAGCCGCCGGTTCAGCGGCCAACCACAAGAACCTAACGGTTCCGGCCGCGCTTCTCGCGCACGCGCATCGAGACCTCGATCGGGGTGCCCCGGAAGTCGAAGGTCTCGCGCAGACGACGCGTGATGAAGCGGCGGTATCCGGGATCCAGGAACCCGGTGGTGAACAGCACGAACTTCGGCGGGCGGCTGCTGGCCTGCGTCGCGAAGAGGATGCGGGGCTGCTTGCCACCACGCACGGGGTGCGGGTGGGCGGCCACGAGCTCGCCGAGGAACGCGTTCAGCTTGCCGGTCGGGATACGGCGGTCCCAGTTGTCCAGCGCCAGCTCGAGAGCAGGCACCAGCTTGTCCTTGTGCCAGCCGGTCTTCGCGGAGATGTTGACGCGAGGCGCCCACTCCACGTGCGCCAGATCCTGATCGATCTCGCGCTCCAGGTAGCGGCGGCGGTCCTCATCCAGCAGGTCCCACTTGTTGAAGGCCAGTACCATGGCACGGCCGGACTCGATCGCCAGCTGCAGAATGCGCACATCCTGCTCGCTCAGCACCTCGTCCACGGCCAGCAGCACCACGGCCACCTCGGCCTTCTCCAGCGCGGCCTGGGTACGCAGCGAGGCGTAGTAATCAGAACCGTGCGCCATGTGCTGACGACGGCGGATACCGGCCGTGTCCACGAACTTCCAGGTCTCGCCGCCCAGCTCGATGTACTCATCGACCGGGTCACGCGTGGTGCCGGCCAGATTGTCGACCACCACGCGCTCGGTGCCCGCCAGCTTGTTCAGCAGCGAGGACTTGCCGACGTTCGGACGGCCGATCAGCGCGACGCGCCGCGGGCCACCCGTGCGCTCGATCGCGTCCACGGCGGAGAACTCCGGCAGGATCTTCATGGCGTGATCCAGCAGATCCGCCACGCCACGGCCGTGCAGACCGGACACCGGGTACGGCTCACCGAAACCGAGGCCCCACAGTGCGGCGGCCTCGGCCTCCTGCACGAAGTCGTCCACCTTGTTGGCCACCAGGATGACCGGCTTCTTGGCCTTGCGCAGCATCTTCATGACCAGCTCATCCGTGGCCGTGGCGCCCACGGTGGAGTCCACCACGAACAAGACAGCGTCGGAGAACTCCACGGCGATCTCGGCCTGCGCGGCCACCGAGGCGTGAATGCCCTTGGCGTCGTGCTCCCAGCCACCCGTGTCGACCACGGTGAACCGCTTGCCGTTCCACTCCGCCGGGTACATGACGCGGTCACGGGTCACGCCCGGAACGTCCTCCACCACGGCTTCGCGGCGACCCAGGATGCGGTTGACCAGCGTCGACTTGCCGACGTTCGGCCGGCCGATGATCGCCAGAACCGGAGCGGGCTTGCGCTCCACCTGCTCGAAGTCCTCGCCGAGGTGCTCCGCCAGGAGGGCGGCGTCGTCCTCGTCCAGCTCATAATCCTCCAGGCCGGCCCGCAGGCTCGCGGCCCGGGCCTCCTGCTCGGTCTCGTCCATGGCGGCGAACGTCTCATCGACGTTGTCCGGACCAGCGGGGACGTACTCCTCTTCCTGGCCGTTCAGCTTCTCGCTCATGATCTCCCTTTACGAATTCTCCAGCCGGGTCCCGGCCGGTACCACGCTGCCTTCCGGCAGCTCAAGTCCACTTCTCCGCACGACGCGTGACACTTCGTTCGCCAGCGCCTGCCTGATCTCCTCGGCCGCTCTGTCCATTGAAGCACGGCCGCTTTCCCCCGCCCCACGGCTCAGCCGCAGCGGTTCCCCGAAGCCCACGGCGAATCGCCGACCGGGCCCGGGCACATGGTCCAGATGTTCACCTTCACGCCGGGTTCCGGTGATCCCCACCGGCACGACGACGGCGTCCGAGTGCAGTGCCAGCCACGCCACCCCATTGCTGAGGCTCGCCGCCGTCCCGCTCCCCCGGGTGCCTTCCGGCAGGATGCCCACGTTCCGGCCCGCATCGAGCAGAGCCTTCGCGGTGTGCAGCGCCTGGCGCCCATGGGACCGGTCCACCGGGATCTGCCCGGCGGCCCGGAGGACACCGCCCAGGAACCCCGTGAACATCTCCTGTTTCACCAGGATGTGCATGGGCACCGGGCTGGCGCCGAACATCACCGGCCCGTCCAGATAGCTCAGATGGTTCCCAGCGAACAGCACCGGGACGTCCCTGGGGACGTTCTCCGTGCCATACACCGTGGTCCGGTACGCCACATGATCCAGGAACCAGCCCACCGGCCGCGCCCACCACATCGTGGCGGGGTGCGGAAGCCGGGGACCCGCAGGACCGGACGATGCGGCGCCCGGGAGCGCCGCGCCGTCGTCAGTCACGCTGTTCGGCGGGCACCGAGCCCAGCATGCCGTGTTCCAGCACCCGGTGCACGATGTCCAGCACCGCGTCGACCGTCTGCTTGAAGTCCAGATCGCTCGAGTCCAGCGTCACCACGCCGTCCGCGGCCCGGGTGAAGTTCACGACGGTCGAGTCTTTCGCGTCACGGGCCAGGACCTGCTGGGCCAGCTGCTCCTTGGTCTGCGACCCGCCCAGCTGCACACCACGACGGCGCAGACGCGCCTCCTCGCTGGCGGTCAGCAGGAGCCGAACCTCGGCGCGGGGAGCCACCACGGTGGTGATGTCCCGCCCCTCGACGACCATGCGGTTGCGGTGCTGCTCCATGAGTTCCCGCTGACGACGGATCAGCTCGGTCCGGGCGCCCAATGTGGTCGCGACGGCGCTCACGTGCTCCGAGATCCTCGGCTCACGGATCGCCTGCGTGACGTCCACGCCACCGACCCGCACGAACTCCTCGTCCGGGCTGGTGCTGATCTGCAGTGCCAGCGCCTCCGCCGCGTTCTCCACGGCCGCCGCGCTGCCGAGGTCGATCCCGGCGTCCAGGCAATGCCAGGTCAGCGCGCGGTACATCGCCCCCGTGTCCAGATAAGCGAGACGCAGCGCACGGGCCGCCGCCTTGCTCACGCTGGACTTGCCGGAGCCGCTGGGGCCGTCGATGGCCACCAGCAGGGACCTGCCCGGACGGACCACCACGTACTCCTCGCCGGAGCGCAACGCCGCAGCACTGGACGCGGCAGCCGCAGCCACCGTGCCCGGGTTCGGGGTTCCCTCGGTCATTGCAACACCTTCCAGCCGCGCTTGCTCAGTTCTTCCACCAGGGCATCGTGCTTGCTCGGCAGCACCGAAATCTCCACCATGCCCACATTCTGCCCGGACGAATGGTCAAGGCGCATGTCTTCCAGGTTCACGCCGATCTCACCGATTTCGGTGAGCAGACGTGCGATCTGACCCGGCCGGTCATCCACCAGCACCGTCAGCCAGGCATAGCTGCGAGCCTGCCCGCCGTGCTTGCCAGGGATCCGCGCCTGCCCGGCATTGCCCTCGCTCATCAGCTGAGCGAGATCCAGCCGTGCGCCCGGCGCCTCGGGAGCCTCCAGGGTGTTGATCAGCCGGTTCAGGTCATCGCGCACGCCGTGCAGGATCTCGACCATCGGGCCGGCGTTCGCGCCCAGGATCTGCACCCAGAGCTTGGGGTCGCTCGCCGCGATGCGGGTGGTGTCCCGCAGACCGTTGCCCGCCAGGGAGAGGGAATGCTCCCCCACCTCCTGGAGGCGGCTCGCCAGCAGAGACGACATCACCTGCGGCAGGTGCGACACCAGGGCCACGGCCTCGTCATGCTCCACCGGGGTGAATTCGTAGACGATCGCGCCCAGGTCCAGGGCCAGGGTCCGCGCCATCTCCAGAGCCTCGGACGAGGTCTCCGGCCCGGGGCAGAGCACCCACGGCATGGACGTGAACAACTCGCCACGCGCCGCGACCGGCCCGGACTTCTCCCGGCCGGCCATCGGATGCGTCCCCACGTACCGGCCGAGGTCCAGCCCGGACGTGGCTGCAGACGCCTTGAGCGCGGCCAGGATCCCGGCCTTCACGCTCGCGATGTCCACCACCACGGCGTTCGGGTAGGCGCCCAGCGCGGCCTCCACGACGGCGGCGGTCACGTCCGGCGGCGACGCGACGACGACGAGGCGCACCGCGCCGTCGTCGTGCCCCTGCGCGGCCAGCTCAGCGAGAGGAAGCCCCGCGCCGATGTCGACGGCCACGGCCTGGTTGGTGGGCGACGGGTCCGAGAGGTACACCTCCACGCCCCGCCCCCGCAGGCCCAGTCCGATGCTCGCGCCGAGCAGGCCGGTGCCCAGGATGACGACGGGGCCGGTCAGCTGACCGGGCCCGTGCATGCCGAAGGCGGACATGCCTTACAGCCCCACCGCGGCCATCAGGTGGCCGAGTTCCTGCTTGCCCAGGCGGCGGATGCTGCCCTGCTTCTGGTCGCCCAGGCCGATGGGACCGACCTTCAGGCGCACCAGGCGCAGCACGGGGAAGCCGACGGCGTCGAACAGGCGGCGCACGATGCGGTTCTTGCCCGAGTGCAGCACGACCTCGATCAGCACCTTGCCCGGGGTCGAGTCCACGAGACGGAACGAGTCCACGCGGGTCACGCCGTCCTCCAGCTCGATGCCTTCCAGCATCTGCTTGCCGATGCCGTGCGGGAACGGGCCCCGCACCTGGACCAGGTAGGTCTTCGGCACTTCGTAGGACGGGTGGGTCAGGCGGTTGGCCAGCTCACCGTCGTTGGTCAGGAGCAGCAGACCCTCGGTCTCGGCGTCCAGACGGCCGACGTGGAAGAGGCGCTCGCCACGGACCAGGCTCGGCTTGATGTAGTCGCTGATGCAGCGACGGCCTTCGGGGTCGGTCATCGTGGAGACGACGCCCTTGGGCTTGTTGAACGCGTAGTAGACCATGGAGTCGTTCAGCTGCAGACGGATGCCGTCCACGTGGATGACCACGGTCTCCGGGTCGACGCGCAGGCCCAGCTCGGTGACGATCTGCTCGTCCACCTCGACGCGGCCTTCCAGGATCATCTCCTCGCAGACGCGACGGCTGGCCACGCCGGCCTGGGCCATCAGCTTCTGCAGGCGCACGCCTTCTTCGCTGTGCAGCTGGTGGTCCGGGACATCGCGACGGGGTGCGCGGCGCGGGGACTTGACCGGGCCCTTGTACTCGCCGAAACGCTCGGAACCGAACGCGGCGCTCGACGCCGGGCGAGCGGGTGCCGCTCCCGGCTTGCGGCCTGCACCCTTCCGGGTGCCGCCGACGGTACCGGCGCCACCGCGGCCGGTGCCGGCCTTGGGCTTGCCGTTCTTGGTGAAGCCCGGCTTGTTGGAATTGGGGCGGTTCGGCTTACGCGCGCCGTCCTTGGTGAAGGCGTCGCGATCCTGGCCGGGGCGGTCGCCGCGGAAGTCCCGGCTGTCGCGGGAGTCCCGGGAATCGCGGCTGGGGCGGAAATCGCCGGAGCGGGAGTCCCGGCTGTCGCGGCTGGGGCGCGCGTCCCGGCCCTGCCACTCGCCACGGCCGGAACCCTGGCCGCGGCGGTCATCGCGGCCGAAGCCGCCGGAGGAGGAGGGGCGTCCCGCGCCCTGACCACGGCTGCCGCTGGAGCTGCCGCCCTGGCCGTAACCGCCCGAGCGGCGTCCGCCGTCGTCGCTGCGGCCGCCCTGCTGGGCGTCCCGTCCGTACTTGCTGAAGCCCGAAGAGGCTTGGCGGCGGCTGCCGCCCTGGTTACGGGCGTCGCCGCCCCGGTGTGAACCCTGTCGTCCCGACTGTGTCATTACCTGGCCTTAAGTTGTGGTGTTTCATGGTGCTGCACTCGACCCGTCGTGCCGGTGGACCGGTTCCGGGGAGCGCCTGGCAGCCTCATGGCATGCCGAAAAGAGGGCCGTCGAAACAGTGATCTGAACACACTGTTTCGACGGAAAACCACTGTTTCAGCGGATTCAGCGGACCGGGCCCGCATCCACGGGTCATGCGGCACGAGCCCGAGCCGTCGCCCACGCAGAGTGAATCCGTCGCTTCACCTCGACCGGGTCGTCCAGATCCTTCCAGTCCAGGCGGACGAAGATCCAGCCCTGTTCCATCAGCCGTCGTTCACGGATGCGTTCGTCGAGGATCGCTTCGTCCGTCGGCACGTTCCCGAAGTACTTCACCCGGCCGTCGAATTCCAGCGCGACCTTCAGATCCGGCCAGGCGAAATCCAGGCGGCGAAGCCCGCGGTCCGTCATGACCGCGAACTGCGACACCGGCATCGAGACGTTCTCCGACCACAGGAGGAACCTCGTCCGGGTCTCCCCCATCGACTCGCTCAGCGGGTCACCCAGTTCCAGTGCCCTGCGCAGGTTGACTACCCCGCGGTGACCGGTCATGTTGCGCTCGTAGTCCTCCAGGACGGCCCGGTCCGCTCCCAGACGCAGCACCTGATCCATGACGACCAGCGAACCTTCGAGGTCCAGGATGCGGCAGCAATCGACGGCGGTGCGTTCCAGCGTGGTCCCCTCAGTCGCCCCGAAGTCATGGACTTCGCCCGGAAGCACCGGAAGATGATGGATCACGGTCGACGGACCGAGGCGCAGGGGCGATGTCCTCGTTCTGCAGGTGACGTGGACGTACTCGTCGGCGTGCCACAGCTGACAACAGTGCAGGCGCGCCGCCGAAGTGTGGCTGTACACGAAGGCCCGGCCCCGGCGTCGCGCATGGACTTTCTGATGAGCCCGCAACCGCAGCTCGGCGCGCCCTGATCGTGGAAGGCCGACGGCATGATCCCGCCGGGCGTAAGCGCCCCTCTGGATGCGAAGGAGAAAGCCCGATTCTACGAGCCGACGGCGTTGGGCATGCCGGATACCCAGTAGATCGAGTTCGGCCGACGTCCAGAGGACTTCATCGGGATCCAAGCGAAGATGAGGTGACTTCATACCTGTCACGGTGCACCCGACGCCCCGACCCAGCGGTCCACCGGTACCCGTATGTGGACCATCTGCCTCAGGGAGGGTGTGGGTGAGCGAGGCTTCGCCGAAACAGTGAGTTTGCGCCGAAACAGTGGTCAAAACACGCTGTTTCAGCGCAAACTCACTGTTTCAGTGGGCAAGGGGCGGGCCAACTTGTCCGTGCTGCCAGGCTGGGAGGGCGAATACCGACAGCCCCGCCCCACTACCTCCCCGGGTAGAACGCCGTCGACTCGTCCAGGCCCGGGAGGTAGGGCGAGATGGCGGGCAGCTCGGACAGGTCCTTCACACCGAGCCGTTCGAGGAAGTACGCCGTGGTCCGGTACTGGATGGCGCCGGACTCGGGATCGGTCCCGCAGTCCTCCACCAGGCCACGCTGGACCAGTGTCTTCATCACCGAATCCACGTTGACCCCACGGATCGCCGAGACCCGTGCCCGGGATACGGGCTGGCGGTACGCCACGACGGCCAGGGTCTCGAGCGCCGCCTGGGTCAGCCGGGCGGTCTGCCCGTCCATCACGAAGCGCTGCACGGCCTCGGCATGCACGGGCCGGGAGTAGATCCGCCAGCCGCCGGCCAGGTTCCGCAACTCGAAGCCGCGCACGCGGGAACCGAAGGCCGCGCCGTCGTAGTCCGCACGGAGCGCGTGAAGACCGGCTTCGACCTCGTCCTCGGGCACCTCCAGGGCGGAGGCGAGCTGGACCGCGCTCACCGGCTCGTCCACCACCATGAGGACCGCCTCCAGCGCGGACAGCAGTCCGTCGTCAACGCTCATCAGAAACACCTTCCTCCGCCTGCGGCGCCTCCGCCGGTTCATCGAAATCCGAGCCGGCGGAGAGCAGCACCGTGCCGTCGTCCTCCCGCTCGTGCGCCGTCCACCGGACGGTCAGCTCCCCCAGGGCTTCCAGCTGCTCGAACGCCACGGCCCGGTCGCGGAACAGCTCCAGCAAGGCCAGGAACCGGGCGATCACCACCTGGGCGTTCAGCGCGTCCGCCACGAGGGACCGGAAACTGAGCTGATGCTCCGCCTGCAAACGGAGAGCGAGGAGCTCGGCCTGCTCCCGGACGCTCACGGGCGCGCTGTGCAGATGCTCGACGCCCACCTGCGGCACCGTCTCGTCCTTGGGCGCGAGCACCTTGGCGGCGAGCTGGGCGAAGTCGTCCGGCCCGTGCTTCCACACGAGCTCCGGCAGCAGCGCGGCGAAGTGCGGCTCGAGACTGACCAGCCGCGGGAAGCGCAGCGCCTCCTGGGTGAGTTCCTCCCCCAGCTGCGTCGCGACCTCCTTGAAGGCCTTGTACTGCAGCAACCGGGCGAAGAGCAGGTCCCTGGCCTCCAGCGCGGCGAGGTCCTCCTCGGGATCGAGCTCACCGGCGGGCAGGAGCCGGGCGGCCTTGATGTCCAGGAGGGTCGCGGCGATGACCAGGAACTCGCTCGCCTCGTCCAGGGCCCAGTCCTCGCCCTGCTCCTGGAGCGCGCGGATGTACGCGATGAACTCGTCCGTGACGGTGGCCAGCGCCACCTCGGTCACGTCCATCTCCCGCTTGGAGATCAGGCTGAGCAGCAGATCGAACGGGCCGGAGAAGTTCTCCAGGCGGACCTGGAACCCCTGGGGCGCGGCGGGATCCGCGTGCCCCGCCGGCTGCTCAGTGAGGTCTTCCGCCCCGGGATCCACGACGACGGCGGCCCCGCCGGCGCCGTCCGCGGTCACCGGAAGGCCCGGCCCGGCGTCGTCGTGCATGGGTCCGCTCGCCTGGTCAGCGGGCATGACGCTGCTTACGGAGCACCGCCGCGCTCGATGAGTTCCTTGGCCAGCTGGCGGTACGCCTCGGCGCCCGGATGGTTGCTGGCGTACTGCGTGATCGGTTCCGCGGCCACCGTGGCGTCCGCGAACTTGATGGTGCGCTTGATGACTGTTTCGAAGACCTTGTCCCCGAACGCCTCGACCAGACGGGTGATGACCTCGCGGCTGTGGAGGGTGCGGGCGTCGTACATGGTGGCGAGCACGCCGTCCACCTGCAGACGCGGGTTGAGGCGGTCCTGGACCTTCTCGATGGTCTCCACGAGGAGGGCCACGGCGCGGAGCGCGAAGAACTCGCAGATCAAGGGGATGATGACGCCGTGTGCCGCGGTCAGCGCGTTGACCGTGAGGAGCCCGAGGGACGGCTGGCAGTCGATGAGGACCACGTCGTAGTCGTCCTCGACCTTGCGCAGGGCGCTGGCCAGGACCTGCTCGCGGGCGACCTCGTTGACGAGCTGCACCTCGGCGGCGGAGAGGTCGATGTTGGCGGGCAGCAGGTCCACGCCCTCCACGCCGGTGGAGTGGATCGCGTCCCGGATGTCCACCTTGCGGTCCATCAGCACGTTGTAGACCGTGAGGTCCAGCTCGTGCGGGTTGGCGCCGAAGCCGGCGGAGAGGGCGCCCTGTGGATCGAAGTCCACCAACAGGACGCGGCGCCCGTATTCGGCGAGCGCCGCGGCCAGGTTGATGGTGGAGGTGGTCTTCCCGACCCCGCCCTTCTGGTTCACCATGGCGATGACGCGGGCGGGACCGTGCGATTGCAGGGGCGCGGGGGTGGGGAACTCCCGCCAGGGGCGGCCGGTGGGGCCGAGCCTGACGTCTTCCTCGGTGGTACCCAGCGCGGTCGTACCCTGTTCGCTGCTCACGTGATGATCCACTCTTCCTGCATCGCGATGACTCTTGCCTGACCTCCACCCTAGCGGCTACGACACGCTGGCTGGGGATCTTGACAAAGTCACCCCCGTGAGCCTTGACCCTCAAGTAGAGGGTCAAGGTTAGACCGTGGCAGGGACCGTTCCCGCACCTCCGGAAGGAGCGGCGGCCACGGCGGCGCCGTGCCCGTCGGCGAGCATGGAGGACTCGTCGAACGGCCGTTCCCCGGAGAGCACGGAACGCACCTGCACCGTGTCGATCTCCTTCACCCAGGTACCGATCAGGACGGTGGCCACGGCGTTGCCCGTGAAGTTCGTCAGGGCCCGCGCCTCCGACATGAAGCGGTCGATGCCCACGATCACGCCCACACCGCCCAGCAGCTCCGGCCGGTGCGCCTGAAGGCCCGCGGCCAGCGTGGCCAGGCCCGCGCCGGTGACACCGGCGGCGCCCTTGGACGCGATGATCATGAAGACCAGCAGCGACACCTGCTCCCCCAGGTTCAGCGGCATGTTCATGGCGTTCGCCACGAAGAGCGAGGCCATGGTCAGGTAGATCGCCGTGCCGTCCAGATTGAAGGAGTAGCCCGTGGGAACGGTCACGCCCACCACCGGCTTGGAAACGCCCAGGTGCTCCATCTTGGCGATGAGCCGCGGCAGGGCGGCCTCGGAGGAGGACGTGGAGAAGATCAGGAGGTACTCACGGGCGAGGTACCGCATGAGGCTGAAGATGTTGACGCCGGACACCACGCGCAGCAAGCTGCCGAGGATCACGACGATGAACAGGGCGCACGTGATGTAGAAGGCCACCATGAGCGTCAGCATGCTGACGATCGCTTTGACACCGGTGGCTCCCACCACGGCGGCGATGGCGCCGAACGCCCCCACCGGGGCCAGCCACATGATCATGACCAGGATGCGGAACACGAGCTTCTGAGCGTGACCGATCGCGTTGAGGATCGGCGTCCCCTGGGCGCCCATCTTCTGGACGGCGAAACCGACCAGGATGGCGACGAGCAGGGTGGGAAGCACGGGGATGTCCCCCGGGATGATCCCGAGCAGGAAGTCCACGGTGCTGTCCGTGGCCGCCTTCTTGCTGGGGTCGTACGGGGTGAGCTTGAGCCCCTCGCCCGGGTGGATCAGATTGCCCACCACCAGGCCGATGGCCAGGGCGAACGTGGACATGATCACGAAGTAGAGGAGGGCCAGACCGCCCACCTTGCCCACCGTGGCCGCCTTGGCGATGGAGCCGATGCCGAGCACGATGGTGCAGAAGATGACCGGGGCGATCATCATCTTGATGAGCTTGATGAAACCGTCGCCCAGAGGCTTCAGGGACTTCCCCACCTCGGGGAAGAAGATGCCCACCAGCGCTCCGAGCACCACCGCGACGATGACGGCGATGTAGAGGTAGTGGGATGATTCAAGACGTTTGCCGCGCGCGGGCGCCGCCATTGGCGCCTGATGCTGCAAGGACATTCGTTGCTCCTTGGGAGTCGTTCGCGCGGCCTGACTGACCGCACCTCGTGGGACCATGGTGGACGGGGGCGTGACTCAGGTCACTCTTGCGGTCATATTGGTCGCGGGGACCAGGCAGGAGAACAGGCAACGGCGCCGACCGGCGCGAACCGACCTCTGAGGAGACAGGAACCGTGAAGGACCTGATGGGCCGCTGGAGCATCGCCCGCCGCCTCTTCGTGGCGAACCTGCTGCTCGTGCTCACCGCGTCGATCGGCGCGAGCGCCTTCGCCGCCGTCGACATCCGCACGCGCAGCTACGACGACGCCGGCCAGCGCACACAGAGCGTCGCCGCCACCGTGGCGGCCAGCCCGCTCGTGGCACGCGCCGCCGCCTCCCCCGACCCCTCAAGCACCCTCCAGCCGTATGCGGAGGAGGTGATGCGGCACGGCCACGTGGACTTCCTGACGATCATGGGCCCGGACCGCACGCGCTGGACTCACGCGAATCCGGCGGAGATCGGCAAGAAGTACCTGGGCACGGTGGAACCGGCGCTCCGGGGCCAGGACTTCACCGAGACGTACACCGGCACCCTGGGCGCCTCGGTCCGGACGATCGTGCCGGTGAAGGACACCTCCGGCAAGGTGGTCGCACTCGTGGCGGCGGGCGTCACCGTGCAGAACGTGGACGCCGGCATCACGTGGCGGCTGCTGGCGATCCTCGGACTCTCGGCCGCGCTCGTCACGGGAGGTGCCCTGGTGGCCTGGCTGCTGGGCCGGTATCTCCGCAGGGTCACACACGGCTGGGGTCCGGAGCAGCTCGCTCAGCTCTTCGCCTACTACGAATCCGTGCTGCACTCGGTCCGTGAGGGCGTGGTGCTCGTGGACACCCGGGGCCGGGTGGTGATGTACAACGACCAGGCCGCCGAGCTTCTGGGCCTCGACTCCCCCGGAGCCACGAACACGGCCGCATCCGCGGGCGCCCGCACGTCGACCGCGCCCACCGTGGCCGAGCTGCCCCTGGAACCGAGCCTGCGGGACCTCTTCACCTCCGGCCGCGAAGCGCGGGACGAGGTCCACCTGGCGGGGCCCCGCCTCCTGGTGGTCAATCAGCAGGCCGCCGTGGAGCAGGACTCCGGCGCACGGTCCAGACCTCGGCGCCTGGGCACCGTGGCCACCCTGCGGGACCGGACCGAGATCGAATCCCTCGGCTCGGAGCTGGCCACCACCCGCACGCTCTCCGACGCGCTCCGCGCCCAGACTCACGAACACGCCAACCGCCTCCACCTCATGGTCTCCCTCATGGAACTCGGCCGGACACCCGAGGCGCTCGAACTGGCCACTCGCGATCTCGAACTCGGCCAGCGCCTGGCGGATGACCTGCTGGGGTCCGTGGATGAGCCGGTCCTGGCCGCCCTGGTGATGGGCAAGTCCGCCGAAGCCCACGAACGGGGAGTGCTCTTGGAACTGCTGGGCGGCTCCTCGCCGGCGGTCCTGGACATCCCGGTGCAGGATCTGGTCACCATCCTCGGCAATCTGCTGGACAACGCCATCGACGCCGCGGCCGCCGCGGAACCGCCCCGCCTGGTCCGGCTGGAGGTCACCGCGGGAGACGGCTCCGTGACGTTCGCGGTGCAGGATTCCGGCGCCGGGCTCGGCGAAGGCCAGCTCGAGCGCGCCTTCGAATTCGGGTACTCCACCAAGGCGAGCCGGCACGGCCGCGGGGTGGGTCTGGCGCTCGTTCGGCAGACCGTCCGCAGGCTGGATGGGACACTGGACGTGGTGGCCGGCCGCGCGCCGTCGTCCGTTTCCGCGCCACCGGACGTGGCCGACCTGCCTGGCGCCCGCTTCGTCGTGACCCTGCCGCTGCAGGGCGGACCGGCCGCATCCACAGAAGAAGGAGAGTCATGAAACCCATCCGGGTCCTCGTCGTGGAGGACGAGGCGATCGCCCGGGAGGCGCACGCCGCCTATCTGGACCGTCTGGAGGGCTTCGAACACGCCGGAAGCGCCGCCGGAGGCCAGGAGGCTCTCAAGGCACTCATCCAGGCCCACGAAAGGGACGAGGCGGTGGATCTGGTGCTCCTGGACATGAATCTGCCGGATCTGCACGGATTGGACGTCGCCCGCCGGATGCGCAGCGCGGGCCTGCTGACGGACATCATCGCGATCACCGCCGTCCGGGAACTCGCCGTGGTCCGCGGCGCCATCGCGACGGGCGTGGTTCAGTACCTGATCAAGCCCTTCACCTACGCCACCTTCGCGGAGAAACTCGAGAATTACCGGGCCTTCCGTCAGACCCTGGGGGCCTCCGACGCCGGACCGGAGAACTCTCCTCCCTCACCGGTCGACCAGAGCGCGGTGGATCAGGCCTTCGCCACCCTGCGCACCCCGGTGGAACTCCCCCTGCCCAAGGGAATCTCGACGACGACGCTCGCGGCCGTCCGCGAACTGGTCACCACGGCGCCGCACCCGCTGTCCGCCGCCGAGCTGGCCGAACAGGCCCGGCTCTCGCGCGTGACGGCGCGCCGCTACCTCGAATACCTGGTGGGGACCGGGGTGCTGCGCAGCGCACCGAGGTACGGCACCCCCGGCAGGCCGGAGAACGAGTACCGCAGCGTGTGAGACGGCCGAACCCCACCGGCGGCACGGCACAGAAGGCACAGCGCAGACACAGGAATGACGGAGAGCATGATGAACGTGCGGAACTCACGGGAGCAGCGAGACGGCGGCAGCCGGAGGGCCTTCCTTCTGCTCGCGGTCGGAGGACCCGTCGCGGCTCTTCTGGGCGCCTGCGGCACGAGCGCCCAGGCGGCGTCCCGCGCCACTCCGGCGCCTCCCGGACAGTCCAATCTGGTCATCATCGGGGACTCGCTCAGCACCGGGTTCGGCACCTCGCCCGAGCAGGCCTGGCCCACCCTCCTGACCCAGCGGCTCGCCGCGGCGAAGCACGGCATGGTCCTGGTCAACGGCGCCCAGAACGGCAGTGGCTACATCACCACCGGATCCGACGGGGACACCTTCGGGACCGAGGTGCAACGCTACGTCAACGCCTGGACCCGGACGGTGCTGTTCTTCGGATCGGACAACGATCTGGGCCAGGACCCCGGGCAGCTCAAGCAGGCGGCCCTGGCCGCCCTCCAGGACGTGAGGCTCCGGGCCCCGCACGCCCGGCGGATCGTGGTCGGGCCTCCGGCGTACTCCGCGGATCCCGACCAGGACCTCCTCGCCATCCGCGACGCCCTCAAGGCGGCCGCCGCGGCATCATCGGCCGAGTTCGTGGATCCGATCGCCCTGGACTGGATGGCCACGCAGGCGGACGCCCTCCTGGGACCCGACGGCGAACACCCCAGCCCCGCGGGTCATGTGCACCTGGCGGATCTGATGGGCACCGTCCTGGGCCTGCCCGCCGCGGGAGCGTCGACGACGCCTGCGGCCCCCTCGCCGACCGCGACCTGAGCACTCTTGTATACATAACTGCGAATTTCGCCCGAAACCTCTCTCCTCAAAGGCCATTGTGTATACACTGAGCCCATGCGAGCACGTGACCGGGCCTACGAAGCCCTCCGGGAGGACATCGTCTCCTGGCGTCTCGCCCCCGGCACGGTCCTCGCCGAAGTGGAACAGGCGGAACGCCTCGGCGTGAGCCGCACTCCCGTGAGGGAAGCCCTCTCCCGCCTCACCGCCGAGGGGCTCGCCGTCGCCGAGCGGCGGCGCGGCGTCGTCGTGGCCGAACTCTCCGTGGCCGACCTGGACCAGTTGTTCGAACTCCGGGAAACCCTGGAAAGCCGCGCCGCGGCACTCGCCGCGAGCCGCGGCGACCGCGAGCGCTTCGCCCGCCTCCACGAACTGTTCCGCGCAGCGACGGATCAGCTGGGCAGCCCCACCGAGGTGGAGGGCTACTACCGGCTGGTCGGAGAGCTCGACGGCGCCCTGGACGCGGAATGCGGCAACGCTTACCTGGCGCTGTCCCTCCGGCAGCTCCGCCCCCACCTTCAGCGCCTGCGCCGCCTGGCCCATGACAACCCCGCCCGGCTGCGGGATTCCGCTCGGGAACACGCCGAGATCGCCGGTGCCATCGCCGCCGGGAACCCGGGCCTGGCCGCCGCAGCCACCACCATGCACCTGCATGCCAGCCTGGACCACCTTCATCACAGCCAACGCGGCCGCGGCATCCTGTCGCCCGCCGGCACCCCTCAGGACCCCAACCCACAGGAAAGCGAGTCACGGTGAAAACCCACAACGTCCGCGTCCACCGCAGCGAAGAGAACCTGGCCCGTCCGGACCAGCTGGCGCACAAGATCGCTCGGGTGGCCACCGATCCCGTCGCCGTCGACCCCGAGGTCACGGACATGATCATCAACCGGATCATCGACAACGCGTCCGTGGCCGTCGCCTCGCTCAACCGCGCCCCCATCGTGGCGGCGCGGGCGCAGGCACTCACCCATGCCCCCTCCACGGGCGGCTCCGGTTCCACGGTCTTCGGCATCCAGGACCGGGTCTCCCCCGAGTGGGCGGCCTGGGCGAATGGCGTGGCGGTGCGCGAGCTCGACTATCACGACACCTTCCTCGCCGCCGACTACTCCCACCCCGGTGACAACATCCCGCCCCTGCTGGCCGTCGCCCAGCACGTCGGCTCCTCCGGCGCGGACCTGATCCGCGGCATCGCCACCGGCTACGAGATCCAGGTGGACCTCGTCAAGGCCATCTGCCTCCACGCGCACAAGATCGACCACGTGGCACATCTGGGTCCGTCCGCGGCCGCGGGCCTCGGCACCCTGCTCGGGCTCGACACCGAGACCGTCTTCCAGGCCGTCGGCCAGGCGCTGCACACCACCACCGCCACCCGGCAGTCCCGCAAGGGCGAGATCTCCACTTGGAAGGCCCACGCCCCGGCGTTCGCCGGCAAGATGGCCGTGGAGTCCGTGGACCGCGCCATGCGCGGGCAGACCTCTCCCGTCCCGATCTATGAGGGCGAGGACGGCGTGATCGCGTGGATGCTGGATGGCCCGGACGCCTCCTACGACGTGCCCCTCCCCGAGCCGGGCGAGGCCAAGCGCGCGATCCTGGACACCTACACCAAGGAGCACTCCGCGGAGTACCAGGCGCAGGCCTGGATCGACCTGGCCCGCAAGCTGCACAGTGAGCACCCGGAGCTCACGGACCCGGCGAACGTCGCGAGCATCGTCATTCACACGAGCCACCACACGCACTACGTGATCGGCTCGGGTGCCAATGACCCACAGAAGTACAGCCCGACGGCGAGCCGCGAGACCCTGGACCACTCGATCCCGTACATCTTCACCGTCGCGTTGCAGGATGGCCGCTGGCACCATGTGGACTCCTACGCGCCCGAGCGTGCCACCCGCCCGGACACCGTGGAGCTGTGGCACAAGGTGACCACCGAGGAGGACCCCGAGTGGACGCGCCGCTACCACTCGCTCGACATCGCAGAGAAGGCCTTCGGCGGCCGCGTGGTCATCACCCTGACGGACGGCCGGGTGATCGAGGACGAGATCGCCGTCGCGGACGCACACCCGCTGGGCGCCCGGCCGTTCGCCCGGGAGCAGTACATCGCCAAGTTCCGCACCCTCGCCGAGGGTCTCGTGGAGCCTGCGGAGATCGAACGGTTCCTGGACACGGTGCAGCGCCTTCCGGAACTGGGCGCCGGGGAACTGGACCAGCTGAACATCCAGGCTGCCCCCGGCGTGATCGACCTGGCCGCCGCGCCGAAGGGCCTCTTCTGATGCTGTACTCCACCCGCACCCCGGAGCAGAAGCGCCGCGAGCTGAGGGAACTGCTGGCCTCCGGGCGCACCGTGCAGTTCCCGGGAGCGTTCAACCCTCTGTCCGCCCGCCTGATCGAGGAGAAGGGCTTCGACGGCGTCTACATCTCCGGAGCGGTCCTGGCCAACGACCTGGGGCTGCCGGACATCGGGCTCACCACGCTGACGGAAGTCGCGACGCGTGCCGGGCAGATCGCCCGCATGACGGATCTGCCCGCGCTCGTCGATGCGGACACCGGCTTCGGCGAGCCCATGAATGTGGCCCGCACCGTGCAGGAACTGGAGAACGCCGGGCTGGCGGGCTGCCACATCGAGGACCAGGTCAACCCCAAACGCTGCGGTCATCTGGACGGCAAGGCGGTGGTGGACGTGGAGACGGCGACGCGCCGGATCCAGGCGGCCGCCCAGGCCCGCCGCGACCCAGGATTCCTCCTCATGGCCCGCACCGACATCCGGGCCGCGGACGGCCTGGAAGCGGCACAGGAGCGGGCCCGCGCGCTCGTGGCTGCGGGAGCGGACGCGGTCTTCCCCGAGGCGATGAAAACCCTGGAGGAGTTCGCCGCCATCCGGGAGGCCGTGGACGTGCCGATCCTGGCCAATATGACCGAGTTCGGGCAGAGTGAGCTGTTCACACTGGAGGAACTCTCCTCCGTGGGAGTGAACATGGTCATCTATCCCGTGACCCTGCTGCGCAGCGCCCTGGGCGCGGCCGAGCGGGTCCTGGAGACCATCAAGGCGGACGGCAGCCAGCAGGCGGCCGTGCCGGACATGCTGACCCGCGCTCGCCTGTATGAGCTGGTGGACTATCCGGCCTACAACAGCTTCGACACCGGAGTCTTCAACTTCCAGGTCCCCGGCACCCCGCGTTGACTCACCGGGCTGTCACGGCGCTCGAAGCGAATTCACAGGAAACAGTCCCAGAATCACACCGAAGGCTTCATTGGACGAAGGAGTCACCATGAGCACCACACCCCAAGAGACCGACATCAAAAAGGGCCTGGCCGGCGTGGTGGTGGATTACACCGCCATCTCCAAGGTCAACCCGGACAGCAACTCCCTGCTGTACCGGGGGTATCCCGTGCATGAGCTGGCCGCGGCCAAGAGCTTCGAGGAGGTCGCCTACCTGCTCTGGAACGGCGAGCTCCCCACTCCGGAGGAGCTGGAGGCGTTCCAGGCGCGCGAGCGTGCCGGACGGGCGCTGGACCCCGTCCTGAAGACGGTGATCGACGCGCTTCCGCTGAGCGCACACCCCATGGACGTCTGCCGCACGGCGGCCTCCGTCCTGGGCGCGCGTCACCCGCAGGCCGAGGATTCCAGTCCGGAGGCCAACCAGTCCAAGGCGATCGATCTGTGGGCCGCCATGCCCGCCGTGGTGGCCTACGACCAGCGACGCCGGCACGGCCAGGACGCCGTGGAACCCCGGGATGATCTCGGGTACTCGGCGAACTTCCTCTGGATGGCCTTTGGCGAGGAGGCCGCCCCGGCCGTCGTGGACGCGTTCAACGTCTCGATGATCCTGTACGCGGAGCACTCCTTCAACGCCTCCACGTTCACGGCCCGGGTCATCACCTCCACGCTCGCGGATCTGCACTCCGCGGTCACGGGCGCCATCGGAGCACTCAAAGGTCCGCTGCACGGCGGCGCCAATGAGGCGGTCATGCACACCTTCGAAGAGCTGGGCATCGATCCTTCCGAGTCCGCCGAGGACGCCGCCTCCCGGGCGAAGGCCTGGATGGAGGACGCGCTCGCCGCGAAGAAGAAGGTCATGGGCTTCGGTCACCGCGTCTACAAGCACGGCGACTCCCGCGTCCCGACCATGAAGGCCGCCCTCGACGCCATGATCGAACACTACGGACGCCCGGAACTCCTGGGGCTGTACAACGGGCTCGAACAGGCGATGGACGAGGCGAAGGGCATCAAGCCGAACCTCGACTACCCGGCCGGCCCCACCTATCACCTGATGGGCTTCGACACTCCGACGTTCACGCCGCTCTTCGTCGCCAGCCGGATCGTCGGCTGGACGGCACACGTCATGGAGCAGGCCGGGGCGAACTCCCTGATCCGCCCCCTGAGCGCCTACAACGGTGTGGACGAGCGTCACCTGAGCTGACACTCCGGATGCGACGACGACGGCGCGCGGCCACGTTCCCGGTGGCCGCGCGCCGTCGTCGTTCAGGCGGTCGTCTTTCAGGCCGTCGGTGACTTCGGGCGGCGCGGCGTCTCAGGCGCTGTGGAAGTCCTCGTCGGCCTCCACACGACTCTCGGGCCCGCCCTGTGGTCCACCAAGGGTCCACTCGACCCCGGCGACCGCGTGGTTGTCCTCGGCCAGGGTGACCGTGACGTCAAAGGCCTGCGGCGATCCCACGGACACGGCATGGGCGGCGCGGCTCAGAGCCTCCTCGAGCCAGTGCCCGGCGTCAGGCCACATACGCCCGAACGGAAGCGCGTCGAGGCCGTGCCATTCAGGGGCGATCTCCTCGCTGCCCGACACCTCGCCCTCCCAGCGGTCCGCCGCGTAGACCACGGAATTCATGTCCCACCGGGGCTGCGCGGGGAAGACGAACCGGACCCTGCCGAGCTTGTGAAGGGCCTCCTGCGGGACCACGACGTCCACTTCCTCCCAGACCTCCCGTTGCAACGCCTCCTCGGGGGTCTCCCCCGCTTCGACGTGGCCACCGATGGCCACCACTTTGCCCTGGCCGAAGCCCCTTCGCTTGAGACCGAGCAGGACGTCCCAGAGCGCGGGATCCCCTTCGAGCCCGGAGGCGCCTGATGGGCGCAGCAGGAAACACAGGACGACGGAGGCGGCACTCATAGTGCTCATGCTATCGGGGCCCGAGCACGCACCGGACCGGCGTGGGGGCCCGGTGGGAGCGGCTCGACACTCCGACCAGTGCGGCATGTTGGACATTTGACCTTCGAGTGGTGATACTGATCCGGACGCATCCATCACTCGAACGCACCGCCTCACCTCCCCGGCCCTTCCCGCCGGGTCGAAGAATGTTCCCGCATCGGCCGGCGACAGGCCTTTCTTTTTGCGTGCCGATTTCCCGGAAAAATCCCTTGAAAACAGGCTCAGAACTTTCTTCGAAAGAATATTTATATGCCCTTGACGAGCGACATGAGCCACTTCTAGGCTCAATTCTGCACCTTCCAATATCAGGTGTTATTCAATCGATATTCGCTTCGTCCAAAGGAGAGCAAGTGAGCATTCTACTGACGTCCGCACCCATGGTTGAGACCGAGCCCGGCCTCGTGATGCCGGCGGTGCTGAAGGAACTCGAGTTCGAGACCGGCGGGGCGCTGGTCACCCCGGCGAAGATGAACGGTGACACCGTGACTCTCTCGTCGTCCTGCTCGTCCGGCCGCCCCACGTCCCCGAAGCAGTCCTAGTCCGGAAGAAGAATCACCGTGAGCACCACCTACGTCGTGGCCGAAGGCGTCCGGCAAGCCGATTTCGAGGATTCCTTCGTCCTGGTCTGCGGAAGTTCGATCGTCCGCTTCCGCAGGAATCAGGAATCGGCCCGGGACCTGTTCCGGTTTCTCAGCACGCCGCGCACCCTCGACGAGGTGGCAGCAGGCGTTCCAGGCCTCGGAGGCCTGGAACGCCTGCTGGGCTCACTTCGTTCAGCCGGGGTCGTGACCGCTTTCCGCGGCCCGCAAGAACGCCTGGCCGGGCTGCCGGACTTCAACCCCCTGACCGATCGGCCGGCGCTCCGGCTCGACATCCCCGAGGCCTGGGAGGACCAGGCGCGGCGAGTGCTGGGCACCTTCACCGCCGTCGACGTCGAAAGCCGCGATTCAGACCGTCGCGATCTCCCCGTCCTGATCGTCCGACCCTCCGTCCAGGAGGCGATCGACCTCTGCCGTGAGGCCTGGGCCCGCGGAGAGTGCCATGTCCCGGTGGTGCCGTTCGACGGCGGAAAGCTGATCGTCGGCCCCGCCGTCCTGCCCGGGACGAGCGCTTGCTTCGAATGCCTGGTCATCCGGCGGGCCGCCACCACCGACTGGCCGGACGAGTACCTGCGGTTCCAGCAGACCGTTCCCGCCGGAGCCTTCGAGCCCCACGATCTGGCGCTCGGCGTCCACCTCGCCGCGAGGCTCGCCGTCGCCGCCTTCTACCGGGACGCGCACGACCTCATCGGATCGTGCAGCGTCGTCAATCCTGCGTCCTTGACCAGCTACAACTCAAGAGTTTGGAGTGTGCCACGGTGCCCCTCGTGTTCAAAGACCGGGAGATCGTCAACCAGCTATCCCTGGCTCGACCCAGCCTCCTCCGCGACGGACTCGCCGGCCCTGACGTAGGGCTCATCCCGGGAATCAGGACGCTCAGGGTAGGGCCGGGATCGGTGAGCCTTCCGGCGCTCATCGACCGCTCCCCCGCACTGCCCGGCCTTCTCGAAGCGTGTCTGCCCGAGCAGGCCTCCTGTGGCTTCGGCATCGGGGCGGATCAGCTGTACGGCTCGGCCGGTGGTGAGTTCATCGAGCGCTACTCCGCGGGATACCTGCCGGATCATTTCGGCGAACCGAGCGGCTCACTGATCCCAGCCACGGCCTTCATGCCCTTCACCGAGGAGCAGTACGCCCGCCCCGGGTTCACCTACACCCACCCGGACAGCGTGGAGCACCTCCCGTACGTCACGGTTCACCGGGCCCTCGACCATTCGGCCGCCGCCGTGCCGGCCGATCTGGTCTATCTGAATCCGGGAGAACGGACCAGATGGTGTTCGATCACCTCCAACGGACTCGGCGCCGGGCGCAGTTTCGCCATGGCGGCCCGGGCCGCGGTGTTCGAGCTGGTCGAACGCGACAGCTTCATGCGCGCCTGGTACAGCAAGACATCCGGGGCCACACTGCGGATCCCCGAGACGATCCCCCGGCATTTCCCGCCCGAACTCAGAGGCACCTGCCGGCAGCTGGCGCTCCACGGCGTGACCGTCACGCTGGTCAGACTCGACGGCCCCGGCGGCATCCCGGTGATCCTCTCCTGTGCCCGCTCGGATCGTGTGGGTCTGGCCGTGGGCTGCTCGGCGAAGGCCGACGTCCGGGCGGCGATGACCGCGGCATTCATCGAGTCCCTGCACACCTACAACTGGGGGCTCGCCGAGGGGGCCACGGCACCTCCCTCCGAGGAGGTCGAGTCCCTCAAGGACCACATCGCCTTCCACGCCGCCCCCGGGCACCGCGCTTTGAACCTCTTCCTGGACTCCGGACCCGAGGTGGAGGAAACGGAGTTCGTCCACGGCGGGACCCACACCTTACCCGGCACGCTGCTCGCGCTGGAGGATGCCGGCTGGCAGGTCTACCTCAAGGATGTCCGCTCACCCGACGTCGCCTCCCACGGCTGGCACGTGATCCGCGCGCTGAGTCCTCAGGCCGCGACCCTCGACGTCGACGAACCGCACCTCCGCCAGCACCCCGGCGCGGTTCACACCACTCCACACCCGTTCCCCTGACCCCGGGAGATTCCTTCATGCCTCAGCAATGGGCCTTCAGCACCCCGGCGTACGACGATCCAGCGGAAACCTTCCATGTCGCCTCCAAGCTCAGTCTCTGGACGAGCGACTCCGCCACCGGGATGTACGCCACCGAACTCAGCACCGACCCTGAGGCGCTGAGCGCGCTGGGCCGTCCGCATCCGCCGTACCTGTCCTCCGAGCGTCTGGAACTCGACGCCGCCGCGCAGGTGACGCCCCTGACCTCAGCGCTCCGGAGCAGACGGTCCCGGGCACGGTTCGATCCACTCCCCGTGGGATTCGCAGCCTTCAGCCGGATCCTCCGCGAATCGGCCTGCATCACGGCGGAGCACGGGCGCGGGGCGCCGTCAGCCGGGGCGCTGTATCCCGTCGATGTCTACGTGGCCGTCACCGCAGTGGACGGTGTCACCCCCGGGGTCTACGCGCTGGATCCCCACGGTGCGGTGCTGCACCGCCTGCCAGTCCAGCAGAACCCGCGGGACATTCTGCGGGAGTGCCTGGTCTTCCAGAACCTCGCCGAGGATTCAGCCTTCCACGTGTTCTTCGTCGGCAGCTTCATGCGCCAGCGGATCAAGTATGGACAGCGGGCCTACCGTTTCGCGCTGATCGAAGCCGGCCACCTGGCCCAGGCCATGATGCTGTGTGCCGAGGAGTGCGACATCGGTTCCTGCGCCGTCGGAGGGTTCATCGACCAGATCGTCGACGAACTGCTCTGTCTCGACGGCGTCGAGCAGTCCGTGATCTACTCCGTGGCCTTCGGAAACGTCGCTGAGGAACCGGGAGTCCCGGCATGACGGCGATCGTGTCCTGGGAGGACGTGTCCAAGAACTACCCGGGGAAGGCGGCACTGTCGGGCTTCAGCCTGAGCCTGGGGCCGGGCGTCCATTGCCTTCTGGGTTCCAACGGCGCCGGTAAGTCGACCGCGCTGAACATCCTGACCGGGGTCAGACAACCCACCTCCGGCACGGCGACCGTCCTCGGACGGCCCGTCGTCCGCGGAGGTCCACAGGCGAGCCTGCTGAGTTGCGTGCCCCAGGCGGTGACCTTCCCGCCCACCCTCAAGGTCCGTGAGGTGCTGAGGTTCATCTCCGTGCACTACCCGGATCCCTTGGACTTCGCCGCGGTGCAGGACGCGCTGTCGCTCCAGGGAATCCTGGACAAACAATGCGGCGGCCTGTCCGGCGGCCAACTCAGGCGGCTCGGCATCGCCGGAGCCATCATCTGCAACGCCCCGGTCCTCATCATGGACGAACCGCTCGCAGGCCTGGACATCGAAGGCCGCGCCCAGGTCCGAAGCATCATCCTCGAACAGAGGAGCCTCGGCCGCTGCATCATCATGGCCTCCCACGACTACGCCGAGATCGAAGCCACCGCGGACACCGTCACGCTCGTCAAAGACGGCCGGAACATCCTGAGCGAGGACATCGAGTCCGTCAGGCAGAGGCTGGGACTGTACCAGCTGAGCTTCTCCGCCGACGCCCCGCTGCCGCAAGCGGTCCGTGCCCTCGGCGTCGTCGAACCGATGGGAGCAGGCCGGTACCGCCTGGTGACCGAGGACCCCGACACGGCCAGCAGGCTCCTCCTGGACATTCTGGACGACCCGAAACTGAACGTGCTCCAGTCCTCACTCGAGGACGCCGTGAGCGTCATCCTGAGCGAGGAGAAGGCATGAGATTCGTCGCCGAGTACGTCCGCATCCAAGTCCTGGAACTCCTCCGTCTTCCCTCGTTCTTCCTGCCCCTCATCGCGCTGCCCGCGGCGTTCTACCTCATGATCGGGGTGCGAGCGGATCTCCCCGCGGCACAGATCCTGTTCAGCTATCTGGCCTTCGCGATGCTCGGCACCATGATGTTCCAATTCGGCGTCGGCGTCGCGGCCACCCGCAACGACCCGTGGAACCTGTACCTGCTGAGCCTCCCGGTGTCCTCGAGGGTGCGCGTGGCCTCCCAGCTGATCGCCGGGTTGTTCTTCGCCGTGCTCTTCTCCCTGCCACTCCTGCTGATCGGCGTGATCAACGGCGCGGTCTTCACCGTGGCGCCCGGACGGTTCCTGTTCGGGATCGGCGCCCTGATCATCGGAGGCCTGGTCCATGGCGCACTCGGACTCGCCCTCGGCTACTGGCTCCCCGCCCGCGGAGCCGTCCCGATCACGAACCTGATCTACTTCCCCCTGGCCTTCATCGGCGGCCTCTTCGGCACCTGGGATCTGGGAGCCCTGCAGCCCCTGCACACCTTCAGCCCCACGGGCGCCTGGGCGGACCTGATCAACTCCGCACTGCTCGGCGAATCCAACAGGCAGGCGCTGGCGATCCTTGGAGGTTACTTGCTGATCTGCGGGTTCGTGGCGGTCTGGGGATACCGGCGGGTGGAACAGACTCAGTACCGGTGAGCGACGCCGGGGAGAAGGAGACCCAGAGTCCATCCGGTTTCGCACTGGGTCTCCTTCCCCGGTCGATGACGAACGTGCCGGGCCTCAGAGACACGCGATCCACCAGGACGCCATACCGGGAAAGGCCGGCGCCCCGGACAAGGTTCACCATGGGTCCGCCATAGGTCCGCCATGGAATCGTGCCCCCACGAGCGCCTTCGCGAGGGCTCGCGATTCCGGCCTACGGCCTCGGCGCACCTCGTGCTTAGGCGGGGAACCTCAGTCGGGGAACGACCGAGAGAGCTTTCCTTATGAGGCAATACGAAACATGACTATTGACATGACTCATGTTGTCACTAAATCTTGGAGGGCTCGGTCGGAACAGGCGCCGCCACGGAAAACGGCGCCGCCGACAATCCCCCCAGGAAAGGTCTCCCCCATGGCTCCTCGCAAGAAATCCACCCTCGCTGCCGGGATCATGGCGTGCGCGCTCGGGTTCGGCATCCTCCAATTGGCTGCGGCGCCGTCACAGGCCGTCTCCTCACCCGGCGCGGGGCCGGAATACAGCCAGGCCGACGAGGCGCTGGGCCGCCATCTCGGCGTCTCCACCGCGCGTGCACATCAGATTTTCGACCACGAGCGCAGCCTCAGCGCCACCGCGCGGGAACTGCAGAAGAGCCTCTCCCCGGCGCAGACCGCAGGCGCCTGGATCGACGGGGACGCGCTCGTCGTCGGCGTCACCAGCGATGCCGCTGCGCAGCGTGTCCGCGACGCAGGCGCCCGGCCGCGCAAAGTCACCAGGAGCCAGGCCGCTCTGGATTCCCTGAAGACGAAGATCACGGGCCTGTCCAGGACTGCTCCCGGTTTCGTGAGCTGGGGAGACGATGTCAAGAACAACACGGTGAGCGTCTCCGTGGCCGCTGGAAGCTCCGATCCCGGCACCAGGGCGGCCGTCGCCCAGGCCAGGAAGCTCGGCGCTGCGGTCTCCGAAACCGGTGGCGTCCCGAAGGCCACGGCCTCGATGGCGGGCGGGGAGGAATACTCGTTCCTCGAAAACGGTGAAGCCTACGTCTGTTCCGTCGGCTTCACCGCACGGGACGGTTCGGGCCGCAATGCCATGGTCTCCGCCGGCCACTGCGTGGTCAACAACAGCGACTTCACCTTCAAGGGCTCGGCCCTGGGAACCGTGATCGGCGCCACGTTCCCCGGTAACGACTACTCGGCGTTCCGGCTGGATTCCTCGGTGACTCCGTCGGCGTCGGTCAGCACCTGGAACGGGTCAACGGTCGCCGTGAGCGGATCTCAGGAGAGCGCCGTAGGCGCCCAGGTGTGCAAGAGCGGGCGGACCACCGGCTGGACCTGCGGCAGCATCAGCGCCAAGAATCAGACCGTGCGGTACGACGACGGCAGCGTCATCAATGGCCTGGTCCAGCACAGTGCCTGCGTCGAAGGCGGGGACTCCGGTGGCTCCAACGTCTCCGGAAGCCAGGCTCAGGGCGTGACCAGTGGCGCCTCGACCTACTCGAACGGCAGCTGTGGCTCCAAGGTGGGCCAGCCCACGGTCTCCTGGTACCAGCCGGTGAACCCGATCCTGTCGGCCTACGGCCTGTCTCTCCTGACCCGCTGATTCCGTGATCCGCCGACGCGGCGCCCGGAGCCACTCCTCCGGGCGCCGCACGCGACGGCGTACGCCCGGCCTGGCGTACGCCGTCGCGTTGTGCCTGGGCCGACCGACCAATTCGGCGCCATTCGGTGAATCCGACGGCCTCGCTCGGACGATCGTCGGAGGACGCTTCCTGCACTGCGGACTCGTGGCGGCCTGGGCCACCGGAAGGTGGACCGGACGCGGTGCACCGGTGGGGGCACCAATGCACCAGGTGTTCTGGCTGGTCAGGGGCACTGTTCGACTGTGGATGTGACATGGCTCGTCCCTACTCTTCAGGGGCAGGGTTCGACCATACGAATCATGGTGACCGTGCAGCAGGACGACCAGCCTCTCGCTGGTGGCCGCCGCACCACGGTGATCCCCAGTCCAAGGTCTCCTCATAGGGGACCGGCTACCGCGCACTCTCAGGAGCATCCATGTTTGGACGTCGCCACCGCGATAAGACCACAGCACCGCCCGTTCGCCCTGTCGGTGATCCCGATCGGCCGAACGGGGCTACGGTCGCGACCGCCCCGGACGCGCCACGAAGTCCCGGACACGAGCGGCTGGCGCACCTGTGGTCTGATGGTCTGGGCACTGCAGGATCCAGGGCACTGCAAGTTCTTCTTGTCATCGCCCTCGCGGGATGCGTCATCTATGCGCTCATGACGTTGTCGCTGATCGTGCTGCCGCTACTGCTAGGCCTGATTCTCACCTGTGCCTTGTGGCCTCTGGTGGCCTGGCTGCGCCGGGCTGTCAATCCGATGGTGGCTGCGTGGGTCGTGCTGCTGGGCGCTTTCGTCGTCTTCGGCGGCCTCCTGTCCGGCATCATCGCCTCGGTTGCCGCGCAGTGGCCCACCCTTTCGAACAAGGCCCGCGAAGGCGTCACGCAAGTGCAGAGTTGGGTTCAGCACCTGCCCTTCTCCATCAATCAGGACCAGGCCAACTCCTGGATATCCCAGGCTGAAAAATTCGCCACGAGCGCCCAAGCCGGTGAAGGCGCCATTTCCGGAATCTCCGCGGCAGGCGAGTTCTTCGCCGGCGTCGGAATCCTGCTGGTCGTCCTGTTCTTCTTCCTCAAGGACGGAGACCGGATCTGGGCCTTCTTCCTGTCCTGGGTTCCCGAACGTCACCGTCCCACCTGGGAGCGTGCCGGCATCCGTGCCCAGCAGACCTTCGGCGGATACGCACGCGGCACCACCATCATCGCCGCCGTCGACGCCGTCGCCGTCGGCCTGGTCATGCTCATCGCCGGAGTCCCTCTGGCCTTCCCCCTGGCCATCCTCGTGTTCATCGGCGCGTACATTCCAATGGTCGGCGCGACCATCGCTGGAGTCCTCTCCGTGCTGGTGACCCTGGTCAGCGCAGGCATCTGGCAGGCCGTCGCCGTCGCGATCGCCACGGTCCTCGTCCAAGAACTCGAAGGGCACCTCCTGCAGCCCGTCGTGATGGGCAACGCCCTCCAGCTCCACGGCCTGGTCATCCTGCTCTCCCTGACCGGCGGTTCCGTCCTGGGCGGCATCGTCGGCGCCCTCATCGCCGTCCCTCTGGTCGCGGCGACCTGGGCCACTATCAAAGTCGCCACCGGACGAGAATCACCGATGGACGACGCCAGGATCCGCAAACGCCACAACAAAGCCCGCCGCAAGGCCAGAAGACGCCTCAAGGCGGTCCGTTCCTCTGCGGCACACTGACAGCGGCGGTGGCGCGGGAACCGGTGCCTCTTCCCACGCCCCCACGCCAAGCACAACGATGACAAGCCACCGCCTGTTGAGGCGGTATGAACGTGGGGCACCAGCGAAGGCCCCACGAAGCTGTGGAGGTTCAGTCTCCGCAGTCATTGAGATGGGGGGATCCGTGAAGGAGCGGGTCCATCACGGTTCCCCTCATCTCCCTGAACACGACCAGATGGGATGCCATGCTTCTGACTCAACTCCAGTACTTCGTCGCTCTCGCGCGCGAAGAGCACTTCGGCCGGGCGGCCGCGGCGTGTTTCGTCTCGCCGTCCAC
>NZ_JBFREG010000009.1:0-45596 GCF_052114185.1 Arthrobacter sp. RAF14 | reverse complement strand
GCCATGCTTCTGACTCAACTCCAGTACTTCGTCGCTCTCGCGCGCGAAGAGCACTTCGGCCGGGCGGCCGCGGCGTGTTTCGTCTCGCCGTCCACGCTCTCCGAAGCGGTGCGGAAGCTGGAAGTGGAACTCGGGGTGCCGCTGGTGCGTCGCGGACACGCCTTTGAGGGGCTCACTCCTGAGGGCGAGATGGCGCTGACCTGGGCCCGCCGGGTGGTCTCGGACCAGGAGGCGCTGTCCGCCGAGATCGCCGCGGCCCGTGGTCAGCTGACCGGGGTGGCACGGATCGGCACCATCCCGGCAGGTATCGCCCTGGCCACGGGGGTGGTGTCGGCCCTGGCCGATGCGCATCCGCTGGTGCGGGCCACCGTGCAGTCGGGCCTGAACAGCGAGGACGTGGTGGCGCGGCTGAGGGCCTTTGAGCTGGATGCCGGGATCATCCACCCGTCCGCGGCGGATGGTCCGGATCTGGTGACGGTTCCGTTGGGGGAAGTCACCAATGTGGTGGCGGCCGCCCCGGGCATGTTCCCCGAGGATCTGGAAGCGGTGACCGGCCGGATGCTCTCCGAGGTTCCTCTGGGCCTGCTCGCCACCGAGATGCGGGCCCGGCAGATCGCCGATGAGGTCTGGCGGGCCGCCGGGCTGCAGATCAAGGCCCGTATGGAGGCCGACTCCAACGAAGCGCTGCTCAGCCTGGTCACTTCCGGGCTGTGGGCCGCCGTCGTGCCGGAGACCGCGGTCGCAGCCCGCCGTGACGATCCCTCCATCCATGTGCTGCCGCTGATCGAACCGACGGTCTCCACCCCGCTGGCCGTGGTGCGCCTGGCCGGCAAACCCGCCCCCGTGCTGGTCAGGGCCCTGGGCGCCGCGGCGCAGGCCGTGCTCAAGGATCCACGCCGCGCCGCCCAAGCACGCCGCGGCGGTCGAGTGGTAGAGCGCATCAAGGAGGGATAAGGCGGCAGGTTCTACACGTCCGTCATCAGCTCGACCCCGGCATTGAACGTCAGTAACGGGTGCCTTCAATCGCTGGACAGCGTGGACTTAGGAGGTGATCAGCTGTGGTGTGCAGCGAAACGAAGCAGCAGAAGATCCGCGATGACGTCGGAGACGCCCTGCTGGTCCTGATCGGTCAGCCCATCTGGAACTCCATCGAACGGGCCGTTCAGAGCCCAAATGCCTCATAAAACGACATCGCCATGTGGGACTCGAACCAGTTCCTCTCAGCACTCACCAAGAACCAGCACTCACCTACCAAGCCCGAACCGCCCAGCAACTCCGCGATGCCCCCAGCACCACCACTGCAGCAGAAGGCGCCTTGGTGTTCATCGAGGCATTCATCTCGCGTCGCGACGTCCTACCGCTGCTGTCGGAACTTGTTTCCTGCCTCCAGTAAAGTCCTCACCACTCCGCCACAGAACTTTGCGACGGAGTGGTGAGCCGTCTATACGATCACCTCTTGAACGCACCAGCATGGGGACAACACCTGATCTCCGTTTCCCCATGCTGAAATTGAGGCGCCGTTGCGTCTACTCCCGCTGCAGGCGGTCCAGCGCCCGCGTGTCCGTCCGGTCACTGGTCTGCATTCGTTCCTCCAACATCGCACCTCCGACCGCGTACTTGTCGTATGTAACTTCGTCGATCAGCACGTGGACAGATTCGTTCGGAGCTCCCGTGCTGGACGCGAGCACTTCGGTAACTCCCTCCGCGATCTGCTTGTACTGCTCGGCCCGGTCGCCCGACATGAGGTCAGGGACGATAGCGATGTTGACGATGGGCATGTTTCCTCCTCGTGGATGGTTCAACCTTTCAAGGGTGTCGCGATCAGCGTTCCAGCGGAAGACGGCACTTTATGGTTAGGTACGAACCCAGAGGTCGGTAATGGTAAAAACAGACATGCCTGCAGGTAGGTACTGCGCAAAGACAGTGCGACAGAGGTTCGATCTCAGATCAAACTGACGTAGTCAGGCGAGGGTGCCGCAGACATCCCTCAGTCGATCGTGAGCGGCGCCGGCGGTGTACTGGGCAACGTGGGCATCACCCTCGCCTTGGGGGCTATGCTCGCGCGCCTGCTTTCGGCCTCGGGCGCAACCGATCGCCTGGCTGATCTGATCGTGTCCAGGAGCACGAGCCGTTCCCTGCCGTGGATGATGACCCTGGCTGCTTTCGCGATTGGCATTCCGATGTTCTTCGAGGTCGAGCTCATCATCCTTTTGCCCTTCATCTTCGGGGTCGCTGAACGCATCAAGCGCTCATCCCCTGGCAAGAACACATATATCGTCGTGGTCGCTCCGGCGATCGCCGCCTTAGCCACTCTGCACGGTATGGTGCCACCACGCCGGGGACCTCTCACCTCGGTTGCTGGCTTGCATGCAGGTCTGGGCAAGACGATTCTCGTGGGGTTCCTCTGTGCTGTGCCGACCGTGATCCTTGCCGGCCCGTTCTTTGCCCGGTGACTCTCCCGCCGGATGGTCATCGATCCCGAGTCTTCCCTCATCGCTCAATTCACCCAGCCAGAGAAGCCCGTGGCTTCGGGAGCAGGGGCCGGAGTTGCCGTCTCCGGGTTCCGGGGAAACTCCGGCTCCTCCCCCGCTCGCGCGCCCATCACCTGGGCTCTGGCGTGCATCCTGCTGCCGACTGTGCTGATGCTCCTGCAGTCCCTCGGCCAGATCTTCCTCGAGAAGAAGAGTCCAGCCCTCCAGGTCTTCGAGCTGCTGGGAAACCCTATCATCGCGATGCTGTGCGGTGTTCGCGTGGCACTGGCGACCCTGACCCGGACCACCTCGGGTGAGCACGTCCGCAACGCCGTCGGCGAGCGCCTCAAACCGGTCGTCGGGATCCTCATGATCATCGGCGCCGGTGGGGCCTTCAACAAGGTCCTGATTGATACCCACATCGGAGAAGCACTCGCACAGGCAGCCCAGCACTGGCAACTGAACGTACTGATTCTCGGCTGGCTTCTCTCCTTGATCCTCTCTACCGCTACCGGCTCCGCGACGGTCGGCATCGTCTCTGCCACCGGAATGGTCACTCAAATGACCGCCGCAGGCGCAGACCCCTGGCAGACGGCCCTTCTGGTCGTTGCCATCGGCGCCGGATCCATCGGCCTGAACTACGTCAACCACGCCGGATTCTGGCTCGTCAAAGAGTCTTTCGGAATGAACCTGGGCCAGGCAACAAAACTCCACACCGCGGTCCAAACACTCGTCAGTGTCATCGCGCTCGTCACAGTCCTACTACTTTCGGCGTCCTCCGACGAACAACCCAGTCCCGACCAACTTCCCGGTGACATAGGAATGCCCCCGACCAGCTATGGTCGGGTTTTGGCATTCCTATATCACCGGAAGGCGCTATCTATGGAGTGGCTTGGGGTGTTGTTCTGCACGGTACTTGCATCCACTTAGATTCAGGGTGCCCAAGTAAAGGGACGGTCCACGATCGGTTCAAATACAGATGCAGGGAGCAAGTGTTGCGTGAGATAGCTATGCCCAGTTCCAGCACCGACCGATCTCCACGCAGCCGAGGGCTACAGGGTCGCTGCTCCTCACTCTCGAGAAACCGCTCGATACTAAGCGTCCCGGCCATGAATATTCCGCCGCCCAGATTCGGGGACAAACCATGCAGAAAGAGAACCAACTGCTAAACCCATCAGCAGGAACGGGAAACCATCCGGAAGCGCGGCCATCGTAAACATAGATGCGCTCCAAATCTGGACGGCATAGAACATCAGATCAAGGACCCGTCGGATTATCGAATACCGTCTCATCCTAAGAAGTCGCCGCCCGAATAAAGCATGAACAGCCCATGCCGCTGCATTCAGGACGACCAAACCCACAAGCGCGAGGCTTCCCCCAAAACCAAAAGTCCGGCCGAAAGAGTTAGAAAGGCTAGAAGAATCGGAAAATGACAAAACTATGGTAGATAAGACGATGGTCGAAAGATAGACAAAAGATGCCATGATCAACCAAAGTAGCGGCTTGCTCAATCTCGTCCTACACTGCCTTTTCATACCCATCAACTCACGATACCTCAGGATCCAGGAATCAGTTGACCCATGACCAGAATTGCCCCTCACCACCAGGCACACCAGTCACTGCGCTAGTATAGTTGCTCAGCAACTTTGCCCAAGTATTCTTGGCTCCGATAAGGTAGACCGGCTGCGGCACTCCTCCTGGTGATTCATTTGTAATGTTTGCAAAGACCACAAATTTCATCTTCAGAAGCGACGCTTTTGGATCCCCTGGAGCCTTCTTATCACCGTAGAAATCGAAACTGATCATGGAGCCTGGGCCGTCGATGTGGCCGGGTCCGGAATTGAAGTTGAAGGCAAAGTCACCGTCAATGGTATTCCCAGCGGGTCCGTATTCTCCGGGAATGAAGTTCTCCGCACCGAAGATGCACGTAAAATTGTTTGTCGGAAAACCAGGCGCCAGCCTGACAACAAGAGGAAGAAGCTGCCCAGGACGAGGGAATGCCGCCGGTGCGCCTTCGACAGGGAAATAACAGTTGAAGCACGTGTGCATGCGTCCGTGAATATCGCGAGTGCTTCCTGCATAGATCTTAGCTGTCCATGTGTAGTTCCAGGCAGGATCTGCTACTACCGGGAAATTCGCAGAGGCCGGAACATCGACCTTTTGAACGAGGGTATTTCGTTCCCAGCGGTAGGTCGTGGGCAATGAAGTTCCGGATGAGTCACGAGCCCACGGAGCCATGATCGCCCCGTGTATATCTCCCTTGGAGTCCTCGATGTAGAAACTACCGTTGGCGCCAGAGACCGGATGTTCTCCAGACTTGAAGGAGAACGTAGTCCTACTTTCATAGGCTTGTTGGGGGCTCCCATAAGCCGTAACGATACGAATGCCGGCTGCCGACTCCACAACATATCGTGCGATATTAGGGTCTTTGCCCTTTGCGAGAATTATGGCGTCGTTTCTAGAGGATGCCTGGCTGGTTCCATCTAAGGCGACGGAGACCGATTGTGGGAGCGAAGAATCATCAGGCGAGACTTTGGCATTCACTTCGGGGGTGTCCGCCCGACCTTCTTCCGGTCCCACGCTCTGAGTCATGCTTGCAGCACTGTGCAGGTTCGTTTCTACGCTAGGCGTATCTCCCATCAGGATCTCGGGCGCCGTTGCAGAAAGAGTCGAGACCGGGTCATCAATAGACGGTTTTGAAACCGGAGTCGCGTACGCAGCAGAAGCCGCACCGCTGGCTAACATAAAGACTGCCAAACCTGATGCCACTGAAGTTCTCCAGGCCCTCAAACGGTGAATCACTCTTAATTCCTCTCACACTCTTGTAACGCGCATTCGGGTGCGCGATATATCGATACCCTACATGGAAACGACATTGCTTTTTCCAAATAGCATTGGTGCACCCAGGAAAAAAATGTCTTGATGACCGCACGGATGAATTAGCGCAGTAGGGTCTAATGCAGCAACTTCGTCCAAGAACAAAGACGCTTCACCTTGGATAGCATCAATATTTCCTAGTAACAGGCCAGCCATTCCAGTATTGCACAAATGTCCAACATATGCATGTCGCGCCTGTGGAAGGCAGCAAGGGCAACGCAGAACACACGCGTATCCCGAAACCCGGCAATCGACAACCCTCTCCGACCGGCCAACAAAACGAACCGGACATCGGGCGGCTTGCGGCCGTCGCCTCTCTATAGGCGGCCGCAAACACCCACTCCCCCGGCACCCGCGTGGCGGGACAGACTTCCCGCGGAGTTTTCGATCACGTGGTGCTGAATGGGGCTACGGCGGGAACGAGCGCTGGCGACTGTTCCTCTCCTGGGCGGGCGCCAGCATTTCACCTTCCTACGGTGCCGCCGTCGACGCGGCGAGATCTCACCTGCGAGATCCGGTTGCTCTGCAACCGGTCAGGAAGTGCCGGCTGTCGCGTGGACCCGGTGCCGACGCTTCCCGGATCCGTCGCGTGCGGCCGTGGTGGACACGTCGACTGCGCCAGGTAACGGTTCCCTGTATGCCGCCGTCCGGTGCTGGCGGCCACACCGGGCTATGGTTGTCCGGCGCTGCACTTGCGCTGGATGCGCTTGAGCCGCACCGTGCCCTGCAGCTTTGGCCTGCCGTCTCGCCCCCTCTACGTGACGGTCACTGCAGGCGCTGCCTCTGCCGAGGGCAAGTGCGTTGGCATCATCGGATACCCGTCACCGTTCCCAACCCGGTGTCTCCTGGAACACCTTCATCTACCCTGTGAGTCAGTGCCACTAGAAGGGAGTCGTAGTCACGAAGAAAAAGCTGCCTGACATCTTCAAGGCCATCGTGGGGGGTCGCCTCCGCCGCATTCGTCGGAGTGTTCGGCGCACCGCTTTTTTGCGCACCCCACGCTGGAGAACATCATCTTCATCCCTCTCATCGCCGTGCTCGGGCACCTCATCTGCCGCGAGGCCAACCGCACCATCGATTACTTCGCCAAGAGAGAATACCTCCAGAGCTAACGCATCCTCAGAGACGGCGGTGCCTGTCGACCACACCAGCCGCTCGAAGGACTGGGCACGCCGGAAGCGGGTTGCATACGGCGCCGCTCATTCCTGGGATTAGGGGACCGTTGCCCGTTCTGTTTACAGGAGTGGCCTCAGCATCGGGGAATTATGCTGAGGCCACAGGGAGATCGCAATCTCGTGTCCCCCCGCTCAAGGGACTCCACAAATGTGGGACAGGTTCCTAGGAGTTCCCTGGGGACCATTCACAGCAGTCTGCCCTGGCTGAGCTCTACACTGGCTCTTTGGAATGATGTAGGTGGCGGCCCCTCACCTTGCGCGGGGACAACTTGCGCGGGGATAACTTGCGCGGGGATAAGCGGGGCCACCACGAGATCCCTCGTTTCGACCTCAGGAATGCGTCAGGGGTTGAACTGGCATGCCGGAACAGCCCGACTTCTGGGGCCCACGTCAGATTCGTCCGTTCCGCAGCCATTCTGAATGGTTCCTCGTCAGGGTGGTCAGTTCTCTCCGGGTCGTTCGGTCCTTTCGTTTGGCTTCACTTTGACGCTGTCGGCGTGGATGCGATGTCGCTCTGTCACTTGCTGCCCTCGAAGCGGGCTTGGGAGAAAGAAGAACGTGTGAAGAAGCCCTTGGCCATCCTTGTCTGCGCTGCTGCGCTTGGCACTCTGAGCGGATGTTCCGTACCGACGGTAGCAAGCACGCAAGATAATACCGTCGCCCCGCAGACAAGCCAGTCTGCCCCTCCTCAAAACAACGAATCATCGTTTAAGTCCGAGGTTCTAACAACCCCGGAGCTGAAGATCTCGATCACCGATCACCGATCACAAGATTATCCAGCCCGGGGCTGCAGGGAACGAGTATGGGAAGAAGCCGGTCATCGCGTTCTGGTACAAGATCACGAACCTGACCGGCCAGAAGGTCAGCCCGATGACCTTCATCATGGATATCACCGCATATCAAGACAACGATCCGAACCGCGAAAACTAACTGAATGTGGCGGGCCTGCCGGACAATCGGTTCCTGCAGACGCAGTCTGAAAACATCAAGAAGGGTGGGACCGTCGAGAGCGCTGTCGCCTACGAACTTGATGACCTGAAGACCCCAGTAGACCTCGTAGCATCAGTGAATCTCGGCCTGGACACGATCGGGAAGGTCACGTATCTCCTGAAGTAGAGGTCGAGCACCGTTGCCAGCTTGTTGCCGTGGGGGTCACGGTAATGAGCGGCTGGTGACAAGTTGCCAGAACCGGGAGTCGACTGGCCACAACCGAACCGGATGCTCAGCCGAGCGACCTGCCTCACGAGACGAAAGCCCCGATCCGGACCCTACATAGGGCCAGATCGGGGCTTTCAGCGTCTGAGGATCAGGCGTGGGCCTTCTCGTAGGCCTCCACGATGTCCGCATGAATACGGCCGCGAGAGCTGACCTTGTAGCCGTTATTCTGGGCCCACTCACGGATCTGAGCCGTCTGGCCGTTCCGACTTGTCGGGCGGCCGGTAACCGACCTGCGAGTCGAGGCCCTCACCCGGCGGGCCGGACCAACATACAGCTCGAAAGCTTCGCGGAACTTCTTCGCGTTCTTCTCGGAGAGGTCGATTTCATAAGAGATTCCGTCCAGGGCGAACGGGACGGTCTCGGAAGCCTCGGTGCCGTCAATATCATCAATCAACTGAAGTTGAAGCCGCTGTGCCATGTGATTTCCTCTTTCCGGTTTCCAGTGCCCCCTGGTGTTGTACCGTCACCCATCCAATCACGGACCATGTTGACAACCTGGGTTCAATCCGCGATCCGCGGTATCTGAAAGATCAGACCTCCATCAATTCACCCAGCTCAAAGCACACACCACGATCGACACGGACGAAGAACTCGAATCTACAACTTGGCACCTGATCTACCACTGGTTCGAGTAGCGGCCGCCTAAAGCGCTCGAGGAATCTTTCCGACGTCGTCGCGTTCCGTGCGTCTGAGGCCCATCCACCCGTTCCAGAAGCTGGAAGGACCGCCGACCCGAGTCCTGAGCTGAGGTCGCGTTTCTCCCGGATCTGCCGAATCGAAAAGCAACGTTCCCCTGCAGAAGATCCCGACGGGGCCTATCCGGGGCGCCGTTGATCGCCTCAGCTGGCCAGACGGGTGGTCAGGCTCCGATGAAGGTGGGGGTGCCGTCTTTCCAGGTGTGCAGGATGTCGGTGGTGATGAGCTCGTCCGCTGGAACGGTCACGGGATCTTGTGCCCAGATCGCGAAGTCGGCGCGCGCCCCATGCCCGAGGTGCCCGGTGTCCAATTCACCCTGCGCCAGAGCGGGGGCGCGGGTGAACGCCCGCAGTGTCTCCTCTCCTGTGAGCCGCTGGGCAGGTTCGAAGACTTCGGCGTCGGGGTTCCCGGGGGTGCGACGCAGGCGTGCCCAGGCCATGCCGATGCGGGTGTCGTACTGGGCCACGGGCCAGTCCGAGCCGAAGACCAGGAGGGCGCCTGCGTTCAGGACGTCGCGGGTGCGCCAGGCTCGGTCTTGGCGGGCCGGGTCAAGACGCCGTGACCAGGAGTCCTGGCGGTCCGCGGTGCGCCATTGCATGTGGAGGGGCTGCATGGACGCGGTGATCCCGTGGGTCGCCAGACGGGGCAGGTCGACGTCGGCGAGGCATTCGAGGTGCTCGATCCGGTGTGGTCCGCGGCCGGGGGCAGCGACGCCCGCGGCCGAGTAGGCGTCGATGGCCGCTCCGATGGCTTTGTCTCCGATGGCGTGGGTGGCGATCTGGAATCCGGCATCGCTGTATCGTCGCACCGTCTCCGTGTACTCCCCGGGAGTGGTGTAGAACGAGTTCCCGCCGGCGCCTTCCAGATCGGGTTCGTACAACCAGGCGGTGCCGGTGTCGATCACGCCGTCCAGGAACAGCTTGATGAGGCCACCTTGCCAGTCCCGACCTCTCCGGGCCCCGGTGGTGATGATCGAGGCGAAGTCCTCGGGGGTCATACCAGGGCGGTGGTCTATGCCGACGACCAGTCGGACGGGCAACTCGCCGGTTTCTTCCATGGCCTGCAGGAGGTCGAGCTGGTGGTGGTCGCCGTTCATGATGGTCCCCCCGGTGATGCCCTTGGCGGCCAACGATCCGAGCAGTTCCCGTCCCAGGGTTACCCGTTGCTGCAGGGAACGAGGCGGGAGAGCTTGGTAGATCGGTTCGAACGCTGAGTCCTCTCGGAGTTCCCCGGTCGGTGTTCCCGTCTTGTCCACGACGATCACGGAGGCGTCAGGAAAGTGACGTGTGCCGGTGATTCCGGCGATCTCCAGGGCTTTCCGGCTGGTCAAGACGGTGTGTCCGTCGAACATCGTCAAGCACACAGGAAGGCCGAGGGCGGCCTCGTTGATGAGGTCGGCGTGGAGGGGTTGTCCTTCGAAGGCTGTGTAGTCCAGGTTCCAGCCCTGGAGCCACGGGACGTCGTTGCTGGACTCGGCGATCAGGCGAGTGGCCTCCCGGTGCAAGGCCCGGCGTAGCTGCTCCAGGGTGGTGATCCCACCGAGGTCCAGACTCGCGGCACGGTCCAGGCCCGAGATCGGGTGGATGTGACCGTCGATGAGACCCGGGGTGATGGTTGCTCCCTTCGCGTCAATGAGCCGGGTGCTGCTCCCGCGGAGTTCCTGAAGGTCTCTGGGGTCGGAGGCAAGTGCGATGACACGTCCGCCCTTGATCGCCATGGCTCGTGCGACGGGGGTCCTCGGGTGCATCGTGCGGATCAGCTCGGCGGAGACGATGGTGTCGGCGAACATGGAAAGTCCCTATCTCTAGATGGCGTGATGAAGAAGTCGTTCGGGCACGGGGTGAGTTGCGGGCCGGCTGGTGGTGGTCAGGATGCCCGGGCTGAGATGATGGCTACCGGTTCCTCGGTGAAGTCCAGGGCCTTGGGCCGGCGGCGGAATCCACGGGTCTGGACCAGGAGCAGCAGGACTCCGACTCCGGTCCAGATCAGTCCGGTGGTCAGGGCAGTCGACGTCAGGGAAGTCCAGAGCCAGACTGTCAACGCCAACCCGATCAGAGGTGTGATGCCGTAGGCGACGATCTCCCAGGCGGACCGGCGGCCCGGGCGGAAGAGCTTGGTTTTGATGACGGCGGCATTGACCATGGAGAACGCGGTCAAGGCACCGAAGTTGATCACCGAGATCGCGGTGTCCAGGTCAATGAACAGGGCGATCAGGGACACTGCGGCGACCACGGTCGCAGCCACAACCGGGGTGCGGGACTTGGGGTGCACGTAGGCGAAGACCCCGGGAAGGACCCGATCGCGTCCCATCGCGAAGAGCACTCGTGAGACCGAAGCTTGGGCCGCAGATCCGCCGAAGACCGAGCCGGCGACGTAGACGAACACGAAGAAGCTGGACATGAGCGTTCCTCCGACCATGGTCATCATTTCGATGCCGGCAGCGTCCAGGTTAGTCAGGGTCTTCCAGTCCGGCACGATCAACGATCCCGCCCAGGCGATGAGCATGAACACGCATCCGCCGATCGCCACGGTCGCGATGATCGCACGCGGCACGTCCTTGGTGGGTCGCTTCGCCTCCTCAGACATCGCCGACACCGCGTCGAAGCCTAGGAACGACAGCGCCAGCACGGAAGCGCCGGCCATGATGGGCCCGAAGCCGTGATTGGGGATGAACCCGGCCATGGGGTTCACGCCCGTGGGATGGTTCAGAGAGTAGATGATCGACAGGACCGCGAACGACAGAGCAGTGATCGAGCTGAGAGCCACGGCGATGATGTTCAGCCGCGCGTTGGCCGTGACGCCGATCAGGTTGAGCACCCACACGAACAGCAGAGACGCCAGGGTCCAAGCCCACTGCGGCAGGATCGGCCACTGCTCAGCGGCATAGATCCCTATCAGGAGGAAATTGATCATCGGGATCAGGATGTAGTCAATCAGCATCGCCCAGCCCGTCAGGAACCCGATGTGCGGACCGAAAGCCTCCGTAGCGTAAGAATACGCAGAACCGGCTTTAGGGTTCTCCCGCGCCATCACCGCATAAGCGACCGCCGTGAACAGCATCGCCACCGTTGCGACCAGAAACGCTGCGGGCAGGCGTCCATCCGTGATCTCCACACCCGACCCGTACACGGTGAACGCCGCACCCAACCCCAGATAGGTCAGCCCAAAAATGATCAGCACCGGCAAGGACAGACTGCGCGAGAGGGCCACGCGTCCCAGCTGGCTTTTCCGTTCCGACTTCATCGTCATCCCATTTCCCCGTTCATCGGCCACTACCTCAGCGCCCATACAGTGCCCAGCAGCCCCTCCCCCAACTTCCATGGGGTCTGTCACCACAGCGTTTAATTAATGGCGTTAATTAATTTGGGTTGAGTTTGGCACATGACCTGGAGAGCTGTCCATACTTGGACCATGTCTGCCTCGAAGAAGGATCCCGCAGTCACGGCCAGCGCTCGAACACCGCCCAGGACCATCAGTGGCGACGCGGCGCAAGGAGGCCGAGGCAGGGGGCGTCCGCGAAAAGCAGTGCTCGACCTCGACATGATCGTCAATGCCGCGCTGGAGGTCCTGTCGGAATCAGGTCTTGCCGAGTTCTCCCTCGGACGCATCGCGGCGAAGCTCGGCGTGAAGACCCCTGCGCTCTACAACCACGTCGATTCCAGGGCCGAGCTCATCGCACAGATGCGGAATCGAACCTCCTCCAACATCGACACCGCACCGTTCCTCGAGCTGCCCTGGGATGAGGCACTCGTGCCGTGGGCCTGGTCCTATCGGGCAGCGTTCACCATCGAACCGCATCTGACGGCGCTACTCGCCGTCGCTCCCCTTGGACCGGCGGACCGCTCGGTGATCAACAACGAACGCATGATCGACAGCCTTGACCGCGGAGGATGGCCGCTCGACGAGCAGATCTCCGTCATGGTCGCCTGCGAATCCTTCATCATCGGATCCGCACTGGACTCCCTCGCCGGCCCAGACAACCTCGCACTCCCCCACCACCCCACAGCGACCAATCCAGCGGAGGAAACAGCCCAGCGGCACTTCCCCGCGACACCGAAATACCTTGCAGCACTACAAGCGAGGGACGCTCGGGGAACTGTCGAAAACACCTTGCCGGCCGATACGGCATTCGAACTGGGACTGGAAGTCTTCATCGACGGACTCAGGGCAAGGCTCCAACGGCTCCGCGCCTGACCAGCACCGGCTGCTGGGCCACAACCTCTACACGGCCTGCGCCAGATTCCGCGTAATGGGAGCCTCGAGCACCACCTGGAGCCTGACCCCGAGGAGATTCGCCACTTCGAGCCTTACCGGCGGCGGGCCGCCTCCGAGCGTCTCGATGGCCACCGGCAAAGACTGAACCTGGCTGGTAACCCTGCGGCGCGCAGGCGTAGAGCGCGCACAATTATACCTCTCGATATTGGCAGTTTTGTCAAGTCGTTGCCCTGGCGAACCATCGTCTGATCTGCTTAGTCTGGGAAAAGTCCCGACAGGGGCTGACGTTCACGTACGTAACTTGAGTTGAGAGAATCGCTAGTGAAAAAGAACTGCTTCCCTGCCCTGATCACGCTCGCCGCGTTGGGGCTCTCGGCACTCGCCGGAACTCCTGCCGCACATGCCTACGCCCCACACAAAGGTCTCAAGCAGCCGCAGGCGTCAGAGAGCCAGGAGCACCTCCCGCCCACCGCCGCCTCGTCCGGGGATAAGCAGCTGCGTGTTGATGCGGCGTATCTCACCCCCGGCTCCTTCCAGGAAGCGGCGAGCGCCAACGTCAGGGGCGGCAGCACACAGTCCATGGAATCTGTGGTCTCGGCGCCGTCTTCACAGCCGCCAGACGAGATGAACCAGCTTGCCCAAAACCTGGCAGGATTCCATGACCTGCTCGAAGCGCACCAGGTCGAACACACGCAAGCAGCCAACGGAGACACAACGTACACGCTCGCCCCGGGGATCAGGCTGACCTACCTTCACGGATCAGAGTCCAGACAATCCACGGTCCAGCCCCAGGTCGGTGGCGGAGGGGATCCTTGGCCCTACTTCGAATTTGATTCAAACGAACAGCAGGCCCTCATTTCCGGATCAGCAGCAACCTTGGCCGGAGCGATTTGCGCTATAGCCGGCCCTGAAAGCGCCGGAGTCGGCTGCGCGGTGGGAGGAGGAATCGTGCTGACAATCGTTGGCATCGCAACAGCACACGGAGCCTGCCCGAACAACCAAATCATGCGCGTCTACCCCCTCCTGGGAGTTGCCGGCGTCAGCTGCCACTAACGACACCAAGGAATGAGGTACAGGCGATGAAACGACCCATCAAACCAGGACTGTTCGCAATCATCCTCACACTGCCACTGATCGGGGTCGAAATAGGCTCCCTGATCCGAGATGGCGGCAATCTTGCCCAGCATCTGGCGTTCTACATTGTTCTTGATGCTGCGGTGTTCACCGTGGCGTATTTTCTCTGGAGCAGAGCCCGGACGAGCAAGAACCACCATCGTCCATAGACCATAGGAAGGGCTTCACTTAGCCCGTGGGACGCTACCCCGATAGCTTTCCAAATGCTCTTCCCGGATGAGCACCTGGGTATGACTGTGGAGCACTCCACGCCAGAGTGCCCCACAGTCATCCGCCACATGGAAATCACCGGCACAATCAAGAGCAGCTTCGGACCAACTGAAACAGGTCTCGTCCGTCTCGCGGCAGGGCGTGACTCTGAGCTGCTGCTCCCAGAGCTCACGGTTCACTTCAGTGACGCCGTCGGGGATGGTACAGCCGCGACGGCGGCGGAACTCATCAAGAAGTTCAGCACCCCCGAGGTGGCGGCAAAGAACCTCGTCGAAATATCCGTTGTCCATGCGGAGAGCTACCGCAGCGCCTGGGCGAGACTGGGCAGGCAGCGAGCCTCAAGTTCTCCAGAACGCGATGCACGGCGGGCACCAGGGCGGAGCCGCCCAAGGTCAGGTGGTTGATTCGTCGTAGCCCTTCGTAGGCCTCTCGGCTTCTTGCGTGACGGCGGGCATCGAGTTGGCGTTGCCTCGCCGCATCAGGCAATCTGAGATCCATGATCCGTCCCGAGCTCACTGTCGCCGCCGTTCAGTTCGCCGCGGTCACCGGCGATGTCGCCGCGAACGTGCAGCAGACCCTCAGCAGCGCCCGGACAGCGCTGGAACACGGTGCGCGTCTGATCGTCTTCCCCGAACTGTCGCTGACGGGCTATGACCTGGGGCTCCTCAAGGACAGCGAATACTGGTTCGTCCCTGAAGATGTCCGGCTCGACCTGGTGCGCACACTTGCCGGGAATACCGGCGCCACCATCGTCGTCGGTGCGCCCGTGATTTCTGAAGGTGGGAAGAACATCGCGTCGGTCATGCTCTCCGGCGAAGGACCGGACGTGATCGCACCCAAAACGCATCTGCACGGCGCGGAACCCACCGTCGCCGAACCCGGACAAGGCCCGACAGTGATCGACTGCGGCGGGTGGCGGGTCGCCCTCGCTGTCTGCTACGACACTGCATTCGCCGAACATGCCGCCTCGGCGCGCTCCCAGGGAGCCGACATCTACGCGGCTTCAGTGCTCTACACGGAGGGCGAGGAGGAGGTGCTCGCGGAGCGTATGGCGGATCGCGCACGACACAACGGCCTGTGGTCCATCGCAGCCAACCTCGGCGGATATCCACTGGGGACGCGATCCGCAGGTGGTTCCGGAATCTGGTCCCCCGCTGGTCAGCCGATCGTCGCGGCAACTGGCCGCGACGCCGAACTCGTGATCGGCACGGTCACCTCACCGGCCGATCGCTGAGGATCCGCCCGGATCAGGCGCGGATGTCCTGCCTCACCGGCGGGGCCTGGTCCCGCATGGCGCGGCGGTAGAGGACCTCGAAGCCCACCCCGAGCACGACCACGGCCACCCCGATGCCCCACAGCACCGGGGCCAGCGCCTGCGTGTACACGTCGCCGTGACCCGGCTGCCCGGCCGCGACCTGATCCGCGATCCCCGCTGCGCCCGGCTGGGCACGGACCCCTGAGCTGAGCACCGCCGCGTAGAGCGCGACGAACAGCGCCTCACTCCCGATCCGGAAGAAGTTCAGGAGCCCAGCCGCCGTTCCGCTCCGCTCGGACGGGACGAAGCTCAACGCACTCCCATCGACGATCCCAAGGGGCAAACCGAAGCCGGCGCCGGCCAGGATCATCGGCAGCACGACCCACCACACCGGCACCTCGGGACGCAACGCAAGGAACCCGACCGCCGCGAGCGCGAGGCACACCAACGCCGCAAGACTGACCGCTCCGGCGTCGATCCGTGGATGTCTGGCCATGATCCAGTGGACGACCGGCGGGGCGAGCAGCACCGGAAGAGTCATCACCAGCATCAGCGCTCCCGCGCCCCCGGCCGTGAAGCCGTGGATCGCCTGTAGCGCCGCGGGCAAATAGGTCAGGAACGTCACGAACCCGACGGCACCCGCCACCGGGATCAGAACCATCGCGAGGAAGCCGGGATTGCGCAGCAGCCCTACGTCGAACAGTGGGCCTCCGGCGACCGGCGCCTTCCGGGGCAGCCGTCGGAGCGCGCGGCTGCCCGCCAGCGCTGCGAGGAGCACGACGGTGTGGACGACGAACACGGCACGCCAGCCCAGCAGCCCGATCAGGACACCGGAGAGACTGGGACCGGCTGCCAGTCCCAGTCCGTTGACCATGCCGAACGCAGCGAACGCCTTGGCCCGGGAAGGCCCTTCGTACGCCGAGTGGATCGTGGCGGTCGCTCCGGTGATGACGGCGGCCGATCCGACGCCGGCGAGGACGCGGGCGACGTCGAGCACCAGGAGCGTGGGACTGACCGCACTCAGGATCGACCCGAGGGCCACGGCGAGCACGCCGAGCGAGAACGCCCGCCCGGACCCGATCCGGTCGGCGATCGCACCCCACAGCAGCGTGCTCAGCGCGAACGCGATATTGAACCCGTTCACGATGCCCTGAAGGAGCAGGGGTTCGGCCCCCAGCTCGACCGAGATCGAAGGCAGGCCCACCGCCGTGCCCGCGATGGACAGCGGGATGACGAATTGGGCCAGCAGGATGACGGCAAGGACGGCCCGGCGGGGCGCCGTCGTGGTCGGTTCCGACTCTTCATTCACGGTCATAGAGGTAAGCCTTTGAACGGAGGTACGAGATATTACGAACCTATGATGCACGGCGCCGAAGGTATGATGCAAGTAGAACCTTGAGGAGGCGACAGCATGGCAGACGCAGAGGGACACCCTGAAACCGCAGAGATCGAGCTCGGTCATGTCCTCAGCGCACTCAGCGACCCGCTCCGGCGCCAGGTGATCCATGACCTGCTCCACAGCGAGCCGGGAGTGGAGCGGACGTGCACCAGCTTCGGACTGCCCGTCAGCAAGTCGACCCGCACCCACCACTTCCGGGTGCTTCGCGAAGCCGGGCTGGTCCGGCAGGTCGACCGCGGGAACATGCGCGGCGTCACTCTTCGCCACGAGGACATCGAGGAACGCTTCCCCGGGCTCCTCGGCATCATCGCCCAGGACAACGGCTAGCCGGCGCCGGCGGCCTCCCGAAACGAAATCTAATTCTCCGCACTTCACGTTGCGGTCCGTGCGAACATCACGTCCGCTCAATTTCCCCGTGCTCCGGCCAGTTCCTCATGGTCCGGCCAGCGCGCTGACAGTGGGGGTTATCCGGCATCCGTCAGCGCGATAGGGTCGAATGACCAGGCTTTCCCGATCACCGCCAGGCTTCTCGATCAGGAGCCGGAGAGGGTTTGATGAACAGTCACATCGGACTGCACCAAGACACGACCCCGAAGCATGCTGACTCTGAATTCCCGGCGCGCGAGTGGGGAGCCCGCCTGCGCGGCCCTTTCGAAGGTGACCACCCTGGAGCGTTCCAGGAGCCGTCAACGCGCCCGACGCCGCTGCGGATCCACGATGCGTTCGTGCCCTCCCCCATCACCTCCCTGGACGGACTTTTCGGACCGCAGCAGCAGGTGCGGGTCATGGCGAAGCTGGACCTTCTGCAGGTCTCCGGCAGCACCAAGGAACGCACGGCCGCGTCCCTCCTGGCGGGACTGATGGAGCGGGGCGAGCTGCAGCCCGGTGGCACGGTGGTGGAGTCCACGTCCGGGAACCTCGGCAGTGCCCTGGCACGCCAGTGTGCGCTGCTCGGTGTGCGCATGATCGCCGTCGTCGACGAGTTCGCCAATGTCGCGGCCCTTCAGGCGATGAAGGCCTACGGTGCGCGCGTGGTGCGCGTTCCCACTCCCGAGGACGGGAATCGCCTGCGCGCCCGCGTTCTGAAGGTCGCCGAGCTGCTGGAGGAGATCCCCGGAGCGGTGACCACCAATCAGTACGGGAATCCCGACAACGCGCGGGCCCACGATCTGACCACCATGCCCGAGTTCGTCTCCGCGCTGGGCGCGCCACCGGACCGGATGTACGTGGCCGTGAGCACCACCGGCACACTGCTCGGGTGCCAGAACGCGATCGAACGGGCCGGCTGGCCGACGGTCCTGGTGGCAGTCGACGCCGCGGGATCCGTGCTGTTCGACGGCGAGCGCGGTGAGCGCCGCCTGCCCGGCCTGGGCGCGGGGTTCGTCACCGAGCTGTCCAGGCACACCCGACCGGGAGCGGTGCGCCGGATCACCGAAGCGGACATGGTGAGGGGATGCCGGATGCTGGCCCGCCGCGAGGGCATCCTCTCGGGGGCGTCGACGGGAGCGATCGTCGCCGCCATCGGCCAGGACCTCGACGCGATGGAGGCCGGCACCACGGTGGGCATGCTGGTCCACGACGGAGGCCTGCCGTACCTGCCCACGGTGTACGACGACGATTGGGTGTCCGCGAACATCGGCGACGTCGATGCTCTGGACACGTCACTGGACCTGGCGAACCCCTTCACCGCTCGATGACGGTTGCTCCCCCTCTTCCTCTTCACGAAGCGCAGTGGTGCGACATTCTTCTCGTGGGAGCCGGGCCCAGGGCCATGGCGGCGCTGGCGGACCTGGACACGCGGCTGGCCGGCCTCGGCTCGCCCGCGCCGCGCCTCCGCGTCACCCTGTGCGATCCTGCCGCGCCCGGGCCGGGTGCGGTCTGGGATCCGGAGCAGCCTGCGCACCTGCGGATGAATGTCGACGCGCGGATCGTCGACCTGAGCTGCCCGTCGGTGCCCGACTCGTACCGGGCGTGGGAACAACGCCTGAGGCCCGGGACCGCCGGTGAGACCTTCCCGCCCCGTGCCTCCGTCGGGCGGTACCTGGCCTGGGCGTACGAACGGCTCCGTTCGTCTCCACGGCTGGACCTGCGGCACTGCGAAGGCCGCGTCACGGAGGTCACGCGCCGGGGCGACTACTGGCTCATCACCGCCGCCGCACCGGAGGGAAGCAGCGTTCACCGCGCGCCCGTCGTGCTCCTCTGCACCGGGCACGCGGACTCCGGCGGTCCGGATCATCGGCGGATCGCCGCCGGGGTCGGCGCCGATGCGTCCGCCCCGCTGACGGTGACCGGCGCCGCGCTGACGGCCATCGACGTCGTCCTCGACCTCACCGAAGGCCGCGGCGGAGAATGGAGCCTCACGCCGGCCCACGAACCGGAGTACGTTGCGTCCGGACGTGAGCCCCGGCTCATCACGCTGAATTCCCGGACCGAGGAGATGATGCTTCCGAAGCCGGCCACCGACCAGAGCCGGGTGATCGACGCCGTGCACCAGATCACCTCCGCTCTTCCCACGGCGGGGGAAGCCGACGACGCCTGGTGGATGACCCTCGCCGAGGGCGCGGTCGCCGCAGCACGGACCGCGGGAGTCGGGCTCGACCGCTCCGAACTGATGCACCACCTCGACCACGGATCCGTGACGGACCCCGCGGAGGAGCAATGGGCGCGGGGCCTGGCACGGGCGCACGGACAGCTCGACGGCGACCTCGCCTGGTGGTGGGGCCGTGCCTGGTCCGGAGCGTACCGGGACGTCGTCCGTTCCTTGGAGCGCGGCGAGCGCACGCCGGAGCTGTGGTCGCGATGGCGCCGGCGGGCCGCACGCCTGGAGAAGTGGGCGTTCGGCCCTCCCCCGGCCACCGTGGCGAAGCTGCTCGCCTTGCACCGTGCCGGCCTTCTGCGCGTCCGCATGACGCCGGCCGGATCGGAGACCCCGGCCACTGCGATCAGCGCGGTGACCGCGGGCCCCGGCATCCTCACGCTCCCCGCCGGATCGATCGAACCGCACGTCACCCACGACGAGCTCTGGGCCTCCTTGCTGGCCCGTGGCGAGGTCTCCGTCCGTCCGGGCGAACGGGGCGTCTTCACGCGCTCCGACGGCGTATGCGTGACGCTCACGGGACGCCCGTCGGTGGGACTGGCGGTCCTCGGCCGGCCCACGGAGGATCCTGTGATCGGCCACGACACGCTCAACCGCGCGCTCCACGAGGACAGCGGGCGCTGGGCCCAGGCGGTGGCAGACTGGACCACCGGCGGGTGGACCCCCGTAGCCACACTCCCCTTCCCCGACCATGAACGGAATTCACGATGACCACCTTGTGCCATGGCCGGCCACCGTTGACGGGGCGGACCGAGCCCTGGATGGAGGATCTGCTCGCGGACCCCGGGACGTGCGCGGCTCTGCTGGCCGAGCACGGCTCGCCGCTCAATCTGCTCGACTTCGGGCCGCTGCGCGCCAACATCGACGAGCTCTCTCAGGCGGGCGCGGCCCTCGGCGTCGACGTCGAGGTGTTCGTCGCCCGGAAGGCGAACAAGGCACTGTCCCTCATCCCCGCCGCCGTCGACGCGGGGGCCGGCCTCGACGTCGCATCCTATGCCGAGCTTCACCAGTGCCTCGAACGGGCCGTCGACCCCGACCGCATCATCGTCACCGCCGCAGTGAAGGACAAGGCTCTGCTGACGCTGGCCATCACCTCGGGCGTCATCCTCAGTCTCGATAATGTCGACGAGGTGGCCGATGTCCAGGCGATCGCGGCCGCTCAGGGCCGACGCGCCCGTGTGGCGCTGCGCCTGGCCGTGAGCCACCCGCAGGTCCCCGCCACCCGGTTCGGGCTCACCGCGCGGGCCTGGGCGGAGCAACTGGACGGATTCGGTGCGCTGCTGAGCATCGAAGGCCTTCACTTCCATCTCAACGGGTACGACCGGGACCATCGGGTGCTCGCGCTCGGTGAAGCGTGCTCGTTCGTCGACCGGCTCCGGGAGGCGGGGCATCCCGTCGGGTTCATCGACATGGGAGGCGGGATCCCCATGAGCTACCTCGAGGACGAGGCTTCCTGGCGGGCCTTCTGGAAGGCCCTCGCCGCGGACCCGGACGGCGCGATGACGTGGCGAGGCGACCGTCTCGGCCTCATCGATCCGGCGCTGGACCGCCCATCCAACGCCCTGTACCCGTACTGGCAGGAGGAGACCCGCGGGAACTGGCTGACCGCGCTGCTGACCACCCCGGTCGACGGCGGCACTCCGGCGGAGCTGCTGACGTCGCGGGCGCTCCGGCTGCGCTGCGAGCCGGGCCGTTCCGTCCTGGACGGGTGCGGCATGACTCTCGCGGAGGTCGTCTTCCGGAAGACCACGAGCGACGGCGTGCCGCTCGTCGGCTTGCAGATGAACAGGACCCAGATGCGCTCGACGTCGGCCGATGTCCTGATCGACCCCCGCTGGCTCCGTCCGGCCTCGGCAGCTGTCCCCTCCGACCCCTGCGAAGCCTTCCTGGTCGGCGCGTACTGCATCGAAGAGGAGCTCATCCTCCGGCGGCGTCTGAGTTTCCCCGAGGGCGTGGCGCGGGGCGACATCGCCGCATTCGTCAACACCGGCGGCTACCTCATGCACATTCTCGAGAGCCCCTCGCACCAGCTGCCGCTGGCGGAGAACCTCGTGCATCAGGACGGCGGATGGATCCTCGACGGCGACGCTTGACGCCGCGGGCGGACCCGTCGGCATGGGTCAGTGATCGCGGACCTCGTGGGCGCCGCTTTCCGTTCCGCGGCCGGACGGAGTTTGCGGGATCCGGCGAATCCCGCTCCTCCCGGCCGACAGGCTTTCGGCAAACCGCGAACAGGACTCACATCTGGTGAGCAGGTCATGCTCACACGCGACGACGTGCTCCAGAAAGCGTTCCGTGGCCTCCAGCTGGACCCGCTGCCGCCGGATGAGCTCGAGATGCCGTTCGATCGCGCCGAGCCTCTCCGGTTCCCGGCGATGCAGCACCTTCCGGATGTCGGCCAGGCTCATGCCGGCCTCCTGACACGCCTGGAGCACCCGTAACCGGTGGAGGTGTTCCTCGCCGTACTCGCGCTGTCCGGACGGGGCCCGGTCCGGGACCACCGCGCCGACGTCGTCCCAATGCCTGAGCACATGCACTTCCACGCCGAGCAGGCGGGCCACTTCCCCGATCCTCATAAGGGGATTGTCCCATCTTGACCTCAGGTCGACCTGAGGTTTTAGCCTCAAGACATGACGACGGAACTGCAGCTGCCGGAACCGCTCCACGTGCGACTGGACGGCGCGGACATCGCCACCTATGTGTGGGGGCCGCCCGAAGGCCGGGAATGCCTGGGAGACGTGGTGTTCTGCCACGGCACGCCCTGGTCCGCGCTCGTCTGGTCGGGGCTCGCCACACATCTCGGCAGCGCCTATCGGGTGCACCTCTGGGACCTGCCCGGATACGGCCGGTCCACCCAGGATCCGTCGGTGCCGGTCGACCTGGAGTCACAGATGTCGCGGTTCGCGCGATTGCTCAGGCATTGGGGGCTGGACAGGCCCCACGTCCTCGCTCACGACATCGGCGGAGCGGTCGCACTGGGCGCACACCTTTCCCACGGCAGCGAGTTCGCGAGCCTGTGTCTCTGGGACATCGTCACACTCGACCCCTGGGGCTCGCCGTTCTTCCGCCTCGTGGCGGACCATGCCGAGGTCTTCGAGGAGCTCCCTCCCGCTCTTCACGCGGCACTCGTCAAGGAGTACATCGCCGGCGCGGCGTACGCTCCCCTGTCTGCCGGGACGCTGGACGCTTTGAGCCGTCCCTGGCTCGGGACCCGGGGCCAACGGGCGTTCTACCGGCAGATCGCGTCGCTTCGTCCTGAGCACACCCGGCCCGTCGCGGACCGCCTGAGCGAAGTCCGCTGCGCCGTACATCTCGGCTGGGGCGAACGGGATCCCTGGATACCGGTCGAGCAGGCGGCACGGCTGAAAGAGTCGCTGCCCGGGACGGTGACGCTCCTCACCCTGCCCGACGTCGGTCATCTCGCCCCTGTCGAGGCTCCGTCGCTCGTGACTGGCGCCGTGAGTGCCTGGCTCGGACTCGGCATACCGGCCGATACCCTGGGACGATCACTTCGATCCCCCGAATGCCTGGAAACATCAGACGGGCGATCCGGACCGATGACCGGGTGCCCGCCGATCAATCACCGCCTTCGACGGTGATAACCCGTTCACGGTGATGACGGGAATTGCTGCGCCGTCACGTCGAGCAATGCCGAAGACCTCCGGATCAATCCTCGCGAGTCTTCGATTCCATGATCCGAGGAAAGGCCCGGGCAGGAGCCCGGCACCGCCTGTTTCCCCAGGACACCGCGGGTTTCTCCCGGATGGGATGACAGAAACAGCCAGGTTCACCTTGCGCCGTCGGCCCGGGAACGAAGAAATCGGATATTTCAGAAATTTCGGTATTCCAAGTACGTATGCGGGACCTTCTCGGCCCGAGGTTAGGCGACCTTTGATAATTGGCAGAAATAGCTGGCCTGCCCCTATAGTTCACACGAGTATTGTGAGAACTTTTGCCGCGCTTCGTGACGTTACCGCCGTGAGCGCCGCGGGTTCATTGAAGGGCCGCACGGAATGCCGCCCGTTTCTTGGAGGAAATCTTGAAGTCTGATTCGATCACCCCTGCCCGCAAGGGGCGCCTGCGCCGTCATCTGCCGATCGTGATCGCCGGCGCCGTCGGCTCGGTGGCGCTGGCACTCAGCATGTCCCCGACCCTGGCCGCCTTCACCGCCTCGATCACCAACAGCACCGACACGGCCGGCCTCGGCAGCCTGTCGATGCAGGAGGCGAACCAGGCCGGGACGATTCTGTGCAACAGCACGGACGGCGGTTCGATCTCCACGAACACGGCGACGTGCGCGACCATCAACAAGTACGGCGGAAACCTCGCGATGGTGCCCGGACAGACCGTCTCGACGCAGATCACCATCAAGAACACCGGCACCGTCCCGGCGTCGGCCTTCAACCTGAGCCCGGCCGCCTGCGCCCAGAGCAACAACGGCCCCGTCAACGGCACCGCGACCGATCTCTGCTCCAAGGTGACCGTCGTGGTGACCTCCGGATCCAGCACGATCTACAGCGGCACGCTGGCCGCCTTCAATGCTCCGGTGGACATCCTGGCCAAGACGGCGGCCGCCTCGGTTCCGGCCGGCAGCACCGTGCCGTTCACGTTCGCCGTGACGGTTCCCGCCGCCACGGGGAACACCTACTCGGGACTGCAGCTGAGCCAGCCGCTGACCTGGACGTTCTCCTCCTGAGGTCCGTCCCTTGAGCGTTTTGGTTCCCAGACGCCCGGCTCTCGCCCTCTGGGGGGCGGGGGCCGGGATTCTTTTGGTGCTCGGCGTCGCAATGTTCCTCCTGAGCGGGTACCGCGTCTTCGCGGTCACCACGCCCAGCATGGGGACCACGCTTCCGGTCGGTTCGCTGGTGGTGGTTCACCCCCAGCCCGCCTACGACGTCGGGGAGATCGCGACGTTCCGCGTGGACAGCCGCGTGTACACGCACCGGATCATCGCCGAGACGCCGCAGCGCTTGACCACCAAAGGTGATCTGAACGGGGCGGTCGACGGCTGGCGCGTGCCCACCACGGACGTCGTCGGCTCCGTGGTCTGGAGCGCTCGTGGTCTCGGCTGGGCCGTGCGGGCCCTTCCGTGGCTGCTCGGCGGCGGCCTGATCGTCGAGGTACTCGCCCGCTCACGCCGGGACAACCCGGTCTGGAAGCAGAGCGTGCGGCTCGGCGGCGGCTCGCTCGTGGTCGCGGCAATCTCCTTGTGGCTCCGTCCGTGGACCAATATGCAGCTGCTCGGCTACCGCCCGGCCGACTCCCGTGACGGCGTGCTGATGCACGTCGTCAACACCGGGCTCTTCCCCATGAGCGCCGGATCCCGGAGACTGAGCAGCGGTCAGGACGCCGTCACCCAGGTGACCACCACCAACGCGTCCGGCCACTACGTGATCAATCCCCTGCCGGCCCTGGAATGGTGGCAGCAGGTGCTGGTGTTCGGGGTCTGTCTCGTCCCGCTCGTCGTCGCCCTGCTGATACGCCCAGCGGCCGCCGGCGCCCCCGCACCGGCGAAGAACAGGCGTGGGGCGCTGCCGATCATCCTGATCGCCGCGTCGGCCGCGATCGCCGTCGCTCTCCTGAATGCGATGAGCACCCACGGAGCCTTCGGGGCGAGCGTGCGGAACAGCGCCGACGTCGCGGGAACCCGGACCTTCTTCACCTGCAAACAGGCGGAGGCGAACCTGGGTGCCGCGTCCACCTACGGCGCCTACGCTCTCGCCGCGGGAACGGCACGGAACGAGACGGACTTCTCCGGCAGCGGCCGAACCGGGAACTATCTGACGACGCCCACGACGACGGCGTCAACCGGATGCGCGCGCGACACCCCTGCCGTCTCGGTGTCCTTCCCCGGAAACCAGTGTCTCTCCCTCCCCGGCCTCAATGCCGGTCCGAACACCTTCTCCCTGGAGGCCTGGTTCCGGACGACCACCACGAGCAACGGCAAGATCATCGGCTTCGGCACCGCCGCCAACAGCAGCGCCGACGCCAACAACGACCGCCATCTCTACCTGGACAGCGCCGGAAGAATCGTCTTCGGTGTGTACCCGAACGCCGTGAGGACGCTCTCGACGGCCGCCGGGAAGAGCTACGCCGACGGCGCGTGGCACCACACCGTGGCGGTACTCTCGTCGTCGGGCATGCGGCTGTACGTGGACGGAGCACTCGTCGGGTCCAACACGGCGGTCACCACCGGGGAACCCTACTCGGGGTACTGGAAGATCGGATGCGGCACCCTCGCGGGGTGGGCCAACGGGGACGGGACGGGCTACAACGGACCGTCCTATTTCACGGGCTCGATCCAGTACGCGGCCGTCTACACCACGGCGCTGACCGCCGCCCAGGTCACCAGCCACTACGACGCCGGCAAATAGCCTGCGGCCTCCGGACGGAACCTGGCCACAGAGGGTCAGCCGAGCGCCCGAGGATGGGCCGCGGCATACACCTCGCGCAAGGTGTCGGCGGTGACCAGCGTGTAGATCTGCGTGGTGGTCACGGAGGCGTGCCCCAGCAGTTCCTGGACCACCCGCACATCGGCGCCGCCTTCCAGCAAGTGGGTGGCGAACGAATGGCGCAGAGTGTGCGGCGAGATGTCCCGTTCGATCCCGGCCCGCTCCCCTGCGGCCTTCAGGATCGCCCAGGCGCTCTGCCTGCTGATGCGGCTTCCCCGCACGTTCAAGAACAGAGCGGGAGTCCCCTTGCCCTTGGCCGCGAGCGTCGGCCGGCCGCGCACCAGATACGCCTCCAGGGCCCGCGCCGCATAACTGCCCAGAGGCACGACCCGTTCCTTCGATCCCTTGCCGAAGAGCCGCACCAGCGCCGGCCCGTCGGAGTCCTCACCTGCGAGCGCCAGGTCGTCCACGTCCAGACCCACTGCTTCGCTGATCCGCGCGCCGGTGGAGTAGAGGAACTCCAGCAGCGCGGCATCGCGCAGACCGGCCGGGGTGTCGGTCACCGCGGCTTCCAGGATCCGCTCGACCTCGGAGAACGGGATCGCCTTGGGCAGGCGCTTGCCGGGCATCGGCGGGCGGACCTCGTGGGCGGGATCGTTCACGGTGATCCCCTCCAGAGCCCAGAACTTGTGCAGCCCCCGGACCGCGACGATGGTCCGCGCCGCCGACCGGACGCCGAGCGCCGTGCCGCCGTCCGCGCCGTCGTGCAGCGCCTGGGCGAAGGCGCTCACATGGCGTCGCTCCACGTCATGCGGTCCGGCAAGACCTTCTGAGGCCAGGAAACGGGCGTAGCGGTTGAGGTCACGCTCGTAGGACTGCAGCGTGTTGCGGGCCAGGCCCCGTTCGACGGAGAGATGCTGAAGATACTGCCGGATGCCGCGTTCGACGGCGCTCGGCGGCGCAGCGGGCTCCGCGGCCGGAGCGGTGCTCTCCGCCGCGTCGGGGCCGGCGCTCGGGGCGCTCACCGGAAGTGGGGATGCGCGGTCCAGGACGCCTCGGCGGGACGGAGCCCGGCACCGCGCAGCGCCTCACCGGTCAGCCTCCCACCGCTCCGGGCCACTGCGGCTTGCAGCGCAAGGACGCCCACCACCGTGGAGACGTTGTGGATGTCCCCCGCCAGGATCGCGGAGACGACCTCGTCCAGCGGAACCCAGGCGTATTCGAACTCGGACTCCTCATCCGTGCGCACGTGGCGTTCGTCCTCGGGAACGGCGCTCAGGCCCGTCGCGACGAAGACCCGGAGCGCCTCCGAGGAGCCTCCCGGGGAATTGAAGAAGTCCACCAGAACATGCCACTCGGCGGCGCGGAGGTCCGCCTCCTCGGCCAGTTCGCGGGCGGCGGCATCGAGCGGCGACTCACCCTGCACGTCCAGCAGCCCGGCCGGAACCTCCCACAGGTCCATGCCCACCGGGTGGCGGTACTGCTTCAGGAGCAGGATCCGCCCCTTCTCATCGATGGGGATGATCGCCACGGCGCCCGTGTGGTCCACGTAGTCGCGCACCATGGTGGGGCCGCCGTCCGTAAGGGAGAAGGTGTCCGAGACGACGTCCCAGATCCGGCCGGAGAACACGGTCTTCCGGCCCTCCAGAGGCCGTGCGTGGACGGCATCGGCCAGCGTGCCACCGGCGTTCCCCTCGAGGTGTCCGTGCTGCTCGGCGCCGGGTGCCTGGGTCATGGTTCTCCTTCGTTCACCGGAGGTGCGCGACCGGCGCACCACCACTATCGACAATAGCCGCGCCCACGCCCCGGTGCCGCCATTGAGAACTGGGGAGTCCTGAACCGGGTGGCCGGCTTGGTGGGCTCAGGCCGCGAGATGGCCCGCCGTCGTCGAACGCTCAGTGGTCGCACTCCCCCGCGGCACGATGAGGAGGAGCGAGGCCGCGGTGCACAGCACCGCGCCGATGGCCAGCGGCAGGTCCAGCCCGTAGGCCGAGATGCCGATGGACGGCAGGACGAACAGCACGACGGCGACGACGGTCGCGACCGGGCTGACCCGGGTTCCCGCCGGTTCAGGCATCGGCTTCTCCAGCCGCGCCGTCCACAGTGAGATGACCCAGACCAGCGCGAAGACCGCGACCATCAGGATCGGGCGGGTCAGCCACCAGACGGCGGATCCCGGAGCGGGCATGGGAAGCGGCAGGAGAAGCTGGATACCGGTGAGGACGACGATGGCCGTGACGTGCCACAGATAGATCGTCATGAGCCGGGATCCCGCGGCGAATACCACGGCCTGCATCCAGCCCAGCCGCATGAGGGCGGTCAACGGTCGGCGCAGGAGGGTGAACAAGGCCGCCTGGATGGGGGCGAGGATGGCGATCGGCGTGGTGGGCGGCCATTGATTGCTCAGCATGCTGGTGGAGTAGGAGCCGAAGCCCACCAAGGCGCCGATGGCCAGGAAACCGAGAGCGATCACGCCCAGCAGCTGCCACCAGGCCAGCCGCGAGAACCAGCCGTCCTTCAGACAGAAGCCGATCTGCTGGGCGAAGAGCCAGACGAACGCCACATTGGGGATGCCGAAGAGCTCATCCCCGGTGCCGTAGCCGTTCAGGTCGATCTTGCCCAGGCCCAGGAACCAGATGCCGACCACCAGACGGATGACATCCACCACCAGCGCCGCCGCGAGGAGCAGTGCCAGCGTGAGCCAGGGCGCACGTTCATGCCACCGGATCATCCACGGCGCCAGGGACTGCACCAGAAGATAGGCGCCCAGGAACCACAGGACGGAACCGACGGGGACCTCGACCGCGCTCACCAGCGCCGGGTCCAGACCGATCACCTTGACCACCAGGAGCGCCGCGGCCAGGAAGCAGTAGAGCGGCATCGCCGGGCGGGCCAGCCGGGCCAGCCGCGAGCGGACGAAACGGCCCGGACTCTCGCCCCGGGCCTGCGCCGATTCCCAGCCTGTCCGGGCGGCGAACCCTCCCACCACGAAGAACAGAGGCATGATCTCCGCGACCCAGGAGACCGGCGCCACCCAGCGGGAGCCCGTCACCGGACTGTCGATGAGGGGCGAACCATCAGGATTGCGCCCCACGCCCACCAGGACGAGATGCACGAAGACGACCACCAGGACACAGGCCACGCGGGCGAGGTCGAGGGTGAGGTCACGCCCGGCTGGAATCACGGGCCGGGCTGCTGGGACTGAAGACTGACTCATGGGCCATAGCCTAATAGTCCAGTCGTTGGATTAACAAGTGCCGGAGAAGTGTTGATCACAAAAAGGGCGGGGGCCCGGTCCTTCGACCGAGCCCCCGCCCTTCGTGCGGAAGCCGTGATTACTTGGCTGCGGTCTCCAGAGCACCGGAGTGGACCAGCGCGGCCTGCACCAGACCCGCGAAGAGCGGGTGCGGACGCGTCGGGCGCGAGCTCAGTTCCGGGTGGGCCTGAGTGGCCACGTAGTACGGGTGGACGTCACGCGGCAGCTCGACGAACTCCACGAGCTTGCCGTCCGGGGACGTGCCGGAGAACACCAGGCCGGCCTCGGCGATCTGAGGACGGAACTTGTTGTTCACCTCGTACCGGTGGCGGTGACGCTCCCCCACCTCGGTGGCGCCGTAGGTCTCCGCGACCACGGATCCCTCGGCCAGCACGGCCGGGTACAGGCCCAGGCGCATGGTGCCGCCCAGATCGCCCTTGCCGTCCACGATGTCGACCTGCTCTTCCATCGTGGCGATGACCGGGTACTTGGAGTCCGGCTCGAACTCCGAGGAGGATGCGCCTTCCAGTCCGACGACGTTGCGGGCGTACTCGATGACCATGCACTGCAGGCCGAGGCACAGGCCCAGGGCCGGCAGGCCGGACTCACGGGCGAACTTGAGCGCGCCGAGCTTGCCCTCCAGGCCGCGGATGCCGAAGCCACCCGGGACGCAGATGGCGTCCACGCCGGCCAGGGCCGCCTTGGCGCCGGCCTCGGTCTCGCAGGTGTCCGAGGGGACCCAGCGGATCTTGACCTTGGCGTTGTTCGCGAAGCCGCCGGCACGCAGGGCCTCGGTCACGGACAGGTAGGCGTCCGGCAGGTCGATGTACTTGCCGACCAGGGCGACCTCGACCTCGTGACGCGGGTTGTGGACCGCTTCGAGCAGGGTGTCCCACTTGCTCCAGTCGACGTCCTTGAACGGGAGGTCCAGGGCACGCACGATGTAGGAGTCCAGGCCCTGGGCGTGCAGGGTCTTCGGGATGTCGTAGATGCTCGGGGCGTCCGCGGCGTTGATGACGGCGTCGCTGTCCACGTCACACATGCGGCCGATCTTCTCGCGCATGGCCATGGGGACCTCGCGGTCGGAACGGATCACGATCGCCTCGGGCTGGATGCCGATGGAACGCAGGGCCGCCACGGAGTGCTGCGTCGGCTTGGTCTTCAGCTCCTGGGAGGGGCCGATGTACGGGACCAGGGAGACGTGCAGGAAGAACACGTTGCCGCGCCCCACGTCCTGCCGGACCTGGCGCGCCGCCTCGAGGAACGGCTGGGATTCGATGTCGCCGACCGTGCCGCCGATCTCGGTGATGATGACATCGGGAACCTCGTGCCCGGCCTTCGGCTCGGCGGGCAGGCGCATACGGCGCTTGATCTCGTCCGTGATGTGAGGGATGACCTGGACCGTGTCACCGAGGTACTCGCCGCGGCGTTCCTTGGCGATGACGGTGGAGTACACCTGACCGGTGGTCACGTTGGCGGATCCGTCCAGATTCTCATCCAGGAAGCGCTCGTAGTGTCCGATGTCCAGATCGGTCTCGGCGCCATCATCCGTGACGAAGACCTCGCCGTGCTGGAACGGATTCATCGTTCCAGGATCGACGTTCAGATAAGGATCGAGCTTCTGCATGGTGACCGAAAGGCCACGAGCCCGAAGAAGATGGCCAAGACTTGAAGCAGTCAGGCCCTTGCCGAGGGAGGAGGCCACGCCGCCGGTCACGAAGATCTGTTTGGTGACCTTGCCGGAGTCCTGGAAGCGGGAATTTACACGGGAATTGGATCGCTGCACCACGGAGTTCAAGCCTATCACCCTTTGTCTTTCTCAGGCCATGGTCGATGCTGTGAACTGACGCGCATCGTCCAGAAGTTCCTGCGCGTGAGCACGCGCGGATTCGGATTCCTCCTGGCCCGCGAGCATGCGGGCCAGTTCCACCACACGGGTATCATCGTCGAGCACTTCCACATCGCTCGAGGTGAAGCCGCTGTCCAGATCGCCGTCGGCGCCCCGGACACTGTTCTTGATGACTCTGACATGCTGATTGGCGAAGGCCGCCACCTGAGGAAGGTGTGTGACCACCAGCACCTGGACATGACGGGCCAGCATGGCCAGCCGACGTCCGATCTCGACGGCGGCCCGGCCGCCGACCCCCGCATCCACCTCATCGAACACGAAGGTCGGCACCGGATCGACCTCGGCGAGCACCACCTCGATCGCCAGCATGACCCGGGAAAGCTCACCGCCGGAGGCACCCTTGCCGACGGGACGTGCCGGAGCGCCGGCGTGGGGCTGCAGGAGGATGGCGATCTGGTCCTGACCGTGCGGACCCGGCTCGGGCGCCTCCTCGACCTGGACGTGCAGCCGCGCGTCCCTCATGGCCAGCGCCGCCAGCTCCGCGCTGACACGCTCGGCGAGTTCGCCGGCCGCCCGCACCCGGAGGTCGTGAAGGTCAGCGGCCAGCCGGCTCAGCTCGGCCCGCAGGTTCTCGACCTGGACCTGCAGACCTTCGATGCGCTCCGAGTCGCCCTGCAGCTCGTCCAGCCGGACCCGCGACGCCTCCGCCCACTCCAGCACCTCATCGATGCTCGGCGCATACTTGCGGACGAGCTTGGACAGCTCGGCACGCCGGGCCTCCAGACCCGCCAGATGTTCCGGCCCCTCCGTTTCCAGCCCGGCCGAATAGTGGGCGAGTTCGGAGGCGATGTCCTCCAGGACCACTGCGGTCTCCGCGACGCGCGAGGCCAGGGTCTCCAGGGTGGGGTCGTGCTGGGCGACCTGTTCCAGCGTCCGCTGCGCGGCGGTGAGCAGTTGCAGCGCGTCACCGCTTTCGGCGTAGTCGTCGCCACTGAGCGTGCTCTGGGCGGTTCCGGCCGCGATCCGCAGCTGCTCCACGTGCGCCAGCTTCACCGATTCGGCTTTGAGCCGTTCGTCCTCCCCCGGTTCCGGAGCCACGGCGTCGATCTCGGCAAGTGCGGCCTGCAGCGATTCCGCTTCCCGGAGGCGTTCCCGTTCCGCGGCCTGCAGCTCCGCCAGGTCCTTCTCCGCCGCGCGGAAGGCGCGGTAGCAGTCCTGATAGGCGGTCAAAGCCTCGGCCAGGGCCGAGCCGCCGAACTTGTCCAGCGCTTCACGCTGGGCGGCTGCGCTCTTGAGACGGATCTGGTCCGTCTGCCCGTGGATCACCAGCAGGCGTTCGCCCACCTCAGCCAGCGCTCCGACCGGCGCGGAGCGGCCTCCCAGATAGGCCCGGGAGCGCCCCTCCATGCTGACGCTGCGGGCCAGGAGCAGTTCCGTTCCCTGGGCTCCGTTCTCGACCTCGGCGCCTGCCTCCTCCGCACGTTCCAGCGCGGCATGGCCCTCCGGCAGCAGCGCCGTCGCCTCCACACTGGCCGCCTTGGCACCCACCCGCACCGCTCCGGCGTCGGCCCGCGCGCCGAGCAGGAGCCCGACGGCGGTGACCACCATGGTCTTTCCGGCGCCGGTCTCACCGGTCACCACACTGAGGCCGGGGCCCAGCGGGAGCCTCGCCTCCGTGATGACGCCGAGGTCCCTGATGCGGATTTCTTCAATCATGCTGTGCTTTCGTCTCGTCTCCCCTGTGCGGCCATCCGGTCAGGACGGTTCACAGGTGTTTCGGGCTGGGCACCGGGGTGCTGGTCCGTGGTCCGTCCTGTGGTCCGTCCGGAGCCACGGGCCCTGAAGCCTCCCCCGGCCTGAGGACCGAATGGCCCAGGACGGGCTGTTCCACCAGCGGGACCTGGCCGGTGGGCATCGTGTGAGCCTGGTGCATGGGTCCGCGCCAGCCGCTGGTGGGCAGTTCGAACTTGCTCACGAGCCGCGCGGAGAACGGAGTCTGGTGCGTGCGTGCGAGCCGGACGGGGGTGTCCGAACGCGTCACCTCGATCCGGGCGCCGGGCGGCAGGTCCAAGGAGCGGCGGCCGTCGCACCAGAGGACTCCGTGGGCGTCGGTCCGGGTGAGGACCTCCACCGCGAGCCGGGAACGGGGCGAGACCACCAGCGGTTTGGCGAAGAGGGCGTGGGCGCTGATGGGCACCATGAGGAGAGCCTCCACCTCCGGCCATACCACCGGGCCGCCCGCGGAGAACGCGTAGGCGGTGGATCCGGTGGGGGTGGCCATGACCACGCCGTCGCAGCCGAAGGACGTCAGGGGGCGTTCATCCACCTCCATCACCACCTCCAGCATGCGCTCCCGGTTGCCCTTCTCCAGCGATGCCTCGTTGAGGGCCCAGGTGTGCCAGATGCGCTCACCCTTGACCCAGACCTGCACGTCGATGGTCATCCGCTCTTCGACCACGTAGTCCTTCCGGGCGATCCACCGGACGGTGTCCTTCAGATCCGCCCGCTCGCTCTCGGCCAGGAATCCGACGTGGCCCAGATTGACGCCCAGGAGCGGGATGTTGATCTCCCGCACCATCTCGGCGGCACGCAGGATGGTGCCGTCGCCACCCAGGACCATGCCGAGTTCGATCCCGTCGAGCTCACAGTCCTGGCCCAGGATCTCCGTGGGCGTGTCCCGGTCCCCGAAGTAGTCCTCCATGTCCTGGCGTTCGACAGGATTCATGACGGCGATCAGGCCGCTGGACGTCAGTTCCAGACAGGCTTCGCGGGCAGCCTTGAGGGACTCTTCGCGCCCCGTGTGGGCGAAGACGAGGATTCGCCGGCTCATACCCGCTCCTAGTGTGTCGGCCGGGCTAACGCGCCGGCCAGATGGTCGTCAGGAGTTCCGTCACCGTGGTCCGCGGGCTGGCCGGATCGATGACATCACCTGGGTCGATCTTAGGCATGTCGGTTCCGGCAGGCACAGCTTCGGTTCCGGCCGGGCGTGCCAGCCAGAGGAAGTATTCGTGATTGCCGTCCTGACCAGGGAGTGGGCTCTCCGCCAGGCCACGGAGCGCCAGCCCCGCGTCGACGGCGCTCTGGGCCACGCGGCCCACCGCCTCCCGGCGCTGCTCGGTGCTGTTCACCACGCCGGTGCGGGACAGCCGTTCCCTGCCGACCTCGAACTGCGGCTTGACCATGAGCACCAGATCGCCACCCGGCAGCGTGCACGCCGCCAGGGGCTTCATGACGAGGGTCAGCGAGATAAAGGACAGATCGGCGACGGTGAGTGCGGCCTCTCCCCCGATCTCGGCGGGCTTCAGGTACCGCACGTTCACGCCTTCGAAGACGTGCACCCGAGGGTCCCGGCGGAGCTGTTCGACCAACTGCCCGTGCCCGACGTCCACCGCCGCGACCTCACGGGCACCCGCCCGCAGGAGGACGTCCGTGAACCCGCCGGTCGAGGCGCCCGCGTCCAGGCAGCGCTTGCCGTCCACCGAGACCGCAGGGAACGCGTCCAGGGCGCCGCGCAGCTTATGGCCGGCTCGGGAGACGAATTCGGTGATGCCGCTCTCGGCGACCCTCAGCTCGGTCTCCTCCGTCACGTGCACGGAGGCCTTGCCGAGCATCTGACCCGCGCTGCTCACAAGTCCCGCGGAGATGAGCCGCGCCGCCTCCGTGCGGGACCGGGCCAGTCCACGACGGGTGAGCTCCTGATCAAGCCGGGTCATCGCGGCTGGATCCCGGGCACCAGAGGACCGTCCAGGAGGGAGCTGAGCGCATCGTGGATGCGGTCCAGCCCGGCGGGATGTTCCTCCACAGGCGCGTTCTCCAGTTCTTCCAGGGACGACAGCACCTGATCCACGGCCGGATCCTGCACCGGGCTCATCTCCTCGTCCGCGCGGTCATCCACTGCGGTCTCCTCGGCTTCCATCAGTCCCCATGGTAGCGACGTCACGGGTCGGACCGACACGTCACGGGCCGCGTCGTGCGGCCGTGGATCTCCGGGCTTCAGGAAGCCCGCCAGACCACTTCAGGATCGGTGGCGGTCTCCGTGTGGGGCACGGCGGACCACCAGGCGGCACATGCGGCACGCCAGCCGTCCAGCGAGTCCTCTGCGGCGGTGACCACCACCCGGTCGCCTTCCACGACGGCGACCGCCGCGCCGACGCGCCACACGCCGTCGTCGTTCACCGTCTCCGGATACGGGAGGTACAGCGCTCCCAGTTCCGCGATCAGATGGGTGGGGCGTTCCAGCGTGAGCGCGTTCAGGGCGTCGCGCGCCGTGTTGACGCCGGTCAGCACCTGGATCGTGGCGAAGCCGGCGCGGTTGCCGCCCAGGATGTCCGTGTCCAGGCGATCGCCGACGACGGCGGGACGCGAGGACGACAGCCGGGCCGCGGCCGCGTGGAACAGCGGAACCTCGGGCTTGCCCGCGACGACGGGCGTCACACCCGTGGCCGCCTGGACGGCAGCGACGAGGGTCCCGTTGCCGGGAGCGATGCCCCTGGCCTGCGGGATGGACAGATCGGTGTTGGTGGCCACCCAGAGGATGCCAGTGGCGACCGCGTAGGAAGCCTCCGCGAGATCCTTCCAGCCGAGTCCGGGGTCGAACCCCTGGACCACGGCCTGCGGATCATCCGTGGCCTGCCAGACCGGCTCAAGACCGACGGCGGTCACCTCCGCCGCCAGCGCGGTGCTGCCGGTGATGAGGACTCGGGAACCGGGTGCCAACCTTTCGGCCAGCAACCTCGCCGCAGCCTGCGGCGAGGTGACCACCTGGTCGGCCGTGGCCGGAGCGCCGAGCTCCCGCAGGTGCTCCGCGACCTGCTCCGGGGAGCGGGAGGCGTTGTTGGTCACATACGCCAGGCCCACCCCCCGGCCCGCGAGCTGGGAGAGGGCCTCGACGGCGCCCGGGATGGCGGACGGGCCGGCATAGACCACCCCGTCCAGATCCGAGAGAATCGCGTCGAAACCGTCGATCAGGGCGGAGGAACTCGGCTGAGTCATGCTCAGCGGTCCTGAGCGGCGCCCTCGGAACCGTCTTCCGGCTCCTCGGCGGACCCATCGGCGTCTTCTCCGGAGCCTTCCTCGGCGGCGGGCTGCTCGACCAGGCCGTCAGCCTCGTCGATGAAGACCTCGGTCTCGTCCTCCTCGGCCGGATCCGCGGAGTCAGCCTCGTCGGTGTTCTCGGCGGAGTCGTCGGCGTCCTCGTTCTCGGCGTCCTCGTTCCGGACCGCCTGGCGGCGTTCGTCTTCCTCGTCGTCACCGACCAGGTCGAAGATCTCCGGCTCGGCGAACTGTCCGACCCCCAGGGCCTCCTCGGCGACCAGTGCCTGCCGGGCCCACCGGGTGGCCTCGTCTTCGCGCCCGGCGGCGACCAGAGCATCGGCGTAGGCACGGAACAGACGCGGGCTGTAGGAGAAGGCGCGGTTGATGTCCAGCTGCGGGATCTCCAGCTCGGCCAGTGCCGCGGCGAAGTCACCCTTGTCCGCCTGAGCACCCGAGGCGACGATGGCGAGCTCCACCTTGCCGGGGGCGTCCAGGTCCTGGGCGTCTTCGCTGTGCGCCAGCTCCAGTGCCTTGTCCGGACGGCCGAGACCGCGCTCGGAGTCGGCCATGAGCGGCAGGTGCACGTTCGAGCCGGAAATGCGGCGGAACGTGCGGAATTCGCTGAGAGCCTCGGCGTAGTGACCCGCCGTGTAGGCGGTGACGGCGACGGCCTCACGGACGGACGCCAGGCGACCGGCACGACGGCTGGCGGCGAGCGCGTGCTGGTAGGCCAGCTCGGCGTCCTCCTCCAGGTAGCGGCCCGCCATCACGAGGTGCTGCGCCACGAACATGCCGTTCCGGCTCTCGAGAGTGCGCAGCTCGCCGAACGTGGCGCGGTCCAGCTCGCGACCGGTGACATCCTCGTCGATCTCCGGCGAGCGCTCGCGGTCCGGGCGGTTGGAGGAACGCAGGTCGGCAGGGTTGATCGAGCGGCCGAAGGAGTCACGGGGCCCGTTCCCGGAGTCATCCCGGCGGGAGAACGAGCGGCGATCATCGTCGCGGCGGTTGCCGCCGCGGTCATCACGGTCACGGCCGTAGCCTTCGCGCTGGGGACGGTCGCCGTAGGTGCGGCGCTCCCCGTCACGCTGCGGACGGTCACCGAAGGAGCGGCGCTCACCATCACGCTGCGGACGGTCACCGAAGGAGCGGCGCTCACCATCACGCTGCGGACGGTCGCTGTACGGCTTGCGGTCACCATACGAAGGACGATCGCCGTCACGCTGGGGACGGTCACCGAAGGAGCGGCGCTCGCCGTCACGCTGGGGGCGGTCACCGAAGGAGCGGCGCTCTCCATCACGCTGCGGGCGGTCACCGAAGGAGCGGCGCTCACCATCACGCTGCGGGCGGTCACCGAAGGAGCGGCGCTCACCATCACGCTGCGGGCGGTCACCGAAGGAGCGGCGCTCACCATCACGCTGCGGACGATCGCTGTACGGCTTGCGGTCACCATACGAAGGACGATCGCCATCACGCTGCGGACGGTCACCGAAAGGCTTGCGGTCACCATACGGACGACGCTCACCATCACGCTGGGGGCGGTCGCCGAAGGAGCGGCGCTCGCCATCACGCTGCGGACGATCACCGTAAGGCTTACGGTCACCGTAGGGACGGCGTTCGCCGTCACGCTGCGGACGATCGCCGTACGAGCGGCGCTCTCCGTACGAAGGACGATCATTGTCGCGCTGCGGACGGTCGCCATACGGGCGACGCTCGCCGAAGGAGCCGCGCTCGCCTGCGCGATCGTCACGACCGCGGCCGTAGCCTTCGCCCTGGGGACGGTCACCGTACGGGCGACGCTCACCGTCACGCTGCGGACGATCACCGAAAGGCTTGCGATCACCATACGGGCGACGCTCACCGTCACGCTGGGGACGGTCGCCATAGGGCTTCCGGTCACCGAAACCGCCACCACGCTCGCCGTCACGGGAGTTGCGGTCGCCGAAAGGCTTGCGGTTGCCCTGCGGGCCGAAATTCCGGCCGCTTCGCCGGCCGCCGTCGTGCTCTGCCATGGTGGATTCCTCCTTGTGCGAGCCGACCAGCGCCGCACGCAGTCGATCTCTTCGCCTCTTTGGTTTTTCCCCGGGACTCCGCCCGGCACAATCCCTTCCATTCTAGGCGACGGGAAGGCCGTGAGCCGCGCCACTCCGCGGCACGACGACGCCGGACAAGACACTGCCGGGGCACGCTGCGCAGCGTGCCCCGGCAGTCCCCCGGCCTCGCGGCCGGCCGGAACGTTTCAGTCGTGCGGCGTCAGCGGGCGGCCTGACCGAGCTCCTCTCCCGTGACCTCGGCGATCTCCTCGTCCTCCATGCGGACGCTGAGGGGCCTGCGGAAGAACCGCGTGATGACGAGCAGGACCACGAAGCCGGCGCCGAGCCAGACCGCGCCGTACAGGCGGGCTTCGTCGGACAGGAAGTACCAGAGCACGCCGGTCAGGATCATGCCGATCACCGGCAGGACCATGTTGCGCAGGATCGCGGCCGGCCCCTTCCTCTCCTTCTTGATGAACACGAAGTACACCACCACCGTGACGTTCACGAAGGTGAACGCGATCAGGGCACCGAAGTTGATCATCGAGGCCACGAAGTCCAGGGACAGCGGGATGGCCAGCAGGGACACCGCGCCGACGAAGAGGATGGCGTTGAACGGCGTGTGGGTCTTCGGGTGGATGAAGGAGAAGAACCGGGACACCACGCCCTTGCCGTTGCGGCCCATGACGTAGATCATGCGGGACACGGAGGCGTGGGAGGACAGGCTGGAGGCGACGGCCGCCGCGAACGATGCCGCGGTAAAGAGGATCTGGAAGAACTGGCCTCCCACCTTCAGAGCCATCTGCGGCAGCAGGGACTCATCGGTGTTCTCGAATCCTTCCACCGTGGGGAACGTGGCCTGGCTGAACCAGGCGGCCACGAAGAACACCAGGCCGCCGATCAGCAGAGCGATCACGATCGCCCGGGGCACCGTGTTGGCGTCCTTGGCCTCTTCGGAGTACATGGTGATGGCGTCGAAGCCGATGAAGGAGAAGCAGACCACCGTGGCGCCCGCGATGACGGCGCTCGTGTCCACACCGTCGTGGAAGAACGGCTGCGAGGTGAACGGAGTGCCGTTGCCCATGCCGTTCTGCATCGCGTTCCAGGCCAGAACCAGGAACACCACGATCAGCACGGTGGAGAACACCACGAGCAGTCCATTGATGCGGGAGGTGCTGGTCATGCTCCAGAGGTTCAGCAGCGTGATCATCGCGACGTAGAGCACCACCCAGATCCATTCCGGAACATCCGGGAAGAGCGAGGTCAGGTAGGTCCGGACGATCAGGGCGTTCACCAGGGGCAGCAGCAGGTAGTCCATGAGGGACGTCCAGCCCACCAGGAAGCCGACATTCGGATGAATGGTTTCCGAGGTGTACGTGAACGCGGAGCCGGACGACGGGAAGACGCGCGTCATGCGGCCGTAGCTGATCGCGGTGAAGAGCAGGGCGATGAGGGCCACGAGGTAGGCGGTGGGCACGACGCCGTTGGTCTCTTCGGACACGATCCCGAAGGTGTCGAAGACCGTGGTGAGCGTCATGTAGCCGACGCCGAGGCCGACGATCGACCACAGGCCGAGCGTTCGCCTGAGGCGAGGAGTGTTCTGGGACATCTTGGGGAGACTTTCTTGTGGGGAGGCGGACGGTCCCTCGCGGAGACCGCCCGGTGTGACCGGAAGGTTCAGCCGAACCGCTGGACCGGTCCGGGATTCTGCCGGGTGGTGTTCCGGCCACTGGCGAAATGTGTTCTACGCCACACCGAGACGATAGTCGTCCGTCACCTCCAAGGGAAGAGTATTTATGAATGACGTTCAAAAATTTTTGAAACCGTCACGCCACCGAAACACTGGATGATCCGTCCAGGGTCCGTCGCTTCCGTCCACTGCGCGCTCCCCGGCAAGCTCCCTAAGGTGTGTTCCACACGCTCCATCCGATCCCCAGCATCACCCCGAGAGGACGGCCTCCATGACGGCACAGGACGGCTCACTGCCACTGGAGGGGCTCGTCGTGGCCGATTTCTCCCGGGTCCTCGCGGGCCCCCTGGCCACCATGACCCTGGCGGATCTGGGTGCCACCGTGATCAAGGTGGAGCGCCCCGGATCCGGCGACGACACCCGGAGCTGGGGGCCGCCGTTCTCCGCCACCGGCTCCACCTACTTCGAAAGCGTCAACCGGAACAAGCAATCGCTCTGTCTGGACCTCGGATCCGAGGAGGACCGCGGACTCGCCCGCGAACTGGCCCGCCGTGCGGACATCCTGGTGGAGAACTTCAAGCCCGGCGGCATGGAGCGGCTCGGTCTCGGCTACGAGGAACTCGCCGCGGAGAACCCCGGCCTGATCTATGCCTCCATCTCCGGGTTCGGCACCGCAGGCGGCGCCGGGCTCATGGGTTACGACTTCGTGGTCCAGGCCCTGGGCGGCCTCATGAGCATCACCGGCGAAAGCGACGGTCCGGCCATGAAGGCCGGGGTGGCGCTCGTGGACGTGCTCACGGCCAAGGACGCCACCCTGGGCATCCTCGCCGCCCTCACGGCCCGGCACCGGCACGGACGGGGCGCTCATCTCGAAGTGAATCTCCTCTCCAGCCTCCAGGGGGCGCTCGCCAATCAGGCACAGGCCTACCTGGGCGCCGGGGTGGTTCCGGGCCGCATGGGCAATGACCACCCGTCGATCGCGCCGTATCAACTCCTGAACTGTGCCGATGGCCCGCTCGCCGTGGCCTGCGGCAACGACACGCAATTCGCACGGCTCGCCGGTCTCCTCGGTTTGGACCCCCTCGCCACCGATTCCAGATTCGCCACCAACACCGCACGGGTGACCCACCGGCAGGAACTCACCCGGCAGCTGGAATCCGTCCTGGCCACGGACACGGCCGCCGCCTGGCAGCAGGCGTTCAGCGCCGCGGGCATCCCCGCAGGCCGGGTCTGCGGGATCGATGAGGGAATCGCCTACGCCGAGGAGCTGGGCCTCGAGCCGACCATCGACGTGCAGGACGCGACGGGGGCCACCGTGGGCCGCCAGGTGAGACACCCGATCTCCTGGACGCCGTCATTCCCGGCCAGAACCCAGGCCCCGCCGCTCCTCGGTGAGCATTCGGAACGGCTCCGGGAGTGGCTCCGCAGCTGATCCGGCTCAGGAGCCTTTGAGGGACAACCAGAGATTCGCGGCCACATCCGGATCGTCCAGTTCGGCCTGCAGCAGCCGCTGGGCGATGCCGATGCGGTGACGCAGCGAATTCCGGTGGATGCCCAGCTCACGGGCCGCGGGCTCCCACTGGCCGCGGTTTCGGAGGTAGCACTGGACCGTGGCGAGCAGATCACCCCGGTCGTGGGCGCGCAAGGTCTCCACCCACCCCGCGGCCCGGGGATCGAGCGGACTCACCGGGGGCCGGGTCAGAGCCCCGGCCGGGGCCTGCGCGAGCACCTCCCGGAGCGATTCGAGGCGTCCAGGAACCTGAGCCGGCGTGAGCGGCGCGCTCAGCACCGCCCGCACGACGACGCCGGCCCCCTCCCCCGGCGCCCGGTCCGCCGGGAACCGCACGGCGTCGTCGTCGACCAGGCAGATCTCCACGCCGCCTTCCGTGCAGCGCAGCCGCAAGGCTCCCGCATCGACGGCCGGCCCGCCGTCGAGGGCGCCAAGCACTGCCGACACCTCGCGGTCCGGAACCCCCGTGGGCAGACCCTCCAGAAGCAGCAGCCGGATGCGGCCCGGCGGCAGGGTGACGCCGACATCCGCGGCGAGAAGACGCGCCGCTTCCAAGTGTCCCCCGGCCACCAGCCGTGCGACCGCGGAATGCAGAAGTCCCGTGCGCCGCTCGGCCTCCTCATCCTGCTGCGCCTTGAGCGAGAGCAGCACGCAGACGGTCTGGATCACCTGACGGTCGGCACGGGTCAGGGTGCGGCCGGCCCCGATGGCCAGCACCCCCGCGATCCGCTGCCCCACGAGCACCGGATGGGCCACCACACCCGTGCCATGCACCTGGAAGGTGGCTGCCGAACGGAGCCCTCGCAGGTTCAGCCGCGCGGTCTCCTGCTGCAGCTGGGGCAGGAGGGGCCGGGTGCTCTCCGGCCAGATCGTGGGCCGTTCCTCCTCGGCGGGGAGGTAGGCGGCCCAGCCTCCGAGCGCCTGGGCCAGAGCGCGGACCACCGAGGAGAGGGCGTCCGGCCGTGCGGCGGCACGGGCCAGCGCGGTCTGGGTTCCGAGGCTCGCCACCAGATCGGACTGGCCGAGCCGGGCCACGAGGTCCCAGTACGCGCGGGAGACGTCCATGAACGGGATCCCGTCCGGGACCACGAGAAGTTCCAGGCCGCGCTCCCGGCAGGACCTGACCAGGGCGTCGGGCACCTCGTCGAGCCCGGCGCCGAGGCCGAGCCCGAGCGCCGAGACGCCGTGGTGGGCCAGGCGCGCCACGTACTCCTCGGTCCGGCGGCCGGGCCCCTGGAACGGGATCCCCGTGGTGAGCAGAAGCTCGCCGCCTTCCAGGTAGGGAGTGGGATCCCCGAGCTCCGAGATATGCACCCCGGAGACGGTACGCGCCGCCGGCGGCTTGCCGTCGAGGGTGGTCAGGCGGGCTCCGAGGGTGGTCTGCATCTGGGCCAGGCTGATCATCGTGTCGCTTCCTTGCGCTCCGGGTGACGGCTCGTCGGCGGAGCCTGGTCATTTCAACCAGAAGACACTGTAATCGAGTCGAACCGACCAATGAAGCCGATTCCCGCGCTCAGTACCGTGGTGCTCATGACCGCCGTCACACCCCAGGGAGAGACCATGAGCATCTACGACCTCGTCGACATCGATTCCCTCTACACCCCCGCAGAGCTCGCTTTCCGGGATACCGTCCGGGAGTTCGTTGACCGGCGGATCCGTCCCGACATCGCTCGCTGGTACGAGGACGCCGTGTTTCCCGTGGAGATCATTCCCGAGATGGCACAGCTCGGCCTGCTCGGCATGCACCTGAAGGGCTACGGCTGCCCGGGCCGGACGGCCGTGGAGTACGGCCTCGCCGCCCTGGAGCTGGAAGCCGGAGACTCGGGCCTGCGCACCTTCGTCAGCGTGCAGGGTTCCCTGGCCATGAGCGCCATCCACAAGCACGGCACCGAGGAGCAGAAGAACGAGTACCTGCGCCGCATGGCGGCCGGCGAGATCATCGGCTGCTTCGGCCTGACCGAGCCGAGCGCCGGCTCCGATCCGGGCGGCATGAAGACCTTCGCGCGCCGGGAGGGCGAAGAGTGGGTGATCAACGGATCCAAGCGCTGGATCGGCCTGGCCACGCTCGCGCAGATCGCCATCATCTGGGCCATGACGGACGACGGCGTCCGCGGCTTCATCGTGCCCACGGACACTCCCGGCTTCACCGCCACGCCGATCCAGCCCAAGCTGTCCATGCGCGCTTCGGTGCAGTGCGACATCGAACTCAGCGAGGTCCGGCTCCCCGCCACCGCGCTGCTCCCCGGCGCCAAGGGGCTGCGCGGCCCGTTCGAATGCCTCAACGAGGCCCGCTACGGGATCGCGTGGGGCGCCATGGGTGCCGCCCGGGACAGCTACCTCGCCGCGCTGGAATACTCCCAGCAGCGGCTCCAGTTCGACCGCCCTCTGGCCGGCTATCAGCTGACGCAGGAGAAGCTCGTGAACATGGCGCTGGAGATCAACAAGGGCCTCCTCCTGGCGACGCAACTGGGCCGCCTCAAGGATGCCGGCAAGCTCGCCCCGCACCAGATCTCGGTGGGCAAGCTCAACAATTGCCGTGAGGCCATCGAGATCTGCCGGGAGGCCCGCACCATCCTGGGCGGCAACGGCATCACCCTGGACTACTCGCCCCTGCGCCATGCCAACAATCTGGAATCGGTCCGCACCTACGAAGGCACCGATGAGGTCCACACCCTGGTGCTCGGCAACCACATCACCGGCGTCCCGGCGTTCCGCTGAGCACCGCGCGGTCCGGAGAGGAGTGAGATGAGCACCACACTGCAGAACTACATCGGCGGGATCTGGCTCGACGGCGACGGCGCGCCGCTGGAGAGCAGGAACCCGAGCCGCCCGGACGAGCTGGTAGCCTCCGGGCCCCAGGCCTCCGAAGATCAGACGCGCGACGCCGTAGCTGCCGCCCGCGCGGCCTCCCCCGCCTGGGCAGGCACCCCCCTGGCGGAACGCGGCGCCATCCTCCTGCGTGCCGCGTCCGTGATCGAGAGCCGGGCCGAGGCCTGGGGCGCCGAACTCGCCCGCGAGGAAGGCAAGACCCTGCCGGAGGGCAAGGGCGAAGTGCTGCGCGCCGCTCAGGTGTTCCGCTATCAGGCGGCCGAAGCCGAACGCGACGCCGGGGCCGTCTTCCATTCGCCCCGCGCCGGCGAGCAGATCCTGGTGACCAGGAAACCGCTGGGCGTGGTGGCAGTCGTGACGCCGTTCAACTTCCCCATCGCCATCCCGGCCTGGAAGATCGCGCCCGCGCTGATCCATGGCAACACGGTGGTGTGGAAGCCGGCCAGCACCGTGCCCCTGCTGGCGATGCGCCTCGCCCAGGCGCTGGATGAGGCAGGCCTCCCCGCAGGGGTGCTCAACCTGGTCCTGGGGTCCGGGTCGCTCGGCGATGTCCTGGTGGACCATCCGGATGTGGACGGACTCAGCTTCACCGGGTCCACGGGTGTGGGGCGGACTCTGGCCGGGCGCTCCGCCGCACGGGGCGTTCCGGTCCAGGCGGAGATGGGAGGCAAGAACGCCGCGATCGTCCTGGCCGACGCCGATCTGGACCTCGCGCTCGAACAGGTCCTGCTCGGCGCCTTCCGGTCCAGCGGTCAGAAGTGCACCGCGACCTCCCGCTTGATCGTGGAGGACGCCATCGCGGATGACTTCCTGGCACGGCTCACTGCTCGTGTCGCAGCTCTTCGCGTCGGCGACCCTCTGGAGGCCGGCACCGATCTCGGGCCAGTCATCACCGCGCAGGCACGGAATGCCATTCTGAAGTCTGTCGACGACGCCATCACCGGAAGTGCCCGGCTGCTGGCGGGAGGTCCGGAAGCCGCAGTCCCCGCGGAAGGCCACTTCGTGGCGCCCACAGTCCTCGAAGTGTTCGGCGACTCCGTGCTGTGGCGCGATGAGCTGTTCGGGCCTGTGCTCGCAGTCCGCAGGGCCTCAGATCCGGCGGAGGCGTTCAAGCTCGCTGACGACTCGGAATTCGGTCTGTCCGCAGCACTGTTCACGCAGGACCTCACCCTGGCTCTGGAAGGACTGGAGACGCTCGACGTCGGCGTGCTCCATGTGAACTCCGAATCCGCCGGCGCCGACCCACACGTGCCGTTCGGAGGTGCGAAGAAGAGCGGATACGGACCCAAGGAACAGGGTCAGGCGGCACGGGAGTTCTTCACCCACACCACAACCGTCTACCTGCGGGGCGGCCGCGCCCGGCCTTGAGCCGGCCCGTTGACAGCAGCTGCCGTGTAGCCCGGAACCGTGGGGCCGGGGTGACGTCCACGGAGATCCGAGGAAACACCGACGATCACCCGGCCGACGGGCCCAGCGGTCTTCACATGTGGTGTCAGGACCCCTGACACCACGGTGGTTAAACAGGAGAGGCCCTCACCGGGTGGTGGGGGCCTTTGCTGTTGGTGGTGTGGCTGTGTGGCTGGTGCTTGGTGTTGGTGGTTAAAGCAGTGATGGCCCAAGCGTCGTTGCTTGGGCCACCCTTTGTGGTTGTGTCCGGCGGTGTCCTACTCTCCCACACCCTCACGAGTGCAGTACCATCGGCGCTGTGGGTCTTAGCTTCCGGGTTCGGAATGGGACCGGGCGTTTCCCCCACGCTATGA
>NZ_JBFREG010000008.1:0-104129 GCF_052114185.1 Arthrobacter sp. RAF14 | reverse complement strand
GCCATGCTTCTGACTCAACTCCAGTACTTCGTCGCTCTCGCGCGCGAAGAGCACTTCGGCCGGGCGGCCGCGGCGTGTTTCGTCTCGCCGTCCACGCTCTCCGAAGCGGTGCGGAAGCTGGAAGTGGAACTCGGGGTGCCGCTGGTGCGCCGCGGACACGCCTTTGAGGGGCTCACCCCTGAAGGCGAGATGGCGCTGACCTGGGCCCGCCGGGTGGTCTCGGACCAGGAGGCGCTGTCCGCCGAGATCGCCGCGGCCCGTGGTCAGCTGACCGGCGTGGCACGGATCGGCACCATCCCGGCAGGCATCGCCCTGGCCACAGGGGTGGTGTCGGCCCTGGCCGATGCCCACCCGCTGGTGCGGGCCACCGTGCAGTCCGGCCTGAACAGCGAGGACGTGGTGGCGCGGCTGAGGGCCTTCGAGCTCGACGCCGGGATCATCCACCCGTCCGCGGCGGATGGCCCGGATCTGGTGACGGTTCCGTTGGGGGAAGTCACCAATGTGGTGGCGGCCGCCCCGGGCATGTTCCCCGAGGATCTGGAGGCGGTGACCGGCCGGATGCTCTCCGAGGTTCCTCTGGGCCTGCTCGCCACCGAGATGCGGGCCCGGCAGATCGCCGATGAGGTCTGGCGGGCCGCCGGGCTGCAGATCAAGGCCCGTATGGAAGCCGACTCCAACGAAGCGCTGCTCAGCCTGGTCACCTCCGGGCTGTGGGCCGCCGTCGTGCCGGAGACCGCGATCGCGGCCCGCCGCGACGATCCCTCCATCCATGTGCTGCCGCTGATCGAACCGACGGTCTCCACCCCGCTGGCCGTGGTGCGCTTGGCCGGTAAGCCCGCCCCCGTGCTGGTCAGGGCCCTGGGCGCCGCGGCGCAGGCCGTGCTCAAGGACCCACGCCGCGCCGCCCAGGCGCGCCGTTCCCGGAACGGCTCCTCCCACTCCTGAACGACCCCTGCTGCACAGGGGCCCGCCCCTGAACCGCAGAAAGGACCGTCGTCATGCCTGTTCGCCATGTCCCGGGCGGCATGCTTCCCTCCCCACCGGTGAGGAGACCGCCGTGCGAGTGATCATCAACTGCGTGATGCGGCCACGGCACAGCGCACCGGGTCCGAAAGGATGCCCGGTGTGTGTCGAAGCACTGCTGGAAGCCGTGGCCGCACATCCGACTCCCCGCGACGCGGCGGAACGGTTCACCGAGGACGTGCAGCTCGCAGTCGAGGAGACGCTGCGGCGTCAGCGGTGGTGGAGCGCGGCGGACCCCGCGGAGACCGCCCGAGAGCTGATCTTCCTCCAGGCCGCGCGGGAACTCGCGATCGCCAAGACTTTCCTGCAGGATCGCCTGCCCGAGCAGTACTTCCCCTCCCATGCCGCCTACCTGGACTTCCGGGCCGGCGAGTTCGACCTGCCGGGCTACGTCTTCGCCCGCGACTACTACGAGATGGTCGCGCTGCTCGCCGGGTTCCCGCTCTCCCTGCTGGTCGAGCCTCCGACCGGACTGGACTCCGCCGGTGGGCTTCCGCCCGGGAATTCCTGAGGGGCTCTCACAGGCTCTCCCTCAGAGGAGCAGCCTGTGCGAAAGTGGGAAATGCGGGTGAATCGGCCGGCCGAGGGAATTCCCTTCCGCCCCTGCCGGTTCAACCCCTTGGACCTGCCATTCCCCACCGTGAAGGAGTCCTCATGACTACCGTTGCCGCCCTCGCCGCACCGTCCGCCACCGAACCGCTCATCCGCACCACCGTGGAACGCCGCGAACTCGGCCCGCATGACGTGCTGATCGACATCAAATTCGCGGGCATCTGCCATTCGGACATCCATACCGTCCGCGGTGACTGGGGCCCGGTGCCGTACCCCCTGACCCCCGGCCATGAGATCGCCGGCATCGTGGCCGCCGTCGGCTCCGAGGTCACCACCCGCAAGGTGGGCGACCGCGTGGGCGTGGGCTGTCTGGTGAACTCCTGCCGCGAGTGTGAGCAGTGCCTGGCCGGTCAGGAGCAGGACTGCCTGAACGGCAATGTCGGCACCTACGCCTCCAAGGACTTCGATGGCACCATCACCCAGGGCGGCTACTCCAGCCAGGTGGTGGTGAACGACGCGTTCACGCTCCTCATCCCGGATTCCCTGGAGCTCGACGTCGCCGCCCCGCTCCTCTGCGCGGGCATCACCACCTATTCGCCGCTGCGCCGCTGGGGCGCCGGGCCGGGCAAGAAGGTCGCCGTGATCGGCCTCGGCGGACTCGGCCACATGGCCGTCCAGCTGGCGCACGCCCTGGGCGCCGAGGTGACGGTGCTGTCCCAGTCGCTGAAGAAGCAGGAGGACGGGCTCAAGCTGGGCGCAGACCACTACTACGCCACGAGTGACGAGACCACCTTCCAGGATCTCAAGGGCAGCTTCGACCTCATCCTCAACACCGTCAGTGCGAAGATCCCGCTGGACGACTACCTCCGACTGGTGAAGCCGCACGGCGCCATGGTCTGCGTGGGCGCCCCGGGCGAACCGCTGGAACTGAACATCTTCAGCCTGATCGGCGGGGCCAAGGCACTGGCCGGCTCCAACATCGGCGGCATCCCGGAGACCCAGGAGATGCTCGACTTCTGCGCCGAGCACGGCATCGGCGCGCAGATCGAGGTCATCAACGCGGACCAGGTCAACGAGGCTTACGAGCGGGTGCTCGCCTCCGACGTCCGGTACCGCTTCGTCATCGACGTGTCCACCATCGGCTGAGCGTTCCCGGGAGGAAGAACTCATGAAGGTATTCCAGATCGGCGCCGCCGGCGGCATCGGCAGCATCCTCTCCGGGCTTCTCGTGGAGCGCGGGGACCAGGTCACCGGCATGCACCGGAGCCCCGAGCAGTCCGAGACCGTGACGCGCACCGGGGCGGAGTCCGTGCTCGGCGACCTCATCAGCGACTCCACGGAGACCCTGGCCGCCAGGCTGGCCGGGCACGACGCCGTCGTATTCTCCGCCGGGGCCCACGGCACGGGACGGGACCTGACCACCGCGATCGACGGCGACGGCCTGGTGAAGGCCGCCGACGCCGCGGCACAGGCCGGGGTCAAGCGATTCGTGCTGGTGTCCGTCTTCCCCGACGCCGGGCGGGGTGGCGAGTCCCCGAACGCGGGGTTCGAGCACTACATGCGGGTCAAGAAGACCGCGGACGTCCACCTCGCGGGGACGGATCTCGACTGGGTGATCGTCCGGCCGGGAACGCTGAAGGATGAGCCCGGTGACGGCCTCGTCACGGCCGGGCCCGCCATCGAGTACGGGGACGTGCGCCGGGGCAACGTGGCGGCATTCCTGGCCGAGGTGCTCCACCAGCCGGGTCTGAGCCGGGAGATCGTGGAGCTCACCGACGGCACGACGCCGGTGGCGGACGCCGCGGCCGGGCTCGTGGCTCTGCGGGGCTGAAGCGTCGTACCGGCCCGGTCAGGCGTTAACGGATTTCCGCGCCCTGATTCACTTTCTGCGGGGATATTGACCCGCGGAAAGTGAATCAGGGCGCATTTTCGTGCGTCCGGGCGGGCGTGCGGGTGTCCTCGAACGGCGCCCTACACCCGGAATCCGGTGCACGCTTCGTTGCTGCACCCGGAATCGCGCGGGGTCCAGCGGGCCGCGTCGCCGGGGTCCTCGACAGGGACCCAGCGCACGTGGCGGTGCTGCCCGCACATCTCACAGGCGGGGGCGACGAAGCTGGCCCGTTCCTCGGCGGTGTAACTGCGGAAGTCCGTCATGGTTCCTCCTCGGCAGACGTGGACACTGCCCTTTCAGGCTACGCCCGCGCGTCGGGGGCCGGTAGGGCCCTCATTCTGCCGATGCGGGGTCACTTAATGCCTGACAACGCCCTTCGACGCGGCATCAACTGACCCCGCATCGGAAATCACTCCCGGAACAGCCCGGCCAGGTCATCCGCCGTCAGATGGGTGGAGGCGAGGGCCTCGTCTCCGGCCACCGAGTCGAAGAGCTTGGACTTCTTCGCCTTGAGCGCCATGACCTTCTCCTCGATGGTGTCCTTCGCCACCAGCCGGTACACCATCACCTGCTTGTCCTGTCCGATCCGGTGCGCCCGGTCCACGGCCTGTGCCTCGCTGGCCGGGTTCCACCACGGGTCCAGGAGGAACACGTAGTCCGCCTCGGTCAGGTTGATGCCGAAACCACCGGCCTTGAGGCTGATGAGGAACAGCGGCGCGTCGCCCTCCTTGAAGGACCTGATCACGTCGGCGCGCTGCCGGGTGGCCCCATCCAGGTAGGCGTACTGCACGCCCGCCGCGTCGAGCCGTTCCCGCACCTTGCCCAGGAACCCGGTGAACTGACTGAAGATCAGGGCGCGGTGCCCTTCGGCCAGCACGTCCTCCAGCTGTTCGAAGAGCACATCCAGCTTGCTCGACCGGACGCCGCTCAGTTCGGGGTCCACCAAGGACGGGTCCAGGGCCATCTGCCGGAGCAGGGTCAGCGACTGGAAGATGGTGAAGCGGTGCTTGTTCGCGTCCTCCAGGAGACCCAGGATCTTCTGGCGCTCACGTTGCAGATGAGTCTGGTAGGCCTTGGCATGACGCGGGTTCAGCTCCACCGTCAGGACCTGCTCCAGCTTGGGCGGCAGCTCCTTGACCACCTGCTCCTTGGTGCGGCGCAGCATGAGCGGCCGGATCCGCTGCCGGAGCTTGGCCAGCAGCTTGGGATGGCCGTGGAGTTCGATGGGCCTGCGGTAGTACTCGGCGAACTTCCCGGGGCTCGGGAACAGCCCCGGCGCCACGATGGACAGCAGCGCCCACAGCTCCATGAGGTTGTTCTCCAGCGGCGTGCCGGTGATGGCCAGCTTGAACGGGGCGTCGAGCTTCCGCGCCGCCTGGTACGCCTTGGACTGGTGGTTCTTCACGAACTGGGCCTCGTCCAGGACCAGGGCGTCCCAGCTGAGCTTCTGATACTGCTCCAGTTCCAGGCGGAACAGGGCGTATGACGTCACCACGAGGTCCGCCCCGGCGAACTCCTCCGCCGGGTTCAGGCCGCTGCGCTTGAAGGTCTCCGCCACGGCCACGGTCTTCAGCCCGGGCGCGAAACGTGCCGCCTCCATCGCCCAGTTGGACACGACGCTGCTGGGCGCCACCACCAGGAACGGGGCGCGCTGCCGCGTGCCGCCGTCGTCGGTCGCCGGCGGGTCCTCGCGGAGCGAGCACAGCAGCGCCAGCGTCTGGAGGGTCTTGCCCAGACCCATGTCATCGGCCAGGACGCCGCCCAGCCGGTGGTCGTAGAGGAAGCGCAGCCAGCGGAAACCCTCCAGCTGGTACGGGCGCAGCTCGGCGTGCAGGCCGGCCGGAGCGGCGAGGTCCCGCATCGAGTCGTCCACGTTCAGCAGACCGGTGACGCTGCGGCGCCACTCCTTCGCCTGCTCCTCCACAACGCCGATCGCCGCGAACTGCTCCCACAGGCCCACCTGGAAGCGGCTGATCTGCAGTTCCTCGCCGGGACGGTCGGAGAGCGCACGGGCCTCGTCGATCAGTTCGCGGAGCTGCTGGAGCTCCGGGCTGTCGAGGGGGAAGTGCTTGCCGCTCGGCAGGACCATCCGGGTCTGTCCGGACGCGAGGGCGGAGAAGATCTGCCCGAACGCCACCTGTTCACCTTCGAGGGTCACCACGATCTCCAGGCCGAACCAGTCGCGGTCGTCCTTCTCCAGCGTGGAGACGTGGACCACGGGGGCCTCCACGGCCTCCTGGAAATCGGGCACCACGCCGTTCACGTCCACCTCCACGTCCGGGATGGTGCGGAGCTGCGGCAGCACCTCCTCGGTGAACGCGACCGTGTCCATGCCGTGGAGGGTGGCAGTGGGCGCCAGGGCGGGCAGGGTCCAGAGCCCGTCCGGTCCGATCGACGGCTCGGTGGCCAGGGCGGCCACCACTTCCCAGGGCTTGCCCAGGGAGTGCAGGATGCGCTTCTCCTGAGCCTCGTCCCGGTAGCCGGCGTCGGCCGGGTCGAAGGCGAGCGGCTGGGAGACCTGCTTGCCATTGCTCGTGTAATGCCACTCCCAGTGCAGATCCAGACGGTGATCCTTGCGGTAGTCCGCCAGGAGGGACAGCACCGGTTTGCCGATGGTCGGCAGGCGCACGCTCTCCGAGGCCGCCACCACGGGCGCGCCCTGACGCAGGCGTGGGTAGAACTCGCTGAGGAAACGGTCCTCGTCCGCGGCGGGGATGTGCACCGGTTCCGCGGACCGTGCGAAGGCCACCATCTCCGGGGTGGCGGGGGCCAGCGGGGTGAGGACGAGCGTCCCGTCCACCATCCCGCCGGGCACCGATGCCCCGCCGTGGAAGGCGAGCGCAGCCGGGTCGCCCGTGAAGTGGAGCCGCTTCAGATCGAGGTCGCGACCGTGGGCCTCCAGGCGCGGGGCCACGTCCAGACCCCCATCCTCGCGGCGGTCCACCGAGATCTCGAGGACGGCCGCTTCCCGTTCCAGCCGGACACCGGGGGAGCGGGGGTCCGTGTCCTGGATGAAGAGGATCCCCTTGCCGGACAGATCGGCGAGTGCCGAGGCCAGGTGCTTGCCGTTGTACTGGGAGAGCTCCAGCCACTGACCCGCCGGGCCCTGATACTGGCCCGGCATGCGGGAGAGCTCCAGGAATTCCGCCAGCGCGTCCGTCTGTTCGCGGCTGAACTTCCGGTAATAGCTGAGGTAGTTGATGTTGGTCCAGGCGACCTCGCTCTTGATCCACTTGCCGCGGGCACCCATGGACATGGGGCGGACGCGCAGGCCGGAGGGCTCGGCCTGGCTGTAGACCCGGCCGCCGCGGGACACTGCGGGTTTGGGGTCCGTCACCTCGAAGAGCAGGGCCAGCTGCGGCGTCACGGACGACGCCGTGCCGGTGGCCTCCGGAAGCAGGGGCGCCAGGGCCTTCTCCCAGGCCGCCGTGGCCACCTTCGCCGCCGGTGCGGCGGCCGCGGCGCCGTTGGAGGCGGAGGACGCCCCCGGCAGCGGCGCCGGTCCGCGGCGGCGGCGGGCGACGGCGTCGTCGGAGTCCAGCAGCCCGCGTTCCTTCGCGGCGAAGAGGAGGGCGACCACGTGCTTGCAGTCCTGCCGCACCGGGCAGTCACAGAGGGCCGTGAGGCAGACCCAGGAGTCGTCCTTCGGCTGGAGTTTGGCGACGGCGCGGTACGAGCGGGTGCCTTCGACCCGGCCCGTGAGCAGCCCTGTGGTGCGTCCGAAGACGACGTTGAACACGCGTTCCTGGCGGGCATACTCGTAGCCGCGTTCCACGCTGCCTTCGTCAAAGCGCGCGGCGAGGGTGCCCAAGCGTTCCTGGGCCTGCGAGGTGGCCATCCACAACAGTCTAGTGCGAGCGGCACCGGAGCGGTCTGCGAGGTGGCACACAGGTGGTTCCGGCACCCGGGGGGACACACCCGTCCCGCCCCGGTGGCCGGATCCGCGCGGGGCGGAATCCGGGGACGCTGTCAGACCCGGCCGATAGGCTGAGCGGCATGGCATCCACGAGGAAGAACCGCCCCGCCGCACCCCGGGCGTCGGCACCGGACCTGCCCGCGCATCTGGGCGAGGTGGACGGGCTCCGGCGCTACGACGAGGTGTCCGAGAGTGCCGTCCTCGGGCTGTCCGGGGACGTCGACGCGGCCCACGCCCACCTGAGCGAGTGCGTGCTCCGGGACGCTCGGCTGGATCGCCTGGACCTGACCGGCGCCACGCTGACGGATCTGGACGTCGAGGATCTCCAGGTCACGGAACTGGTGGCCCGGAACGCCCGGCTGCGCCGCGTGCGGATCACCGGCGGCCGCATCGGGACCCTGGACCTTTCAGGCACGGAGATCGACAGCCTGGAACTGCGGGACGTCCGCATCGATTACCTGGGCCTGAACGGGGCCGAGGCCAACGACGTCCTGGTGTCCGGCTGCCGCCTCCGCACGCTCGACGTGCCGCTGGCGAAGCTCAAGCGCGTCGCGTTCCACGGCTCCCACGCCGAGGACGTGGACAGCCGCGACCTGGAGGCCACCGACGTCGACCTCCGCGGCCTCGACGCCCGGGTGTTCACCTCGGTCACCGGGCTCCGCGGCGCCACCCTCACCGAGACCCAGGTGCGGGAGCTGGCCGTGCAGATGGCGCTCCAGGCCGGGATCGACGTGAAGGAAGACTGAAGAAGACCGAACCGGGGCTCCGTTCACCCAAGGTTCACCCGCCCGTGACCCGGGACCTCCGGTCACTCCCAGGGACGGCGCGTACGGTCGAAGTGTCCCGTGGACTTCTCGAGTGAGGATCAGCATGACCGACAAGCAGCTCCCCGTCGTCCTTTTCAAGGAAAGCCTTGAAGCCGGCCCCGATGAAGTGGTGGACGGCAACGTCACCGTGGTCAACGCCATGTACCAGGAACTCCTGGGCCAGGCGGAGATCGCCGAGGACGCCCTCCGCAGCTACTACGTGGACTTCTACCTGACCCAGGCACTGGGCGGCGGGTTCGCGCAGTACGTGTTCACGGCCACCGACCGTGAGGAGATTGACGCATACGTCCGTGGCGGTCTGGAAGCCATGGGCGCCACGGCCCACCTGGCCCTCTTCGACCGCACCGCCGCGGCCTTCGAGGCTCTCAGCGAAGACGAGGTGGACGCCTACCTCGACGGCGACGCCGAAGACGAGCAGACCGAGGTCAGCGACGCCGTCCTGGCGCAGGAGGAGCTCGACAACGAGTTCGAAACCCTTCTGGAGACCGAGGACCTCATGGAACTCAACGCCGCGTGGCTGCGCGGACTGGAGGGCCTGCTGGTGGTGGACGAGGACGGACTGGACGCCGTGATCGACGAGCGCCTCAAGACCGTGGACGACCTCGAGGAACGCCGCGCCCAGGCCGAGGCCGCCTCCCTGGAGGACATGCCGGACTTCGAGATCATCATCCGCGAGCTGTGCGATCTCGCCGAGGTGGAGCTGGAGAAGATCACCCTGGGTGACCCCAACTTCGTCTACGAGGCCGAGACCGTGGTGGCCTGGCACTTCCTGGCCGACGGCGAGGAGTACATCATGGTCGAGCTGGACGACGAGGCCCTCATGCTCCGGCCCGAGTCGCTGGAGGTCGTGGCCGCGGTCGAGATCGAAGAGATCGACGACGACGAGCTGGAGCCCGCCGGCGCCGACGCGTGAGCTTTTCGCCGGGACACTGAAGGACATGCTCTGTCGGCTATCCCCGCGGCGTGGTGTGCGGCTTCCGCTATGGCCGGGCCGCGGGGCCCCTTGACGCCGACTCCCGCATGTCCTTCAGTGTCCCGTTCGGTTGACGCGCGACGACGGCGGCGGGTTCCCCTCGTCGTCGCGCGTTGAGTGTGGTGCCCGGGGTCAGGCGGCTGCCTTGCGGATCAGGTCCGCGAGGGTGGCTTCCGTTTCCGGGGTCAGGGATGTGATGTTCCAGACGATCGGGTGCATCGAGGCGCCCTCCTGGTAGGCCGGGTTCACGGATTCGCCGAAGCCGAAGGCGATGTAGTCCTTGCCGGTCTTGATGTAGCAGAGGTCCTCGCCGTTCCGGACGTAGAACGGGAGGCCCCAGCGGACCACCGGCTCCAGGGCGGGGGCGTTCTCACGGATGATGGCGTGCAGGCGCTCGCCGATCTCCGCGTACGGCGCAGGGGCTTCGCGGAGCTTGGCGAGTGCGGCGTCGTCGCCCTTCTTGCTGAACAACATGCTGAGGCCTCCAGGAGATGCGTGGGTTGAATGGGGCGCGGGACCGGGGTCCGGCGGCCGCTTCCAGCCTACGGCGGCGGGGGCCGGGTGTGAACCTCGCGACATAGTGACGCACGCTATGGGCGGCCGGGAGACGCGGTGACAGGATGGGGGTGGAACAACCTCAGGAGCGCCATGTTCACAGGAATCTACGTCACCGCCACCTCCACGGGATCGGGCAAATCCGTGGTGGCCCTCGGCCTGGCCGAGGCCCTTTACCGCCGGGCGGGACGGATCGGATACTTCCGGCCCGTGGTCCCCGGCGACACCCCGGACCACGACCCCATGGTGGAGCTGATCCGGAAACGCTACGGCCTGGACCCGGCCGTCTGCCGGGCCGGGCTCACGCTCAAGGAGGCCCGGCGCCTGGTGGCCGAAGGACGCCGCGAGGAGATCAGCACCCTCTGCGTGGAGGCGTTCAGCGAGGTCTCCGCCCTGTGCGACGTGGTGATCGTGGAAGGCTCCGACCTCTCCGGCGCCGATTCCGCCGTCGAGTTCGATCTCAATGCCCAGCTGGCCAAGGACCTCGGCTGTCCCGTGGTGGCCGTGGTCAGCGGCAAGGACCTCAACCCGGAGGAGATCGCGGACGCGGTGGACGTGGTCCGGGCCGAGCTCTCCGCCGTGCACGCGGACCTTCTCATGGTCATGGTCAACCGGGCCGATCCGGAACGGGTGGACGAGGTGCGGGCCGCCATCCGCCCGGGCGACGCGAAGCGCCCCGTCTACGTCCTGGAGGAGCGCCCGGAGATGGCCCGGCCCACCACCGGCGAGATCTCCGCGGCCCTGGGGCTCCAGCTGCTCGCGGGCACCGCGGACATGGAACGTGAGGTGGCCGGTGTGAAGGTCGCCGCCATGAGCCTCGGCAACTTCATCGGCGCCCTGGAACCGGGGGATCTGGTGATCGCCCCCGGCGACCGCGCGGACATCCTGGCCGGTGTGCTCGCCTCCACCCAGTCGCCCGACTTCCCGGTGCCGTCGGGGGTGGTGCTCAGCGGCGGCCTCATGCCGGATCCGCACATTCTTCCCCTGCTGGCCGGTGCTCCGTTCCCGTTCTTCGCGCACCCCGAGGACACTTATCACACGGCCACAGCCGTCTCGGCGGTGCGCAGCGAGATCTCGACGGGCAACAGCCGCAAGGTGGCCTCGGCCCTCGGCGAGTGGTCCCGCCAGGTGGACGAGGATGAGATCTTCGAGCGTTTCAACCTGAGCCGCCCGGCGTCGATGACCCCGCTGCGCTTCCTCCACCAACTGATCGGCCGCGCCCAGGCGGACCGCCGCCACGTGGTGCTGCCGGAGGGCACGGACCTGCGGATCCTGCGGGCCGCTGAGATCCTGCGCCGCCGCGACGTCTGCGAGCTGACCATCCTCGGCAACGAGGCCGCGGTCCGTGAGCTGGCCGCGGCGCACGGCGTCTCCCTGGACGGCATCACGCTCGTGGACCCGGCCACGAGTGAGCTGCGCCGGCGGTTCGCCGAGGAGTACGCCCGGCTCCGCGCTCACAAGGGCGTGGACCTCGCCAAGGCCCTCGAGACCATGCTGGACGTCAGCTACTTCGGCACCATGATGGTGCAGCTGGGCATCGTGGACGGCATGGTCTCCGGCGCCGCGCACACCACCGCGCACACCATCCGCCCGGCGCTCGAGTTCGTGAAGACCCGGCCGGGCGTGGCGATCGTGTCCTCGGTGTTCCTCATGCTCATGCAGGACCGCGTCCTCGCCTACGGCGACTGCGCCGTGAACCCGGAGCCCACGGCCGAACAGCTCGCGGACATCGCGCTGGCCTCTGCCGAGACGGCCCGGCAGTTCGGGGTGGACCCGCGCGTGGCGATGCTCAGTTACTCCACCGGCGGCTCCGGCACCGGCGCGACCGTGGACAAGGTGCGGGCCGCGACGGAGCTGGTGCGGGAGCGCAAGCCTGACCTCGCCGTCGAGGGCCCCATCCAGTACGACGCCGCCGTGGACGCTGCGATCGCCGCGGCCAAGCTGCCGGGATCGGATGTGGCCGGCCAGGCGACCGTGTTCATCTTCCCGGACCTCAACACCGGCAACAACACGTACAAGGCCGTGCAGCAGTCCTCCGGCGCGGTCGCCGTCGGGCCGGTGCTGCAGGGCCTGAACAAGCCCGTCAACGACCTCTCGCGGGGCTGCACGGTGGAGGACATCGTCAACACCGTGGCCATCACCGCCGTCCAGGCCCAGAGCGTCGCCACGCCGTCGCCCGCCGCATCCCAGGAGAACTGAATGCTCATCCTCGTCATCAACTCCGGCTCCTCCTCCCTGAAATACCAGGTACGCGACGTCGACGCGGGGGAGGTGCTGCTGGAGGGCCTCGTGGAGCGGATCGGCCAGCCCGACGGCGACACCCCGGCCGCGGTCCCGGACCACGGAGCGGCCCTCGAGATCGTGGCGGCGCGCCTGCACGAGGTCCTGGGCGACCGGCAGGTGGACGCCGTCGGGCACCGCGTGGTGCACGGCGGCGAGCGGTTCGCCGAGCCGGTCCTGATCAATAACGAGGTCACGCGGGCCATCGAGCGGCTCAATCCGCTGGCCCCGCTGCACAACCCCGCCGCCGTGCTCGGCATCCGCGCCATCACGGAGAAGTGGCCGCAGCTGCCGCAGGTGGCCGTGTTCGACACCGCCTACCACCGCACGCTGCCGGAGAAGGCCTGGCGCTACGCCGTCCCGGACTGGCTCTACACGCGCCACGGCATCCGCCGCTACGGCTTCCACGGCACGAGCCACCAGTACGTCGCAGCCCGCGCCGCCGCGCTGCTGGGCGAGGCGCCGGATGAGTTCAACGGCGTCATCCTGCACCTCGGCAACGGCGCCTCCGCCACGGCCGTCAAGGGCGGGGCCTCGGTGGACACGTCCATGGGCTTCACACCGCTGGAGGGCCTCGTGATGGGCACCCGTTCCGGCGACATCGACCCGTCCATCCTCGTGTTCCTCGGACGCCAGGGCCTGGACGCGGACGCGCTGGACGATCTGCTGAACCGCGAGTCCGGGCTCCTGGGCCTGGGCGGCTCCAATGACATGCGGACGCTCGTGGATGCCTCCGAAGCCGTGGGCGATGACGACGGGACCTCCTCCGGCATCGACCCCCTGCGCGCTCGGCGGGCGCTCGAGGTGGCCGCCTACCGTCTGGCGAAATACGTGGGCGCGTACCACGTGGCGGTGGGCGGGGCGCAGGCGATCGTGTTCACGGCCGGGATCGGGGAGAACTCCTCGCCGTTCCGGGCGCTGGTCTGCGAGCAGCTCGGAGCGCTGGGGATCGAGCTCGACCCGGAACTCAACGCCGTGCGTTCCAAGGAGCCGCGGGTCATCTCGACCGAGGCGTCGCGGATCCCGGTGCTCGTGATCCCCACGAACGAGGAGCAGGCGATCGCGGAGGCCACGGCGGAGGTCGTCGCGGGCTGAGGCCCTTTCCTGCCGAGTTCGGGGGTTCGTTCCGAGAACGGGGCCTGCAGCCACCGAGGCCGGAACGAACCCCCGAAGTCGAAGGAAGGTCAGCGGCCAAGCGTCACGCGAAAGCGGCTTCGCTCAGCTTCCCGTCGCGCATGTGGGCCTCGCGGTCGCAGAGCTCGACGAATTCCAGATCGTGCGTGACCATGACCGTCGCGGTGCCGAACTCGTGCGTGATCCGGGCCAGCAGCTCGACCACGGCGCGGCTGCGCTCCTCGTCCAGCGCCGCCGTCGGCTCGTCCACCAGAAGCACGCTCGGCTCGCCCATGAGCGCCCGGGCGATGTTCACCCGCTGCCGCTGCCCGCCGGACAGCTGATGCGGACGCTTTTCCTCCTGCCCTTCCAGCCCGACGGCGGCGAGCAACCGACGTGCCCGGGCCTCCGCCGTCGCGCGGGCCGCCTTTCCGCCGAAGCCGCGCACATGCTGCGTCACGAGCAGCTGCTCGACGGCGGTCAGCGACGGCAGCAGATTCGGCTGCTGGAAGATGATGCCCAGCTTCTCGCGCCGCAGGGCCGCCTGCTCCTTCCGGCCCAGCGCCTGGACTTCGCGGTCATCCACCAGGATCCGCCCGGCCGTCGGCTTCACGAGCGTGGCGGCCACGGCCAGGAGGGTGGACTTCCCGGAGCCCGACGGGCCGGTCAGTGCGAGGAATTCCCCCTGGTGCACGGTGAGCGACGCCTGGTCCAGGGCGGTGATGGTCCCGGCGCCGTCCGGGTAGTCGACGGTGACGGATTCGAGCTGCAGTGCTGGCGTGTTCATGAGGTTCTCCTGGTGATGACGACGGGGTGTGGGCGGGACGGCTCAGCTGCCGCCGAGCGCGAGCAGCGGGTCCACGCGGGTGACCTTGCGGACGGCCAGGGCGGATCCCGCGAGGCCCAGCAGGACGATGCCGACCACGGGACCGGCGATCGTCAGCGGACCCAGCACGAACGGCGCGGCCTGCCCGGCGAACCAGCCGCCCAGCCCGCCGATCACGGCGCCGAGGACGGTGCCGCTCAGCAGCACGATCAGGGCCTGCGCCAAGGCGTCCTTGAAGACGTAGCCCTGCGTCGCGCCCAGGGCCTTGAGCACGGCGATGTCCCGGGTGCGCTGCACGGTCCAGATGCTCAGGAACGCGCCGACCACCAGGGCCGAGATGCCGTAGAGGAACCCCTGGATGAGGAGCAGCGAGCCGTTCTCGCTCTTGAAGGAGTCGAGCGCCTGGAAGCTCGCGGTGCGCTCCGCGCTGACGGTGCCGTTCCGGCTGTCCGCGCGATTCGCTGCCGAGGCGTCCGCCCCGGGCGCCACCAGGACGGTCGCCTCGCGGCCCCGGTTCATCTGCTGCCAGTCGCCCAGGCCCACCCACGCCACGGCGAGGTGCGAGTACCACTGGTCCGGGACGACGGTCTTTACTCTGAGGTCCGTGCCGTTGCTGTTCAGGACGCCGCCGTCGCTCAGGTTCAGTGCCGAAGCGAGGGACTCGCTGAGCACGATCTCGCCCTTGCCGGGCGTCACGGGCGCCAGCGCCGTGCCGTTCACGCCGTCCGATCCGAAGAACTCCGCGTTGGTGGTGCGACCGCCGTCGGGAGTGGACGCCGCCGTGCCGGTGCGCAGTTTGCCCTGCGAGATGCCGAGCGGGACGGCCGTGACGCCCGCGTCCCGCGACCAGGCCGTGGCCTGCTCCGGGGTGACCTCGGAATCCGCGTAGCTCGCTTTCGCCGCGGTGCCCTGGGGCGCCCCGAAGACCACGCGACCGGCGGGCAGGGCTCCGATCGCCGAGGTGGACTGGTGCGCCAGGCCGGCGGTGAGGCCGGAGAGCATGACGAGCAGGACGGTGATGAGCGCGACCACTCCGCCCATGAGGGCGAAACGGCCCTTGCTGAAGCGGAGGTCGCGGAGGGCGAGGAACATGGTGGGGTCTCCTGGGATGCCGGGGTTTCTGGCGTATCTCCAGCCTCCCGCGGAGCGTGCGCGCGCACATCGGCGGGGTGGTTGAACCGGGCGCTCGCTGTGGTTGAGCGCCGAATCAACCGAATGGTTGATGGGGCGGACCGGTGTCCGGAGGGATTCCTGTCGGAGCCCGCCGCTAGGGTGGTGGCATGGGAAACGGACCCGGACTCCACGGCCGCCCGGTCGCCGCTCGCGGCGCGGGTGAGAGCCCCCTGGACGCTGTCCGGAATCCGGCCCAGGGGACCCAGCTCATCCTGCGGGTCCTGAGGGTCAGCCTGCACCTCGGTTTCGCCGCGCTCCTGCTGCTCGGCGTGGTCCGGTACTCCCTGGCGCTCGGCACCGCCGGTCCAGCGCCAGACTGGTCCCCGGTGGCGGTCTACCCGGTCGCGGCGTTGCTCGCGGCGGTGTATCTGGGTGGCACCGCTGCCGAGAAACGTCACGCGCTCGGAGCCGGCCGGCTCGATCCGGCGCCCTACGCACGGTGGTGGCTGGCCGTCGTCGTCGTGCTGTGGCTGGTGCTGCTGGTGCTGTCGCCGGATTTCGCGTGGCTGGCCTTCCCGCTGTTCTTCCTGGAGCTGCATCTGCTGCCGAGGGGCGCGGGGCTGCTGGGGGTCTTGTGCACGACGGCGGCGCTGGTCCTGGCGCTGCTCCTGCACTCCGCTCCCGGCTCGCCGAACGCCGCGCTGGTGATCGGTCCGTGTTTCGGGGCTGCGTTCGCCGTGGTGACGGCCCTCAGTTATCAAGCCCTGTACCGCGAGGCCGAGGAGCAGCGGCGCGTCGCCGGCGCGCTGCGGGCAGCCCGTTCGGAACTGGCCGCCACGCAGTGGGAAGCCGGGGTGCTGTCCGAACGGGCGCGCCTGGCCCGGGAGATCCACGACACCCTGGCGCAGGGACTGTCCTCGATCGTCCTGATGAGCCGTGCTGCGGGCCGCTCCCTGGACGCGGAGGACCTGAACACGGCACGGGAACGGCTCCGGGTGGTCGAGGAGACGGCGTCCTCGGCGCTCGAACAGGCGCGGGAGTTCGTCCGGTCGCCCGGCGCCTCCTCGGGTGCGGCCCTTCCGGAGCTCCTGGAGGCGCTCTGCTCGGACACCGAGCGGCAGGCCCGCGCCGCGGAGAGCCCGTTGTCCGTGCGGTTCCGGGTCAGTGGCGAGCCTCGGGAGACGCCGGTGGAGCTGTCCCAGGCCTTGCTCCGCGCGTCTCAGGCGTCGCTGGCCAATGTCCTCCGGCATGCGGGGGCGGAGCACGCCGTGCTCACCCTCGGCTTCCTGGAACGGGAACTCACGCTGGACGTGTTCGACGACGGCGTCGGCTTCCGTCCCGATGCCCCGGCCGTGGGTGATGGCGTGGGGCTCGGTCTGCTGAGGACCCGCATTGAATCGCTGGGCGGCAGCGTGGTGCTGGAGTCGGCTCCCGGCGAGGGGACCGTGGTGGCGATCCGGGTTCCGGCGGCGCCGACGGACAGCGCGGCGCAGAGGGTCGCGAAGAATTCCGGGGAGGACCCCGGGAACGACGTTTCCGGAAGGGAAGGATCGTCATGATCGAGGTGCTTCTGGTCGACGACCATCCGGTGGTCCGTGCCGGGCTCAAGGCCATGCTGGAGGACCCCTCGGGCCCTGCCGTCCCGCCCGCCGCGGACGATGCCCAGCGGATCCGGGTGGTGGCCGAAGCCTCCGATGGCGCGGCGGCCCTGGACGAACTGCGGCGCCGGCAGACGCTGGGGGAGGATGTGGACCTGGTCCTGATGGATCTTCAGATGGGCGACGGCATGGACGGCGTCACGGCCACCCGGAGGATCCGGCAGGGCGAGAGCGGTGTCCGACCGGTCCCGGTGCTGGTCCTGACCACCTATGACAGCGATTCGGACATCCTCAGCGCCCTCGAGGCCGGTGCCAGCGGGTACATGCTCAAGGACGCCGAGTCCGCACGGATCCGGGCCGCTGTCCGGGCTGCCGCCGCGGGGGAGACCGCGCTCGCCCCGGAGGTGGCGGCCCGCTTGGTGGGACGTCTGAGGAACCCGGTCCCGCAGCTGTCGGCCCGTGAGGTGGAGATTCTGGAAATGCTCGCGACGGGCCTGTCCAACCGGGCGCTGGCCAGGGCGCTGTTCATCTCGGAGGCGACCGTGAAGACGCATCTGGTGCACATCTACGCGAAGCTCGGCGTGGACAACCGGACCGCCGCCATCACGACGGCGGTCCAGCAGAAGATCATCCGGGTCCCGGACGTCTGAGTCAGCCCGCGGCGACCACCGAGGATTCCTCTTCCTCGCGGGACACGGGAAGGGTGTCGTCGGCCAGCTGGCGCTTCCTGACGGTGGCCAGGTGGCTGAGCAGCACCAGGGCCATTCCGCCCAGGGCCCAGAGGGCCAGCTTGAGACCGTCCATGCCGAAGTCGGCGCCCGGGAAGTACGTCAGGTCGCGGACCGCGTTGAGCCAGGCCGCGCCGTTCCAGAAGGTGTTCAGCCCGGCGAAGAACGTGGGGGACAGTGACGCCGGGTACACGCCGCCGCTGCTGGTGAAGTTGAGCATCACGAACAAGAGCGTCAGAGCGGGGGTGGTCCACTTGCCGAGGATCGGGTGGAGGCCCAGCCCGATGCTGATGATGCCGAAGGAATACAGGGCTCCGAGCAGCCAGATGTTCCACTCGTAGCCGTTGAGCACCTGGTACACCGGGCCGGCCACGAGAGTGGCGATTCCGGCCACCACCAGGGCCGTGCCGGCGCTCACCAGCAGGCGGATGCCCACCCGGAGCTTCGCCGTCGCGGCGGCGATGGCCACCACACTCGCGTAGGAACCCACGCTCAGCGCCACCAGCATGAAGAACACGGACTGACCGGCGGCGTCGTTGGGTCCACCCGGGCGGACATCTTCAAGGGCGACCGGGAGGTGCTGCCGGTAGGCGAGCGGCAGGAAGACCTTCTGAGCGGCTCCCGAGGCGGCCTCGGAGGCGGCGCCGGAGACCAGGATCGTGGCGTGGTCCCTGCTCGGGACGTAGGCCGCGGAGATCTTCTGGTCCGTGATCTGCTGGCGCGCCTGCTCGGCGGTGGCCACGGTGGTGACCTGGAGCTTTCCGTCCGAACCGTCGTTCAGTGACTGGGCGAAGACCTTCGTCTCGGGGCTCTGCCCCACCACGGCCACCGGGAAGTGATGAGGATCCGGGGAGTGGAAGGCGCCGAGGTAGGCGAACGCCATGCCCGCGCCCATGACGAGGGGGATGAGCAGGTGCAGGGCGATGTGGCCCCAGGTCTTGCCATCGGGCCAGAGGCGCGGGCGTGCCGACGGCAGCGTTTTCACGAGGGGGAGGCGATGCGTGGACATGGATTCCTGTCAGAGAAAAAAGGGGGGATTACCGCGGAGGGAAAATTAGGCTCGCTAACTACTTTAGATCCTATAGTTGCATTATGCAACACTGACCGATGGTGTCACTCACCGTCCTCTGGAGGGGTCCGAGGCGTCCCGATCATGCGACGCGGCCCGGCGATGACAGGCACGGCACTAGGCTGGAGGGATGGTGACACCGGATCAGGAGCATGCCGAGCACAACGCCGCCGTGGCCCGCATTCAGACGGGCCTGACCACGGTCAGCAGGCGGGGAAGCGCCCGTCTGCGGCGCTCCAATCAGCCGCTCTCCCCGGTGGACCACTCGATGCTCGAATACATCCGCTCCCATCCGGGCTGCCGCGCCGTGGACATGGCCGCGCATTTCGAACTCAACCGGTCCACGGTCTCGCGTCAGCTCGCGGCCCTCACCCGGATGGGCCTCATGGCCGCGGTGGACCCGGAATCCACCGCGCGCAGCCAGGCACTGAAGCTCACTCCCGAGGGCGAGGCGGCCCTGGAGACCTCGGCCCGCGTGCTGAACGAGGTCATGATGGAACGCCTCGTCGACTGGTCCAATGAAGACCTGGAAGCCTTCGCCGAGATGCTCGACCGCTTCAACGCCGCCATGGGGGAGAACTAGGAAATCCCCCATCCCGGCCCTTCACCGCGTCAGCCGGTTCTCCTCTTCCACGGCGCCGAGCTTCTGCGGGTTCCGCATCGCGAAGATGCGGGAGATCCGGCCTTCTTCCACGAGGACGCTGATGAGGGTGGGGCCGGCCACTTCGTCGTCGATCCGCAGGCCGGGCAGGCCGTTGAGCCACAGCACCGTGCTGCGCGGATTGACCGCGGCCTGCGGGAAGGACTTGAGCAGGTTGATGACCTTCTTGAGGCCCAGCACCGGGACCCTCACCGCCTGAGCCAGGCCGCCGCCGTCGGCGATCAGCACGACGTCGGGCGCCAGCACGTCCATGAGGCCCTGCACATCGCCGGTGCTCACCGCCGCCAGGAACCGTTCCACGACCTGTCGCTGCTCGCCGTGGTCGACGTGCACGCGCGGACGCCGCGCCGCCACGTGGGAGCGGGCCCGGCTGACGATCTGCCGCACGGCGGCCGGCGACTTGTCCACCGCCTGAGCGATCTCCTCGTACGGGGTGTCGAACACCTCGCGCAGCACGAACACCGCCCGCTCCACCGGCGCCAGCGACTCCAGCACCGTCAGCATGGCGATCGAGACGCTCTCGGCGAGCTCGACGTCGTCGGCCACATCCGGCACGGTGAGCAGCGGCTCCGGCAGCCACTCCCCGACGTAGTCCTCCCGTCGCCGCGCCAGGGTGCGGAGCTGATTGAGCGCCAGGCGCGTGACCGTCCGGACCAGATAGGCCCGCGGATCGCGCACCTCGGCGCGGGAGTCCGGGTCCAGTCCGGCCCACCGCAGCCAGGCCTCCTGCACCAGATCCTCGGCGTCCGCGGCGGAACCGAGCATCTCGTAGGCGACCGTGAACAGCAGGCTGCGGTGGGTGACGAACGGGTCTGCGTTGTCTGCGACGCCGGGGTTCATGGCGCTCAGGCTACCCCGTGGCCGCTGCGTGCCGCGAGGGGTTTCAGCTCGCAGGACTCGGCGAATCCCTCCGATTCGATGCCGAGCGCCACGTTGCCGCGCGTGGTCAGATTGGCGAAGCCGATCACATTGGTCAGCTCCACGAGGGCCGGGGCGCCGAGTGCCGTCAGTAGCCGGGCCGAGAGCTCGTCGGTCACCGTGACGGGGGTGCTGCTCATGGCCTCGGCGTACTCCAGGACGTCGCGTTCCAGCGGCGTGAACACGTCCGATTCGCGCCAGCACGGGATCTGCCGCGCCTTCTCCAGGTCCAGACCCTGGTTGTAGGCCATGAAGTAGTTGTAGTCCAGGCACCAGGTGCAGCCGATGAACGAGGCCACGGCCATGTGGGCGTAGGACTTCAGGGACTCGTCGCAGTGGTTCCACTTCTGCAGCTTCTGGCCGAAGCCCATGGACGCCTTGAGGGCGGCCGGGCTGTGCCACATCACGCCCAGGGATTCCGGCACGCGGCCGAACATCTTAGTGCTGAACTTCTTGACCAGGGCCCCGTAGAGGCCGGTGATCTCGGTGGCGGGGATTCGGGTGGTCATGACTCCTCCTGAGGTGTGTTCCGATCCTTCGTCATGAAGACACCGGCCGGTGCCGATCTGTGACAGATAGGGTGAATCCATGACTTCTTCGCAGGACCAGGCGTATTACCGGGACACCTACCTCTTCGGCACGGAGGCCACCGTCATCGACGCAGGCCAGGACGACGCCGGGCCGTGGGTCGCCGTGAGCCCCAACATCTTCCACCCGAAGGGCGGCGGCCAGCCGTCCGATGAGGGTACGGTGAACGGTGCGCCGGTGATCCCGTCCCGCACCGAGGACGGCCTGGTGGTCCTCGCCACGGAGGCCGAGGCGCCCGCCGTGGGCTCCGCCGTCGTCTGCGCCATCGACGAGACCCTGCGTAAGCGCCATGCCGCGCTCCACACGGCCGGGCACGTCCTGGGCCACCTGGGCGAGGCGCGCGGCTGGCAGAGCACCGGGCACAGCCACTACCCGGGCCAGGCACGCCTGGACTTCTCGCCGGAAGGCTTCGAAGCGGAACTCGCGACGCCGGAACTGCGGGACGCGGTGCGTGCCGAACTGCAGGAGGCGTTCGACGCCGTGCTCGCCCGCGGCGGCGCGGTCACCGCGACCACCGACGAGACCGGGCACCGCACGGTCACGATCGAGGGTGTGAACGCGGAGCCGTGTGGCGGCACGCATGTCTCGGAGCTGTCCCAGCTGAAGGACGTCCGGGTGCTCGAACTGAAGATCAAGCGCGGCGCCCTCAAGGTCCGTTACGAGGCCGAGCACGCCTGAGCCGACCACCGGGCGGGGCGGCCCGCCCGGTGGTCGGCCCGCCTCAGCCGCCGCTCAGGCGTTGCGGCCTCGTGCCGCGATCTCCCAGCGCTCCACGACGGCGCCGTCGGACACCACGCTGACCTCGTCCACGAGGTTCACCGCGACGCACACGTGATTGGGAATGAGGCGCAGCCTGCTGCCCAGCGCGGGCAGCGGTGCGTCCTCGGGCCACAGGACCGTCGCGTGATGCTCAGAGAGGGCGCTGACCCGCGCGTCGGGCTCCTCCTGGACCCGGGCGAAGCCGCTCACCCAGGCGGGTCGGTCGCCGCCGAGCATCTTGCTGCCGGCGTCGAGCACGATCCGGCGCGGAATCCCATCAGACCCTTCGTGGCGGCTGACCACGGTCGCTGCCACGCTGAGGGACACGTCTTCCGGGGCGCACCGCCCGAGCTCGAGCTGTTGAGCGTCCCCGAACACGTAGACACCCGGCCGCAGCTCCGTGGCGACGGAGTCCCCGGTGAGCAGCGCGGTCGGCGTCGAGCCTCCGCTGAGGACCGCGACGTCGTGCCCGGCCTCCCGGAGCGCGACGGCGGCCTGGTGCAGGGCCGCTCCCTCCTGGTCCACCGCGGTGCCGGGCATGCCCGGGGCGTAGCTGTGACCCGGGAACGTGAAGACGCCGGCGACGCGGAAGCCGGCGTCGCGGGCGGCGTCGGCGATCGCGGCCGCGTCCTCGGGCCGCACGCCGCTGCGGTGATGCCCGCTGTCGATCTCGACCAGCACGCCGAAGTCCGCGGATGCCGGACCGAACAGCCGGCCGGCCTCCCGGATCGCCTCGAGGGAATCTGTGCCGAAGGCGATCCGGGCCCTCTTCGAAAGAGCCGTGAGACGCTCCGCCTTCGCCGCACTGAGCCACAGGGGGTAGGCGATGAACAGGTCGGTGGCTCCGTGGTCGGCGAAGACCTCCGCCTCGCCGATCGTCGCGACCGTCAGGCCCACCGCGCCCGCTTCGAGCTGAAGCGCCGCGATCTGGGGGATTTTGTGAGTCTTCACGTGAGGCCGGAGCGCCAGGCCCCGTTCCCGCACCCGCGAGGCCATACGCTCGATGTTGCGGTGCAGAATGTCCCGTTCGATCAGGATGGCAGGGGTTTCAATCTCGTCCGGGATGCTGTGCATGGCTTCATTCTGTCGCATCGGCAGCGGTGAGCAGTTCCGTGAGAGCGGTCCGGTCTTCGCTGGTTCCAGCGGCGTTCCATGCGGTGCGGACGGGGGCGAGCACCTGTTCAAGGGGCCGGTCCGTCCGATCGAGGTAGGACCACCAGGTTTCGTACAAGTCGTCACCCGCTCCGAGATAGTCTGCCGCGGAGCCGACGTGCGCGCGGATGAAAAGCCCGACGCCGAGATCGTCCCCGCGTTCCAGGAGCGCCCTCGCGACGGCTGCGCTCACCGCGGTGTCAGGATCGTCCACCATCAGAGCGACCAAGCGTTCTGCCTGGCCCTCGGCGCAGTGGACGGCGAGCCATACGGCACCCCGAACGCGGGACTCATACCCGGGGGCCGCGACCAGGCGCAGGGCGTCGTCTTCGCTGAGCCGTCCTTCGTCGTGCCTGTCCGTCATCACGAGTCCCGCACCGCATGCCGGAGGGTCTCGCCGTGCACGTCCTCCAGGGTCACGTCCACCACCAGATGCTCAGCCACCACAACCGTGCGCACGCCTTTGGACACCTTGGCGACCACGGTGGACTCGACCTCCGTGAGGTCACTGTCCGGGGCCACGCTCACGGCACATTCCGCGCGCCAGCGCACATGCGGGGAGGCGCCGTCCGACGGTCGGACGTCCACGTAGTTCACCTGGATGCGCGGGGATTCCCCGAAGGCGCCCCGGACCGCGTCCGCGAGGTCCAGTGAGGTCACCTTGACTGCTTCGCCACCGAGGGCCGACACTGCGCTCGTGCTGCGCAGAGGCCGCAGATTCTCCCGGACGGCCCGCATCACGGCGGCGATCGCGCCGTCGTCGTTCCCGCCGTCCTCGTCGCCGGTCCGCAGGATGGTGGCCAGACCGGAGTCGAGGTCCTTCAGGCGTGCCCGTTCGTCGTGGCACCAGGGGCACTGGATCTCGTGAGCGTCGGGCGGGCCGTCGAGATTCTGCAGGACGTCATCGCGTGTCCTTCCGCAGGGCAGGGTGCTCATGGCGTCGCCTCCTCTCCAGGATCGTTGGTCAAGGCCGCACGGGCTCGGGCCAGCCGGCCGCGCAGGGTGGTCTCGGTGCTTCCCATGGCGAGTGCGGCGTCCCGGTAGCTCAGCCCGTGGACGACCACCAGAAGGAACGCCTCCCGCTGGGCCAGGGGCAAGGCGGCCACCCGCTTCCAGGCCCGCTCCAGCTCCAGGCGGCGTTCGGTCCGTTCCTCCGGCTGGGCGTCCGCCGGTGCGGCGAGTTCGATCATCTGAGCGTCCAGGGAGTCGGCTCTGAGCCTATCCCGGGAGCGGATCCGGTCGAGGCAGACATTTCGGGTGATCGAATACGCCCAGCCCGTGAACGCGGAACGGTCCTTCAGATGGGGCAGTCGTCGCCAGATGCGCAGCCACGCCTCCTGAACCGCGTCCTCGGCTTCGGCCCACTGTCCGAGCATGCCCCGGGCGAAGCCGCGCAGGGGGGCGGTCAGGCGGGTGACTAGGTGTTCGAAGGCCGCCGGATCACCCTCTTGGGCGCGGCCCACCCACGGAATGAGTGAGTCGGGAACCCCCTGTGACATGTGGCCAGCCTAAGGCAGGATGAGAGTAAGCGGGAGCGGGGTCCCAGAACCCCTCATGCCATGTGATGCAGATCACGGAGAAACCGCGTGAGGATTCCGGTGCCCGCTCCGTCTTCTTCTGTGTCCAGCGTTTTCGACAGCAAGACTGAGAAGCAAGGAGTGACCATGTCGCAGAATGTCAGCCCCGTCGTGAAGCCCACCGGTGAGGAAGCGGAACGCCAGGCGAAGCGCGAAGCAGCGCAGCAGCACGAACAGCAGGAAACCCGCCCCACGGGCCCGCTGCACACCGACCACGGCAAGACCACCATCGAGGACCGCGTGGTCCAGAAGATCGCCTCGATCGCAGCCCGTGAGGTCCCCGGCGTGTACGCCATGGGCAATGCGGCCCGCCGGACGTTCAACTCCATCGCGGAGCGCATCCCGGGCGCGTCGGCCAACACGGCCGGCGGTGTGAACGTGGAGAAGGGCGAGCAGCAGGCCGCCATCGATGTGACCATCGTGGTCGAGTACGGCTTCTCGATCGTGGAGGTGTCCCAGGACATCCGCGCCAACATCATCTCCGCGGTGGAGCGCGCCACGGGTCTCGAGGTCATCGAGGTCAACGTGGACGTCTCCGATGTGCACCTGCCTGAGGATGACGACGACACCTCGGCCGATTCCGGCCGCGACGACCTGAAGTGACCACCGTGGGCAGGGGCGGCCACGACGGCCGTCCCGCCCGGTGGCCCGCAAGCTGCCACACCAAGCTGCCATCCAAGGAGCAGACATGAATGCAACACGTTGGGGCCTGGCCGCCGGCATCGTGATCGGCCTGGTCATCGCGTTCGGCTCGTTCACCCAGTTGATCGTCGTCGCCTTTTTCACGCTGGTGGGCGGCGCCGTCGGATGGGTGCTGCAGAACCGCACCGATGTGAGCGGGTTCCTCAAGCAACGCCGCAGGTGAGCTCATGACCACTCATGAGATCGCGACAGCGGACTCCCGGCCGGATGGCCGGGGCAACACGCACATCCCGGCCGCCGTGCTGGCCAAGATCGCGGCACAGGCGGCCCGGGAGATCGACGGCGTGGGAGCGCCCGCCGGGGGAGTCCTCGGCGTGGCACAGCGCCGGGACTTCGACCGCAGGCCGCGTGCCGACGTCGAAATCCTCGGCAGCACCGCGGTGGTGCGCCTGGACCTCGGACTGCGCTACCCGAGCCCCGTCGAAACGACCTGTGACGCCGTCCGGCAACGGGTCGACGAAAGGCTCCGGCGCGATGCCGGCGTCACCCGGACCCAGGTGGACATCACGGTCTCCTGGTTGAACGCGGAAGACACGAACGAGCGAAGGAGGCTCCTGTGAAGCGTTTCTGGCATGTGCGCCCGGCGCGCACAGTGGCAGTCCTGCTCGCCGCGCTGCTGGCGCTCGCCGTCGGCTGCCTCAGCCTGTGGGCCGGGGCGGCGCGGCTGTCCAGCGGTTCGTGGCCGGATCCGGTCAACGGCTGGCTCGCCCAGCTCGCCGCGGCGGGCTGGAAGGACCAGCTCTGGGTGGGCTTCGGCATCGGGCTCGCCGTGCTCGCGCTGCTGCTGCTGCTGGCGGCGGTCCTTCCGGGAAGCAGGGCGACCTTGCTCCTTGAGGGCGACGACGCCGGCCGCGGCCGTGAAGAGGTGCTCGCCGCCTCGGGGCTCACCGCCCTGGTGCGAGCCGCCGCCGAGCGCGCGGACGGTGTCTCCTCCGCTTCGGTGACATCCGGCGAGAAGGGTGTGCGCGTTGTCGTGCGCACCCCGGTCCGGACCACCGCGCCCATCCGTGACGACGTCCGGCGTCGCGCGGAGACCGTGCTCGGAAGCCTGCCGCTGCGGCGTGTGCCGCAGGTCCAGGTGCAGGTGCTCAGGAAGGGAGAAGGCTGATGTGGAAGACCCACGGACCCCGGCAGCGGGTGCTGCTGGTCATCGCGGCCGTGATCCTCGGCGCCGTGGCGGCGCTGATGCTGCTCGGCCGGGACCTCCTTCCGTCCTGGGGTGTCGCGGTCCCGGAGAAGCCCGTCGGGCTGATCCCGTGGCAGGGCGAGCAGGCGGGTATCGCAGTGGTGGCCGCCGGCGTGGTGCTGGTGGTGCTGGCGCTCTGGGTGATCCTTACGGCGCTGCCCACCAAGCCCGCCACGCACGTCTTCAGATTCCACAGTGACCGCTCAGGAGGAGCGATGACCCAGATCGACACCGGGGTGATCGCCCGCGCAGCGGAGAACGCCGCCACGTCCCACCCGACCGTGAGCGCGGCCGGGGTCCGCATCAGTGGCAGCGCCAAGGAGCCCGTGCTCTACGCCAAGTACACGCTGCGTTCGGACGCCGATGCCGTGGAAGCGATGGAACTCGTGGAGCAGCGGCTCATCCCCGATATGGAGACGGTGCTGGGCGTGAGCTTCGCTCGACGGCACGTGCGGTTCGACGTCTCCGCTCCGGTCAAGCAGGACCCGGGGCACCTGAATCTTGCGGGCGCCTCGGCGCCCCACGCCGGCTGATCACGGCCGGAACTCACACGCACACCTGAAAGCACGAAAGAGGAGTAGACACATGGGTTTCATCGGATGGATCGTTCTCGGCCTGATCGCCGGAGCCATTGCGAAGGCGATCATGCCGGGTGAGCAGGGCGGTGGGTGGTTCACCACCCTGATCCTCGGTGTGGTCGGCGCCGCACTGGGCGGCTGGCTCGGATCGGCACTGTTCAACACCGGCATCAACAGCTTCTGGTCGCTCGGTTCGTGGCTGCTGGCGATCGGCGGTTCGCTGATCGTGCTGCTGATCTGGGGATTCGTCACCAAGCGCCGCTCCTGACGCGGCGGGGGCTGAGCGGGAACCCGCTCGGCGCACGGGGCCGGACGTGATCCGGTCCCACGGAAAGTTCAAGCATCTGGAGGAAGTGAGGTCGTCATGGGAAAGAACATTCTGATCCTGGCACTGGTCGCCGCAGCGGCTTACCGCATCGGCGTGGAGAAGGCGAAGAAGCGGGACGGGGACTACGAGGATCTCCGTCACCAGGTGGAGCGCCTTCTGACCGGGAACACCACGAAGAAGGTCCGCCGGAAGCTTGCCAAGGTCAACCCGCAGAGCGCGTGATTCCTGGATCCAGGTGATCCGCGCTTCGCGACCGTGGTGATCCCACGGTGCGGCGGTTGAGCAGGTTGTGGCCCGGGCGATGCCCGGGCCACAGCTGTCGGTGGACCTGGCCGGAACGCCGGCCCTTCAGCGTTCCTCGACCAGACAGACCAGGTGGGCGTCGGCGTCGCGCACCACGGCCATGCGGTCGCCCCATGGCCGGGTTTCCGGGGCATCCACCACAGCGCCGCCTTGTGCCGCCCACTTCTCGCACAGCGCATCCAAGCCCGGGACGGTGAAGGTGGCGGCCACGGAGAGGTCGCTCGTCTGGCTCTCCCGCTCGTGGAGGAACACCTGGACCCCGTTGCCCGCCGCGAGCATCGCGAAGCCCGGAGTGAGTTCGGCGGGCAGGCCGAGGAGGTCACGGTAGAACGCCAGGGCCGGTTCCAGCGCGCGGACGGAGACCACCACGCGGGTCAGTGCTGCGGACATGCTGTCACTCCTTGTGCTCGTCGCTAAACGGTCGGCCACACCCCGGAGGTCCCGCGGCGGTGGCTGTCCACCAGGTGCGTGTCCACGATGCCGATGGCTTCCATGAGCGCGTACATGGTGGTGGGCCCCACGAAGTTGAAGCCCTTTTTCTTCAGGGCCTTGGACAGGGCCTTGGACTCCTCGGAGACGGTCGGGACCTCCGCGAAGGTGCGCGGGGCCGGGGTCTCGGCAGGCTTGAACGACCAGACGAAGTCCACCAGGCCGCCCTCGTCCCGGAGCGCCACGGTGGCGCGGGCGTTGGCGATGGTGGCCAGGATCTTCGCCCGGTTCCGCACGATGCCGGCGTCCGCCATGAGCCGCTCGACGTCGTCCTCCGTGAAGGCGGCGACGGTGTCCGGCGCGAAATCGGCGAACGCCGCCCGGAACGCCGGCCGCTTCCTCAGGATCGTGGCCCAGGAGAGACCGGCCTGGAAGCCCTCCAGCGAGATGCGCTCGAAGAGCCCTTGCTCCTCCCGGACGGGCATGCCCCATTCGGTGTCGTAGTACTCGCGCATCATGCCGTCGACGGCGGCCCAGGCGGGACGCAGCAGACCGTCCTCGCACAGCACGGCATCGCTCGCCGGGGCGCCCTGGGCTGTTGATCCGACGGCTCCGGCGGGATCGAGCGTCTCCGTCACGGCTTCCTCCGATACGTCAGATCGAACACCATGCGCCCGGCCTCCAGGGCCTTGCGCTCGAAACTCGTCACGATGCGGCCCTCAAAGCGCGGGGCCCAGCCGCCCAGCTCATCGACGCCCTCATTCGGGCCGGTGTGGCCCGTGCTGACGGGGGCCCGGCCTTCGCGCACGGGCGCGCCGCCCACCACGGTCTCCACGCCGCTGGCCCACACCTGCGTCAGGGGGCTGTCCGCACCGGCGCGCTCGCCGTCGTGCACATTCTCGAAGTCCGGGGATGCGTTCACGACGTCGCGCGCGTGCACCGCGTAATTGGACCAGTCGGTGGCGATCCGCCACAGCCCTCCCGGCTCGAGCGCCTGCGCGACCTGCTCCGCGAACGCGGGCTGGAGGAGACGGCGTTTGTGGTGCTTCGCCTTGTGCCAGGGGTCCGGGAAGAACACCCACACCTGATGCACCGAGCCGGCCGGCAGCATGGTCGTCAGCACTTCCGGGGCGTTCGCCTGGACGACGCGGACGTTGGTCAGGCCACCCTGCGCGATTTTCACGAGGGTGTTGGCCAGGCCCGGGGTGTAGACCTCGACGGCCAGGAAGTCCCACTCGGGGTGTTCCGCGGCGGCGTGGGTGACGGCTTCGCCCAGGCCGGAGCCGACCTCCACCACGAGCGGGGCCTTGCGGCCGAAGGCGGCTTCGGCATCGAACCGGTAGTCGGGGTGCACCGAGGTGTCCGCGACATGGCGGGGCACATCCACCACGAAGCGGTCCGAGTACTCATCCCAGGCGTCCTGGCGACGGCCCTGAAGCCGGGTGCCGCGGCGCACGAAGCTCACGGGATTGCGCCGGTACGTCCCGAAGGAGGCCTGGCTGCCTTCGGTGACGGGGCGGTGCGGGGCGCGCGGCGCTGAGGCGGGGGCGGTCTCAGGGGCGTCTGCGGGGTCTGGGGAATCCATGCCGTTCATCGCTTTCCAGAGTACCGGGGAGGGGCGACAGGAATTCATCCGTTGTGGGTGCGGGGCGCGCGTGTGCAACTATTGCACAGTTGAAGGGAGGCCTCATGAGCCAGACGGTCCAGCGAGCGATCGACATCCTGGAATTCTGCAGCGTCCGGCCCCGGACCCTGCTGGAGATCGCGGACATGATCGGGGTGCACCGCACCACGGCGCTGCGTCTCGTGCAGACCCTGGCCGGAGGCGGGCTGATCCGCCGCGACGAACGAGGCCTCTACGGGGTGGGCTTCCGCCTGGCCGCTCTGGCCGATTCGGCGCTCCGCCAGTTCGACCTGCGGACCATGGTGCATCCGTTCATCGTGGAGCTGAGCGAACGCGTGGGCCAGACCGTGCAGTTCGCCGTTCCGGACGGGGATGCGGTGGTCTACGTCGACAAGATTGAACCGGCCGACTCCATCCACCTCGACACCCGGATCGGCGGGCAGGTGGTGGTGCAGACCGCCGGGGTGAGCAAGGCGCTGCTGGCCTTCATGGACCCGGAGCAGCGCGACCGGATCGTCGACGGGATCACGTTCCGTCCCTTCACCTCCTCCTCGATCACCTCCCGCGAGGAGTTCCTGCGCCGCCTGGATGAGGTGCGTGACACGGGCTGGGCCTACGACGACGGCGAGTACGAGGAGATCTCCAACTGCATCGCCGCCCCGGTGTGGAACCACGCGGGGACCGCGGCAGGCGCCATCTCGATCACCGCGATCAAGTCCCAGATGGACCTCACCCGGCTGAGGGAACTGCTCCCGGAGCTGCTCGACACCGCCCGGGCGGTGTCCGAGTCGCTCGGCTGGAGCCCGACGGCGTCCTGAGCGTGTGTCCTCAGTGACAGAGCGAGAGGGTGACCGAGTGACGACGACGGCGGCGCCCCGCACGGTGGTGGGGGCGCCGCCGTGCGGAGCGCCGCCGTCGTCGTTCAGGTCGCTCAGAAGGGCGGCTCGGTCAGTGCGCCGATCCTGAGCAGCACGTTGCCGAAGCGGCGGGTGTCACCGGTGATGATCGCGAGCGCCAGATCCTCGGAACGGGCGAGCCGGTAGAAGTCCTCCCGGCTCACGAGTTCCGGAGGTGTGCCGAGCAGATCCCGGACCTCGTCCTGCACCATGCTCGGGAGCGCATCCTCGGATGGCCGGATCTGCGTGGCGTGCTCGATCGGGATGACGCTCCGGACCACCTTCAGCACCTCCGGCACCGTGGGGGTGCCCGCGGTCAGGGCCAGGTGCGCCGTCGGAGTGCCGGGTGCCACTGCTGTGGATGCCGCGTAGTTCAGGTCCGCGATGAGCACCGTCGACTTGTGTCCGGCGCTCGCCAGCGCCGCCAGGACGACCGGGTGTTTGAGAGCTCCGCGGATCATCGGACGTACTGACCTCCGTTGATGTCGATCACGGTTCCCGTGACGAAGGCGGACCCCTCTCCGGCGAGCCAGACCACGGCGTCCGCCACATCGTCAGGGACCCCTGCCCGGCCCGCCGGGATGGTGGCGATGGTGGCGTTCTTCGACTCCGAGGTGGTGAAGGTGTCATGGAACGGTGTGGCCTCGATGAAACCCGGAGCCAAGGCGTTCACCGTGATGCCCTCGGGCGCGGCTTCGCGGGCCAGAGAACGGGTGAACCCGAAGATCGCGGCCTTGGAGGTGGCGTACGCGAGGGCGCCGGGGTGCCCGCCGTTGTGCCCGGCCAGGGAGGCGATGTTGATGATGCGTCCGCGGCCCTGGGGCAGCAGCGGCTTGAGGTGGTGGGTGATGAGGAAGGTGGTGTCCAGGTTGACGCTGAGGATGCGGTGCCACAGTTCCAGATCGAGTTCCCGGAGGGTGGCGCGCTGCACCAGCCCGCCCGCGTTGTTGACCAGGATGTCCAGGCGTCCGAATTCCCGGCTGACCGCGCCCGCCAGGTCCCGGACCTGCGCCTCGTCGGTGGCGTCGACCTGGAGCGCCAGGGGTTCCGCGGCGGAGAGCGCGCGGAGCTCGTGCAGGAGCTCGTCTTCCGGCGCGTGGCTGCGGTAGGTGAGGGCGACCCGGGCGCCGGCGCGGGCCAGCGACAGGGCGATCCCCCGTCCGATGCCGATGCTGCCACCGGTGACGAGGGCGGTGGTCCCTGCGAGATGCTGCGTGTTCATGGTGTCCTCCTGAAATGATTACGGGGTGGTCTGCGGGATGCGGGAGTTGCCCTCCGGGCGCCGGTTCGCGTAGGCGTACACGAGCACGGCGGTCAGGGTCAGGCACCCGGCCAGGAACGTGAGAGCGAGCTGATCGCTCCCGGTGGTCTGTTTGATGAGGCCGACGAGATACGGGGCCACGAATCCGCCGACGTTCCCCAGGGAGTTCATGAGACCGAGGGCGGCGGCCGCCGTCGCGCCGGCGAAGGCGGCGGACGGGATGGACAGGAACGGTGCGCCCGCCGAGAAGATCCCGATGGCCGCGACCGAGAGCGCCGCCATGGCCCAGGCGGCGTTCACGGGCAGGAGATACGCTGCGCCGAGGAGCCCGACGGCGGCGAGCACCATGCTGAGGGATGCGTGCAGAGCGCGGCGCCCGGTGCGGTCCGCGCGCTTCGCCCACCAGTACACGAAGGGGATGGCGACGGCGTACGGGATCATGACCAGGAGGCCGAGCGAGGTGTTGTCCTTGACGCCCAGGCCCTTGACGATGGTCGGCAGCCACAGGCCGAGGCCGTAGATGCCGCAGACCATGCCGAAGTTCAGCAGGCCGTAGACCCACGCCCGCGGCTCGCGGAGCCCCTGAAGGAACGAGTGCTTGCCCGGGAGTGCTTTCGCGGCGTACTCGGCCTCCATGGTCGAGGTGAGCCAGGCTTTCTCATCCGGGGCGAGCCAGCGTGCCTCGGAAGGGCGATCCGTCAGGAGGCGCGGCACGAAGACGCCCAGCACCACGGCCGGGATGCCTTCGATGATGAACATCCACTGCCAGCCGGTCAGTCCCAGAACGCCGTCCAGGTTCAGGAGTGACGCGGACAGCGGTGCGCCGAGTGCGTTGGCCACGGGCTGCGCCAGGATGAAGAGGCCCAGCACGGCCGCCCGCTGAGCGGTGGGGAACCACAGGGTGAAGTAGAAGAGCACCGCGGGGAAGAACCCCGCCTCCGCGGCGCCGAGCAGGAACCGTGCCGTGTAGAAGGACGGCTCGTTCCAGACGAAGGCCATGGCGGTGGCCAGGACGCCCCAGCTGATCAGGATCCTCGCGATCCAGCGCCGGGCTCCGAAGCGGTACATGCCCGCGTTGCTGGGGATTTCCATCAGGACGTAGCCGATGAAGAAGATGCCGGCGCCCAGGCCGTAGGCGGCGTCGTCGATGCCGAGGTCGTGGGTCAGTGGTGCTTTGGCGAATCCGACGTTGTTCCGGTCCAGGAAGGCGATCAGGTAGAGCAGGACGATCAGCGGGACGATGCGCCACCGGACCTTCCTCAGGGTCCGTTCCGGGAGGGACCTGGGGTCCGGCCGGCGGGTGGCGGAGACATGCTCCGGCACTGGGATGTTCATGATGACTCCTCGCTTCATTGCGCGGTCTCTGATGAGGCCTACATCACAGTAGCGATATGTGCACTAGGTGTGCAAGATGTGCACATCAAGAATCTTCGCTGGCTCGGTTGGTCCGGCTTGGTCCGGCCCGCGCTGCTCCCGTCACCCCCGCCGAAACAGTGAGTTCCCGTCGAAACCGTGTCTTAAACACGCTGTTTCGGCGGAAATCCACTGTTTCGGCAGAGGGGACCACAATGGATAACGTGCACACGCAGACCATGACCCCAGGACCCAGCCGCACCCGACTCGTCTTCCTGGGTGTCTGTCTCGTGCTGATCGGCCTGAATCTGCGCACCGTGTTCTCCAGCTTCGCGGCCGTGCTCGTGGACATCCGCGCCGCGGGAGCCGTTCCGGAATGGGCCGTCACCGCGCTCACCACCGTTCCTGCCACCTTGCTCGGTGTCTTCGCTCCGCTCGCCCCGGTCCTGGCCCGGCGCTTCGGCGCGGAACGGGTGCTCCTGGGCGCCATGGTCGTCCTCACGGGCGGCCTGCTGGTCCGTCCCGCGGCTCTCGGGTCACTCGGCCATCTGCCGATGCTGCTGCTCGGAACCGCGCTCTGCGGGGCGGCCATCTCACTGTGCAACGTCATCCTGCCCACCGTGGTCAAGCGCGACTTCCAGCACCGGCTCGGCCTCATGGGCGGCCTCTACACCACGGCGATCTGTGCCTCCGCGGCACTCGGCGCCGGGTTCACTTATCCGATCTTCGAACTCAGCGGCCAGTGGACGACGGCGCTGCTCGCCTGGGCGGTGCCGGCCGCCGTCGTCGCGCTGCTGTTCGCCCCGCTCGCGCTCACGGCGCCGCACCACCGGGAAGCCGTCGATCGCGACGGCGCGAACGTCTGGCGCTCGCCGGTCGCCTGGCAGGTCACGGTGTTCATGGCGCTCCAGGCCATGAGTTCGTTCAGTGTTTTCGCATGGCTGGCACCCGTGCTCCGGGACCGCGGGATCGACGGCGGAACGGCCGGTGTCATGGTCTCCGTGTCGATCCTGCTGCAGATGCTCGGCTCCCTGGTGGCTCCGGCGCTCGCGGCACGGTTCTGGGATCAGCGGGGGATCAACGTGGTGCTGGCGCTCATGACCGGTTCCGGATTCGCCCTCAGCATCCTGGGACCTCTCGAAGGCATCTGGGTGTGGATCTCCCTGCTCGGTCTGGGGCAGGGTGCGCTCACGGCCGTGGCGCTCACCTTGATCATGCTGCGGACCGAGGATCAGCACACCGCGGCCCGCCTGTCGGGCATGATGCAGGGCGTCGGCTACGGGGTGGGTTCCGTGGGGACGCTCATGGTGGCCCAGGTGCACCAGGCCACGGGCGCCTTCACCCTGGCCGGCTGGGTGTTCCTGGGCATCTCCGTGCTGGGCGCGGTGTTCGGTTACCTGGCGGGCCGCCGTCGGCTCGTGGAGTAGCGCCCGGCGTCAGAGGTAGGCGAGGACCAGCCAGGCGAACATCAGCCCCATCGCGACGCAGATGACCCATGCCGTGACCGCTGCCAGGTACCAGTGCTGCTGGACCTCGAGGTGGAACCGCTCCTCGCTGCCCCGCGGGTGCCGGCGGAGCGAGCGTTCGGTGAGCGCCATGACGGGGAGCAGCAGCGCCATCAGCAACAGGAAAGTGACCAGCTGGAGCGCGCTCCACAGCGACGCCGGCCCGATGCTCACCACTCCCAGCGCGCGCAGGGCCAGGAGTGAGACCTCCTGAGGTCCGCAGATGGCGAGGATCCCGGCGCCGCCGAGCAGCACCACCGCGGCCCGCCCGAACCGCTCGCCCCAGCTCAGGGCGATTCTCGGAACCGGCGGCGTGGGCTCGGAGCCCCAGGCGGCGACCTGACCGGGTCGCCGGCCGCGCTGGTGCCAGAACTGCCGCTGTGAACCGCGGATCGCCAGCGGCCACAGCACCATAGCGACGACGGCGGCGACTTCCCAGGCGAACACTTGGTTAGCGCTCAGCCCCCAGTCGAGGTTCCCGCCGAGGAGGACGAGCCCGATCCACGACCCCAGGAACAGTGGCACGCCGACGACGACCAGCAGCATGAGCCACAGGATCTGCCGCGCCACGGAGGGCCTGGCGGGCGGGGCGGCCTGGGCGTGAGACGGAGCCTCGCCGGGCCCGGAGGAGGGAGGAATCATGGCTCTGATCCTAACGATGGGTCGTCCCCTGTGGAGCCGCCGATGAGGGGGGTTACTCCCACAGAATCGGGCCGCTGCCGCTGCGGCCCAGCTCATCGTCGGGGTTCTGGAGTGCGCAGCGTTTCAGGCTGAGGCAGCCGCAGCCGATGCAGGAGTCCAGGTCGTCCCGGAGGTGTTTGAGGGCGGCGATCCGGGCGTCGAGCTCTTCGCGCCAGAGGCGGGAGAGCCGGGCCCAGTCGCGCTTGGTGGGTGTGCGCTGCTCCGGGAGTGAGTCCAGTGCCGCGCCGATGTCCTTGAGCGCCATCCCCACCCGCTGCGCCGTGCGGATGAACGCGACCCGGCGGAGCGCATCCCGGGAGTAGCGCCGCTGGTTGAGACTGTTCCGTTCGGCGCGCAGCAGGCCTTGCCGTTCGTAGAAGTGGAGCGCGGAGACCGGCACGCCGCTGCGGGCGGACAGTTCCCCGATGCTCAGTTCGTGCTGTTTCCCGCCGTGGATCTGGGGCACGCGGATCCTCCTCGCTCAGGGCTTTGACCTCAACCATAGTTGAGGTCGTAGCGTCGGGACCATGGAATCCACTCGCACCTCCTCCGTCGTCCGGGAGGACCAGATGCCGCCCGGCGCTCAGCGGGAATCGGAGCCGCGCCGCACCGCGGGCGTGCTCTCCTCCGCCCATCTCCTGACCACCCTGGGCACTTGTGCCCTGGTGTTCCTCGCCGCGTTCGAAGCCATGGCCGTCACCACGATCATGCCGCTCGTCGCCCGTGACCTGGACGGCAGCGCCCTCTACGCCCTCGCCTTCGCGGGACCGCTCGCCAGCGGCGTGATCGGGATGGTGCTGGCGGGCGCCTGGACCGACCGGCGCGGCCCGGCCCTCCCGCTGTTCGCGTCCGTGGCGGTTTTCGCGCTCGGTCTGCTGGTGGCCGGTCTGGCCGGATCCATGCCGGTCTTCCTGGCCGGACGCCTCATCCAGGGGCTCGGCGGCGGCGCCATCAACGTGGTCCTCTACGTCCTGGTGGCCCGCGCGTACCCCGCCGCGCTGCACCCCAAGATCTTCGCCGCGTTCTCGGCGGCCTGGGTGGTGCCGTCCATGGTCGGGCCGTTCGGGGCGGGGCTCGTGGCGCAGTACATCAGCTGGCACTGGGTGTTCCTGGGCGTGGTGTTCCTGGTGGTGCCGGCGTTGCTTCTGCTGCTGCCCGCGCTGCGGCGACTGGCCGCCCAGCCCGCGCACGACGACGCCGGCCCGGCACCCGCCGGCACGGCCTCCGGCGCTGGGGCGGGGGACGCCGTCGTCGGGCAGGTGCCGGAGGGAACCGCGGCGGGTGGCGCCGAGCACGGTTCCCGGCGATCCACGGGCCGGCGCCTGGCGATGGCCTCCGTGGTGGCCGTGGCCGTGCTGGGGCTGAACCTCTCGGTGGAGACCGGTCCGTGGGCGGCGCCGGTGGCGGTGCTCGCGGCGGCCCTGGCCCTGTTCGCGGTGCGAAGGCTTCTGCCCGCAGGTGTCCTGCTCGGGCGGCGGGGGCTGCCGTCGGTGATCCTGGTGAAGTTCCTGATCGCCGCCGCGTTCTTCGGCGCCGAGGTGTACGTCCCGTACCTGCTCATGGACCGGCACCACTTCGAACCGGCCACCGCCGGGCTGGCCCTGACGCTCTCGGCGGTGGCGTGGTCGGTGGGCTCCGCGATCCAGGGCCGGCTGTCCACCGGGCTCTCGAATGCGGGCGCGGTGCGGCTGGGTGCGGCGTCTCTGGCGCTGTCCATCCTGATCGTGCTCACCGCGACGCTGGGCGACCTGCCGCCGGCCGTCGTCATCGTGGGCTGGATCCTGGCCGGTGGCGGCATGGGCCTCATGAGCCCGCGGCTGAGCGTCATGGTGCTGGCCTATTCGGCCCCGGGCGACCAGGGTTTCAACGGTTCCGCGGCGAACGTCGCGGATTCCGTGGGCGCCGCGCTGTCCCTGGCCGCGACGGGCCTGGTGTTCCATCTGCTCGGAGCGGGTGGGGCGTTCCTGGGGGTCTTCGCGCTGACGGCGTGCGTGGCGCTGGTGTCCGTGGCGTGCGCGGGGCGGGTCCGGGTGGAGGGGCGGTGAGTCTCAGCCCGCCGTGACCGGAACCGGGGCGATGCGCGGCTTGAGCAGGCAGAACTCGTTGCCCTCCGGATCGGCGAGGACGTGCCAGGGCTCGTCGCCCGTCTGGCCGATGTCCGCGGGCCGTGCGCCAAGGGCGCGGAGCCGTTCGAGTTCGGCCTCCTGTTCCTGGTCCGTGGCGTTGAGGTCGATGTGGAGCCGGGACTTCCCGGGCTCGGGCTGCTCGCGGTAGCTGAAGAACAGGGTGGGCTGGGACCCGCCGAAGCCGTCCCGCGCGCCGATCTCCACCGAGCCGTCGTCTTCGCGGCCCAGGACCACGAAGTCCAGAACCTGGCACCAGAAGTCGGCCAGGACCTCGGGTTCGCGGCAACCGAAGACGAGTTCACTGATGCGGCAGGCCATGGGGTGTCCTCCTGTCTGAAATGCGCGGATGTGCTCTCAGCCTAGGCGGGGCGGGTCCGTTCCGGAACCCTTGGAGCCTCCCGCCGCCGTGCACTCAGCTGAGCCGCCGACGTCGGCCATCCGCTGCCGCCGCGTGTTTCCCCGCCAGTGTGGACGGTCCCCGCCGCCACAGCGCGGGGGAATGTCCGGAAGGGCGGGGAAAGGCGGTCTGGCACTCGGGAAACCGCCCCGGCGTCGGCCCTCAACCCGCCCCGCCTGTGCACTCGTGTTCGGTTGACTGAACGGCGTTCACGGGACATTGGCAGGGGGCTCGGCCAGGCGCTCAAATAGGAGCTGTGCCATCTGCCGCCCCCTCCTCCCACCACGGTGTTTTCAGCCCTCCGTACGCCCTGACCAGCCTGGGTCTGCTGGCCCTGGTGGTGTTCAACGCCTTCGAGTCGATGGCGGTCACCACGGTCATGCCGGTGGCGGCCCAGGAGCTCGGCGGACAGCAGCTGTACGCCCTGGCGTTCGCGGGGCCGATGGCCGCCAGCGTGATCGGAATGGTTCTCGCGGGCAGCTGGTCCGACCGTCGCGGCCCGGTCGGCGCCATCTACGCCTCCGTGGCCCTCTTCACCCTCGGTCTGGTCATCGCGGGCACGGCCCCCACCATGGAGCTGCTGGTCCTGGGCCGCATCGTGCAGGGCTTCGCGGGCGGCGCCAATGGTGTGGCCCTCACGGTCCTGGTGGGCAAGGCGTACCCCGCCGATCTGCATGCCCGCATGTTCGCCGCCTTCGCCGCGGCCTGGATCCTGCCCTCCATCCTCGGCCCATACATCGGCGGCCTGGTGGCGCAGGTGGCGAGCTGGCACTGGGTCTTCCTGGGGGTGCTCATCCTGGTGGTCCCGTCCCTCCTCGGACTGGTTCCGGCGCTCCGGCGGATCAGCAGGGACCAGGAGCACGCCGCGCCCAACCGCGCGGGTCCTTACCCCTGGGGACGGCTCCTGTGGGCGGTGCTGGCCGCGCTGAGCGTGATGGGCCTGAACTTCAGCAGCGAGGTGCCGGTCGTAGGGTGGGTGCTCGCACTGGCCATGGCCGCGATCTGCGTCCTGGCGATCCGCCCGCTGATCCCGCGCGGGACGCTGTCCGCGCAGCGCGGGCTGCCGAGCGTGGTCCTGACCCGCGCCATCGGCTCCGCCGCGTTCTTCGGCACCGAGGTGTACCTGCCGAAGGTCCTGTACGAGGTCTACCGTTTCGAGCCCTCCTTCGCGGGCCTCGCCCTGACCTGCAGCGCGGTCTCCTGGGGCATCAGCTCCGGGATCCAGGGACGGCTGGGCGCCACCCGCCTGCCCCACCACCGCGCCGTGCGGATCGGCTCGGCCATGGTGGCCGCCGTCGTCGTGGGGATCTTCCTGGTGATCCTTTTCCAGGGCCTGGCCTGGGCGCTGATCGCGGTGTGGCTGTTCGGCGGGGCAGGCATGGGACTCATGTTCCCGCGCCTGAGTGTCATGGTGCTGGCGCTCTCACGGCCGGGCGAACAGGGGTTCAACAGCTCCGCCTTGGCGATGGCCGATTCGCTGGGGAACGCCCTCTGCGTGGCCGTCTCCGGCTTGGTGTTCGCGGCGCTTGCCGGGTCGGGCCACGCCTATGCCGGGGTGTTCGCCGTGGCGGCCGTCTGCGGGGCGGCGATGCTGCTGATCGCACCGCGCACACGGGCACTGGTAGACTAGTACGTCTGGCCTGTGCGATTCAGCGCAAGAGCCACGCTGCCTGAGGACTTTCTTCCCTATGACTTCTTTTTCTTCCCTTGGCGTGCCAGCCGCGATCACTTCCGCGCTGGCCTCCCTGGACATCACCGAACCCTTCCCCATCCAGGTCAAGACCCTGCCGGACACGCTGGCCGGCCGGGACGTCCTGGGCCGTGGCCAGACCGGCTCCGGCAAGACGCTGGCCTTCGCCATCCCGCTGGTGACCCGCCTCGCCGCTTCCGGTGAGGAGAACGACGGCGCGGGCCGCCGTCGTGCGTCCGGAACCCGCAAGCCGCGCGGCCTGGTGCTGGCCCCCACGCGTGAGCTGGCCACGCAGATCGACCGCACGGTCGCTCCCCTCGCCGAGGCCCTGGGCCTGCGCACCACCGTGATCTACGGTGGCGTGTCCCAGGCCCGCCAGGAGAAGGCGCTCGCGGCCGGCGTGGACATCGTCATCGCCTGCCCCGGCCGCCTGGAAGACCTCATGAAGCAGGGCGTCGTCTCCCTGAACGAGGTCTCCATCAGCGTCCTGGACGAGGCCGACCACATGGCCGACCTCGGCTTCCTCCCCGTGGTGCGCCGCATCCTGGACACCACCCCGGCCGGCGGCCAGCGTCTGCTGTTCTCCGCCACGCTGGACAACGGTGTGGACAAGCTGGTCAACCGCTACATGCAGAAGCCGGTCACGCACTCCGTGGACGCGCCCCAGGCCGCCGTGACCACCATGGAGCACCACGTGTTCCTGGCGAAGGACAAGGACGCCAAGAAGCTCCTCATCAACGACCTGGCCTCCGGCGCGGGCAAGCGCGTGCTGTTCACCCGGACCAAGCACGCCGCCAAGAAGCTGGCCAAGGTGCTGACCGCCAACGGCATCCCCGCCGTCGACCTGCACGGCAACCTGTCCCAGAACGCCCGTGACCGCAACCTGGCCGAGTTCTCCTCGGGCGAGGTGCGTGTCCTGGTGGCCACCGACGTCGCCGCCCGTGGTGTGCACGTCGACGAGGTCGAACTCGTGATCCACGTCGATCCGCCCGCGGAGCACAAGGCGTACCTGCACCGTTCCGGCCGCACCGCCCGCGCCGGCGCCGAGGGCACCGTGGTGACCCTGGTCCTGCCGGAGGAGCGCTCCGAGGTGCAGAAGCTCCTCCGCGCCGCCGGGGTGAAGGCTCCGTTCACGCCCGCAGCGCCCGGTTCCCGCGAGATCCTGGACTTCGTGGGCGAGCAGGCCGAGGCCGTGGACCCCGCTTCCCGTGCCGCGGTGCAGGCCGCCAAGGCCCCGCAGCAGGGTGGCGGCAAGTCCACCGGCGCCAACGCTCAGCGCAAGCGCGCCCGCCGCGGTGGTCAGGGTGCGGGTCAGGGCCCCAAGGCTTCCGGCCAGGGCGGCGAGGCTTCCCAGGGCAAGTCCGCATCGGGCGACGCCGGCCGTGGCCGCCGTCGTGACGGCGCCGCGCCGCGTGGCGAGCGCACCGCTTCCGGCGCCCGCGGGGATCGCACCCCGGCCCGTGGCGACCGTCCCGCCCGGGACCGTTCCGCCGCTCCGCGCGGTGGCAGCGCCCCGGTCTGGTCCTCCACCACGGGTGGAACCTCCGGTGGCGCGTACGACGCCGGTGCCCGCTCGGGTGCCCGCGGCGGCTCGGCCGCCGGTCGCCCGGCCCGCAGCGGTCCGCGCCGCGCGTCCGCTCCGGCGTCGAACGCCCGCCGGGGACGCTGAGCCCTTCCCGCCTTAATCATCGACTGTCCCCACAGGCTCTCAACCCTCGCAAGCTCGGGTCGGGTCCCTCGCCTGTGGGGACAGTCGATGGTGTTTAAGGTGGGCGTTTAAGCGCCCGCTACCAGCCCCGGGTCTCCCACTCGGACAGGTGCGGGCGTTCGGCCCCGAGCGTCGTGGGGGCGCCGTGGCCCGGGTGCACCACGGTGTCATCCGGGTAGACGTCGAAGAGGCGCTCGGTCACGTCGTTCAGGAGCGACGTGAAGCGGGCCGGGTCCTTGTCCGTGTTCCCGACGCCGCCGGGGAAGAGGGAATCCCCGCTGAAGATGTGTGCCGGGCCGGCGGGGTCCTGATACACGTAGGCGATCGAGCCGGGTGTGTGGCCGCGCAGATGCACCGCGGTGAGGGCGAAGCCGTCGAAGCCGCTCACGTCGCCGTGCCCGAGCGTCACCTGCACCGGAACGGGCAGCGACGCGGCGTCGTCGGCACCTGCTGCTGTAGGGGCGCCGGTGGCCTCGACCAGGCCGGGGAGCGCGCGCACGTGGTCCCAGTGCTGATGGGTGGTGGCGATCAGCTTCAGCTGGGGCGTGCCTTCGGTGTCCGCGGCGGACTCGGCGAGGAGTGCCTGGATGGCCGGCAGATCATCCGCCGCGTCGATCAGCACCTGGGCGCCGGAGGATCGGGAGGTCAGCAGGTACACGTTGTTGTCCATCCCGCCCACAGAGATGCGCCGGATGGTGAGGTCCTGCAGCGAGTGCATGAGTGAGTCCATGCGCCCACTCTACGGAACTGCCTGCGGAGCGGCGTCCTGCTGGCGCCGTCACGAAAGGACGGCTCAGGCGTCTGCGGGATCCGCGGGGTCCAGGGACACGATCGCCACGAATCCTCGGCCCAGCAGCTCGGGGCTCGAAGCGTCCGAGCCGACCACGGTGTCGTACCGGCCCAGTTCCACGGGGTCACCGGAGCCGGTGCCCGCGTCCTCGCCGGCCCCCTCGGTCACGGACGCCTTGCCCTCGAGGAGGATGGCGAGCTGGCCCTCGAACACCGGATGCGCGCGTTTCTTGGACAGCTCCAGGATGGACAGGTATCCCTTGTACGCGCCGCGCCGGGCGATCACGTTGAGGTCCCGGATGTCGCCGGTGGGGAGTTTGGACGAGGAGGCGGCATCACCGGAGAAGCGGAAAGGCCGGTACTTCTCCATGGCGTGCTCCGCGCCGTCGACGGTCAGCACCAGCAGTTCGCCGTCGATCACCGAGATGACGCGTTCCATGCCGGGGAACGCGGAGAAGTCCCCGGCCTTGCCCACTTCGGCGATGCTGACGCGCCAGTCCCAGGAACCGTCCTGGGAAGCTTCGCGCGGGTGACGGGCGATCTCCCGGGTGACACCGCCGCCATTGCGCCAGGGCTCGGGGCGGATGTTCGAAAAGCGGATGATCTCCATGGGTTCCTCTCGTCCCGACCAGCCTAGTACGCCGTCAGGACGCGGGAGAGGCGGCCGTCGGGTGAGCCGGGAAGAAGTGACATCTTAGGGCCCGGCAGCGTGCTCTTGGTACCGTCTGAGGTGACAATCCACGGGGAGGACCAGTAGATGTTCGTGAAAGTGTGCGGCTTGAGCACGCCCGAATCGGTGCGCGCCGCCGTCGAGGCCGGTGCGCAGGCCGTCGGTTTCGTGCTCACCCCGAGCCCCCGCGAAGTCAGCCCGGAGCAGGTGCGGGCGCTGCTGGCCGAGGTCCCCGCCGAAGTCGCCGCCGTGGGCGTGTTCCGCCACGAGGACGCCGGCCAGGCTGCCGCTTTGGCCGAGGAGGCCGGGCTCAGCTGGATCCAGCTGCACGGTGAACGGACTCCCCAGGAGGTGGACGAGCTGCAGGAGAAGGGCTTCTCCGTGATCCGCGCCGTGCGGATGGATGACCCGGACCGCGTCTTCGCCGACTGGGGCGAGGAGCTGCTCCTGGTGGACGCCTCCGTCCCGGGTTCCGGCGAATCGTGGGACTACGCCTCCGTGCGCGAACGCGGCCTGGACAGCCGCCGCAGGCTGCTGGCCGGAGGGCTCGACGCCGGCAACGTCGCCGCCGCCGCGGAGACCGCCGCGGCCTGGGGAGTGGACGTCTCCTCCGGCGTCGAGAGCTCCCGTGGTGTCAAGGACGTCGACAAGATCCGCGCCTTCGTGGCCGCCGCACTGGCAGGCTGACCTCCCCCCCAACGTTGCGTGCTCAGTTGTTGCGGGTGTTCCGCGGAAACATCCGCGACAACTGAGCACACAAGGCAGGCCCGAGAGCTCGATCAGCTCAGCTGGTGCCGTGGGCTGTTCGGATTCATGATCGAGTTCTTCCGGCCGTAGGCGAAGTAGATGACCAGGCCGATGATGAGCCAGATCCCGAAACGCAGCCAGGTCTCCCAGTGCAGCTGCGAGATGAGGAACAGCGAGGCCGCCACGCCGATCAGCGGCACCACCGGCATGAAGGGCAGCCGGAACTCACGCGGCGCCTCGGGCCGGGTGTACCGGAACGAGATCACGGAGATGCACACCACCACGAACGCGGCCAGGATGCCGATGTTGGTGAGGTCTGCGACCTGCCGGATCGGGAGCACACCGGCCAGGACCGCTGAGCCGATGCCGGCGATCCAGGTGACGCGCTGCGGGGTGCCGCCGTGGTCGACCTTGGAGAACCACTTGGGCAGCAGGCCGTCGCGGCTCATGGAGAACCAGACGCGGGTGACGCCCAGGAGGAAGGTCAGCATCACGGTCAGGATGGACAGCACGGCGAAGGCGGAGATGATCGTGGCGATCACCGGCAGCCCCACATTGCTGAAGGCCGAACCGAAGCCGGCCTTGGGGTCGATGTCCTTGTAGTTCTGCATGCCGGTCAGGACCAGGGTGGCCAGGATGTACAGCACCATGGCGATCACCAGGGAGAGGATGATGGCCTTGGGCATGTGCTTCTTGCCGTCCTTGGCCTCCTCCGCCGCGGTGCTCATGGCGTCGTAGCCGAACACCGCGAAGAACACCGTGGCCGCGCCCGTGAAGACCGGGCCGAAGCCGCTGGGCATGAACGGGTTGTAGTTGTTCGTGTTCACGAAGAACACCCCGAGGCCGATGATGAAGAGGATCAGGACCACCTTGATGCCCACGGCGATCAGCTCGAAGCGGCCGAAGGTCTTGGTGCCACGGCTCAGAATCCAGGTGACCAGCAGACACACCAGGATGGCGGGGAGGTTGATCCAGCCACCCTTGCCCTCATCGAAGGTGGAGGTCAGTTCCACGGGCAGTTGCATGCCCAGCCCGGCCAGGAAGAAGTTGAGATAGCCGGAGATGCCGATGGCCACCACGGCCACGATCGCCACGTACTCCAGCAGCAGGTCCCAGCCGATGAACCAGCCGATCAGCTCACCGAGCGCCACATAGCCGTAGGTGTACGCGGAGCCGGCTTTCGGGATCATGCCCGCGAATTCGGCGTAGGAGAGGGCCGCGGCCGCGGAGGCCAGGCCCGCGATGAGGAAGGAGATGAGCACGGCGGGCCCCACCCCCGGCGTCGAGTCGTCGCCGTGGGCCACGAGCCCCGCGAGCGAGAAGATGCCGACGCCGATGATGCCGCCCACGCCGATCGCGGTGAGCTGCCAGAGTCCGAGGGAGCGGAAGAGCCCTCCTTCGGCGACCTCCTCATCCATGTCCTCGATGGGCTTTCGCCTCAGGACCGAGAACGGGTTCGCTGTCTTTGCCATGCCAGACCTCATTTCTCCTGGGTCGTGGTCCGCGCCGGAACGCGGGCCCTCCCTCGAACTATGCGCCTCGATCCGAGGCGCGGGCAATCCCCTGTCCCGCCCTGTCTCCGGAACGCGGGTGCGGTGAGCGCCGGAAGATCAGGGGTTCATTCAGGGGGAACCCTGGGGGATTCTGCCAGTCATTGTTGGCAGACTGAAGTCATGAAGGCTCTTCTTAACATCATCTGGCTCGTCTTCGGCGGGCTGTGGCTGGCGATCGGCTACTTCGCGGCGGGCGTGCTCTGCTGCCTCCTGATCGTGACCATCCCCTGGGGCATCGCCTCCTTCCGGGTGGGCGCGTATGCGCTCTGGCCCTTCGGCCGGACCGTGGTCGAGAAGCCCGGCGGGAGCAACGGCTTCGCGTTGATCGGCAACGTCATCTGGTTCCTGGTGGCAGGGCTGTGGCTCGCGATCGGGCATGTGCTGACCGCCATCCCCATGTTCGTCAGCATCATCGGCATCCCGCTGGGCATCGCGAATCTGAAGCTCATCCCGGTGTCCCTGATGCCGCTGGGCAAGGAGATCGTCCCCACGGACCGGCCGTTCGCCGCGAACTACCGCTGAGCCCCCGTTCCTGAGCGCCGGCGCCGGAGCACCCGCCCCGGACCGCCGGCCGGGCGTTCCGGCGCTTAACACTGGCGATATGCCCTCAGGAGTTGAGTGGAATCCATCCACTGACTTCTGGAGGCAGACATGTTCACTGTTCGACGACGCCGGGCCACCGCCCTGGCGATTTTCAGCGCCGCGCTGCTGGCGGCCTGCTCCGCCGCTCCCGTCCTTCCGCGCCCCGGCGGCGGGTCCGGCGTCGCCGTCGCGGTCGGCTCCGGTGGACAGCCGGACGCCGGGGACGGGGCGATCCCGCTCGGCCGGCCGCTCAGTCTGGACAGCGAGGAGCCTGCGATCACCCGGCTGCGTCCGGAGCTGCGCAACGCGCTGCGGGAGGCGGCGCTCCAGGCCGGTTCGGACGGGGTGAGCGTGGCCGTGAGCAGCGGCTGGCGCAGCCGGAAACTCCAGTCTCAGCTGCTGGCCGACGCCACCCGGAAGTACCACTCGCAGGAGGAGGCCGCCCGGTGGGTGGCGACCCCGGAGACCTCGCCGCATGTGAACGGTGACGCCGTGGACATCGCGGGGGAGGACGCCATGAGCTGGTTGTCCCAGAACGGGGCCCGCTTCGGCCTGTGCCAGATCTACTCGAACGAGCGCTGGCACTACGAGTACCGCGCCTCCGCCCTGAGCGGGAGCTGCCCGCTGATGTACCAGGATCCCACCGAGGACCCGAGGATGAAGCGTTGAGCGTGCGCCGTGGCCTGCAGCCCGTGATGGCTAGACTCTGAGCATGCGGATCCTGATCGTCGAGGACGAGCCGTACCTGGCCGATTCCATGGCCGAGGGGCTCCGCCGGGAGGCCTTCTCGGTGGATGTGGCGTACGACGGCGGGACGGCCATGGACCTTCTGGCCGTGAACGATTACGACGCCGTCGTGCTGGACCGGGATGTGCCCGCCCCGAGCGGTGACGAGATCGCCCGCTGGATGGTCGCGGAGGGCCTCCCCGCACGGCTCATCATGGTCACGGCGGCCGACCGTCTGGATGACAAGGTCAGCGGGTTCGAGGCGGGCGTGGACGATTACCTGCCCAAACCCTTCATGCTCAAGGAACTCGCGCTGCGGCTCAGGGCGCTCCTCCGGCGGCCGGGCGCGGTGCGTCCTCCGGTCCTGGAAAGTGCCGGCGTGCGCCTGGACCCCTTCCGGCGCGAGGTGAGCCGGGATGGGTTGCCGGTGGCCCTGACCCGGAAACAGTTCGCGGTCCTGGAACTTCTGATGCAGGCCGACGGCGGCGTGATCAGCGCCGAGGAACTCCTGGAGAAGGCGTGGGATGAGAACGCCGATCCCTTCACGAACACCGTGCGGATCACGATCTCCTCCTTGCGCAAGAAACTCGGCGAGCCGGGGCTGATCCACACCCTGGTCGGCGTGGGATACCGCTTCGGCGAGTCCGACGCCGAGGGCGCTGGCCCTGGGGCCGTGGGCGCCGAAGGGACGCTGTCATGACCCCGGCGACTCCGCGGTCCTGGACCACGGGCACCGGCCCTCAGGCGCCCCGCCGCCGTGGTCTGGGACTCCGGATGAAGCTCACGCTGAGCTACGCGGCGTTCCTGTTCGTCTCCGGCACGGGATTCTTCGCCTTGGTCCTGCTCCTGTTGCGGTATCTCCCGGCGGGTCTCCTGGTGACCGTCGACGGCGGGTTCGCCCCGAGCCGCCGGGACCTCATGGACGCGCTGCTGCCCAAGGCTGCGCTGGGGCTCCTGTTCTTCGCAGTGGTGGGCCTGGTGGGCGGCTGGCTGCTGGCCGGTGCGATGCTCAAACCGATCGGACGCATCCACGAGGTCGCCCTGGCCGTGCAGCATGGCGAGGTGGACCGCCGGATCCGGCTGGAGGGGAAGACCGACGAGCTCCGGGAGCTGGCGGATTCCGTGGACCTCATGTTGGATCGGCTGGCGGCCATGCTGGAGGAGCAGCGCCGGTTCGCGGCCAACGCCTCCCACGAACTGAGAACCCCTCACGCCGTGATGGGCGGCATGCTGGAGCTCGCCGAGTCCGATCCCCATGCCGTGGACGTCCCGCACCTGCTGCGCCGTCTGCGGGAGGTCAACACCCGGGCCACCGGCACGGTGGAGGCGCTTCTGGCCCTGACCCGGGCGGAAGGCGCGCGGCTCCGCCCGGAACCGTGTGATCTGGCGGAGCTGGCGGAAGAGGCGTTCGGAGCCCAGCGTGACGATCTGGCGGCCCGCGGGATCACGGTGCTGGCGGAATACGACGGGGCCCCGGTGGAGGGCGACAGGATCCTGCTGGCCCAGCTGGTGGGCAATCTCGTGCGGAACGCCGTGGTGCACAATCTGGCGGACGGCGGGGAGCTGTTCCTCCGCACCGGGGAGCAGCCCGGTTCGGGTGGGGCGTTCCTGGAGCTTGAGAACCCGGGTGAGGAGCTGAGCCCGGAGCTGCTGGGCCGTCTGACGGAGCCGTTCGTGCAGGGCCGGGGGCGGCAGGCCGGGCCCGGCAAGGGGTCCGGGCTGGGCCTCGCCATCGTGTCCGCCATCGCTCAGGCTCATGGGGCCGTGCTGGACATGACCGCTCGGCCGGGCGGCGGCCTGCGCGTCCGCGTGACCTTCCCGCCTGCGCCCTGAGCTGCGAGCCCTGAACTGCGAGCCCTGAGCCGGTTCACACGGGCCGGAACGCCCCGTCGCTGAAATGCGCGGCCACGCGGCTGGCGTCGAGCTCCGCGGCCAGGTCCACATCGGATCCGAATCCGCGCAGCACCAGCTCCCGCCCACTGGCACTCTCGGCCAGCTCGGCAGGCAGCTCCTTCCGGAACGCCTCGAAGACCGCGACGGCGGCCCGTGCTTCCGGGGACAGCTGCTCCCGGGTGCGGCCCGGCGCCGATCGCAGCAGCGCCGAGAGCACGGCGCCCGCACCGAGCTGGTCCTCCACGGCAGGCCGCAGAGCGCCGCCGGGCCAGCGTTCCCCGGCCGCGATCACCACGAGAACCGCGGACGGCGGCAGATGGCGGGCCAGCCACTCCGCCGTCGCGCTCGCGTTGCGGAGCGTGCCCGCCAGCAATTCCGGGACGCGGCCCGCGAGGTGATCGGAGATGGCGGAGCCGTTCGGCGAGGGCAGCACGAGTTCGCGGCCCGGGTGCGCGGCGGCGTGGGCGCGGATCGAGGTGGGGGACAGGCTCAGGCGGCTGAGGCTGCGCGGCCCCGCGAGCAGGGCGCCGCGCCGGTCTGCGAGCCGTGCGGCGGCGTCGTGCAGTTCGCCGTCACCGGGTGCCGCGCGGAACGGCAGGACCGCGAGCCCCGCTTCGACGCCGACCGACACCGCGGTGGAGAAGGACAGCGTGTCCACCACGACGGCGGCCCCGGCGCCCGGGAGGACCGCCTGGGCGCCGCGGAGCCCCCATTCGAGGCGGACCGTGAAGGGCAGCTGACGATGTGCGGCGTGCATCAGAGAGTCCTCGTCCGCCGGAAGGCCTCGAGCTCGCCATGGAGGTTGCCGCGTGCGGCCTCCAGCCAGAGCTCCCGGGCCAGGGGGCTGTGGAAGAGCGGATCCAGGGCGAGCAGCTGCTCCACGACGGCGGCGCGCCCCCGGGCGAAGTCCGCATCGCTCACGTGGGCGTAGTCGGCCCGGACGGCCGTGAGGTAACGGGCGTAGCGCGGTGCGGGCCAGGCGAGGACCGAGAGGTCGGCGTCGCAGAGCAGCTGGCCGGCGAGGTCATCCGGGGCGGGGTCGTGGCGCGTGGTGAGACGGACCAGGCGGGCCGTCTCGGCGGCCTCGGAGGTGGGCAGTGCGGTGAGACCGCGCTCGGCCAGGAGCGCCGAGTCCTCCTCGTCCTGTCCGGGAATCCCGCGGTAGACGGCGTCGTGGAACCAGGCGGCCAGCAGGAGCGGCCGGTGCTGTTCGGGCGGGAGACCGGAACCGGGCAGCAGCAGATCCAGGGCTTCGAGGACGTTGAGCAGATGGACGCGCGAGTGGTAGTTCCGGTGCGGTTCGCCCCAGCGGAGCAGCAGGTCCTCGCCGAGCCCGGGGTCCTGGGGGAGCAGCCGGGTCCAGCGTTCCCGGAGGGCGGGAAGGAGTTTCGACGGGCGCTCGCGGGCCGGGATGCGCAGCCCGCTCGCGGTGAGTCGGCGGACCAGCTCCTTGCCGCCCACGGGGGTGGCGCCGGCGGCCACCAGGCGCTCGAAGTGACGCTGGGCGACGTCGTAGTGGTCGCCGTCGAACGCCCGATCCGGGATTCCCGCGGCGGCTGCGAAGCCGTGCAGTTCCTCGAGCGAGGTGTCCGACACCAGGTGGGAGAACACCGTGCCGTGGGCTGGCCAGAGGGGCGGGTCGATCAGCACGGTCATGCTCGAATCCTATGCCTGGGAACGTCCCGGCCGAGGCCGGAAACAGCCTGTGGATAACTTGACTCTCAAAGTTGAGTTAAGTAGACTCAAGTTAGATGCGTTGACGGGAGTCACTCGGTAGCGCTTTGATGAAGAGTAGAACCCCAAACCGTGGTCCAGAGTGTGCTGAAAGGAGCCTTTTTTGGACGTCAAGTTCACCACCAAGAGCCAGGAGGCGCTGTCCGCAGCGGCTATGAATGCCTCCACCGCGGGAAATCCGCAGATCGAGCCCGCGCATCTCCTCAAGGCCCTCATGGACCAGCGGGAAAGCGTGGCCGTCGCCCTCCTCAAGGCCGCCGGCGTGGATCCGGATGCCGTGAGCGTCCAGGCCAGTGCCGCCATCAAGGCCCTGCCGTCCACCTCCGGGGACTCCGTGGCCCAGGCCCAGCTCTCCCGCTCCGCGCTTCAGGCCGTCCAGGCCGCGCAGAGCGAGGCGGAGAAGATGGGGGACAGCTATGTCTCCACCGAGCACCTGCTGCTGGGCCTCGCAGCCGGGAACGACGCCGTCGCGCGCCTTCTGCGGGACGCCGGCGCCGGAACCCAGGCGCTCCTCGCCGCCCTGCCGGGCGTGCGCGGTGACCGCAAGGTGGACGGGCCGGACCCGGAGAACACCTTCCAGGCGCTGGAGAAGTACGGCACGGACATGACCGCCGTGGCCCGCTCCGGCAAGCTGGACCCCGTGATCGGCCGCGACTCGGAGATTCGCCGTGTCATCCAGGTCCTCTCCCGCCGCACCAAGAACAACCCGGTGCTGATCGGCGAGCCCGGCGTCGGCAAGACCGCCGTGGTCGAAGGTCTCGCCCAGCGCATGGTGGCCGGGGACGTCCCGGAGAGCCTGCGCGGCAAGACCCTGATCTCCCTGGACCTCGGGTCCATGGTGGCGGGCGCCAAGTACCGCGGCGAATTCGAGGAACGCCTCAAGGCCGTCCTGGAGGAGATCAAGAGCTCGGACGGGCAGATCGTCACGTTCATCGACGAGATCCACACGGTGGTCGGAGCCGGTGCGAGCGGCGAGGGCGCCATGGACGCGGGCAATATGCTCAAGCCCATGCTGGCCCGTGGCGAGCTGCGCCTCATCGGCGCCACCACGCTGGACGAGTACCGCGAGAACATCGAGAAGGACCCGGCGCTCGAACGCCGCTTCCAGCAGGTCTACGTGGGCGAACCGAGTGTGGATGACACCATCGGCATCCTCCGTGGCCTGAAGGAGCGCTACGAGGCCCACCACAAGGTCGCCATCGCGGACTCCGCGCTCGTGGCCGCCGCGAACCTGTCGAACCGGTACATCTCCGGCCGTCAGCTCCCGGACAAGGCCATCGACCTGGTGGACGAGGCCGCAAGCCGCCTGCGCATGGAGATCGACTCCGCTCCGGAGGAGATCGACCAGCTGCGCCGCGCCGTGGACCGCCTCACCATGGAGGAACTGGCCCTGGCGGACGAGACCGACCCGGCCTCCGTGGAGCGGCTCGCCGCGCTGCGCGCCGATATGGCGGACCGCAAAGAGGAGCTCGCCGCACTCAACGCGCGGTGGGAGGCCGAGAAGGCCGGACTGAACCGCGTGGGTGATCTCAAGGCCAAGCTGGACGAGCTGCGTTCCATCGCGGACAAGGCCCAGCGTGAGGGCGACCTCGCCGAGGCCTCCCGCATCCTCTACGGCGAGATCCCGAACCTGGAGCGCGAACTGACCGCCGCGGCTGAGGCCGAGGCGGAGCTGGGTGAGAAGCCCGCCGCCATGGTGGCCGACGAGGTCACGGCGGAGGACATCGCCGAGGTGATCGAGGCGTGGACCGGCATTCCCGCCGGGCGCATGCTCCAGGGCGAGAGCCAGAAGCTCCTGCAGATGGAGGAGTTCCTCGGAGAGCGTCTGATCGGTCAGAAGAAGGCCGTGGCGGCCGTCTCGGACGCCGTGCGGCGTGCCCGGGCCGGCATCAGCGACCCGAACCGCCCCACCGGCTCCTTCCTGTTCCTCGGCCCCACCGGCGTGGGCAAGACGGAACTGGCGAAGTCCCTGGCGGACTTCCTCTTCGATGACGAACGGGCCATGGTCCGGATCGACATGAGCGAGTACTCGGAGAAGCACTCGGTCTCCCGCCTGGTCGGCGCCCCTCCCGGGTATGTCGGCTACGAGGAGGGCGGCCAGCTGACGGAGGCCGTGCGCCGTCGTCCGTACTCCGTGGTCCTGCTGGACGAGGTGGAGAAGGCTCACCCCGAGGTCTTCGACATCCTGCTCCAGGTGCTCGACGACGGCCGCCTCACCGACGGCCAGGGCCGCACGGTGGACTTCCGCAACGTCATCCTGGTGCTGACGTCCAACCTCGGCAGCCAGTTCCTGGTGGACCCGAACCTGGACGACCAGACGAAGAAGACCGCCGTGATGGACGTGGTCCGTTCCGCATTCAAGCCGGAGTTCCTGAACCGTCTGGACGACGTCATCATGTTCGAGCCGCTCTCCGTGGAGCAGCTCAACGACATCGTGGAGATCCAGGTGAAGGATCTGGCCAAGCGACTGCGTGACCGGCGCCTGACCCTCGAGGTCAGCGACGGCGCCCGCGCCTGGCTGGCCATGACCGGCTACGATCCCGCCTTCGGCGCCCGGCCGCTGCGCCGCCTGGTGCAGAAGGAGATCGGCGACCGGCTGGCCCGGGCCATCCTCAGCGGCGAGATCGCCGACGGGGACACCGTGCTGGTGGACACCAGCGAGGATCTGGGCGAGCTGAGCGTGACCCGCAAGTAGCCCGGTCCGCCGGAGACGACGAAGGGCCGCACCCTGGGGTGCGGCCCTTCGTCGTGCCTGGGAGCGTCCTGCTGGCGGGGCGAGGTCACCGGGCGGTGGCCATGCCCCTCGCGGTCACTTGATCAGGCTCTTGGTGAGCGTGTTGCCGTCGTCCGAGAACACGATGCAGTCCACGCGGCGGTCTCCGGCATCCCAGCTCTTCTGGCTCGGGTACGCGAAGCGCTGGCGCAGGTTCAGGGCATCCACCTCGCTGGAGAGGCTGGCGGTGCGGCACAGCTCGCGGCCCTTGGTCTTGAAGGTGTCCACGCCCGGGAACGCCTCGTCCTGCTGGTAGTAGTAGACGTTGACGAGCTGCGCCGAGTGGGATTCGCCGCAGTCCACGACCACCAGGCGCGAGTTGCTGTTGTCCGGGTAGCCCCAGAAGCACTGGCCCTTCTTGGCGTCCAGGGCGCTGATGGTCTCCGCGTCCGACGGTGCGGTGGCGCTGCTCTGACCCGGAGCCGGAGTGGTCCTGCCGTTGGACGTCGCCGGCGGGGCGGCCGGATCGGCCTTGGGCGTCATGCCGCCGACCACCAGGTTGATCAGCCAGACCACCAGGAGGATCACGACGACGCCGCCGACCACTGCGCCGCCGATCACCAGGCCCTTGTTGCTCTTCTTCGCCGGGGGCTGCTGGGCGGGATAGCCGCCCGGGTAGCCGGTGGGTGCGCCGTAGGCCGGGCCGTTCTGCTGCGCGTTGTCCGGCTGGCCGCCGTACGTGTTGGTGCCGGGGTTGTACGACGCCGGGCCCTGGGGCGCGCCGCCGGACGGGTTTCCGGGAGCGCCGGAGGCACCCGGTGCGCCGTAGCCGGGCTGCTGCGGATAAGCCTGGGCGGGCTGCTGGGGCTGCTGCGGGTAGCCCTGGGTGGGCTGCTGGGGCTGCTGGGGCTGCTGCGGGTAGCCCTGGGTGGGCTGGGGCTGGCCGGGCGCCGGCTGCCCGGCTCCTCCGGGCGTGACCCCGTGGGGCTGCTGCGAGGGCTGCGGCGGTAGCGGGGGGCGCCCGCCGTTCGCGGGGCCTGGCGCGGCTCCTGACTGCCCGGCGCCGTCGTCGTGCCCCTGCGTCGGTTCGCTCATAGCCAAACTCCCACCGTGTCGTCCGTCATGCCTTCTTCTGCCCGCACCAAAGGCCCGCTGGCCAGGCCTGTGGCCGCAGGGACGCGTGATGGCGCGGGGCGATGCTACTCATGACTCTACCCAAGCCGCACTCGCATGGCACTCCTGCCAGCCCGGAAACACGCGTCCCCAAGGGTCGCGGCCGCACGCGATAATGCGAAACCATGTAATCTAGAGGTACGAAACATTGACCAAACATTCCGGGGCCTCGCTACCTGCCAGGGCGACCACCTCCGGATCGACGTACAGAGGGGGTCACGCCATGGGGCGCGGCCGTCAAAAGGCTAAGGCAACCAAGCAGGCTCGGGACATCAAGTACTACTCCCCGAGCACTGACTATTCAGCACTGCAACGTGAGCTTGGCTCCGCCAATTCTCAGGTATCCAGTCGTCGTGGTTCTGCGGCGTCTTTCGAGTCGGACCCTCTTGAACCGGACTATTCGGAGTACGAGGACAAATACGCCGACGCGTTCGACGAGGAGGATGAGGCTGATACCCGCCGCATCAGTTGATGTGATGACGGGATGAGTCCCCTCCCCTGAAAGGCCCCGAGCCGGAGTGATCCGGCCGGGGCCTTCGTCGTGTCCGCGCTTCTGTCGTGGGCAGGCTGCCCGATCGACAGGTTCATAGGATGTCGTTTTCACCCGGAAGCCGGGGATCTCAGCATCCTATGGAGCAGTCGATGGGAGCGCGGACAGGGGCAGGCGTCCTGGCCCTGAGTGGACCGCTCCGCCCTAGTTCCCCTTGGTCGCGGCGAACAGGCGACGGAGCGTGAAGAAGCAGCCCAGGGCGCCGAAGAGCAGGGCCATGAGGAAATCGCCGGAGTAGGTCTTGAAGAAGTCGGGGTTCGTCGCCAGATTGTCCGCGAGGAGCGTCCACGGCTCCGGATCGAAGACCATCGCCAGGGGGGATCCGCCCAGGACGTCGACGGCGTCGAGCCAGACTCCGCCGATGAAGGCGAGAATCGCTGTGACCCCCGTGATGCCTGCGATGACCCACGCTCCGGTGCGGCTCAGGTGGCCCCTGGTGCCGGTGACGTAGAGCCGTGCGGCCAGGGTGGCGACGCCGAACGTGACGATCGACGCGATCACGTTCACCTTCCAGAGCAGCATCCAGGCGATGATCCCGAGCGGCACGACGGCCAGCGCGAACAGGGCTCCCCGTCCGACGTCTTCGCCGGGCGCCGGCTGCGGAGGCGCCGCGGCGGCCCGCTGCTGCTCATTGGCCTCCGGATGCCAGGCGGGCACCTCCGCAGACGAACGGATGCCGTACTGGGGCTGTCCCCAGGAGGTGTTCTCCCGGGGATCGCCTTCGGGCTGTGGCAGGCCGGAGGCGGCGGTGTTCTCGGTCAAGGTTTCCCCCAAGGATGTCGATGCGAAGTGAGGTGTGGACACATTCTGGCACGGGGAGTGTCACGCCGTGCGACACCGTGCTGCGGGACTCGCTGAAGTATCGGGGGCACCGGACGGGGAGTCCGAGACCCGGGTCCGCTGAGCCACCTTTAACGATCGACTGCTCCGTAGATGTCGTTTTGAGAGTTCAAAACGACATCTACGGAGCAGTCGACGCTGAGGGGAGTCGGCGAGTCGGCGCGAGGAGGGGAGGGTCAGGCGTACTGGCCCACCAGGCGGACCGCGCCGCCGTCGACGCCCTTGGCGCCCTGGACGTAGTCCGCGGTGCCGGTGAAGGCGCCGGTGTCCTCAGCCACCGTGCCCATGACCCACGACGGCAGGCCACGCTCGTTCAGGCGCGCGACGGCCGCGTCGGCGGCTTCGGGGGACGCGATCGCCACCATGCCCACGCCGAGGTTGAGCGTGCGCTCCAGATCGGCCAGCGGGACGTTGCCCAGCTCGGAGACCAGCTTGAAGATGGCCGGCAGCTCCCAGGTGTTGCGGTCCACGGTGGCGAGCAGGCCCTGCGGCAGCACGCGGGCCAGGTTCGCGGCCAGGCCGCCACCGGTGACGTGGCTGAAGCCGTTGATGCCCTTGCCGGAGTTCACCGGGAAGGCGCGGGTCAGGTCGAGGCAGTCGGCGGCGTACACGCGGGTGGGCTCCAGGAGCTCCTCGCCCAGGGTGCGGCCGAGTTCGGACACCTGGCGGTCCAGTTCCCATCCGGCGTGGTTGATGACGCGGCGGACCAGGGAGTACCCGTTGGAGTGCAGGCCGGAGGAGGCCATGCCGATCACCACGTCGCCCGCCTTGACCCGCTCGGGGCCGAGCAGTGCATCGGCTTCGACCACACCGGTGGCCGCGCCGGCGACGTCGTACTCATGCTCGCCCAGCAGGCCCGGGTGCTCGGCCGTCTCGCCGCCCACCAGGGCGGTGCCGGCCACGGAGCAGGCCGCGGCGATGCCGCGGACGATGTCCGCGATGCGCTCCGGGACCACCTTGCCGCAGGCGATGTAGTCGGTCATGTAGAGGGGCTCGGCGCCGACCACCACGATGTCGTCCACCACCATGCCGACCAGGTCGAAGCCGATGGTGTCATGGATGTCCATGGCCTGGGCGATCGCGACCTTGGTGCCGACGCCGTCCGTGGACGTGGCGAGCAGCGGCTTGCGGTAGGTGAGCAGACGGGAGACGTCGAAGAGACCGGCGAAGCCGCCCACGCCGCCCAGGACGGAGGAGTTGTGGGTCGCCTTGACGGCGTCCTTCATCAGTTCGACGGCGCGGTCGCCGGCTTCCACGTCGACACCGGCGGAGGCGTAGGTGATGCCGTTCTCGGCGGGGGAGGAGCTCATGGCTGCCTTTCTGGTGGGCGCGGCTTAGGAAGCGGGGCGCTTGTCTGCGTCGGTCAGGAAGTTCTCGAACTCGGAGTCGGGGCCCGGATCGCATCCGGTGGCGCCTGCGACGACCTCGCCCGTGGGGGCCACCTGCGGCTCCTCGGACGGCTCGGCCGTGGGGTCGGGGACCACTTGGGTCTCCGCCGCGGACTCGTCCTCGCGTTCCAGCAGGTTCTTGCCGAGCAGCTCCGGATCCGGCAGCGCGATCGGGTAGCGGCCCGTGAAGCAGGCGGTGCAGAGGCGCTCGCGCGGCTGGTGGGTCGCGGCGATCATGCCGTCCTCGGAGATGTACGCGAGGGAATCGGCGCCGATCGCCTTGGAGATCTCCTCGATGGAGGCCCCGGAGGCGATGAGCTCGGCGCGGGACGCGAAGTCGATGCCGTAGAAGCACGGCCACTGCACGGGCGGCGAGGAGATCTTGACGTGGACCTCCTTGGCGCCGGCCTCGCGCAGCATGCGCACGATGGCGCGCTGCGTGTTGCCGCGCACGATCGAATCGTCCACCACCACGACGCGCTTGCCGCGGATCACGGACTCGAGGGCGTTGAGCTTGAGGCGGATGCCCAGCTGGCGCAGCGTCTGGGACGGCTGGATGAACGTGCGGCCCACGTAGGAGTTCTTGACGAAGCCGTGCGCGAACGGGATGCCGGATTCCTCGGCGTAGCCGACGGCGGCGGGGGTGCCGGATTCCGGAACGGGGATGACGATGTCCGCCTCATGCGTGTTCTCGCGGGCCAGCTGGCGGCCCATCTCCACACGGGATTCGTAGACGGAACGGCCGGCGATCGAAGCATCGGGGCGGGCCAGGTAGACGTATTCGAACACGCAGCCGGCCGGGGTGGCCTCGGCGAAACGCTGGGTGCGGACGCCGTTCTCATCGATGGCCAGGAATTCGCCGGGCTCGATCTCACGGATGAAGCTCGCGCCCACGGTGGCCAGGGCGGACTGCTCGGAGGCCACCACCCAGCCGCGCTCCAGGCGGCCGAGCACCAGCGGGCGGATGCCGTAGGTGTCACGTGCGGCGTAGAGGGTTCCTTCGTCCATGAAGACGAAGCAGAAGCCGCCCTTGATCTTGGGCAGCAGCTCCAGTGCGGTCTGCTCCAGGGTCTTGCCGTTGTCACCCTCCAGCAGGGCGGTCACCAGAGCGGTGTCCGAGGTGTTGCCCTGCTTCATCTCGCCGCTGAGCTGGCCGCCGGTGCGGTCCATGATCATCTGACGGAGTTCGGCGGTGTTGGTCAGGTTGCCGTTGTGGGCCAGGGCCACGGTGCCGTTGGCGGTGGCGCCCAGGGTCGGCTGGGCGTTGGCCCAGTGGCTCGCACCCGTGGTGGAGTACCGGCAGTGCCCCACGGCGAGGTGACCCGTGAGGGTGTTCAGGGTGGTCTCGTCGAACACCTGGGACACCAGTCCCATGTCCTTGTAGACGTTGATGCGTTGCCCATCGCTGGTTGCAATGCCGGCGGACTCCTGTCCGCGGTGCTGCAGAGCGTAAAGGCCGTAGTAGGTCAGTTTTGCCACTTCTTCGCCCGGTGCCCAGACACCGAAGACGCCACAGGCGTCCTGCGGGCCTTTTTCGCCGGGAAGAAGATCGTGTGTGAGTTTTCCGTCGCCGCGTGCCACTGCTCAATTATCGCATGTCCGGCGGGAGGCGCCGCCCTGTGACGGGAACGACGACGGCGGCCGCCCGCCGTCGCGTCCGAGGCGCCGAGGGGGCGGGCCGGGGAAGGGGGCCGGCGCCTGCTCAGCCGCAGTTGAGCCGCAGCTCAGCGGGGGTTCAGGCGGAGGGTGCTCAGGCGTCCTCGTCCTGCTCGGCCTGGGCGGCGGCGCGGTTCTCCTCCGGCGACAGGGCCTGCACGGTGGCGATCCGGCTGCGCTTGCGGCCGATGCGGTCCAGGATCAGGGCCGCGATGGCGCCGAGCACGACGCCGACCCCGGCGAACAGGACGGCCAGGAACCCGAAGACCGTGCTGGGGTCATAGGACCGGGCCGGGTTGGAGAGCGACTGCGGGTTGGGGAACCCGAAAGCGGAGACGGCGGCGACGGCCAGGCCGATCAGACCGCCGAGCACCAGGAAGGGCACGTACTTCGGAGCGGTACGCACCGTGATCTGGCGCTGTTCGAACGTCGTTTCGCCGGTGGAGGCGGGGTCCTGCTGCATGCCTTCAAGGGTATCCCGGATCACTGGATGTTCCCTGCGAGCTTCCCGTGCCGGCCCGCAGGATGCCTCGCAGGGGCACCCGGCTCATGCGCGAACCGCCAGTAGATGCCGTTATGCGGTGGCGATACGGGCATCTACTGGCGGTTCGCGGGAGAGACGAGAGAAGAGGTCAGGAGCCCCGGTACGTGGAGAACGCGAACGGGCTCAGGAGGAGCGGCACGTGGTAGTGCTCGCCCGAGTCGGCCACGGCGAAGGTCAGCTCGACCTCCGGGAAGAAGGTCGACTGGCCCTGGCCGGCGTAGTAGGCGCCCGTGGCGAAGTTGAGCTTGTAGGTCCCGCCCGGAACGGCCTCGGGGCCGAGGTTCTTGATCCGGCCGTCGGCGTCGGTGACGCCGCGGGCGATCTCGTTCCACGCGCCGTCGCCGCCCGCGAAGAGGATCACGGGGACGTCCGCGGCCGGACGGCCGGAGCCGGTGTCCAGGATGTGGGTGGTGATCTGGGAAACGCTCATGCCTCCACGGCTCCTTCCAGGCGGAGCACGGCGATCTGGCGCAGTTGCTCGGTCACGATGATGTCTTCTTCCTCGGGGGTGTTGCCCAGGCGCACGTTCAGCGCGGCCAGGATCTCCTGGGCGCTGCGGCCTGCGGCGCGGATCAGGAAGACCCGGCCGAACTTCCGGTCGTAAGCGGCGTTGCCTTCGGCCAGGGCGTCCTGGACCTCGCGGTCATCAGGGTCGACGGCGGACTGTTCGTTGCGGGACAGCGAGGCCTCCTTGCTGTCCCCCTTCGCCCGCTCACCGATCCGGGGGTGGTGCGCCAGCGCGGATTCGAGTTCCTCCGCGGTGAACGGGTGCGCGACGGAACCGGCCGTCTCGCTCAGCTCTCCGACCGAGGCGTAGGGGCGCGCGTCCACCACGGCCTCGATCCAGCGCTGGATGTCCAGGCACGGTCGGACGACGGCGATGGCGTCCTCCCGTGACAGTGCGTTGAATGCGTCGAGCTTCATCTGTCCTCTGTCCTCTGCGTGGCCGGCCGCGGCCGCGGGGCGGCCGGTCCGTGCCATCCTGCCGGAAGCGTTCAATAATTTCGCATTGCGAAAGTTGATTTTCAATATGCGTAATTATTGAACGGCGTGAGAGGGGTGGGTGTCAAGCGTCACAGTCGGCTGAGGGTGTCACGAAAGCCCCGGTCCGGCGCGGACCCGCAACCTCGTTCAGCCGGCGGGGACCACCGCCGTGTGCGCCGTGAAGTGCCGGCCCAGGCGGTAGGACGCCGCGCCCGGTGCCGGCTGGACGGCGTCGCCCGGATCGACCGAAGGGGTGACGGCCACGATCGCCCGCCCGGCGTCGCTCACCAGGGCGGCATCCGGGCCCAGCACCCGCAGCAGCGGCAGGGCCACCACCTCGAGGTTCTGTGCCGTGACATCCATGCCCACGATCCCCGCCACGAGTCCCTCGCGGAACACCGGATGGGTGAAGGTGCAGACGTACTCGTCGGTGCAGAGCAGGTCGATGTACGGACCCGTGACGTGGGGCAGGCCCGTGGAGACGGGGACGCGGAACCACTCGGCCCGCATGTAGCGGCTGACCGGTTGCGGGCTGAAGTTCGCCAGGGCGTCAACGCGCTCCAGGTCGTCGCCCTGCCACCAGGCGATGTAGCTGCGATCGGGTGCCAGGAGTCCGAGGTTCGCGACGAACCCGGCCCCGGCGAACGGGGAGCCCGGCTGACGCAGCAGCGATTCGACGGTGGGGCGGATGAACTTGTCCACCGCGGTGCTGGTGATCCGGGGCGTCGCGGCGAGCCAGGCGGTGGTCCGCTCCGCCCAGCCGGCCAATTGGCCGTCCAGGGCTTCGAGCAAGGTGTTGAGATGCCGGATGGACTCGGGGGCGTCCTCGGCGGGCTGGGGAAGGGTGATGGGGTCAGTGTGGGTCATGAGCCGCCTCCTTGCGGCTGAGCTGCTCCGACGAGAGTTCGTTGAGCAGCCATGAACTGATGTTCTGGATGAGTTCGCGGACCAGGGACTCTGCGGTGGGGGGATCGTGCTGTCCGATGGCTGCGGCGATGGCGTGATGGAGCCGGGTGGCCTCCACGCGAAAAGCTTGTTCCCCGAAGGGCAGGAGCGTCAAGGTGCCGAGCTCCGCCTGGATGCGGAGGAGTTCCCGGGCCAGGCGCGCCGATCGTGCGGCCGCGGCGATCTCCAGGATGAATTCGGAGTGTGCCATGCGCCAGGCCAGGGGATCCTCGGTGTCCTTGCCGGGCAGGAAGGCGAGTTCTTCGAGGGTGCCGAGGTCATCCGGGGTGGCGCGGCGCGCCGCCAGTCCGGCGCAGGCGGAGGCGATGGCCTGGTAGTGCAGGCTCAGGTCGCTGATCTGGAGCCGGGTGAGGGAGGCGAGGCGGAGACGGGCCTTCTGGGGCGAGGGCAGGGCGTCGTCGGCGATGAAGCTGCCACCGCTGCGCCCGCGCACCGTGCGGATGAGTCCCTGGCCGCGCAATTGGGAGAGCGCTTCGCGCGTGGTGACGGCGGAGACGCCGAGGGCTGAAGCGAGTTCGACTTCGTTGGGCAGGCGCTGGCCGGCGGTCAGCAAGCCGGTCTCGATGGCCAGTTCTATCCGGGAGCAGACCTCGTCCACGAGGCCGCCGGACTTGATGGGCGTGAACAGGGCGGCCAGGCTCCGGGACGCGCCCAGGGGGGAAAGTGACATTCCTGCACCCCCTCCTGACGCGGCTCCCCGCGGCGTCACTGCGGCTGGAGCGGGCCGGGATCCCGGCTTACACGCCATGCTAGCCGGGCTCGGAACCGGGGTCTATACATAAATCCTCTTAAGTAATAGTCTTTAGCCCAGAAGTTGCATGTGAGCCACGTCACGGTGGCCGCACACTCCGGATTCCCGGGCCGTGAAAGGGCCCCGAGCACAGAAAAGGCACTGCGATGAGCGAACAGGCGATGCGCCACCCGGCCTCCCCCACAGCGGTGGATGCCCTTGAAGCGCGGGACGCGATCCCGGCCATCCGGTTGAAGAACCTCGTCAAGACCTTCGGCGAGGTGAACGCCGTGGACGGCGTGGACCTCGACATCCGCCAGGGCGAGTTCTTCTCCATGCTGGGACCTTCCGGCTCCGGAAAGACCACCGTGCTGCGCATGATCGCCGGATTCGAACTCCCCACCTCCGGGACGATCGAACTCGACGGCGTGGACGTCAGCACCAAGGCGCCCTTCGAACGGGACGTCAGCACCGTCTTCCAGGACTACGCGCTCTTCCCCCACATGTCCCTCATCGACAACGTCGCCTACGGACTGCGGGTGCGGGGCATGGCGAAGGGCGTGCGCAGGGAACGCGCCGCCGAAGCCCTGGACCGGGTCCAGCTCGGCAAGTTCCTGGACCGGCGCCCCGCGCAGCTCTCGGGCGGCCAGCGGCAGCGCGTCGCCCTGGCCCGGGCGCTCGTGGTGGAGCCCAAGGTCCTCCTCCTGGACGAGCCGCTCGGCGCCCTGGACCTCAAGCTGCGGCAGCAGATGCAGATCGAACTCAAGGAACTCCAGCGCTCCCTCGGCATCACCTTCATCTTCGTCACCCACGACCAGGAGGAGGCCCTGACCATGAGTGACCGGATCGGGGTGTTCAGCAACGGACGGATCGCCCAGATCGGCTCCGCCCACGAGATCTACCAGCGTCCCCGCAGCGGGTTCGTCGCCAACTTCGTCGGCACCTCGAACATCCTCCCCTCCGGGATCGGAGGCACCGCGGCGGGCCCCGGCGCCAGCTTCGTCCTCCGCCCCGAACGCCTGCACCTGGACTGGGAACCCGCGACGCACGACGGCGGCCCCCGCACCCTGAGCGGCCAGGTCACCTCGGCCGTCTACATCGGTCATGCCACGCAGGTTCACATCGCCCTCGACGCCGGCCCGACCGTCATCGCCCTCCTCCACGCGGACGTGCCGGACACGGACGCCCTCGAAGGCCGGCGGGTCGCCGTCACCTGGGCCGAGCAGGACGCCGTCTGGCTGCCCGAGGCGGCCTGACCTCCTGACCCGGCCCGGGCCCTCCCGACCCGGCGCGGAGCGGGGCCGGCGCCCGGCCGGCCAGGCGCCGTCGTCGTTCCCCACCGCACCCCACGATTCACTCAGCAGTAAGCACCGAAAGGACAGAACAGTGGCTCAGAACAGCATGCGCCTCAAGGTGGCGGGCATCGCAGCCATCGCCGCGCTCGCCCTCACCGCCTGCGGCACCTCCAGCGGAGGCGGCGGCGCCGCAGCCCAGACACCCGCCATGAAGGAGATCGGCCAGGGCGAAGGGCAGGTGTCCATCCTCGGCTGGCCCGGCTACGTCGAAGACGGCTCCAACGATCCCAAGGTCGACTGGGTGACGCCCTTCGAGAAGGAGACCGGCTGCAAGGTCAGCTTCAAGCCGTTCGGCACCTCCGACGAGGCCGTCACCCTCATGCGGACCGGCCAGTACGACGTCATCTCCGCCTCGGGCGACGCCTCGCTGCGCCTGGTGGCCGGTGGCGACGTGCAGTCCGTCAACACCGGTCTGCTGAAGAACTACGCCGACATCTCGCCGTTCCTCAAGGACAAGGCCTGGAACACGGTGGACGGCAAGAATTACGGCGTGCCGCACGGCTGGGGCGCCAACGTCCTGATGTACCGCACGGACAAGGTGAGCCCCGCTCCCACCTCCTGGAAGTCGGTGTTCGAGGACGGCTCGCAGCACGCGGGCAAGGTCACGGCCTACGACTCGCCCATCTACATCGCGGATGCCGCCATGTACCTCATGAAGCACCAGCCGGATCTGGGCATCAAGAACCCGTACGCGCTGGACGAGAAGCAGCTGGACGCCGCGAAGAACCTGCTCAAGGACCAGAAGAAGAACGTCGGCGAGTACTGGAACGACGTCACCAAGGAAGTCCAGTCCTTCGCCTCCGGCTCGACCGTCATCGGCACCACCTGGCAGGTGGGCGCGAACATCGCCAGCGGCAACGGCACCAAGGTCGCCACCGTCCTCCCGGAGGAAGGGGCCACCGGCTGGTCCGACACCTGGATGATCGGGGCCAAGACCAAGAACCCCAACTGCTCCTACAAGTGGCTCGACTACATCGCGAGCCCGAAGGCCCAGGCCGCCGTGGCCGAATACTTCGGCGAGGCCCCGGCGAACCCGAAGGCCTGTGACCTCACCACGGACAAGAAGTTCTGCGACAGCTACCACGTGACGGACGCCGATTACGCCTCCAAGATCTGGTACTGGACCACGCCCGTGGAGAAGTGCCTGGACGGCCGCACCGATGCCAAGTGCACGGATTACTCGGCCTGGACCAAGGCCTGGACGGAAATCAAGGGTTAGTCATGTCGATCCAGCTCAGCCGGCCCGGCGTCGATCCGGGACGAGGGGGCGCCTCCGGCGGCGTCCCCCGGGCCAAAGCGAGCCCGCTCTCCGGGTTCCTGTACCGCTCACCCCGTGCCCGCCTGGCGGGTCTGCTCACGGCGCCGGCCGGCTGGCTGGTCCTCGTCTACATCGCGGCCCTCGCGACCCTGCTCATCACCGCGCTGTGGAGCGTGGACACGTTCACCGGCAAGGTGTCCCAGGTCTGGACCCTGGACAACATCCAGCAGGCGCTGTTCGACCCGGTCTACCAGGGCATCGCCCTGCGCACGCTGTGGATCGCCGTGCTCGTCACGGTGATCGACGCCGTCGTCGCCATCCCGCTGGCGTTCTTCATCGCGAAGGTCGCCTCCGCCCGCTGGCAGAAGCTGCTGCTGGCAGCGGTCCTCATGCCGCTCTGGGCGAGTTACCTGGTCAAGGCGTACGCCTGGCGCAATGTCCTCGCGGAGGGCGGCCTGCTCGAATGGCTCGGGGCGCCGCTCGGGCTGCACTCTCCCGGGTATTCCGAGACGGCCGTGATCCTCACGCTCGCCTACATCTGGCTGCCGTACATGATCCTGCCGATCCACGCCGGCTTCGAGAAGGTGCCCGGAAATCTGCTGGAGGCGTCCGGTGACCTGGGGGCGAAGCCGTGGACCACGGTGCGCCTGGTGGTCCTGCCGCTGCTGGTGCCGTCGATCATCGCGGGGACCATCTTCACCTTCTCGCTGACGCTGGGCGACTACATCACGGCGCAGATCGTGGGCGGCAAGACCCAGATGCTGGGCACGGTGGTCTACAGCAATGTGGGCGCGGCCAACAATCTCCCCTTCGCCTCGGCGGTCTCCCTGATCCCGATCGCGATCATCATGATCTACCTGCTGGTGGTGCGCCGGACCGGCGCCCTGGACGAGCTGTAAGGAGGCGTCCCATGAGACTTTCACGGAGTGCCAAAGGGATCCTCGGCCTGATCACGGGGCTGGTCCTGCTCTTCATCTACGCACCGCTTCTCCTGGTGGTGGTCAACTCGTTCAACGCGGACCGCACCTTCGGCTGGCCGCCCAAGGGCTTCACCCTGGAATGGTGGACGCGGGCCTTTGAGAACGACGGCGTGCGCTCGGCTCTGGTCTCCTCCCTCTGGGTGGGCGCCGTGGCCACGCTGATCGCGCTCGTCCTGGGCACCCTGCTCGCCTTGGCGCTGCAGCGGTACCGCTTCTTCGGCCGTGACGTGGTGAACCTGCTGGTCATCCTGCCGATCGCGCTGCCCGGCATCGTCACGGGCATCGCGCTGAACAACATGTTCACCACCATCCTGGGAGTGCCGCTGAGCATGTTCACGGTGGTGGTGGCCCATGCGACCTTCTGCATCGTGACGGTGTTCAACAACGTCATCGCCCGGCTGCGGCGGGTCAACCCCGGGCTTGAGGAGGCGTCCGCGGATCTGGGCGCCGGGGTGTTCACCACCTTCTGGCAGGTGACCTTCCCGCAGCTCCGGTCGGCTCTGCTGGCCGGTGGCCTGCTGGCCTTCGCGCTCAGCTTCGACGAGATCATCGTGACGACGTTCACGATCGGCGCGGGCGAGACGACGCTCCCGATCTGGATCCTGCAGAACCTGTTCCGCCCGAATCAGGCCCCCGTGGTCAACGTGGTGGCCGTGGTCCTGATCGTGGTGTCCATCGTCCCGATCTGGCTGGCGCAGAAACTGTCCTCGGACACGGTGGCGGGGAAGTAGGGCCCACCACCCCCGGTTCCGTCCCCTGCCCCTGCCTCTGCTCGCGAGAAGCCAGTTGAGCACAGTGTTCCGCCTCCGGACTGTGCTCAACTGGCTTCTCGCGTGTGGCGGAAGCACCTGGCCTGTGGATAACGGCCCACGGCAGACCGATCCGCGCAAGCATGAACCATGCAGCGTAAACCTCTGCCCCCTGAGTTGTCGGGCGGGTCCTTCACTGCGGTCCAAGGCCGGCAAGCCGGATTGAGCCGCAACAGGAGCCGCGCGCGGGACGTGGCGGTCGTGTCGAGAGGCATCAGGGTACCTCTCGAGGCCGATTTGAGGGGCCCGTCGGCCCTTCTGGCCTACACGGCGGATGATCCCGGCGCCGTCGTCATGGACCTCACGGCGGCCCAGCTGAATGGGCTGCCCCTGCCGCGTCGTCACCAAGGCGATTGGCGCGTCCACCTGGGCAGACCACGGGGCCGGAACCGGGCCCGGCGGCGCAACGTGGTGGGACGGGTCATGACGTTCCGGGAGGGCGAAGTGGAGACGCTCGAGGGATTGCGGATCACCAGCCCGGCGAGGACCTGGCTCGACCTGGCGATTCGTCTGAGCGTGGATGAGCTGGTGGTGGTGGGGGACCACCTCGTGTGTGAACACGGATCCGAGGCCCCGGTCCCGCGCCGGGCGATCTGCACGGTGGCCGATTTGGAACAGACGATCAGCGTGCATTCCGGAATGCGGGGTGTGAAGAAGGCGCGCGCGGCGTTGGAGCGTGTCAGGGTCGGGGCTGATTCGCCCCAGGAGACGACGCTGCGGCTGCTGCTTGTGGACCACGGATTTCCCGAACCGGTTCTCCGGCATGTCATCAGAAGGCCGGATGGGAAAGGGGTGGTCTGGCCGGACCTCGCCTACGTGGAGTTCCGCGTGTCGATTCAGTACGACGGAGGTCACCACGCGTCGACAGGCCAGTACACGAAGGACATCCGCAGGCACGCCGTCACCGAGGAACTCGGCTGGCGCGAAGTCAGGGTCAGCAAGGAAGACCTCAGCGGGTTCTTCCCCCGGGCGTTGGAGAAGATCCGTCGAGCCCTGGTGCAGGCCGGTTGGTCTGAAGATACGCGAGAAGCCAGTTGAGCACAGTCCCGGGAGGGGATACTGTGCTCAACTGGCTTCTCGCGGTCCGGTTCCCGGTGAGGGGACCTTACAGCCCCAGCTCGGTCTTCAGCTCGGAGACGTGGCCCTCGGCGGCCACCTGGTACTTGGCCAGCTTGACCAGGCCTTCGGGGTCCACCACCACGGTGGAGCGGACGATGCCTTCGACGACCTCGCCGTCGAGCAGCTTCTCGCCCCACGCGCCGTAGGCCAGGGCGACCTTGTGGTCCTCGTCGGCCAGGAGCGGGAAGGTCAGGCTGAAGTCATCGGCGAAGGACGAGATGGCCTCCTGGCTGTCGGGGGAGACACCCAGGACTTCGTAGCCGTGGCCCTTGAAGCTGGCCAGGGAGTCACGGAAGTCGCAGGCCTCGGTGGTGCAGCCGGGGGTGGCGGCCTTCGGGTAGAAGTACACCACCACGTTCTTGCCGCGGTAGTCCGACAGGCTGTGGGTCTCGCCGCGGGCATCGGTCAGGGCGAAATCCGGGGCTTCGGTGCCCGGAAGGAGCTTGACGGTGCTGGGTGCAGTCATGATGAATCCTCGTTCGGTTCTCTTCGGTGGTCTCTGGGGCAGTGTCTCGGTGGCGGTGGTCTCCGGGGCGCGGGCCTCGGTCGCGGCATCCGTGCCGCTGGTCCGGTCCGTCCCCTCGTCGTGTCTGAGAGGTACAGCGCCTCCGGTGCCCCGCCTATTCCGCTCAGATGCTGTATTCGGCGGGGCCGCGCACTCGAGAGTGCCTGCCTGCCTGGAAACGGTATCCGCCTCCGCGCACAGTTTCCACTACGTGACGCACGGGACCGAGCTTGCGGCGGATCCGGCTCACGTACACGTCGATCGACCGAGGGGCCGCCGTCGCGTCCAGGGAGATCAGGAAGTCCGCGAGCTCCTGCCGGGGAACCGAGCGGGAGCAGTGCTGCACCAGGTAGCGGAGCAGACGGTACTCGACGCCGCTGAAGGAGATCGGCACCCCGTCCACGCGGACCTGGTCCGCGGCGAGGTCGACGTCGACCTCGTGGATGTGCCCGTCGTCGCCCGAGGCGACGGCGTCGGCGGCCTCAAGAGCCGCCGCGTCCTCGGCCAGCGCGGTCTCCCGGGCTGCTTCGAGTTCGGCGTCCGGGACGTTCCAGAGCATCGCCTCGGCATCCGCGTTGAGGTGGTGCAGGCGGGTGAGGATGAGTTCCTCCAGGTGGGCGAACTGTTCGTCCGTCAGCTCCGCCGGAGTCTGGAAGAACAGTGCGGCGCCGTGCGCGGCCATGCGTGGCCGCGCACCCGGAGCGGAGTCCGGCGCCGCCGCCCGGCGGGCGGCCCCGGAGCGGGGTCCGCCCGCCAGGCCGGGATGGCCTGCGTCGGAACGGTGGTGTACTGGCTGGGCGCTCATGCCTGCCGCCTAGATGCCCCCGCGGCGGATCAGCTTGCCGATCGGCTGGGTGCCGTCGGCCACCTGGCCGCGGAGGAAGGTCTTGCGCACGACGCCGGACAGGGCCCGTCCGTCGTAGGGGGTGATCGGGTTCTTGTGCTTCAGGCGCTTCACGTCCACCACGAAGGCGTCGTCCGCGGCGAAGATGGAGAAGTCCGCGTCGTAGCCGACGGCGATCAGGCCCTTGTTGGGGACCCGGGCGATCTCGGCCGGACGGGTGGACATCCAGGAGATGACCTTCTCCAGCGGGATGCCGCGGTGCCGTGCCTCGGTCCAGATGAGCGAGAGGCCCAGCTGGAGTGAGGAGACGCCGCCCCAGGCCACGGCGAAGTCGCCGTTCTCCAGGTCCTTGAGATCCAGGGTGCTGGGGGAGTGGTCGGAGACGATGCAGTCGATGGTGCCCTCTTCGAGTCCCTTCCACAGCAGTTCGCGGTTGGAGGCCTCACGGATGGGCGGGCAGCACTTGTACGCCGTGGCGCCGTTGGGGATCTCCTCGGCGTTCAGGGTCAGGTAGTGCGGGCAGGTCTCGACCGTGACGTTGACGCCGTCGCGCTTGGCGGTGGCGATCATCGGCAGCGCGTCCGAGGACGAGAGGTGCAGGATGTGCGAGCGGGCGCCGGTCCAGCGGGTGCGCTCGATGACCTCGGCGATGGCCTTGTTCTCGGCGCCGCGGGGACGGGAGGCCAGGAACTTGGCGTAGACGTCACCTTCGGCATGCGGTGCGCGGTCGATCGCGTGGGAGTCCTCGGCGTGGACCAGCATGAGGGAGTCGAACTTGCGCAGCTCGGCGAGGTCCGTCTCCATCTCGTCCGCTTCCAGGTGCGGGAACTCGTCCACGCCGGAGTGCAGGAGGAAGCACTTGAAACCGAAGACGCCGGCGTCGTGCAGGGGACGGAGGTTCTCGGTGTTGCCCGGGATCGCTCCGCCCCAGAACCCGACGTCCACGAACGCCTGGTCACGGGCCACGGACCGCTTGAGCTCGAGATTCTCCACGCTGGTGGTGGGCGGAACGGAGTTCAGCGGCATGTCGATGATGGTGGTGACACCGCCTGCGGCGGCGGCGCGGGTGGCGGAGGCGAAGCCCTCCCACTCGGTCCGGCCGGGCTCGTTGACGTGCACGTGGGTGTCCACCAGGCCGGGGATGAGGGTCTCATCATCACCGAGTTCGACGGTCTGCGCGCCCACGAGGTTGTTGCCGAGGGGCTCCATGGCCACGACGCGGCCGTCCTTGACGCCGACTTCGCGCGGCGCGATGCCGGCGCTGGTGAGGACGCGCTGGCCGCGGATGACGAGGTCGAACTCTGCGGGGGTGTTCTGTTCTTCAGACATGCTGATCCTGTTCTAGTTGCTCTGCTTGATCAGGCTGTTGGCGATGATGCCGCCAAGCTTCTCCACCAGCGGTCCGGCCTGAGTGATGCACTTCTCAACATCTTCCTCGATGCTGGTCAGCGAGTACACGGCCCGGAACCCGGATGTGGAAATCTGTTCGTCGGTGAGAGTGGTGCGTCCGCAGACGGCCACGATGGGGATCCCGGCGGCGCGTGCCGCATCGGCGACGCCCACGGGGGTCTTGCCGCCCAGACTCTGCTCATCGAGGCTGCCTTCGCCCGTGACCACGAGGGTGGCACCGTCGAGCTTGCCGGCCAGTCCGGTGAAGTCCAGCACGACGTCGACGCCGCGCCGGCGCTCGGCGTTCAGCACGGCGAGGGCCGCGTAGCCCACCCCGCCCGCGGCCCCGGCGCCGGGTGCCGCCGCGGCGGTGGACGCCGTGAGGCCGATCTCGCGCCCCAGGACCTCCACGAAGTGCGCCAGGGTGGCGTCGAGTTCGGCGACGTCCTCCGGGCTCAGTCCCTTCTGCGGGCCGAACACCGCGGGTGCGCCCTGGGCGCCGAGGAGCGGGTTGTCCACGTCGCTGGCCAGGATGAAGCGGGTCTGCTCCAGGCGGAGGTCCAGCTCGGAGAGGTCGATCCGGTCCAGCCGGGCCAGCGGGGCGCCGCCGTCGGGCAGTTCAGCCCCGGAGGCGTCCAGGAAGCGTCCGCCCAGGCCCTTGATGACGCCGGCACCGCCGTCGGTGTTGGCGCTGCCGCCGACGCCCAGGACGATGGTGCGGGCACCGGCGTCGAGCGCTGCGCGGATGAGCTGGCCGGTGCCCAGGCTGGTGGCGCCGCGGCCGTCCTTCACACCGTCCGGCAGGACGGCGAGGCCGGAGGCGAGCGCCATTTCGATGACCGCCTCATCGCCGCGGAGTGCGAAGTCGGCGTCGAGCGGCTGACCGGTGGGGCCGGTGACGCGGACCGTGCGGCGGGAGAAGCCGGAGCCGATCGCGGCATCCAGCGTCCCTTCGCCGCCGTCGGCCACGGGAACACCCACGACGTCCAGTGAGCCGTCCACGGCATGCAGACCGGCGGTCAGGTGCTCCACGACCTCGGGGGCCGAGAGCGATCCTTTGAACTTATCCGGTGCGATCACGATCCGCATGTGGACTCCTTCGTCAGTGCGGTGGGTGTTTCAGGTCCGGGTGGCCTGCCGTGCTGGAATCCAGCGACGGCGGGCCACCCGGGGTGCGGCATGAAGCCTGGTGCGCTCCTCCTGCCGGGTGCGTCCGGCAGGAGGAGACGGTGTCAGTCGAGCAGGGAGACCACCGCGGTGGGGGCGTCCTCGCCCTTCTCCGCGAGCTCTTCGAACTCGGTCACATTATCCAGCTCGGTGCCCATGGAGATGTTCGTGATCTTCTCGAGGATCACTTCCACCACCACGGGAACCTGGAACTCCTCGGTCAGGGCGCGGGCCTTCTCGAAGGCCGCTCCCAGATCGTCCGGGTTCTGCACGCGGATGGCCTTGCAGCCGAGGCCCTCGGCCACCCTGACGTGGTCCACGCCGTAGCCGGCGGTCTCGGGGGAGTTGATGTTCTCGAACGCCAGGGAGACGTTCTGCTCCATCTTGAAGCCGCGCTGGGACTGACGGATCAGGCCGAGGTAGGAGTTGTTCACCACCACGTGGATGTACGGGAGGTTGAACTGCGCGCCCACGGCCAGTTCCTCGATCATGAACTGGAAGTCGTAGTCACCGGAGAGGGCGACCACGGTCTCGCCGGGCTTGCCGCGCACCACGCCGAGGGCGGCCGGTGCGGTCCAGCCGAGGGGTCCGGCCTGTCCGGCGTTGATCCAGCGGCGGGCGCCGAAGACGTGCAGCATCTGCGCGCCCGCGATCTGCGAGAGGCCGATGGTGGTGACGTAGGTGGTGTCCTTGCCGAAGGCGCGGTTCATCTCCTCGTACACACGCTGCGGCTTGATCGGCACGTTGTCGAAGTGGGTCTTGCGCTGCAGCTTGCCCTTCTTCTCCTGTGCGGCGTCCGCCCAGGCGGTGTAATCCGGCAGCTGACCGGCGGCCTTGCGCTCCTTGGCGAGCTCCACCAGGCCTTCCAGTGCGGCGCCGGCGTCCGAGGCGATGCCCAGATCCGGTGCGAACACGCGGCCGATCTGGGTGGGCTCGATGTCGATGTGCACGAACTTGCGGCCCTGGGTGTAAAGGTCCAGGCCGCCCGTGTGACGGTTGGCCCAGCGGTTGCCGATGCCGATCACGAAGTCGGACTCCAGGAACGTGGCGTTGCCGTAGCGGTGCGAGGTCTGCAGACCCACCATGCCGGCCATCAGCTTGTGGTCGTCCGGGATGACGCCCCAGCCCATGAGGGTCGGGATCACGGGGACGTTCAGGATCTCGGCCAGTTCCACGAGCTTCTCCGAGGCGCCGGCGTTGATGATGCCGCCGCCGGCCACGATCAGCGGGCGCTCGGAGGCGAGCAGCATGTCCAGGGCCTTGCCCAGCTGCACGGCGCTGGCGCGGGGCTTCTCCACGGGGAGCGGCTCGTAGGCATCGATGTCGAACTCGATCTCGGCCATCTGCACGTCGAAGGGCAGGTCCAGGAGGACCGGGCCCGGGCGGCCGGAGCGCATGAGTTGGAACGCCTTCTGGAAGGCGCCGGGGACCTGGCCGGGCTCCAGGATGGTCATGGCCATCTTGGTGACGGGCTTGGCGATGGACTCGATGTCCACGGCCTGGAAGTCCTCCTTGTGCAGCTTCGCCACGGGGGCCTGGCCGGTGATGCAGAGCATGGGGATGGAGTCCGCCCAGGAGGCGTACAGACCGGTGATCATGTCGGTGCCGGCGGGGCCGGAGGTGCCGATGCAGATGCCGATGTTGCCATCGGCGGCGCGGGAGTAGCCGTCAGCCATGTGGCTGGCGCCCTCCACGTGGCGGGCCAGGGTGTGCCGGATGCCGCCGTTGGCGCGCATCGCGGAATAGAAGGGGTTGATCGCCGCGCCAGGCAGGCCGAACGCCTCAATGGCGCCTTCCTTCACCAGGATGGCTACGGCAGCGTCAACGGTGCGCATCTTTGCCATGGTTTGCTCCTTGAAAAAGTCTGAAAGGGGTGCGACGACGGCGCGTGGGCAGCTCTCGCGGCCTTGTTGCGGGAGGTGATGCGTGAGCGGGTGGTGCTCACGCGCCGTCGTACGGTCTGGGGTGTTGAGTGCTCAGTTGTTGCGGATGTTCCGAGTTGGAACCCGCATCTACTGAGCACGCAACGAGGGTCGAGTGGTCAGTTCTTGCCGGACAGCTCGGTGGTGAGCTTGAAGAGGCCGGAGTGGTCCAGGCCGCCGTCACCGCGGGCGACGAGGGCGGAGACCAGCTGGGCGACGGCGGAGCCGAGCGGGACCACCACTCCTGCTTCGCGTGCTGCGGAGGTGACGATGCCGAGGTCCTTGTTGTGGAGGGCCAGGCGGAAGCCGGGGTCGAAGTTGCGGTCGAGCATCTTCTGACCCTTCTGGTCGAGGACCTTGGAGCCGGCGAGGCCGCCGCCGAGGACCTTGAGGGCGGCGTCGGTGTCCACGCCGTAGGCCTCGAGGAAGGTGACCGCCTCGGCTAGGGCCTGGATGTTGACGGCCACGATCAGCTGGTTGGCGGCCTTGACGGTCTGGCCGGAGCCGGAGGGGCCCACGTGGACGATCGTCTTGCCGACGGCGTTGAGGACGGGCTGTGCCTCTTCGAAGTCGGCGGCCTCGCCACCGACCATGATGGAGAGCACGCCGTCGATGGCGCCCTGCTCGCCGCCGGAGACGGGACCGTCCAGCGGGCGGAGGCCGGCTTCGCGGGCGTCGGCGGACAGGCGGGCGGCCACGTCCGGGCGGATGGAGGAGGCATCGATCCAGAGTGCGCCGGACTTCGCGTTGGCGAAGACGCCTTCGGGGCCGGAGACCACGCCTTCCACGTCCGGGGAGTCCGGGACCATGGTGATGATGACGTCAGCGTCCTTGACGGATTCGGCGATGCTGGAGGCGCCGTTGCCGCCGGCCTCGACGAGGGCGTCGATCTTGTCCTGCGAGCGGTTGAAGCCGGTGACGTTGAAGCCGGCCTTGACGAGGTTCTTGGCCATGGGCAGGCCCATGATGCCGAGGCCGATCATGGTGACGTTGGTCATTGGAAATCCTTTGCTAGCTTGTGTGAGCTAAAAATCTGAGGTGAGTCTGTGGTGGACGACGACGGCGGGTGGCCGGCGTGTCGTCAGGCGCTGGGGCTCAGCGGACGAGCCAGGAGAAGGCGGATTCCTGGGGCTGCTTGTACTCGAGGGCGATGTAGCCGGTGTAGCCGAGTTCGCGGCTGCGGCTGACCCACTCGCCGAGGGGGAGTTCGCCGGTGCCGGGGGCGCCGCGGCCGGGGTTGTCGGCGATCTGGATGTGGCCGAAGTCCTTGGTGTGGTTCTCGATCACGGCGGCCACGTCGTCACCGTTGACGGACAGGTGGTAAAAGTCCGCCAGGAATTTGACGTTGTCCGCGCCGGCTTCCTGGGTCTTGGCGATGACCGCGAAGGTGTCGGCGGCCGTCTTGAGCGGGTAGGCGGGGGTGCCGGAGACGGGCTCCAGGAGGACGGTGCCGCCGATCTTCGCGACGCCTTCCGCCGCTGCGACCAGGTTCGTCAGGCCGAGCTCGTCCTGCTCCTCCGGGGCGACGCCGTCGAGGCGGTTGCCGTAGAGGGCGTTGAAGGCCTTGGTGCCGAGGCGCTCACCGATACCGGTCACGACGTCGATGTTGTCCTTGAACTCCGCCTCCCGGCCGGTCCATGAGACCAGGCCGCGGTCGCCGCCGGGCATGTCGCCCGCGAAAAAGTTGAGGCCGGCCAGCTGGACGCCGGCGTCGTTGATGGCGTTGACGAAGGCGTCCACGTCTGCGTCGGCGGGGACGGCTTCGGAGAAGGGCCACCAGAACTCGACGGCGTCGAAGCCGGCGGCCTTGGCGGCGGCCGGGCGTTCGAGGAGGGGGAGCTCGGTCAAGAGGATTGAGCAGTTCACGGAGTAGGTCATGTCGTGTCCTTCCCGGGCGTCTTTGCCCTGCTGGTGGTCTTCGGAGTCCTTCCTCCTGCATCCTCTCGCCGCTTCCGGCTAGATTCCGCATTGTGGAAGGAAAGTTTTGCTTAGTGAAAGTTTACGGAGGGCTGGGGGTGGGCGTCAAGTGGGGTGGGTCACGTTGAGGCGGATGGGATACAAAAATCTGACGTGTTGGGGGGTGCGCGGCGGCGGTGGCGACGAAGGAGAGGAGCTAGGGCCTCCACGTTTCTGCGGCCTGATTCATCTTTCGCGCGGATATTGCCCCGCGGAAAGTGATTTCGGGCGCGGGTTCGGGGTTGAGGGCGAGGGTGGCGGGTGCGGCGAGCCCCTTGACGGTGTTGCATGCTCCGTGATTAGTATGTAGGCATGATCATAGATGTTGGTCTACGACAACCTCAAACGTCAACGTTAAATATTTGAAACCCCCACACTTGGGGGAACACGCTCAGCACTATGCAGGGCGACCTCAAACCTCAACTGGTTCATTCCCGCTGATGTGGGAAGCAACTCCAGCCTAGTGGACTCGCCCTTTGCGGGACCGCCAAGCTGGCGTTGTCGACACGAAAAGTTGACGGCGAGGTGTTTCTAAAGGCGTCCGCGTCGGGTTGGTATGTTGCGGCAACCTGGCTTCGAAGCAGAGCCCGGTAGTGAGAAGGGGATCTCATGATTTCACCCGCGGCTCAGTCGGTGTGGGCCAAATCGGACCGCGATACTGGGGACTCGATGTCCTTGTGGCGTCACATGCAGGATTCGGCCGCCGTCGCCGGAAAGCTCTGGGACGAGTGGCTCGCGGTGGCGGTCAAGGTCCGGATCCAGGAAAGCTGCGGGGCATCCGACTCGCAGGAGGCAAGGACTCTTCTGACATGGCTCGCTGCGACGCACGATGCCGGGAAAGCGCACGAGAAGTTCTCCTACCAAGTCCCCAGCCTGGCTGATGGGATGCGTAGCTACGGACTTGATTCGCCGTGGACGCTGACCCCACAGGAGAAACTGCCGCACTCCGTTCTGAGCTATACGATCATCAACCGTTGGCTGAGGGAAGTCCAGGGGTTCGATGCCATTACTGCCGCCAGTTACTCCACGATTGCCGGGGGACACCACGGCGTTCCCCCTTCTACGGTAGGCATCCGAGCGGCCCGGGAAGCGACGGAGGCCCTCGCACCGGCCTGGCACGAGGTCCAGAATGAGCTGATGGCGGCGTGCGCCTCGTTAACGGGGGCCGACTCCTACTTTCCTTCGTGGAAAGCGCAGAAACTCACGCCTCAAGCACAACTGCTGCTGACCGCCGTCGTCATCGTGGCTGACTGGATAGCCAGCAACGTGGACCTTTTTCCCTATGGCGATCAATCCACAACCGGGGAACGGCTGAGTAAAGCGTGGGAGCAACTGGATCTGGCTCCGCCGTGGGCGGCGCCGGTGCCTCCGGAAGATCCGGAAAAGCTTTTCGCTGGGCGGTTCGACCTGCCTCAGGGCGCCCGTCCCACGGATATGCAGAGGAAGGCCATTGAAGCCGCATTCGCGATGGAGATACCGGGAGTTCTGATCATCGAGGCCCCGATGGGAGTGGGGAAGACCGAAGCTGCACTGGCCGCGGCCGAGGTCTTCGCCGCAAAGTGGGGACTCGGCGGTGTGGTCTTCGCTCTGCCCACCCAAGCAACGAGTGATGCCATGTTCACCCGCTTTCCGTCCTGGGTGAGCAAGCTCCCGGACGCCAGGCCAGGTTTGCACAAGCGCAGCATCTATCTGGCACATTCCAAGTCCCTGCTCAATGAGAAGTTCAGGAAGTTCTTCCGGGAGAGCACGGTGGCGAGTGGTTCCGGGGAACGAATCCATGGAGTCTTCGGCGAGGAATCCGGCACGTCGGAAGGCCAGGTCCACGCCGCGATAGCCCACCAGTGGCTCTTCGGCCGGAAGAAGGGGCTCTTGGCGAGCTTTGTGGTGGCCACTGTCGATCAGGTGCTGTTCGCGGCGTTGCAGAGCAAGCATGTTGTGCTGCGCCACCTGGCCCTGGCCGGGAAGGTGGTGATCATCGATGAGGTACACGCCTATGACGCCTTCATGAACCGCTACCTGAATCAGGTGCTGGCCTGGCTCGCGTCCTACGGAGTCCCCGTCATCCTCCTCTCGGCGACGCTGCCGGCGGCAACGCGCAGACAGCTGGTGGAGTCCTATGAATCGGGCCGGATCACGAGCAGGGCAGCGGCCCAGTCTCCGGACTGGAACGCGAGGCCACGACGGCGACGGCCCGGTCCACCGTCGTCGTCCCCTCTTGATGGGAACCCCGGATATCCGCTGCTGGTGAGCAGCGCTCCGGGAGGCCCCCGGCTCTTGTTCCCGGCGGCCAGGGAAGGCTCCCAGCCTGTCACGTTGAAGCCACTTGGCGATGACCCGTCCGAGTTGCTGGCCGCCCTGGAGCTTGTGAAGCGTGATGGCGGGTGCGTGGCGATCATCTGCAACACCGTTCAGCGGGCACAGGGGGTGTTCAAGAACCTCTCCGGAATGTTCGCAGACGAGGAACTGATGCTGGTCCATTCGCGCTTCATGGCGCCGGACCGGATGCGGCTGGAGGAGCAGATACGTTCTGTTCTAGGCCGTGATGACGTGGTGGCTGCAGCAGGCAAGGTCCGTCCCGAACGTCTGGTCGTTGTCGGCACGCAAGTGCTTGAACAGTCGCTGGACGTTGACTTCGACCTGATGATCACGGACATCGCGCCAACGGATCTGCTCCTTCAACGTATTGGACGACTGCATCGCAGGCAGACCGTCGCTCAGCCCCGCCCGAAACACCTCCAGGCCCCATCGTGCCTGGTCAGAGGAGTTCTCGACTGGACGTCATCCCCTCCGGTTTTCGAGGCGGGTTCAGTGGCGATCTATGGGCGGGCGATGCTGATGAGGTCCTACGCAACGCTGGAAAGCAGGTTTGCGGGCGGAACACCACTTGAGTTGCCTGCGGATATCAGCTCCCTGGTTCAGCAGACGTATGCGGACGGGTTTTCCGTGCCGGAAGCGTGGGGCGAGGCCTTTGACGAAGCTGAGAAGGAACGTTCAGACGTCCTCGCGAGGAAATTCGATGAAGCGGGGGTATTTCTCCTGAAAGGTGCTGCTGAGTTTCCCGAAGGATTGGTCACGGATCTACTGGATCGCAACGTAGGGAACGCCGACGACGGTGTCCAGGAAGCGGTGGGACTCGCCAAAGTCAGGGACACGGACGAGTCTCTTGAGGTGATCTTGGCCTGCAAAACCTCTGAAGTCACCTTTGTTCCTCACCTTGCGCGTTTTGGAGGCATGGTGATTCCGACAGACAGCCCACCCGAGGACAGGACCGCCAGGGCGCTCAGCACGTGCACGGTCAGATTGCCCCCGAATTTTTGTCGGCCGCGTCGGATAGACAAGGTCTTGAACGAACTGGAGTCTCTGGGGATCGCTGCGTGGCAGAAATCATCCTGGCTCAAGGGGCAACTGGTGCTTTTCCTGGATGAGGCGATGACAGCGGAACTGGATGGGACGAGGCTACGCTACGACCCGCGCATCGGGCTGTATGAAGAGAAAGAAGAAACCGAATGACCATGGTGAGTTCTCAGTTCAATCTGGTGCGCGATCCCTGGGTGAGTTGCCTCATGGTGGACGGAACGGTCAAGGAGCTTTCTCTGGCAGAGGTCTTCAGCCAGAGCGTTTCGGTCCGATGTCTGGCAGGCGAGCTGCCTACTCAGGACTATGCGGTGCTTCGTGTTCTCCTGGCCATCGTGTACAGCAGCATGCCGCAGATCGATGCGAGCAATGCGGTGGAGACCTGGAAAGAACTTTGGGAAGACCAGGCCAAACTTGCGGCTTCCGCTCTGAGCTATCTAGAGGAATCCGAGTCGTCCTTCGAACTGTTCGACTCAGCCAGGCCGTTCATGCAGGTGGCCGGCCTGCACACACAGAGCGGCAAGGTTGACGGGGTGAGCCGGTTGATAGCGGATGTGCCCAGCGGCCATCAGTATTTCACGACGCGTGCCGGCCACGGTCTCGATGCGCTGTCCTATGCCGAGGCAGCTCGCTGGCTTATTCACACGCATGCCTATGACCCGTCGGGGATCAAATCCGGCGCGGTGGGGGACCCGAGAGTGAAAGGCGGAAAGGGCTATCCCATCGGAACGGGATGGACCGGAGCGACTGGCGGGGTTTATTTCGAGGGAGCGAACCTCTCGGAAACCCTGCATCTGAATCTTGACCTTTCCCTGGTGGCCGCGCCGGGATCGGGTAGTGATCTTCCGCCCTGGGAACGTGCTCCTCTGAATGCGGCTGTTGAGGAGCGGCCCGAGGGGGCTCCGAGGCCCACGGGACCCGTCGACGTCTTCACGTGGCAGTCCCGACGGATCAGGCTTTTTCCGGAAGCAGGAATGGTCCGGAATGTTCTGGTCTGCAATGGTGATCCTCTGCCTCCGCAGAACATGGACGCGGATCCGATGACGGCCCAGCGGTTCAGTAAGCCCCAGACCGCCAAATTCAAGGCGGGCGCGGTCTACATGCCCCGGGAACACGATCCGGAGCGGATGATCTGGGGTGGAGTGGGTTCCCTCCTCATGCAAAATGAGCGTGCTCGGACCAACGCTGACGGAATTCTCGAACTCAGGGTTCCGCCCATCGTCACTTGGGTTTCACGACTGAGTGAGCTGGATTCCATCGGCACCGGGAGGATTGTCACGGCGCGGCTGGTGGGTGCGGTCTACGGCACTCAGAGCTCTGTGTACACGGAGGTACTGGATGATGCCTTGGCGATTCATCTGCGACTGCTTTCGCGACATTCTGCTGCTGTGGCGCAAGCAGTCACGAACGCAGCATTCAACACTGAGCAAGCGGCATGGGCGTTCGGCCGCTTCGCGGGCGAACTGAGCAAAGCGGCGGGTGGAGACACGGAGCCACCGCGTGACAAGGCACGGCAGCTCATCTTCTTTGCACTGAACGAACCCTATAGAAGGTGGGTTACGGGACTCACCGGCGGTGAGGACTCAGAGGTCGCGGAAGGTGGCTGGAATTCCACCGCCCGGAAGATCGTCGGCTCCTACGCAGCGGAAATGCTGTCCATGGCCGGGGACGCGGCGCTGATAGGACGAACGATCGGTTCCGATTTCGTCTCCGCGGCCACGGCTGAGACGTGGCTGTACAGAAGTCTTAGGAAACACCTGCCTCTCCAGGAGGAGATCGAGGCAAGGGCGGTAAGGTCCGCCCGCGAGATCACTGAAAGCGCGACGACGAAATGAGCAAAGCAATGAGTGAAAGGCCCGCGTTGGCCCGGCACATCGACGCCAGAATCCGGAAGATCCAGCGGATCTATCTGGAAGGACACCGGCCGCTTGTCGCCGGAACCCTCGCCAGGCTTCGAAGGGCTGTCGCGACGGAGCCCGGCTCCGATCCCTGGGTCTGGAATGAGGCCGTGGACGGGCTTCCAGCGGAACTTGTGGGGCGTGGGGATACTGCTAGCCCGGGAGAGCGGGCAGCGTATGCGGCGATGACCCTGTACGCGGTCCACCAGCAGTCGAAGAGCATGCCCATGCACCAGACAGGGCCTTCCCTCGGACGGGCTGTGCAGCGATTGGGGATGCCTGAAGGTGCCGACGGGGCGTCGGCAGCAGTGAAGCGCCGTTTCGATGCCTTGATGACATCCACGACTTTCAGCGAACTACAGCATCATGCCCGAGGGCTGATCCAGCAGTTGAGGGCGGCGGATATCGCTCTGGACTATGGACGTTTCGCGGAGGATCTCCGCATCTTGCAGGACCCGGCTATCGCAAACACCGTCCGGCTCCGGTGGGGCAGGGACTACGCATTCACCTGGCCTCGAAAATCACCTGACCTACAGAACTCTGACTCTCGCGAAGGAACAGCATCATGAAGAACTTCTACCTTGATATCCACGCCTTGCACACGGTCCCTCCGAGCAACATCAACCGGGATGACACGGGGTCACCGAAAACGGCTGTGTATGGTGGCGTCCGGCGGGCGAGGGTCTCCAGCCAGGCCTGGAAGAGAGCGATCCGTAGAGACTTTTCCGAGTACCTTGATCCAAGCCGGCTCGGGACCCGTACCAAGCGTCTTGTGGAGATCGTGACGAAGCACATCAAGGAAATTTCACCAGACCTGAGTGATCGTGCGGCTGAATTGGCCATCAGAGCTGTTCAAGCTGGGGGTTTCAAGGTAGAAGTGCCCAAAGCGAAGGGCGGGGCCGAAACGGTCAAGTCTGCTCAGACCGAGTACCTCCTGTTCATCAGCAACGTCCAAGCCAGAAGGCTGGCTGAGGTGGCCCTCGATGCGGCGAAGAACGGCACGGACGTCGACAAGAAACTGGTCAAGGAAGTCCTGAAGTCTGAACAGAGTGTGGACGTGGCGCTTTTTGGGCGCATGATCGCCAACAGCACGGATCTCAACGTCGACGCCAGTGTGCAAGTGGCCCATGCCATCAGTGTCCATGCCGTGGAAAGTGAGTTCGACTACTTCACTGCTGTCGATGATGAGAGCGCTGCTGATGAGCCCGGGGCCGGCATGATCGGCACGGTGGAATTCAACTCGTCCACCTTGTATCGATATGCCACTCTCAACCTGGGCGGGCTGATGAAGAACCTGGGGGATACGGAAGCCACGGTTGAAGCGGCAGTGAGTTTTGTCCGGTCATTCGTGGAGTCGATGCCGACCGGCAAGCTGAACACTTTCGCCAACAAGACTCTGCCGGACGGTGTGGTGGTGAGCTTGCGCGAGCGGAGGCCGGTCAATCTGGTGGGTGCCTTTGAAGAGGCTGTTGTGGCCGAGCCTGGGAAAGGTCGTCTGAGAGTGGCCGCCGAGCGGTTGGCTCAGTACTCGGCGGAGCTTGATGCGGGTTTCGGCGGCGCAGCCGACAGCACGTTGGTGGTGGCCCCGACGAACTCGGTGAAAGCCCTGTCTCAGCTGGGGCGTGAGGTCAGTTTCCCCGAACTCGTCGAGGAGCTGGGGAATGAGCTTCCCGCGTACGTCAGGGGCGACTAGTGGCTGTTCTCAAATTACGGCTGGCCGGTCCTCTTCAGGCGTGGGGCGCCAGCAGCCGTTTTGTCAATCGCCATACGCGTGAGGAACCGACCAAGAGCGGAGTCCTGGGGCTGCTCGCGGCTGCCCAGGGCCGGCGTAGGTCTGATCCCGTTGAAGATCTGGTCGGTCTGAAGTTCGGTGTTCGGGTCGATCAGCCGGGCCGTCTAATGCGTGACTTCCAGGTGGCGCGAAGCCTCGACGGGCGTGCGTCCATGCCCTTGTCTTATCGCTACTACCTGTCCGACGCTGTCTTTCTGGCTGTCGTAGAGGGTCCGGGCACGGTGCTTGAGGGGCTGCACGAGGCTGTTCTGGCTCCCGCATACCCGCTTTACCTTGGCCGACGTTCCTGCGTTCCCGCAGGAAGGATCTCGCTGGGAGTTGAGGACGTGACTTTGGACGCGGCTCTTCGAGCAGAACCCTGGCAGGCGGCGCCCTGGCATCAGAAGAAGCAGTCCGGGCGCACTGTCAGTTTGGAGATATTCAGGGATGCCATGGATCCAGCGGAACCAGGGGAGACCGTGCGCGACGTGCCATTGGATTTCTCGCCGGAGAACCGGAACTACACCTGGAGGACGGTTGTGAGGCCAAAGCCTCATGAAGTGCCCAACCCCTACGGGAAGGAACAGTCGCATGACCCGATGGCCGAATTGGGAGGTTCCTGAATGTTTCTGACGAAGTTCGACGTCAATCCGGCTCGGAGGGGCGCGCGGTTCCTGCTGGGCAATCCGCAGGCTATGCATGCGGCAGTTCTGTCATCATTTCCGCCTCCGCCGCCAGGGCAGCCGAACCCCAGAGTGCTCTGGCGCGTGGACCGTTTGGAGCACCGTGTTTCGCTGTATGTTCTGAGCCTGGCTGAACCGGACATGTCGTCTCTTAATGAACAGGCGGGATGGGCCACGAACACCTGGGCGACCAGGGCTTATGAACCTCTGCTCCAGCGGCTTGAGGAAGGGCAGCTCTGGTCGTTCAGACTTCAGGCCAATCCCACCAAACAGTCGTTGGACCCTGCGACCAAAGGCAAGCGATTCGCCCACGTCACTCCGAAGCAACAGATGCAGTGGTTGCTGGATCGGAGTGAGCAACGAGGGTTCGCAGTTGAGGTTTCAGGGGAGGCCGGCCCCGTGCTTGAGGTGAGCTCCCGAATCAAGGAGTCGTTTGGGAGGAGGGACCCCCATCAGGCTGGACGTGAGTCCGCAGTGACTCTGGTTCGCGTGCAATTTGACGGTCTGCTGCGGGTGACCGATGTGGGGAGGTTCCGGGAAGCCCTGGTCCAGGGGATTGGACGTGGTAAGGCTTATGGGTGTGGTCTGATCACGATTGCTGCGGCGGGGGGCAGCGCGAGATGACTGGTTCAGCGGGGCCGCGGTCGCCGGACTTGGCCGAACTCGTCCGGTCGAAGGACCGAATCTCATTCGTCTATGTGGAAAGGTGCATCGTTCACTTGCTCCCTGCACAGGCGGGGATGAGCCCTGGCCTCCGGACGATGCAGGCGCGCCCTTAGGGTGTTCTGTTCCCCGCGCGCAGGGATGGGCCGGCGGCGACTTGGATGATCGCGCCACCGGTCTCGTGTTCCCCTCGCACGGGGGATGAGCCCAGACATGGTTGTGCCTTTCTGTGGTGGGTGAGGTATTCCCCGCGCAGGCGGGGATGAGCCCAACGACGGGTGCGTGGTCGCGGCCGACAAGCTGTGTTCCCCGCGCACGCGGGGATGAGCCCGGCAGCCACAGGATTTGCAGGGCGACCCGAATGTGCTCCCCGCACAGGCGGGGACGAGCCCGGGTCATCGGGCGTGCTGAGGTGCCCCAGGCGGTGCTCCCCGCACAGGCGGGGATGAGCCCAAGGATGTGCTGGCAGAGCAGTTCAAGAAGGAGTGCTCCCCGCACAGGCGGGGATGAGCCCCAGTCAATAGAACCAGCGCCCGCCCAGCCGACGTGCTCCCCGCACAGGCGGGGATGAGCCCCTTGTTGACCGTCGCGCCCGACATGTCGGTGACGTGCTCCCCGCACAGACGGGGATGAGCCCTCGATCTACATCTACACGACCGACGGCGTCATGTGCTCCCCGCGCAGGCGGGGATGAGCCCTGTGCGCCGGGTATGGCGGCCTGGGTCGGGCGGTGCTCCCCGCAGAGGCGGGGATGAGCCCACCCTCGCAACCGCAACCATCAACACCCCTAAGTGCTCCCCGCACAGGCGGGGATGAGCCTGGGGCGGACTTGAACCACCAACCGCTGGACTGGTGCTCCCCGCACAGGCGGGGAAGAGCCCGCGAACACGCCCGCCTCCGAAGGCGGGCCGTTGTGCTCCCCGCACAGGCGGGGATGAGCCCTCACGCGACGGCGAATGGATGCCAAGGAGCCCGTGCTCCCCGCACAGGCGGGGATGAGCCCGCGGACCAGGCCACGATCTTCACGGGCATGATGTGCTCCCCGCACAGGCGGGGATGAGCCCTCGATGGTCACGCGGCCACCCCCGGAAAATGGGTGCTCCCCGCACAGGCGGGGATGAGCCCGTCGCCCATCTCGACCGGCTCGGCACGCGGCGGTGCTCCCCGCACAGGCGGGGATGAGCCCGCGTGCATGGGCGAGGGCCGAAAGGTCTGGTAGTGCTCCCCGCACAGGCGGGGATGAGCCCGCGAAGGCCCAGGCCGTCGAGGACATCCTCCAGTGCTCCCCGCACAGGCGGGGATGAGCCCTGGATGCCGCGCCCGGCCCACCGGCCTGTATGGTGCTCCCCGCACAGGCGGGGATGAGCCACAGACAGGTCGATCATGGTCTTCGTGAAGCCGACGTGCTCCCCGCACAGGCGGGGATGAGCCCGGCGTCCTCGATGTCGCCCGGGATCGGGTCCCGTGCTCCCCGCACAGGCGGGGATGAGCCCCTTGGGGGGTAATCAACGGCCCGGGCGGGCTCGTGCTCCCCGCACAGGCGGGGATGAGCCCCACTGGCTGTCGCCGATCGCCAGTTCCCTCCGGGTGCTCCCCGCACAGGCGGGGATGAGCCCGAACTCGGAACACTGATCGGCACACAGCTGAAGTGCTCCCCGCACAGGCGGGGATGAGCCCGGCACATCCACCCACGACACACACCAAGCGTCGTGCTCCCCGCACAGGCGGGGATGAGCCCGAGGGGCATCTTCCCGAGGTGGCCGGCCATGAGTGCTCCCCGCACAGGCGGGGATGAGCCCATGCCGGGCCGAATCCGCGTGATCGGCAAGGGGTGCTCCCCGCACAGGCGGGGATGAATCCCTCCCGGCCGCCGCGAAAGCCCCCGTCTATGAGTGCTCCCCGCACAGGCGGGGATGAGCCCTGATCCCCGATCACTCGAATGAAGTCCGGGAAGTGCTCCCCGCACAGGCGGGGATGAGCCCATGTTGCCCGTACTGGGGCTGATCATCACGAAGTGCTCCCCGCACAGGCGGGGATGAGCCCGTGCGCCGGGCCATCATCCAGGAACTCGCCGAGTGCTCCCCGCACAGGCGGGGATGAGCCCACCTGCGTGAGGATCGGCAGCAGCAGCGTGCCGTGCTCCCCGCACAGGCGGGGATGAGCCCCCCAGGAGCGGTGACCGGCGGGGCCGGATGCAGTGCTCCCCGCACAGGCGGGGATGAGCCCTTCGCGAACCGGTCCTTCATCTTGAAGGCGCCGTGCTCCCCGCACAGGCGGGGATGAGCCCCCGGAACGGCCCTTGACCTGACCGGGGGCGCGGTGCTCCCCGCACAGGCGGGGATGAGCCCTCGTTCTTCGTCAGGCCAACCGAGGTAGCGGCGTGCTCCCCACACAGGCGGGGATGAGCCCCGGGCGGTCGAGACCTTCATGACGGCGTTGTCGGCTCCCCGCACAGGTGGGGATGAGCCCACCGTGGTGACAAGCGGCACGAGCCCCTGGATGTGCTCCCCGCACAGGCGGGGATGAGCCCGCGGGTACTGTGGCCGGCAGCTTGGTCCCGGCGTGCTCTCCGCACGGGCGGGGATGAGCCCTCGATGTCGATCACGACGCTGGTCCCGCTGCGGTGCTCCCCGCACAGGCGGGGATGAGCCCGTGCTGGTGGCGGCTTTCGTTCCGGCCATCCAGTGCTCCCCGCACAGGCGGGGATGAGCCCCAGTTGGCCAACGCGGCAGGCTCGGACCGGTCGTGCTCCCCGCACTGGCGGGGATGAGCCCCCGCCGCAGGCGGATCACCCGACCGCTGGCGAGTGCTCCCCGCACAGGCGGGGATGAGCCCTCGAGCTTTGTGTCCGTCACTCACACCGGGACGTGCTCCCCGCGCAGGCGGGGATGAGCCCTCGAGCTTTGTGTCCGTCACCCACACCGGGACGTGCTCCCCGCGCAGGCGGGGATGAGCCCGGCCGTCCTCATGTAAGCGCAGGGGAGCGATCGTCCTCCCCGCACAGGCGGGGATGAGCCCGGACTTCCCGCCACGGCCCCGCATCGAGTAGGGCGCTCCCCGCACAGGCGGGGATGAACCCGCGGTGACGCCGCCCATGGCCCGCGATCTCCTGCGCTCCCCGCACAGGCGGGGATGAGCCCGCAACGTCGATCCACATCGAGTGCCGTCCCGGGTGCTCCCCGCACAGGCGGGGATGAGCCGTCCACCTTCTACGACACGTCCGCGGCCACACCGGTGTTCCCCGCACAGGCGGGGATGAGTCCTGTGACCGGGTGTTCCCGGAACATGCCACGGAGCGCTCCCCTCAAGCACCTGCCCGGAGACTGGGCATGGGACCCCTCGGTGCCCGCTACCCCAGGAGTACGAAGCTCCGCAGCTGATCGGCGGAGGCGGCCCCCACCTCGGTGAATCCGAGTGATTCGTAAAAAGCCTTCTGGGCCGGGTCGTCATCGGTGAGCAGCACCTTCTGGCGGACATGGCGGTATCGGTCCAGGACGGTCTCGGCCAGTGCGCGGCCCACGCCATTCCGATGATGGGTTGGGTCGACCAGGATGTCCTGGAGGTACATGATCGTGGCGTCGTCCGAGATCGACCGGGCCAGGCCGATGAGGGCGTCGCCATCCCAGGCCGCCGCGATGAAGGATGAACCCTGCAAACCGGCCAGCAGCGTTTCCGGTTCATCCGTATAGGCGCTCCATCCGACGGCGTCGTACAAGGGCAGCACGTCGTCCAGGGTCAGTTCGGCATCGTGTTCGATGCGGATCGAGTGCACGTCGACGTCGGTCATCGGCCCCACCTAGTCCTCAAACCCCACCAGCCACCGCACTCCGTACCTGTCCACGACCTGCCCGTCGGTCGCGCCCCAAGGCCGCGCCTGGAGCGGGTCCACGACGTCGCCACCGTCGGAGAGCTGGTCGAACCACGCCCGCAGCGTCTCGCCGGGCGCTGTGCCCAACAGGGACAGCATCAGCCCCTCGGCGCGCAGCGGGCGCTCCTCGCCTGCGGCGTCCGCCCCGGCCAGCTCCACGGGGCCCATCAGCATGCCGTGGGCGATCGCCTCGGCGGGGCCGTCGTCGCGCCCGAACTGGGCGAACGTGTTCAGGCTCAGCTCGCCGCCGAAGATGCCCTGATAGAACTCGAGCGCCTGCCGCGCCGTGCCGGGAAAGTGGATGTACACCAGTGGATGCGCCATGAGCCCAGTCAAGCAGGGATCAGGGCGCCTGCCCAGGGTTGATCGCCTGGTGACCGCGGCTCCCTGAGCAGACGCGCAGGCTGACAGGCAAAAGGCCGACGACGGCGGAAGTCTCCTTCCGCCGTCGTCGGCCCTCGGCATGTCGTCGGCTCAGCGCCTCCCGGACACGACCATCGCGGAGCCGCCTCCGCGCCGCGTCGGCTCAGCGGCGGCCACGGTGCTCCCATCCGGCCGGAACTCGATCGCCGTCGCGGCGCCGATCTCCGATGCCGAGGTGAACGAATCGCCGGACGCCACGAGCTTGTGACCCAGAGCGCTCAGGCCGGTGCCGTACTTCTCGATGAACGCCGGTTCGGCCACGACCGTGGCCCCGTTCCTCGGTGACACCCGCGGGGCCGCGATCGCCTGGGACACGTCCATGCCGAGGTCCACACGGTTCAGGATCGTTTGCAGCACCGTGGTGATGATGGTCGAGCCGCCCGGCGAACCCAGTGCCAGGAACGGCTTGCCGTCCTGCAGGATGATGGTCGGGGACATCGAGGACCGCGGGCGCTTGCCCGGCTCGATCCGGTTGGGGTCATCGGCGTTCCAGACGGTCGAGAAGTCTGTGAGCTCGTTGTTCAGGAGGAACCCGCGGCCCGGCACCACCATGCCCGACCCGCCCGTCTGCTCGATCGTCAGGGTGTACTCCGCGACGTTGCCCCAGCGGTCGGACACGGTCAGGTTGGTGGTGGAGATGTTCTCGGTGTCGCGTTCCTCGGCCGGCTTCGCCGTGGAGGCCGGGCAGACGCCGTCGTAGTTCGTGACGTCGCCCGGGGCGAGCGGCTTCGGCAGAGCCTTCGCCGGATCGATCACGCACGCGCGCTCCTTGCCGAACAGCGGATCGGTCAGCGCCGCCGTCGGGACGTTGACGAAGGCCGGGTCGCCCACGTACTTTCCCCGGTCCGCGAACGCCAGGGAGCTCGCTTCGATGTAGTGATGGAGGGCCTGGGTGGGGCTCATCCCGGACAACTCGGACGTCTTCAGGATGTTCAGTGCCTCGCCCACCGTGGTGCCGCCGCTGCTGGACGGGGCCATGCCGTAGACGTCCAGGCCGCGGTAGTTCACGTGCGTGGTGCCCTGATCCGCCACGGTGTACTTCGCCAGATCCGCCGTGGTCATCGACCCGACCGGCACGGGGAGTTTCGTCCCGGGGGTCTTCGGCGGAGCCTGCACGGTGCGGGCGATCTCCGCGGCCAGCGGGCCGCCGTAGAACGCCTTGGTGCCGTGCTTCGCGAGCAGCCGGTACGTCGCCGCGAGGTCGTGATTCCGGAACACGGTGCCGACGGCGGGAGCTTCACCGCCCGGCAGGTACAGCTTGCTGGTGGAGGTGAACGCGGCGAAGCGGTCCTTGTTGTCGAGGGTCTGCTGGCGGAAGGTGTCGTCGACGACGAAGCCGCGTTCGGCCACCTTGATGGCCGGCTTCAGCGCCTCGCCCAGGCTGAGCTTGCCCCAGCGCTGCAGCGCCCGTTCCCAAGTGGCGGGCGTTCCGGGGACTCCGACGGCGACCCCGCTCGACACGAGTTCCGGCGTGAAGGGGTAGGGCTTGCCGGTGGAGGGGTCGATGAAGGCGTCGTGGCTGATGCCGGCCGGAGCAGTCTCGCGGCCGTCGATCGAGCTGACCTTGCGGGACGTCGCGTCGTAGTACACGAAGTACCCGCCACCGCCGATGCCGGCGCTGTACGGCTCGGTCACGCCGAGTGTCGCTGCGGCTGCGACGGCGGCGTCGGCCGCCGTGCCGCCCTTGCGCAGGACCTCGATCGCCGCGGCGGAGGCTTCCGGATCGACGGTGCTCACCGCGCCGCCGTAGCCCACCGCCGTCGGCGTCTTCTCCGTGTGCCGCGGGTCGGCGTGGGCCGCGGGGAGCGAGACCGCCCCTGCGGTGAGGGCCAGCGTCAGGGCGGAGAGCCCCGCCGCCGCTCTTCTGGGTAACCGGTTCACGTGATTCCTCCTGATCGAGTCATGCAACTTGACGGTTCTGTCACGCTACTGCGGGGTGGGAGGCGGGGCAATGGTGTGGGCGTTCGTGACGCGGGGTTCCGAACCCGCAGGAGGAGTGGTCACAAGCCCGTCATGACACGCGCCGCAGGAACGTTTTTCGGGCAGGGCATTGACCGGGCGGCATGTGATGCAGGACACTTCCAATTGGGATCCCAAGATGGGATCCCAAGAAAGCTCATCCCCCTTCCCCGGGCTCTCCCCGCGGCCTCCCCCTCCCGCCTTCTCCGGTGGAGTGAGGCCGACCGCTCCGGGAAAAGCTGAACATGGCAGGAAGTGACCATGATGACTGACCCTCAGTCTCTGGCCGCGCTCGACCCCACGGGCCGGCTCTACAACGACGACCTGGCGCCGGCGACCGAGCGCAAATGGTCTACCTACAGTTTCTTCGCAGTCTGGATGTCCGCGATCCACAACATCGGGACGTACACCTTCGTCGCGGGTCTGTTCGTGATCGGCCTGACCGGCTGGCAGGTCCTGGCCGCGATCCTCCTCGGCACCGGCATCCTGTTCTTCGGCATGAACTGGGCGGGTCGGATGGGTCAGAGCACCGGCGTGCCCTTCCCGGTGATGGCGCGCATCAGCTTCGGCATCTGGGGAGCCAACATCCCCGCCCTCATCCGTGCCGTCATCGCGATCTGCTGGTACGGCATCCAGACATACCTGGCGTCCATGGCCGTGGTGGTGCTCCTGCTCCGCATCGATCCGGGCCTGCAGCGTTGGCAGGACCAGAGTTTCCTGGGCCTCTCGCTCCTTGGCTGGGCCTGCTTCATCCTCTTGTGGATCCTGCAACTGGTGGTCATCACCCGCGGTATGGAGGCGGTGCGCCGGTTCCAGGACTGGGCGGGCCCGATCGTGTGGGCCGTCATGCTCGGCATGGCCGTCTGGCTCCTCTCGCAGGCGCACTGGAACATCCCCATGGATCTCTCGATCGCCCCGCTCTCCGGCGGGGACGCGTTCCGCGGGGTTCTCACCGGCGCCTTCCTGCTGGTGGCCACCTACGCCACCATGCTGCTCAACTACTGTGATTTCACGCGCTTCGCCGCCTCCGCGAAGTCGGTGGTCCGCGGCAACTTCTGGGGCATCCCGTGAACTTCGCCGCGTTCGCCGCCATCAGCATCACCATGACCATCGGCACCGTGGTGGTGTTCGGTCAGGCGATCACCGACCCGGCCCTCATTCTGGCGAAGGTCCCCGACACCACGGTCCTGGTGGTGGGTGCGGTCATGTTCATCGTCGCCACCATCGGCGTGAACGTGGTCCTCAACTTCGTCTCGCCGGCTTATGACTTGGCCAATGTGTGGCCGAAGCACATCACGTTCAAGCGCGGAGGGCTGATCAGTGCCGTGCTGGCTCTCCTGGTGATGCCCTGGAACCTCTACTCCAACCCCGTGGTGGTCAACTACTTCCTCGGCGGACTGGGTGCTTTCCTCGGCCCGCTCTTCGGGATCATGGCGGCTGATTTCTACCTGATCCGCCGGGGTGTGGTGAACATCCGGGACCTGTACCGGTCTGACGAGAACGGCGAGTATTTCTTTCGCAAGGGCGTCAATCCCAAAGCGATCGCTGTTTTCCTTCCGACCGCGCTGCTGGCTGCCGTGCTCGCGCTCGTGCCGGCTTTCAGCGCTGCCGCCGCCTTCGCCTGGCCGATCGGTCTGGTGACTGCCGGCGTCGCGTACTACGTCGTCATGGGCGGCTCGACGGCGGGTGCTCGCCGGTCCGGAGCCGCCGCGGACGACGTCGAGCTGGAGGGGGTGATCTAGGGATCAGACCCGGACGAACACGGCAGGCTTCCTCGCGCTCCTGACCCTGCCTGGAAGCCTCGGAAGTGCCACCGCGCCCGTCAATGCGGTGGCACTTCGCTGTCTGCTGGTGGGGAAGCGCCCGGAATCGCTTTCTGCGCCTCAAGGGGGCGCGCCACGCGATTCCGGGCCAGAAGTGCGGCGAAGGCTCTCGCCTACGAAGCGGTGAACGCCTGGTCGATCGCGTACGAATCCTCGTGCATCCGGTACCCGGTGATCATCCCCTCGGCCACGGTGAAATGCAGGGCGAAGGTGTTGGTGAACGTCTTGCCCGTCTCGGTGACGGGAAAGGCATTGCGGCCGAGTGCGACGGCGTGCGGGCCATCGACGACGAGGTGCTCGATCTCGTACTCCGTGGCCGGTCCCAGCGTTCCGAAGGCGGCGAAGAATCCGTCGAGCTCGTCACGGGTGCGTCGGGTGCCGGCCCACGGCGTGCGGGGGCTTCCATGGACCGTCAAGGTGAACTCCGGCGCGAAGAGTGCCTTGACGGCGTCGAGGTCGCCGGACCCGAAGCCGGCAAAGAAGGCGTCGACGACGGCCCGGGTGTTCATGGTGGTGCTCATGGTTTCTCCTGATCAGAGGTGGATGATGACTTTCCCGGTTGTCCGGGCTTGCTCGACATGCCGGAGCGCTTCCCCGGTGCGTTCAAGTTCGTATCGGGCCCCGATATGGGGGACCAGCCGCCCGCTCCTGTGAAGCGCCAGGATGGAGGACAGCGCATGATGATCGGGCTCGACGAGCATGCGGCGGAGCCGTCGGTCGGAGCGCGCCAGTTCGTCGTGTGCATACGGGTGCAGAGCGACCACCATGCCGTCGGCGCCGATGAGGCGCAGGGAAAACCGGCTGATGCTCCCTCCCACGGTGTCCACGACGACGTCCTGCGCTGAAACCGTTTCCGGCCAGCCAGGGTCCGAGCGATCGACCACGTGGGCCGCCCCGAGGGACTGCACGAGTTCCAGGCCCCGGCGGCTGGTGACAGCGGTGACTTCCGCGCCGAGGTGTACGGCGAGCTGCACTGCGAGATGGCCCACGCCGCCCGAGCCTGCGTGGATTAGAACCTTGTCGTCCGGCGCGATCCGGGCGGTGTCCACCAGGGCCTGCCATGCCGTGATCCCGCGAGAGGAAGGGCGGCGAGCCTGCCCCAATCCGGTTCTGCAGCCCCCGGGCCGCCTGCCGGAACTTTCGCGAGATGGCGGGCCGGCGCCGTCGTGAAGTCTGCGAAAGCTCCGGCGGGGTGCGGGAAACGTGGCATGCCGGCTACTGCGTCGCCGGGTTGAAGGATGGTGACTCCTCTGCCGATGCTCACTACTTCGCCGGCCAGGTCATACCCGCCGACCATGGGAGTCGTCTCACCAGTGGGGAATCGGCCGCGTCTCCACGTCATGACATCGGTCGGATTCACGGAGGCCGCCTTGATGCGGACGAGAACTTCACCGGGCCCCGGGTCCGGAACGGATGTCCGCGTGATGACCGGATCTGAACCGGCAGTCACCGCCATGGCGGTGCGCATCGTGGAGGGCTCTGCGGTGTGGGACTTCATGGTTCCAGCCTTCCAAGATGATGGACCTGGCGAAAGTGGCGGAATCGTCACATTGTGAAAGGATTTCGCCATGCAGAGAATCGTGACCGTGGCTGTTCCCGGTGCTCCCCTGTTCGAGCTCGGAATCCCGTCCCGCATCTTCGGGGCAGCCCGCGACGGCGCGGGAGCGGCGCTGTATGACGTGGCTGTGGTGTCCGCGGACGGCTCCCGCGAAGTGGTGACCGCTGAGGGGCTCACGCTGACGACTGAGCCGCTTGAGGAGAAGCTGCGGCCTGCCGACGTCGTCATCATCAGTTCGAGTGAGACCCTCCTGGATCCCGCCGAAAGCGATCGTCTTGCCGAGTGTTTAAGGCACCATCTGGGAGAGGGCGCGACGACGGTGCGCGGGCGCCGCATTGCCTCGATCTGTTCCGGCGCGTTCCTCCTCGGCTCCCTGGGTCTGCTCGACGGTCGCATCGCGACGACTCATTGGCGTCATGGAGATCTTCTGGCCCGGCGGCATCCGTCGATCACCGTCAAGCCCGAAGCGCTGTTCGTCGACGAAGGTGCGGTGCTGACCTCTGCCGGTGTGGCAGCCGGCCTTGATCTGTGCCTGCACCTCGTCCGCGCGGATCACGGGACGCGTGCGGCGAACCGCGTGGCGCGGGCTTGCATCGTGGCCCCATTCCGGGAGGGAGGGCAGGCTCAGTACATCGAGACGCCGATCGGGGTGGAGGCGGGCCCGGAGACGGCCGGGGTCATCCAATGGCTCCTTGAGCATCTCGAGCTGCCCCACACCACCGCATCACTGGCGGAACGCGCTCATCTGAGCGCGCGCACGTTCGAGCGGCGATTCGTGGCCGAGAACGGCATGCCTCCCGGACGCTGGCTCATCCAGGCCCGGGTGAACCGGGCCAAAGAGTATCTGGAGGGCACGGACCTATCCGTCGAGGCGATCGCTCAAGCGGTGGGTATGGGCACCGGCGCCAACCTCCGGACCCACTTCAAGCGGTGCACGGGGCGGTCTCTCCAGGACTATCGGAGGCTGTTCTCCGGTGACCCTCGTATTCCTGCCGGGCCTCTTCGTCAAGGTTTGCCCCTTTCGGAGTGATTGCGGATTGCGAGGTGCGGTCTCAGGCCGGCACGGGCCGATGCGGGTCGCGGGGAGGGTGGGGCCAGTAGTTTGAACTGGCTACATCTTTCAAGGCCAGTTGTGGAAAGAATGACTCAGGGAAGCATTCGTGCTGTGAGCCCGGAACGCAGGGTTTCGACCCTTTCGGTTGCGGTCCACGGCGACGATCATCGTGAGTATCTGAAGGAGCACCTGTGTCGATGGGCCATGAAATGCTGCGTCAAACGTACCTGGACCTGAACACCCCACACGTCGCCGATGCTTGTCTGCGTCTGGGGATCGAAGTCCGTTGTGCGCCCACGGGCACGATCCCGCTGTGGAGCGGAGCTTTTCTTGCCGGACGCGCTCTTCCCGTTCGGCACTTCGGCAGCGCCGATGTCCTTCTCGAAGCAATCGATCAGGCCGAGCCCGGTGATGTCCTGGTCGTGGACAACGGCGGCCGCCGTGACGAAGCGTGCCTCGGCGACCTGGTCGCGCTCGAAGCCAGCCGGGCCGGTCTTGCCGGCGTCGTGATCTGGGGACTGCATCGAGATACCGCGGAGCTTCGGACGATCCGGTTTCCGGTCTTCAGTCAGGGTGCGTTGCCGGCCGGGCCGCAACGCCTTGACCGGCGTGATCCGGTGGCGCTCGAATCCGCAATGTCCGGTGCTCACTCGATCACGGCTGACGACTTTGTGGTGGGAGACGATGACGGAGTCGTCTTCGTTCCTCTCCACCGCGCCGCTGAGGTGGCCGATGCAGCCATGGCGATCCGTGAGACGGAGCGCGGACAGGCCATACGGATGCTGCAGGGCGCCACGCTGAGGCACCAGGTCAATTTCGCGGGGTACCTCGCCGCTCGGAGAGCAGATCCGGAGATGACGTTTCGCCGCTACCTCCGAGCGGTCGGCGGGGAAATCGAGGAGTAGGCCAGGGGGCGGAAGATGCTGAGATGATCGGTGAAACCCGGCGCCTCCCACTCCTTCGGGTCGGGCTTGCCATGAGGGAGATGGGCAAGGTGTGCATGGATTGAGCGATGATTCTCGAGCGGTGTGCCGGTTCGCTGACAGGTATCCCGGCTCGTTGAGCCGGCGGGCCCCGCGAGCGCACGCGGCTTCGCCACCGTCTCAGGCGCCGGGGCGATGGATGGGGGTGGTTCTCACTGCGTGCTCGAGGGTCTCTTCACGATGATTTCACGACAGTGCCGTGGTGATCGCGATGGGTGCCGGCACGGTCAGGATCAATCCGCTGACCATGGCGGTGGGTACGATGCACTCTCTCAGCGGCAGCCACAGACGAGTCCATCTGTAGCTTTCTCGTTTCGCAACTTTCGCCAGGGGGCGTGGACGCGTCGCGAAAATCAGACCGCAAGGGATCAGGGTGGCCAATAGTGCGAAGGTCAGGGCGGTTCCCAGCACTTTGCCGGCAGATTCGGCTGCCGATATGACCTCTCCGAACTCCGAACCGATCAAAAAAAGGCCGGCACTCCCAGGGACCCCGGTGGAAGAATCCACCGGGGTCCCTGGGAGTGGCTCAGGAATCAGCTTCTGCGCGCCCGGAAGCGCAGGACGACGATGGCGCCGACGAACAGCGCGCCGCCGCCGAGGAACAACAGTACGGATGTCACTCCGGGAGCGCCGGTGCGGGCAAGCTCTCCGGTGCTTGGCGCCGGAGTGGTTTCCACGGGGGTGTTCGAGCTCGAGAGGACGGAAGCGGTCCCGGGGCTCGTCGGTTCCGAGGGGCCGCGATGAGATGGAGTGACCTGGCCGGGGGTGGGACTCCCCGGGGTCTTCTCCGGAGCAGGGGCGGTCTCCGAAGGGCGGGGGACACCGGGCGCGGTGGTGGCCGGCGTCGTGGTGGCCGGCGCTTCGGTGGCCGGGAGGCTGGGAGACTCGGTGACTGAGGGGGCCGGGCTCGTGGCCGGCGCAGTCGACTGCGTTTCACCGCAGCTCGAGATGTAGCCGGAGAACGGGTAGTAATGCTCTTCGGAGCCGGCCAGGTCCGCCTCGGCGACGATCGCGGTGCCCTGGAGGTTGGCGCTCTTCTTAAGGTAGGTGGCGTTCGGCGCCAGGAGCGAACCGTCGATCGAGTCGCCGCTCTGGGTGATCGAGGTGATGCCGGGCAAGTTGAAGAGAATCCCTTGGGGGTCGCGAGTTCCCGCCATGGTCAGGTTCAATGTCGCCTCTGCTCCGCCACTGACGTTCACCACCAGCGGGTCGGAGGGGCTGGGAGAAACCGGCCCTGAAAACGTGATCTCACGCAGGGATGAAAGGTCTTGCGCGGACACGTTCCAGTAGTTCACTCCGGGTGTCATGCTGAGGGATACACGGCCTCCCGCAGCAGACGGGGTGATGACCCGCTCGGCATTGCACTGGGCCGTGGCGGCGTCCGCGACCGCCCTGGACGTGCTGTTCGCCCGGGCCTGTGAAAACGTCCGGGAGAACAGACCAGGGGCGGACACCGTGCCGGCGGCCTGGCGATGGTTGGCCGCCACGGCCGGGGTGCTGCCGTACGCGGACCCTGTCGGGACCACTTGGGTGTTCACCTGGGCGCCGTTCTGATCCGTGTCCATCGCCGTGGCGTTGCTGAGGTCACCCACTTTGACCGAGCCGGAGTTGTTGATCTGCAGCTGGCCGGCAGAGGCCCCGAAGTCGATTTGCCCACCGGTCAGCAGCGCGATGGACGACGTCGATTTGAAAGCGATGTTGGTGTTCGCGAAGCGAAGCTTTCCCGCAGTCGCCACCGCGCCTTCGCTCTCGGCGTGGACGGTGGTGTCTCCGAAGGAAACGACGTTCCAGTCAGAGTACTCGGCGAGGGGGTTGAAGCGGCCGGTGGTGGTGCTTTCTGCCTGAGCAGCGGTTACATTCAGGAAACCCGCGCCCAGCAGCGCTGCGCTGGTGGTCAGCGCCAAGGCGGCTGTTCCGCCCCGGGTCAAGCGCGGATGTCGGGTGACTGCGTGTCGCGACACGTTGTGTTCTCCTCGTGGCTCGGCGGATGTCCGAGCGTCGTAGTGATGGTGAGGCATCTGTTTGACGCCCCTGATTCAAGATGGAAGTGGTCCCGGGCGGGCGGTGATGTGGCGTCAGCCGAGGGTGGACCGGGGGACGAGTCCGCCGTCTCCGAACACGGCGTGGGCGAACCTCTGCCCGATTTCGGCGTAGAGCTCCGCATCAGGATGCAGTGAATCGGGCATCGAGAAGCGCTTCGTGTCCTGCGGGCCGAAGAGCGACAGCCCTTCGAGATAGTGGATCTTCTCTCCTGAAGCTGCCCTCATGCCCGCCACATGTGCCACGTGACGCCGGGACTCTTGCATGGTCAGTGCGCCCTTGAGGACGTCCTCCTTGGCGCCGGCGGTGAAACACCGCAGGGCACCTGCGGGAAGGAATTCGACATCGGATGGTCCCGGGGTGTCCTCGCTGCCGGGCCACAGGATCGACGAGGTGAGCACGATCGGTGTGTCCGGGTGACCGACGCGGATCCGGTCGATGAACCCGTGCAGGGCGGGGGCGAAGGTGCGCTGATCGAATGAGCGAGCGCCGACCATGTTGACGCCGACCTTCAGAGAGATCACATCCGCCGGAGCCGAAGCGATGGCATCGGCGACGAACGGGTCCAGCATGCACTGCCCACCGAAACCGAGGTTGATGACTTCCAACCCGGCCTCTTTCGCCGCGATGACCGGCCAAACACCCGTCGGCAAGGGCGTTTCGACGCAATGACTGATGGAACTTCCATGGTGTAGCCACACCGGGCGATCGCTGGGGGCGGAGGCGCTGATGGAGGAGTCTCCGTGGATGCCGATCAGGTCGATGATCATGCCCTGTGGAAGCCAGACGACGACGGTCTTCAGCCCTGGCGGAAGGGCGTCGAACAGGATGTCCGCCGGCTCGCCGGCTCCCAGCAGCTGCGCCCTGTCTCCGGCCAGGTTCACTTTCAGGACCGCGTTCACCGGGGAGTCGATCCGGCCCACTTCGCATTCACCGATCTCGGCGACGAAGTGATTCCGGGCTCCCATGAAGTCCTCGACCTGAAAACGTGTGCACCGGACTCGGAGACTGACCCACGTGGACGCCGTGTCGAAGGCGATGCGCACTCCGCTTGCCTGCATGGTCACCGCGCGCAGATTCTCTCCGTGGGGAGGGAACTTCTGCCAGGCCGCGGTGGGGATCCGCACGGGGCGGACGCCATTGGAGCGGATGGTGTCCAGGTGCCCGCTCAAGAGGACGCTGCCGCCCTCAAGGTCGACGACTTCGCCGAGGCCGGTACGAGAGAAGAGGGTGTTCATGGTTTCTTTCCGTGGGTGTTGCTGAGGATGAAATCAGTGGTGCGTGCGATCAGCAGATCCCGTTGAGGAAGCTGCGCCCATCCGTGGTCGGCTCCGGCGACGACCTGCAATTCGGCCCTGACGCCGAAAACCTCCTCGTCGAGATAACGGTCGGCATAGGAGACGGGAACGAAATCGGCGCTGCCATGCAGAAGCAGCGCTGGATTTCGGTAGGCGGCCGCGCGCCCATAGACGTCGAATGTCATGGCGTCTTCGCGCATGGCCGGGCCGAGACGCATACCGAGGAAGTCGAAGTATCCGTCGGTGTCGAGGGAGTCCAAGGACTTTCCCTGCAGCCGGCCCGATTTGATGTCGTCAGTGAAGACGGCGGCGGTCGACCACATCGTCAGCGAACGGATGGGGAATGCACTTTCCGCTGCCACCACGGACGCGATCACTGCGCCGAGGCTCATGCCGACCAGGTGTAATCCCTCGGCGTCGACTCCTTCGAGTCGAGTGATCGCTTCCAGCACCTGGTGGGCTTGTGTGATGTCCCCGGATGCCGTTGTGGTGAGGAAGTCGCCGTCGCTTTCCCCGTGTCCCGCGCGGTCATAGGCGACGACGGCGATCCCGGCTGCGGCCAATGCTCTGGCGAGCGTGACGAAGACCCCGGTGGTTTCCACCCGGGAGCCGCCGAACCCGTGGAAGAGCACGGCTGTGCCGAGGGGGCGGGCACCGGCAGGCAGGTAGTGCGAGCCCCGCAAGGTGATGCCGTTGACAGTCGTATGCAGTGGTCTGAGATCCATTGTGGAAAACTTTCCTGATTCGCAGAGGCGCTAGGGCGCGGGCACGGTGCCGTGATGGGCGGAGATGGCGAGACGGTTCCTTGAACCGGCTGACTTGTCGACCGAGAAATGGTTGATCGTGTTGCGGCGGAAACCGAGCCATCCGATCAGGAAACCCAGCGCCGCGACCGTCGCGACTCCGGTGTAGACCCCCACGGGATTCATAGCGAGCAGAGCCGGAGTGACGACGTTCAGGCCGGCCGTCGCGAACCGTGCCACGGCGTAGATCGTCCCTTGGGCGGTGGCCCGGAGCATCGTGGGGAAGGACTCCTGCGTCCACACCTTCATGATGGTCTCGAAGCAGAACGCGCCGGCGAAGGTCGACCCGATCACGGAGATGATCAGCGTGGGCAGGGAGAATCCGAACAGGACCGGCACCAGGTTGGACACGACCACCGTGACCGCTCCGAGGACGAAATAGGTCATTCTGAACCGGGTGTCTGCCACGGACATGAACCACAGTGCGCCGACCACGGCCGCCGGCATCGCCAGCAGAGTCCACGTCTGATACTCGCCGACCGGGAGGTGGGCGACATTCACCGCGACGAACGTTCCGAAGCTGCCGGCGACACTGATGGCCAGAGAGGTGAGGGTGTAGTACGCCAGGAGGAAGCCCAGCGGGCGCCGAAGAGGAGATCTACCCAGGTCAGCGAGCCGTCCGGTGGTGATGCGCGTGGTGCGGGCCGCCGGCTCTTCGTTGCTCCGGGCGAGCAGCCACGTCCGGGATTCGGGGATGGTCAGGCGGAGGACCAGTACCAGCAGCCCGACACCGCCGAACGCGCCGAAAATGATCCGGCCACCGACCGGTCCCAGAGCGCCGAACTGGATGCCGAGAACCACCGCCAGAAGGATGCCGAATCCGCCCAGGAGATTGGAGAAGACGATGATCTTCCCACGGTTCCGATCGGTGGCCGCTTCTGAAATGGTCGCGAGAGCGACCGGCAAGTCCGCGCCGACTCCCAAGCCGATCAGCGCCACGCCCGGCAGGAGCGTTTCGAAACCGGTGCCGATGAACGGCGTCGCCGCTCCGGCGACGATGAGTGCCATCGTTGCGAGGAAAATCGTTCGGCGTCCGAACCGATCTCCCAAACGGCCGCCCAGCAGCGAGCCGATGGCCACTCCAGCCGTCAGAACGCCGGTGAGCACTCCGATCTGATCTGGTGTGAGTCCTGGCGCGCCCGGGGCCGGTGATTGGAATAGGACGAAGGCGATGCCGATGCCCGTGGTGGCAGCGGCGTCGACGAAAGTCGCCATTCCGCAGACGAAACCGACCCACCAGGCGTTGGGGCCCGACGCCCCGAAGCGGCGTGATCCATCCATGTGATTACTCCTTTGTACTCCGGCGTCCGAATGCGACGTGAGGTGCCGTTCGGCCGGACAACAGAATGCTAGATCGATTTAGCACTGACTGTAAAGAGGAGCGCCGAGTGTAAGGAGGACTTGAGACTTTGGTGGGGCGTCGCGCTGGAAGGGGGCGGCCAACGTGGTGTGGGGCGTGCCGCGGAGGAACGAGCGGGCATCCGGGAGCGACGTCATGCCGCGCCGGATGCCGACGGTGTGATCAGAGACCCAGGCGCGGCCTGGTGATTGAGCCTCCGGGGATCACCGGCATGGCGATGCGAATGCAGCGAGGCGTGCGGTCGGTATCGGAGAGCAGCGAAGCGGCGCGTCGGCCCATCTCCAGATGAGGGAGCGCGATGGTGGTCAGTGCCGGCTCGCTGGCCTGGGCCAGTGGGGTGCCGTCGAAACTGACCAGGGAGATGTCGGCGGGAATCCGCAGTCCAGCCGCCCGGACAGCGTGACTCGCTCCGATGGCCACCGCATCGTTGGCGCAGATCAAAGCCTTGGGGCGCTCGCCTGCGGTCAGGAGGTCGGCGACGGCGGCGCGTCCGTTCGCGATGTCCCAGTCGTTGTCCACGATGACGCTTCCCGCGAGTGACGTGCCGGCGTTCTCAAGCGTTCTATCGATCCCCTTGCGCCGCTCGGACAGCGCGAGCGGCGCCCAGCGAGGCCAGATCTTGCCCCCCACCTGTCCCGGAGGCATGGATCCGACGAACCAGATGCCCTGTGTGTGCCCGGCTTCCAGGAGGAGGCGCGCGGCGTCCTCGCCCGCAGAAGCCTCATCGGGTATCACGGAGACCCCGCCGCCGTCGTCGGAGAGGCAGTTCAGCAAGACGACGGGGGTGTCCTTCAAGACCGGCGGGACCACGACGGTCCGGGTGAACATCGATGCGTAGATGATGCCGTCGATGTTCCGTGCCAGAAGACTGTCCAAAAGCCGTGATTCAAGATCTTCTCTCCCGTGGGTGTCCACGGTGAAGAGCAGGGAATCACGCTGGCAGAGTTCTTCGAGCGCGCCACGCACCATCGTGCTCGCGAACGACGTGGTGCTGACGAAGTCGGATACGAGCGCCACCGTGCCGGAACGGCCTGTCCTGAGGGTCTTCGCAGTCAGATTCGGCTTGTATCCCAGCTCCTCTGCCGCTGCGCGGACGCGCGCGAAAACGTCAGCGGACAGTCGTTGATCAGTCCGACCGCTCATGACGAATGATGCTGCGGAACGCGAAACGCCGGCACGTTCGGCCACGTGATTCAGGGTGACCCGGCGTGGAGTCTGAGGTGTCTGGCCTGCCGCCATGATGACTTGCCCTCCTCTGCGGTCCTGAAATCCGGTGTGAACTCCGGCGGGGAAAGCGCGCCGGCGCCGTCGCGGCCGAGGTGAATCCTGGGTGTCCGGTGTTCCTGGCCACTCTAATCCACGTCTACGCCAGGACTCGGCGTTCGACTGTTGTCGAGACCATCAGCACGAGCCGTTCTCCGGCAGGTTCGCGGTGTCTGGGTGTGTCACCTGAATCGGTACCGGCAGCGAAACCTCTTGACGTCCGCCGCCCCGAGCGATAACGTACAACCAAATGGTTGTAGAACAGCTCCGTATCCCCGAACCGGAAGAACTCGACAGGCTCTTCCAGGCGCTCGCCGACGCCACCCGACGCGACATTCTCACGCAGGTGTCCCTGGCGGAACGCTCCGTGTCCGGCCTCGCCGCCCTCTATGCCATGAGCTTCGCCGCGGTTCAGAAACACGTCGCCGTCCTGGAACGTGCCGGTCTGGTCCGCAAAGACAAGCGGGGGAGGGAGCAGATGGTCAGCGCAGATCACGACCGGCTGGCCCTGGCCCGCCAGGTGCTGGACCGCTACGAGGAGATCTGGCGGGAGCGCTCGCTCCGCATGGACCGGATCCTTGCCGAAGAGCGGCAGGACTGACTCCGGAACAGGAAACGGAACAGGACGCAGGACAGAAGGGGAAAGACATGACAGTCATCAGCTCGGTCAAGGATTACGAGGCCCTGACCCTCACCATCGTCAATGAGTTCGACGCCGGCGTGGACCGCGTCTGGCAGCTCTGGGAGGACCCGCGCCAGCTCGAGCGCTGGTGGGGCCCGCCGACCTGGCCCGCCACGTTCACCGTTTTCGAGTTCGCTCCCGGCGGCCAGGCCAGGTATCACATGACCGGTCCGGAGGGCGAGAAGGCCCACGGCTGGTGGAAGTTCCTCTCGATCTCCCGCCCCACCGGCCTGGAGATCGAAGACGGTTTCGCCGATGAGAACGGCGAGCCGGACCCGAACACCCCCTCGGGAACCATGCGGATCACCCTGGAGGACCTCGGCGGCCGCACGCGCATGACCATCGAGTCCCATAACGACACCGTCGAACAGCTCCAGGAGCTCGTGGAGATGGGCATGGAGGAAGGCATGAAGGAGGCGCTCGGACAGATCGACGCAATCCTCGCGGAGTAAAGCTCCCGCAGACGCACAGCAGAACGACGACGACGGCGTGCGGCCAGGTGCCCGGGCAGGGCGGCGGCCGCGCGCCGTCGTCGTCGTTTTGCTGTCTGGTAAAGGTGGCAGTCAGAGGTGGCGGAGGTAGCGCTCGGGCTCGTTGAGGAAGTTGCGCCAGTTCTTGACGAGGTCGAGCTGGTCCCACTGTTCGGGGCGGAGGCCCCATGCGCCGACCTCGTAGATGGTGGCGCCGGGGAGGGCGGCGAGGAGCGGGGAGTGCGTCGAGAGGATGACCTGGGAATCGCCGCGGTCGATCAGGTCTTTGAGGATGCCCATGAGCGCGAGGCAGCCGGAGAGGGAGAGGGCGGACTCGGGTTCGTCGAGGATCCAGAGGCCGGCGCCCCGGAAGCGTTCCATCGCCAGTTCCAGGAAGGACTCGCCGTGGGACAGCTCGTGGAAGACGGCCTCCGGTCGCGTGCCGGGATTCCGTTCGAGGTAGGAGAAGAAGCCGTGCATCGCTTCCGCTCGCAGAAAGTAGCCGCGACGGGAGGCGCCCGCATTGCGGATCAGGCGGAGATGCTCGTGGAGGGGTGACTCGGACACGCGTGTCGAGTGCATCGCTCCGGTGGATCCTCCTTCCGGGGAGAAGCCGAAGGCGAGAGCGATGGCTTCCACCAGCGTGGACTTTCCGGTGCCGTTGTCCCCGACGAACACCGTCGCCGGGCCGAGGTCCAGCCCGTCGTCGAGCAGCTGCGCGACCGGCGGCAGAGTGGCAGGCCATTCATCGCGGGGAGCAGGTCTGTGGTCATCCGGCTCCACCCGTCGGATCGGATACTCGGCCCATTGCATGACAGCAGGCTAGTCGAGGGATCTGACAAGAAGTCGCCCAGCCGTTGTAGCTCACCTGTGCTTTTGCGGGCGGAGACGTCGTCGACGCCGGGAGAGACGGTGCTTGAGCGCAAGGAGCAACCGCCCGGGAACGGTGGGGGGACCGTTCCCGGGCGGTTGCTGTGCCTCTGGAGTGCTGAGTTGGGGAGAGCGAGGGGATGAGGGTTTGTACTGTGCGTCATCCGGCCTGGAAGGACCGGGGCAGCCCGGGTGGGTGGGCGATGGTTATCGCCCACCCACCCGGACCAGTTCAGGAACGGGAGGTTCCTGTGTCAGCCGCGACGCCTCGGCATGAGGAAGAATCCTCCGACCATCATCAGCAGACCCATCACCAAAGTGGCTTCTGCGGGGATGGCGCCCGTGCGGGCCAGCTCCTTGGAGGAATCGCCGGTGATATCAGGCGATGAACCTGCCATGGAGAACGGGTCGAAGCCCGCTGCGGTGGGATCCACCCAGGAACCTGCTCCCGTGCCGGGAGTGGCGTTAGGGATGAACACGCCGGGTACGGAGACCGGGACGGAGCCGGTGCCGTTTCCGGGTCCGGTGTTGCCACCGTTGCCGGTTCCGGGAGCGCCGGGGTTGGTCCCGCCAGTGGTTCCACCCGGGAGGGTGCCGGTGCCGTTGCCGCCCGGGAGGCCCGGGAGGGTGGGCAGGCCGGGAATGGTGCCGGTGCCGTTACCACCGGGCAGGCCCGGGAGGGTGCCGGTGCCGTTGCCGCCGGGCAGGCCCGGGAGGGTGGGCAGGCCGGGGAKGGTGCCGGTGCCGTTGCCGCCGGGCAGGCCCGGGAGGGTGGGCAGGCCGGGGAKGGTGCCGGTGCCGTTGCCGCCGGGCAGGCCCGGGAGGGTGGGCAGGCCGGGGAGGGTGCCGGTGCCGTTGCCGCCGGGCAGGCCCGGGAG
>NZ_JBFREG010000007.1:0-168286 GCF_052114185.1 Arthrobacter sp. RAF14 | reverse complement strand
CCTTCTTTTTTGACGAGGTTTTTCAGGCCGACGAATTCGGGTCCCATCTGGACTTTGGCTTTGATCCAGTCGGGTTTGCGTTCCACGGGGGTCGCGGCGTTGCGTTGTTCGATCCGCAGGAGTTTACGGCCTTCGGGGACAAGAGTCACTTGACTGCTCCTTCTTCCACGGCGACGAGTTCGCTCTCGTGCTTGCGGAACTCTTCCATCACTCGCTCAACAAGGTCAGCAGGCGAGATGTTCCGTCCGGTCTCCAGGGCGATCGTGGTCACCCCGGCATCCGAAATCCCGCACGCGACGATCTGCGCGTACGGGGCTAGGTCATTGTTGCAGTTGATGGCGATCCCGTGCATGGTGACGCCTTCATGGACGCGGATGCCGATGGCGGCGATCTTCCGGTCCGGGCCCTTGTCGTCGGCGGTGATCCAGACGCCTGCGCGGCCGTCCACCCGGGTGGATTCGATGCCGTAGTCGGCGAGCACGTCGATGATGACGTCCTCGAGCCGGTGGACGTAGTCGCGGATGCCGGCCGGGTTCTTGAGCTTGATGATGGGGTACGCCACCAGCTGGCCGGGGCCGTGCCATGTCAGCTTGCCACCACGGTCCACGGGCACCACGGGGGTGCCGTCGAACGGCCGTTCGTGATCTTCGGTGCGTTTGCCTGCGGTGTACACGGCGGCGTGTTCCAGCAGCAGCACGGTGCTCGGACGGGAACCTTCCAGGACCGCGGTGTGGAGCTCGCGCTGCACATCCCAGCCGTGAAGGTAGTCGACGTAGTCCGGGGCGAGGCCCAGAGTCGAGAACTCCAAAGTCATGCGTATCAGCTTAGACCTGTGGGGCCTGACGGCAGGCCGTTGTGGCGAAGGTCTCACTGCCCCGGGGATTGTTACCGCCGCCTCTACGGGTGCCTGTGGATAACTTCTGCGGGATGACCCCGTCCGGCGTCACAGTAGAAGAGGACGGTGTGAAGGGCTCATTCAGGAGGCGGCATGAGTGTGGAATGGAATGCGGACAGCGACGCACCGGGCGACCTGCCGGCCCCGCGGGTGCCGGGCCATCGCGTGGTGCGCAGGCTGGGTTCCGGCTCCGGCGGCGACGTCTGGCTCCTCGAGGACGACGACGGCGCGCGGCGAGCCGTGAAGGTGCCGCGCCGGGCCGCGTCCCGGCCTGGTCCGGACGGCCCCGACCTTCAGGGTGATCGGCTGCTGGGCGAACGGCTGCTAGGCGAACGATGGAGGGTTCAAGGGATCAGACACCCGCATCTGCTCCCTTTGCACGGGCTGGTGACCGCCGAACTGCAGGCGGAGGACGGTTCGATCATCCGGGTTCAGGGAGTGCTGATGGATTTCGCGCCCGGCGGATCGGTGGGCAGCCTGGTGGCGGCCCGTGGCACGCTCAGTGCCGCCGAGGTGGTCACGGTGACCGTTCCGGTGGCGCACGCTCTGGCCGCGCTCCATGCCCGGGGGATCGTTCATGGGGACGTCTCCGGCGGGAACATCCTCTTCTCAGCAGAGGGTGCTCCTCTGCTGGCGGATTTCGGGCAGGCGAGTCTGACGGGGGAGCGACGGGTGCGCCGCGCCACACGGGCCTTCGCCGAGCCGGGAGTGCGGCACGCCCAGGCCGCGGGAGACGTCTACGCCCTGGCCGCGGTCGCCTGGTGGTGCTTGACGGGTGAACCTCCGGGCGAGCCGGCACACCGGCCGCCCCTCCCGGTGCTGCGTCCCGAGGTGCCTGCGGGACTGGCTCTCGCGCTGGAGGGAGCGCTGGCCGAGTCCGCGTCTGAACGGCCGTCCGCCCAGGAGTTCGCCCGTGCCGTGCAGAGGGCGTGCCCGGCGTCGCCGGTGCAGATCACCGCCGGTGCCGCCCGCGAGGACCACCGCGAACTGGCGACGGCGCTGGTGCCGTCCCGGAACCCTCCGGTGAGCAGGCGGAGCCGTCGTTGGACTTCGGCCCGGCAGGGGGCAGGCGGCATGCACCCGCGAAAGCCGAGCCGGGTACGGGTCGCCGCGACGGCAGCCGTGGTGGTGGTACTGGGCGTCGCCTCGGTACTGGCAGGGACGCAGCTGGCCGGGACACAGCCGGGCAGGACGGCGCAGATCACGGCACCCGCCGAGAGCACATCGCCCGTTGAGGCCGTGAGGCCGTCCCTCCCCAGAGCCACCACGCCGGAGGAGCTCGTGGCCGCGGTGCGGCAGCTCGTGGGGGTCAGGAGTGCCGCCCTCGGCGACCGGGACGTCGGCCGCCTGAGCTCGGTCTACGACGACGAGGCACCCGATGGGAGCGCTGCCCGAGGCCGTGACAGCCGGTTGATCGCCCGGCTGCTGGCCGAACACCGGCACTACGCGGGCTACCGGCCCGTGGTCCGCAGCGTCCGGGTGGAGGACGCCCGCACACAGGATCGTGCGGTGCTCAGCGTGACCGTGGTGACGCCGTCGTTCCTGGTGTCCGGCGACGGCGGAGGCGCGGCGACGCCCACCGCCCGCAAACCGGCACGCACCGAAACGCTGAGTCTCACACTCGCCCGGCGGCACGGTGTCTGGCGGATCGAGGCCGTGGCCCCACGCGGGTGACCGTGGCATCCCCGGGGGTGCGGGACGGGCTGGTTAGGATCGAACCATGACACACCAAGGCTATTTGAGGTACCCCCACATCCATGGTGATCTGCTCACGTTCGTCGCCGAGGATGACGTCTGGCTGGCCCCGCTCACCGGCGGCAAGGCCTGGCGCGTCTCCGCGTTGAACCTGCCGGCCAGGAATCCCCGGTTCACCCCCGACGGGAAGCGTCTGGTCTGGACTGTCACCCGCGGATCCGCACCCGAGGTGGTGACCGCGCTCCTCGACGGCGGGGATTTCCGGCAGCTGACGCACTTCGGGCATGCCACCACCCGGAACAAGGGATTCCTGCCGGATGGGCGGGTGCTCGTCACCAGCGCCTTCCAGCAGGGTGATTCCCGCCTCGCCCACGGCTATGCGGTGCCGCTCGACGGTGGCGCTCCGGAGCCCCTGGGCTACGGCCCCTTGGAGAACGTGGCATTCGGACCGGCACTGGGCGACGAGAAGCCGGTGGTCCTGGCTTCGCTGCTCTCGCGGGAGCCCGCCTGGTGGAAGCGCTACCGTGGCGGCACGGCCGGAAAGCTCTGGATCGACGCTGACGGCAACGGGGAGTTCGAGCGCCTGGTGCCTGAACTCGACGGCAATCTCACCGACCCCGTCTGGAGCGGGGGCCGGATCCACTTCCTCTCCGATCACGAGGGCTACGGCAACCTCTACTCGGTGACTGCTGATGGGCAGGGGCTGCGGCGCCACACGGACCACGAGGACTTCTATGTCCGGCACGCCTCGGGGGACGGCACCCGCCTGGTGTTCGAGTCCGCCGGCCGGATCTTCCTGCTCGACGGCGACGGCACGGAAGCCCGGCCCGTCGACGTCGAGCTTGCCTCCGTTCGTCCGGCCTCCATTCCGCTGGACGTGTCCGCTCATCTGCGGGAAGCGCAACCTGACACCAGCGGCGACAGCAGCCTGGTGGTCAGCCATGGCGCACTCCACTGGCTCCGGCATCAGGAGGGCCCGGCGCGCGCCGTCGAATCCGACAGCTCCGTGCGCGCCCGGCTGCCGCGCTTCCTGGCCGATGGCCGGGTGGCGTACCTTCACGACCGCGGGGGAGAAGAGTCCCTCCTGGTGACGTCGCTGGTCCAGGATGCCTTCGGCGGACCGGCACCGGCCCCCGCACTCGCACCGGGTGAGCCCGCGGCCCCGGAAGAGGCCGATGACGACGGACTGCCCCGTCCCGTCTCGGCCCTCGGCGTGCTCGGTGACTCCGCACCGGTGGACGTCCGCGATCAGACCGACCCCGAGGACCACGCCGAAGAGGTCGCCGCCGGCGTGGCCCCTGAAACCGGAAGCCCGGCGCAGGAAGCCTCAGACGACGCGGACGGTCCCATCGAGTTCACCCCGCCCGCCAGGGTGGTCAGCCTGGAGCCGAGCCCCGATGGCGAGTGGCTCCTGATGGGCACCGTCTTCGGAGACGTCATCCTTCTGAACACCCGCACGGGCGAGCAGGAGAGCGTGGCCTCGCCCGGCGCCGGCACCGTGGACCACCTGGCCTGGTCCCCGGACGGCTCCTGGTTCGCCTGGTCCCAGGCGGTGGACGGGAACTCTGAACGCCGGTCGATCCGGCTGCGGTCGCGCGAGGCCGGCTCCTCGGTGCTGGAAGTCACGGACGGGCGATTCCTGGATTCGCACCCGGCGTTCACCACGGACGGCAAGTTCCTGGCGTTCCTCTCGAGCCGCAGCTTCGATCCCGTCTACGACGGCCAGAGCTTCGACCTCTCCTTCCCGCATCCCATCAGGCCCTACCTCGTGGCGCTGGATTCGAGCACGGCGGCGCCGTTCGGTCCGCGCGTCCCCGAGGCCCCTGCCGGTGCGGCGGCCACGAGTGACGCGGCGGAGAAGGACTCGGCCCCCGCGCAGACACTGGTGGAGCCTGTGGGCCTCGCCGAGCGGGTGATCTCCCTTCCCGTGGAGCAGGGCAACTACGAGCACCTCACGGCCGTTCCGGGTGCGCTGCTGTACCTCGACGTTCCGGTCAAGGGTGTGCTCGGCGATGGCCGGGCGAAGGTCACGGACAAAGCGCCGAAGGCGCCCCTGGTCCGGCTCGATCTCCAGAGCGGCAAGACCCGCATCGTGGCCGAGGACGTGGAGTCCTACAGGCTGTCGGGCGACGGCTCCACCGCGGTGGTCCAGGCCGACGGCAAACTGCGGACCGTGTCCACCGGCGAGACGGAACAGGATCCCGAAGATCTGGAATTGGACCGCATCAGGGTGTTCCTGGAACCGCGCAAGGTCTGGGCCCAGCAGTACCGCGAGGCCTGGCGCCTCCAGCGGGACTTCTTCTGGGACGAGGACATGGGCGGACTCGACTGGGAAGCCGTGTACGAGCGTTATCTGCCGGTGCTGGACCGGGTAGGCGGCTATGACGATCTGGTGGACCTGCTCTGGGAGCTGCATGGCGAGCTGGGCACCTCCCACGCCTACGTCCGTTCCGCCGAGCCGAGCGAGAAGGGCAGCGGGCGTCAGGGATTCCTCGGCGCCGATCTCAGCCTGAGCGACGCCGGCTGGACCGTGGACCGCGTGCTCGACGGCGACAGCTCCGATCCCCAGGCCATCTCACCGCTGCGCCGTCCGGGGGCGGACGTGCGCGCCGGGGACGTGCTGCTGGCGGTCGACGGCGTCGCCCTCGGAGGTCCGGAAGGCCGGACTCCGGGCGAGCTGCTCCGCGGCGCCGGCGGACGTCCTGTGGAGCTCACGGTCCGGACGGCCGGGCAGGCGGCCCGGCGGGTCGCCGTCGTGCCCCTGGCCACGGAGGAGCGACTGCGCTACCAGGACTGGGTCCAGTCCAAGCGGCGCATGGTCCGTGAGGCCTCCGGCGGCGGATTCGGTTACATCCACATCCCGGACATGCAGGCGCACGGCTGGGCTCAGCTGCACCGCGACCTGGAGACGGAGTCCCTGCGCGACGCCCTTGTGGTGGACGTCCGGCGGAACCGCGGCGGACACACCTCGCAGCTGGTCGCGGAGCTGATCGGCCGCACGGTCGACGCGTGGATGATGCCCCGTGGCGAATACCCGGTGGTGTACCCACGCCTGGCCTCTCGAGGCCCCGTGGTCGTCCTGACGGATGAGTTCGCCGGATCCGACGGGGACATCATCACGCAGATCGTCAAGATGCGCGGCATCGGGCCGGTCATCGGCACGCGGACCTGGGGCGGCGTGGTCGGTATCGACATGCGCTTCGACCTGGTGGACGGCACGCCCGTCTCGCAGCCGCGTTACTCGCACTTCTTCGGCCAGGGCATCGGCTGGGGGGTGGAGAACCGCGGCGTCGACCCCGACATCGAAGTCCTCTTCCCGCCCCATGCCCACAAGGCCGGCACGGACCCGCAGCTGGAACACGGCATCGGCGTCCTCAAGGAGATGCTCCGGGAGATTCCCACCAAGACACCACCGGGCAGGGACACGATCCCCGGCCTGGTGCCCCCGCCCCTGGCACCCCGCCCGGGCGGAACGTCCTGACAGCAGAAGGAGTCACACCATGAGTGAATTCGCAGGGGGCCGCACTGCGGCGGAAGGGTTCCGGGCCTTCTCCCGGGCGCTGATCGGGCTCGGGCTGCTCTCCATCGTCCTCGGCCTCATCATCTGGTTCTGGCCCGGGGCATCTCTCCTGGTCCTGGCCGTGTTCTTCGCCATCAACGTCTTCGCCACCGGCGTCGCACGGCTGATGACGCTCGGCAGGATCCCGTCCGAGCCGAAGTCCGGGAAGGTCCTCTACGGGATTCTGGGCGTGCTCACCGTCCTGGCAGGCGTGCTGCTGATCTTCCGCCCGGGGGAGTCCCTCGTGGTGGTGGCGGTGCTGCTGGCAGCCGGGTGGATCCTGGAGGGCGTCGCGCTCCTCTGGGCGGGAGTGGCGTCCGCTCCGGGCGCCAAAGCCCTGCCCATCACGATGGGCGTGCTCTTCATCCTCGCCGGGCTGGGTGTCGCTCTCTTCCCGCTCTCCTCACTGGTGTTCCTCGCGGTCTGGGCGGGCGTGAGCCTGGTCATCCTGGGCGTGGGCCAGCTGGTCTACGGCATCCGCTTGAACAAGGCGGCCCGGGAAGCGGTTTCGACGACGGGTCTCTGATGCTCAGGTGAGCGACGGCGGGGTACCGCCGGACCGCTGAGGAAACGGCGAAGGGCCGGGGAACGGATCATCCGTTCCCCGGCCCTTCGTTGGTGCGCTCAGGCGTTGAGCGTGGCGTCCAGGGTGATCTCGATGCTGGACAGCGCGGCGGAGACGGGGCAGCCGACCTTGGCGGCCTCGGCGATGCGCTGGAAGTCCTCCTCGGAGATGCCCGGGATGGTGGCGACCAGGGTGAGCTTGCTGCCGGTGATGCCGACACCCGGCTGGAAGCCGACCTCGGACTTGGTGCGGATCTCCGTGGCGGTGTAACCGGCCTCGGCCAGCTCGTTGCTGAAGGCCATGGAGAAGCAGGCGGAGTGGGCTGCGGCGATCAGTTCCTCGGGGCTGGTCTTGCCCTCGGCGGCCTCGGAGCGAGCCTTCCAGGTGACGGGGTGGGTGCCCAGGGAGGAGCTTTCGAAGGTGGTCTCGCCCTGGCCCTCGAAGAGGTTGCCGGTCCAGACGGTGGAGGCGCTGCGGGTCACTGCCATGAGTTGCTCCTTGGAGTGTGATGGGGTTCGGCCTGATCTCGCTCGGAGAGGCCCTTGAGCACCATCCTAGGGTGTTCCCGGGCCCAGTGACACCCGCCGTGGCGGCGTCCGGAATGTGACGGGAGGGCCGCGGGTTCGGGCGGGTTCCTGACGGCTCCCCATGGCCTCTGAGCTGGCTTTAGACTGCTGCCATGAGTGAAGAGAAGCGTCCAGTGGCGCGCGGAACCGTCGCGTCGATCGTCGTCAACACCACGGATCCTCAGAGCCTCTCGGGTTTCTGGGCCCAACTGCTCGAGCTGTCGGTCGAATCCTCCTACGAGGGGGAGTTCGTCTGGCTCAGCGCCGTCTCCCCGGGCGGCCCGAAGCTCGCCTTCCAGCGGGTGGATCACCCGAGTGACGGCCCCCGGCGTCTGCACCTCGACCTGCACGCAGAGGATCCGGATGCTCTGCTCTCCCGGGCGGTGGAGCTGGGCGCCTCCGAGTCCGCGCGGCACTCGATCGGTGACTTCGGCTGGGTGGTGCTGCAGGATCCCGACGGCAACGAGTTCTGCATCGCCCAGGGCTGAGATTCCCCGGAACAGCGAAGGGGCGGGAGAGCAAGTGCTCTCCCGCCCCTTTCCGTGGTTCCAGGCGATGCGCTCCGTGGATCAGTGCCAGAGGGCGGCGATGGCGATGTTGACCAGACCCAGGCCGCCGACGGCGTGAGCCAGACCCAGCGAGATCGGCTGGCCCTTCTTGCTCTTGATCTTGGCGATCGTGGCGGCCACGGCGATCACGATCGCGATCAGGAACTTGATGCCGAGCTTCATGTGGTTGGCGTCGTACGGCATCACATGCGCCATCAGCATGATGTACATGGCCAGGCCGGTGATGACCTGGAGCATGGCACCGTCGAACTGACGCGGGTGGACCGTGGGGGACTTCATGTTGGCGATCCAGGGGCCCACCACCATGGCGGCGCCGACCAGATGCAGGAACAGGACGATGTAGTAGACGACAGTCATGAATCCAGTTTAGCGACACTCTGTCAGAAAGTTCTACCGGGCGTAGAACGACGGCGGTCCGCACCCTTCCGGGTGCGGACCGCCGTCGTGTGCTGCGTGGAGACTTACAGTCCGAGATCGCCCTCGAACGCGCCGCCTTCCAGGCGGGCCTTGACCGTCTGGAGGAAGCGGCCGGCGTCGGCGCCGTCCACCAGGCGGTGATCGTACGTCAGGCACAGGTACATCATGTGGCGGATGGCGATCGAGTCGTTGCCATCGACATCGGTGACGACCATCGGACGCTTGACGATCGCACCGGTGCCGAGGATGGCGACCTGCGGCTGGTTGATGATCGGGGTGTCGAAGAGAGCCCCGACCGAACCGATGTTCGTGATGGAGAAGGTGCCGCCGGACAGCTCGTCCGGGCCGATCTTCCCATTGCGGGTGCGGTTGGCGACGTCGGCGATCTTGCCTGCCAGTCCGGCGAGGTTCAGGTCACCGGCGTTCGACACGACGGGGACCAGCAGGCCCTTGTCGGTGTCGACGGCGAAGGCCAGGTGCTCGGCGTTGTGGTAGGTGATCTGCTGAGTCTCTTCGTTGTACTCGGCGTTCAGCTTCGGGTGAGCCTTCAGAGCCTCGGCCACGGCCTTGGCGATGAACGGCAGGTAGGTGAGGTTGACACCGTTGACGGCCTTGAAGTTGTTCTTGGCCGAGGCCCGCAGCTTGACGATGCGGGTCATGTCGATCTCGTGGACCTGCGTCAGCTGAGTGGACACGTCCAGGGATTCGCGCATGCGGCGGGCGATGACCTGGCGGATGCGCGGGGCCTTCTCCGTGGTGCCGCGGAGCGAGGAGGCGGCGACGGCGGGAGCTGCGGCCGGCGCGGCAGCGGCAGGAGCCGCCGCCGGAGCGGGGGCCGCGGCCTTCTTGGCCTCGATGGCCGCCTGGACGTCCTGCTTGCGGATCCGGCCGCCGACGCCGGTGCCGGACACCGAGGCCAGATCTACGCCGTTGTCCTTGGCGAGCTTGCGCACCAGCGGGGTGACGTAGGACTCGGCGTCGGACGCGGACGTGGCCGGGGCTGCAACAGGCGCTGCAGCGGGTGCCGCGGGAGCAGCGGCGGCAGGGGCCGGAGCAGCAGCCGGTGCAGGCGCTGCGGCAGGAGCCGCAGGTGCCGGAGCAGCAGCCGGAGCCGGAGCGGCAGCAGGTGCGGCCGGCGCTGCGGGTGCTGCCGCCGGGGCAGCGGCGCCAGCGGCACCGATCACGGCGAGAACGGAACCGACCTCGGCGGTGTCGTCCTCGTTGACGCGGATCTCCAGCAGAGTACCCGCGACGGGGGAGGGGATCTCGGTGTCGACCTTGTCGGTGGAGACCTCCAGGAGGGGCTCGTCGACCTCGACCGAATCGCCCACGGCCTTGAGCCAGCGGGTGACGGTGCCTTCGGTCACGGACTCGCCCAGAGCGGGGAGCGTGACCTCGGTGCCTTCACCGCCGGATGCGGCGGGAGCCTCGGCGGCGGGCGCCGCCTCCTCAGCCGGGGCAGGCGCGGCGGGGGCCTCGGCCGCGGGGGCCGGGGCGGCTTCCTCGGCCGGAGCCGGTGCGGCAGGCGCCTCGCCGGAGCCCGAGCCGTCGCCGATGACGACCAGAGCTGCGCCGACCTCGGCGACCTCGTCCTCGGCGACCAGGATCTGCTCGATCACACCGGCGATCGGGGACGGGATCTCGGTGTCGACCTTGTCGGTGGAAACCTCCAGCAGCGGCTCGTCCACTTCGACGCGGTCGCCAACGGACTTCAGCCAGCGGGTGACGGTACCTTCCGTGACGCTCTCGCCGAGTGCGGGCAAGTTAACGGATTCAGACATGTCGTCCCCGTTCTCCTTAGTGATCTAAATGCGGTGAAAATCTGGTGCGGAAGACCGGTCGCGCTGAGGGGCCCTCCAGGGGTGGGCCGGGGCGCCTGTGACAGGCGCCCCGGCCCGGGGGTCTCAGCCGTGCAGCGGCTTTCCGGCCAGGGCCAGCGCGGCCTCGCCGAGGGACTCGTTCTGCGTCGGGTGGGCGTGGATGAGGGTGGCGACGTCCTCCGGGAAGGCCTCCCAGTTCACGATCAGCTGGGCTTCGCCGACCTGCTCGCCGAAGCGGCCGCCGATGCCGGTGACACCGACGATCGGGCCGTTCTTCACGCGGATCATCTTGACGATGCCGGAGGTGCCCAGGATCGAGGACTTGCCGTTGCCGGCCAGGTTGTACTCCTGGGTCTCGATGTTGTCCTTGCCGAACTTCTCCTCGGCCTTGGGCTGGGAGTAGCCCACGGACATGATCTCCGGCTCGCAGAAGGTGACCTTCGGGATGTTGACGTCCTCGACGACCACCGGGTTCAGGCCGGCGATCTCCTCGGCCACGAAGATGCCCTGCTGGTAGCCGCGGTGGGCGAGCTGCACGCCGGGGACGATGTCGCCGATCGCGTAGATGTTGCCGACGCCGGTGTGCAGGCGCTCGTTGGTGATGACGAAGCCGCGGTCCAGGGTGACGCCCTGCTCGGCGAAGCCGAAGCCTTCGGTGACGGGGCCACGGCCCACGGCGACGAGGACGATGTCAGCGGAGACGGACGTGCCGTCGGCCAGGGTCACGGTGGCCTGGTTCTCGTCCTGCTCGACCTTCTCGAAGAAGACACCGGTCTTGAACTTGATGCCCTTCTTCTTGAACTCGCGTTCCAGGACCTTGATGATGGCCGGATCCTCGTTGGGGACCAGGGAGGGCAGACCCTCCACGATGGTCACGTCCACGCCGAAGGAGTTCCACATGGAGGCGAACTCGACGCCGATCACGCCGCCGCCCAGCACGATGGCGGAGGAGGGCAGGTCGCCCATCTCAAGCGCCTCGGTGGAGGTGATGACCCGGCCGCCGATCTGCAGGCCCATGGTCTTGGAGGTGGAGCCGGTGGCGAGGATGATGTTCTTGCCCTTGTAGGCGACACCGTCGACGGTGATGGTGTCGGGGGCGGTGAGCTGGCCTTCACCCTCGATGACGTTGACCTTCTTCATCTTGAGAAGACCGGTCAGGCCCTTGTGCTTGCCGGCGACGATGCCGTTCTTGTGATCGCGGACCTTGCCCAGGTCGATCGAGTCGAGCGTGGTGTTCACGCCGTACTTGGCGCCTTCACGGGCGTTGTCGGCCAGTTCCGCGGAGTGCAGGTAGGCCTTCGTGGGGATACAGCCGGTGTGCAGGCAGGTGCCGCCCAGCTTGGCCCGCTCCACGAGGCCCACCGTCATGCCCAGCTCCGTCGCGCGGATGGCCGCGGAATAGCCCGCGCTGCCGCCGCCGAGGACGAGGATGTCGAATTCTTGCGCAGTTGCCGCTTCGGCCACGTGGACGCTCCCTGAGTTGTCGAGACGGTGCCGGTCGGCACCCTCTGGTCTGGAACTTTTCCTGCCGCGATTATGCCAGCAGGTCGGGTTCTTCTGCAGTGGTCATGCTTTTGTGACTGCCTGGGAAACAGCCACAGAGCCATTCGCTTTCACCTTAGCGTCACCCCGACCATGGTGCACCTTAAAGGGGTCCGGCGCGGCGACCTTGTGCTGTGACTCACGTTCATTTAATGAACGGGCCTCAGAAAGTCGCCGCGCCGGAGGGTTCGGGGCTGCTCAGGAAGCCAGGCCCGCGATGTACTCCACCAGGGTCCGGAGGGCGGCGCCGGTGGCCTTCTTCGGCGTGTAGCCGTAGGCGGCGGCGTTGTTGAAGGACGGGCCGGCGATGTCGATGTGAGCCCAGGAGATCGGCTCACCGGTGGCGTCCTCGCCGACGAACTCGCGCAGGAACGCGGCGGCGGTCATCATGCCGCCGTGCCGGGCGCCGATGTTGGCGAGGTCCGCCACCTCGGAGTCGAGGCTGGGGCGCAGCTCCTCGGGGATGGGCATGGGCCACATGAGCTCACCGGCGGCGTCGGCGGAGGCCTTGAGCGCCTGGGTCACACCCTCATCGCCCATGAGACCTGCGGTGCGGTCACCGAGGGCGATCAGCTGCGCTCCCGTGAGGGTGGCGACGTCGATCACCACGTCCGGCTGCTCCTGGCTGGCCGCCACGAGACCGTCGGCCATGACCAGACGGCCCTCGGCGTCGGTGTTCAGGACCTCGACGGTCTTGCCGCCGAAGATGGTCATCACGTCGGAGGGGCGCTGGGCGTTTCCGCTCGGCATGTTCTCCGCGATGCAGAGCCAGGCCGTGACCTTGACCGGCAGACCGAGTTCGGCGGCTGCGAGGGCGGCGTTGAGCACGGTGGCGGCGCCCGCCATGTCGCTCTTCATCTCGTCCATGTTCGCCGGCGGCTTCAGGGAGATGCCGCCGGTGTCGAAGGTGATGCCCTTGCCGACGAGCGCCACGTGTGCCTGGGCCTTGGCGGGTGCGTACTCCACCTTGACCAGACGCGGGGGACGGGCGGATCCCTTGCCGACACCCAGGATGCCGCCGAAGCCCTCCTTTTCGAGGCGCTTCTCATCCCACACCGTGACCTTGACGGGGAGCGACTTCGCGGCATCCTTGGCAGCGGCGGCGAACGTCTCCGGGTAGAGCGCGTTCGGCGGCTGGTTCACCAGGTCACGGGTCGCGTTGACGTAGCGCCCGACGACGGCGGCCTTCTTCAGCGCAGCCTTGGCCGCCGGGCTGCCGGCGAGTTCGCTGTGGATGCGGACGGTGGAGACCGGAGCCTTCAGCCCTTCGCGGGTGGAGCGGTACTCGTGGAACGCGTAAGCCCCGAGCGCGGCGCCCTCGGCGACGGCGGCCAGGGCGGCCTCGTCCGGCGCGGGGAGAGCGATCGTCACCGTGGCGGTTCCGGCGAGCTGGCGCACGGCCGAGCCGGCGGCGCGGCGGAGGGACTCGGCGTCGTCCTTCTTGCCCAGTCCTGCCAGGGCGATCACCTCGGCGCCCAGCTCGGGAACGCCGGGCAGGCGGTGCAGCTGATCCGGGGCGCCCGTGACGCCGAGCAGGGCCAGCGAGGACTGGATGGCCTCGGACGCCTTGGCGCTCAGGGGGCTGACGGCGAGTTCCGGTCCCTCCTTGCCCTGGCGGACGCCGATGACCACGACGTCGCTCGGTTTCTTGCGCAGATCGCCGCTGACTGTTTCAAGGGTGACTTCGTTGCTCTTGGCCACGAGTTCCTGCCTCACTTCTGGTGTACGGGTGGACATCCTTGTCGCACATGTTCAATGGTGCGGACGCGGTGTGGCGTCCTTCACCATCTAAGATCGTAGCCCGTGACACTGAGTCGCAGGCCGGTGCGGGAATGCGAGGACGCTCCCGGACGTTGAGCCATCAATCAGACATGACGACGATTCCCGGCCTGGGGCCGGTTGGTGTGGAGGGTACTTTGTTCGACCAGACGTACGGGACGCTGCTTGATCCCGCCGGGCTCTACCGGGCGGATGAGGAGCTTCTGCAGGATGCGTCATTGAAGGGTCTCAATCTCCTCATGGCGTTCACCGGATTCGCGGATGCCGGGCACGTGGTGCGGCAGATCTCCTCCGAGCTGCTCGATTCCCCCTCGGTCCGTCCGGTGGCCGTGTTCGACGCGGACCAGCTCCTTGATTACCGTTCGCGCCGCCCTCATCTGACCTTCGTCGAGGATCACCTTCAGGACTACGCGCCGCCGCGGCTGGCGCTGTATGTCCTGGAGGACCCGCTGGGGACGCCGTTCCTCTTCCTCGCAGGTTTCGAGCCCGACCTCCAGTGGGAGCGGTTCGCCCGGGCCGTCGTGAGTCTCGTGGAACAGCTCGACGTGAACCTGGTGACCTGGGTCCACGCGATCCCCATGCCCGTCCCGCACACCCGTCCCGTCGGGGTGACGGTGCACGGCAACCGGCCCGAGCTCATCGAGGGCATCTCGGTGTGGCGTCCCACGGTGGAGTTCCCCGCGGCGATCGGGCATGTCCTGGAGCTGAAGCTGATCGCGGCGAAGCGCAATGTGGCCGGTTACGTCATCCACGTGCCGCACTACGTCGCCGACGCGGAGTACCCGCAGGCCGCCGTCGCCGGGATGGAGTATCTGGGCGCGGCCGCCAATCTCATGCTGCCGTCCGATCGTCTGCGCGAGGTGGCCCGGGACGTGGCCCGTCAGATCGCCGAACAGATGGAGGCCAGCGAGGACGTGCAGCAAGTGGTGCGCAACCTCGAGGAACGGTACGACCAGCACAGTGAGAACACCGTGCGCCGGTCGCTCCTGGCCGATGAGAATGACGAACTGCCCAGCGCGGAGTCTCTCGGCGCCGCGGTGGAGGCGTACCTGGCGCAGGAACTGCTGAGCCAGGAGGACGACGACGCCGGGACCGGCGAAGGCACGGAAGCCGCAGGTGAGGCGGAGGACGACGCGCCGGGGCACGGCCGGAGGCAAAGCGGCACCTGAGCGCCGCCCCTGAGGGCTGACGCCCCGTGCCGGGAGGCCCGGCTCCGGCCTCCCAGGCCGGAGGCGCGGGGTGCGGCCTGCCCGATGCGGAAGACCCGATGCGGAAGAATGGACCCGTGAGCAGCGTGCGTTCGTGGGTGATGTGGGGTATCGGAGTCTTCGCGTATCTGGTGGCGGTGACACAACGGACGTCCTTCGGTGTGGCCGGCCTGGAAGCCACCGATCGGTTCCACGCCAGCGCCGCCGCCATCTCCGCGTTCTCCGTGCTCCAGCTCCTCGTGTATGCGGGCCTGCAGATCCCCGTGGGGGTCCTGGTGGACCGTCTCGGGCCCCGCAACATGATCGCCATGGGCGCGTTTCTCATGTTCCTAGGACAGGCGCAGCTGGCGGCCGCCGATTCGGTCGCGGCCGGGGTCGTAGGTCGTGTCCTGGTGGGCGCCGGTGACGCCGCCACGTTCGTCTCCGTCCTGCGGTTGATCCCCGCCTGGTTCCCGGCCCGCACCGTGCCGCTCATGACGCAGTTCACGGGCATGGTGGGTCAGCTGGGACAGCTGGTCAGCGTCATCCCCTTCGCATTGCTCCTTCACACCACGGCGTGGACCCCGGCCTTCCTGTCGTTGGCGGGTCTGTCCGCGCTCGCGTGCGTCCTGGTGATCGCCTTGCTGCAGGACACCCCACACGGGCGTGCCAGGCCTCAGTCCGCCGGAGGGCTCAAGCAGATCGGTGCGGCGCTGGCCCAGTCCTGGAAGGAACCCGGCACCCGTCTGGGGCTGTGGAGCCACTTCACCACCCCCTTCGCCGGGACGGTCTTCGCCATGGCCTGGGGTTACCCTTTCCTGATCTCGGCCGAGGGACTGGACCGGGGGACCGCCTCCGCGGTCATGAGCCTTTTCGTCCTGGTGGCCATGGTCTCGGGTCCCTTCTTCGGCCGGTTCGTCTCCCTGCACCCGGTACGGCGCTCCTCCATGGTCCTCCTCGTCTCGCTGATCACGGGAGCGGGATGGCTCGCAGTGCTCCTGTGGCCCGGGCGGGCGCCGCTGTGGCTGCTCATCGTCCTGGTGGTGGTCATGGGCATCGGCGGGCCGGCCTCCATGATCGGCTTCGACTTCGCCCGGACCTCCAATCCGGTGGAGCGGATCGGCACCGCCACGGGAATCGTCAATGTGGGCGGGTTCGTCGCGGCCCTGCTGAGCATGTACGTGATCGGACTGGTCCTGGATCTTCTGAACGCGAGCGGATTCTCGAACGGTGAGCTGTACGGACTCGAACCGTTCCGCATCGCCATGTCCACCCAGCTGCTTTTCCTCCTAGTGGGGATGGTCGCGGTGGCCGTGGTGCGGCGCAGGGCCCGCCAGGCCGCCGGTGTCACCCCCAGGCCGCTGGCGCGGGTGCTGTGGGAGCGCTCGCGGCGCGGCAACCGCTGAGTCCTGCTCCTGGGCGTTTTCGGGAGGCGAGCGGGTGCTGACTTTCTGACGGCCCCGAAGTCACGATGGGCCGGACACCCGTATCAGTCCCGGGACCACAGACCCCCAGAACTCCCTGTCCACAGAGGGACTTGAAGGTCCTGTCCACAGAGGGACATACCGTAGTCCCGCTCCGCGGCTCCACTTGCGAGAGTGGCCGCATGAACACCGCATCACTGACCGCCCGGGGACCGGAGGACATTCTCGCGTACATCCCCCATGCCATCGGATTCTGGCCCCGGAACTCGCTGGTCTGTCTCACCGCACGATCGGGCCGCATCGGGGCGACGCTTCGTGTCGACCTCCCGGACCGCCGGCTTCGAGGCGAAGCCCTGCTGGGATATGCCCGTGCCGTCCTCGCCTACCTGGAACACGACGCCGCGGCGGACAGCACCTTCGTCGCGATGTTTCAGGACAGCCCGGTGGACTCGGTGCGGACTGAGAGGGCTGAACTCATGGCGCTCCTGGCCTGGATCCTCGGGCAGGCCGGGCGTCCGCTGCAGGAACTCTGGCTGGTGGGCTCCGATGGCTGGAATGGTTCAGGCTGCCGTCACTCCGAGTGTTCACTCACGGGGGACGGGCCCTGCGCCGGCGCGGGACCGCACCCCTTGGATCTCATCCGTGACTCCCGCCTGGCTGCCGAGCTGGTCTATCAGGGCAGTGCGGTGGATCCCCATCCCTCGGCGTTCTCGCGCCGTCCCCTGCAGGGTCCGCGGAAGGGACCGCGGGGAACGCGGGAAGGCGTAAGAGACCCGGGGGAGCGGGACAGTCCGGCTCCCGGCCCGGCCCCGGAGGCCGGTCCGGTCTCGTGCGGCACCCCGAGCCTGCTGGAGGCCCTTGAACACTGGGAACCGTATCTGAACGGCTCCGCGGTCTGGGCTGATGTGGCTGACATGATGGGCGAACAGTCGAGGCAGATCCTGTGCCGGACTCTCGAGGTGCCGGCGCTCCGGGACGCTGTGTACGTGTCGGCGGGGTCGTCGTGGCAGACGGCATATCAGGGTGGGCTGGCCGCCGAAGCCTCGGTGGAGGACGCCGACCGCTCGATGAGTTCCACCGGGTCCGGAGTGGTCCCCGGCGTCGTCCGGGACGATGGCGAGGGGAGACCGCACCCCGGTGGTCACCCTCTCGTGTCCTGGCTGGGGCTGTTCGGTGACGTGATGGTGGCCGAGAGCGGCTCCGGTCCGGACTGGGACCGCATGAATCGCTTCGCCGCGGTGCTGCAGGAGATGGTCCATGCCGCGGGGGACCGCCCTCCGGCCGGTGTTCTGACCGGCCTGGCCTGGGTCGAGTGGTGCCGCGGACGGGGCTCGCACGCGTCCGCCCTGCTGGACCGCGCGCTGGAAAGGGAGCCGGGGCACCGGCTGGCGAGGCTGCTGAACAGGGCCGTCCTGAGCGGAGCACTGAGCGGCTGGGCGAGCAAGCGGCACAGCAGCTGGCGGCGGACGACTGCCGGGGGATCGCTTCGGGACGAGGACGGCTGACGGAGTGGAGATCGGTGAAAGTGCGAGAGACGCGAGAGGCAAAGGAGCCGGACGGTGAGGGGTGAAGCCGTGGGAAGCGCCGATACGGTCCCGTCGGTGTGGCAAAGAACACCTTGAAGACGCGCCGGAAATGGGTATCCTGCCGACCCTTGCTGCGACGCACCCGCTTTTCGTGAGAGACTATTAGCCGAGACCCGGTTGGGTCCGTGAACTTGAAGGTTGTCGTCCCGAAGCCGCTGAAGCTCCGGGGAACAATCCGCAGGCTGGTGGCGTTGTCTAAGACAGGCTCTGCTGGTCTGGAGTAACTGCCGCTGGCAGCACGGACTTGACAGGGTCATAGTGGTGTTGCCCTCCGGGACACCGCCAGGCGCTGCTAGAAAGGGTTTCTGTGACCACTCCCACGACGAAGGAAACTGCCGTGAAGGCCGAGTTGACTGACGAGGAGAAGAAGAAGGCGCGCGCCGCCAAGGCTGCCGCCACACGCGCCGCGAACAAGGCCAAGAAGGAAGCCGCGGCTGCGGCGGGGCAGGACGACGCCGCCCCCGCGACGCGTCGGCCGGCCGCGAAGAAGAGCGATGCCGCTCCCAAGGGCCGGGGCCGTAAGGCCGCCGGCTCCGATCTCGACGAATCCTCGGACACCGTGGAAGAAGAGCTCACTGAAGATGCAGAGCCGGAGCTGGCCGAGGCCGATGAGGCGACGGCCAAGCCCGCCGCCACCGGCAGCGGTTTCGTCTACTCCGATGCGAGCGATGACGATGCTCCGGTGCAGCAGGTCATGTCCGCCGGCGCTACTGCGGACCCGGTCAAGGACTACCTGAAGCAGATCGGCAAGGTGGCGCTTCTCAACGCCGAACAGGAGGTCGATCTCGCGCTCCGCATCGAGGCCGGTCTCTTCGCCGAGGAGAAGATCGCGGCCGAGGGGGACACCATGGACCCCAAGTACCGCCGCGAACTCGAATTCATCATCCACGATGGCAAGCGGGCCAAGAATCACCTGCTGGAGGCCAACCTCCGCCTCGTGGTCTCCTTGGCCAAGCGCTACACGGGCCGTGGCATGCTCTTCCTGGACCTGATCCAGGAAGGCAACCTGGGCCTCATCCGTGCCGTCGAGAAGTTCGACTACACCAAGGGCTTCAAGTTCTCCACGTACGCGACCTGGTGGATCCGTCAGGCCATCACCCGCGCCATGGCGGACCAGGCCCGTACCATCCGTATCCCGGTGCACATGGTCGAGGTCATCAACAAGCTCGCCCGCGTCCAGCGCCAGATGCTGCAGGACCTCGGCCGCGAACCCACGCCGGAGGAGCTGGCCAAGGAACTCGACATGACGCCCGAGAAGGTCGTCGAGGTCCAGAAGTACGGCCGCGAGCCCATTTCGCTGCACACGCCTCTGGGCGAGGACGGTGACTCCGAGTTCGGTGACCTCATCGAGGACTCGGAGGCAGTGGTTCCCGCTGACGCCGTGAGCTTCACCCTTCTCCAGGAGCAGCTGCACTCGGTGCTCGACACGCTGTCCGAGCGTGAGGCGGGCGTGGTGGCCATGCGTTTCGGCCTGACCGACGGACAGCCGAAGACTTTAGACGAAATCGGCAAGGTCTACGGCGTCACGCGTGAGCGCATCCGCCAGATCGAATCCAAAACGATGTCCAAGCTGCGCCACCCGTCCCGGTCGCAGGTCCTCCGGGATTACCTGGACTGAGGTCATGTACGAAGTCCCCTCGTGGTCCGGTCCGTTCCGGGCTGGAACCACGAGGGGACTTCCGCAGTTAAAGCACAAGGCGCAGTTAAAGCACAAGGCGCAGTTAGAGTACGCAGCGCAGTTGAAGCAACAGAGCCCAGTTAGAGCACAGAAGCCCAGTGAAGGAGTCATTCGTTGATCGGCCAGGCCGCCCCATTGCCCAGGACCTACAACTTCCGTGGCCTGGGATCCCTTCCGGCGGGTGATCGCCTGACGAGGGAGGGCGTCTTCTTCCGCTCGGATGCCCTGCACCTGCTGACGGATGACGGCCGGAACCTCTTGCGTGACCTGAAGGTGGCCACGATCCTGGACCTCCGGGACGACGACGAGGTGCGCTATGCACCCAGCGCGCTCGACGGGCTGGATCTGGAAGTGCTCCGCGGCAATGTGCTGGCCGGCGCGCTGGGCACCTCGCTGCAGAACCTGCCGACCCTCGCCGGCCTCTACCGCATGATCCTGGCGCAGGGCGGTCCGGTGGCCGCGGACCTCGCGCGCAGCATCACGCGCAACGCCGCCGCAGGACGTTCCACCCTGGTCCATTGCACGGCAGGGAAGGACCGGACCGGTGTCATGGTGGCCCTGCTGCTGGACGCCGTCGGGGTGGACCGCGAGGTGATCGTGGCCGATTACGCCGGGACCGAGGCGAATCTCGCTGGAGAGTGGCTCGAAGGGGTCAAAGTGCTCCTCGGGAAGCTCGGAGTTCCGCTCAGTGAGCAGGTTCTGGCGGTCGTCGGCGGGAGCCCTGCGTCCGCGATGCGCGAAACCCTCGAACTGCTCGACGCCGATTTCGGCGGGGGAGCCGGATACCTCCGCCGCCACGGCCTGGCGGACGCGGAACTGGTTGCGCTGCGAGCAGCTCTGCTGAGCGACGGTGTGTGAGTTTCAGTGAATCTTGTGAATCTTGTGAATCCTGAAGCGATTCACCGCGCGTTGAGCCGGTGGCCGGAAGTCGACGCGGAGAACCTCCAGGCCTACGACGCCGCGGACCGCCTTCTCCTGGAGCATGCCTCAAGGCGGCTGGATCGGCTGGCTGCTGAGGGACTCTCCGACCCGGGGCTCGTGGTGATCGGGGATCGTTACGGCGCGATCACCTTGCCGCTGCTGGCAGGATCCCCGGAGGGCGGCGGGGCGCCGGTCTCCACGCTCAGGATCTGGCAGGACCTCGCCACGGGCGAGGCCGCCCTCGATGCCAATGCCGCCCGGCTAGGAATCAGCGGCTTCACGCGAATCCGCGACGACGAGACTTCCGCAGGTCTCTACGGACCGGCTCTGCTGGCCGGGGCGCGGCTGGTCCTGCTGAGACTTCCGAAGAATCTCGCCGAGCTGGCAGAACTCAGCGAAGCCATCGCGGAACACGCTCATCCTGAGGTGGTGGTTCTGGCGGCGGGCATGGTCAAGCACATGACCCGTTCCATGAATGAGGTGCTCGGCGCCGATTTCGGCTCCGTGACCGCCAGCCTGGCCAAGGGCAAGGCCCGGGTGCTGACGGCGAGCTCGCCCCGCCCCCAGGAGGACACTCCCGGTGGGCAACTCGCCGGGACGCCGGCTGGCGGACGCAGTTCGCAGTCCTTCCCGGCGCGGGAACGCCACACGGGCCTGGGGAGGGACGGGGACCTGGAGATCGAGGTGTATGCCCACGGGGCCGTCTTCGCCGGGGCCAAGGTGGACATCGGGACGCGTTTCCTGCTGGATTTCCTGCCCCGCATGCCCAAGGTCAGGACGGCCATCGACCTCGGCTGCGGATCGGGCGTGCTCGCGACACTGCTGGCGGCGTCGCAGCCGGAAGTCCGGGTGGCGGCATGCGACGTGTCCGCGGCGGCGGTGCGGAGTGCCCGGCTCACGGCCGAGGCCCACGGAGTGGGAGACCGGGTTCTCGCCGTTCACGCGGATGCCCTCGAAGGATTCCCCCCGGCCTCGGCGGAGCTGATCCTCCTCAATCCACCCTTCCATCTGGGTCACAGCGTGCATGCCGGTGCTGCGATCAAGCTGTTCCGGGCCGCCGCCGAGGTGCTGGCGCCCGGCGGTGAACTGTGGACCGTGTGGAACAGCCATCTCGGTTACCTCCCCGCCCTGGAGAAGTTCGTGGGGGCGACCGAGATCGTGGGCCGGAACAGCAAGTTCACGGTCACGCGAACCCGCCGCCGCGCGGCAAAACCGGCATGATCGGCGCTAAACAGGTCGGTTGCAGGTTCCGGGACCCTGTGACTGGTAGCCTACGAGCAAACGCCAGTTGCCCTGCACTTTTCTTGAAGGAGAATGCGTGACCGAGCTCCGCACGCCCGCCTCGCGGCGCGGAACCAACCTACCCAAGATGGGCGACTTCAACCTGACGGTGATCCTGGACACCATCCGGCGTTCGCCTCAGGGGCTGAGCCGGGTTGAGTTGGCGGGACTGGTCGGGCTGTCGCCGCAGACGATCTCCAACATCTCCCGCCGTCTGCTGGACCAGGGCCTCATCATCGAAGCGGGCAAGGCCGGCGTCGGTCCGGGGAAGCCCCGCACCATCCTGCGCTTGAATCCGTCAGGCATGTACGCCGTGGGCGTCCACGTGGATCCCGCGCTCATCAGCTTCTCCGTCCTGGACCTGACGGGGAACGTGGTCCTCGACTCCAAGATCGACACCCCGGAGGCGGGCGAACCGACGGCGGTCATGGCAGCGATCGTGTTCGAGGTCCAGCGTCTCATCGAGGAATCAGGAATCGACCCCGCCAAGCTCACGGGCCTCGGGGTGGCTGCTCCTGGACCCATCGATCTGGACGCGGGCACCGTGGTGAACCCGCCGCTGCTGGAGGGCTGGACCCGCGTCCACCTGCGGGACGCGCTCAGCAAGGCCACCGGTCTGCCCGTCGTTCTGGACAAGGACGTCACCGCGGCCGCAGTGGCCGAGACCTGGGTGGCCGGAGACAGCGCCTCCAGCAACTTCGGGGTCTTCTACATGGGCACCGGTATCGGCTGTGGCCTGGTCCTCAATGACGAGGTCTTCCGCGGCGCCAGCGGCAATGCGGGGGAGATAGGCCACATCGTGGTCGATCCGGACGGTCCGCCCTGCGATTGTGGTCTGAACGGCTGCGTGAAGTCGACGGTCATCCCACGCGTCCTCGTGGACGCCGGCGCGAAGGCCGGATTGGTGGAGCCTCTCACGGAGGGGGACTCCGGCGTCGTCGTGCAGGAGCGCTTCAACCGGCTCTGCGACGCGGCCGACCGGGGAGACGAGAATGCGATCGCGATCCTGGACCGTTCGGCTCTGCACCTGTCCCGCGCCGTCTCGGTGATCGCGAACGCGATGGACCTGGACCGGGTGGTGTTCGGTGGACCGTTCTGGACGAGGCTCGCACCGTACTACCTCAACCGTGTCCCGGAACAGGTGGCACATGGCGCCGACGCGCGGGACATCCACGTGCCCCAGGTCGTCGGCAGCCGGGTGGGGGAGGACGTCGGCGCCATCGGCGCGGCCTGCCTGGTGCTGGAGCACGCCCTGGCGCCCCGCTCGGAACGGCTGCTGCTGGGCGGCTGAGCCGCCGTCTCACGATTTCCACGCCGTGGCGCTGAACATTGTTCGGCGCCACGGCTTTTTGCTCCGTAAGATTGCGTCTTAATTCGGCGTCGCGTTTGCCGGGCGATTCCCTGTCCTCGTACTGTGGACACATCAGTTACCGCGGTAACGTGTCAGCGACCCTCTCATGGAGGGTGTGGGTGCCCCCATGTGGGCCTGACATTTGCACACGGCGACGGACCAGGCGTCAGCATGCGCGCCGGTCTGCCGTGCTCATCCATTACGTCAGACGTCGAGGATTGCAGATGTCCCCACCCAGCCTTATCGACCGACCCCTTCAGTACCAGGGCACAGCGCCCGTGGCACTGTCGTACGAACTGTTCCCTCCTCGTTCCCAGGCCGCAGAGGAAGTCCTCTGGGCCACGATCCGGGAGCTGGAGGCCACCGCGCCGGACTATGTGTCCGTGACCTACGGAGCGAGCGGCTCCAATCACGACACCGCTCTGGATCTGGTGGCCCGGCTGCAGGAGGAGACCCTTCTCCGGCCCTTGGCCCACTTGACCTGCGTCGGGAACACCGCCGCTGAACTCGCAGGAATCGTGGCTCAGCTCCTGGACCACGGTGTGCGTGGCATCCTGGCCCTGCGCGGAGACCTCCCGCGGGACGGATCCACACTGCCGGACGGTTCCCTGCATTATGCCCAGGACCTCGTGGAGCTCATCCGCAGGGTGGAACAGAGCAGGTCCGCCCTGCTCTGTGCCGGAAAGGTCGCCATCGGTGTGGCCGCCTATCCCACCCGCCATCCGGAATCGCCCAGCGAGGCCCATGATGTGGAAGTGCTGCTCGCCAAGCAGCGCTCCGGCGCCGATTTCGCGATCACCCAGGTGTTCTTCCACGCCCGGCAGTACGAGGACCTGCTCGTCCGTGCCCGCCGGGCCGGAGTGACCATCCCGATCATCCCCGGCGTCATGCCGCTGACCAGCCTGCGGCGCGTCACCCGGCTCTCCGAGCTGTCCGGCGTCGCTCCCGACCCGGCGTTGATGCACGCGCTGGAGACGGCGGGCAGCGACGTGGCGGCGCAGCGGATCGGTGTCGCAGCCACCGTGGACCTGGCCAATGCGGCGCTCGATTCCGGTGCGCCGGGCCTCCACCTCTACACCTTCAACGAGCACCGCCACGCGCTCGACGTGCTGGACGGCCTGAACCTCCCGCGCCCCAGCCGCCCGCTCCACGAGCGCGCCGCGCTGGCTTCCTGACGACAAACACCCCCACCCGGGCCCGAGGACGCGTCGACGTCCCCGGCCGGCCCGCAGAAGACCTGTACCCAGAAAAGGACTCATCATGACCGCACAGACCCCTTTCCCCGCAGCCAGCCTCCTCGGTTACCCCCGCATCGGCCGCCGTCGTGAGCTCAAGAAGGCCGTCGAGGCTTACTGGGCCGGAAAGATCGACGCCGCAGCTCTGGACGCCGCCGCGAAGGAGATCCAGCTGAGCAGTGCCCGCCGTCTGGTGGAGCTCGGCCTCGACGAGCCGGCCGCCGTTCCCGGCACCTTCTCCTACTACGACCAGGTGCTCGACGCCGCAGCCCACCTGGGTGCCGTCCCGGCCCGCTTCGGGACTCTCCTCAACGCCGAGGGCGTCCTGGACATCGACGGCTACTTCACCCTGGCCCGTGGCTCCAAGGAGCAGCAGCCGCTCGAGATGACCAAGTGGTTCGACACCAACTACCACTACCTGGTGCCGGAGATCGGCCCGGAGACGGACTTCCGCCTGACGTCCTCCCGGCTGGTCGAGGAATTCGAGTACGCCCTGGCCAACGGCATCGAAACCCGTCCGTACCTCGTGGGCCCCGTGACCTTCCTGCTCCTGTCCAAGGCCTCCGACGACGCCCCGGCGGGCTTCCAGCCGCTCTCCCGCCTGGAGGACGTCCTGCCGGTCTACGTCGAACTGCTGGGCAAGCTGGCTGCTGCCGGTGCCAGCTGGGTCCAGCTCGACGAGCCTGGCCTCGTGGTCGATCAGGACATCCCGGCGGAGCAGCTCGACGCTGCGGTGACCCGCGCCTACGAGGTCCTCACCGCCGCGACCGAGCGCCCGCAGATCCTGGTCTCCACTCCGTACGGTTCGCTGGACGGCCAGCTGGGGGCCCTCGCCGCGAGCAGCATCGACGCCCTGCACGTGGACGTCTTCAAGGGCGCCGTGCCTTCCGAGGCCGCGCTGGCCGCGCTGGGTTCCAAGACCCTGGTGGCCGGTGTGGTGGACGGGCACAACATCTGGCGGAACGACCTGGCCGCCTCCGCCGCCACCCTGGACGCCCTCAAGGGATCGACCGCACGTCTGACCGTCTCCACCTCCACGTCGACGCAGCACGTGCCGCATGATGTCGCGGAGGAGACCAAGCTCTCCGAACAGCTCAAGTCCTGGCTGGCTTTCGCGGACCAGAAGGCCGTGGAAGTGAAGACCCTGGCGGCCCACCTCGCCGATCCGGCATCGGCACAGGCGGCCATCGACGAGGCTTCCGCCGTGATCGCCTCCCGCGCCACCGCGGAGGGCGTCCGCCGCGAGGACGTTCGGAGCCGCACCGCCGCGCTCACGGACTCCGACTTCAGCCGCTCCGACTATGCGGTCCGCGAGGCCGCCCAGGAGGCCGCGCTGCACCTGCCCGCCCTTCCCACCACCACGATCGGCTCCTTCCCGCAGACCGCGGAGATCCGCTCGGCCCGCGCCCGGAACACCAAGGGTGAGCTGAACGACGCACAGTATGAGCAGCTCATGAAGGACGAGATCAAGCGCGTGGTGGATCTCCAGGAGGAGCTGGGCTACGACGTGCTGGTGCACGGCGAGCCGGAGCGCAACGACATGGTGCAGTACTTCGCCGAGAATCTGGAGGGCTTCGACGTCACGGTGCACGGCTGGGTCCAGTCGTATGGTTCCCGCTGCACCCGCCCGTCCATCCTCTGGGGCGACGTGACCCGTTCGGCCCCCATCACGGTGGCCTGGGCCGAATACGCGCAGTCGCTGACCGAGAAGCCCATGAAGGGCATGCTCACGGGTCCCGTGACCATCCTCGCGTGGTCCTTCGTGCGTGACGATCAGCCGCTGGGGGAGACCGCCAATCAGGTGGCCCTCGCCCTGCGCGACGAGATCACCGATCTGGAAGCCGCGGGCATCAAGGTGGTCCAGGTGGACGAGCCCGCGCTGCGCGAGCTCCTGCCGCTGCGCAAGGCGGATCAGCCGGCGTACCTGAAGTGGTCCGTGGATTCCTTCCGCCTGGCGACCGCCGGTGCGCAGGACGCGACCCAGATCCACACCCACCTCTGCTACTCCGAGTTCGGCGTCATCATCGAGGCCATCGACGGTCTGGACGCGGATGTGACCTCGATCGAGGCCGCACGCTCGCGCATGGAGGTCGTGCACGACCTCGAGTCCCACGGCTTCGGCCGCGGGGTGGGGCCGGGCGTCTACGACATCCACTCGCCGCGCGTGCCCGGCGAGGCCGAGGTGATCGAGCTGCTCTCCACCGCCGTCAAGCACGTGCCGAGCCGTCAGCTCTGGGTCAACCCGGACTGCGGCCTGAAGACCCGCGGCTACGAGGAGACCGAGGCTTCGCTGCGCAACCTGGTGGAGGCCGCGAAGGCCGTCCGTGAGGAGATCGGCGCGAGCGTCTGACGCTCTGCCTGACGGGCTCCTCGCCTGACGGCGTTTCAGCCTGACGACGACGGCGGCGGGTCACCCGGGAAGGGTGGCCCGCCGTCGTGCGTCAGGGAGTCCGTCTAAGCCCAGGTGATCTCGTCATCCACCACGCCGTCGGCATCGGCGGTGGCCACCAGCACCTCGTCACTGAAGTGCTCGCCGAGCGTGAAGTCCAGGACGAAGTAGCGTTCGGGCTGATCCGGGAAGATGCCGACGTGCCCGAGCCGGAGGGCCCGGACGAAGCTCTGGTCGTCCACCTCTTCCGTGGTGCCGAACGTTGCCCAGCGTTTCTCCTCGTCGAGGCCTTTGCAGTGGAAATGACGGAACTCCTGGACCTGGCTGTCCTCCTGGCCGAGTTCGTCGGTGATCAGGTCCTTGATCTGATCGACCAGTTCGGGGAGGTAGTGGAGCCGGTAGTCGGCTTTATGCACGGAGGCCTGGTCCGGGCGCTCATGCGCGGCGTAGTTGAGTTCGATCTCCACCGGGACCCCGTGCACCGTATGCCGGGTGGAGAAGCAGTGCGCCGTCCCGTGATTGAGTTCGAGCTCACCGAAATGCTCGCTGATGACCGTGCTCATGTGTTCAACATAGACCGGCCCGGCTCCGCTTTCCAGACTTGCCCGCACGGCGTTTCCGGGTTACGCGGCGCTTCCGTGGGAGCCGGCAGCGGAGACAGCCCTGGAGTAGTCAGCGCTGAAGTGGTCAGCCCTGAAGTGGTCAACGCTGGAGTAGTCAGCGCTGAAGTGTTTCGCGCAGGGTGTCGGAGAGCAGTTCGAGGAAAAGGTCCACCCGGGGCCCGCCCTTGCCGCCCGGCAGGAGGGCGAAGACGTTGCGGGCCAGGCGGATCTCCGGGACGTCCAGGATGGCGATCCCGTCCGGACGGTGGCCGAGCGCGAGCTCGGGGACCAGGGCGGCGCCGAGGCCCGCAGCGGCCATTTCGACGCTGGCGGTGAAGTCGTCACTGTGAGCCACCACCCGAGGGTGCAGACCGCAGCTGGCGAAGAGCCGTTCGATCACCACGGCGTCCGCGGTGCCGGGGTGGTGGACGATCCATGGCATGCCGGAGAGCTGTTCGGCGGCCACGGTGGCGCCGGGGGAGAAGCGCCAGGACGACGGGACCACCACCCGGAAGTCGTCGTCGCCGATCCATTGGCGGCGCATCGAGTGCGGCCAGGCCAGCCCGCTCTGTCCCACCTGGTAGACCAGCGCGAGATCGAGTTCGCCGCCGTCCCTCAGGCCCTGGATCGTCTGGCCGGGTTCGGCGACCGAGATCTTCAGTTCGATCCCCAGCCGGGTCCAGGTGGGGTTGCTCATGATGCGGGGCAGGACGTAGGTGGCGAGGCTGGGGAAGATGCCCAGCCGGAGTTCCTGGCGGGATTCGTCCTGGGCTTTGGAAGCGGCCGCCAGCAGAGCCTCGATGTCCGTGAGCACCTTGGTGGCGTGGCGGCTCATGGCCTGGGCCGCCTCGGTGGGGACGATGCTCCGGGCGTGCCTCTGGAAGAGCTCCACCCCGGCGTCGCGTTCCAGGGCCGAGATCTGCTGGGAGACGGCGGAAGCGGTGTAGCCGAGCTGCTGAGCCGCGGCCGCGAAGGAGCCGTGCCGGATCACCGCGAGCAGGGTTCGCAGGTGCACTGGGTTGATCACGGGTGGCCTTTCCGCTCCGGGGTCGTCCCAGACAGTGTAGGCGGTCCGCCGGAGGTGACGCGGGGCACCCACGGCACCCTCTCGGCGACACGCCGACAGCGTGCGACACGCAGCGAATTAAATGTGCCAAACCTCATGCACAGCTTGTGGACCGAGGGGGCCTTAACTGCGGATTTCCGGGCAAGATCAACCCCCTGGGCTGTGGACAAACGGTGGATAGAATGACATGCTTGTAATACAGCATCTTGGGGTGCAAGACGGGGCGTTGCACTACATGTAGTATCGACATACGCAATCGGGCCACGAGGTCCTGCACTGGGGATTCCGCTGGAAAAGCAGGAATCCGGGTGTTCCGGAAGGGGACGCGGTGCAGGCGGAAACGCAGCCCAAGCAATGACTGAAGGGGAGAGGGACATGACCGTTACGGTGTACACCAAGCCAGCCTGCGTCCAGTGCAACGCCACCTACCGCGCTCTGGACAAGAAGGGCATCGTCTACCAGAGTGTGGACGTCTCCCAGGACCCTGAAGCCCTGGAGCGCCTGAAAGAGATGGGCTACATGCAGGCCCCCGTCGTGGTCACGGAGAACGACCACTGGTCCGGCTTCCGTCCGGACAAGATCGCGGGCCTCGAGGCCGCGGCCACCGCGGTGGCCTGACCCCTTCCGGCACTCGGACGACGACCTTCCGCACGACGACGGCGGCCCATCGCCGCGTGACGCAGCCTCCATGGTGAGCGGCACGCAGAGCCGGTGGCGCCGTCGTCGGGCAGGAACCGTCGTCGCACGGCAGGAGACGCGCCGCAGCTGCGCTGTGGCGACCCGGGACCCCGCGGGCCCCGCGACGAAGTGAACTGACAACAGACTTGATGGGGTGACTTCGATGGCAACGCTCACGCGTGATCCTCACGGAACGCGGGACGCCAAGGCCGGACATGACGTGGAGAGGGGAAGCTTCCGCGTCACGTCCAGTCACCTCATCTATTTCTCCTCGGTCTCCGGGAACACCCGGAGGTTCGTCGAGAAGCTCGGGAGGAACGCGGACAGCATCCCGCTTCTCCCCACGGAAGAACCACTGCTGGCCACTGAGCCGTTCGTCCTGGTCCTCCCCACCTATGGGGGCACCGGGGGACACGGTTCGGTCCCCAAGCAGGTCATCAGATTCCTGAATGTTGAACAGAACCGCAAGCTGATCCGGGGCGTGATCGGAGCAGGGAACACCAACTTCGGGGACAACTACTGCATGGCCGGTGACATCATTGCCGCCAAATGCCATGTTCCCCACCTGTACAGATTTGAACTGATGGGCACGCCGGACGACGTGCGCCGAGTCAACGAGGGATTGGACACGTTTTGGACACGACTGTCGCAGAACCAGAACTGAGTGAGGTTTCCGTGAAGGCTGAGAAGGCCCCACTGCCGGAGGCGTACAAGGGCCTGGGTTATCACGAGCTGAACGCCATGCTGAACCTCTACGGTCCGGACGGCAGGATCCAGTTCGACGCGGACCGCGAGGCCGCGCACCAGTACTTCCTGCAGCACGTCAACAACAACACGGTGTTCTTCCACGACCTGGAAGAGAAGCTCGACTACCTCATCAAGAACCAGTACTACGAGCGCGAGACGCTCGATCAGTACACGATGAACTTCATCCGTGAGCTGTTCAACCGCGCGTACAAGAAGAAGTTCCGCTTCGAGACCTTCCTCGGCGCGTTCAAGTTCTACACGTCCTACACGCTGAAGACTTTTGACGGCAAGCGGTTCCTGGAGCGCTACGAGGACCGTGTCTGCATGGTCGCGCTGCACCTGGCCCGCGGCAACGAAGAGGTCGCGCTCGGCCTGGTGGACGAGATCATCGAAGGCCGCTTCCAGCCTGCCACCCCCACGTTCCTCAATGCCGGCAAGGCCCAGCGCGGCGAGCTCGTCTCCTGCTTCCTGCTGCGCATCGAGGACAACATGGAGTCGATCGCCCGCGGCATCAACTCCGCCCTGCAGCTCTCCAAGCGCGGCGGCGGTGTGGCCCTGTCCCTCACCAACATCCGTGAGCACGGCGCCCCGATCAAGCAGATCGAGAACCAGTCCTCGGGCGTCATCCCCGTCATGAAGCTCCTCGAAGACAGCTTCTCCTACGCGAACCAGCTGGGCGCACGCCAGGGCGCGGGCGCCGTCTACCTGCACGCGCACCACCCGGACATCTACCGCTTCCTGGACACCAAGCGTGAGAACGCCGACGAGAAGATCCGCATCAAGACGCTGTCCCTCGGCGTCGTCGTGCCGGACATCACCTTCGAACTGGCCAAGAAGAACGAGGACATGTACCTCTTCTCCCCGTACGACGTCGAGCGCGTCTACGGGATCCCCTTCTCCGACGTCTCGGTCACCGAGAAGTACTACGAGATGGTGGACGATTCCCGGATCAAGAAGACCAAGATCAACGCCCGCGAGTTCTTCCAGACCCTCGCGGAGATCCAGTTCGAGTCCGGCTACCCGTACATCATGTTCGAGGACACGGTGAACCGGGCCAACCCGATCGCCGGCAAGGTCACCATGAGCAACCTCTGCTCGGAGATCCTCCAGGTGTCCACGCCCAGCATCTACAACGATGACCTGTCCTACGAAACCGTGGGCAAGGACATCTCCTGCAACCTGGGCTCCATGAACATCGCCAAGACGATGGACTCGCCGGACTTCGGCTCCTCCATCGAGACCGCGATCCGTGCGCTGTCCGCCGTGTCCGACATGTCCTACATCAACTCGGTGCCGTCCGTGGCCGAGGGCAACGCCAAGAGCCACGCCATCGGTCTGGGCCAGATGAACCTGCACGGCTACCTGGCACGCGAGCGGGTCCACTACGGCTCCGAAGAGGGCCTGGACTTCACCAACATCTACTTCTACACAGTGCTGTACCACGCGCTGCGGGCGTCCAACCGCCTCGCGATCGAGACCGGTGAGACGTTCGGCGGCTTCGAGAACTCCAAGTACGCCAGCGGCGAGTTCTTCGACAAGTACACCGAGCAGGAGTGGGTCCCGGCCACCGAGCGTGTCCGCGAGCTGTTCGCCAAGCACCACATCCCCACGCAGGATGACTGGCGCGAGCTCAAGGCTTCGGTCATGGAGCACGGCATCTACAACCAGAACCTCCAGGCCGTGCCGCCCACCGGTTCCATCAGCTACATCAACAACTCCACCTCGTCGATCCACCCGGTGGCCGCCAAGATCGAGATCCGCAAGGAAGGCAAGATCGGCCGCGTCTACTACCCGGCGCCGTACCTGACGAACGACAACCTGGAGTACTACCAGGATGCGTACGAGATCGGCTACGAGAAGATCATCGACACCTACGCCGCCGCCACGCAGCACGTGGACCAGGGCCTGTCCCTGACCCTGTTCTTCAAGGACACGGCCACCACGCGTGACATCAACAAGGCGCAGATCTACGCCTGGCGCAAGGGCATCAAGACCCTGTACTACATCCGCCTGCGCCAGCTCGCGCTGGAGGGCACCGAGGTCGAGGGCTGCGTCTCCTGCATGCTGTAGGACTCTCCGACGACGGCGGCGCGTGCCGCCGTCGTCGGTCCTCACTCTGATCACATTCAAGACATCACAGGAAACAAGGGACGATCGATGAGCGCCGAGAAGGTCAAGCTGCTGGGCCACGTTGAGGCCATCAACTGGAACCGCATCCAGGACGAGAAGGACGTGGAGGTCTGGAACCGCCTGGTCAACAATTTCTGGCTGCCGGAGAAGGTGCCGCTGTCCAACGACGTGCAGTCCTGGCACACGCTGACGCCGGCTGAGCAGCAGCTCACCATGCGCGTGTTCACTGGCCTGACGCTGCTGGACACCATCCAGGGCACCGTCGGCGCCGTGTCGCTGATCCCGGACGCTCTGACGCCGCATGAAGAGGCCGTGTACACCAACATCGCCTTCATGGAGAGCGTGCACGCCAAGAGCTACAGCTCGATCTTCTCCACGTTGTGCTCCACCAAGGAGATCGACGACGCCTTCCGCTGGTCGCTCGAGAACGAGCACCTGCAGAAGAAGGCTCAGATCGTCATGGATTACTACCAGGGCGAGGATCCCCTCAAGCGCAAGGTCGCCTCGACTCTGCTGGAGAGCTTCCTGTTCTACTCGGGCTTCTACCTGCCGATGTTCTGGTCCAGCCACGCCAAGCTGACCAACACCGCCGACCTGATCCGCCTCATCATCCGTGACGAGGCCGTGCACGGCTACTACATCGGCTACAAGTTCCAGAAGGGCCTGGAGCTCGTTTCCGAGGAGAAGCGCCAGGAGATCAAGGACTACACCTTCGAGCTGCTGTTCGAGCTGTACGAGAACGAGGTGGCGTACACCCACAGCCTCTACGACACGGTCGGGCTGAGCGAGGACGTCAAGAAGTTCCTGCACTACAACGCCAACAAGGCCCTCATGAACCTGGGCTACGAGGCGATGTTCCCGTCCTCCGTGACGGACGTGAACCCGGCGATCCTCTCGGCGCTGTCCCCGAACGCGGACGAGAACCACGACTTCTTCTCCGGCTCGGGTTCGAGCTACGTGATCGGCAAGGCCGTGAACACCGAGGACGAGGACTGGGAGTTCTGAGTTCCCTGCGCTCTCCGCGCTGACGCAGCGCGTCTGACGCACGATGTGAGTTTCCAGAATAGTTGGCGGTCTCGTCGAACAGAGGCCGTTTGAGAAGGGGCGGATCCTCCGAGCATCCGCCCCTTCCTTCGTGTCCCGACTTGGGTCGTTCACCCGACACTCCAGCGGACCACTCGCACCTGGGCAACTAGGTCAGTCTCGGCGTTTCATGCTGCAGTCTGACATCACCGGTGGTAGACCTATCTCAACATGCCTAAGACTCGGTTTTCTTGTAGAGGAGATGGCTGGCATGGGAGTGGGAAATCGGAAGCGCTTAGTAGATCCATGGCGTGGGGCTATAAATACTGGTGCAGTAGCGGCGGTTGCCTGGACTGGCTCTGACGGACACGTTCATACGTCAGTCGCCGACGGCCGATGTTGCAACGTCGACTTTTCGGATGTCCAGCGCTCTCGTCGACCTGCCGACTATCGTCACCGGCGCAACTATGAGGGGTACTACTGGTGCTCTGGCACAGGTGATCGGATCTGGTATGAATCGATGGTTGAATACTCGGCCCTCATGGACCTTGACCACCGTTGCCACCTGACCGCTGTCACAGCTCAGCCATTCTGCATCCTCTTCCCAGACGGGACAAGGCACTATCCCGACTTTCTCACCGTGCACAGCTCCGGGCAGAGGATCCTCTATGACGTCAGGCCCGTAGAGCGGATTGACGACAGGGCCCTCGAGCAGTTTGCGAAGACGGAATCTCTTTGCTCAGCAATCGGCTGGGGCTATCACGTTCACCCTGGTGTTTTGGGTGTACCTCGGCACAATCTCGAGTGGCTGGCCGGCTATCGTCACCCCGTCGCCGCGCCTTCGGACTCCGAGCGGGCGTTAATCTTGCGATTGGCTGCTTCGCCAATAGCGCTATCCGCTCTAGCGGAGAGTGTCAGCGCAGAGGTGCCATCTCGGGCAATGCCGTGGATTTATCACTTGATGTGGAAGCAGTTGCTCATCTACGACGATTCACGGCCTCTCGGGTGGAGGACTCAAGTTCGGAGCGATTCGGATGGATGAGCTCAGAGTCGGAGATCGACTGAGCTTGGAAGACGGTGACTACGTTCTTGAAAGCTTCGACGGCGTAAATCTGCGGCTACGAGACGAAGCCACGTCAGAACGCCAAATTGTGCACATTACGGCCCTTCCCGGCCTTCTGGAGGCACCGCGGGGCTATGGGCTCAGCTCACGTGGTCCACGCGATTTTCCGCTCCAAGGGGAGCAGATCTCGAAGCGGGTGGTGTTTCTTGCCGCCCATCTCGATGAGGTCCTTTCAGGAACGCCCTTAACCGGGGGAGAGGCTCGTGCTGAGTACGACCTTGGGTCCACCACGTTGCGAGTACGACTCGAGCGGAAATCAGCTGAGCTGGACGCGGCAGGGATGCCGGTCTCGGTCAGGTCATTGGAGCGGTGGGCGGCCGCTTACAAACGGGGAGGCAAGCCCGCGCTGACCGACGGCAGACTATACCGCCGCCAGCAGCCACTCGGGCATCTCGACGATCGAGTCGCTGCAATCCTCGCCAGTAAGATATCGGCGGAGACAAATCGCTCCTCGGGAACAGTGACCAGGCTCATTCAGGAGGTACGGAATGAAGTGATGCTCAAATATCCGGTGGAGCAACCCTTAATTCCGTCGGATAGTACTTTGCGACGCTACATCGCCTTGTTGTCAAAGGGTAGGTACACCACCGGCAACGCGATGAATCGCCGAACAGCGGCGAACCCTCCGGATCGCATGTACAACTCACGGGTCGCCATTGCTCCCGGGCACGAGGTCCAGGTAGACACGTCCCCTTATGACATTTTGGTTGTGGTCGGGTATGACGACGTGGCGAAGGCCGTCCGTGTCGGCAGAGCCAAATTGGTGATCATGCTCGATAGAGCCACTCAGAGCATCATTGCAACGAGCATCAGAGTCGGCGCGGTCACCGGGGCCGATCTGGCATTCATGCTTGCCCAGTGCCTGACACCGCGGGTTTTGCGACCTGGCCTATTTGCGGCGTTCAACGAGTATGAACTGGCCGAGATGCCTTGGGCGAAACACCTCTCCGCCTCGGAGGCGGAGAGGTACGAGACAAGGCGGCCCTTCATCCGCCCGCAACGAATCATGAAGGACAACGGAGCGGACTACGCATCTGAGGTGTTTGAAGCAGCATGCCGAAGATTCGGAATTGACACCACGAGTGCCGCCGCCAGAACCCCTACCGATAAGGCACACGTCGAGCGTGCGTTCGGCACAATCAGGACCCGGTTTGCGCAGTACGTTCCAGGATTCACCGGTGGGAGTGTCGATCGTCGTGGTGAACATCCGGAGAAGGAAGACCTCCTGGACGTCTACACCCTTGCTGAGCTTTTCGATCGATGGGTGAGCATCGTCTGGCAGAACATGAAGCATGAGACACTCCGGGACCCGTTGGTGCCTGGCCTGGTCCACTCCCCAAATTCGATGTACATGGCCATGTTTCCCGTTACGGGCTTTGTACCGATGCCTCTGGGACCCGACGATTACATTGCCCTACTGCCGACAGTAAGCCGGTCGATTCAGCTGGACGGTATCACCATCAACTACCGTCGCTATGATGCGCCAGAACTCCATCCATTTCGGCTTCAAAAGTCCTCTGAACCCCGGGCCGGAGGACAATGGACCGTGCACTACAACCCGCACGATCCATCTGCAGTGTGGGTTCGTGACCCGACAGACGAGACCTGGATCCAATGCGATTGGATCAACAGAGATGCATTCGCGAAGCCCTTCTCGGCAGCGATCCGCCGAGAGGCTCGCGAGATAACCTCGTCCCTCAATGTTCTTGGGGATCAAGAGAGTGCCGCACTCACGATCGAACTCATCGGACAGACCAAAGTAGCCCGGCGCCGCCAGGCCGAGGCACAGGAGCGCCAAGAGTCCGCGTTGCATCTAGCCGAGATAGCAGGTGCGTCATTCCCATCCCCAGAATCGGCAATACACGCGAAGGCGGCAGGCGCATCTGATGTCAGCACCGAAGTCGAAGAAGTACGGATGTTTGATCCGGAAGACGGGTTTGACTCATGATGTTCGGTGACATTCAGGCTCCTGTTCTCGACCGGTATGAGGATCTGACTCAGTACCTTTCGCAGCGTGATCAGCGTCCTGAGATACTGTCTCTAGAAGGTTACGAGCGGCTCGGTGACCTGGAACGACAGCTGTATGACACGGCTCGGCTGGACTACCTTGGGCGCGGATTCACCGTGGAGACGCAGTACGTCCGGAGTCTGTTGAGGAGCGTGCAGCTGGCGATCTTAGGCAACCGCGGTCGTGCTGCGGGCCGAGCCGGTGTCATGGTTTCAGGAGAGTCCTCGATTGGGAAAACAACGGCCTGTCTTGCCATGATGTGTAGAATCTACGCTCGCTTTGGGCGGGATCGCCCGGACCACGCATTGACCGGAGCTATTCCCGTGACCTATGTCGAGGTTCCGGCCGGTTCCTCAGCGAAGGCGATGATCGGGCGGTTCGCAGAGTTTTACGGTGTTGATTCGCCCCGGCAACTGACCTTGGAGCGCATCCTGCATTCCGTAGTGACTGTCATGCGCAGATGCTCAACTCAACTTGTCGTGGTTGACGAGTTGCAGAATCTGAACCGAATTAGCCGGGGCAACGGAGAGTCTGTTGACGTCCTCAAGAGTCTGTCGAATCAGGTACCCGCAACCTTCGTCTACTCAGGAATTAACGTCCATCAAGGCGCATTGCTGACAGGAGAACGAGGAAACCAGATCAGTCGACGGTTCAGTTTGGTCGAGATGCACCGACATGGCTACGCGAACGGCGAGCAGCAGAAGATCTGGAACGGCATCGTTATGGCCTTCTCGAAAGAACTCCCTTTACTTGCGCATGACCACATGGTCTTGCTGGCAGAGGCACAGTGGCTTCATCAGCGTAGTGGCGGCAACATCGGTACCTTGCAGCGACTGCTCGTTGGAGGTGCTCAGCTCTTGATTCTTGACGGTGATCCCACGCACGAGAGTCTGACACGAGAGCATCTGGAGACGATCCCGGTAGACATGGCCGCTGACGGTGTGGAACCTGTAATGTCCCAACCGCCAGCCATGCGTTCGGCACGGCGAGATTGATGCCTGCGGCCTTGCGGCGCTACCCGGTGCGCGTACGGCCCCTACATCTGGAGACTGCAGAGAGCTTCGCTCAGCGGCTAGTAGTCGCGCAAGGCCTGCCCGAATCAGTGGTCAGGACCGAATGCCGAAGGCTTCTCGAGAACGACCGTTCGCTCGATACGGAAATGGCCCTCTGGCAGTGGTGCGAAGCAAGGGGTGGTCTGAAGGACTGGTACTTTGCGGAGCGTTTTGAACTCTTCTACAGGTCCAGTCCTGAGCTGCCGCTTAAAGGCCGGGGTATGTCCAACGACGGAGGACTACCGGACCGATTCGCGTGTCGCAAATGCGCCATGGGTGAGCGGGTGAGTCTGATAGACCACGCTGACTACAACTGCTGTCTACATCACGGGCTGTGGACGGGTCCAGGCGTCGAGCCACGAGACCAGTGCGAGGTCAGTGACGAAGTCAGACGCGCGGAGGTGCTCTTTCGTCGACTTCGTGTCGCTGGGCGCGCCAGCATGTGGTTGTTGTCGAGACTTGCGGATCTGATCTCCAGGGAACAGGGCCGTCCCCCAGTGCTACGGATCCTGAACGAACAGAATTACCGTGCGGTGGTCAGTCTGGCGCAACTCGTCACCGACCGGAGCCTGCATCGTCGTCTATTGACTCCGACCCTGACGTTCGCGCAGGCTCGATGGGTTTTGAGCACTGAGGTTGCACATCGTCTGCCTGGAGCGAGTGCTGTGTTCATTGATGGTTTGTGGAAGCTGCTCAGGCCAGCATTTCAGGCGGTCAGGGATGCTCTGCTGGGTCAGGCGATTGTTCCATCACAATACTGCGACATGATCTGTCTGGACCCCGACGATGTTTGCGCCGGCGCCCGAGCCTGGCGCCCCCTGGAGCCCTTCTCCCGATACCTTGTACAGACTCAGTGTTGCCTGACTGATCAGAAGCAGGAACACGACGAACTTTTCCAGGTCCCCTTCGGCTCACGCGTCGACGATCGAGTACTGCTGTTGTGTCCCCATGGACATTGGCATTCGCGTGACACGCAAGCGGAGGCATCGGACTGTTCCGTCGAACACACGAGCTGTCCGTACTGCTCGGGGCGACGAGCTCTTCCCGGATTCAACTCGATGGCGGAGACTCATCCTCTGCTCGCCTCTCAATGGGATTTTGACGGAAATGGAGCCGTGACACCGTCGGATGTCAGTGGGGCAGGCAACGGGAACTCGTACTGGTGGGTGTGCCCACTCGGCCATAGATATTCAGCGGCTCCAAATAATCGCAGCAAGGGCCAGGCATGCCCCTACTGTGCTGGCCGACGTGCGCTGCCAGGTTTCAATACCTTAGACGTCACTCACCCTGAACTCGCATTGCAATGGAATCGTGAACGCAACCTTTTCTTTAGCCCGGAGATGGTGACCGCCGGGATGCGGCAAGTCATTTACTGGACGTGTCCTTTGGGCCACGATTACCAGGCACGCCTCGATGTCAAGAGCAGCTCTCGAGGCTTTGACTGCCCGGTGTGTCGGAACCGTATCGCCGTTGCGGGGGTAAACGACCTCGCCACTACTCATCCTGAGATAGCCGCACAATGGCATCCTCACCTCAACGCCAACACGACTCCCCACGAAATTGTTGCGAGCACTTCGCAGGACTATTACTGGCAATGCGAGCACGGCCATACCTTCACGGCAGCAGTAATCACCCGAGTGAAAGGACAGGGCTGTCCTTACTGCGCGGGGAAATGCGTCTGGCCGGGATTCAATGACCTAGCTACGACGCACCCGCAAGTTGCTGAGCAATGGGATGCCGAGGCGAACTGGCCGTGGACCAACCACCAGGTGACTGCCGGATCACGGTTCGAGGCCGCATGGAAGTGTGCCTGGGGTCATCGGTACCGCAGGCGAGTGAGTGAACGTGTCAAAGGCCTCGGATGCCCCTACTGCGCGCACAAGAAGCTCTTGCCCGGCTTCAACGACTTCGCCACCGAACGTCCAGACATCGCGGCGGACTGGCACCCAACCAAGAATGGACACCAACGGCCGGAGACCATGCTCGCCGGCAACAAAGAGTGGTGGTGGCAGTGCCCCCAAGGTCACGAAGAATATGGAACCGTGCCCAACCGCATCAAGACGAACGGATGCGTCAGCTGCCGCCGAGAAGCTCGCGCACGATCTCGCCGGGTAGACAGGTCGCTGGGCGAGCTTAACCGGCTGCTCCAAACCAGGAATGAACGTCCACATTGAGATCGGGATACCATAGCCAACCTGCCTCAGAAACTGAGCTCTTCGAGCGTGGATCTTCAATACGCGCCGGAAATTGAGCACTAGATGTTCTGGCCCGATCGACGCTTTGTGCGGTGCTGCTGCTCACCCGGACTGTGGGATGTGGGTGAGTCAACCCGACGCGGTCCTGGTGGGGTATGTGATCCGACGAGGCAGAGGGGTTATCCTCTGGCTATGGAAGAGGACCCTTCCGAACCCATACTGCAAGCTGGCGATCATCAAGGCAAAGTCATTGATGCCGTCCGTGAACACAAACTGGAGCTGCAGGATCAATGGGCTTCAAGGACCGCAGAGGTGTGGTCTCGTGTCGTCGCTGCGTACGAGGCGGATCCGACCGACCTCCATTGCGCCTGGGAGTATCTTCAGTGGCATCCGGTTTTCAGGTACTGGGACTTGCCGGAAGTTCCCAAGTCCAAGCTGCACCTGACCTTAGATTCGTGGCGTGATGTTGTCCTGGTCTATGGCTGGCAGGTGACGGATCGCGGAATGGACCGGGCAATCGTGAATGTGATGTTGGGCGAGTTCGGAGAGAGGATCGTGTCGATCTCGCACGGCCCAGTGGTGTGGATCGAGGACGTGGACCCGTCGGTGACGGTACTCATACCGGTTACTGGTGTCCTCATGGAGGAGGCCTTCCAGGTCACCGCGAGTACGTGGGAGCAAGCCGTTGTTGACCTCGCCGTTTTGGTGCGAGACCGACATGGCGATGAGCGCACCAGGCTTCCCGAGTTCATCCCGCCTATCTGATTGCGCATGAGAAGAGCAGGGCTGTGCACATGTCGTCACAATGCCTTGGCGTGGCTATCGGCGAGGTCGGGATCGTGGGCGCCAGCCTCGATGGGTCACTAATGATCAGCGAGCCATCAAGGCTGGCCTCATGTCGAGTGCAGCCGCCTACAACTAGTCGGGCAGTACCACTCTCCAACAGCTCGAGCATAGCGAGTCTCCATTGGAGCGCTTCATGTCCCCGCACCTGGCGCACCAGTCGACATCGGTTTCCTCCAGAGTCGTGGCGCAGCTGAAGCACACGTAGGAGATCTTTGGGCGATTAACGACTTGAATTGGACCGACAAGGGCGTGGCCCGAGCATTCGATGCATTCCTGTAGCGGTTCCGTTCCGCCTTCGGCAATGCTTGTCCAGGTCCACCCAAGAATGTCACTGACATACCGCTCTGCCAGCTCCTCGCTTCCTGTGAGCGCAAGGCAGAAGAGACACCGGTTTTCGTCTTCGTCGCCGTCTATTACCAATGCGTCCTGTTGGCAGTCTGGGCAGGTGATGACGATAGCGTGGGTTCCCAGCTCTGCCTTGAGGTCCCGGAGCCGGCCAGCTTTGAAATCGTCGATCTTGGCAAAAGTAGCTGTAAGCTCAGTCTTGAGTTCCTCAAGCCGTTGCTGTTCTTCGTCTGGAAGCTCCGGTAACAGGTGATCGTGAAGAAAGTCGAGTGCAAATCCCAAGCTTCGGGAAACCTCCAGTCTGGTGGCAATTTTCGGCCCGGGACCGAAGTGCACCATCCGGTTTCTCAGCTTGAAAATCTGATCTGCACGCTTCGTTTCCAGACCGAGGGAAGCTACGTTGTTGAGGCGCTGAACTAGCCTTGATGCTTGAACGCTTACGAAGTCCCCGTTCTTCAGATCTTGGAGCTTCGCCCTGGCAGGGTCATCGAAAAGTAGCGTCCAGTGTTCGAGGGCCAGTCGTGTTTTGAGCAGGACTTCGACTGCAGCGGCGGAAAACACGACCGCATTACGATTCCCCGTTTCGGTGTCCCTATCGATCTCGCCAAGCGCACTCATCAGAAAGTGCCTGCCATTCTCGGACAATACTGATACTGCGTCTCGAGCATCGTGATTCATCTCGGAAGATTAGCGAATCTGAACCGTGCAAGCAATGGCGCAGAGCCTCGATGTCGAGGGAAACGCAGGACGACCCCCAAGAATGCCAGGCGTCGTCGTGTCGCGTGCGCGGCGCAGCCGCGCTGGCGAGGCACCCCAGATGACCTTCTTGTGAAGAAACCGACGGTTGCAGGCCAGCCCTCGGCGGGGCATGAGTCGCTCATGGTTGAGTTCGTGTGTCCACGGGAGTTCGACTTAGAGCCCGTAGAGCCTGTCAACGTCGAAGTCGGGTTCGTCATCGTTGTCGGGTTCGTTCGGAGGGCCTGCGGTGAACCAAAGTTCGCGGATTCGGGCATCGTCACTCTTGGGGGTAGGGGAGGCCTCTCTGACCTTAAACGTTGTCGGCAGTGTCACGGAGTTGCCGAATATCAATGCGTGCTGCTTCGGCAAGGATGGCAGGCGGCTGAGTACTGAGTCGGAGATGTATGGCGTCATCCGGCGGACGTGGCTGAGATCCTCCGGATTCTGGATCCGGTGTACGACGAAATTCGAGCATTGCGACAGCACGGTCTTTGATAGCTCGCTCGGGCGCTGAGAGGCGATCATGATGAAGATGCCGTACTTGCGGCCTTCCTTCGCGATCCGCTCGAAGATGCGGCCCGCGTTGAGTCCGTCGAGGTCTGTGGCTTCGGAGATGTACCGATGGGCTTCTTCGAGGACTAGATTCACCGGTACTGAGCTTCTGGCGGGAAGCCGCCGGACGTACTCAAAGATCAGACGAGCGGTCACGGCGGAGAGAACCTCGATGACCTCGTCCTCAACGTCGGAGAGGTTCAAGATCGAGATCTGAGCGGTTTTCTTCAGCGCACCGGATGAGTCTCGCTGAAACCCGAGAATGGATTCTACAAAGGTTCGAGTGTCCGATTCCGCGGGTGCGCATTCTTCTGGGGAGAGGCGCATGAAGGCCAGTTCGCTCCGATTGCGGACAAACTTATATCTAGTCAGCAACGAGGAGCAGTAGTCGCGAATTGAACGGTTTCCATGGGACTCCTCGTAGAGGATCGCCAGTTCAAGGGCTTCTCCTAGCATTTCGAACTTGAACGGCGTGTTTCTGTAGTCGGGGATCGTCACGCGGTGATCTATGTACTGATCGACGAGCTTCAACAGTTCCTGTTTGTTTCGGTCGTCCATGTTGCCGTAGGAGATCCGCACCAGTGGCGTGATGGTGTGACGGCTGAGATTGCTGGTGCCAAACCATGCGATAAGAGCCGTAATGCGTGCCGAGGAGGAGGTGTCGTTCTCGCTGGTGAGAAGAATGGATTGGATGGCGCTGGCAAGAACATGATCCTTAGTTACGTTCAGATCTGTCCCTGCGCCCATGTATAGGGAGGTGAGCCCTAGGGCTGTTCGAAGCACGGGGCGTTGGGTTCTGTCGCTGGCGCGAAGCAGGAGCTCCCATTCTTCGTGGGTGAGGAACCAGTGCGGGAGTCTGAAGGCGTCTTCTTCGTCGCCGAGTATGTCGGCTGCCTCCGCAGACACCACGCCGGGAACTTTGGCATAGCGGACGCCTATGGATGGAGGAAGCCGGTCGAACGCTTGCTGGTACTCGCCGTTCGTGTCGAAGAAGACGAAGGAAGCGCCAAGAGCCTTGTGATTGTCTCGCTTTTCGAAAATGGACTGGACGATCGATGCTACGGTACAGGACTTGCCGCTGCCGGTGTTTCCAAGGACGGCTGAGTGCCCTCCGAAGAACTCATCGACCCTGACCTTTACTGGGTAGTCCTCGAAGATCACGGATTTGCCGATATCAAATGCCCGGTAGCGTGACGGACCGTCCGGCTCTTCAGCGTCGACTGGCTCGGTGGATCTGGTGACGTCGAGGATCCGGTCCAGGTCGCCTGCCTGTGCGTAGAGAACTTCTGCGTAGAGGGGAGGGAAGACCGGGACACCAAATCGGAAGGGCTCAACGTCTCTGAACGGGAGCATACCAACCGGCACAACGTCCAAGAACTTGGCTGATTTCAAGGCCAGTGAGTCTTCGACGTCACCGCCGATTTGTTCGTTGGCGGAGAGCTCGCGAGCCCGGAGACCGACGACTTCAGCGACAACATAGGCCACCTGGACCGGGATGAGCACGTAGGAGCCGATACGCGCGACGTAGTGCTGTCCGTCGAACCCGACGAGGGTGAAGCTGTCAGAACCTGTGTTGAGTTCAACGAGGAACCGCTCAGCGGTCACCGAGATGACCGTGCCCAGTGCCCGCCGGCCGTCTCGTCTACTGCTCATCGACAGCACCTGCAGTCCGTGCGGGCTTGATCAGTGTGGAAAGAACCTTCTCGATCGCGCCCTCTGTCGGATCGTCACCGGAGGAAGGCATGAACTCTTCGACGAAGTTGTTGAAGTAGTGGCCTTTCCAGTCAGCCTTTTTCTCCTCGGTGCCGATGATCCAGATCCTCGGGTCATCAAGCTCGCGCAGTTTCTGGACCATCGCGTTGGCGTTCGGATCCACGAACGCTACGAGCCTGAACGTCGGAATCGTGAGCGCTTGGAAGATGATGTTGTTGACGTGTTCGTCCCCGAAGCTGTACCCGACCGTGATCAGGGCACTCTGTTCCCTCGCCACGCGGCTCTGCAACTCCCGGAACATGTCGGAGTAGGGGGCAGCGAAGCTGGCATTCTGTTTCGCCGGCGTGGGGTAGATCAGCAGCTGGTCTAGGTCCTCGTCGCTGGTGCCCGGAACATTCTCCTGCACTGGGAACAGGCCGTCGTCAGTTGACCGCCATGAGAGGGAGCCGTGGAGCTTGACGAAGTAGACCAGGCTGTCCACTGAGCTCCATTTTCTGGTGCTGATGTCCAGCTGCTCTGCGATCGTGTACCGGAAGGTGGCCGGGTTGAAGCGGCGCTCGATCGCACCTTGGAAGCCATTGATGTAGGGGACTCCGAGGCGGTCCATAGCGATTTCGTTGAACAGGTCGTAGTTCGTTGTAAACACCCAGGGACGTGGTAGCGCCCGGTCACGCTGGGAGACCCTGCGGTAGAACTTCTGGTACGTGTGAACAACCGTCTGTTCGGGATCCTTCGTCTGACCGGCGAGACACGCGTCGCGTACGAAGCGTTTGACCGCCTCGATCAGGCCTTCAACTGTGCCCAGACCGTCTCCGAGCTCGTCCTTGCTGGTTTGCTGGAGGGCGAACCGGAACCCATAGAGGACCTCCATCAGCCGCTCAAGGTTGTTCGCAAAATCGGGGTGGTCGAGGTCAAGGCCCAAAGTGCCCCTGAGCTCGTCCCGAACAGCGCTTGGCACGTGCACTTTTCCGTCGAATGGGTTCTTGTTCAGGAAGGTCTTGGCGAGCGGGGCCATGGTAGGGATTCCCAGTTCGCCGCCCGGACCCCACGCCGAGGAGCATCCCGAGCCGAAGAGGAAGGACAGATGCTTTGAGTTCATTGCGTCTGCGACGTCTTTGCGCGCCCTGGCAAGGGGTTCAACCTCTGGATCGCTCAGCCCTGATTTCAGGACGTTTGACGATCCCTTGTAGAGCGCGATGGTCTTGGCCCGTTCAGCCGGCTGGGTCTTCCCGGTCACGCTGAGTGCCACAACTGTGGAGCAGAAAGTTCACAGTGTCGTGGCTTCCACGATCGATGCTGGACGTTGAATCTTTCTCTCAACGATTTTCCCCCAAAAGGTAGCCCTTAGTTTGTTACTGGTTGCATCCTATGTGCGAAGGCTGCATCCCAGAAGCACACGAGAAGCGTGACGGTCTGGCTGCGTGCGGCAAGACCGAGTGCTGCAGTCACCATGCCGGCGGATCACTATCTCTCAAAATGTCCGCCGGGCATGTGCGACCCCATGCTCGTTGGGATGAGCGGGTCGATCAGCATGTTGTGTTCCAATTCCGGTCGAGACACGGTGCGCATCGATTGTGTCCAATACTGAGGATCTGATGGTCCACGCCGCGTGGCGGCACCTCCAGTCAATGACTCCGACTGCGATTTCGACTTCCGACTGCCAGGGGTTGGGCACAGGTTCAGTCCGGTACTGACGAGGTGAGGGCCACCGGTCGTAGGCTGATGCTATGACGCTGAAGACGCCTGTTGCGGGAGCGGAACTGCTGGCACTTGTTCATTCGGTCGTGGATGCCCACGGCTTGGATTGGAAGCCAGACACCGTGTTGGCGCTTTGGCGTGCGGTGTATGTGGAATGCCCGATCAACCTTCGTGTCCAACTGCTCGATGCTTTCACCGGCAGTTGGTCGAGGGAGTTGGAAGCGGCGATGGAAGGCTCGGTGACCCGGGCGATGGCCCGGTCCATGGCGGCGACCGAACGGCTATGGGGGAGGATCGAGGGCGAGTTCGGTCTGTTCACCGCTGACGAAGCGGCAGCCCGGTTCCATACGTCCGCCGGGGGTTGGGATGTGTCCTTGGTCGATCAAGGCCTGGCCATAGGAGTTGTTAGAGAAGGGAAACTCCGCTTCCCGGGATTCCAGTTCGATCCTGAAACCAGGCAGGTCCGGCCGGTGATCCGAGAGCTGATCAGTATTGGAGCCCAGTCCAAACACGATATGGAGGATCTGACGCTGATGATGGTCAGCCCCAGCACGTACTTTGAAGGTGGGACAAGGCCGGTGGACCATCTTGACGACCCGGACTTACCAGGGATTATCCGCAACAAGCTTGGCGTCGAGTGGTGATGCCTCCGCGGCTGGCCGATTCAGATCCCAGCCCGCCGCCAACCTCGTTGACCCGAATCTGCCACGCACCGTAGGCAAGAGGCCCGATGTCGAGTGGTAGCACAACGTACCGCTAGCGTTTCGGGAGGAACGCAATCTTGCGCAGATCGGTCACGTTCACGCTGAGCTTTTTCCTGCCCAGTTTCATGACCCCCTCGGTGATCACGTGGGCACCATACAGTTCCCCGGCGCCTCCAATTCCAAGAGACCGATACAACTCGGTCTTAGACTCGTGTTCCAGCCAGATCGTGAATACGTGTCCGTTGCCGTCGCAGTTGATCCATAGGTTCTTTCCGTCGCCATCGTCGGATGCACTGCTGATCTGTCCCCAATATGCTCGGATGTTTCCGTCAGTCGGTGTTTGATGGGTGATGCCCGCGATCTTGTGGAAGTAGTCGGTTGCGCGGACTGCTGGGCCTCTGTCTGGCACATCGAGGTACAGTTCCTCGGGCGGGTAGTCGCTACGGTTTCTGAGGTTCTTCAGCAAAGCACGGAGCCGTGTGGTCTCGTGGAGTGGTGCGTTGTTAGCAGCCCCGTCCCGTCCGTTGCGGGGTGCATCGTTACCGCCGGTCCCACCTGCCGCTGCCTGATGGAATGGCCCGGGCATCGCGTACCGGATCTCCTTATTGCCTTGCGCAGGGCCACGGTCCGGTAACGGGGCGCCTGCTCCGTTGTTGCGCCGGCCAGTGGTGTCGAGGAAGTCGCAGTCCTCGTCGTGGTCGTGTCCGGGAGACATGGCAAAATGGGGGATCCGTTTCCTGGCATCGACGAACTTCGCTTTTTGCTCGCACCCACCGCAGATGAAGGTCGGGCGGCGTTCCTCAAGCCAAGATTGGGGCCGCTTGCTCGCTTCCTCGCTGAACATTCTCGCGTCCCACGACTGGTCGTCCTTAATGCAAAATGCCGTGTCCAACCTTGCTCCTCCCAACAACGATGATGTAGATCTCACCCTACTGTTCAGGTGGAAATTCCTTTTGGATCAGGCCCGGTGCGTATACGCATTTCTCGGGCCTTTCTGGTCGTCCGAATCCGGGCTCAGCGCAGCAACGTTGGATGAGGAACGGGGCGCAGAAGGCTTATGTTCGCCGGGACAATGCAGAAGACCGGAAGGTCCTGAGTGGCGGGCCTGCTCTGCTGACTAAGCGGTATCGCGACACGTCAACGCGGTTGGATGAATGTCCTGGCCTTCGATTCGCCTCACAGGGAAGGCACCCGGCAAAGGACGGTGTTTCGTGGGTGCCTGTGTGGAGACCGACGGACGAGGAGCCGGCCGCCACTGGGCCTCGTCTCTGTTCAGTCTCTTGCGGTGTTAGTAAAAATGAACAGCGAGAAAGACTGAACAAACCCTCACGCACGCCGGTCCGAGATCAGCCGGTTGGACGCAGGCGCCAATGTGAGCGTGCGAGAACACATCACCCAGCTTCCGCTTGGCACCATAAGACATGCAGAGGACCGGGATGAACGAGTCCGCTGGAGGGGCGGAGGCCGTGCATGGCGTCTGGACACTGGCATCAGGTCAGTGAACGACGAACGAGGTTGCCATCGCTGAGCCGGTGAACCTCACCTGGCTTCAAGCGCCCCAGTTTCAGGAAGCCCTCCTCGTAGTCCGGGCAGCCCGGCCCCTAACCACGAGGGACACTGAGAGCTGATCTCCCTACCCGCTGACAATCCGTAACCCCTCGGCCTTGAGTGACCCGTGATCGTTGTGGAGGACTACGGCGTTCCCGTCGCGGGATCCGTCCATGTCTAGGACCTCGATCGTGGTGGGTTCTTTAGTGCCGGTGTTGATGAGCTCGGTGGTGCGTTGGTGCCAGTGACCGCAGAACACGATCGACGGGCGGGTCCTGGCAACAGCCTCGGCGAGCAAGTCCCGCGTCCGGTTTGCCTGGACGGTAATGGCGTCCGGCAATTCGAAGGTTAACTCGAGGTTAATCCCGGCTGGCACGTCATGGGTCAGCAGAAGGTCCAGAGGACCGCCTTTGACGAGGTCTTCGAGCTCGTTCCGTGTCGGCTCTTCGTTTGTCCACCAGTCTTTGCCCTCGGTCCGGTACTGGTGGTCGATGCTGAACGCACCGCCGAGGCCGCCGACAACGAGGCCGTGTACGATCGTCCGACCGGGGCGTGGAAGGTACTTGATGTTCGACAACAGCGGCGCCAAGCCGTCATCACCTACTGGGAGCTTGCCCAACTCGGCCCAGTTGTCATGGTTACCGCCGATGAAGATCAGCCGCAAACCAGCTTGCTGCAGGTAGTAGTTCAGCCGGGCTTCGAAGCGTCCTTTTCCTCTACCTGGCCAGAGAGCACCGAAGTCCCCGACCTGTAGAATAGTTTGAACGCCTTGCTCTGCTGCCGATCGCACAACCTGACGGGCCCAACCGAGATTCCCGTGCCAGTCGCCAGCGATGGCGATCGGAGTTGACTGCATCAAACCACCCTACAACTGGAAGGCGCCGGAAGCTGCCACGTGATCGTGGGTTGACGACCGAGGCCCAGATGCGGGCCATACTCATCAAGCTGGCGCATGTCGAGCGATACTACGTCGCGGCGGTCTTGTAGAGAGGGTCGCTTGCACAGGTTCCACGGATCGAATAAAACAGGGATCTGGCCAGCGCGCTGAAGTTCCAGTGAGGTTCATTCTCCTGGGCCACCGCATTTCAGAGCACGTGCGTATCGTGTTCCGCATGCTGGGCGGGGGCGATGGCTTTCGTCTACCAAACCTGGATTCGCCGCCACGCCTTGGAAGAGCTCGTTCAATCCGCAGAACCCGAAGTAACAACATGCCTTCCTCAACCAGTCAAGGCTCCCGTGTCGGCTGCGATTCAGCCTCGCCCACGAGCTGAGGCATCTTGTGACGCCTTGGCGCCAAGCACATGAGCTGATGCGTAAAGCCGAGAATGAAGGTGGCGCTGACGAGAATCTCTCTCGCAAGGGTCCGGGGCACGACGCCAAGTTCTTGATGATCCTCTGCCGGGAACTCGAGGCCAATAGCTTCGCGACGCGCGTTGTCGTCCCCAGGTGGCTCGTAGAGTGGATCGCTGAGCTTGACCGCCCAGATGTAATCGAGCTGTTGGAGAAGCCTGATGTCGCGGTTCCTGTTGGGCTGAGGGCCTTGGTTCAGTGGTTGCTACCTGGATTTTTCGTGGAACACGACGACGAGGACAACGTGGTCAGACATTGGGAATGTGGAAGATACGGGTCCAGTCTCGCGGTGGTTTCACGCATCGGCAAGGGCCAGCACGTTGATTTTTGAATTCGCCCTGGCGTCTTCGGACGAGCACGGGTACGCCGTTCATTGTGACCGGCGATTCTGGTGGGGGAGGACGACCACCGACATTGCTGTACCGCCGGGTAGTGCGGATCGGCGAGAGACCTTGGCTGGAATCCTCGAGCGGAACACCATTTCAGAAGACGAATCGGCAACGTTATGGAATTCCACTTGTGGAGTTAGCGGATTCCTGCAGAAGAAGTTGGGTGTTGTGGTGTCTGTTGAAGAGCTGGCTCGGCCGTACTCGATCCGTCCGCGGCGGGACCCATATCTTATGGATATCGTTGCGGTCCGAGAATTCCCGGAGTCCATTCGGCGGAGGGCGAGGGACCTCGACGTGCCAGCACGGAAGAAATGGGCCAAGAGGGTAACTTCCGGATAGAGCCTTCTCCCTCCAGTGCACGACTGCCGGATCTAAGACCATTGAACTGCTGGGGCACTCGAAACCGAACTTCGCGGATTAGCAAGCTGTGTCGTCACTGGGCCCTCCACGCTGAGACTGCGCGTTCGACGCATGCGGTCACTGCGCCTTCGATGTCCGTAGACGGGTCGAGCAGCCACTGTAGGCCGATGCCGTCCATGACGGCGGTAAGCAATCGGACTTCGTTCATGATCTGCGACTCAGGCATCGGAGCAGCCTCCCCAGCATCGATAGCTTCTCGCAGGTGACCTGAGAGTGTTGCGAGGTTTCGTGAGTAGCGATGCTGGATGAAGTCATGGGCAGGGTGAGAAGGACTCGAGGCCTCAGCGGCGATGGTGGTGAACAGTTCGAGCAGTCCACGGGAACGCCGGTGGGCGGCCATCACCTCGGGCAGTCGCCAGAAGTAGGCAAGGCCGCTGACATCGGATAGTCCCTCGGCGACGGTGCGTCGGTCCCATTCCTGGAGCACCGAGGTGAGCAGGTCCTCCTTCCTGCCGAAGTGCTGAATCAGTGTGGCGTGGGATACCCCGGCCTTCTCGGCGATGGTGCGGATCGAGCCGCCGGCGTAACCGTGCTCGGCGAAGACGTCCATGGTCGCTGCGATCAGCTGCTCGCGTCGACGCACCCCGGTTCTGTAGGGGCCTCGTGTCCTGGTGCCCGTGGTATCAGCCATGTCTGCAATCTTCCCACACTATTGCCCAAATATAACCGCTCGGTTAGAGTTCAGAGGTCGCCATCACTGAAGGGAGCCTCCATGCAGTACTCCGTCCTTGGTCCAACAGGAATCCGTACCTCGAAGATCTGCTTGGGCAGTGCCACCTTCGGGATCGCCCCCTCTTCTAAGGAAGCGGCAGAAGTGGTCAGTGCTGCTCTGGATGCGGGGGTGAACTTCTTCGATACCGCGAACGTCTACGGCAACACGCCAATCTTTGACCGTCCTGGCCACCCAGCGGCCTCCGAACGGGAATCCGCTGAGGAGATCCTCGGCCGCGCTCTAGCCGGGCGACGCGACGATGTGGTGCTGGCAACGAAGTCGGGGGAGCAGCGCTGGGATCCGGATGCCGGCCTGTCGCGTAGGTACGTGATCGGACAGGTCGAACAGAGTCTGCGACGACTGGGCACGGACTACATCGACGTCTACTACGGCCACTTCCCAGATTCGGATACGCCTCTGGAAGAGACGCTCGCCGTCTACGATGATCTGATTCGTCAAGGGAAGATCCGCTATGCGGCGCTTTCCAACCATCCGGCCTGGCAGATGACTGAGGCACTGTGGATTGCTGATGACCATCGCCTGGTGTCCGCCCCTGTCGCTGCTCAGGTGATGTACAGCCTGATCGACCGCAGCGCGGAGAAGGAGCTCGCACCAGCGTGCACGCGCTTCGGGCTGTCGATCGTCGCGTACGCGCCCCTGCATGGCGGACTGCTCGCGGACTTGAAAGTGCTGGACCGCGAGATCGCCGGCGGCAAGCGGTACGGCGGGCGTGGGTTCTCCGAGGAGGAGATTGCGGTGGCCCGCGAGCTGAATCGCCTCGCCGAGGAATGGGGTCTGGGCATGCAGCAGGTTTCGCTGGCCTGGCTGCTGTCCCGTCCGGCGGTGGCCTCGGTGATAGTCGGGGCTGAGACGGCCAGTGAAGTTCTCGCCAATACTGCAGCTGGTGATGTCGAACTCACTCCCGAGCAATTGAGTGTCGTATCTGCCCTGACCGATGAACAGGCCTGAGCAGGAAGGGGACTGAACGCCATGAAATACTCCGTTCTCGGGCGCACCGGAATGCGCGTGTCCCGGATCGCACTGGGAACCGCCACCTTCGGCGTTGCCCCCGATCCGCAGGATGCAGGCCGGATGGTCGGCGCGGCTCTCGACCTCGGCATCAACTTCATCGACACCGCCGACGTGTATGGCAACATGCCCGTGTTCGACCGGCCGGGCGCGCCGCCCGCTGCGGAACGCCAGCCGGCAGAGGAGATTCTGGGGCGCGCCTTGCGCGGACGCCGCGACGGCGTCGTGATCGCCACCAAGTCCAATGGCATAGTCGGTCACGGGGTCAACGATCGCGGTCTGTCCCGCAAGCACATTATCGATCAGGTGGAGACCAGCCTTCGGCGCCTGCAGACTGATCACATCGATCTTTACTATGCGCACGACGTCGACACAGACACCAGGCCGGAACAGACTCTCGCCGCCTACGACGATCTGATCCGGCAGGGCAAGATTCGATACGTCGGGCTCTCGAATTATCCTGCCTGGCGGGTCACTAGGGCGCTCTGGATTGCAGATGATCGTCGTCTAGCCTCAGCCCCGATGGCGGCTCAGGTGAAGTACAACTTGATTGATCGAGCTGCAGAGAGGGAGCTTGCATCTGCCTGCGGAGAGTTCGGACTTTCGATCATTCCCTATGCTCCCTTGCACGGCGGCCTCTTGGCCGATCTCAAAGTCCTGGACCGCGAGGTCTCCGGCGACGAACGCTTCGGTGCCCCTGGCTTTCCTGAGCGGGAAATCTCACTGGCTCATGAAGTGGATCGACTCGCCAGGGAGTGGGGCCTGGCCCCTTACCAGCTCGCACTGGCATGGTTGTTGGCCCGCCCAGCTGTGGCCTCAGTGATTGTCGGCCCAGAGACGGTCGGGGAGCTCCGTGCCAATGCCACAGCTGCGGACATGGAACTCGAGCCATGGCAGCTGGAGGCATTGACGGCACTGGCTGTCGAACCGCCCACATTCCACCACCGGGCAGGCGACGGCCCAGCCAAGCCCCACGCCAACGGCACTGCCACCCGATGAGAAGCGCCTTGAACCTGTCATACCCCCACCACAGTAAGGAAACCATCATGTCCCGCGCCGATCAGAGCACCATCGACTACCTGACCGAATACTTCGCCGTCATGGAGGCAAAAGACTACGAACGTCTCGCCGACTACTACGCCGACGACATCACCCTGACGTTCGCCAACGCGCCCACCGTGACCGGCAAGGACGTCGTGTTGGTGCAGATGGCGGAGATCGGCGACAAGGTCGATTCCCTGGCTCACCCCTTGGTCAACGTCTGGAAGGAAGAGGACGGCGTGGTCGTCTTCGAAGTGGACAGCGTTTGGCGCTTTCGTGACGGCGTCGAAGTGACCATCAGGGCTTGCTCGATCTTCACCATCGTCGAGGGCAAGTTCACCGACCAACGGATCTATGTCGACAACGGGCCGATCAACTCCTACCTCGCCTGAGGCGGTCCTCGGCGGAGCCCTCGACCTCCCGTCCTCCACCGAGGTCATCTACATAACCCACGAATATCCAGCACCCCAGAGAGGAAGACCATGCGTGCAGTAGTGCTCGAAGGACCCCGCGACGTCAGGGTCATCGACCGCGAGGACCCGAAGATCATCGACCCAACAGACGCGGTCATTAGGATCACAGCGACCTGCATCTGTGGATCCGACCTGTGGCCCTTCCGCGGGGACGACGACAGCAGACACCAGGTCATGGGTCACGAATACGTCGGAGTGGTCACCGAGGTGGGCGCGGCCGTGCGCACCCTGAGCCCAGGGGACTTCGTGGTCGGCTCATTCGTGATCTCCGACAACACCTGCGAGATCTGTCTGGACGGCTACCAGTCCAAGTGCGTCCACGCGGAATTCGTCGCCCACACCGTGGGCACTCAGGCCGAGTACGCCAGGATCCCCTATGCCGACGGCACTTTGGTGAAGACCCCCGGCGTACCTGACGAGGACCTCGTCCCGTCGCTGCTGGCCGCCTCTGACGTCCTGGGAACCGGCTGGTTCGCCGCTGTCGCGGCAGAGGCAGGACCCGGCAAGACGGTCGCAGTCGTCGGGGACGGGGCAGTCGGGTTGATGGGCGTGCTGGCCGCCAAGCAGCTCGGCGCGGAACGCATCATCATCTCCAGCAGGCACCCTGACCGACAGGCACTGGCACGGGAGTTCGGGGCTAGCGAAGTGCTCCCCGAACGAGGAGACTCTTTCGTGGAAAGGGTGAAGGAACTCACCGGCGGGTACGGGGCGCACAGCGTCATCGAAGCCGTCGGGACTGCCGAATCGTTCTCCCAGGCCCGGAAGTCGGTCCGTCCCGGGGGCCATGTCGGATTCGTCGGGATCGCCCACGATGTGCAGATTCCTGGGGACGAGCTGTTCTTCGATCAGATCCACCTCCATGGCGGTCCCGCTCCCGTGCGCAGGTTCTTGCCGGAGCTGATCGAGCTGATCTGGGATCGCAGAATCGCGCCAGGCAAGGTCTTCGACATGACGCTCCCGCTGGAACAGGCTGCCGAAGGCTACCGGGCGATGGACGAGCGCCGGGCCACCAAGGTCCTGCTCACGGTTTGACCGATTGCGACATAGCAGCCCTGAAGCCGCGAAGGAGAAGCATCATGGCCCGCATACTCATCACAGGTTCCACCGCCGGCCTCGGCCGCACCGCCGCGGCTTCCTTGCTGAACCAGGGGCACGACGTTATCGTCCATGCCCGGAACGAATCCCGACTGGCCGCTGTCCGAGAGCTTCTAGACAGCGGAGCGGAGGGCGTTGTGGGCGATCTCTCCGTCCTTGGCCAGGTCCGGGAGCTGGCAGTGCAGGCCAACGCCCTCGGCCCGTATGACGCCGTCATTCACAATGCCGGGGTCATCGAGGGGCCGGCCCTCCTGCCCGTCAACGTCGTCGCCCCATACGTGCTGACCGCACTGGTACCAGCGGGACGTCAGATCTACCTATCCAGCAGTATGCACCGAGGAGGCACAGCCGACCTTACACATGCTGACTGGTCTGGGTCGAGCAGGACTGTTTCGTACTCCGACAGCAAGCTGCTCGTCACCGTCCTCATGGCCGCCGTGGCAAGAGGTCGGCCGACAGCGCAATCCAATGCCGTGGACCCAGGCTGGGTTCCCACCCGGATGGGCGGCCCCTCGGCCAGCGACGACCTGGCCCTCGGCCACGTGACCCAAGCCTGGCTCGCCTCATCCGCAGAACTGGAGGCGACCGTCTCGGGGGAGTACTGGCATCACGGTCGCACTGAGAAGCCGCACCGCGCCGTGCACGACGAGGCGTTCCAGGATGCATTGCTGTCGGCGCTGGCCGAGCACACAGAAGTCGAACTTTCACGGCGCTGAAATCCATGCCTGCCACTCCCGTGACATTCGGGATCCAACGAAGAATCGAGTACGGCCATGATCCTGAACGAGAGATACACGCTGGAGAACGGCGTCGAGGTCCCCAAGCTTGGCCTGGGCACCTGGTGCATCGATGACGAGCACGTCGCCGACGTCGTCCGGGCCGGGATCGAGATCGGATACCGCAGCATCGACTCTGCCCAGGCCTACGCGAACGAGCGCGGAGTTGGCGAAGGTATCCGCACCTCTGGCGTGCCGCGCGAGCAACTCTTCGTGACCACCAAGCTTGCCGCTGAGATCAAGGACTATCACCAAGCCGTTGTGGCAATCGAAGAGTCCGCAAAAACTCTGGATCTCGAGTACATCGACCTGATGCTCATCCACGCTCCGCAGCCATGGCATGACTTCCGTGGTGGGGACTACGCCGAGGGCAATCGTCTGGCGTGGAGAGCACTGGAGGAGGCCTACCGTGCTGGCACGGTTCGCGCCATTGGAGTATCCAATTTCCTGCAGGAAGACGTGGAGAACATCCTGGAGTCCTGCACGGTCAGGCCGATGGTGAATCAAATCCTGGTCCACTCTGGCAACACCCCGACCGAGTTGATCGAATACTGCAAGAGCCAGCGGCTCCTCATCGAAGCGTACTCGCCCATCGCGCATGGCCAGATCCTCACCAACGGCGACATCGTCTCCATGGCCGCCTGGTACGGGGTATCGGTGGCGCAGCTATGCATCCGATACACCCTCCAGCTCGGCGCAGTCTCACTCCCGAAAACCACCAGTCCCGAACACATGCGCAGCAATTCCGAACTCGATTTCGAGATCTCGACCGAAGACATGGCTGCGCTGCGCGGACTGCGCATCACCCCGACGCGTTCTTGATCCGCACGATCTTTCACCTCAAAATGCCAGAAGGAGCAACCCCGCCATGAGCATCACCTATGATTTCACCGGTAAGACCGCTTTCGTCACCGGCGGGAGCGCCGGAATGGGCGCGGCCACCGTCGTAGCCTTCGCCGAGTCCGGAGCCAATGTCGCGATCGTGGACAGGGACGCCGAAGCTGCGCGAGGGCTCGCAGCAGAACTCACCGAGCGCGGGCTCTCAGCGCTGGCCGTACCGTGCGATGTTTCCGTCGAAGAGCAGGTGGCCGCTGCAGTCGCGGCCACGGTGGATGCGTTCGGGAGTCTTGACATGGCATTCAACAACGCCGGTATCATGCTCCCGCCGGTCGACTCGGCCGTCGAGACTGCTGAAGCTTTCGACAGGATCGTGGGGGTCAACCTCCGCGGCGTCTGGGCGTCGATGAAGCACGAACTGGTACAGATGCGAAAGCAGGGTTCCGGTGCCATCGTGAACTGCTCCTCTCTGGGCGGCCTTGTCGGCGGGGACGGACGCGCCACGTACCACGCAACCAAACACGGTGTGATCGGTCAGACGAAGAGCGTTGCCCTGCAGTACGGCCGGCACGGCGTTCGGGTGAACGCTGTGTGCCCGGGAACCATCGCAACTCCGATGGTTGAGCGTATGGCCGCCGGGGGCGAGTTCGACCCCGAGGCCGCTGCTGCGGGAGTGGCGTTGGGCCGCATCGGCAGGCCTGAAGAAATCGCGGCCGCCGTGCTCTGGCTCTGCAGCGATGCTGCCAGCTACGTCACGGGGGTGGCTCTGCCCGTCGACGCCGGCTACACCGCGCAGTAGTTCCTCCGAACAAGCCCGAAGCCCCGATGACGCCGGTCGACGCCATCGGGGCTTCGCGTTCACCCGAAGTATCAAGAACGCGAGGTGCGTTCCTTCCACGCATCATGGACCCGGTGGACGGAGTCAAAGTCAAGACTGACCCCGGTGAACGTGCTCAGAGTGACCAGTGGCATGCTGGCCAGCACCTCACCGACCTCAGGATCGAGAATCGTTCCCGGCTGCCCATCAGCCACTTCACGCTCGATCAGGGAACGGCCAAGAGGATCGGTCAGCCATTCACCGAGCGTCGACGTCGGAGTCAACGGCTCAGCCAGGGGTGGGGCCGTCACCGTGACGGTCTGAACCAATGGCAGATTGCGCGAGTGGTTTCCCGCTTCGATAGTGAACTCGCCGGCTTCCACCACCCAACGGGCGCATCGCTGGGACCAGTACGAGAAGGCCCGCTGATCCAGCCGGATGCTGACATCTTTCGACGCGCCGGCGGGGAGGAACACCTTCTGGAAGCCCTTGAGTTCGCGCGGCGGCCGAGCCACACTCGCGTCCGGATCCCCGACATAGATCTGCACGACCTCTGCCCCGTCCAGGTCGCCGGTGTTGGTGACCGTGACGGTGATTGCGGCGTTTAGCGTTCCATCCTCGACGGCTCCGGAAAGCTGCACACGCAGGTCGGACATCTGGAAGGTCGTGTACGACAAGCCGAACCCGAAGGGGAACGCCACATCCTGAGAGGCGGCGTCGTACCCGCGGTACCCGATGAAGACGCCCTCGCCGTAACGCACGATCAGGTCTTCACCCGGGAAGTTCAGGTAAGAGGAGTTGTCTTCGAGCCTGACCGGGAACGTCTCGGCCAGTCGTCCGGAAGGGTTGACCTTTCCGGTGAGAACGTCCGCGATCGCGCCGCCGGCAGCCTGCCCTCCGAGCCATGCCTCGACCAGGGCATTGGCGTGCGGGGTGACTTCGTCGAGCTCGACTGCGGAGCCATTGACGAGGACCACGACGACATCCGGGTTCGCCTCAGCGACCCGGCGCAGGAGCGCGATCTGGTCGGCGGGCAATCGCATGTGCTGTCGATCGAATCCCTCGGATTCGAAGGAGCCGGGCAGCCCCAGGACGACCACTGCCGTGTCCACCGTCCGGGCGAGTTCGACAGCTTCATGCATGAGCAGTTCGGAAGAGCATCCGTCCAGGGTGTAGCCCGGCGCAAAAGCCACATCTCCCATGACGGCTTCCAGTTCCTCAACCATGATCTCGACCTGGGTTGCGTGGACCTGAGAGGAACCGGCCCCCTGATAACGCGGGCTCCGAGCAAATTCGCCGATGACGCCGACGCTGCGCATCGTGGCAAGTGGCAACAGGTCTTCATTCTTCAGCAGGACGATCGATTCTGCGGCTGCTTCCCGCGCGAGGGCATGGTGTTCCTCAGAACTGTAGGACTCGTCGAGTTCGAGGACGTGCATCCCTCTGGACACCAGTTCGAGCACTCGCCGGACCCGTTCGTCCAGTATGGACATGGGCACTTCGCCGTTCTGAACAGCAATGATGATCGCCTGGGCGCTGCGTCCCTGCGTCGGAGGCATCTCGAGATCCGTTCCAGCCTGCAGCGCCGCGACCGGATCGTAGACAGCACCCCAGTCCGAGACGACCACACCCTCGAACCCGAACTCCTCGCGGAGCACCTTGGTCAGCAGATAGTGGTTCTGGGACACCGAAGTGCCGTTGACTTTGTTGTACGAGCACATGACTGTCCATGGCTGGGATGCGCCGATGACGCGCTCGAAGGCGGGCAGATAGATCTCCCGCAGGGTGCGTTCATCGATCTGAACATCGATGCGAAGCCGCTCGGTCTCCTGATTGTTCGCGACGTAGTGCTTCAACGAGGTGCCGATGCCGCGCTCCTGGACGCCATCGACCATGCCGCGAGCCATCTCGCCTGCCAGGAAAGGGTCCTCGGAGTAGTACTCGAAGTTCCTCCCGCCCAGAGGGGAGCGCTTCATATTGATCCCCGGCCCGAGGACCACGGATATCCCGGCAGCCCTGGCCTCCTGGCCCAGGGCACGGCCGATCCGATGCAGCAGTTCAGGATTCCAGGTCGATGCCACTGCAGCGGCTGTCGGGTACGCCGTCGCCGGCGTCGAATCGCCCACTCCGACATGATCGGTCACCTCTCCCGGCTGCGGCCGGAGACCGTGGGGCCCGTCGGAGAGCATCAGTTTCGGGATGCCCAGCCGCTCCACAGGCTGGGTGTACCAGAACGAGGACCCGCTGAGCAGGGAAGCTTTCTCCTGCAACGTCAGCTGGCCCATCAGGCCGTCAATATCGAGCATGTCTCCTCTTTTCAGTGGCAATGGGGCAGATGTCCAGGGCCGGATTCTGACCAGCCGACCCGAGCACCCGGATCGGCTCGCCGGAGGGTGCCGACGGCGCTGGGCTTGAGAAATGAACTGTTGCGCGGATCACATCTATGCGCATAAACTTCAATCCAAGCGCAAGTCTATGCGCATAGATTGCCTTCGGGCAATGCACGATTCGAGGAGGAAAACGTGAAGTTGAGCAGAAGGTCTTTCAGCGCGATGGCGCTCTCCGGGGCGGCCGCCATCGCCCTGAGTGCCTGCGGGCGCAGCACCACCCCGGAGCAGGGTGCGAGCAAGGCGGTGGCGCTGGACGGTAGCCCGGCCACTGGCCAGCTCACCGTATGGGTCATGGGCGTGGAGGGCGAGACCCTGCCCGGTTTCGTCCAGGACTTCAAGAAGCAGAATCCCGGTGTCGACGTCGCAGTCACCGCGGTGCCGTGGGAGGCCGCGTACAACAAGTTCCAGACTGCGATCGCCGGCGGGACGACACCGGACGTAGCCATGCTGGGTTCAACCTGGATGGCCGACTTCGGCGATGCTCTTGCGACTGTGCCTGACCAGATCGAGATGAAGGACTTCTTCCCGGGTTCTCTGAGTGCGGCCCGTATCGGCGACCGCGTCGCCGGGGTGCCCTGGTACGTCGAGACCCGTGTTCTGCACTACCGCACCGACATCGCCAAGCAGGCCGGGTGGGACAAGGCTCCGGCGACTTGGGACGAGCTGAAGAAGATGGCCTCCGACATGCAGAAGGTGCCGGGGGTCAAGTGGGGCCTCCGCCTGCCTGTCGGAGCCGATTCGTTCCAGAGCGCACTGTGGATGCCGTGGTCCGCCGGTGCAGAAGTAACGGACGGAAAGTCTTGGACGCTGGATACTCCGGAGATGAAGAAGGGATTCGACTACTACCGGAGCTTCTTCGCCGACGGCATCGCGGATCCGAGCGCCTCCACCGCGGCGGGCGCCGTCGAGGCGGAATTCGTGGCTGGAACGACGCCGATGTCCATTGAGGGACCGTACCTTCGCGGCCAGCTGGCCAAGCTGGGCGGCAAGGATTTCGAGAAGAAGTACACCACAGCCGTGCTGCCGACCGACAAGGCCTCGATCGCGCTCAGTGGCGGCTCCAATCTGGTTGTATTCAGCAAGAGCCGCAACGTTGAATCCGCCTGGAAGCTCGTCAAGTGGCTCAGCCAGCCTGAGACCCAGGGATCGTTCTTCGCGCGAGCTGGTGACCTGCCTGCCTCGGTGTCGGCGTGGAAGAACCCTGCCTTCGCCAACGACCCGAGCCTGACAACGTTCCGCAAGCAGCTGGACACCGCCAAGGCACCACCCGTGTCGACCCGCTGGACTCGTGTCGTGTCTGAAGGTGACAAGGTGCTGGAGCAGATCCGCCGCGGCACGGTCAGTGTGACCGACGGGTTGTCCAAACTCCAGTCCCAGGCCAGCAGCATCGGGATGGGGTGACAAGCATGTCGCATGCTACTCAGGAGGTGGTCGTGGCCCGCACCGGGCCCGGCCGCCGCCCGGGCGCGATCCAGCGTGGACAGCGTCGCCAGACGATGGTTGCCTGGGCATTCTGCCTGCCGTTCATCGCAGTGTTCTCGGTGTTCATGCTGTTCCCCATCGTGGGATCGTTCGCGATGTCGTTCACCGACTTCACGGCCCGGGACATCGAGAATCCGTTCTCCGTTGGCTTCGTTGGGCTTCAGCAGTACTTCGCACTTTTCGCCGACGCCCAGTTCCTGTCTTCACTGCGCGTCACGGCCATCTTCGTCGTCGTGGGCATTCCCCTGACGATGGCCATAGCACTTGCCCTGGCGTTTGCCCTCAACAGCGGCAAAGGCCGATTCGTCTCCTTCTTCCGCGTCGGGTTCTACGCACCAGTCGTGACCAGCATCGTGGCCGTGTCAGTCGTTTGGCGTTACATGCTGCAGCCCGACGGCCTTCTGAACACCGCCCTCGCGGTGTTCGGAATCAAGGGCCCTGACTGGCTCAACGACCCCTCGTTCGCATTGCCCTCCCTCATCATGCTTGCCGTGTGGAGGAACGTCGGGACGCTCATGGTGATCTTCTTGGCCGGCCTTCAGGCGGTGCCCGAAGATGTCAACGAAGCCGCCACCATGGACGGGGCCTCGGCGTGGCGTCGGCTCTGGTCGATAACCCTGCCCCTGCTGCGTCCCACCTTGCTGCTGGGCTCAGTGCTCATCTCAGTGGGCTATCTGCAGTTCTTCGAGGAGGCGTTCATCATGACCCGCGGCGGACCCCTCGACTCGACGCTCTCAGTGGCCTATTACACGTACAACCAGTTCGGATTCGGAGAATACGGGATGGCCTCCGCCGCCAGCTACGTACTGTTCCTCGTGATCGCACTGATCAGCCTCCTGCAGTTCCGGCTGCTTCGCACAAAGGACTAGCTCATGTCCAGGAAAATCTCAGTCACCAGCGGCCGCAACGGTCGCGGCCGAGTCCTCAGTTACACGGTCCTGGGCATCGGTCTGATCCTCTGGCTCATCCCCTTCGTCTGGATGATCCTCGGCTCGGCCAAGACGCAGCAGGAGAACCTGCAGCGACCACCGACATGGTGGCCCCAGAATCCGACGGGGGAGAACTACAGCACATGGTTCGGTCAGCTTGATTTCGGGCAGTTCTTCACCAACAGCCTGTTCGTCGCGGTCATCACTGTGCTCGGGAACATGGTGTTCTGCTCCATGGTTGGCTACGCCCTGGCGAAAATGGAATTCCACGGAAAGCGGTTGCTGTTCGCGTTGGTCATGATCACCCTCATGGTGCCTGGCGTGGTGACGTTCGTGCCTCTGTTCGTCATGGTTTCCAAGCTTGGCCTGGTCAACACCTACGCTGGCTTGATTCTCCCGTTCGTGACCGCACCCATTGGCGTGTTCCTGATGCGGCAGTTCATGCAAGGCATCCCGGACGCTCTGCTGGAAGCGGCTCGCATCGACGGGGCCGGGGAGTGGCGGATCTTCGCTCGCATCGTCGTCCCGCTGTGCGGGCCGGCACTCGCCACGCTCGGCATCCTCACCTTCTTGTCGTCGTGGAACAACTTCCTCTGGCCGCTCGTGGCAGCGCAGACCCAGGACAAGTACACCCTCCCCATCGCCTTGTCCCTCTACTCGACCGGCCAGAATGCGACCGACTACGGTCTGCTGCTGGCAGGATCGGTACTGGTCATCGCACCCATCCTCGTGTTGTTCGTATTCCTCCAGAAATGGTTCATCCGGGGTGTGGCAACCACCGGCTTGAAGTGATGACCCGTCACCAGCCCGAGCACATTATCTCGGGACAGTGCCTCCGCCAGCTGCAAATCCTGGCGGGGGCACGAACCGGTAATCTAAGAGCAGAAAGCGAGGTTTCATGACAAGCGGACGTCCCACGGTCTACGACGTCGCCGAGCGAGCCGGCGTGTCGATCGCCACCGTGTCTTTCGCCTTCCGCAAGCCTGACAAGGTAGCCGCAAAGACCCGGAAAAGCGTGCTCCTCGCGGCCCAGGAACTGGGATACCTCCCCAGCGGAGCTGCGCGAGGCCTTGCCAGCGGCAGAACCGGAGTCCTCGGCCTCCACCTCTTCGACCTCGCCGCAACCAAAGGCACGTCGACTGGCACGGCACCGAGCCGGACCGGTCGTCCCGAACCCGATGCTTTCCCGATTTTCGATGACGAAGTGCAGCACGGCTTCGTCGCTGAATGCCGGGAGAACGGTGTGGCCGCCCTGCTCAGCTCAGGGGGACCAGCCCTTGCTGATGTCGTCGACACCGCCGGACGCGTCGACGGCCTCGCAGTCCTCCCGACCAAGACGGCCCTGGACACCCTCGCTACTGTCAGCTCGACGATCCCCGTCGTGATGATCAGCAGCCACGGAGGAGAAGGGCATCGGGTCCTGGTGGACAACGCCGAGGGCGAACGGAAGCTCGTCGAGCACATGGTCCAAGAGCACCAGGTGTCTTCTCTCGGATGGGTCGGCCCCGATGACATCGACGACTTCGCCGACCGCAAGGACGCCTTCCTTCGCACGGTGGCGAGCCTCCTCACCCCTGATGCAGCGGAGTTATTGGACTCCGAGCCGATCACCAGCACCAAGAGGTTCAGGTCCGTACTGGCACGAGCACGGGCTGGGACCTTGCCCGATGCCATCGTCTGCGCGAATGACATCTTCGCCATTGCGCTCATCGATGAACTCAATGCCCACGGATTCTCGGTGCCGCATGACGTTCGGGTCGTCGGGTTCGATGGGCTTCTTGCCGGCCGATTCTCCACCCCGCCCCTAACGACGGTCCGCCAGCCCATGGAACTCATCGGGCGCACCGCCGCCCGCTTGCTCCTCACGGATCCGCGGGACGGCACCGGGACGGCCCAGACCAGGATACTGCCCGTTGAACTGCAGATCGGGCAGAGCTGCGGCTGCCCTGCCTGACCGGCAATAATCGCACGCGACCCTTGCTCACTGCTTCCGTGCGCATTCCTATGCATGTCTGCAAGCTCGAACCGACGCACAACCTTTCCTCAGCGAAGTGCGACCCGTGGGATCAAGCACGTTCGCAGATTCGGACCTCGTCGTCTCTGACGGACTGTTGTGAAACGCTCCAACAAGTCCAGGTTCAAGTGGAAGCCGCTCCGCACCATCTGGATCGACAGCGCACTCTGCTCCTGGGTCTAGCCATGCTCGATCTCCAGCTCTTTCGCACCCAGAGACACGTGGCCCGGAAGTTGCAGCTACGTGCACGCACGACCCGCCATCGCTGGCCTTCAACTCAAGGAACCCCATGACTCTCACTTTCGGAATCGACGTCGGAGGCACAAAGATCGCCACGGCCGTCCTGAACCAGCACGGCACCGTTATCGAAGAATCCGTGGTACCCACCGCCGGGCAAGGTACTGCCGTCGTCGCCCAGATCTGGAACCTCATCGACGACGCCTCCTCCAGGCACACTCTGCACGGCGTCGGCATCGCCGTCCCGGGGAACGTAGATCCTAAGACCAGCACCGTGATCGCCGCAGCGAATATCGGCTGGAACCATGTAGATCTAGAGGCCCTCGTCGAACCAGCGCTGCGAGGTTCGGCGCGAGTGGTCATCGTGAACGATGCCAATGCAGCTGCCTGGGCCGAGTACAGATTCGGCAATCATGATCCCGGGGACTCCTTCGCGATGATCACAGTCGGCACGGGCATCGGAGGCGGGTTCATCCTCAACGGCCGTCTCCTCGAAGGAGCCACCGGAGCCGGAGGAGAAGTCGGACACCTCACCCTCGTTGAAGGTGGCGAGGTCTGCAGCTGCGGTTCAAGAGGTTGCTGGGAGCGCTACGCAAGCGGCAGCGCCCTACATCGCTCAGCAGCCCGGACGGGATGGGGGCCAGAAGGCGCCTCCCGGATCGTACTGGAGCGCGCCGGCGAACAGAATGAAGCAACCGAACTGGTCCAGGCCGTCGTCGATCACCTCATTCGTGGTCTCTGCCTGGTGAGTTCCGCTCTGGACCCATCCATAATCGTCCTTGGTGGCGGCCTGGGATCCGATCCGAAATTCCATGCCATGGTAGGTGAGAGTCTCGCAAGCACGGTGATCCCGTCACCGCGTGCCAAGCCACGCCTCGGGATCGCCAAACTCGGAGCTGTAGCCGGCGCTGTTGGCGCTGCTGACTTGGCCGTGAACAAGAGATCAGCATGACCAGTGAAACTCAGGCCGAGCGTTTCCGCACAATGAATGGCCGCGCGACCACGGGGCCTACCTACTCGAGGACGTTGAGCAATGCTCTCGAACAGGAAATGATACCCAATTCTACGCTCCCAGCCGCCCGTCACTTCGTTGAAAATCTGCTGGCAGCGATCGCTCGATCGATCAGTATCAATGACCGAGAAGGGTTGTCCTCGCTACTTCATGGAGTCCAAATCACAATCGATCACGACGAACCCACTAGCGGGCCGGGAACAGCAAGCCTCCTGCTCGACGTGTTTCGTGATGTACGCCCCATTTCCTGCATGACGATCGGAAACTTAAGTTTCAGCTTGGCTGGTCCAGACATTACCTACGCCGGCTCCTACCAATTATGGGGTGCAAGTGCTCCATACATATGTGTGGAGATCGGAGTCGTCGACGGCAAGCTAGAAGCCGGTCCGCAGGTTTGGTACTGGAAGGAACTCAACATCATTCGGAGCACGCAGCCATGACCATCTCTGTTCTCCAAGCTGCCACCCAGGTTGCTCAGCCAAAAATGCCCCATCCAATCCACTCGGTCGACTGCCTGTCACCGGGGAGCCGGATTCAAGCATCGAGGGTCGGACTCATGCAGCTACAAGGGACGGTTGATGTAATGCACCTGACGCTGGAACTTTTTTGGATGGTGGACGATCTAGGAGAACGAAGAATCATCGATCTGGACACCTACCTCGTAGAACTCGTGGTCTAAGTTAGCTGTCGCGGCGAGTATTCACTGTCCAGGTTATGGCTTCACGGGACGCCTCATACTCGCCTACCCGTGTGCCAGCCCAAAACGGAACACTCTCTCAAACCTACCGCCTTGATATTCAGGAGCCTTTCTGAATGCGTCCACCGACGGCTTCCTCCGTGCGGCTGAGTGTTCGCCATGAGGTCGGCGCTAACAGCATTGAAAAGCGGGATCTGCTCGGCAGTTCTTCAGCTTAGTGCGGGGCTGACCTCCCGTGTCCGGGGGTAATGGCATGCCACGGCTGAGCGTTCAGTACGTTCTGGACGTCTGCAGGGCGGAGCATGAGAGAGGCGACCGCGGCAAACTTGCCCAACCAGCGCAGGTCAGTCTCGTAATCTCCGTCAGGTTTGGGACGGTCGATCGACCGGACCAGATCTACTCTAGCGACCGGTGAGAGTCCGCGCAGATACATGTCGGAGGCATACTCCTCCATGGCGCGAAGGAGGTGGTTTGCCACCAATGGAGGCACAGGTCGGTCCGAGGTGACAGCCAGATGACCGTACTTCTGCCTGAAGAGTTCAAGGCGTGTCGGGGGTGCCTCGGAGGTCGTCTCGATGACTGCTCGCACCTGATCTCTTAGGGATCTCAAACGCGCTCTACTCTCCTCGTCGGGCTGTGGTGAAAGTGACGGCACTGGAATTGCGATGCATTGGGTGGACTCGATTGCGGTCCTGGTGACAGCGAGGGAGATGCTGCCAATCGCTTCGTGTGCGTTCAGGTATCGGATGCCATCGACACGTTCGGCCGTCAACGCCGACATGGTGATCTTTGCAGCAGGTTGACAGTTTTCATCACGCCAGCCAGGTTCAATTCTTAGGTCGGTGCGCAGGCGGACGCGATGGAGGTAAAACGCGGAGGCCTGGTCACCTTCGGATCTCATTCGCCTTAGCATCGAGTCAATCGCGGCCTCGTAAGTTCCGAGATGGAGGGCGAAATCTTCGTATACGGCCCGGCGTTTCGCAATCTTTTCTTCTGACCAATGGCACCGGTCTGTATAGTGTTTGAGGAGAGCCGGGTCTAGCGGCTTCTCGGTACGGGGCCATTCGGGATCGGTCGTTGTGTGGTACCAAGCCAGATTTGATAGCACGGAATCGTCGAGGGCCGAGTCTTCAGGATCCTTGAGTGCGATCATTGCGGGACCGAAGTTGAAATCGCGGGAACAGCTTTCACAGGCTGTCATTGCTTCCAGATCTGCGTACTCGTCGGCCGTCAACCAATTTGAAGCTTGACAGTGTACGCACCTCATCCTGAATCCATTTGCGAATTCGACGGCACGTTCTACTAGCACCGATTGCCTCCCTTGAGGACTCTGGGAACATTTGGATGACTGTACGAGCGGTTCGATGACCCTACCAGGCATTCGTGGCTTCGGGTTGGCGACGTTTGAAGCAACTAATATCGCACACGGACGGCAACCTGCACTGCAGGACAGGGGGAGGGTGCAGTGCGTGGCCGTGCTCGCTGTCAAAACACCCGTGCCCTGTTGGCCCGGGCACCCTGCGAACGACCCAGTCTGAGAGGGTTCTTGGGAGCGACTCGGATGTTCCGAGCAGCGCTCTCAGGTTCCCTTCAGGAAACATCCAGGAATATTTATGCAGATCAGATGTTGAATCCGTCGACATCAGTTCATAAACTTGGAGCATGTCACTACTGGGAGCTATCGAAGTGCCGCGGAAGATTCTGCTCGGCACGGTGCGGATTGCCCGTGGGTTGACGCAAAGCGAGCTGTCAAGGCGGAGTGGGGTATCTCAGGCGTTGCTCTCCAAGCTGGAGAGCGGGGTTGTACCGGTTGATCCGGAGCGGCTCGCGGTGTTGGCAGCAGCCCTCGACGTGCCGGTGGACTTGCTCACCGTTGCCTCCGATGAAATTGGGGCGTCGTCGTATGTATTCCATCGGAAGCGGTCAACCCTTCCGGTCTCGAAGGCGAACCAGCTCCGCGCCGAGCTTGATCTGACTCACCTGCAGGTCGACGGGATTGTGGGGGATCGCTCGCCAAAGTTACAGCTACCTCGGAGACCCCTTCCTGAGGACGGGTTTGATAGCCCTGAAGACATCGCAAAGGAGATCAGACAGGCACTCGGGATCGGCGAGGGGCCAATGGGCAGGCTTGTCCAAGCGCTCGAGGGGGCTGGTGTGGTTGTCGTTTCCCGTCCGCTGGGGTCCACCAAGATCGATGCGATGGTCAGTTGGCCCGACGGTCGTCGGCCGGTGGTCCTGTTGGGCGATCACGCTCCGGCAGATCGTCAGCGGTTCACCCTGGCGCATGAAATGGCTCATGCGGTCATGCATCAGATTCCCACCGAAGACCAAGAGACTGAAGCGGACCGGTTCGCCAGCGAGTTTCTGATGCCGGCCCGGACGATCCGTGCTCAATTGGACGGGCTTAGCGTGCCCAAGCTGGCCAGGCTCAAACCGGTCTGGGGCGTTTCGATGGCGGCGTTGTTGCGTCGCGGACGAGACCTCGGGGTGACGAGCGAGGCGCAGTACCGTTCGTTGAACATCGAACTTTCACGTGCCGGGTATCGAACGAACGAGCCAGTTGAAATCCCGCGTGAGTCACCGACAATGCTGGACGCGGTCATCAATGAGCGTTTGACCGCCGGCGAGTCCATCGCCGACATCGCCGCCTCCGCGCGAATGACAGCGCGCGAGTTTACTGAGCTGTACATGGGAGGGGACGCATGAGTATCGAGGAAGTATTCAGTCCGAGCGGATCGGCTGCTCAGACCGCGACTATTGGGAACCCGGCTGAAACGGCGGCCGCACGGAAGCTCGCGGGGAGGCTGTTGACGGTCACGAGCAAGGAGGCCGAGGCTACCGCGCCCCACGTATCGCACGAAGCGGGTGGCCTCATCGTGGCTGGGGCGTCGGCCAACGCGACGGTTGCCAGTCTGCGACGCCGTTACGCGGACATGGTACTGCTGGCTGAACCGTCGTCGATCAGTGATTGGGCCACTGCGGACCGGCCATTCGTCCTTGACGAGGGCGGGATCATTCCCGAGACACTCGAGGCTGTCCTGAATGGGCAACTGCACAACGGTGCATCGGCCGCCGTGACGCCCACCGGCGTCATCAATGTTGGCGATGCCGAAGCGCTCAAGGCCGCCCTGAAGAAGGTCAACGAACTTGAACGGGACGATGTTCTCTTTCTTGTGCCGGTCCATCACCTCTGGCTCGCCGCAGCCAACATCAAACAGCTCACTGCGGTTCTTCGCAGAAGCCGGCATCCGGTCGCTATCGCACTGGCAGACAGCGATGCGAGCCCTCTCCGTCACACGGGCGCTGTTGCGGGCTATCGGGCGCTGTTTCAGGCAGTGCCCTGGGCCATGTCCTGGCGTGCTGACCTCGCGGCATTCGATGCCTTCGCCCACGGTGCCCGAGCGGGCTCAATCGGCCAGCTACCCAGCCTGCGACGAGTGAACTTCCCTGGAAAACACGGGTTCTCCTCCAACAAGCTGGACAACTCGCCTCACGTCCTTGTGCCGGGGCAGCTGCGATACCGCCGATCAAGCCTGATGAGGACGGAGTGGTTTGCCAGCGCTCTACCCGATACGTGTGACTGCACTGAATGCGCAGGCCGAGGCATAGATCGCTTCAACGCTTCCGATGCACAGCGGCTCTCGGCGCATCTGCACAATCTCCACTCGACAAATTCCATGAGGCAGGAGATCGAGGGTATGGACACGTCGCATGTTGCCAAGTGGTGGATTGGACGCCTGCGCAATGTCGAGTACGAAGTGCAGGCACTCAAAGGCAGGATCGGTGTGAATGTGAAGCAACCCGCCGAGGTCAAGGACTGGCTCCAGGAAAGCTAGGGACGCTCAGTTGCTCAGAGGAGTTCGCTGAGCGAGCAGTCGTTCCACGAACAACCACGAGGCGCCGGTGTAGCGGGCTGGTGAAAAAGGCGCAGGCGGAACCACCAGCCGTACTCCCGCTCGATCCGTGTCATCCCGAACACTCACGCCGATGCCCAAATAGTCGGCCTCGAGCCGCATCTCCAACTCGTCGGATGGGAAGCGATCGAGAATCAGCTCCCGTGACGCATAGGGTGCGAACTGGGACGCGACATTCAAGCCCGTACGCCAGCGACCGGAGCGAACCTTCACGTGCCGAACTGCCAATGGAGGTTCAGCGATTCTGGTGACGTGACGTACTCCACCAATCGTCGACATCTCCACCGCTCCCGCACGTTGGCCGCTGGAGAGACGCCGTCGGTCATAGTCCTCGAAGCGCCCAAGTGGCACCGCTACGGATCGCGGCATCATCACAAGAACACTGAGTAGATCGAGACTCAAGAGGGGCTTGGTGCCGGAGCTCCTCCGGCGAGACAGTTCGCCGATATTCTCATCGACAAGAACCTCGATCTCGTGGCCTCGTCTCGACGTTCCTTCGAACGGAATGGTTTTTGTTGTGTCGTCAATAGCAAGGCGAGTCATGGTGCGCTTCCTTCTCGCACCGCCAGTGCGTCTTCCGCCCCGCGGGCGCTTTCGGTCAACAACAACATCGCCTTCCAAAACGGATGCCGCACGCGACGATACGTTTGGATCCGCACTCCGGCCTTGCGGCTCAGTCGCGAAAGCAGTCCAACCGAGCAAAGGGTGCTCAGCAAACGATGGACGCTGCTTGGGCTCAACCCAGTCTCACGTTCGAGCTCAGGAGCAGTGAACTCGACACCAAAGTCTGCGATTGAGCTCGTGACCTGAAGCATGTGTTGGTTTCCAAACAGTTCCTTCGACCACGTGCGCCCCACAGATATTCCGTCCGCCATGACGTTACCATATCCCAGATACCGGAATCTTGAATCATTCTCAGCTCCACGAGACAGCGAGTTGTCCACGCTGGTCGTACTGTTCGGGATCGTCTAGTCACCACGTCGCGTCGCCGGAAGTGTGTCGCTTGTGGTGCCAAGCGCATCCAATGTCGGTCGGGGGCCGACGAGGTCTCTGGCTTGGAGATTCCTCGTGTCGCGCCGCCGCTGGCTTCCCCGTAGCTGGGAGAGGCTTTACCTGACTGGCCTTGACAGAAAAGGTGCCAACAAACTTGGCACGGCAGTTCAGAACGAGAACGAGATCGCCCGCGGAATGTCAGCTATCTTGAGGTGGCAATGATGCCAACTGCCGCGGCATCTCACACACGACGGCGGCCGGTCACCTGGGGTGGGCGGCCGCCGTCGTCGTGCGCGGGGGACCGGTGCCCGCGGCTAGAGGTTCAGCGACCACACGGTGATGACGACCACCAGGACGACGACGAGCACCCCGGCGCCGCAGCCGATGGCGGCGAGTGCTCCGTAGCTCAGACGTGAGACCTGGCTTCCCGAGGCGCGCATCGCGGCGAGGAACTCGTTCCCGCCCCCGGCCGTGAACGCCTGGGCGGCGCCCACCTGGTTCATGGCCCTCCCGGCCGTGCTCATGGTGCCGAGAACCTGGTTCCCGGTGATCTCCCCGACGACGTTCGCCGCGCCGAAGTTGAGCGCCTGGTACACCGCGCCGGGATTGGCGAGAATCGGGTAGTTCCGGCCCTCCACCGAGAGCGTGATGCGCTGGGCGGCCGACTTCACCGTGACCTGAGCCGCAGGGACGCTGAAGTATTGCATCCATCCGGTGGGCGAGGCGACCCAGAGCGTGACGATTCCTTGCTCGACCACTGCTTGCGCCGGGTACCAGCTGTTCGTGGCGGTGTCGCCGTAGGCGCCGGCGAAGGTGGCATGAGGAAAGATGTATGGCATCGTCACGCTGTGAGTGTATCCGTCGCCTTGTCTGGACACATCACTCCTGGCTGGACACATCACTCCTGGCTGGACACATCACTCCTGCACGAGAGGAAACCCATGGTGAAGAAGAAACGCAGTACTGGCCGAGCCGGCACTGCTGCCCAGGACGAGCAGGCGCTGCGCGGCAAGGCACGGCGCGCCGTCGACGTCGTGACGCCCGCGTTTGTGGCGTGGTTCGCGGAGCACGAGGAGCCGGTGGGCCTCTGGAACGCCGCGGCGGTGCTGGACGTGGTGCAGGACTTCGTGTTCGCGCACGCTGAGGGGACTGGAATCATCTCGGCCACGGGATTCACGCCCGATGGGTTCGTCGGCGCGTACGACGTCCTGGCCGAGAGCGTCGAGGGCAAACAGGACCTCAGCGACTTCCTCGGCGCGGCGATGCACACCTACCTCGACTTCCTCGAGGACAGCGGCACCTGGGACGGCGACCCGGAGGATCTGGCCACTCTTCAGGGGTGATTTCCCGCTACGGAGTCGGAATTAATGTCAGACCCCGGGCGAAGAATGGGGTCATGGAAGGCAGCGCACAGTCTCTCGGATCCCCGGCCTCGGTGGCCGCGATGGATCCCTCGGACGCGCTCGGTGCGCTGACTGAGGCCATTGTCGCGGCGGATCGGCTCATCGCCCAGATGCAGGCGAGCCGCGAGATGCTGCTCGCTCTTGCCCTTGCTCTGGTGCCCTCCCTCCTGAACGACGACGGCGTGCCCACCGGCGCCGACGCCGTCCAGGCTGACTCACGGGCGGCTGAGCTCGCGGAACGCTCCGTGGCTGCGGAGATCGGGACGGCGACCCGCACGAGCGACCGGACCATTCAGCGGCAGATGGCCGACGCCGTGGATCTCGTGGTGCGGTTCCCCTCGACGCTGCAGGCGCTGAGCGAGGGGCGGATCAGCCTGGCCCAGACCCGGATCATCCGCGACGCTGCTGCTGATCTGGACGATGACAGCGTCCGCACAGGATACGAGGCCCGCGTGGTCGCCCACGCCGAGAACTCGGCGCCGCAACGGCTGAGGCGGTTCGCGGTGCGGGAAGCCGAGAGGGTCCGGCCAGAGGCCATCGGCCGCCGTTTCGAGCGTGCCCGAGCCGAACGACGGGTCTGGGTGTCGCCACTTCCTGACGGCATGGCGGAGCTGACCGCGGTCCTCCCGGCTGCGGTGGCTCACGGTATTCATGGCCGTCTGACGGAGATGGCTCGAGGCCTGAAGGACGAGACCAGGAGTCGCGCTGACAACGACCGTGGCGACAGCTGTGGCGAGGTGCGCACCCTGGACCAGCTCCGGGCCGACCTTCTGGCGGACCTCCTGCTGACAGGTGCGCCCCGAGGTGTGGACGATCCGGACGGCCAGCTCGCGGCGATCCGTGCCCGCGTCGACGTGACGATCCCGGTGGAAGTGCTGCTCCGATCGTCGGATGAGCCCGGCGCGCCGCAGGGGGATCCTGGGCGGCGGGGAACGAGACGCGGCGAGCTTGGCACTGAACGTGACAGTTCGGTCCGGAACCACGGCATCGGCCGGCATCAGGGTCCGGTCCCAGAACTCAACGGCCAGTTCTCTCTCGATCCTGACACCGCGCGTCGGCTCGCAGGAGCGGAAAGCAGCTGGAACCGGGTCCTGACCGATCCGCTGTCCGGGGCAGTACTGGCCGTCGACCGATACCGTCCGAATGCCGACCTTCGCAGGCACCTTTCCTCCCGGGACAGTCGATGCCGGTTCCCTGGCTGCGGCATCCGGGCTCCCGAGCTGGACCTCGACCATACGGAGGACGCAGCGCTCGGAGGCGCCACGGCGGCCGGCAATCTGGCTGGACTCTGCCGCAGACACCACGTGCTGAAACATCACTCCCGCTGGACGGTGCGCCAAATGGGCAGAGGATTCCTCGAATGGACCAGCCCCACGGGCCGCATTCACCGGGACGACCCGCCGGTCCCGGCGACGCGGACGATGACTCCGCCGTCGCGAGACCTGGACCCGCCACCGTTCTGACGAGGAGGGTTGTGTTCCGAGCACGCAATCTTTCGGCATCGGATTCAGGCCTGCCTGTTGCCTGTTTGGTTCGGCGGCCGGCGTCGTCGGACTCTCGCCGTCGGATCTGCGCGCGCCGTGTTCCGACCTGGGCCGTGTTCTGACCCGTGCCTAGTTCTGATGCGTGGACCTTTCTGCTGCGCCCCAGTACTGCCGCGTGCCTCGGCTGTCACGCGCGGCACTCCGGACCGCTCCCGTCCGGATACCTCTGTGCCCTCAGGACTCGACCTGCATCACGTGCACGACGCCGACGGCGGCCGCATCCGCTACCAGCGCCGCTGCGAAGTGTGCGGCAAGGTGCTCGAGTACGAGGACATCGACAAGGCGCACGGGGACGATGAGCAGACGAGCGGCCTGATGAAGAAGGGCTTCACCGCGATCGTGCTCTTCGCCCTGCGGCAGAAATCCCGGTTCGCTGCTCCCCACGTCAGGGGCCACCCGCTGCTCGTGCAGACCCCTGTTGCCGGACGAGGTCCGCGAGCCGGACTTCCCGGCCCTGGAGGAGAAAACACGCATCGGCGCCAAGGAGATGCAGCTGTCCGCCGCACTGGTGGAGAGCTTCTCGGAGGACTACGACCCGGCGGCATTCCACGACGAGTACCGGGAACAGCTGCGCACCCTCAGCAAGTCGAAGCGGAAGGCGGGGAACTCCCTCGACGCCGAGGAGCCCTTCGGGCGGGAGCAACTGGGCGGAGGCGAGGTCATCGACCTCATGGAGGCGCTCAGACAGAGCGTGGATCGCTCGCGGGTACGGAAGAAGGGCGTTCCGGATAGGGAGCCGGGACGAAGGGCCCGGCCGGGATGAGCACGGCGGGAGGAGTGGCGGAACACGGACAAAGGCGTTCGCACGCAAGGGAACGTGATCGTCGGCAGGGTGCGGGTCCATGTCGGCGGGGTACGGTCTAAGTCAGCAGACCACCGGCCCGGAGGAGAGACATGACCGAATTCTGGCGCAGCCCCGACATCCCACAACTGGAATCCCGGCGTTCCTGTCAGGCCGTCTCCTGCTACCGGCCCCACACCCACGACCGGTTCTCGATCGGCCTGATCGATGCGGGGAGGGCCGTCTTCGCCGGCGCGGGGGACACTCGATACGAGCTTGAACCCGGCGATGTTCTGCTGATCCCCGCGCATTCCGTGCACTCGTGCAATCCGGAGGCGGGGCGCTGGACGTACCAGATGATCCACGCCGACCAGGACTGGATCGCGGACCTGCTGCCGGACGAGCAGGACGACGCCGGGGAATTGCTCCGCGGGGTGGCCGTCTTCCGGGAGCCCGGCCTTCACGGGGAGTTCAGCCGGCTCAACGACGGACTCTTCGGCGGAGCGGAGCCGGCCTGGGTACGGGCCAGGATGTCCGAGGCTCTGGCCGCCTGCGCAGGTCTCACTCCCGGCTACCGCGGGGCGCGGAGTCCCGGACCGGGTCCGGAGGGTCCACTGGCACCCGTGCTCGACCGGCTCCGGAGCGACGGGCCGGCACCGAGCCTGGAGGAGCTGGCCGGGCTGCTGGGGATGGACAAGTACCGCCTGATCCGCGCGGTGAAGGAGGCCACGGGGCTGCCTCCCGTCGCGTGGCGTCAGAACGACCGAGTGATCGAGGCCCGGAAGCTGCTGCGGGCGGGGAACTCGCCCGCGGAGACCGCGTACGCCCTCGGGTTCGCGGACCAGAGCCACTTCCACCGGGTGTTCCGCGCCCATGTGGCGGCGACGCCCGGCGCCTACCAGGCCTGAGGTGCACTCTCGTCCGGGGGTGCACCACTGTCCTGCAACTTCGTACAAGACGGTGAACCTGGCGCGCCGGAGACTGTCCGGATGGAACTTTCTTCTGCAACGCTTCAGACCGCCTCCGACACCCTGCGGCAATGGGCCCTCGACGAGGATCTGAAAGCCCGCGTCATGGCGAACCCGGCCCTGTCCGCCGCTGCGGGGCGGATCGCCCGGCGGTACACCGCGGGACCGGATGCGGACCGCGCGCTGGATGCGCTCGACGCCGCCGCGCACCGTGGGCATCGGGGAAGCATCGAATGCGTCGGCGAATCCGTGCGGGATCCGGAGGTCGCCGATCGGGAGACCCAGGTCTTCGTGGAGCTGGCGCAGCGCCTCGGAATCCGGAGCGTCGATGCCGGACAGACGGTCGATCCCGGACAGGCGGTCGATGCCGGACAGGCGTCGGCGACCATCTCGTTCGACCTGTCTCATCTCGGATCGCTCGTCTCACCCGAGCTGGGCTTCGCCAACGCCTCCCGGGTGGCTCAGGCGGCCCGCGACGCCGGAACCTCGGTGATGATCTCGGCCGAGGGGTTGGGGCGGACGGATCTGGTGCTCGACCTGTGGGAGCGCCTCTCCCGGGATTTCCCGGAGACCGGTGTCACCCTCCAGGCCCGCCTGCACCGCACCCCGGATGACCTGGAACGCGTGCTGAGCAGGCCCGGACCGGTCCGGCTCGTCAAAGGCGCCTTCCACGAGCCGGCGTCCCTGGCCCACGCCCGGGACTCGGAACCCCTGAACGTGGCGTATCACCAGCTCGCGGACCGGCTGATCGCCTCCGGCCACCGGGTCAACCTCGCCACCCACGACGCCGCCCTCATCGGTGAGCTGCGAGACCGGCACGGCGACGCTCTTCACCAGGAGCACCTCGAATTCGAGATGCTGCAGGGACTCGGGACCGAGCTTCTGGACTCCCTCCGCTCCGATGGATTCGTCACCCGCGAATACGTCGTCTACGGGCCGGAATGGTGGCTCTACGTCCTCAACAGGATCGCGGAGCACCCGGAGCGCGCCCTTCTCGCCCTCGCCGATCTGGCCGGGCCGCCGACGGCCTGAAGGGCACGTCGGCGGACCCGTCCGCCGTCGTGACACGCGGCACACTCCCATCATGGAGCGCGGTTCCTCGGGGCACCGGGGCGGGAAGGGCACTATCATGGAAGCTTCCCCGGACGGCTCGTGTGAGTTCGCGCGTGCCCGGAACCGGGGGACAGTAGCTGAACGACAACGGAGGACCATGAGCCGGAACCGGAAGAAGCCGCGTCAGGACAAGAAGCAGGCGGCCGCTCTCAAGCAGAGCGAAGCCCTGTACAAGACCGCCGATCGTGCTGTCGACACCCAGGCGCTGGCGTTCGTGCGCTGGTACGAGCAGTCGGACGGGAACACCGGCGCCGAGGCGCTGCAGGTGCTCCAGTCGGTCAAGCAGTTCCTGTGGCTCTACGGCGCCAGTGGCGCCCCGGTGTCCGCCACGGCGTTCGAGGCCGACGCCTTCCTGCAGGCCATGGCCCAGCTCCAGACGCTGAGCGAGGCGGGGGAGAGCCGCGTCTTCCAGGTCATGACGGACGACCTCCAGCTCTACATCGGCTTCCTGGATGCCACGGGCAGCTGGACCGGCACGGCCGAGGACCTGGAGGTTCTGCTGGAGGACTTCGTGCTCGCCGAGGGCGACGACGCGGCGCAGGAGGAAGCTGCGGTGGATACCGACTCTGACGACGTCCGTCACGCCGTCGCTCTCCTGGAGTGGCTCGGGGACGGCAAGGAACTCACCGCCACCGGTTCGCTGCGCCTGGCCGACATCGAAGGTGCCGCGGCGGCCGTCGGCGTGCGTGCTGTCGGCTCGCAGAAGCGACTCTCCGAGGACGAACTGGCCGCCCTGGCCGATGCGGACGGCGACGTTCCGCTCGTGGTCCGCTCCATGGCTGAACTCGGGCACCTGAACGAGCTGTGGCTGAGCCTGCGCGCCCTGGGCTTCCTCGAGGTCTCCGGCAAGAAGGCGCTCGTGAGCGACGCGGGCCGCGCCCTGCAGAACGGCGGGGTCGGCGAGCGCGAGGCCCTGCTTCAGGCTCTCGCCGGCGACGCCGACCTCCCCGCCGCGGTCTGATCCCGGCGTCGCGAATCCTTCCCGGTCGCCCCAGGGTGTGTCAGCCGTGAGCAGGGGTTTCGCGGTGGTCGACGTCGAGACCACCGGTCTGTTCGCCGGGAAGGACCGCGTGGCGGAGGTCGGCGTGGTCCACGTCGACCCGGACGGCACGGTCGGCGACCGCTGGGAGAGCCTCGTGAACCCCCGCCGGGACCTCGGCCCGCAGCGCATTCACGGGATCCGTGCGGAGCAGATCCGTGACGCCCCGCTGTTCGCGGACATCGTGCCGGAGCTCGCCCGCCGTCTTGAGGGACGGGCCTTCGTCGCCCACAACGCGTCCTTCGATCACCGGTTCCTGACCGCGGAATTCCTCCGTGCGGGTCACGAGTTCCCCGTGGCCGTCGACGACGTGCTGTGCACCATGCGCCTGGCCCGGACCTTTCTGCCCGGGGCGGGCCGGTCGCTTCAGGACTGCTGCAACGCCTTCGGGCTCGTCCTGGAGGACGCGCACACGGCCGGAGCCGACGCCGAGGCGACGGCGCACGTTCTGAGTGCCTATCTGAGCATGGCGCCGGAACACCCGGCCTGGGCTGCGGCCCTGAGTCGGGCGGCCGCCGCCGTCTGGTCCGTGTCGTCCCACGCCGGGCATCCGGGCCTGCCCCGCTACAGCAGCGGCCCTCTGGCGCGGCTCCGGCTGCAACTGGCGTCTGCCTGGACCGACGGGATGCTTTCCCCGGAGAGCGTGGCCGGGCTGTATCGGGAAGCCGCCCGGCTCGGAGTGGCCGAGGAGCACGTCGACGCGCTGCTCCGGGAGCCGGCTCCCGCGGCCGCCCCTGTGACGCCGCGGTCCGAATTCGCTTCGACCGTGAGGCCCGGTCAGAAGCTCGTGCTGACAGGGCAGATGCGGCGGCCCCGGCATGAGATCACTGAGCGGTTGGGAGCGGCCGGATATCCGGTCCATCCCGCGGTGACCCGTGCCGTGACGCTGGTGATCGCGGCCGATCCGGACAGCCTGTCCACGAAGGCCCGCAGGGCACGGGCCTACGGGATCCCCGTGGTCGGGGAGGACTTCCTGCAGACGCTGATCGGCGAGATCTGAGAACGAGATCTGAAAAACGGGGCCGCGCTCGGATTCTGCGATTACCCTGTGAATCCGGCCCCGGGGGCGGCCGGCTCCGCGGAATCCCGCCGGCGGAGCGGTAATCTCTGGCAGTATGTCGAGCCTTGTCCGCCGTGTCTCAGCCCCGATGCTCGCCGCAGCACTCACTCTGACTCTGCTCAGCTCTGGCCTCCTGCCCGGCGCGGTGGCCGACGACGACACCCCGCCGAGCGGGTACCCCTCCTGGAGCGACGTCCAGAAAGCGAAACAGAGCGAAGGTTCGAAGGCCGCCGAGATCACCCGCATCAACGGCCTGCTGGGGCAGCTGCAGAACGAAGCGGAGAAGCGCGGCAGCGCCGCCGTCGTCGCGTCCGGCGACTACGCCGTGGCTGACGCTGCCTTGAATCTCGCCAAGGCGAAGGTGGACGGGCTGTCAGCACAGCTGCGTCAGGCCACCACGGAGGCCACCCGGTACCGCAAGGAGTACGGTGCGCTGGCCGTCCAGGCGTACAAGAACGGCAGCCTGGACCTCCCGGGCATCCCGGATCTGCAGTCCGTTCAGCCGGACCGGCTGCAAGGACTCAGCGTCCTGGAAGTGGTGACGGGCCGGGCCTCCGCACTCCTCGCGAAGTCCTCCGCCGCGCAGAACACGGTGCAGTCGCTCACTGCTCAGGAGCAGAGCGCCGAGGCGGAGCGGCAGCGTCTCGCGGACGACGCGAAACTGAAACTCGACACAGCGCAGGCCGCGAAGGCCGCCATGGACACACAGCTCGCTCAGCAGAAGCAGCACGGCCAGGAACTCACCGCTCAGCTCGCCTCGCTGAAAGGCACCACGGCGTCCGTCGAGGCCCGCTATCAGCAGGGGCAGGAGGCCCTGGCGGCGTATGAGGCGGCGCAGGCCGCCAAGCGGGCCGCCGCCGAAGAACGGGCCCGGCAGCAGGCTGCCGCAGCCGCTGCGGCTGCGGAACAGGAACGTGAGCGGGAACAGGCCGCAGCCAACGCACAGCAAGCCGGTTCCGGGAGCGACCCGGCGCCGAGTACACCCGATCCGGCGCCGCAGCCGCCCGTCGTCGTCCCTCCGGACAGCGGGGGAGCGGTCAATGATCCCGTCGGCGCCCAGTCCTATGCCGCGGGGCGTCTGGGGTACTACGGCTGGGGACAGGATCAGTTCCAGTGCCTCCAGTTGCTGTGGACGCAGGAGTCGAGCTGGCTCACGACGGCGACCAACGCGTCCTCCGGCGCGTACGGCATCGCCCAGGCCCTGCCTGCCGGCAAGTACGCCAGCGCCGGTCCCGATTGGCTCACCAATTACCGCACGCAGATCGAATGGGGACTCGGCTACATCCGGGACCGCTACGCCTCACCCTGTGGCGCCTGGGCCCACGAAGTCTCGAACAACTGGTACTGAGACGCTCCGGGTACTGACGCGACCCCGACCGGGACCCGTCACCACTTGAGCCCGCGCCCCACGATCGCCCGGATCAGGGCGTCGCTCACCTCGGCGTTGGCCAGGGGATTACGGATCAGGGTGAAGTCGACGTCGCCGACGGGCGGGAGATCGAAGCGCCGCGTGATCACGGTCAGATCCTCGGGGATCAGTGTGGACGGCATGACCGCGACGCCGAGCCCGGCCCGGACCGCCGCCAGCACTCCCGCGATCTGCCGGGTGGAGCACGTGACCTTCCAGCGCCGTCCCTGCGCCTCCAGGGCGTCGATGGCGAGGCGGCGGCTCAGACTCGGGGCCGGATAGGCCACCAGAGGAACTGGCGCGTCCCGGGGGAGTGCCGTCTGCTCCAGCCCGACCCACGCGAAGGTGTCGTGGCGGGCCACTTCGCCCTCGGCCGTTCCCGCGACCCACTTGACGAACACCAGGTCCAGCTGGCCGGCCTTCAGGCGACGGTGCAGCTGATCGCTCTGGCCGACCGTGAGTTCCAGATTGATCTCCGGATACAGCTGCCGGAATTCGCGGAGGATCTTCGGCAGGCTCGTGTTCGCCAGATCATCGGCGGCGCCGAAACGCAGCCGCCCCCGCATGGCGGAGCCGGCGAAGTACCGGGCTGCGGCGTCCTGCTCGGCGAGGATGCTCCGCGCGAACCCCGCCATCGCGTCCCCGTTGTCGGTCAGCCGCACCTCCCGCGTGTCCCGGGCGATCAAGGATCGCTTCGCGGCGGCCTCGAGCTTCTGGACGTGCTGGCTCACGGTGGGCTGGGCCAGGCCGAGCCGTTCCGCGGCCTTGGTGAAGTTGAGCGTCTCGGCCACCGCCAGGAAGGATCTCAGGTGAACAGGATCGAACATGGGAGGCCCTTCCTCGGAGCGGGTCAGTGGTGCCGAAAACCCGGGATCACGGGCATCCGCAGTCATTGCGATACGCAATGGCACTTATAGCCATAATTCCCTTCTGCAATGAAATACCGCAAGCCTACGGTGGACTCACACCCCGAGAACCTGAACCGAGGACTTCCGTGACGCCCCCACCGGCCGCAGTGTCGCCCGCAGCCAGCCCCGCAACCCAGCCCCTCACCGTCATCGCCGAGAAACTGCCGTGGCGGCAGACCTTCAACTCGCTGTCCGTCCCAAACTTCCGGATCTTCACCGCGGGCCATTTCGTGGCCGTCGTCGCGGTGTGGATGCAGCGCATCGCCCAGGACTGGCTGGTGCTCCAGCTGTCCGGATCCGTCACCGCGGTGGGCATCACCGCGGCATTGCAGTTCCTCCCGTCGCTCGTGCTGGGGCCGTGGGGCGGCGCGCTCACGGACCGCCTGCCGAAGCGGAGGATCCTTCTGGCGACGCAGAGCGCGGCGGCGCTGCTGGCTGCGATCCTCGCCGTCCTCGCCCTGAGCGGCCGGATCGAAGTCTGGCACTGCTACGTGATCGCCCTGATCCTGGGACTCGTCACGGTGCTCGACCAGCCTGCGCGGCAGGTGTTCGTCAACGAACTCGTGGGACCCCGGCACCTGCGCAACGCCATCAGTGTGAACTCCACCGTGTTCCAGCTCGGTGGTCTGATCGGCCCTTTTCTGGCAGGCGTGCTGCTCAATGCGGTCGGCGCCGGCTGGGCCTTCGCGCTGAATGCTCTGGCCTGCTGCTGCACGGTGGCGAGCCTGACCGCCATCAACCGGGACCGCTTGCACCTCAGCGCCCCGGCGCCGCGCCAGAAGGGCATGGTGCGGGAGGCTGTCCGGTACGCCTTCCGCAAACCGACCATCCGCTGGCCGTGGCTCATGGCGGCGTTCGTGTCGCTCTTCGCTCTGAGCCTGCCGGTTCAGCTCGCGGCCTTCGCGGACCGCGTGTACGACGTCGGCGCGGGAGGCTACGGTCTGCTGAACGCGATGCTGGCGCTGGGCGCGCTCGTGGGCGCCATTACGTCGACGCGCCGCCGACGGCTCCAGATCCGGACCGCGGTGTTCGCTGCCGGGGCCTATGGGGCGATGCTGTGCGTGGCATCGCTGGCGCCCGGGCTCGTGGCCTTCTGCGTCATGATGGTCTGCTCCGGATTCTGTTCGCTGCTGTTCCTGACCGCGGCCAATCAGCTGGTGCAGACGAGCTCCAACACCGCCATCCGGGGGCGGGTCATGAGCCTGTACCTGGTGGTGCTCATGGGCGGGCAGGCCCTCGGCGGCCCGCTGATGGGCTCACTCGCGGAGCATCTCGGGCCCCACGTCTCGTTGTTCGTCTCCGGGGTGGTGCCGGCCGTGGCTGCGGCGGTCGTGTCGGTGATCCTGGCCCGGCAGGGCAAGCTGCGTCTCCAGGTGCGGCTGCGCGGCCACCGGCCGTCGTTCCGGATCGCGGCGCGGTGAACGCGGGCCGCCGGCCGCTGAGAGCGCACTCCCGGCTAGGCTGAAGGAGTTCCTCGCATCCCGACAGAAGGCAGGCCCATGACCGAGTCACCCAATCCGCTGATCCCCACCGGCTGGGAGCTGGGAGCGGTGATCGTCGGCGCCCTCATCGTGGTGCTGGCGATCGTCGCGTGGGTGCTGCTCCTGGTGCGGAAGCCGCTCACTCCGGCGTACCGGCTGGTGCTGGCTCTCGCGGTGCTGATGTTCCCGGTCCTCGGCCCGCTCGCGGCGATCCTCATCTCGCTCCGGGCGCCGCGTCCGGGGCGGGATTCCCTGTCAGGCCCATCTGACTGACGGGACCCGCTGACTGACGGACTCAGACCCGGAATCACCGCCCGGCGGCGTCCTCGGCGATCCGCTTGGTCACCGATGCCGGCATGGTGGAGCAGGAGTCTCCTGAGGTCCGGTCCGCCGCGTGGTCGCTGGCCATGTCGGTGATCCCGACCGTCGAGACGACCGCTTGCCACCCGCCCATGCCCTCGATCTGGCGCGGCACCCACACATTGGCTGCGCCGTTGATGAGATCCCAGGCCAGGGGGTCGGCGCTGGGACCGAGGTCGATGCCACCCTGGGGAGCCCTGCGGACCCGCTCCGGCAGAGGCAGGACACCCATGAGCTGACCGGCCTGATGCTCGGTCATCGCCCACGGCGGGGTGTTGAAGTAATACCAGCTCGCGGCGCAGATCCCATACAGCTTGGGTGCGAACTGCGCGTAGTTCAGGTACAGCTCCAGGACGCGCTTGGACGGGACCGTGAGACTGAGCTCGGTGGCAAGGCCCGCTTCGAGGCTTTTGCGCAGGGGATCCTGGCTCGGCCAGAGGTAGATGTTCTTCACCAATTGCTGAGGGATCGTGGAGCCGCTGGGGTCCTTCTCACCCTTCTGCCAGGCCTCGGCCCGCTGGGTCAGTTCCTCCCACGTGAACGCCCCCACGCGGGTGCCCAGCTGCTGGTCCTCGTGGGCGATCGTCGCTGCCAGAGTGAAACGGCTGATGTGATCGATCGAGACGTACTGGTACACGATCGGCTCGCCGCTCTGGAACATGTAGGAGGTGCGCGGGGGCGTGAACCAGTTGTAGCTCAGCACCGAGAGGAACTGCACCACGAGCAGCACGGCCATTCCCACCGTGACGCGTTTGAGGACCTTGCGGCGACGTGGTCGGGCTGGCGTTCCCGGCGTCGGTGAGCCCGGCTGATCCCGGCCGGGCGGTCGGGAAAGTGGCAGGGGGCCGGGAACCGGAACGGCTCCGCGTGACCGCTTCTCGCGGCGGGGGCGACGGCCACGGGCCGGCGCGGCCTGTTCCGGCCAGGTCCCGTGTGGTTCCGGCGCTGCGGCGTAACCGTAGGCGCCGGGTTCGTCGGACGGCAGGCCCCGCTGGGCTTCGATCCGCCCGGTGCGCGCGGTCGGCCGGAAATGATCCTGCGCGGAACGGCCGGGCTCGGAGTGGTTCGGTGGTTCGGAGCGCATGGCGGGAGTCTAGAGGAGCTTTCTTGGAGGCCTCTGACAGCACGACGGCGGCCAGGCACCTCAGGTGCCCGGCCGCCGTCGTCGTGTGGCAGTCAGAGATGCTCGGTCTCAGACGCCGAGGCGTTCCTTCACCTCGGCCGCGCTGGGGTTCGTCGCGGCGGAGCCGTCCGGGAAGAGGACGGTGGGGACGGTCCGGTTGCCGCTGTTGAGCTGCTCGACCAGTTCCGCCGTGCCCGGGACCTCCTCGATATTGATCTCCTGGTAGCCGATGCCCTGGGCGTCGAGCTGCTTCTTCAGGCGCTTGCAGTAGCCGCACCATTCGGTGGAGAACATGGTGATGCTGCCGGATTCGGGGGTGAAGTCCACGGGTTCCTCTCGGGGTCTGTGTCTGTGGGTCTGTTCCCCACAACAGTACGGGGTGCGCCTTTCTTCCCGCGGACGAGGGGGGAGCGGGACGACCCGGGGTGACATCCGGCTCCAATGCGGGTAGACAAGTCACATGACCTCCTTCGTGACCTCGGCAGACGGCACCCGGATCGCCTACGAAGCCCAGGGGAGCGGACCGCCGCTCATCCTGGTGGGCGGGGCGCTGAACGACAGGAACTCCGCCGGCGGCTACGTGCCGCTGCTGGAGGACGCGTTCACCGTGGTCCGCTACGACCGGCGCGGACGCGGAGAGTCCGGCGACACCCGGCCCTGGTCCGTGGAACGCGAGATCGAGGATCTGAAGGCGGTCGCGGCGGAGTTCGACGAACCCGTCTCCGTCTACGGTCATTCCTCCGGCGCCATTCTGGGTCTGGCCGCGGTGGCCGCCGGCCTTCCGGCCCACCGGGTGGTCACCTACGAACCTCCGTTCCTCACGGAGCAGCCCGAGGACTGGCGGGCCTTCGCCGAGCAGCAGCGCGATCTCGCCGCCGCGGGACGTCCCGGGGATGCGGTGGAGAACTTCATCCGGCACGTCGGCGCTCCCTGGGACCCCGCCATGCGCCAGATGCCGTTCTGGGCCGGGCTCGAGGCGCTCGGCCATACCGTCACCTACGACCTGCAGATCGTGGGGGACAGCTCCGTCCCCGTCGAGGCGCTGGGCCGCATCGAGGCCCCGCTGCTCTCGCTGTACGGGGGGGACAGCCCGCAATGGGCCGAGACATCCGCCGAGGCCGTCGCCGCCGCGGTCCCCGGGGCCAGGGCGCTGTCCGTCCCCGGCCAGACCCACAATTCGGACCCGGCGGTGCTGTCCCCGCATCTGAAAGCCTTCCTGCTCGGCTGAGTTCCGGACTGAGTTCCGGACGTCTTTGCTGACGTTCCGTCACCATGTCCGGCTGGCCCGATGCGTCACACTGGAAGAGATGGACTTCCTCCTCAATCTCCCGTTCCACGTGGCGTTCCCGGTGCTGTTCGTGATCGTCATGTGCCGCGCCAACGCGACCTATTGGATCGGTCGCGGGGCGGTCAACGGGCTGGAGAAGACCCGGCTCGCCGCCCGCCTGAGCGGGTCCGAGGCGGGCACCGCCAAACGCTGGATCGCGAAATGGGGGCCGGGCGCCGTCGTCGTCTCCTTCCTCACCATCGGCATCCAGACCGCGGTGAACTTCACGGCCGGCGCCGGGCGGATGCCGCTCAAGCGCTACCTTCCCGCCGTCACGCTGGGTTCCATCATCTGGGCCCTCCTCTACGCCACGGCCATCCTCGCGCTGATCGACACCTGGCTGGGCCTGATGGCCGGGTCGCCGTGGGCCTGGGTCGCAGCGGCGCTCGTGGTCCTGGCCGTTGTAGCGTTGGTACTTGTACGACGACGGCGACGCAGCCTGCGCCCGGCCGTCACCCCGGTGGATGCCGACGTCAAGCCCTGACCGCCTCGGTGAGCCCACCCCCACGCGCTGGGCTCCAGCGAGGAAGGACCCGGTGTGAACCTGCCCGAACTGGCCGGAGGGGATTCCTACTACGTCTCCCTCGGCAACGGCCGATACCAGTCGACGATCCACGCGCAGGGCGCCTGGAACCCCCACGAGCAGCACATGGCCCCGGCGAGCGGTCTCATGGTCCGGGAACTGGCGGAACACGCGCCCCGGTCCGAGCTGCGGACGGCCCGTCTGTCCTTCGAGATACTGGGGCTCATCCCGGGAGGGGAGTTCTCGATCCGGTGTGAGACGGTCCGGCCGGGCAAGACCATCGAGCTGGTCCAGGCGGAGCTGCTCGCCCCCGACGCGAAGGGCGTCGAGCGCGTCGCCATCCGCGCGTCGGCATGGCGTCTGGTCACGACCGACACCTCGTCCATCGCCGCCGTCGAGGATGAGCCCATGCCCTCGCTGGAGGACTGCGAGCCGTTCGACGTGGCGACGCTCTGGCCCGGCGGCTACATCGCTTCGATCGACGTGCGGGTGGCCCGCCATCACCGGCGCGGCAACGGATGTGTCTGGGTCTCCACGCATCACCCGCTCGTCGCCGGTGAAGAGACTCCCGAGTGGGTGCGGCTCATGGGGCTCGTGGACACCACCAACGGCATCGCGGCCCGGGAGAAGCCGGGTCCCGGGGGCTACGCGTGGCCGAACACCGACCTGCAGATCCACATGTACCGGCGGCCCTCCGGCACGTGGCTGGGGCTGGACAACTCGGTGTCCTTCGGCACGGACGGGATCGGACTCACCTCCACCGTGCTCCACGACATCCACGGCCCGTTCGGACGGGCTGAGCAGATCCTCACCATCCGGGCCATCGGATGACCGGGCGGCACGCGGCCGCCGCCGCGCCACTGACGGTGGTGCATCAGGAACGTTCCCTGGGACCGGCGGAGGACCTCGATGTGGCGCTCCGACTGCTTCGCCGCGCCCAGGACGGGCTGATCGGGCCCACGCTGCGGCTGTACCGGCCCGGGCCGACCGTCGCCTTCGGACAGCGCGACGCGAAGCTGCCGGGATTCGACGCCGCGGCGCAGGCGTGCCGCGACCGAGGCTTCGAGCCGCTCATCCGCAAGGCCGGCGGCCGGGCCGCGGCGTATCACCGTGGATGCCTCGTGGTGGACCACATCGAACCTCGTGCGGACGCGATCGCCGGAGCGAAAGCCCGGTTCTCGCATTACGGGGACCTGCTGGCTGAGGCGCTCCGCTCCCTGGGCGTGCTGGCCGCGGTCGGGGAGATCCCGGGGGAGTACTGCCCCGGAGAGTTCAGCGTGCACGGCGACGACCCGGTGTTCCCCTCGCATCAGGTCAAACTCATCGGCACGGCTCAGCGGGTGGTCTCCGGCGCCTGGCTGTTCAGCTCGGTGATCGTGGTGGAGGACTCCGCTCCCTTGCGGGAGGTCCTGACGGACTCCTACGCCGCCCTCGGCCTGGACTGGAGCCCCGCGACCGCCGGGAGTGTCCAGGATCTGTCTCCGGCCCTACGGGTCGAGGACGTCATGGGCGCCGTCGTGGCGCGCTACTCCCAGGAGACCCCACTGACACGTGCCGGCCTGGACGACCTGCTGGGAGGCTGAACCGCGGCCGGCCGAACCGGTGCCCCCTCATGTCAAACACTGCTTTCAGGACCCCTCGAAATCACCGGGAGTCCGGGATAGGCTCGAGTCATGACGCAGTTGACCGGGGAATACACTGTCCAGACCTTTGACACCGCAACCCTTCCAGAAGACCAGATCTCCCGCTTCGCCGAGTGGTGCAGGGCCGTCAAGCTGGGATTCCACGACTCGATGCCGGGCGACGACCTGATCGCCAAGATCCTGCGCAACGCCCGCCACGACAACCGGGTCCTCACCGGCGTCTACCAGGCGGCCACCCCGGAGTACGGACTTCCGCTCGAAGCGCCCGTGGCCACCTTCGGGACCCTGACCAAGAACCTCAACGTCGGACGCGGGCAGGAGATCCCCGCGCACCTCATCACCGCGGTCACGGTCCGGCCCACGCATCGCCGCAAGGGCCTGCTGACCCGGATCATGACGGAGGATCTGCGGCGCGCCCAGGAGAACGGGCTCGCGATCGCGGCGCTCAACGCCTCCGAGGGCGGCATCTACGGCCGTTTCGGGTTCGGCGTGGCCACCTACGAACGCTCCCTCACGGTGGACGTCACATCCCGCTTCCGCCTGCGCAAGGCCCCGGCCGGCCGGGTGGAGCTGACCGATCCGCGTAATCTGCTGGAACTCGCCGAAGGCATCTTCGACCGTTTCCACGTCCTGACGCCGGGTTCGCTTGGCCGGGCGCGCTTCTATCCGATGCTGGCCTCCGGCTTCATGGACGAGAAGGGCGAGGAGAGCAAGGACCTGCGGGCCGCCCTGCACTACGACGCCGACGGCATCCCGGACGGCTATGTCTCCTACCGCTTCAAGGGCTGGAACACCGAGCCCTACACCATGACGGTCGTCGACTTCGTGGCGGCCACGCCCGAGGCTCATCTGGGCCTGTGGGGATTCCTGGCGAGCCTGGACCTCGTGGAGCGGATCGAGATGGAGTCCGCGCCGGTTCAGGACCCGCTCGAATGGGCCCTGGAGGACGCCCGGTGCGTGGAGGCCAAGGAGCCCCGCGACATGCTGTGGCTGCGCCTCCTGGACGTCAAGGCGGCGCTGGAGGCGAAGCGCTACCCGATGGACGGCAGTCTGGTGTTCCGTGTGGAGGATCCGCTGGACCTGGTCACCGGCACTTACCGCGTGGTCGTGGTCGGCGGGACCGCCACCGTGACCGAGGTGGCCGACGACGACGTGGATGACGCCACCGTGGAGCTCACGCTCGGCGTCAGTGAGCTGAGCTCGGTCTACCTGGGCGGAGTGCCCACGGCCACGCTGGCCGAGGCCGGCCGGATCGAGGAGCACGTGCCCGGCGCGGTGGAGCGGCTGGGCCTGTTCCTGGCCGCCGAACGCCCGGTGCACTGCCACTCGCACTTCTGAGACGCCGCGGGGACTACACTGAGGCGGTGTATTCCCCGCGTCATCTCCGGGAGAGGCCCGGGGGCGGGCCTTCGGATCCCGGTCGTCGTGCCCTCTTCCTGGGCATCGCCGCCTCCGTCGGACTGGGCCTGGTGGCCTGCGATGAGGGCGATGCCCCCGAAGCGCCGCCGCGCGCCACGGCCGGTGCCGTTCCGGCGCCGACGCGCGTGCCCGCCGTCGTGCGAGCGGCGCCTCGTCCGGCCACTCCGCCCGCGCTGAGCCGGCGGGAGATCCTCGCGGAGTTCCGCGGAAAGATACCCACGCAATGGGGGCTGGACGTCACCGGTGTGGCGACCGGCAGCCGCAGCCGTTCGGTGGCGCTGACCTTCGACGCGTGCGGGGGACCGGGCGGCTCCGGGTTCGACCGCAAGCTCATCCGGTCCCTGCGCCGGCACCACGTGCCGGCCACCCTGTTCATCAACCTCCGATGGGCCCGCAGGAACCCCGGGCTGCTGCGGGAGCTCGCCACCGATCCGCTCTTTGAGATCGCGAATCACGGCGTTCATCACAGCCCGCTCTCGGTGAACGGCCGGAGCGCCTACGGGATCCCCGGAACGTCGAGTCTGCGGGAGGCCTACGACGAGGTCATGGGCAATCAGGAGGGCCTGTCCGCGCTGACCGGGCGCGCACCCCTGTCCTTCCGCCCGGGCACCGCCCACTATGACGAGATCGCGGCAGCCATGGTGCGGCGCTGCGGCCTCCTGCCCGCCAATTTCTCCGTGAACGCGGACGGCGGCGCCACGTTCACCCCGGAGATGGTCGCCGGCCAGCTGGATGGCGTGAAGGCCGGCGACGTGGTGATCTCCCACTTCAACCAGCCCTCCTCGGGGACGGGTGAGGGGTATGTGGCGGGGCTTCCGGGCATGATCGGCCGCGGCCTCCGTTTCGACCATCTGAGCGCGGTGTTCGGTCTCGGAAAAGCGGCTTTGACCGGCGTTGCCGCGGGGCGGTAAACTAGAGGGGCGTGCGTTACGCGTACGCGCGAATCAATCCAACACATCAGGATGGTCCCTTGTTGTCCGCGCCCTGAGCGTGGCGGATCTGCCTGACCGACTAACTATCCACATCGGAGCCCCTACTACATGACCATCACCTCTACCGAGAAGTCCGGTACCCCCGTCGTCGCAGTGAACGACATCGGGTCCGAAGAGGATTTCCTCGCCGCCGTCGACGCCACCATCAAGTACTTCAACGATGGCGATCTCGTCGAAGGCATTGTCGTCAAGGTCGACCGCGATGAGGTCCTTCTTGACATCGGATACAAGACCGAAGGTGTCATCCCCTCCCGCGAACTCTCCATCAAGCACGACGTCGACCCCGGTGACGTCGTCGCTGTTGGCGATGAGGTCGAAGCCCTCGTTCTCACCAAGGAGGACAAGGAAGGCCGCCTCATCCTCTCCAAGAAGCGTGCTCAGTACGAGCGTGCCTGGGGCGACATCGAGAAGATCAAGGAAGAGGACGGTGTCGTCACCGGTACCGTCATCGAGGTGGTCAAGGGTGGTCTCATCCTGGACATCGGCCTCCGTGGCTTCCTCCCGGCATCGCTCGTGGAGATGCGTCGCGTCCGCGACCTGGCTCCGTACATCGGTCAGCAGATCGAAGCCAAGATCATCGAGCTCGACAAGAACCGCAACAACGTGGTCCTGTCCCGCCGTGCCTGGCTCGAGCAGACCCAGTCCGAGGTCCGCTCCACCTTCCTCAACAAGCTCGAGAAGGGCCAGGTCCGTACGGGCGTCGTGTCCTCCATCGTCAACTTCGGTGCCTTCGTGGACCTGGGTGGCGTCGACGGCCTCGTGCACGTCTCCGAGCTGTCCTGGAAGCACATCGACCACCCGTCCGAGGTCGTCGAGGTCGGCCAGGAGGTCACCGTCGAGGTTCTGCTCGTCGAGCTGGACCGCGAGCGTGTCTCCCTGTCGCTGAAGGCCACCCAGGAAGATCCGTGGCAGACCTTCGCCCGCACTCACGCGCTGGGCCAGGTCGTTCCGGGTAAGGTCACCAAGCTGGTTCCGTTCGGTGCGTTCGTTCGCGTCGAAGACGGCATCGAGGGCCTGGTGCACATCTCCGAGCTGGCCGTCCGCCACGTGGACCTCGCCGAGCAGGTCGTGTCCGTGGGCGACGAGCTGTTCGTCAAGGTCATCGACATCGATCTCGAGCGTCGCCGTATCTCCCTCTCCCTCAAGCAGGCAAACGAGGGCGTGGATCCGGAAGGCACCGAGTTCGACCCGGCGCTGTACGGCATGGCCGCCGAGTACGACGAAGAGGGCAACTACAAGTACCCGGAGGGCTTCGACCCGGAGTCCAACGAGTGGCTCGAGGGCTTCGAGACCCAGCGCGCCGCATGGGAGCAGCAGTACGCTGACGCCCAGGCCCGTTGGGAAGCTCACAAGAAGCAGGTTGCTCAGCACCTGGCCGACGACGCTGCTGCCGCCACCGCGGGCTCTGCAGACGCCGCTCCGACCAGCTACTCCTCTGAGGCCCCGGCCGCCGAGTCCGGCACCCTGGCTTCCGACGAGGCTCTCGCCGCTCTGCGCGAGAAGCTGACCGGCAACTGATTGCCTCCCGCGTGACCTTCTGATTACGTGAACGACTAGGGCCGCCACGGATTTCCGTGGCGGCCCTAGTCGTCTCTCCAGAGTGCTGCCGTCAGAGGGGCAGGAACTCCCGGCGCCCGCGGGAGGTGATCACACGCCCGAACCGCATACCCGGGAAATGCGCGGCGGCGAGCAGCTCCGGCGTGTCGGCGGCCCCGTCCGCGATGCGGTTGCGCAGGGCAGAGGCGGCCTCCGGATCGTGGTCCCACACCACTTGCCAGTCCCGCTCACCCAGCTGCACCTCGGAATGGGCGACGTCCCCGAGTAGGGTGGCCTTCAGCCCCTGGGAGGACACCACATACACGGTGGAACCAGGCGTATGACCGGGCACGTGCACCGCGTCGATGCCCGCTGCCAGGGTGAAGTCCCTGGCGAACGGCTCGAAGCGGTCCTGCACGGGCAGCAGCTTCTCCACCGCATCCGCCGAAGCCTGTGGCCCGCTCACGAAGTGCTCCCAATCCGCCTGATGCACCCGGTACGTGGCCCGAGGAAACACCGCCTCGCCCCGAAGGCTCGCCCAGCCGATGTGATCGAAATGCAAATGCGTGAAGACGACGTCGGTCACCTCCTCGGGCGTCGAACCCGCCGCCCGTAGCGCTTCCGGCAGCCCACCGCCGCGGTACTTGCCGTCGTCGAACGCGCCGACGCCCGTGTCCACCAGGACCGTCCGGTCCCCGGTGCGTACCAGGAAGCCGCCCAGCGGGATCTCCCAGTGCCCGTCCTCGCCGAAATGCTCGGGATGGCAGGCCCACGCGTCCGGGACGCCCGGTCTGCTCAGGATCTCTCCCGCCTTCTCGGTTCCCGTCCCGTCCAGGAGCGGGAGGATCTGGATGTCTCCCAGAATCATGTTTTCCACCTCGTCATCAGGCCCGTCGGAAAGCCGGTCCCCCGGCCCTCCGGACCTTATCGCAGCTGGATGTCATGACGCGGTCACGCGGTCTGGTCGTTGCTGTGGCATGATGTCGGGATGATCCCTGAAAGCTGGTTCCTCGCCACCCGGCCAGACGACGGCGAGACCGTCGGCTACCTGGACATGGTGGGGGAGGAGTTCCAGCCCTACGACCTGCTGGGCCGGCCGCACGGCGCGCCGGCCGAGTACCTCGAGGCCGAGGAGCGGCTGGCTGAGCTGGGCCTGTCCTACCTGGCCCGGCGGTGGAGCTTCGCGGTGCAGGACCATCCGGAACCCATCGCCGTGGTGATCTCGGAACTGAACCGAGACGCCGTCGTCGTCCTCAGTGACGACGCCGGCTACCACCGGGACTTCGGCACACCGTTCAGCGTTCCGCTGCCCCTCGATGTGTCCGTGCTCTGGGAGAACCCGGATGGCACCGGCCCGCGCTTCACCCAGGGCGTGCCGAACCGCTGAGCTCGCCCACCAGGACCACGGCGCGGAGCGGCCGTGGTCAGCGCAGGACGGCGGCCACCGCGCTGACCTCGATGAGTGATCCCGGCACGCCCAGCCCCGCGACCAGAGCCGCCGTGACCAGGGGAGGAGCGCCCTCCCGGGCGAGCAGCGGGGCGATCGCGCCATACGCGGCGTGCAGATCGGCGTCGGCCTGGATCAGGACGGTCCACTGGACCACGTCGCCCAGTCCGACTCCGGCCGCCTCCAAGGCGACTCTGGCGTTCTCCACGGCGCGGAGTGCCTGTTCTGCGGCATCATCCGAGACGACGCGGCCGCTCTCATCCACCCCGTTCTGACCACCCACATAGATCGTGGTCGCTCCGGCCGGGACGATGGCGACATGGCTGAAAGCAGGGCTCTTCACGAGCCCCTCGGGCTGCAGGAGAGTGATGTCCATGGCCACATCCTGCCACGTGCGGCAGGCAAAAGGGAGGCCCGGGAGGATCGCCCGACGGCGATGCTCCCGGGCCTCCCTGCCGCGTTGGTCAGACGACCGTCACTGGACCGCCTTGAGAGCGTTGACGATGCCGTAGCCGTAGAAGCTGTTCAGCTCCGTGGTTCCCACGCAGGCCGGGCCGATATTGGCCTGCGGCGCTGAGCACGGAGTCGGGGTGGCATCCGCACGGAGCTTGGCCTCCATCTGTGCCGGGGTCAGTTCGGGATGAGCCGACTTCATGAGCGCCAGCACACCGGCGACGTGCGGCGATGCCATGGAGGTGCCACTCTTGAGGCCGTACTTCCCGTTCGGGATCGTGGACAGGATGCTCGATCCGGGTGCGGCGACGTCGATCTCACCGAGGCCGCGGTTGGAGAAGTAGGACAGCTGGCCGGTCTTCATGATCGACGAGACCGTGACGACGCCCGGCAGCTGAGCCGGGATGTCCTTGCAGCCCTGGTTGATGGTGCGATCGATCGGCGCCGGCGCATCATTGGGGCTGCCGTCGTCCTTGGTGTTGAGGGTGAAGTCGACGCTCGAGTTGCCGGCGGCCGCCGAACTCACCACGCCGCGCTTGACGGACCAGTTCACGGCACGCGCCACGGATTCCCGGACGGCAGCCTGATCGGGCTGGTCGTCACACCAGAACTCGAAGGGGTCGATGTAGTAGCTGTTGTTCGTCACGTCCATGCCGCGCTGCGCGGCCCACATGAAGCCGCAGATCGCGTATTCCGGGTAGATGAACCCGGCATCGTTGACGACCTTGACGGCGGCGAGCCTGACGTTCGGAGCGACGCCCACGATGCCGGTGCCGTTGCGGGCGGCCGCGATCGTGCCCGCGACGTGCGTGCCGTGGTCGGAGGTGGTCGGGTACCAGCCGCCGGCTGTCTGGTCCGGTCGGCCGCCGGTCGTGCAGTTCACCGAGTCCGGGACGGAGATGTTCGCGGCCAGATCGGGGTGGGTGGGTCGATGCCGGAGTCCAGCACGCCGACCAGCACCTTGCGGCTGCCGTCGGTGACCTTGTTCGCCTGGTCGGCCTTGATCTGGGTCATGTCCCACTGCTGGGACTCCAGGGCGTCAGCCGGTCCTGCGGGAACCAGGGTGGTGGGCTCGTCGCCGTTGACAGGCTTGTTCTTCCCCTTGTTCCAGCCGGAAGCTCCCGGGCCCCACGGCACTTGCGGCCCGGTGACCTTGTCGGTGACCTCGGCGGTCCGGGTGGCGCCGACGGACTGGACGGCGTTCTTTCCCGCCACCTTGACGCGGTCACGGAAGGCGGACCGGTCGGACTGGGCGATGACGACGCCGATTTCGGGCCAGCTCTGGACGACGACGCCGCCCGCGGCGGTGACGGCCTGCTCGACCTTGCGGGTCTGGCCGGGGTTGGCCTGCCCGGCGTTGACGACGTAGCTCATGACGGTGCCGTCCGGCGGGTTCACCGGGACGGGAGTGGACGTGTCGGTTCCGGCTGCCTGGGCGGAGACCCCGGAGCCGACCAGGACCAGTCCGAGTGACGCGACAGCGCAGGCGACCGGGCGCAGCGGTCGGCGGAAGGTGTGCAACCTCATGGGTGAGGGTCCTCTCGATGAGTGGAGGCCGGAGGTACCGGCAGCAGGCGATTGCCTTCCCTCGTTTCTAGTCGGCGTTCCCAGGGTTTTCAATGGCTACTGAAAGATTCCCTTCAGAAATCGGGAAAATCGCCGGCGTCTCATGCGTCCTCGGGGTCAAGCTCGGGGGGTCAGATCGACCCATTCCGTGCCGCCGGGGCGCGCCTCGCAGGTGCCCGCGCTGAGCGACAGGACGGTCCGCCGCACCCGGTCCAATGACTCGGCGTCGTCCTCGAAGGCCACCTTGAGGGTGGCGTGGCCCGCACCGTACTCCGTGCCCACCACGTGCAGGCCTGCGGACCGCACGTCGTTCTCGAGCTTGCCGACCTCGGCGAATCCCACCGGAACCTCCGCCAGGCGCAGTCGCTGCCGCGTCACCCACGGGGCGCGGTCCGCGGCCTGCGATACGGAGTCGGAATAGGCGCGGACCAGGCCGCCCGCGCCCAGCAGGATTCCCCCGAAGTACCGCACGACCACGGCGCACACATCACTCAGATCGGCCACCCCGTTCGCCGTCTCGCGGCGGTTCAGGGCCTCCAGCATCGGGATGCCGGCCGTGCCGGACGGCTCGCCGTCATCGCTGGACCGCTGGGTCGTCCGGTCCGGACCGAGGATGAAGGCGCTGCAATGGTGCCGGGCATCGTGGAATTCGCGGCGGAGCTCGGCGATCAGGGCGCGAGCCGCCGCTTCGTCCTCCACCCGGCGCAGCACGGTGATGAATCGGGAGCGCTTGATCTCCAGTTCATGACGGAAATCGGGCCCCGGGGCGAGCGTCGTGTAGCGCGTCGCGCGGCTGTCTTCGGCTGGGGGCACTTGGCCATTCTAGCCAGCATGCTGGTTTGCGAGTGCGGGAAGTGGGCGTCGATGAAGCTGCCGACGATGACGGTGCGACCGCCTGCCGTGACAGGCTGCCGCGCCGTCGTCGTCGCGATGGGCCGTGGCGGTCAGCGGGTGAACGCCGAGCTGCGGCTGAAGAAGTCCCGGACTTCCGCCTGCACCGAGTCCAGCAGGAATCCAGCGGCGGGGCCCTCCGCCGCGATCCGCTGCACTGCCCCGCTGTGGAACAGTTCCTGGGCGGTGATGCGCTGTTCGTGGGCCAGCTGGGCGGCGTGCCCTATGTCCCGATGGACGATCATACTGGCCCCTTCGAGGGGGAGCGGTGACATCCAGGCGTGCTCCGCGGCGATCGTGTACCGCCCGGAGAACAGTGCCAGGGCGGCTCCGCCGCATCCCTGGCCGAGAAGGACGGTGGCCACGGGGACCGTGAGAGACCGGAGCAGTCCAACGCTCCGGGCGATCTCGCCCGCCAGCGCGCCGTTCTCAGCCTCTGCCGAGAGTTCGGCGCCGACGGTGTCCACCACGGTGATCAGGGGCAGCCCGAGTTCCTCGGCCAGTCGCATGCCACGCTGGGACGCTCGGAGGCCCGCGGGCCGTGTGGCGTGCAGTACGGAGCGGTCATGCCCCACCAGCACACAGGTGGTGCCGTCCAGATGGCACAGCGCCACCAGCACCGAGTCGTCCCGTTCGCCGGCTCCCGTGCCGCTCAGCCGCATCGACCAGTAAGCGCGCCGCAAGAGGTCCTGAACCCCCGGCCGGTCGGCGGCCCGGGTCAGCTGGACCGCCTCCCAGGCGCTGAGCGGGGTGCCGGGCTCCTCCGGGGCGGAGACCATGGCACCGCGCTCCGGCGCGGGCGCGGTGGTGTCACCGAGGACCCCCAGGAGTTCGGCCAGATGGCTGCGCAGATCCTCATCGGGGACCAGGACGTCGACGATGCCCCGGCGCTGAAGGTTCTCCGCCGTCTGAACGTCCTCCGGGAAGGGGGCGCCGTTCAGGGCTTCCGTCACGCGCGGTCCGAGGAAGCCGATGAGGGCGCCCGGTGCGGCGGAGGTGAGCTGCCCCAGGGAACCCCAGGAGGCGAGGGCCCCGCCCATGGTTGGGTGGCGGAGATGTACCAGGTACGGCAGACCGGCGGAGCGGTGCTGACGCACCGCATCGGCCACCTCCAGCATGTGCAGGAACGCCGGGGTGCCCTCCTGCATCCGGGTGCCACCGGAACAGGGCAGAGCGATCACGGGCAGGCGGTGAAGCGTGGCGTATTGCAGGGCCGCCACGATCCTGCGGGCGGCGGCGGCCCCCAGAGAACCTCCCAGGAAGGTGAACTCGCTGGCGATCACCACGGCACGGTGTCCCCGCAGCCGGATCTCGGCGGTCAGCACGGCCTCGTCGCAACCCGAGTGGAGGGCGGCCTGGCGGAGCTCCTCCCGGTAGGCGGCGTCCCAGAGGGAGAGGTCGACGTCGTGGTCCAGGGAGATCCGGGTTCCCGGATCGGCCAGCAGTTCCAGGAGCTGCCGGGCTCCCAGACGGCTACGCATCGCCGTTCCCCTGGGCAAGCCAGTCCCGCACTGACTCACCGTGTTGGTTCAGGGCGGGCGGCGCGGTGTGGGCGGTCCGGGTGACCTCTGCGCCGTCTGCTGCGAAAAAGCGCAGGGGCGCCCCGGGGAGCTGTACGGTTCCCAGAGTCGCGTGATCCACGTCGATCAGCAAGCGCTGGCTGAGGGTCTGGTCCCAGGAATAGACCTGGTCCAACGACCGGACGCGGCCCGCCGGGATACCCAGCGTCGCGAGCTTCTTCAACAGGTCCTCGGTGTCCCAGGTGGAGAAGGTCTCTTCGATGTGGCGGATGAGCTCCTCCCGGTGAGCCACGCGGGCGGCATTGTCCGCGAAATCCGGTGCCGCGGCGTCAAGGGCGAAACCGTTGCAGAAGTCCTGCCAGAGTTTCTCGCTGCCCACGGCGATCTGGACCAAGCCGTCCGCGCAGGCGAAGGAACCGTAGGGTGCGATCGCCACGTGATGGTTCCCTTCCGGCTCCGGGACCACTTGGGCCACGGTCCACCGGGTTCCCTGGAAGGCATGCACACCCACGGTGGCGGCCAGCAAGGAGGTGCGGACCACCTGGCCCCGCCCGGTCTTCTCCCGTTCGTGCAGTGCGGCCAGCACGCCGAAGGCGCCGTACATGCCTGCGAGGAGATCGGAGATGGGGGTACCGGACTTGATGGGGGTCCCCACGGGACCGGTGAAGGACATGAGGCCTGCCTCGCCCTGGGCGATCTGGTCGTAGCCGGCGCGGCCGCCTTCGGGACCGTCGTGACCGAAGCCCGTGATCGAGAGGGCCACCAGTGCAGGATTGCGCTCCAGCAGCGAGTCCAGTCCCAGGCCGAGACGTTCCAGGACACCCGTCCGGAAGTTCTCCACCAGCACATCGGCACGGTCCACCAGGTCCAGGAGGATCTGGCGGTCCTTGGGGGACTTCAGGTTCAGAGTCAGGGATTCTTTGTTGCGGTTGGCCGAGAGGAAGTAGCTCGATTCGCTGCCCGCGGTGGCCTGGGGGAGCAGTTCGACGCCGTCCCCCGTCTGCCGCACGAACGGCGGGCCCCAGCCGCGGGTGTCGTCACCGTTGCCCGGATTCTCGATCTTGATGACCCGGGCGCCCAGGTCGCCGAGCATCATCGTGGCATGCGGTCCGGCCAGTGCGCGGGAGAGGTCGACGACTAGCAGGCCGTCGAGTGGGCCCAGGGAATTGTCTCGGTGGATCATTGGACTAGCCAATCGCGAAGTGTGACGGCTGTCAAGTATTCTGAGAGCCTGCGAAGGGGAGGAAAGTGAAGGACAGTCTCAAGCCGGTGGTCAGGCCGCGGCTCTATGAAACCGTCGCGCGCCAGATCGTCGCCTGGATGACGGAGAATGACGTCCAGCCCGGCGATCGCCTTCCCCCGGAGCGCGAACTCGCGGTCAAGCTCGGTGTCAGCCGGGCCACGATCAGCCAGGCGCTCGTCGCCATGGAGGTGGTCGGAGCCGTTACCGTCCGTCATGGCGACGGTGCAATCGTCACCTCCCTCTCCGCTGACATGAAGCTCGTGGATGCCATCCGGGAACACGCGCAGCGGCTCCCTGACATCCTGGACGCCCGGGATGCGTTGGAGAGCAAGCTGGCCGCTCTTGCGGCTGAACGCCGGACTCCCGCGGACATGCGGCTCATCGATGACGCCCTGGCCTTCATGTCGGAGCAGCTGGAGTCGGGCGAGCGCGGCGTCGAGGGTGACGAGCGCTTCCACGCCGCGGTGACGGCGGCGGCACATTCGGAACTGCTGGGGCGCATGATGAATGAGATCTCAGGCCTCATCCGGGAGACGCGTGTCGAATCGCTGGGGCAGCCGGGCAGGCCCCAGGAATCCCTGGTGCAGCATCGCACGGTGACCGAAGCCATCCGGGCCGGCGATCCCGCGCTGGCGGCCGCTGCAATGCACTCTCATCTCGGCTCCATCAGGAAGGTCCGTCTTCTCGGCGACGACTGAGGGCCTTCTGAAATCAGCCCCGGGCGGACATGCCCGGGGCATTTTGTGTCCTTGACCACACTCTCGCGAAACGGAATCATATGTCCGGTGGACAGTCCACCGGGTCACTTGCGATCCGTATGAGGCTCCGGCCGGAATCTGAGGTCAAGCAATGTCAGCAGTCGCAGGAGAGGTCCGTGTTCGGCGCGGGCTTCTTGAGAGATTCACCGGGCTTTGCGTCCGGTACGTCGAACGGTTCATGCCGGACCCTTATCTGTTCGCGGTGATCCTCACCATTCTGGTGGGCGTCATGGTGGCCGTGGCCGTGCCGGGTGTGAACCCCGGCGGGATGATCGGCGCCTGGTACTCGGGCGTATGGGGTGCCAAGAACATCTTCACGTTCGCGTTGCAGATGGTCCTGATCCTGGTCACCGGGTACACGTTGGCCGAAGCGCCCGTGGTGAAGAAGGGCCTGCGGGCGCTGGCGGCCCGCCCTCGCAATCAGGTGGAAGGAGCCTTGCTCTGCTTCGCCGTGGGTTCGGTGTTCTGCCTGCTCAACTGGGGCCTCGGACTGGTGACCGGAGCCCTGGTGGCCAAGGAGGTCGCCAAGCGCCTGCCCTCGGCGCACTTCGGCTATCTGATCGCCTCTGGCTACATGGGCTACATGGTCTGGACCCAGGGATTCTCCTCCTCCATTGCTCTGGCGAACACGGACCCGGCGAGTCCCATCAACGTCATCTATCAGATGACGGGCAAGCTGGTTCCTTTGGGGGACACCATCTTCCAGCCGTTCAGCTGGGTCCCCGTCCTGGTCTCCGTGGCGGTTCTGGCCTTCATGATCCAGCGGATCGCACCGAAAGCGGCTTTCCCGCCCGATCCCCAGCTCTTCGCGGAGACGGAGATTGTGGAGAAGAAGACCGGCAAGCGCTCCTTCGCGGAGCGTCTGGAGAATCTCTGGATCCTCAACGTGCTGTTCTTCGCGGCGGGCTTCTGGTACTTCATCCAGAGCGGGTTCCAGCTGAACATCGGCTCCATGATCATGCTCTTCACCATCATCGGCGCCCTCTTGCATAAGACCCCCATCCAGTTCATCAAGGCCTTCACCGGTGCCGCGAAGACCTGCGGTCCGCTGCTGCTGCAGTATCCGCTCTACGGTGGCATCATGGCACTGCTGGGCTACTCACGGGTCAAGGACGGACCAGCCCTGGAGTCCATCCTCGCCCACGCCATCGTCAGCGGTACAGACGCGAACACGCTCCCGTTCATGACCTTCATCGCCTCCATCCTCATCTCCCTCTTCGTGCCGTCGGGCGGAGGACACTGGGGCGTCCAAGGACCGATCGCAGTGCAGTCGGCACTGGCCATGGGGCAGGATTCAGGCTCATATCTGGGCCTGATGTCCATGGCGGTGGCCTTCGGCGAGGCGATCGCCAACATGATCCAGCCTTTCTGGCTCTTGCCCGCGTTGGCGATCGCCAAGCTCAACGTCCGGCAGGTGATGGGCTACACCGTGGTCGCCTTCCTGGCCGGCTTCGTCATCTTCGGCATCGCGATTCTGGTGGCGCCCCATGTCATCTGAGCTGCTTCGCGCTGAGCGCGTCACCCCGGACTTCCCGGCGGTCGCGGGTCTGGCCGCCCGACTGAGGGACGGCCGGACCGGTCCTGGGCCCTTCCTGGAGCGGGTTCTGGACCGCATCCGGGAGCGCGACGGGGAGCTGCGTGCGTTCACCCGCTTCCGCCCGGAGACGGTGCGCCGCCGGATCGAGGATCTGGAGGGGCTCGGAGGAGACCTCCCGCTCTACGGTGTCCCGCTCGGCATCAAGGACCTGATCGATACCGCGGATGAAGAGACCGAGTACGGCTCGGTACTCCATGCCGGTCACCGGCCGGCCGAGGATGCCGAGGCGGCGCGTCGGCTCCGTGCAGCCGGTGCGGTGATCGTAGGCAAGACCGTGACCACCGAGTTCGCCCTCTTCCAGCCCCCGGTCACCCGGAACCCCCACCACTCGGGCCGGACCCCGGGAGGGTCCTCCAGTGGTTCGGCGGCCGCCGTGGCCGCTGGCCTGGTTCCCGTGGCGCTCGGCACGCAGACTGCGGGATCGGTGCTGCGTCCCGCCTCCTATTGCGGAGTTCTCGGTTTCAAGCCGGGGTTCGCCGTGGTCGACCGGACCGGGGTGCGGGAACTGGCGCGTAGTTTTGACACCCTGGGGTTGTTCGGCCGCCGGGTGGAGGATCTCCGCACGGTCTTGAGGGTGCTTTCGGACGCGCCGGAGTGCGAGACGGCGGACGAACGGCCCCTGCGGATCGCCATCGGTGCAGGCGGGGATTGGCGAGCCTTGGGGGACGGCACTGAAGCCGTCCTGCGGGGCGTCGGACGTCGGCTCGTGACCGCCGGGTTCGAGGTAAGGGACTCGGAGCTGGACGGGCTGCTGTCCTCGCTGGCGGACGAACAGGAAGTGCTCATGGGCTTCGAGGCGCACCGGACGCTCGGTCCCGAACTCCGGGCCCGTCCGGACGGCCTCTCGGCCAGACTGCGCTCATACCTGGAAGCCTCGGCGGCGATTGGCTCCGAACGGGCGGTCGACGCCATGGTGCGGATCTCCCGCTGGCAGTTCGAGTGGGAGGAGCGCACGAGCGGACTTGACGCCGTCGTCGTGCCCAGCGCCTTCGGTGAGGCGCCGGAGGCCTCCAGCACGGGCGATCCGCGGCTGTGCCGCGCGGGCACCGCACTCGGCGTCCCGGCGATCAGCCTGCCTCTCGGCACGGGGCCGAACGGCCTGCCCATCGGTGTGCAATTGCTGGGCCGGCGGCAGCAGGACCATCGCCTGCTGGACGTCGCGGCGATGGTCATACGCGCCGTCGACGGCGGCCCCGTGGCCATCTGATCAGCTGGCCGCCGTGGGCGGCGGGCACCGCGAAAGCACCTCGCTCAGATGCCTGGCGAACGCCTCGGCCCAGGTCCTTCGGCCCCGTCCCAGGGGAAGCTGGACCTGGGCCTGTCGTTGTCCGAGAACCGGGTGGTCGATGCTGCGCAGTACCGCGTAGTCGTCGGCCATCGGGTCCACCGTGAAATGGCTGAGGAGTGTTGCGCCGGCACTGGCACGGACGAATTCCATGAGCGGGCTCACGTGATCCGTCTCCAGCGCGATGCGCGGCTCCAGACGGTCCATCCGGACTGCGATGTCGAACAGCTCCCGCTGGGTGATGCCTCGGGAGGAGAGCGCCAGGGGGAGGCGGCACAGCTCGGGCAGGCTGATCGGTCCGGGTGTCTCCGCGGCTTCCGAGTCGTGCGGCAGGATGGCGTGGGCGGGCGCCGGGAAGGAGCCGGCGACGCGGACTTCGCGAGGCGGGGCGATCGCATAGACGGCGGCCACATCCGACTCGCCTTCCTGGAGCCGATGGGTGGACAGCGCTGATGCGAGGACCGTCAGCTCTACATCCACATCGGGATGCTCCTGCTGGAAGAGCGTCAGGGCTTCCGGCACCCGCTTGCGGGCCAAGCCCTCACAGCTGGTGACGCGCAGCACGCGCCTCCGGGGGTGCTGGAGGGTCTGGAGCTCGTCCAGCAGCGTCTCGCCCTCCATCTCGGTGCGGCGGACGTGGCTGAGGAGCATTCGGCCTGCGGGGCTGAGCTCCATGCCTCGCGCGTGCCGGGTGAAGAGCGCGACGCCGAGTTGGCGTTCCAGGGTTGCGATCTGACGCGAGATGGCCGATGAGGAGACATGCAGGGATTCGGCGGCCTCGGCGATCGTGCCGGAGCGGGCCACCTCGTAGAAGTACTGAAAGTTCGTGGGGAGGATGCGCATCGTGCCATTTGAACCCTGGATTGCATTTAATGCAAGTCGAATCAGTAAAACGGCACTGGTTCGCCGCGTCGCGCCACCTCTAATCTTGACTGCCAGAGACAGTGATACGAAAAGAATGGCGGACGCGTGCTCCAAGAATCCTGGGTAAAGGCTAAGGAATACCTCGAATCGGGGGAGTTCTTCTCCGATCTCGCTCGAAGGGTTTCCTATCGAACCGAGAGTTCCTTTTGGCGTTTGAGCATTGAACTGAATGCATACCTCGACGAACTTCTGGTCCCTGAACTCAACGGCATGGGCTTCCAAACGGAGGTCCACCGGAACTGGAACGCCAGCGGGAACAGCTTCCTGGTGGCCCGCCGTCTGGAGAACCCCGAGGCTCCCACCGTGCTTTGCTATGGCCACGCCGATGTGGTGGCCGGCATGGACGACCGGTGGCTGGACGGCCGTGATCCCTGGACCCTCAGCGATGAGAATGGGGTGTGGTACGGGCGTGGCACGGCGGACAACAAGGGGCAGCATCACGTCAACCTCAGCGCCGCACGGATCCTGCTCCAGGAGCAGGGGTCCCTGGGATTCAATCTGATCTTCCTCTTCGAATGCGGCGAAGAGATCGGCTCCCCGGCCCTGAACGAATTCGTGGACGCCCACCGTGACTCGTTGACGGCGGACGTGCTGATCGCCTCGGACGGACCGCGGATCGACGCCGAGACCCCGACGCTTTTCCTCGGAAATCGAGGCGCCTACACCTTCCGCTTGTCCGCGGACCTTCGGGAAGACTCCCTGCACTCCGGCAACTGGGGCGGCATCCTGCGCAACGCGGCCACCACGGTGGCCGCAGCAGTCCAATCCTTGGTGGATGGTGCGGGGCGGTTGCGCGTCCCTGCCCTGCAGGCACCAGTTCCTTCGCCCGAGACCGCGGCGGCGCTTGCCCGGCTTGAGTTCCGCCCGAGCGTCGGAGACCCCGACCCGGACCCAGAGTGGTTCGACCCGGGCCTGACCCCCGCGGAACGCCTGTGGGGTTCCAATGTGCTGGAAGTCCTGGCGCTCGGCGCCGGAGACGTCGATGACCCGGTCAACGCCATCCCCGGTGAGGCCTCGGCCATCCTGCAGCTTCGCTACGTCGCCGGTTCGGATACGGAATCGTTCGCCCCCGCGATCCGGGAGTGGCTCGCCGAGCACGGCCTCGGCATGGTGACCGTGGATGTGGTCAACCACTTCCCGGCCAGCCGGATCGAAGTGACCGATCCTTGGGTGACATGGGCTGCCGCGATCATGGACGAGGCCAGCGGAAAGTCGACGGCGGTGCTGCCGAACATCGGCGGTTCCCTGCCCAACGCGGTCTTCGCCGATACGCTCGGCATCCCGACCCTCTGGGTGCCGCATTCATACCCCGGATGCCGTCAGCACGCACCCAATGAGCACTTCCTGCCCTCGATCGGGGAGGAAGGACTGCGCATCATGTGCGCACTCTTCCACCACCTGGGCCACCCGGGGGAGCGCCCGGCACCCATGAAGCGGCAGGTACCGGCCCGGTCCCTGCCTGACCCCGTGTAAATTCACCATCCTTTCAGGAGAGCCCATGAAACACGATGATGTGAGCCTGGCTCCTTCAAGACGTGACCTGCGTCAGCCGGAATCCCGGCGGGATCCCCGGCAGGTGCGCGCCGTCGCTGCCGCGACCATCGGCAACGCCCTTGAGTGGTTCGACATGTCGATCTACGCCCTTCTGGCGATCTACATCGGCAAGAACTTCTTCCCGTCCGAGGACCCTGCCGTGGAGACGGTCAACGCGCTGGCGGCGTTCGGCGCCTCGTACCTCATCCGCCCCCTGGGCGGCCTGGTGCTGGGCTCCTACGCGGACCGCAGGGGATTGAAGAAAGGCCTGGTGCTGACCATTCGGCTCATGGTGGTGGGCACGGCCATTCTGGCGTTCATGCCGGGCCATGACAGCATCGGGATTCTGGCACCGCTCGGTGTCGTGCTGGCGCGGCTGATCCAGGGCTTCTCCGCGGGAGGCGAGTTCGGGGCGGCCACTTCGTATCTCGTGGCGCAGGATCCCGGTCGGCGGGGCTTCTTCGGAAGCTTCCAATTCGCCAGCCAGGGCCTGGGCACGCTGCTGGCCTCGCTGTTCGTCGCAGTCCTCACCGCGGTGCTCAGCCCGGAGGACATGACGGCGTGGGGCTGGCGCATCCCCTTCTTCTTCGGGCTGCTGGTGGGTCCCGTGGGCTACTTCGTGCGACGGCACGTGGAGGAGGTGCCCCTGGAAGGGCGTGTCCGGGAGGAGGCGCACGCTCCCGTCAGGGAGATCTTCCGGTCCCAGAAGGTCGCCACACTCATCGCGGGCGGGGCGATGGTGATCTCCACGGCCTTGAACTTCATGATCCAGTACCTGCCCACCCTGGGCATCCAGAAACTCGGCCTGCCGTCGTCGAGCTCCTTCTGGTCCCTGGTGGTCACGGGCGTCATTCTCACCTTTGCCACACCGCTGGTGGGCCACCTCACGGACCGGGTCGGGAGACTCCGCATGATGATCCCAGCGGCCGCCGTCATCGGCGTGGTGGTGGTCCCGCTCTTCCTCTGGCTCGACGTCGCCCGGAGCGTCGGCGTTCTGCTGCTGTGCATGGTGGTGCTCGGGGCCCTGAAGTCGCTCTACTTCGCCGCGCTGCCATCCGTCATGGGAGACGTCTTCCCGGCAGCGAGGCGCGCCACGGGGCTGGCGCTCAGTTACAACACCGCGGTCGCCGTGTTCGGCGGTTTCACGCCCATGATCGCCGCCTGGCTGATCGGTGCCACGGGGCAATCGATGTCCCCGGGTCTCTACCTCGCGGCGCTCGCGGTCATCAGCATCCTGTCCCTGCTCGCCGCCAGGAAGTTCCGGGCGATCCGCTAGCAGTCTCCGTGGGCCGCTCAGCGCTGACCGGCCCACGGCATCACCAGCCTGCCCATGACGCGCTCTGGGCATCGCCCCTCCTTCGGGGGCACCGTCAATGCACCATCGATCCGGACCTCGGCATTCCTGCCGGGAGAATCCGTGAAGGAGATTCAGCATGGAAACTGGAATCTACACCGAGCGCGAACGCGCGCTGCTGGAGTCGGTCCCCACCGGCCTGCTCATCAACGGCCAGTGGCGGCCCTCCGTTTCGGGCAGGACGTTCGACGTCGAGGATCCGGCCACGGGCGCGACGCTGCTCAGCGTTGCGGATGCCGGGCCCGAGGACGCCATGGCGGCGCTCGACGCGGCCTCCGCGGCGCAGGAGTCCTGGGCCAAGGTGGCGCCGCGGGAGCGGAGTGAGATCCTGCGCCTGGCCTTTGAGGGTGTGCTGGCCCGGGCCGAGGACTTCGCACTCCTGATGACCCTGGAGATGGGCAAGCCCCTGGACCAGGCACGTGGCGAGGCCGTCTACGGCGCCGAGTTCCTGCGCTGGTTCTCCGAGGAGGCGGTCCGCGTGACAGGACGCTACTCTACCGCGCCGGATGGCCGGAACCGTTTCCTCGTTCAGAAGCGCCCGGTGGGTCCTTGCCTACTCATCACCCCCTGGAACTTTCCGCTCGCCATGGCCACCCGGAAGGTGGCCCCCGCCGTGGCAGCCGGTTGTACCATCGTGCTCAAGTCCGCGAACCTGACCCCGCTCACGGCTCAGCTCTTCGCCCAGGTCATGCAGGAGGCCGGGCTCCCGGACGGCGTTCTGAATCTCATCCCCACCTCGACCGCGGGGGCGACCACCGGCCCGCTCCTGAAGGACCGGCGGCTGCGTAAGCTCTCCTTCACCGGTTCGACGCCGGTGGGGCAGCGTCTGCTGGCGGACGCGTCGCAGCGTGTGCTGCGCACGTCGATGGAGTTGGGTGGCAACGCACCCTTCATCGTCTTCGAGGACGCCGACATCGACGCGGCTGTGGAGGGGGCGTTGGCGGCCAAGATGCGCAACATGGGCGAGGTCTGCACGGCTGCGAACCGGATGATCGTGCACAGAGACGTGTTGCAGGAATTCTCCACCAAGTTCTCCGCCCTGGTCGCCGCGCAGGTGGTGGCCCGTGGCACCGAACAAGGGGTGAACCTCGGTCCTCTGGTGGACGCCAAGTCCCGGAACAAGGTGCATGAACTGGTGCAGGACGCCGTGGACCGCGGGGCTACCGTGCTCACGGGCGGTTCCGCGGTGGACGGGCCGGGCTACTTCTACAAGCCCACCGTGCTGACAGGGATCGCTCCGGATTCGCGGATCCTGGCCGAGGAGGTCTTCGGCCCGGTGGCGCCCATCATCACCTTCACCGAGGAGGAGGAGGCCCTTCGGATGGCCAACGACTCAGACTATGGGCTGATGGCCTACGTCTTCACACGGGACGTGAATCGCAGTCTGCGGGTGGCCGAAGGACTGGAAACCGGCATGCTGGCGCTCAACGCGGGCGTCATCGCCAATCCCGCCGCGCCGTTCGGTGGCGTCAAACTCTCCGGCCTGGGCCGGGAGGGCGGCTTCGAGGGCATCGAAGAGTACCTCTACACCCAGTTCGTGGGGGTCTCGGACCCCTTCGCGGCTTCCTGACGGCCTCGCACCGTCGTCGTGCCCGGATAAGTGCGGAACACGCCGACGGTGCGCCGGCGAAGTGATTGACGCCACACTGTCACTTCGGTAATCTTGAATTGGTCCAGTGGCCAATCCAATGGTCATTTACGGCGAAGGCTTGAAGCCCGCCGCCCCTTACGCCAGACCTGGCGATCCTCCCGCGATTCTCCGACTTCCCGGAGACGACGCGGTTCTCGATACGCCATAGTGATCAGTAGGAATGAGGCTGTACATGACGACTATTTCCACCCCCGGAAGGCGCCGTGGGTATACGACCGACCGGCACCGGATGCCGGTGCGGACCATCATCGCTGCCAGCGTCGGCAACGCGGTGGAATGGTTCGACTGGACGGTCTACGCGACGTTCGCGGTCTTCTTCGCCGGGCAGATCTTTCCCGGAGATGCGACCGGAGCCCTCCTGGCAACCTTCCTGACCTACGCACTGGCCTTCTTCTTCCGCCCCCTCGGCGGCATCCTGATCGGACGTCTGGCAGATATCCGGGGGCGCAAGGCGGGCATGCTCTTGACCATCACGCTCATGGCGGGCGGCTCATTGTTGATCGCAATTCTTCCGACGTTCAGTGCCGTCGGCTGGCTGGCTCCGGCCCTACTGTTCATTGCCCGTGTGGCACAGGGTATCTCCCTGGGTGGGGAAGTCTCCAACGCTTCCTCCTACCTTGGGGAGATCGCGCCGCCGGAACGCCGGGGACGTTACTCGGCGTTCTTCTACATGTCCACGGGCTTCACCGTCCTTCTCGCCTCGTTGCTCGGAGCTCTCATGACCTCACTGCTGGGCCCTGAGGATCTTGCCGGCTGGGGCTGGCGTATCCCGTTCTTCATCGGTGCTCTGCTCGGTCTGGTCGGCCTGTGGCTGCGTCGAGACATGACGGAGTCGGACAAGTTCGAAGAGTCCAAGGAGAAGGCGCAGAGCGTCAGGCGCCCGCTCTGGACCACGCTGACCAAACATCCGAGGTCGGTCCTCATCCTGGTGGCTTTGACCATGGTGGGCACCCTGACCTACTACACGAACTTCTCTGCGCTGGCGCCGTACGCGATCACCTTCAAGGGTGCCCAGAAGTCCCAGGTCTTCTGGGCACTCTCCCTGGCGACCGCCATCTTCGTGGCGCTCCAGTACCCGTTGGGTGCCCTGTCCGACCGGATCGGACGGAAGCCGTTGCTCATCACGATGACGGCCGGCACCGCGCTGCTCATCGTTCCGCTGTCGGGACTGGTGGGACCGGGGTTTGGGAACATGTTCGCGGTTTACATGGTGGGCCTGGGGCTGTACGCCATGCACGCCGCACTCAACCCGGCCTTCGCTTCCGAGTTGTTCCCCACGCACCTGCGGGCTACGGGGATCGGTTCCTGGTACAACCTCACCGTCGCCACGTTCGGTGGGACGGCCACCCTGGTGGTGACGTGGCTCGGAGGTATGGGGATCGGGCACGTCTTCTTCTGGTACGTGTCCGTCGCAGCCGCGCTGGCCTTCCTGGTGGTGCTGTTCGTGATGCCCGAGACCAAGGGAAAGATCCTCGAATGAGTCCAGAGAACGGCACTCACTCGCGTTCAGCGGTTAATGTGGTGCTGTGCTGAGAATCGGATTGACCGGCGGTATCGCCTCGGGGAAGTCGGTGGTGACGGCGCGGCTCGCCGAACTGGGAGCCGTGGTGGTCGACGCCGATGCGCTGGCACGGGAGGTCGTGGAACCGGGAACGCCCGGGCTGGCCGCGATCCGTGAAGCATTCGGCGAGGGCGTGATCCGGGCGGACGGTTCCCTGGACCGGCCGGCACTCGGGGCGCTCGTGTTCGCCGACGACGGACGGCGCCGGACGCTGAATGCCATCGTCCACCCCCTGGTCCGGAGCGCTGCGGCGGCGATCGTGGCCGCGGCGCCGCAGGCCGCCGTCGTCGTGCAGGACATCCCGCTCCTGGTGGAGACCGGACAGCAGGGCGACTTCGATCTGGTCGTGGTGGTCGACGCCCCGGATGATGTCCGCGTGGCGCGCATGCTCGAACACCGGGGCATGACCGAGGAGGAAGCTCGGGCCCGCATCGCCGCCCAGGCGAGCCGGGACGAACGCAACGCCGCCGCCGACGTGATTCTGGAGAACACCGGAACCCTTGATCAGCTCCTGGAACAGGTCGATGCGCTGTGGGAGAACGTGGCCCGTAAAGTGTCCTAGCCGAGTAGTACATTTGTTCTATGAGCCTCGCCCAGGAGATCAACCGTGTCGTGGCGCCTTTCGAGGTCGTCTCCGAATACCAGCCCGCCGGGGATCAGCCCACCGCCATCGCGGAGCTGACCGAACGCATCACCAATGGTGAGAAGGACATCGTGCTGCTCGGCGCCACCGGCACCGGCAAGGGCGCGACCACGGCCTGGCTGATCGAGCAGGTCCAGCGTCCCACGCTCGTCCTGGTGCAGAACAAGACGCTCGCCGCCCAGCTCGCCAACGAGTTCCGTGAGCTGCTGCCCAACAACGCGGTCGAGTACTTCGTCTCCTACTACGACTACTACCAGCCGGAAGCGTACGTTCCCCAGACGGACACCTTCATCGAGAAGGACTCCTCCATCAATGAAGAGGTGGAGCGACTGCGGCACTCCGCCACGAACGCCCTGCTGACGCGGCGCGATGTGGTGGTGGTGGCCACCGTGTCCTGCATCTACGGTCTCGGCACCCCCGAGGAGTACATCGCCGGCATGGTCACCCTGCGCAAGGGGATGGAGATCAACCGGGACGATCTGCTCCGGCGTTTCGTCGCGATGCAGTACGCCCGCAATGACATCGACTTCCATCGCGGCACGTTCCGGGTGCGCGGTGACACCGTGGAGATCATCCCCATGTACGAGGAGCTCGCGCTGCGGATCGAGTTCTTCGGGGACGAGGTGGAGAACATCTACACCCTCCACCCCGTGACGGGCGAGATCGTCCGGGAGGAGAACGAGATGTACGTCTTCCCGGCGTCGCACTATGTGGCCGGCCCGGAGCGGATGTCCCGCGCCATCAAGACCATCGAGGACGAGCTCGCCTCCCGGCTGTCCACCTTCGAAGCGCAGAACAAGCTCGTGGAGGCGCAGCGTCTGCGCATGCGCACCACCTACGACCTCGAGATGATGCAGCAGATGGGCTTCTGCAACGGCATCGAGAACTACTCCCGTCACATCGACGGACGTGAAGCCGGGTCCGCCCCGCACTGCCTCTTGGACTACTTCCCGGACGATTTCCTGCTCGTGATCGACGAATCGCACGTCACGGTGCCGCAGATCGGCGCCATGTACGAAGGCGACGCCAGCCGCAAGCGGACCCTGGTGGAGCACGGCTTCCGCCTGCCGTCCGCCATGGACAACCGGCCCTTGAAGTGGGACGAGTTCCTTGAGCGCGTCGGTCAGACCGTGTACCTCTCCGCGACGCCCGGCAAGTACGAGCTCGGCAAATCGGACGGCGTGGTGCAGCAGATCATCCGTCCTACCGGTCTGGTGGACCCGGAGATCGTGGTCAAGCCCACCAAGGGCCAGATCGACGATCTCCTGGGTGAGATCCGGACCCGCGTGGAGAAGGACGAACGCGTCCTGGTGACCACGCTGACCAAGCGCATGGCCGAGGATCTGACGGAATACCTGCTCAGCCACGGGGTGAAGGTCCAGTACCTTCACTCGGATGTGGACACCCTACGGCGCGTGGAACTGCTGCGTGAACTGCGCCTGGGCGTCTTCGATGTGCTCGTGGGCATCAACCTGCTCCGCGAGGGCCTGGACCTTCCGGAGGTGTCGCTCGTCGCGATCCTGGATGCGGACAAGGAAGGCTTCCTGCGGTCGTCCACCTCGCTGATCCAGACCATCGGGCGCGCCGCGCGTAACGTGTCGGGTCAGGTGCACATGTACGCGGACCGCATCACGGACTCCATGGCGCTGGCCATCGAGGAGACCAACCGCCGCCGCGAGATCCAGGTGGCGTACAACAAGGAACACGGGGTGGACCCGCAGCCGCTCCGGAAGAAGATCGCGGACATCACGGATCAGCTGGCCCGGGAGGACGCGGACACTCAGGAGCTCCTGGCGGGCGCCAAGCGCAACACCAAGGGCTCCAAGGCCGCCGCGGAGAAGGGCAGTGCCACGATCCGCCGGGATGGCCTCGCGGCCGCTCCGGCCACGGAGTTGGTGGGCCTGATCGAGCAGATGACCGAGCAGATGCACGCTGCGGCCGCCGAGCTGCAGTTCGAGCTGGCAGCCCGGCTCCGCGATGAGGTGGGCGATCTGAAGAAGGAGTTGCGCCAGATGCAGTCGGCGGGCCACGCCTGAGCCGTGGTGTGTGACGGACGGACGCAGGTGGACTTCGCGGTGGGATAGAATGGTCACCGAGTAGGGGAGTATCCCGTGTGCTCAGTCCGTCAACACGTGAGGCAATGGCGCTTCGCCGGGCTGGGCAGATCCTGTGCGACAGGATCGGAGAGACTTATGGCAATGTCCCATACCCTCTGAAAGGTCTCCCCGTGCCTGAACTTCCCCTCTGGTTTGAGGTCGGATCCTTTGTGGTCCTCGGCGTCGTGCTTCTCGTCGATCTCCTGATGGTCCTCAAGCGTCCCCACGAACCCTCCATGAAGGAAGCCGGCCTCTGGGTCGGTTTCTACGTGGCTCTGGCGCTCGTGTTCGCCGGCCTGATGTTCGCCTTCACCGGCCCCGAGTACGGCAGCCAGTTCGTGGCCGGCTGGGTCACCGAATACAGCCTGAGCATCGACAACCTGTTCGTCTTCATCATCATCATGGCGCGCTTCTCGGTGCCCCGGAAGTACCAGCAGGAAGCCCTCATGGTGGGCATCATCATCGCGCTGATCCTGCGCGGCATCTTCATTCTCCTGGGTGCCGTCATCATCGAGCAGTTCTCCTGGGTCTTCTACATCTTCGGCGCCTTCCTCCTCTGGACCGCCTACAACCAGGCCAAGGACGACAGCGAGGATGACGAGGACGGCGGCGACAACCGCCTGGTCCGCTGGTTCTCCAAGGTCCTCCCCATGCACAACGAGTTCAACGGCGGCAAGGCCACCGTGAAGATCAACGGCAAGCGGCTCTTCACCCCGATGCTCCTGGTCTTCCTGACCCTCGGCATGACGGACCTGATCTTCGCCCTGGACTCCATCCCCGCGATCTTCGGCCTCACCAAGAGCCCGTTCATCGTCTTCACGGCCAACATCTTCGCCCTCATGGGTCTGCGGCAGCTGTACTTCCTGCTGGGCGGACTCATGGAACGGCTCATCTACCTCAAGCACGCTCTCTCGATCATCCTGGCCTTCATCGGTTTCAAGCTGATCTTCCACGCCATGCACGAGAACGAACTGCCGTTCATCAACGGCGGCCAGCACATCGAGTGGGCCCCGGACATCCCCACGTCCTTCTCGCTGATCTTCATCCTCGGCACCATCATCCTGGCCGTGGTCGCCAGCCTGGCGGTCTCCAAGAAGAGGGACGGCCGGGAAGAGACGCAGCACCAGATCAGCCGGACGGCGGAGCGGGTGGCTCATCAGGAGGAAGTGGCCGCCCGTCGCGAAGCCGAGGCGGCGGCTGAGGCAGGAAAGACTCCCGAGCAGCGCTGACGTCAGCCCGGGTTTCCGGGAACGCCTCTGAACGACGACGCCGGGCGCCAGCTGACAGCTGCCGCCCGGCGTCGTTCGTCTGGGGAGGAGGCTCGCGTCAGGCCGCCGGGCCGTCCCCGCTCCGCGCCATGGCGAGCAGGCGGCGGAAGATGGCCTCGCCGTCGTCGGCGATCCCGTCATGGTGGAAGTCAGGGGTGACCCAGCTCTTCAGGCCGCGGACGGAGGACGCGGTCTCCAGGGAGAGCTCACGGTCCACGAAGACGTCATCGGCATACACCGCAGCCGCGACGGGCACCGTGTTGGTGGTCAGGACGTCCCGGTCGAAGACCCGGGGCCAGTCCTGCTTGGCGGCGATCAGCTCCGCCACCTCCTTCAGGGGCCGCAGCGACGGATCCTGGTCGAACAGCCAGGGCTGGATCATCTCGCCCGTGAGCAGGACGTCCTCGGCGTCGGGGGAGAACTGCGGGAACTCCTGGAGCACCCGCCAGGACGACCAGTCGGTGGCCGCCTCCTGGGCGTAGATCGACTCGTGGATCGCGGCATACAGAGGATTCGCCGCGAAGTCCAGGTAGGCGGGCAGCTGCGCGAGGAACCAATCGGACAGACGCTCACCCTCGGGAGTCTGGATGAACGCCTTCTCCAGGAGATAGTGCAGCGAGTCGACCCGCGTGTTGCCACCCAGGTACATGCCGAGCATCTGGAAGCGCTCCACGGTCAGCCGCTCGCCGCGTGGCAGGAACTCCGGCACTTCGCGGAGGTGCGCCGCGATCCGGTTCACCAGGACCCGGTCCTCCGGGTACCAGGCGAAGTACTCGCGGTTGCGGGCTTCCATCCGGGAGTAGGTCGCGCGGTAGACGCGGTCCGGGGAGCCGTGCAGGGGAGCGAGCCCTCCGGTGATCAGGACCTCGCGGAGGGCCGCCGGCGCCAGCGAGAGGTAGGCCAGAGAGCACCAGCCGCCGAAGCTCTGCCCGAAGATGCTCCACCGGTCGATGCCGAGGGCGGTGCGGATCGCCTCGGCGTCCGCCACGATCGAGTCGTGCCGGAAATGGCTGAGATACTCGGCCTGGGCTGCCGCGTCACCACGGGCGGCGAGTGTCTTCGCCTCCACCGGGGATGAGAGCCCCGTGCCGCGCTGATCCAGCATCAGGACCCGGAAGTGCTCGGTGGCGGCCTTGGCCCAACCGCTCAAGGATGTCCAGCGGTTGCCGGGGAAACCGGGCCCGCCCTGAAAGAACAGCAGCCAGGGAAGTTCGTTCCGCTGCTCGTCGCTCAGGCCTGCCGGGCCGTACTCCCGGGCGAAGACCTCCAGGGTCTCGCCCTCCGGCTCGGCCGGGCGCAGCGGCACGGTGAAGACGTGGTCCGCAGTGCGGAGACCGCGGAATTCGTGGACCTGGCCGGCCCGGTGAGTGACGGCGTCGCTCACGCGGTCACCGCCGAGGCGTCCTCACCGGTCCCGACGGCCTGCAAGGCGTCGCCCGTGAGACGGAACGTGGACCAGCCGTCCATGGGGACGGCGCCCAGGGAGCGGTAGAAACGGATGGACGGTTCGTTCCAGTCCAGGACGCTCCACTCCACGCGGGCGTAACCGCGTTCCACCGCCAGCGCTGCCAGATGGGCCAGGAGGGCTTTGCCGTGGCCTTCGCCCCGGGCCTCCGGCTTCACGTACAAGTCTTCGAGGTAGATCCCGTGGACGCCCTCCCAGGTGGAGTAGTTCAGGAACCAGAGGGCGAATCCACGGGTCCGCCCGAGGTCATCCTCCGCGACGGCGGCGTAGATGGCCGGGTGGCCGTCGAAGAGGTGCTTCTCCAGCTCCTCCGGGGTGTTCCGGACGGCGTCCGGCTCCTTCTCATACACGGCCAGGTCCACGATCATCTGGTGGATCGCCGGGACGTCTGCGCGGGTGGCTTCTCTGATGCGGCTCATGGATTTCAGCTTAGCCGGGGAGCCGGGCCAATCAGAGTCGATTGACGTCCAGGACCTTGATCACGGCGCTGCCCGCCTCGTCGGACGCCGCGAGATCGACCTCGGCCGAGATGCCCCAGTCGTGGTTCCCCGCCGGATCCGCGAAGATCTGCCGGACCTCCCAGCGCCCCGGGTGCTCCGTGATGAGGAGCAGCTGAGGGCCGCGGGCGTCTGCTCCCGTGCTGATGTCCTCGTGCTCTTCGAAGTAGTCGTCCAGGACGTCCTCCCAGCGGTCCGAGTGCCAGCCGGACTCGCCGTCGAGCTCCGCCAGGGCCCGGGAGTCCTCGTCGGCGAACAGTTCGACCCTGCGGAACATCTCGTTGCGGACCATGACCCGGAACGCCCGGACGTTGTCGGTCAGACGGGGCGGGGCGGGAGGGAGCAGGGGATCCTCCGCGTGATCATGCGGGTTGCTCAGCTCCTCCCATTCGTCCAGGAGGCTCGAGTCGACCTGACGCACCAGCTCGCCGAGCCAGGCGATCAGGTCCTCGAGATCCTCACGCAGCGCATCTGCCGGGACGGTCTGGCGCAGGGCCTTGATGGCATCGCTGAGGTACCGCAGGACGATGCCCTCGCTGCGGGCCAGCCCGTAGAACTGGACGAATTCGCCGAAGCTCATGGCGCGTTCGTACATGTCCCGGACCACGGACTTGGGCGTGAGTTCGAAGTCGCCCACCCAGGGGGCCGCCCGGCGGTACGTGTCGAAGGCTTCGAGCAGCAGCTCGGCCAGCGGCTGAGGATAGCTCACGTCCTCGAGGGCCTTCATACGCTGGTCGTACTCCACCCCTTCCGCCTTCATCGCGGCGACGGCATCCGTCTTGGCCTTCTTGAGCTGAGCGGCGAGGATCTGGCGTGGCTTGTCCAGCGTGGATTCGATCGCCGAGACCACGTCCAGCGCATAAGACGGCGACTCGGGGTCGAGGAGATCCAGTGCCGCGAGAGCGAAGGGGGAGAGCGGCTGGTTGAGGGCGAAGTTGTCCTGGAGGTGCACGGTGAGGCGGACGGTCCGTCCATCGGGCCCGCGCTCGGCTTCGGGAATGCGCTCCACCACATCCGCGGCGAGCAGTTCGCGGTAGATGCCCAGGGACTTCCGCATCAGCTCCAGCTGGCGGCCACGCGGCTCGTGGTTCGACTCCAGCAGGTGCCGGGTGGCCGCGAACGGATCCCCGGGCCGTTCCAGCAGGTTCAGCAGCATGGCGTGGGTGATGGTGAAGCTGGACGTGAGCGGCTCGGGAACCGACCCCACCAGCCGTTGGAAGGTCGGCTCACCCCAGGAGACGAAGCCCTCAGGCGGCTTCTTCTTGACCACCTGACGCAGCTTCTTCTGGTCATCGCCGAACTTCGCCACGGCCTTGGCCATCGCCTTGGCGTTCTCGATCGTGTGCTCGGGAGCCTGGACCACCACCGTCCCGGCGGTGTCGAAGCCCGCGCGGCCGGCGCGGCCGGCGATCTGCTGGAACTCGCGAGCGTTGAGCAGCCGGGTGCGCACGCCGTCGAACTTGCTGAGGGCTGTGAGCACCACGGTGCGGATGGGGACATTGATCCCGACGCCGAGCGTGTCCGTCCCGCAGATGACCTTGAGCAGGCCCGCCTGAGCGAGCTGCTCCACCAGGCGCCGGTACTTCGGCAGCATGCCCGCATGGTGCACACCGATGCCGTGCCGGACCAGCCGGTTCAAGGTCTTGCCGAAGCCCGCGGAGAAGCGGAAGCCGGCGATGAGCTCGGCGATCCTGTCCTTCTCCTCACGGGAGCACATGTTGACGCTCATGAGGCTCTGCGCGCGCTCGATGGCCTCCAACTGGCTGAAATGCACCACGTAGACGGGGACCTGCCGGGTCTCCAGCAGCTCCTCCAGTGTCTCCGCCATGGGCTTCATGCCGTAGTAGAAGTGCAGGGGGATGGGCCGCTCCGCCGAGCTCACCGTCACGGACGGCCGTCCGGTGAGCTCCGTCAGACCCTTTTCGAACCGGGTGACGTCGCCGAGGGTGGCGGACATGAGCAGGAACTGCGCCTGGGGAAGTTCAAGGAGCGGCACCTGCCAGGCCCAGCCGCGCTGGGGGTCCGAGTAGAAGTGGAACTCGTCCATGATGACCGAGCCCACGACCGCTTCCCGCCCCTCCCGGAGCGCGATGTTGGCCAGGATCTCCGCGGTGCAGCAGATGATGGGGGCGTCACCGTTCACCGAGGAATCGCCGGTGACCATCCCGACGTTCTCAGCGCCGAAGATGTCGCAGAGGGCGAAGAACTTCTCCGAGACCAGGGCCTTGATCGGCGCTGTGTAGTAGCTCCGCTCCCCGCGGGCCATCGCGTAGAAGTGCGCGGCGATGGCCACCATCGACTTCCCTGACCCCGTGGGTGTGGCGAGGATGACGTTCGCGCCGCCCGCCAGCTCCATGGCGGCCTCGTCCTGCGCAGGGTAGAGCTCCAGTCCACGGGACTCGACCCATTCGACGAAGGCGGTGTACACACCGTTTGTGGCGGGTGTTCGCCCGCWACACCCGCAACAACTGAGCACACAACGGGTGGGGTAGTCTCGGCCCTGAGAGTTGGCTCACGCCTGCCCGGCGTGCTCTGCACCGAAGGAGAAGCGATGCCCCCGACCGTGGAGTGGGACCCCGCTGCGTACGTGAAGTTCGGTGACTACCGGGACCGGCCCTTCTTCGACCTCACGCAGAGGATCCATGCGGAGTCCCCTCGACTGGTGGTGGACCTGGGATGTGGTCCCGGCTCCCTGACCGCCACCCTCGCGGAGCGCTGGCCGGACGCACAGGTGGTGGGGGTCGATTCCTCGGCCGCCATGCTTGAGCAGGCCGCGGTCCATGCCGATCGTCTCCCGAACCTCCGTTTCGAGCTCGGCGACATCGCGTCGTGGATGCCCGGCGAGGCCGACGTCGTGGTGTCCAATGCGGCGCTGCAATGGGTCCCGGGCCACGAGAAGATGCTTCCGGTGTGGCTGGACGCCATGGCGGAGGGTTCATGGTTCGCTTTCCAGGTCCCGGGCAATTTCGGTGCGCCGTCCCATGTGCTCATGCGTGAACTCGCGGAATCCCCGGCCTGGGCCGTGAAGCTCGCCGGCGTGCTGCGGCACCGGGACGCGGTGCTGGAGCCGGCCGACTATCTGCGGATCGCGCTCGACGCCGGCTGGCAGGCCGATGCCTGGGAGACCAGTTACCAGCAGCTGCTCCAGGGGGCGGACCCGGTCCTGGAATGGGTGCGCGGCACCGGGCTGCGGCCGGTCCTCGGGGCACTCGACGCGGCGGATGCCAAGGCCTTCGAAGCGGACTACGCGGCCATGCTCCGGGAAGCGTATCCGGCCACCCCGCACGGTACCGTCTTCCCCTTCCGCCGGCTGTTCACGGTCGCCCGCAAGGGCCCCTCCGGAACGGTGCCGGGCGCATGACGGCCTTCCCTGGCGAGTGGCGCCCCCGGACGGACAGTTCCGTCCCGCTGTTCGAACAGCTCCGGCTCAGGATCGTCCATCTGGTCGACGACGGTGGCCTGCCATCGGGCCAGCGGCTGCCCGCCGTGCGCGCGCTGGCCACCGAGCTCGATGTCGCGCCACACACGGTGGCGCGGGCGTACAAGGAGCTGGAGGCCGCCGCGATCGTGGAGACCCGTGGCCGGAACGGCACCGTGATCCTGCCGCGGGACGACCGCAGGAAGAGCCTGAGTGAGGCCGCCTCGGCCTACGCCGCAGCGGCCCGCGCAGGCGGCGTCAGCCTCGCTGAAGCGGTCCGGCTGCTGACGGCCGCCTACCGCGACCAGGGCTGAGCCTCACTCGGAGGAGGAGTGGGCCGCGCGGAACAGCGCCACGTCGGGCCGGGACCTCCAGGGTTCCGGGCCTTCCAGGGGCCGGAACCCGACCCCTGCGGCCTTCAGCCGGGCCAGGTGCCCCGGGACCTCGGGGTCCCCGGTGAGCCGGGCGAGGAAGTCCGCGAAATCCGGCTTCCGGGTGGACCAGGCCACCTCGGCGAAGGCGCACAGGCGGGGAAAGGCATGGAAATCCCTGAGCCGCTGGTCCACCAGGTATTCGGTCCAGAGCTGTGCCTGGACACCGGCCACCTGGCCGCCGTGTTCCCGTTCAAGCGCCGCGATCCGTTCGGGGACCGGGTCGAAACCGTGGACCTTTTCCAACGGCAGCACCGGCCAGAACGGGCTCGGTTCGTCGGGGTGGTCGCTCTCGCGGTAATCCAGATACGTGAACTCATGCTGTGAGATCACGGTGCGGTGTCCCTGTTCCAGGCTGAGTTCCACGGTGTCCACGCCCAGCCATGCGTTGACGATCGCGCTCTGCGGGAGGGCCTCCCCGATGGCCTCGTGCCAGACGCCGGTCTGGCGGCCATGGCCGGCCAGATGCTCGGTGAGCCGTCCGAGGAACCAGCCGTGCAGTGACGCCACGGAAGCCAGCCCGAGGTCCTGAGCACGGGCCATGATCTCCGGTGACCGTTCCCAGCGCGTGTACGGCACCTCGTCGCCACCCAGGTGGATGGTCGGAGAGGGGAAGACGGCGACGAGTTCGTCCAGCACGGTCCGGTAGAAGTCCAGGGTCCGCTCGGACGGGTCGAGGATGCAGTCGCTGACACCCCAGCGCGTGCTGACCTCGACGTCGGGGGAATCGACGCCGAGGAAGGGGTAGGCGGCGATCGCGGCCACGCTGTGCCCGGGCAGGTCGATCTCCGGGATGATCGTGATCCCGCGTTCCGCGGCGTACGCGACGGCCTCGCGCAGCTGGCCCTGTGTGTAGAACCCGCCGTGCGGGTGGCCCGCCATGAGGGCGTTCTCCAGCCGGGGTGTGTCGAAGGCGACTGGGGTGTCCCGCCGCCAGGAGGCCACCTCGGCGAGCCGGGGGAAGGCCTTGACTTCGAAGCGCCAGCCCTGGTCGTCGCTGAGGTGGAGGTGGAGGACATTGAGCTTGTGAGCGGCGAGCAGGTCGATGAACCGCAGCAGCTCGTTCAACGGCATGAAATGGCGCGCGACGTCCAGCAGCACGCCACGGTGCGAGAACCGCGGTGTGTCCTCCACCCGGAGACGGGGGAGCGCGGGCACCGTCTGCCCGTTCGCACGGCGGCGCGCCGACCCCTGAGGGGCGAACGACTCCGGGCCGCTGAGCTGACGGAGCGTCTGCCAGGCATGGCGCACGCCGTCCAGATCCGCGGCGGACACGCGGATCTTCTCGTCGATCTCCAGCCGGTACGCGCCTGGTGTCAGGGACGGATCGTGATCCACCTGCAACAGAGCATCCTCCGCGGCGGTGTCGCGAAGCCTCACGCCCAGCCAGTCCTCCGCCTGATGCCGCAGCAGCGCCCAGCCCGGATCCTCGGACGCGAGATCCGTGGCGAAGGCCAGCCGGGACGGGACGGGCAGATGCCCGGACAGGAGTTCCAGGGACTCCGGAGCTGGGACCAGCGGGGGAATGCGCATGGAGAACCTCTTCGCTACTAGGGGGTCTGTCTGCAGTCCAGCCTGCCACACCGGGCCGACATGGAAATTCGAACAGGTTTTCGATTAGCATGGCTAGGTGCCTCATATCAGCGGTGAACAAGTCCTGTCTCCTGATCAGCTCAACCACAGCAATGGCGTGGCCCGCCTGAACGGCGCCGGCTCGCCTGGTCATGCCCCGTCGTCGCGCCTGGTGGTGAAGGGCGCCCGCGAGCACAATCTGCGCAATGTGGACCTGGACCTGCCCCGGGACGCCATGATCGTCTTCACCGGGCTCTCGGGCTCCGGGAAGTCGTCCCTCGCGTTCGACACCATCTTCGCCGAGGGGCAGCGCCGCTACGTCGAGTCCCTCTCCGCCTACGCCCGCCAGTTCCTGGGGCAGGTGGACAAGCCGGACGTCGACTTCATCGAAGGCCTGTCCCCAGCCGTCTCGATCGATCAGAAGTCCACCAGCAAGAATCCCCGTTCCACCGTGGGCACCATCACCGAGATCTACGACTACATGCGCCTGCTCTGGGCTCGCGTGGGACGTCCGCACTGCCCGATCTGCGGTGAGGAGGTGACCCGCCAGACGCCTCAGCAGATCGTGGATCAGCTGCTGGAGCTTCCGGAGGGCACGCGCTTCCAGGTGCTCGCTCCCGTGGTGCGCGGCCGCAAGGGCGAGTTCGTGGACCTCTTCAAGGAGCTCGGCGCCAAGGGCTTCGCCCGGGCCCGGGTCGACGGTGAGCAGGTCCAGCTCACGGATCCGCCCAAGCTGGGCAAGCAGTACAAGCACACCATCGAGGTGGTCGTGGACCGTCTGGTGGTCAAGGAGGGCATGCGTCAGCGCCTCACTGATTCGGTGGAGACCGCGCTGGGTCTGGCCGAGGGCCGCGTGCTCGCCGACTTCGTGGACCTCGACGCCGACGATCCCGGCCGGGTGCGCGCGTTCTCCGAGAACCTGGCGTGCCCCAACGAGCACCCGCTCGCGATCGACGAGATCGAGCCGCGGTCCTTCTCGTTCAACAACCCGTTCGGCGCGTGCCCCGAATGCACCGGCATCGGGACCAAGCTGGAGGTGGACGAGGAGCTCGTGGTGCCCAACCCCGAGCTGAGCCTGAACGAGGGCGCCATCGCTCCGTGGTCCCTGGGCACCGCCACGCAGGAATACTGGAATCATCTGCTCTCCGGCCTGGCCGACGAGCTGGGGTTCTCCATGGACACGCCGTGGGAGAAGCTCGGCAAGACCGTCCGCGAGACCGTGCTGCACGGCAAGGACCACAAGGTGGTGGTCCAGTACCGCAACCGCTTCGGCCGGGAGCGGAAGTACAGCACCGGGTTCGAAGGTGTGGTCCAGTACGTCCACCGCAAGCACGGGGAGACGGAATCGGACTTCGCCCGTGACCGCTACGAAGAGTACATGCGGCAGATCCCGTGCCCGGCGTGCAACGGCGCACGGCTCAACCCGGCCTCCCTCTCGGTGCTGATCAACGGCAAGTCGATCGCCGCCGTGTGCGCCATGCCCATGCGGGACTGTGTCGAGTTCCTGGGCAGCCTGGAACTGTCTCCGCGTGAGGCCCAGATCGCGGCCCAGGTGCTCAAGGAGATCCACGCCCGCCTGACGTTCCTGCTGGACGTCGGCCTGGACTATCTCAACCTGGAGCGCCCGTCAGGCACTCTTTCCGGCGGCGAGGCCCAGCGCATCCGGCTGGCGACCCAGATCGGTTCGGGGCTGGTGGGCGTGCTGTACGTCCTGGACGAACCGTCCATCGGCCTGCACCAGCGGGACAACCGCCGCCTGATCGAGACCCTGACCCGTCTGCGCGGACTCGGGAACACGCTGATCGTCGTCGAGCACGATGAGGACACCATCCGCGAGGCGGACTGGATCGTGGACATCGGCCCGGGCGCCGGTGAGCACGGTGGCAAGGTCGTCCACTCGGGCACCTACCAGGAGCTCCTGGCCAACACGGATTCACTCACGGGCGACTATCTGTCCGGCCGCAAGGGGATCGAGATCCCGGCCAAGCGCCGCCCCTATGACCGCAAGCGTGAGCTCGTGGTGGTGGGCGCGCGGGAGAACAACCTCAACAACGTCACGGCGAAGTTCCCCCTGGGTCTGCTGACCGCCGTGACCGGAGTGAGCGGCTCCGGCAAGTCGACGCTGGTCAACGAGATCCTGTACAAGGTGCTGGCCAACAAGCTCAACGGAGCCCGTCAGGTGGCCGGACGGCACAAGACCGTGGAGGGCCTGGAGCACCTGGACAAGGTGGTCCACGTGGACCAGAGCCCCATCGGGCGCACCCCTCGGTCCAACCCCGCCACCTACACCGGTGTCTTCGACAACATCCGGAAGCTCTTCGCCGAGACCAATGAGGCGAAGGTCCGCGGTTACCTGCCGGGCCGGTTCTCCTTCAACGTCAAGGGCGGGCGCTGCGAGGCCTGCTCCGGTGACGGCACGCTGAAGATCGAGATGAACTTCCTCCCGGACGTCTACGTCCCCTGTGAGGTCTGCCATGGTGCCCGGTACAACCGGGAGACCCTGGAGGTCCACTACAAGGGCAAGACGATCGCGGATGTCCTCAACATGCCGATCGAGGAGGGGGCGGAGTTCTTCTCCGCGTTCACCCCGATCGCCCGGCACCTGAACACCCTGGTGGACGTCGGGCTCGGGTACGTCCGTCTGGGCCAGCCCGCCACCACGCTGTCCGGTGGCGAGGCGCAACGCGTCAAGCTGGCCGCGGAACTGCAGAAGCGGTCCAACGGGCGCAGCATCTACGTGCTCGACGAGCCCACCACGGGTCTGCACTTCGAGGACATCCGGAAACTCCTCCTGGTGCTCCAGGGTTTGGTGGAGAAGGGCAACACCGTCATCACCATCGAACACAATCTGGATGTCATCAAGAGTGCCGACTGGATCGTGGACCTGGGACCCAATGGTGGTTCCGGCGGCGGCCGCATCATCGCCACAGGAACCCCCGAGCAGGTCGCGGCCACGGAAGGGTCGTTCACGGGGGAATTCCTGGCTGAAATCCTCGACGGAAGCCCGGTCAAGTAGTCGCGTGACGGCATACATCGGCCCGAAGCATGCCGTGCGGTGCATGGGTGTTTTCTGTCCGCGCGCCCGGCATGAGAAACTACCTCGGTGACTCTCGCTCAAGCTGCCGTGCTCTTCGACCTGGACGGGACCCTCGTCGATCCCGCGGGTGGGATCACCGGGGGAATCGCCTCGGCACTTCAGGAGGCCGGTCTTCCCGTCCCGTCCGATCAGGCCCTCGAAGCGATGGTCGGCCCCCGGCTGAGCCACGCTCTGCAGGAATTCGCCGGCGTCCCCGCACACCGGGTGGAGGAGGTCATCGGGCTGTATCGCAGGCACTACCGTTCCACGGGGATGGCGGCCAGCCGGGTGTACCCCGGCATCCGCGACCTCCTGGTGGAACTCCGCGCACGCGGCTACGCCCTGGCGGTGGCCACCCAGAAGCCACGCACTCTGGCACGGGATCTCCTGGCGCAGCACGGACTCCTGGAGTCCTTCGACGCCGTTCAGGGGTCTTCGGACGATGAAACCGCTCAGGCGCCCGGACAGGGTGTGCCCCTGGGCAAACAGCAGATCATCGCGGCCGCGCTCCAGGACCTCGGCGCCCCGGCGTCGGCGGTGATGGTGGGCGACCGGTATCAGGACGTCGAGGGTGCGCTGGCCAACGGCCTGCCGTGCATCGGCGTCGCCTGGGGTTTCGCCGTCGAGGATGAACTGGAGAACGCGGGGGCGGTCTCGGTGGTCGAGTCCGCCGAAGAGTTGCTCAGCGGACTGCCCGGCCCTGCCGGTGCACAGCCGGGCGTGCTTCGGCCGGCCGGGCGGGAGGCGGTGGCCACGGTGGCCGCCGTCGGGGGAGCAGTGGTTGATGGAGCAGCGGAGGAAGAAGACCATGGCCGTATTTGACGCAGTTCGCTTCACCACCCGGACCCTCATCAAGGGCACCTGCCGCCCGACGGTCATCGGTCTCGAGAACGTTCCGACGGACGGCCCCTTCATCGTCGCCCCGAATCACCTCTCGTTCTTCGACAGTGTGATCGTCCAGGCCCTGATGCCGCGGCCGGTGGCCTTCTTCGCCAAGGCGGAGTACTTCACCGGGACCGGAGTGAAGGGCAAGGCCATGAAGGCGTTCTTCGAATCCGTGGGGTCGATCCCCGTCGAGCGCGGTGAGCAGGCGGCGAGTGTTCAGGCACTCAAAACGCTCCTGGACATCCTGGAGAACGGCAACGGCGTGGGCATCTACCCGGAGGGAACCCGGTCCCGGGACGGACTGCTGTACCGCGGCCGGACCGGTGTGGGCTGGCTCGCGCTGACCACCGGCGCCCCCGTGGTGCCCGTCGGTCTGATCGGCACGGACAAGCTCCAGCCGGCCGGCAAGAACACGCTCAAGCCACAGCACTTCACCATGGTGGTGGGCGAACCCCTCTATTTCGAGAAGACGGGGCCGGACCACTCGCTTCCCGCCCGGCGGCAGGCCACCGATCGCATCATGGATGCCATCGCGGCACTGAGCGGTCAGGAACGGGCCAGCGGCTACAACCAGGTGCGCACCAGCGAGTGATCTAGAGAAGCGGAGGAGCCATGGCGGATCCGGCCAGCTACCGGCCCAGGACGGGGGAGATCCCCACCGAGCCCGGGGTCTACCGCTTCCGTGACCAGCACGGGCGGGTCATCTACGTGGGCAAGGCGAAGAGCCTCCGGTCACGTCTGAACTCGTATTTCGCCAACCCCGCCGGCCTGACGCCGAAGACCTATGCGATGGTTCACGCCGCCTCGAGCGTCGAGTGGACCGTGGTGGGCAGTGAACTCGAATCCCTCCAGCTGGAATACACCTGGATCAAGGAGTTCAAGCCGCGCTACAACGTCGTGTTCCGGGACGACAAGAGCTACCCCTACCTCGCCGTGACCCTGGGGGAGAAGTTCCCGCGGGTTCAGGTGATGCGGGGCGAGCGGCGGAAGGGCACCAAGTACTTCGGCCCCTACACGGCCGGGGCCATCCGGGAGACCATGGACACGCTGCTGCGCGTCTTCCCGGTCAGAAGCTGCAGTGCCGGGGTGTTCCGGCGTGCCGAAGCCAGTGGCCGGCCGTGCCTGCTGGGTTACATCGACAAGTGCTCCGCGCCGTGTGTGGGGCGGATCAGCGAAGAGGACCACCGCGCCCTCGCCGAGGACTTCTGCTCCTTCATGGGCGGGGAGGCCGGCCGTTTCCTCCGGCGCCTGGAGCGGGACATGAAGGACGCCGTCGCGGAACTCAACTACGAGCAGGCCGCGCGGATCCGTGACGACATCGCCGCCATGCGCAAGGTCTTCGAACGCAATGCCGTGGTCCTCGCGGACACCACGGACGCGGACCTCTTCGCGATCCATGAAGACGAACTCGAAGCCTCGGTGCAGGTGTTCCGTGTCCGCGGTGGCCGGATCCGGTCCCAGCAGGGCTGGGTGGTGGAAAAGGTCGAGGACACCACGCCCGCGGACCTCGTGGAGCACCTGCTGCAGCAGGCCTACGGCGAGGAGGCCGGCAACACGGACCGGATCCCGCGCGAGGTGCTCGTCCCGGTGCTGCCGCCCGAGCCGGCCCAGCTGGCGGAGTGGCTGAGCGGCCTGCGGGGGAGCCGTGTCGACGTCCGCGTGCCTCAGCGCGGCGACAAGGCCCAGCTCATGGAGACCGTCAGGACGAACGCCGAGCAGGCTCTCAAGCTGCACAAGACCCGCAGGGCCGGGGACATCACCACCCGTTCGCTCGCCATCCAGGAGCTCCAGGAGGCCCTGGAACTGGACGAACCGCCGCTGCGCATCGAGTGCTTCGACATCTCTCATGTCCAGGGGACCAACGTCGTGGGCTCGATGGTCGTGGTGGAGGACGGCCTGCCGCGCAAGAGCGAGTACCGGAAGTTCACCATCACGGGCGCCGCCGCGCATGATGACACCGCCGCCATGGATGACGTCCTCACCCGCCGTTTCCGGGCTTACCTGCGGGACCGCGTCCACGTGCCGGAGACGATCGGCCGGGTCGACGACGGCGGCGCGGAAGCCGCGGAACCAGCCGCCGCGGCGCCGGAGGAGGCAGTCCTCGGCGCGCCCCCGCAGCCCGGCAAGTTCGCGTACCCGCCGAACCTCGTCGTCGTCGACGGCGGCAAGCCTCAGGTGGCCGCGGCGCAGCGTGCGCTGGACGCGCTCGGGATCACCGAGGTGCGGGTGGTCGGGCTGGCGAAGCGGCTCGAAGAGGTGTGGCTGCCGGACAGCGATTTCCCGGTCATCCTGCCGCGCGCGTCCCAGGGCCTCTACCTGCTGCAGCGGATCCGTGACGAGGCGCACCGCTTCGCCATCACCTTCCACCGGCAGCGCCGCGGCAAGGCCATGACCGCCTCGGCCCTGGACGGTGTCCCGGGGCTCGGGGAGAGCAAGCGGAAGGCCTTGCTGTCCCACTTCGGCTCGGTCAAGAAGATGCGCGCCGCCACGGTCGAGGAGCTGTGCGAGGTCAAGGGGATCGGCACCGTTCTCGCCACCGCGATCCATGCTCACCTCACCCGGGCGAGTGCCGACGAGGTCCCCGCCGTGAACTACACCACCGGCGAAATCCTGGAGCCCTGAGCGTCAGGAAAGTTCGCTAGGCTTGAGGCAGCCGCGTCGCCTGGCCGGCGGTGCCGCCCGCACTGATCCAAGGAGCAGGAAACCCCATGTCGGACGCAGAAGTGACCAGTCCCGCCGCAGAGGGCGCGGGCTCGGCCCAGGAGCACATCGCCGAGCTGCTGATCATCACCGGCATGTCCGGGGCGGGTCGCAGCACGGCCGCGGATGCTCTGGAGGACCACGGCTGGTACGTGGTGGACAACATCCCGCCGAAGATGCTCAACATGCTGACGGAGATCGTCTCCCACGCCGGACCGGCGATCCCGAAGCTCGCCGCCGTCGTCGATCTGCGCAGCAAGGGTCTTTCCGCGAACATCCTGGAATCCCTCAACAACCTTTCGGCCAGCGGCATCAAATACCAGGTCCTCTTCCTGGACGCCTCGGACGAGGTCCTGGTGCGCCGCTTCGAACAGGGGCGCCGTCCGCATCCGCTGCAGAACGGCGGCCGGATCCTGGACGGCATCGCCGCCGAGCGCGAACTGCTGAAGGACCTCCGCCACAAGGCGGACATCGTGCTGGACACGTCGTCGCTGAATGTGCACGGCCTCGCCAGTGCCGTGACGGACCTCTTCACCGATTCCGGACCCGTGGTCCTGCGGCTCAACGTCATGAGCTTCGGCTTCAAGTACGGCCTGCCCGTCGACGCCAACTACGTGGCCGATGTGCGTTTCCTGCCGAACCCGCACTGGATCCCCGAGCTGCGTCCGCACACGGGCCAGGACGAGGATGTCCGCGACTACGTCCTGGCCGCGTCCGGCGCCGAGGAATTCCTGGACAGCTACGTCAAAGCCTTGGAGCCGGTTCTGGCCGGATACCGCCGGGAGAACAAGCATTACGCCACGATCGCCGTGGGCTGCACTGGCGGCAAGCACCGGTCCGTGGCCATGTCCGAGGAACTCTCCAAGCGCCTCGCGCAGCTGCCCAATGTCACGGTCAACACGAGCCACCGAGACCTGGGACGCGAGTAGTGACGATCTTCACCGGCCAGCTTCCGCTGGTCCCGCCGGGCGGACGTGCCGCCGCGCAGGACGGCGCGGGGCCGTCCGTGGTGGCGCTCGGTGGCGGACACGGGCTCTCCGCCACGCTCAGCGCGCTGCGGCTGCTCACCACGTCGCTGACGGCGGTGGTGACGGTGGCCGACGACGGCGGCTCGTCCGGCCGCCTGCGCCAGGACTTCGGTGTCCTTCCGCCCGGCGACCTGCGCATGGCGCTGGCGGCGCTCTGCGATGACACGGACTGGGGACGCACCTGGCGTGACGTCATGCAGCACCGGTTCCGCGGCCGCCCCGGGGGCAGCGGTGCGCTCGACGAGCATGCCATGGGCAATCTCCTGATCATCACGCTCTGGGAGCTGCTGGGCAACCCGGTGGACGGGCTCAAATGGGCCGGTGCGCTGCTGGGCGCCCGTGGCCAGGTGCTGCCGATGTCCACGGTGCCTCTCACGATCGAAGGCGAGGCGAAGGTGCCCGGCGACGATGGTGAGACCGGCACGCGCACCATCCGCGGTCAGGCGCAGTGTGCCGTCGCGGGGGAGCTGGAGAACGTCAGGCTGATCCCGCAGGACGCCCCGGCGTGCGCCGAGGCCCTGAGCGCCATCGAACTCGCGGACTGGGTGGTCCTGGGCCCCGGGTCCTGGTACACCTCGGTGCTGCCGCATCTGCTGCTGCCGGAGATGCGTTCGGCGCTGGCGAGCACGCCGGCCCGGAGGGCCCTGGCCATGAATCTCACCACTGAGACCCAGGAGACGGTGGGCATGAGCGCCGCCGACCACCTGCGGGTGCTGCGTGAGTACGCCCCGGAGGTCGGTTTCGACGTCGTGATCGCGGACCCGGATTCCGTGGGGGACCGGGAGGCTTTCATCGCGGAGGCCGGCCGCCTGGGGGCCGAGGTTCATCTGGCCACCGTGCGGAGCCCCCGTTCCGCGGCGGTGCACGATCCGCTGCGGCTGGCCACCGCCTACCACGAAGTTTTCAACAGGAAATAGGAGCACGTGTGGCGCTGACCGCATCCGTCAAGGAAGAACTGTCCCGGCTGGACGTGAAGAAGGTCTCCGAGCGTAAGGCCGAGGTGTCCGCTCTGCTGCGCTTCGCCGGGGGACTGCACATCATCTCGGGCCGGATCGTGATCGAGGCCGAGGTGGACCTCGCCGCCACCGCACGCCGGCTGCGGGCCGCCATCTTCGAGGTGTACGGCCATCAGAGTGAGATCATCGTGGTGTCCGGGGGCGGACTGCGCCGGGGCTCGCGGTACGTGGTGCGCGTGGTGGTGGACGGTGAATCGCTGGCTCGCCAGACGGGCCTGCTGGATTCGCGCGGACGCCCCGTGCGCGGCCTGCCGCCCGTCGTCGTGAATGGATCCGCGGCGGATGCCGAGGCCGTCTGGCGCGGGGCCTTCCTGGCCCACGGATCCCTCACCGAGCCGGGCCGGTCCTCCGCCTTGGAGATCACCTGCCCGGGCCCGGAGGCGGCTCTGGCTCTGGTGGGCGCCGCCCGGCGCCTGGGGCTGGCGGCCAAGGCGCGCGAGGTGCGCGGCGTGGACCGTGTGGTCATCCGCGACGGCGACACGATCGCGGCACTGCTCACCCGGATGGGCGCGCACGACGCGCTCATGGTCTGGGAGGAGCGCCGCATGCGCAAGGAGGTGCGTGCCACGGCGAACCGCCTGGCCAACTTCGACGACGCGAATCTCCGCCGCTCGGCGCAGGCCGCCGTGGCCGCCGGGGCACGTGTGGAGCGCGCCCTCCACATCCTGGGGGAAGACGTGCCGGATCACCTCAAGTACGCTGGTGAACTGAGGGTGGCCCATAAGAACGCGAGTCTTGACGAGCTCGGCCGGCTGGCTGATCCGCCCATGACGAAGGACGCGATCGCGGGCCGCATCCGGCGCCTGCTGGCCATGGCCGACAAGCGCGCCGCCGAACTCGGCATTCCGAGTACGGAGGCGAATGTGACTGCCGAAATGCTGGACGAATAGACAAAAGCCCTGGTCGTCACATGAAGTAGTGCGTGGAATGCCCTGAGCGGACGCGGTGTTGTGCCAGCCAGGGGCCATGCCTCACAGATTTCCGGGGAGCGATTCCCGGATTGACAACAAGTCAACACAGGACCCACGTCCTAACGTTTGGAGGAATCAGTGTCTGAGTACGTACTCCCGGAACTGGGCTACGACTACGCGGCGCTCGAGCCGTACATCTCGGCTCGCATCATGGAGCTGCACCACGATAAGCACCACGCTGCCTACGTCGCAGGGGCCAATGCCGCACTGGCCGGCCTTGCCGAAGCCCGTGAGAAGAACGACTTCGCCAACATCAACCGACTCTCCAAGGATCTGGCTTTCCACACCGGTGGCCACATCAACCACTCCGTCTTCTGGAAGAACCTCTCCCCGGACGGTGGCGACAAGCCCGAAGGTGAGCTGGCCGCCGCGATCGATGACGCCTTCGGCTCCTTCGACGCGTTCCGCGCACAGTTCACCGCTGCGGCCCTCGCCCTGCAGGGTTCCGGCTGGGCCTTCCTGGCGTACGAGCCCATCGGTGGCAACCTCCTGATCGAGCAGCTCTACGATCAGCAGGGCAACGTCGCCGTCGGCACCACCCCGCTGCTCATGCTGGACATGTGGGAGCACGCCTTCTACCTGGACTACGTGAACGTGAAGGCCGACTACGTCAAGGCGTTCTGGAACATCATCAACTGGGCCGATGTGGCCGAGCGCTTCGAGGCCGCCCGCAACGGCGCCTCCAAGCTGATCACCCTTTCCTGATCACCCTGGGAATCAAGCCCCGTCCGGTCTTCCGGGCGGGGCTTTTCCGCGCCGTAATATAGCTCACTTTTGCCGCGAGCTCCGCGCGGTCACTTGCCCCCGGCACCCGCATTAAACGTAAGATAGATCACGGAAGGCCTCGTGCCTTCAGCAACGTGGCTGCGAGTCCTTTCACAACGGTAATTCTCTCTGCCCAATGGCGTGCGGGGTCTGTATGTCGGACCTGGTCCGACTCGATACGTGCGTCGTCGTGGCGCATGAAGGAGATTGCACAGTGACCACCCGTATTGGCATCAACGGCTTCGGCCGTATCGGCCGTAACTTCTTCCGTGCAGCCCTCGCGCAGGGTGCGGACCTGGAAATCGTCGCCGTCAACGACCTGACCAGCCCGGAAACCCTGGCTCACCTGCTCAAGTACGATTCGGTCACTGGCCGTCTGGGCGTCTCCGTCGAGGTTCAGGACGGCGACCTGGTGGTGGACGGCAAGCACATCAAGGTGCTCGCCGAGCGCGATCCCGCCAACCTGCCCTGGGGCGAGCTGGGCGTGGACATCGTGATCGAGTCCACCGGTTTCTTCACCAAGGCCGCAGACGCGAAGAAGCACATCGAGGCCGGCGCCAAGAAGGTTCTGATCTCCGCTCCCGCCACGGATGAGGACATCACGATCGTCATGGGCGTGAATGATGAGCTCTACAACACGGATGAGCACAACATCATCTCCAACGCCTCCTGCACCACCAACTGCCTCGGCCCGCTGGCCAAGGCCATCAACGACGCCTTCGGCATCGAGCGTGGTCTCATGACCACCATCCACGCCTACACCGCCGACCAGAACCTGCAGGACGGTCCCCACAAGGATCTGCGTCGCGCCCGCGCCGCCGCGATCAACATGGTCCCGACCTCCACGGGTGCCGCCAAGGCCATCGGCCTGGTCCTGCCGGAGCTCAAGGGCAAGCTGGACGGCTACGCCGTTCGCGTCCCGGTCCCGACCGGCTCCGCCACGGACCTGACCGCCACGCTGTCCCGCGAGGTCACCGTGGAAGAGGTCAACGCCGCGGTGAAGGCAGCAGCCGAGTCCGGTCCGCTCAAGGGCTACCTGACCTACACCGAGGACCCCATCGTGTCCTCGGACATCGTCACCGACCCGGCCTCCTCGATCTTCGACGCCGGCCTCACCAAGGTGATCGGCAACCAGGTCAAGGTCGTCTCCTGGTATGACAACGAGTGGGGCTACTCCAACCGTCTTGTCGACCTCACCGAGCTGGTCGCCTCCAAGCTGGGCTAAGCTCTAAATCATGACGTCTCACACCCTCAACGAGCTCCTCGCTGAAGGTGTCCGCGGGCGGCACGTTCTGGTCCGAAGTGACCTGAACGTGCCGCTCGACGGCTCTTCAGTGACAGACGACGGCCGCATCCGCGCCTCTCTCCCGGTCATCCAGAAGCTGGTCGACGGCGGCGCCCGCGTCCTCGTCTCCGCTCACCTCGGCCGCCCCAAGGGCGCGCCCGAGGAGAAGTACTCCCTCAAGCCGGCCGTGGACCGTCTGGCCGAGCTGGCCGGCTTCCCGGTCAGCCTCGCCGCGGACACCGTGGGCGCCTCCGCGCAGGAGCTGTCCGCGAAGCTGGCGGACGGCGAGGTCCTGGTGCTGGAGAACGTGCGCTTCGACCCGCGCGAAACCAGCAAGGACGACGCCGAACGTGCGGCCTTCGCCCGTGAACTCGCCGCATTGACGGGCGAGAACGGCGCGTACGTGGACGACGCCTTCGGCGCCGTGCACCGCAAGCACGCCAGTGTCTACGACATCGCCACCATCCTCCCGTCCTACCAGGGTGACCTGGTCAGGACCGAGGTGGAGGTCCTGCAGAAGCTCACCGTGTCCCCGGAGCGCCCCTACGTGGTGGTTCTGGGCGGTTCCAAGGTTTCGGACAAACTGGCCGTGATCGACAACCTCATCGGGAAGGCCGACACGCTCCTGGTGGGCGGCGGCATGCTCTTCACGTTCCTGGCGGCCGCCGGGCACAAGGTCGGGTCCAGCCTCCTGGAGGAGGATCAGATCCCCGTGGTCCAGGACTACCTGGCCCGTGCCCAGGCCGCCGGCAGCCGCTTCGTGGTCCCGACCGACGTCGTGGTGGCCAGCCGCTTCGCCGCGGACGCCGAGCATGAAGTGGTCCCCGCGAGTGCCATCGAGGAGAGTGCCTTCGGCGCCTCCGGCATCGGCCTGGACATCGGACCGGACACTGCGGCGGCCTTCGCGGAGCACATCCGCGGTGCGAAGACCGTCTTCTGGAACGGCCCCATGGGCGTCTTCGAGTTCGAAGCGTTCGCGCAGGGCACCCGGGCGATCGCTCAGGCCCTGACCGAGACCGACGGCTTCACTGTGGTGGGCGGCGGCGACTCCGCAGCCGCCGTGCGCACCCTCGGATTCGCCGACGATCAGTTCGGCCACATCTCCACCGGCGGCGGTGCGAGCCTGGAATACCTTGAAGGCAAGGAACTTCCCGGCCTGAGCGTCCTGGACCGCTGAGAACACGGAAAGGCCGCGGCGCCGCGCCGCGGCCTTTCCGTTCCCACCCACTTCATTCCCCTCGACTGTCACGGAGGCCATTGTGACCACCACCCCCGAGCGCACTCCGCTCATCGCCGGCAACTGGAAGATGAACATGGACCACCTGCAGGGCATCGCGCTCCTGCAGAAGCTGGCCTGGACCCTGGAGGACGCCAAGCACGACTACCAGCGCGTCGAGGTCGCCGTGTTCCCGCCGTTCACCGATCTGCGCGGTGTGCAGACCCTCGTGCAGGGTGACGATCTGGACATCGCCTACGGTGGACAGGACCTCTCGCAGTACGACTCTGGCGCCTACACCGGCGACATCTCCGGGGACTTCCTCAACAAGCTGGGCTGCCGCTACGTCCTGGTGGGTCACAGTGAGCGCCGCACCATCCACGGCGAGAGCGACGAGGTCCTGAACGCCAAGGTGCAGGCCGCCTACCGTCATTCCCTGATCCCGGTGCTCTGTGTCGGTGAGGGCCTGGAGATCCGCCAGGCCGGCACCCACGTGGAGCACACGCTGACCCAGCTCCGCGCCGACGTCGCGGGTCTCAGCGCCGAGCAGGCCGCTCAGCTCGTGGTGGCCTATGAGCCCGTCTGGGCCATCGGCACCGGCGAGGTCGCCGGCCCGGAGGACGCTCAGGAGATGTGCCAGGCGATCCGCGCGGAGCTTACCGAGCTCTTCGGCGCCGAGGTGGCCGACAAGACCCGGCTGCTCTACGGCGGTTCGGTGAAGGCCGCGAACGCCGCTGCGATCCTCGGACAGGCCGACGTGGACGGCGTGTTGGTGGGCGGCGCGAGCCTGGACGCAGCTGAGTTTGCTAACATTGTCAGGTTCGAGGAGCACGCCGGCGCCTAGCCGGCAGCGCTTCTCACCTCATCGACGCAGAAAGGCCGTTGTGGGCGTTCTCCAAGTCATCCTGCAGATCCTCCTGGGAGTGACGAGCTTCCTCCTCACTCTCCTGATCCTCCTGCACAAGGGCCGCGGTGGCGGTCTGTCCGACATGTTCGGGGGCGGCATGACTTCCGGGCTGAACTCCTCCGGTGTCGCCGAGCGGAACCTCAATCGCTTCACCGTGATCCTGGGTGTCACCTGGGCCGTGGTGATCATCGGCCTGGGCCTCATCATGAAGTTCAACGGCGCAGCCAGCTGATCGGTCGCAGCGACTCGGAAGGCCCCCGGCGGAAACGCCGGGGGCCTTCGTCGTTCACAGGAACTCCGTTCACGGGTACGACGAAGGGGTGGGGAGCCGTTGCTCCCCACCCCTTCGTCGTCGCGGCGCTTCCGGTCAGAGACCGCGCGGTTCCTTGTGCACCAGGTTCTCGGGAACCTTGGCGGCGGCGGCCTCATCGATCAGCCACAGGGTGCGGTTGCGTCCCCGGGGACCGGCTGCCGGCACCTGCACGGTCCCCGCGCCGGCCAGGGCGAGCCCGACGGCGCCGGCCTTGTCCTCGCCGGCGACGACCATCCAGACCTCGTCGGCGGTGTTGATGGCCGGAAGGGTCAGCGAGATCCGCTGCGGCGGAGGCTTGGGGGAGTCCTGGACTCCCACCACCAGGGCCTCCTTCTCCCGGATACCGGCCATCTCGGGGAAGAGGGACGCGATGTGCGCATCGGGTCCCACACCCAGGAGCAGGACGTCGAAACGGGGCAGGGGCGCGGGAACATCCGGGCGCTGATCCGAATAGTCGGCCGCATGCTCGGCGGCGGCCGCTTCCGCGAGCCGTCGCGCATAGTCGGCCGCGGCGTCGTCCACCGAGGCGAACTCATCCGAGGAGCCCGGGACGTGCACGCGCGCGGGATCGAGGTCAAGGCTGTCCAGAAGGGCCGTCTGAGCCTGGACGGCATTGCGGTCCGCATCCTCGGAGCCGACGAAACGCTCGTCGCCCCACCAGAAGTTGACCCGGCGCCAGTTGACGGCCGGCGCGGCCGCGGACTCGGCGACGGCGCGCAGGGTGCCGATCCCCACGGTTCCACCGGTGAGCACCACCGTGGCCTCACCGAACCGGTCCTGGGCATCGACCAGCTTGGTGACCAGACGTGCGGCGATGGCCGCCATCAGGACCTGCGAGTCGGGATGGACGCTCACCCGTGGTTCGTGGGTCATCTCAGGCACTCCTTTGCGCGATTCGAGGCAATCCTTCGGTCAATACTTCCCCGAAGACCTCGTCCGGGTCCAGCCGGCGCAGTTCCTCGGCGAGGCAGTCCTGCAGGCCGCGCCGGGGGAGGGAGATCCGCTGCAGGGGCTGATCGGGCTGGCTCAGCTCGGCCACGGTCAGGCCGGGCCGGTGGAGCTGCACATCGCCGGACGGCCGCCGGATCAGCACGCGGCGGATGCCAGTGCCGGCCGGGTCCTCGGTGATCTTGACCGGGACGTCGAAGGCCAGACCCAGCCAGGAGGCGAGCAGCAGGGTGCTGGCGGAATCGCTGGCGCCCTCCACCTCCACCTCGGTGACGGGGGAGTCATCCACCTGATCGAAGGCCGCGGCCAGCTGAATGCGCCAATTGGTCAGTCGTGTCCACGCCAGATCGGTGTCGCCGGCCTGGTAGGTGCGGTGGAGGTTCTCCAGCGCGGCCACCGGATCGGCTTCATTCGCGGCGTCGGTGATGCGGCGGTGTGCGATGCGCCCGATCGACGTCCCGGAGGCGTCCTCCGGGGCTCCGTGGGGCCACCAGGCGACGATCGGGGCGTCCGGCAGCAGGAGGGCGGACACGAGGGACTCGCTCTCCTCGGAGAGCCGCCCATAGCCGCGGAGCACGATCACTTCCGAAGCGCCGGCGTCGCCACCGACGCGGATCTCCGCGTCCAGGCGATCCGGTTCCTCGGCGCCCGCGTCGGCGAGCACGATGATGCGGCAGGGGTGCTCCCGGCTGGCCTCATTGGCCGCCTGGATGGCCTCGTCCTCGAGCCCGTTGCGGGTGAGGACCACCAGGGTCAGCACGCGGCCCAGGGCGATGACGCCGCCCTGTTCGCGCAGCTTGGTGATCTCCTTGGAGATCTTGGAGGTGGTGGTGTTGGGAAGTTCGACGATCATGGCCTTCTCCAGGTGCGTCCGTCACGGGCCAGGAGCTCGTCCGCGGAGGACGGTCCCCAACTGCCCGGGGCATACGGTTCGGGTTGTTCCTCCAGGCTCGCCCAGTACTCCTCGAACGGGTCGAGGATCTTCCAGGAGAGCTCCACCTCCTGATGGCGCGGGAACAGCGGCGGCTCGCCCAGCAGGACGTCCAGGATGAGACGCTCGTACGCCTCGGGGCTGGACTCGGTGAAGGAGTGCCCGTAGCCGAAGTCCATGGAGACGTCACGGACCTCCATCTGGGTGCCCGGGACCTTGGAGCCGAAGCGGATGGTGGCGCCCTCGTCGGGCTGCACACGGATCACCACGGCGTTCTGGCCGAAGTCCTCGTCGCCGTTCTCGCGGAACAGGAGGTTGGGCGCCTTCTTGAACACGACGGCGATCTCGGTCACGCGGCGTCCCAGGCGCTTGCCCGTGCGCAGGTAGAAGGGCACACCGGCCCAGCGACGGGTGTTGATGTCCAGGCGGATCGCGGCGAAGGTCTCCGTGGTGGAATCCGCGGGGATGCCTTCCTCCTCCAGGTAGCCGAGGACTTCCTCGCCACCCTGGAGACCGCCGGAGAACTGTCCTCGTGCGGAATGCGTGGAGAGGTCGTCCGGCAGCTTGACGGCGGCCAGGACCTTCTCCTTCTCCGCGCGGAGATCCTCGGCGTTGAAGGAGATGGGCTCCTCCATGGCCGTCAGCGCGAGGAGCTGGAGGAGGTGGTTCTGGATCACGTCGCGGGCCGCGCCCACGCCGTCGTAGTAACCCGCACGGCCGCCGGTGCCGATGTCCTCGGCCATGGTGATCTGCACGTGGTCCACATAGTTGGCGTTCCAGATCGGCTCGAAGAGCTGATTGGCGAAGCGGAGTGCCAGGATGTTCTGGACGGTCTCCTTGCCGAGGTAGTGGTCGATGCGGAACACCGAGTCGGGCGGGAAGACCGATTCGACGATGTCGTTCAGGGCCCGGGCCGATTCGAGGTCGTGGCCGAACGGCTTTTCGATGACCACGCGGCGCCAGGTTCCGGGCTCGGCCTGTGCCAGACCGTGCTTGGAGAGCTGGGTGCAGACGAGTTCGAAGGCCTTCGGCGGGATGGAGAGGTAGAACGCGTGGTTGCCGCGCGTTCCTCGCTCCCGGTCGAGTTCTTCGATCGTCGCCTTGAGACGTTCGAAGGCGGCATCGTCGTCGAACTCACCCTGCACGAAGCGGATGCCCAGCGAAAGCTGGTCCCAGACCCGCTGGTCGAAGGGGGTTCGGCAATGCTGCTTGACGGATTCGAGGACCTCTGCGGCGAAATCCTCGTTCTCCCACTGCCGGCGGGCGAAGCCCACCAGGGCGAAGCTGGGAGGGAGGAGCCCACGGTTGGCCAGGTCGTACACGGCCGGCATGAGTTTCTTACGGGCGAGGTCGCCCGTGACACCGAAGAGGACAAGGGAGGACGGACCGGCAATCCGGCTCAGACGGCGGTCCCGCGGATCCCGCAAGGGGTTCCGGGGACCGCCGTTCTGGGCGCCAGGTTCACGTGTTGGCATTGTGCTTGAGGAGCCTTAGCGATATGGAGGGATGGGTGCTGGGCTCAGTGGCCCAGGCTGTTGACGATGTCCAGGAGCTGACGCACACCGGCCGCGCGGTCGGTGAGGTGCAGCCTGAGGACCGGGACGCCGTGGTCCGCGAGGACCTGAGCGTCGCCTGCGGCCTGTGCCGAGATCAGCTGTCCGAAGGTGAACGGCCGCTCCGGGATGACCACGTCGGTCGGGCTGTCCGCAGTGATCTGCAGGAAGACGCCCTCGGCGGGCCCGCCCTTGTGGAACTGCCCCGTGGAGTGCAGGAAGCGAGGTCCCCAGCCGAACGTCACAGGACGTCCGGTGGCGGCCACGAGCGGGTTGCGGACCGATTCGAGCTGCGGGTACGCGAGGCGGTCCAGGTAGGCCTGGACGCTCAGGTACCCGCGGTCGCCCAAGCGGCCCAGCAAGGCCTTGAGCGCGGACTCGGCGGTGTCGTTCACCTCGGCGTCGGCCAGCCACTCACCGCCGCGCACCTCGATGGCGCCGTCGGTGAAGTCGGCGGGCACGGGCTCGGGGCGGGCGTCGAGCAGACCGCGGGCGGCCACCTTGGCGGCCTCCACATCGGGCTGGTCGTACGGGTTGATGCCCAGGAGGCGACCCGCGACGGCGACGGCGAACTCCCACACGACCATCTGCGCGGCCAGCCCACCGGCGATCGCGACCTCATTGCCCGTCGCGGCCGCGTCGTCGTCGTCCGGGGAGACGAGACGGACCACCAGGACGTCCGGAGCGTCCAGGGACAGCTCCGGGGCGTCGGCGGGAGCGACGACGGGCAGCAGGCCCTTGCCGCTCTTGCCGGTGGATTCGGCGATCAGCTGTTCGGCCCAGTCCGCGAAACCGACGATCCCGGAGCCGTTGTCCACGATCACGATCTTGTTGCGGAGCGGATCGGTGCCGCCGAGGGCGGCTCCGAGGGCCAGGCCGATGTTGTCCGTGTCGTCCTCGTTGAGGATCTCGAGGGTGTCCTCGGCCTCATCGAGCAGCGCGGCGATGTCCACTCCGGCCAGACCCGACGGCACCAGGCCGAAAGCGGTCAGAGCGGAGAAACGGCCGCCGACGTTCGGGTCGGCATTGAAGACGGCCCGGTATCCGGCGGCGCGGGCCGCCTCGTCCAGGGGGGACCCGGGATCGGTCACGATCACCACGCGGCTCTTCGGATCGATGCCGGCCGCCTCGAACGCCGCCTCGAAGGCACGGCGCTGCGAGTCGGTCTCCACCGTGGAGCCGGACTTGGAGGACACCACGACGACGGTGCGCTCGAGGCGGTCCGCCAGGGCCGCCGCGACCTGCTCCGGGTCGGTGCTGTCTAGAACCGTGAGCTCGACGCCGGCCGTCGCGGTGATCACCTCGGGCGCCAGCGAGGAGCCGCCCATGCCGCAGAGAACGACGTGATCGATCCCCTCGGCATGGAGCTCCTCACGCAGGCTGACGATCCCGTCCACGAGCGGCCGGGAGACCGCCGGGGCCTCCACCCAGCCGAGGCGGATGGAGGATTCGGATTCCGCCTCCGGGCCCCACAGGGTGGCGTCCTTGGCGATGATCCGCGTGGCGACGTGGTCCTGGACCAGCTGGTCGATGTGGAGGGTCTTGGCGTCGGCGGCCGCGCCGGCGGCGTCGTAGCTCAGGGTGCTCATGGAGGTGTCAGCCTTCCTTGGATGCGGTGTCGAGGGCGGCCTGGACGTCGGCCAGCAGTTCCTTCCAGCTGGCCACGAACTTCTCGAGGCCTTCGCTTTCGAGCTTGGCGACGACGTCGTCGTAGGACACGCCGATCTTCTCGAGAGCGTCCAGGACCTCGTTCGACTCGGCGTAGGTGCCGGTGATGGTGTCACCGGTGACTTCGCCGTGGTCGAAGACGGCGTCCAGGGTCTTCTCGGGCATGGTGTTCACCACGTGCGGGGCGACCAGGCCGGTGACGTAGAGGGTGTCCGGGTACGCCGGGTCCTTCACGCCGGTGGAGGCCCACAGGGGACGCTGCGGGCGTGCGCCTGCGGCGGCCAGGACGTTCCAGCGCTCGGTGGAGAAGAGCTCCTCGTAGACCTGGTACGCCAGGCGCGCGTTGGCGACGCCCGCCTTGCCCTTGAGCGCGGCGGCCTCCTCGGTGCCCAGGGTGTTCAGGCGCTTGTCGATCTCGGTGTCCACGCGGGAGACGAAGAAGGACGCCACGGAGTGGATCTTGGAGAGGTCCAGTCCCTTGGCCTTGGCCTGCTCCAGACCGTTCAGGTAGGCGTTGATGACAGCGCGGTAGCGCTCCAGGGAGAAGATCAGGGTCACGTTGACGCTGATGCCCTCGGCGATGGTGGCCGTGATGGCCGCCAGGCCTTCCTGGGTGGCGGGGATCTTGATGTGGACGTTGTCCTTGCCGACCTTGGCGTGCAGTTCCTTGGCCTCGGCGATGGTGCCTTCGGTGTCCCAGGCCTTGCGCGGGTCCACCTCAATCGAGACGCGGCCGTCCACACCGTCGGTGGCCGCGGCCACCTCGGCGAAGATGTCGCAGGCATCCGCGACGTCGGAGGTCGTGATCTCGAAGACGGCCTTCTCGGCGTCGGCTCCGGCGGCGGCCAGCTCGCTGATCTGCGCCGCGTAGTCCTGGCCTCCGGTGATGGCGGCCTGGAAGATGCTCGGGTTGGTGGTCACACCGACCACGTTCTTCTCGGCGATGAGCTCCTGAAGGTTGCCCGTGTTCAGGCGCTTGCGGGAGAGGTCGTCAAGCCAGATCGAGACACCGGCGTTGGACAGTTCTGCAGTGGGAGTGCTCATGTTTCAAATTCCTCGGTTCTGTACCTTGTAGCTCAGTACCTTGTGTTGCTCGGTACCTTGATGCTCTTGTGCCTCGTGGCGGCTCAGGCGTTGGCCAGGGATGCCAGGGAGTCCTTGGCGGCGGCGACCACGGCTTCGGTGGTGATGCCGAACTCCTGGAACAGACGCTTGTAGTCGGCGGACGCGCCGAAGTGTTCCAGGGAGATCGAGCGGCCGGCGTCGCCGACGAACTCGCGCCAGCCCAGTGCCAGACCCGCCTCGACGGAGACACGGGACACGACGGCGGCGGGGAGGACCGCCTCCTGGTACGCGGCGTCCTGCTTCTTGAACCACTCGACACACGGCATGGAGACCACGCGGGTCGGGATGCCTTCGGCCTGGAGGGTCTCGCGGGCCTCCACGGCCAGCTGCACCTCGGAACCGGTGGCGATCAGGATGACTTCCGGGGTGACCGAGGCGCCGTCGCGGCTGGCGTCGGCCAGCACGTAGCCACCGCGGGCTGTGCCGGCGGCGGAGCCGAAGACGTCGCCGGAGGCCTCACCCTCGCCACGGGCGTAGGTGGGGATGTTCTGACGGGTCAGGACGATGCCGGCCGGGTTCTCGTGGTTCTCCAGCATGGTGTGCCAGGCGACCGCCACCTCGTTGGCGTCGCCCGGGCGGACCACGTCCAGACCCGGGATGGCGCGCAGGGAGGCGAGCTGCTCCACGGGCTGGTGGGTGGGGCCGTCCTCGCCGAGGCCGATGGAGTCGTGCGTCCAGACGTACAGGGACGGCACGCCCATCAGAGCGCCGAGGCGGATGGCCGGACGCTGGTAATCCGAGAAGATCAGGAACGTCCCGGAGAAGGCGCGGGTGTTGCCGGACAGCGTGATGCCGTTGACGATCGACGCGGCGGCGTGCTCACGGATGCCGAAGTGCAGGACGCGGCCGTACGGGTTGCCCTTCCACGCGTTGGTGGAGCGGTTCTCCGGGATGAACGACGGCGCGCCCTCCAGGGTGGTGTTGTTGGACTCGGCGAGGTCGGCCGAGCCGCCCCACAGTTCCGGCATGACCGGGCCGATGGCGTTGAGCACCTTGCCGGAGGCCGCGCGGGTGGAGACGTCCTTGCCGGCCTCGAACTCGGGCAGTGCGCCTGCGAGCTCACTCGGAAGCTCGTGGGCCTCCATGCGCTTGAGCAGTGCGGCGCCTTCCGGGTTCGCGGCGGTCCAGGCGTCGAACTTCTCCTGCCAGGCCTGGTGTGCGGCGGCGCCGCGCTCCACGACCTGGCGCGCGTGGGCCAGAACCTCGGGGTCCACCTGGAAGGACTTCTCCGGGTCGAAGCCCAGGACCTCCTTCAGCGCGGCCACTTCACCGGCGCCGAGAGCGGAGCCGTGGATCTTGCCGGTGTTCTGCTTGGTGGGGGCCGGATAGCCGATGATGGTGCGCAGCGAGATGATGGACGGCTTGCCCGTCTCGGCCTTGGCCGCCTGCAGCGCGTTGTAGAGCTCATGGACGTCCTCGACGTACTCGCCGGTCTTGGTCCAGTCCACGCGCTGGGTGTGCCAGCCGTAGGCCTCGTAGCGCTTGAGGACGTCTTCGGTGAAGGCGACGTTGGTGTCGTCCTCGATCGAGATGTGGTTCTCGTCGTACAGGACCACCAGATTGCCGAGTTCCTGCAGGCCGGCCAGCGAAGAGGCCTCGGAGGTCACGCCTTCCTGGAGGTCGCCGTCGGAGGCGATGACCCAGATGGTGTGGTCGAACGGCGATTCGCCCTCGGGGGCGTCGGCGTCGAAGAGACCCCGCTCGCGGCGGCCGGAGTAGGCGAAACCGACGGAGGACGCCAGGCCCTGGCCGAGCGGGCCCGTGGTGATCTCGACGCCGGCGGTGTGCTTGTACTCGGGGTGGCCCGGGGTCAGGGAGCCCCAGGTGCGGAGTGCCTCGAGGTCTTCCAGCGCCAGGCCGTAGCCGGAGAGGAAGAGCTGGATGTACAGGGTCAACGAGGTGTGTCCGGGGGAGAGGATGAAGCGGTCGCGGCCGAGCCAATCCGGGTTCTTCGGATCGTGTCGCATCAGTTTCTGGAAGAGCAGGTAGGCGGCCGGGGCCAGGCTCATCGCCGTCCCGGGATGTCCGTTGCCGACCTTCTCCACCGCATCTGCGGCCAGAACGCGAATGGTGTCTACCGCACGCTGGTCGAGATCAGTCCAGGACAGTTGCTGTTCTTCCACTTGTGACACGTAAACCGGGCCCCTTCTCTTGTGTGTTTTCGAGAGTGCGGCCACCCTGCGGTCCCGTGCCCGGGGCACAGCTGTGGCGCCCGCAGCGAGGTCTCCGCGCTCTCGTTCACCATTGAATAACCACCGGCCTGCGCACCCTGTTCCCTCGCATCATCGGGGAGTCCGGGGCCGCCAAGCCGAGCTGTGTTCAGCTTAGCCCGATTCGCGGGGGTTCTGGTGGCACCCTCTGGTTTAAGTGTGATTTATGTCAAAGATGAACCCGCCCGAGAGCGGCCTCCCGTGTACCTGGGGCGATGCCGCAGGTCCCGACGTCCGCGGCGAGCGGACGCCCGAGGCTCGCCTGCGGCGGCCAGGGGGGAGCGGGCGGTAGAATGGGAGGGGCCGGTCCATGCGCGGGTTGCGGTTCTTTCCGCGCCGCAGGACGGGCCGGTCATCAGTCGCGAAGCAGAAACTAAGGTCATCGTCGCCGTGAGCACTTCAGAATCCGCCCTCCGCACGCCGTCATTGCCGCAGGGAGGCGGTTTCTCCCGCAAGCTGAAGGCGTATGTCGCCCTGACGAAGCCGCGCGTCATCGAACTGCTGCTGGTGAGCACGCTGCCGACCATGATCTTCGCGCAGCGCGGATTCCCGTCGATCGGTCTCATGGTGGCCACCATGGTGGGCGGTGCTTTCGCCGCCGGAAGCGCCGGGGCCTTCAACTGTTACATCGACCGCGACATCGACAAGGTGATGAAGCGCACCAAGAACCGGCCGCTCGTCACCGGTGAGGTCACCCCGCGGGAGGCGCTGGTCTTCGCCACGCTGCTGGGCATCGCCTCCATCCTGATCCTCTGGTTCGGCGCCAACGGTCTGACCGCCCTCCTCGGACTCGGCGCGATCTTCTTCTACGTGGTCATCTACACGCTGATCCTCAAGCGGCGCACCGCACAGAACATCGTCTGGGGCGGGGCCGCGGGCTGCTTCCCGGTGCTGATCGCCTGGGCAGCGGTCCGGGACACCGTCGAGTGGCCCTCGATCGTCCTGTTCATGGTGATCTTCCTCTGGACCCCGCCGCACTACTGGCCGCTCTCCATGAAGTACGGCGAGGACTACCGCAAGGCGGAAGTGCCCATGCTCGGCGCCATCGCGGGCGCCAAGGTGGTCTCCGTCCAGGTGGTCCTGTACGCGTGGGCCATGGTCGCGTGTTCGCTGCTCATGATCCCGGTGGGCGGGGCCGGCTGGGTGTACTCGATCGCCGCGGTCCTCTCGGGCGCCTGGTTCCTCTGGGAGTCCCACAGCCTCTACAACCAGGCGCAGGGCGAGAACGTGGACAACAAGCGGGCCATGAAGGTCTTCCACGGCTCCATCAGTTACCTGACGGTCCTGTTCCTGGCGCTGGCCGTGGACCCGTTCGTGGGCGGTCCGCTCATGGCTGGTTTCTGACCGGAGTCCTCCACCCTCCCGTTCGGTCCTCCTGCGGGGACGTGCGAAAGGCCCGGCCGCTCGGCCGGGCCTTTGCCGTGTCCGGTGACTGACGTGTGGGGTGACTGACGGGGCGGCGGAAAGTGGCGCGCGACGGCGGGAACCGGGCCGTCGCGCGCGTCGCTGTTGCGCCTCAGGCCGTTGCCGGACATGACGAAGGCCCCGCCGGTGGCGGGGCCTTCGGGGTGAGGCTCAGGCCTTGGGGCTCCAGCGGCTCACGTCCGCGAGGTTGGTGGCCGCGGCCATGAGCAGGGCGCCCACCACCATGTGTGAGCCCACCAGCAGCGGGGGGATGCCGTTGTAGTACTGGATGAAACCGATCGCCGCCTGGAGCAGCGTGACACCGAGCAGGGTCAGCGCGGCGGTGCGGAACAGCCCCTGGATGCGGTGGCGGAAGGCCAGCACCACGGCGACGAGGACCCCGGCCGTCACCAGGTAGGCGGGGACGGCGTGGAAGTGGCTGACCATGTCCCAGTCGAGCCCGTTGCGCGGGGCCTTGGCGTCACCGGCATGCGGGCCCGCGCCGGTCACCACCACGCCGAGCACGACGGCGAGGGCGGCGAAGGAGGCGACCGCCGCGGTGAGCGGTGCGGCGATGCCCGGAAGCGCCTCGAGCGAACGGTTCATGAAGCGCCCGGTGCGCCCATAGGCGCGGTTCACCAGCAGCATGGAGAAGATGACCAGCGCCATGGAGACCAGGAAATGCAGGCCGACCACCCAGGGGTTCAGGCCGGACAGCACCGTGATGCCGCCGATGATCGCCTGAGCCGGGATGCTCGCCAGCAGGCCGAGCGCCAGCACGAAGAGGTCGCGGCGTTCCTTGCGGATCCGCCACAGCGCCACGAGCATGAGCAGCGCGACTGCGGCGAGCAGGAAGGTCAGCGTGCGGTTGCCGAACTCGATGATGCCGTGGACGCCCATCTCCGGGGTGTTGACGAGCGACTCGCTCGTGCAGCGGGGCCACGTGGGGCAGCCCAGGCCCGAGGAGGTCAGCCGGACCGCGCCGCCCGTGCCGATGAGGACGATCTGGCCGACCAGCGAGGCGATCGACAGCTTGCGGACGCGGCCGTCCACCTCGGTGGGGAGCCGCTCCACGAGACGGTTGATCCGTTCACCCAGAGGGGTGCTGGCATTCATACAGGTACCTCATCCATCGTTACTCGCATCATCAATTCCACTTGAACCATTTCACGGCCAGCACCCCGGCCACCCCGGCCCACAGCACCAGGACGACGACGGCGGCCAGGTCCACCGTGCCGTGCAGCAGGGCCGCGCGCAGGGCGTCGCCCAGGGCCCCGGACGGCAGGAACGGCGCCACGTCTCCGAGCAGCCCGGGCAGGCGGCCCGGAGGGACCACCACTCCGCCGAGGGCGCCGAGCAGGATCCAGAGGAGATTGGTGAGGGCCAGGGTGGCTTCGGGGCGCACGGTGCCCGCCACGAGAAGCCCCAGCGCGGTGAAGGCCGCGGCTCCGAGGATCAGGAGCGGGATCGCCAGAAGGAGCCCCGCGCCATTCGGGTGCCAGCCCAGGAACAGGCCGACCACGGAGATCACCACCGTCTGGATGGCCAGCACGGAGAGCACCGCCAGGATCTTGCCGGCGATCAGGCCGCCGCGGCCCAGGGGAGTGGTGGACAGGAAGCGGAGCACTCCGTAGCGGCGGTCGAAGCCCGTGGAGATGCCCTGGCCCGTGAACGCCGTGGACATGGTGCAGAGTGCCAGCACCCCGGGGACGGCGATGTCCACGCGGGCGCCTTGGAGGTCGTCCAGAAGAGGGGTGAAGCGCAGGGCGAAGAGGGCCATGAGCGGGAGCACGATCGCCAGCACCAATTGCTCGCCGTTCCGGAGCATGGTGAGAGTCTCGTAGCGGCCCTGAGCGAGGACCCGCTGGACCGTGGAGGCGGGGCGCTGTGCGGCGAGTCCGGCGGGCCCCTGCCGTGTTCCGGGGGCCGGTGAGCTGTGGGCCGTCATTCCTGACCTCCGTTCAGGGAGTGCTGTCTCGGGGAGCTGCCGTCCTCGGCCTGATCCGCACCCCGGGCCGCGATGTCGAGGAACACGTCCTCCAGCGTGGACGAGGACATGGACAGGCTCCGGGGGAAGATCCCGCTGTCCTCCCAGGCGGTGGCGATCGCGCGGAGGTGCGCGGGGGTGCTGATGCCTTCCACGGCGTAGGAACCCGGCCGCGTCTCCTCCAGGCCGAGGCCCTCCGGCAAGGTCAGGGTCAGGCCGGGGTCGGCGTCGAAAGCCAGAGTGCGGCTCTCGGAGGCCGCGTCGTCGCGATGCGCCAGGAGTGAGGCGACGGTGCCCTCCGCGACGATCCGTCCGGCGTCGACGATGTAGACGTAATCGGCCAGTCGCTCGGCGTCGTCCATGAGGTGCGTGGTCAGGACGATGCCCATGCCGGAATCGCGGAGCTCCTGGATGAGGGAGAACACCAGCTGCCGAGACTGCGGGTCCATGCCGGCGCTGGGTTCGTCGAGGAAGAGGACCTCGGGCCGTCCGATGAGCGCCGCCGCCAGGGCCAGGCGCTGTTTCTGGCCGCCCGAGAGCCGGCGCACGGACGTGCGGGCGAACTCGGCGATCGAGAGCCGCTCCACCAGATCCTCCACGGGCCACGGATCCTCATACATGCGGGCCACGTGCTGCAGCAGCGGGATCGGATGCGCGGAGGGCGGCAGACCGCCGTCCTGGAGCATGACACCCACCCTCGCCCGGAGCTCCGGTCCTGCGGCGTCGGGGTCCTGGCCGAGCAGTTCGATGCTGCCCTCGGTCCGCCGTTGGAGGCCCTGGGCGCATTCGAGGGTGGTGGTCTTGCCGGCGCCGTTGACGCCGAGCAGGGCGGTGACTTCGCCGGCGTGAGCGGTCAGCGAAAGGCCGGCCACGACGCGCATCATGCGGCCGTCGAGGGCCGTGACCGGACCGACATCCTTGACGAGGGAATCGATCACGAGGACTGGGGGAGCAGCGGAACGCACCATAGCATTCTACGCGAGGTAGAAGGTTCCCCGGGCGGGGTGGAGGGCCGTGCCGCGCAGGGTCGGAACGCCCGCTGATCCGGCCCGGGCGAACGATGTGATGGTGGTCTCTGGTCACAATCGGCAGGTCAGCCTAGCCTTAGTGGAAGGCGGGAAGTTATTTAGTGATGATTGTGTTGTGTATTCCATGGACACCTCCACGAACAGGCCGGTCGACAGCCTGAACCCGGGGGCCCAGCAGGGCGCTCCGGGCTCGGTCGTCCCTGCGTCCCGTGGAGCCTCACGGGGCTCCCTGGTGGAAACCGAGGACCGCACGCGGGACAAGGTCCGGGCCGCCGTGCTGGAGCACGGACCTATCAGCGCCGCCGAACTCGGCAAGCTGCTCGGGTACACCCCGGCCGCCGTCCGCCGCCACCTGGACCAGCTCGAACGCGGAGGCGTGATCGAGGTCAAGCGCATGGTCAAGGCCGGCGCAGGCGCGGGACGCCCCGCACGGCGCTATGTCATCAGTTCCCAGGGACAGCAGCACTGGGGCGATGACTATCTGGACATCGCCAGCAAGGCTCTCCGTGAACTGGCCGCCCTGGGCGGCGAGCAGGCCGTCGAGGCGTTCGCCGAACGCCGCTTCGCCGACATGGAGGCACGCTACGCTTCCGCCGTGGACGCCGCCGGGCCCGACGTCGAGGCCCGGGCCATGGCTCTGGTCGAGGCGCTGAACCGGGACGGCTTCGTCGCGAATGCGAACGTCCTGCGCATCCATCCGGTGAGCAAGAAACCCTTGCCGCCGCAGCTCACAGCGATCCAGCTGTGCCAGGGCCATTGCCCCATTCAGAACCTGGCCGCCGAATTCCCGGTCTTCTGTGACAAGGAGACCGAGGTGTTCGAACGGCTTCTCGGTGTGGACGTCCGTCGTCTCTCCACGTTGGCCAACGGCGGCCACGTCTGCACCACGCACATTCCCACCGGACGCAACCACCAGCAAGAAAGGCCGTGATGACGGACCAACTAGCAGAAAAGCCAGTGGCTGAGGGTACGGTGATCTCCGAGATTCTGGAAAAGAACCCGGAGCTCCACGGTATCGGCAACTACGAATACGGCTGGGCAGACAAGGACGACGCCGGTGCCAACGCGCGCCGCGGCCTGAACGAGGACGTCGTCCGGGACATCTCCACCAAGAAGAGCGAACCCGAATGGATGCTTGATCTGCGTCTGAAGGGTCTGAAGTACTTCGACCGCAAGCCGATGCCCGCCTGGGGCGCGGACCTCTCCGGCATCGACTTCGACAACATCAAGTACTTCGTGCGCTCCACGGAGAAGCAGGCCGGTTCCTGGGAAGAGCTTCCCGAGGACATCCGGACCACCTACGAAAAGCTCGGCATCCCGGAAGCGGAGCGCAGCCGCCTCGTGGCCGGCGTCGCGGCTCAGTACGAGTCCGAGGTCGTCTACCACCAGATCCGTGAGGACCTGGAGCAGCAGGGCGTCATCTTCCTCGACACCGACACCGCACTGAAGGAACACCCGGAGATCTTCCAGGAGTACTTCGGCACCGTGATCCCGGTGGGCGACAACAAGTTCGCCTCCCTGAACACGGCCGTGTGGTCCGGCGGCTCCTTCGTCTACGTCCCCAAGGGCGTCCACGTGGAGATCCCGCTGCAGGCCTACTTCCGTATCAACACGGAGAACATGGGCCAGTTCGAGCGCACCCTCATCATCGCCGACGAGGACTCCTACGTGCACTACATCGAGGGCTGCACCGCCCCGATCTACAGCTCGGACTCGCTGCACTCCGCCGTCGTGGAGATCGTGGTCAAGAAGGGCGCCCGCGTCCGCTACACCACCATCCAGAACTGGTCCAACAACGTGTACAACCTGGTGACCAAGCGCGCCATCTGCGAAGAGGGCGCCACCATGGAGTGGATCGATGGCAACATCGGCTCCAAGGTCACCATGAAGTACCCGGCCGTCTACCTGGTGGGCGAGCACGCCAAGGGCGAGACCCTGTCCATCGCCTTCGCCGGCGAGGGCCAGCACCAGGACACCGGTTCCAAGATGGTGCACATCGCTCCGAACACCAAGAGCTCCATCATCTCCAAGTCGGTGGCCCGCAACGGTGGCCGTGCCGCCTACCGTGGCCTGGTCCAGGTCCGCGAAGGCGCCAAGCACTCCGCCAACACCGTCCGCTGTGACGCCCTGCTGGTGGACACCATCTCCCGCTCGGACACCTACCCTTACATCGACATCCGTGAGGACGATGTGCAGCTGGGTCACGAGGCCACGGTCTCCCGTGTCTCCGAAGAGCAGCTGTTCTACCTGATGTCCCGCGGCATGCCCGAGGACGAGGCCATGGCCATGATCGTGCGCGGCTTCATCGAGCCGATCGCCCGCGAGCTCCCCATGGAGTACGCGCTCGAGCTCAACCGCCTCATCGAACTCCAGATGGAAGGATCCGTCGGTTAATGACTGCCGAAGCAACTGAGAAGGCCCGCATCGGCGCCCCGTCGATCGCCGGTTTCACTGAAGAGGGCGAGCAGCTGGTCTCCAGCAAGGTCGACCACAAGCACAATGACGGCACCACCGTCATGTCCTCGCGTGCAGAGCGCCTGACCAGCCAGAACGTGGCCGACTTCGCGCTGCCGGACGGCCGCGAGGAGGAGTGGCGTTTCACTCCGGTGCGTGAGCTGCTGCCGCTGCTGGAGGATGCCGCCAGCGACGACGGCGCCACGACGGTCTCCGTCGAGGCCCCGGAAGGCTACCTGGCCGCTCCGCTGGCCGTGGGTCAGTCGCCCCGCGCCACGGCGCTGGTCCCGGCCGACCGGGCCGCCGTCGTCGCCTCCGCGAACGCGCCCGAGGCGCTCCACATCGTCGTGCCCGAAGGCGCGGAGCCGGCCGAACCCGTGCGGGTCCTGCTCTCCGGCCAGGGCGCCGGTAAGCGCTCCAACAGTCACCTCGTTCTCGAGGCGGGCGCCAACTCCAAGTCGGTGGTCATCCTCGAGCACGACGGCTCCGTGAACCACAACGGCAACGTGGAGATCTTCGTCGGCGAAGCCGCGGAGCTCACCGTCGTGTCCGTGCAGCTCTGGGAGGATGACGCCATCCACCTGGCCCAGCATGACGCCGTCGTGGCCAAGGAAGGCGTGTACAAGCACATCGCCGTGACCCTGGGCGGCAAGATCGTCCGTCTGAACTCCAACGTGCGCTTCTCCGGCGAACAGGCCGAGGCCGAGCTCCTGGGTCTCTACTTCGCGGATGCCGGTCAGCACCTGGAGCACCGTTCGTTCGTGGACCACAACGTGCCCAACTGCACCTCCAACGTCCTCTACAAGGGTGCGCTGCAGGGCAAGGGCGCTCACACGGTGTGGGTGGGCGACTGCCTCATCCAGAAGCAGGCCGTCGGCACCGACTCCTACGAGAAGAACCAGAACCTGGTCCTGACCGACGGCTGCCGCGCGGACTCCGTGCCGAACCTGGAGATCGAGACCGGCCTGATCGCCGGTGCCGGTCACGCTTCTTCGACCGGCCGTTTCGATGACGAGCACCTGTTCTACCTCATGGCCCGCGGTATCCCGGAGGATGTGGCCCGCCGTCTGGTGGTCCGTGGCTTCCTGAACGAGATCATCCAGAAGATCAAGGTCCCGGCACTCGAGGATCGCCTCACCGAGGCCGTGGAACGCGAACTGGTCGCAGGCGAGAACTAGAAGGAGCTGACGTGCCGGAAACGCCCCAGGGCACCTTGGTGTGCAAGAGCACCGAGATCTCGCCCAAGCAGGCCCTCAGGGTCCTTCTGGACGGATATCCCGTCGCCGTGGTGAAGGACTCCATGGGAGAGATCCACGCCATCGGGGACACCTGCTCGCACGCCGACGTCTCCCTCTCCGAAGGGGATGTCGAGGGCTGCGCGATCGAATGCTGGGGACACGGTTCCCAGTTCGATCTGCGGTCCGGCCAGCCGCTCCAGCTGCCCGCCTATGAGCCCGTTCCCGTCTTCGCCGTGGAGATCCAGGGCGAGGACGTGTACGTCGACACCAGCAACGTTGTGAACGGCGCCCGGGTCTTCTGAGCCCCGGCCGCATCAACAGACTTAGGACAAGAAAGAACAGCATGTCTACTCTTGAAATCAAGGACCTGCACGTCAGCATCGAGACCGAGCAGGGCGAGAAGGAAATCCTCAAGGGAGTCTCCCTGGTCATCAAGACCGGCGAGACCCACGCCATCATGGGCCCCAACGGCTCCGGCAAGTCCACCCTGGCCTCCACGATCGCCGGTCACCCGCGCTACACCGTGACCAGCGGCTCCATCACCCTGGACGGTGAGGACGTCCTCGAGATGAGCGTGGACGAGCGCGCCCGCGCCGGTCTCTTCCTGGCCATGCAGTACCCGGTGGAGGTGCCGGGCGTGACCATGACCAACTTCCTCCGCACCGCCAAGACCGCGATCGACGGCGAAGCCCCCTCCCTGCGCACCTGGACCAAGGACGTCAAGGCCGCCATGGAGCAGCTGCGCATCGACGCCGACTTCGCGCAGCGCAACGTGAACGAGGGCTTCTCCGGTGGTGAGAAGAAGCGTGTCGAGATCCTCCAGCTCGAACTCTTCAAGCCGAAGTTCGCCATCCTCGACGAGACCGACTCCGGCCTGGACGTCGACGCCCTCAAGGTCGTGTCCGAGGGTGTCAACCGCGCCCACGCCGGTGGCGGGATGGGCACCCTGCTCATCACCCACTACACGCGCATCCTGCGCTACATCAAGCCGGACTTCGTCCACGTCTTCGTCGACGGCAAGGTCGTCGAGCAGGGCGGCCCCGAGCTGGCCGACCGCCTCGAGGACGAGGGCTACGACCGCTACGTGGCAGGCGCCGGCACCGCCGCCGAGCCGGCCGCGGTCTGAGTCACTCGCCAGGTAACCCGGGAGGGGAGAGAAGATGACCGAAGTGAATGCGGCCAGGACAAGTCTCGAGGACGTCGAAGAGGCGCTCAAGGACGTCATCGACCCCGAGCTCGGCGTCAACGTCGTGGACCTGGGCCTGCTGTACGGGCTCAAGTACTCCGATGAGGACGGCGCGCTCCTGATCGACATGACCCTGACGACGGCGGCCTGCCCGCTCACCGATGTGCTCGAGGAGCAGGTGGGCAAGGCCCTGGACGGGGTCGTCGACGACTGGCGTCTCAACTGGGTGTGGATGCCGCCATGGGGTCCCGAGCGGATCACCGATGACGGCAAGGACCAGATGCGGGCCCTCGGCTTCAACATCTGATCCAGACTGAAACACGACGGCGGCGGCCGGGAGCGATCCCGGCCGCCGCCGTCGTTGTCGTGCCGTCAGTCCGCGGATTTCCTCGCCGGGGCGTGGGCTCCGGCGCCGGGTCAGTAGCTTCTGGCGACGACGGCGAACAGCTCGTCGGGCCGCGTGTCCGGACCGGGGAGCCCTCCGTCCTCGGTCTGCAGGCAGCGGACCGTGATCGCCGAGGCGTTGAGACTCTTTTCGCCGGCCTCGCCGAGCAGATCCCAGCGGATCCGGGCGAACCCGGTCTGGGCGGCTTCCTGTGCCTGGCCGGGATCCGTCGTGTCGAGGGTGCGCTCCGCAAGCCGCCGCCTGGCCTCCTCGAACATGGCGTCCTGGATGTCCGTCAGGAGGCCCGGGATCTTTCCCGCGGTCTCGCTCAGGGCGACCTGTTCTTTGGACCCCGTGTCCCGGCGCACCAGCGTCACGACTCCCTGGTCGAGATCACGTGGGCCGATCTCGATCCGGAGCGGGATTCCCTTGAGTTCCCACTCGGTCACCCGGCGTCCGAAGCCGGTCGTGAGACGTTCGTCGATCTTCACCCGTACTCCGGCCCCTTCCAGCTCGTCGCGAAGGCGAGCTGCGGCGGTGAGGACGCGGTCGTCGTCGCGCACCGGGATGATCACCAGCTGGATCGGTGCGATCGCGGGCGGGAGACGCAGGCCTGAGTTGTCACCGTGGGACATGATGAGGCCACCCAGCATGCGGGTGCTCGATCCCCAAGACGTGGTCCAGCAGTCCTGCACGGTGCCGTCCGCATCCGTGAAGCCGATGCCGAAGGCCTTGGCGAAGTTCTGACCGAGTTCATGGCTCGTGGCCATCTGGAGGGCCTTGCCGTCGGCCATCATGGCCTCACACGTCATGGTGTTGACAGCCCCGGCGAACCGTTCCGACGGCGACTTGTCGCCCACCAGGACGGGAATGGCCAGCACATCCTCGAGGAACGAGCGGTACACCTGAAGGTGGATGCGCCGAGCGTATGCCGCCGCCTCCTCGCGCGTCGCGTGGGCGGTGTGGCCTTCCTGCCACAGGAACTCGCTGGTCCGCAGGAACGTCCGGGGCCGCATCTCCCAGCGGACCACATTGGCCCATTGGTTCAGCAGCAGCGGCAGATCCCGGTAGGACTGCACCCATTTGGCCATGAGCTCACCGAAGATGGTCTCGCTCGTGGGCCTGACGACCACCGGCTCGCTGAGCTGCTTACCCCCGGCATGCGTGACCACGGCGAGCTCCGGGCTGAACCCGTCCACGTGCTCGGCCTCCCGTTCCAGGTAGGACTGCGGGATGAGGAGGGGGAGGTAGACATTCTCGGCGCCCGCGGCCTTGATGCGGCCGTCGACTGCCGCCTGCATCCGCTCCCAGATGCCGTAGGCGTAGGGGCGGATGACCATGGTCCCGCGGACCGGTCCGTTGTCGGCCAGCTGCGCCTTGTCCACGACATCCTGGTACCACCGGGGGAAGTCCTCGGCCTGATCGGCGAGGACGGAAGCGTGTGCTTTCACCATGGGCCGACCCTACCCGACCGTGAGGATCGGCGTCCCGTCTCGGGAGGGGGAGCGGCCCCGCCGGCTCACGGCTTGACGGTGTAGTGGCTCGTGATCGCCACGCGGTTGTAGGCGTTGATGGTGATGGCGAGCCAGGACACCGCCGAGATCTGCTCTTCGCTCAGGACCTGTGCGACCGGGACGTAGATCTCATCGGGGACCTGATGATCGGAGACCCGGGTGATGGCTTCAGTGAGGGCGAGGGCGGCGCGTTCCACGGCCGTGAAGTACTCGCTCTCCTGCCACGCGGGCAGCACGGCGAGGCGCTCCTGGGTCTCGCCCAGCTTCACCGCGTCCTTGGTGTGGAGACGCAGGCAGTACGCGCAGCCGTTGATCTGTGAGGCACGGATCTTGAGAAGCTCGCAGAGCAGAGGGCTGATGTCCGCGGCGGTGGCTGCCTCGGTGGCTGCCTTGCTCAGCTTCCCCAGCGCCTTGAAGGTGTCGGAATGGGCTTTGCTGATGTTCACTCGACGGTTCATGTCTGCATGGTAGCCCCGGGCCGGGAACCGGGACATCCCCCGTCCGGCTTATTCATGAGACGTTCGACGCCGGTTCAGCCGGAGCGCCAGGAGCACCACGACGAGGGCGATTCCGAGATCCAGCAGCGTGCCCGCCGCGAACTCGGCCTTGCCGGACAAGCCCGTCGCGGTGCAGATCCCGCCGATCAGAATGACTCCCAGTGAGAGGGCAAGCTGCTGCACGGTGCCGAACAGTCCACCGGACAGTCCGGCCGCCTCCACGGGGATCTCCCGGACCACGGCCTGGGTGAGCGGGGAGAAGATCATGGCCTGCCCGGCTCCGAGGAGGATGAGTCCCGGCTGCAGGAGCAGGGGGAGCACGGGGGACCAGGCCAGCAGGATGACCACGAGGATGTAAGCCAGCGCGAGTCCCTGGAAGGAGACGCCCCAGAACAGGGTGCGGTCGCCGAGCCACCGCTGGATCGTGGCCAGACTCAGGGAGACCACCGTGAACACCAGCGCGAACGGGAGCAGCAGCAGCCCGGCGTCGAGCGGGGTCAGGGCGAGACCGTGTTCCAGCGCGCGGGGGATGACGTAGAGGATCGCTCCGTAGCCGGCGAAGAAGAGGCCTGCGGCCAGCAGCCCGGTCTGCAGGGCGGGCAGCCGCAGGATGCTCGGCGGCAGCAGCGGCACGCGTCCGGAGCGTTCGATCCTGTTCTGATGCCTCCACAGGGCCAGCAGGAGGAACGCGCCCACCACGAGCGCGGCAGGCACCGGCCACGGCCAGCCGAGCGAGGGTCCGAACGTCAGGCCGGCGGCCAGCAGCAGGACTCCGCCGCCCAGCTGCAGGGTGCCTGCGACGTCGATGTCGACGGCCTCGTGTGCACTGCTGCGGGGTGCGAAGCGGCCCAGCACGACGGCGGCCGCGGCGATCGCCGCGGCGAGCCAGTACACCGCGCGCCAGCCGGAGACCGGGCCGAAGGTGACGCTCGCCAGCGCCCCACCGGCGACCTGTCCGAGCGCCGCACCGATCCCGCCGCTGGCGCCGAAGGCCGAGATGGCGCGGACCCGGGCCGCGCCCTCGCTGGTCGCCTGGATGGTGGCCAGCACCTGCGGCGTGCACAGGGCTGCTCCGAGACCCTGCGCGATCCGTGCCGCGATCAGAACCCCCAGGCTGGGCGCGAACGAGCATGCCAGGGCCGCCACCAGGAACACCGCCATGCCGATCGTGAACATCCGGTGGCGGCCGTGGCGGTCACCCAGACGCCCTCCCAGGATGAGCAGCGTGGCGAAGGGGATCCCGTAGCCCGCGATCACGAGCTCCAGGCCGGCGTCGGACGCCGAGAACTCCGTGTGGAGCTGTGAGAGCGATACGGCGACCGCGTTGAAGGCGTAGGAGCCGACCCCAGGGGCCAGGACCAGGCCGAGGTAGCGCCAGATCGGAACGGCGGCCTGGGGGATCGGGTGGAGGCGGGTCGAGGGTGCGGTGGTCATGTCACCACTCTGTTCCCGTTCGTATCCTGGTGCCAGGAGCATGTTTATCCTGGTAGTGAGACCACCCGGCCCAGGCGGCCATGGCCGCCGTCCGGCGTGAGAGGATCGCAGCAGGAGGAGACATGTCCACTTCGGCACGGCGCGAGGAATTCGCGGAATTTCTCAGCTCACGGCGGGCGCGGCTGCGCCCGGAGGACGTCGGGCTGCCCCGCGGCCCGCGACGCCGGGTGGCAGGGCTCCGGCGCGAGGAAGTGGCTCAGCTGGCCGGCGTCGGACTCACCTGGTTCACCTGGCTGGAGCAGGGCCGTCCGATCGCCGCTTCGGAACAGGTGCTGGCTTCGATCGCGCGTGCCCTGCTGCTCAGTGACGACGAGCGGGACCACCTGTTCGCCCTGGCCGGCGCGGCGATTCCCGAGCGAGCCCCGATGAGCTGCCTGAACGATTCGCATCACGAACTTCTCGCCAAGCTCATGCCTTATCCCGCGGCCGCGCAGACCGCGCGGTTCGACATCGTCGCCTACAACCGCTCGTACCGTTACCTCTTCACGGACTTCGACCGGATCCCGGTGGGGGAGCGGAACTGTGCCCGGCTGCTCTTCACTCAGCCGGCCTGGCAGAGTGCGCACGTCGACGTGGAGCATGCCCAGCGGCGCATCGCCGCGCGCCTCCGTGCCGCCTACGGACGGCACCGGGAGTACCCGGAGTGGCAGCGATTCATCCAGGAACTCCAGGATGTCTCCCCGGTGTTCCGGGAACTGTGGGCCAGGGGCGACGTCACCGGCGAGCGGAACGCGCTCAAACGGCTCCGCCATCCTCAGCTGGGGGAGCTGAATCTCACCATGACGAGTCTGTGGACCGACGAGACCCTGGGAACCCGGATCGTCTGGTTCGGGCCGTCGGACGCCCTGAGCGCCGAACGCCTGGAACGCCTGGCGCTGCTCGAGGCGGATCAGCCGCTCATCAGCGCCGCGGCCTGAGCCCCGTCGCCGGGAATTCACCAGCCCTCCACAGAGGCCGTTCCGAGTGCTTCCGATGCTCGTACTAGACTGTTCGGTGGCTGGCTGTGGTCCCGTATGCCGCAAGTCATGAAGCCGCAACATGAATAGGAGACACCGTGTCAGAAGCCCAACAGATCACCCTCAGAGTCGACGGAGACGAGACCCAGGTGACCGCGGGCACCACTGGCGCGGAGTTGTTCTTCGATCGCCGCGACGTGGTGGTCATGCGAGTGGACGGCGTGCTCAAGGACCTGGACCAGCCCCTGGAGGCCGGCACCGAGGTCGAGGCCGTCACGATCGACTCCCCGGATGGACTGAACGTCCTCCGTCACTCCACCGCCCACGTCATGGCGCAGGCCGTCCAGCAGCTGCGTCCGGATGCCAAGCTCGGCATCGGTCCGTACATCAAGGACGGCTTCTACTTCGATTTCGACGTCGCGGAGCCGTTCACCCCTGAGGACCTGAAGGCCCTCGAGAAGATGATGCTCAAGATCGTCAATCAGAATCAGAAGTTCGTCCGCCGTGTGGTCTCCCCGGAGGAGGCCCGCGAGGCGATGGCGAATGAGCCGTACAAGCTCGAGCTGCTCGGCAAGGCCGATTCCGCCGATGAGGCGGGCGAAGGCGTGAACGTCGAGGTCGGCGCCGGTGACATCACCATCTACGACAACGTGGACCGCAAGAGCGGCGACGTGGTCTGGTGCGACCTCTGCCGTGGCCCGCACCTGCCCAACACCAAGCTGATCTCCAACGCCTTCGCGCTGACCCGTTCCTCCGCCGCCTACTGGCTGGGCGACCAGAACAACAAGCCGCTGCAGCGCATCTACGGCACCGCGTGGCCCACCAAGGAAGCCCTCAAGGAGTACCAGGAGCGCCTCGCCGAGGCGGAGCGCCGCGATCACCGCAAGCTCGGCGTCGAACTGGACCTGTTCTCCTTCCCGGATGAGCTGGGTTCCGGCCTGCCGGTGTTCCACCCCAAGGGCGGCATCATCCGCAAGGCCATGGAGGACTACTCCCGTCAGCGTCACGTGGAGGCGGACTACGAGTTCGTCTACACCCCCCACATCACCAAGGGGCACCTGTACGAGGTCTCGGGACACCTGGACTGGTACAAGGACGGCATGTTCCCGGCGATGCACGTCGACGCGGAATTCAATGAGGACGGCACGGTACGCAAGCCGGGCCAGGACTACTACCTCAAGCCCATGAACTGCCCCATGCACAACCTGATCTTCCGCTCCCGCGGACGGTCCTACCGCGAGCTCCCGCTGCGGCTCTTCGAGTTCGGTTCGGTGTACCGCTACGAGAAGTCCGGCGTGGTGCACGGGCTGACCCGCGTCCGGGGTATGACTCAGGACGACGCTCACATCTACTGCACCAAGGAGCAGATGAAGGATGAGCTGACCAACACGCTCAACTTCGTGCTCGGGCTTCTGAAGGACTACGGTCTGGACGACTTCTACCTGGAGCTCTCCACCAAGGACCCGGAGAAGTACGTGGGCAGCGACGAGGTGTGGGAGGAGGCCACCCGCACCCTCGCCGAGGTGGCTGAAGCCTCCGGTCTGGAGCTGGTGCCGGATCCGGGTGGAGCCGCGTTCTACGGCCCCAAGATCTCCGTGCAGGCCAAGGACGCCCTCGGCCGTACCTGGCAGATGTCCACCATCCAGCTGGACTTCAACCTGCCGGAGCGCTTCGAGCTCGAGTACCAGGCTGCGGACGGTTCCCGTCAGCGGCCCGTGATGATCCACCGCGCGCTCTTCGGCTCCGTGGAGCGGTTCCTGGGCGTCCTGACCGAGCACTACGCCGGGGCATTCCCTGCCTGGCTCGCTCCGGTTCAGGTGGTGGCCATCCCGGTGGCCGAGGCGTTCAACGACTACCTCTACGAGGTCGCGGCGAAGCTCAAGAAGGCCGGCATCCGCGTGGAGGTGGACTCCTCCAGCGACCGTTTCCCGAAGAAGATTCGCACTGCCAGCAAGGACAAGGTGCCCTTCGTTCTGATCGCCGGTGGTGAGGACGCCGAGAACGGCGCGGTCTCCTTCCGTTTCCGCGATGGCAGCCAGGACAACGGCGTACCCGTCGACGAGGCCGTGCAGCGGATCGTCGACGCTGTGAAGAACAGGACCCTCTAGGCATGACGGAACCCACAGGCGCTGCGGAGAAGTCCGGGACGGGCGCGACCTCAGACGAAGCCGTGACCGACGATTTCCAGCTCCCCGGCGTCCCGGACGCCTTCCAGCGCCTGTGGACCCCGCACCGGATGGCCTACATCAAGGGTGGCCAGGAACAGTACGACCACCCTGACGCGTGCCCGTTCTGCGTGGCGCCCGGCCGCACGGATGAGGAATCCCTGATCGTGCACCGGGGGAGGCTCTGCTACGTCATCCTCAACCTGTACCCGTACAACCCCGGGCACGCGCTCATCTGCCCCTACCGTCACGTGTCCTACTACACGGACCTGACCGAGGAGGAGACCGCCGAGTTCTCCGCCCTCACCCAGACGACGATCCGCGTCCTGCAGAAGGTCTCCCGTCCGGGCGGCTTCAACATCGGCATGAACCAGGGCAAGGTGGGCGGCGCCGGCATCTCGGAGCACCTCCACCAGCACGTGGTGCCGCGGTGGGGCGGGGACGGCAACTTCCTGCCGATCATCGCGCAGACCAAGGCGATCACGCAGACGCTAGGCGAGGTCCGGGAACTGCTCGCGGACGGCTGGCCGGTGGACGACGACGGCGACCTGGCCGGTGCCGCACGCACCGCACCGGCGGGGGACCTCTGAGCCCATGCTCAACCGTTTCGCGCGCAGCTTCTTCACCCGCTTGTTCACGCCCCTCGCCAAGGCCCTGCTCAAGGCCGGGGTGAGCCCGGATGCCGTGACGGTGGCAGGCACACTCGGCGCCGTCCTCTCCGCCCTGATCCTGTACCCGCAAGGTCAGCTCTTCTGGGGCACCGTGGCGATCACGGTGTTCATCTTCTCCGATGTGGTGGACGGCATCATGGCGCGTCTGTCCGGCAGGCATGGTCTGTGGGGCAACTTCCTGGACTCCACTCTGGACCGCGTGGTGGACGGGGTGCTCTTCTCCACGGTCGCGTTCTGGTTCTTCACCGGAGGGGCGAACCCCGTCATCGGCTCGGCGGCCCTGGCCTGCCTGGTCCTGGGCATGCTCGTGTCCTACGCTCGCGCCAAAGCAGAGGCGCTGGGCTTCGAATGCAATGTGGGGATCGCGGAACGGGCGGAACGGCTCGTGGCGCTGCTGGTCATGACGGGCCTCACCGGCCTCGGACTGCCCCCGGTCGTCCTGCTGGTGACTCTCGTCCTGCTCGCGCTGGCGTCGCTCTTCACCATCGGACAGCGTGTGGAGACCGTGCGCCGTCAGGCGGCCTCCGTCCGCTGACGGCGCACGGAGGATCTCCCGCCGATGATGCCCGGCCGGAGTCTGTTACGCGTGGGCGCCTCACGGGCTGTGATGCCGTCGGGCAGCTATTAGACTGGACCCCAGGTGGCGTTCTGCCGCCGGTCGGGTGACACTGCGTGGGTTTGGCCGCGTGTCCCTGGCGTACGTCATTTTCTGATACCCATAGGGGTTTTTTGTGTCTACAGCTGAACTGAACGGCGAGAACACCAACGGCAATGCCGCCGTCGTCACCGGCAGCAGCCGCGTCAAGCGGGGCATGGCCGACATGCTCAAGGGCGGCGTCATCATGGATGTCGTCAATGTGGAACAGGCCCGGATCGCCGAGGATGCCGGCGCCGTCGCCGTCATGGCCCTCGAGCGGGTTCCCGCGGACATCCGCGCCCAGGGCGGCGTCTCCCGCATGTCCGATCCGGACATGATCGATCAGATCATCGAGGCCGTGTCCATCCCGGTCATGGCCAAGGCCCGTATCGGCCACTTCGTGGAGGCTCAGGTGCTGCAGTCCCTGGGCGTCGATTACATCGACGAGTCCGAGGTCCTGACCCCGGCCGATTACGTGAACCACATCGACAAGTGGGCCTTCGATGTCCCCTTCGTCTGTGGTGCCACCAACCTCGGTGAGGCCCTGCGCCGCATCAACGAGGGCGCGGCGATGATCCGTTCCAAGGGCGAGGCCGGCACCGGCGATGTCTCCAATGCCACGGGCCACATGCGCAAGATCCGTTCCGAGATCGCCAAGCTGTCCGCCCTCCCCGAGGACGAGCTGTACGTGGCGGCCAAGGAGCTGCAGGCCCCGTACGAGCTGGTCAAGGAGGTCGCGGCCACCGGCAAGCTGCCCGTGGTGCTCTTCACCGCCGGTGGTATCGCCACTCCGGCCGATGCGGCCATGATGATGCAGCTCGGCGCTGATGGCGTGTTCGTCGGTTCCGGTATCTTCAAGTCCGGCAACCCGGCCCAGCGTGCCGCCGCCGTGGTCAAGGCGACCACGTTCTTCGATGACCCCGAGGTCATCGCGAAGGTCTCCCGCGGTCTGGGCGAGGCCATGGTCGGCATCAACGTCGACGAGCCGGCCCGCTCCATCCAGTTCGCCGAGCGCGGCTGGTAGGACGCGGCTGGTAGGACTCAGCGCTGACGCACGACGGCGGCCGGTCACCTTCCTGCGAAGGTGACTGGCCGCCGTCGTACCATTCCTCTGGCAGCGCTCGGCTGACGGAATGCGCTGCGATGCCCGACGACGGCGGACAGGCCGGTGGGGGAGCCGAGTACGAGGGGTGTACCAGGAGGGACTCCCTTCGCGCGCGTGCCGGGCATAGCGTTGTCTGCATGAACACCAGGGACGAAGCACGCCAGTTCCTCATGTCGCGCCGGGCGAACGTCACCCCCGGGCAGGCCGGTCTGCCGGTGTCCGGCCAGCGCCGGGTGGCGGGCCTGCGGCGTGGGGAGGTCGCCATGCTCGCGGGGGTGAGCCCGGAGTACTACGCCAAGATCGAGCGCGGTCAGCTGGCCGGCGTCTCGGATTCCGTGCTGGAGGCGATCTCCCGGGCACTTCAGCTCGACGACGCCGAACGCGAGCATCTCTTCGATCTCGCCCGGGCCGCGAACGGCCACATCCCGCCCGTGCGGCGCCGGAAGACCAAGGGCTGGGTGGCACGGGACAGCCTCGTCCGGGCGCTCGAGGCCGTGGTGTACGGCCCCGCGTTCGTGCGGAACGGCCGGATGGACGTCCTGGCCGCGAACGCTCTGGGGCGCGCCTTCTACGACGAGGTCTTCAACGGCCCGGGCCAGGGGAATCTCGCGCGGTACTGCTTCCTCGACGAACGGGCCCGGGTGTTCTACGCGGACTGGGAGTCGGCGGCCGACGTCACCGTCGCAATTCTGCGGACCGAAGCCGGTCACGACCCCCGGGACAAGCAGCTGCACGACCTCATCGGTGAGCTGTCGACGCTGAGCGAGGAGTTTCGCACCCGTTGGGGAGCCCACAACGTCCGGCGGCACGGGTCCGGTTCCAAAGCCTTCCACCATCATGACGTCGGCGACCTGACGCTCAGCTATGAAGGACTTGAACTCACGGCGGAACCGGGGCTGTCCTTCCTGATCTACACCGCCGAGCCGGGTTCCCCGAGCGACGATCGCCTGCGGCTGCTCGCCAGTCTCGCCGCGCAAGCTCCGGCGGCACGCCCGGCGCCCGCTGAAACCACGCTGACGAAGGACTGATCATGCATTTCAGGACATTGGGCCAAGGCCTGCAAGTCTCCGCTCTCGGACTCGGCGTGATGGGCATGTCGCAGAGCTACGGCCCCAATCCGGGAAGCCGTGCCGACATGATCGCGGTGCTGCGTTCCGCCGTCGAGGAGGGGATCACCTTCTTCGACACCGCCGAAGTCTACGGGCCGTACGTCAATGAGGAGCTGGTCGGCGAGGCCTTCGAACCGTTGCGGGACGACGTCGTGATCGCCACCAAGTTCGGGTGGGACATCCGCGAGGGGAAGAGCATCGGGCTCAACAGCCGGCCTGAGCAGATCCGCAGGGTCGCCGAGGAGTCGCTGCGGCGTCTTCGCACCGACAGGATCGACCTGTTCTACCAGCACCGTGTCGACCCCCGTGTGCCCATCGAGGAGGTCGCGGGCGCCGTCGGCGAGCTGATCGCGGCGGGCAAGGTGAAACACTTCGGCCTCTCCGAAGCGTCCGCGGACACGATCCGACGAGCCCACCTGGTGCAGCCGGTCACCGCGGTCCAGAGTGAGTACTCCCTCTGGACGAGGGACCCCGAACCCGAGGTCCTGCCGACGCTGGCGGACCTCGGTATCGGATTCGTGCCGTTCAGCCCCCTCGGCAAAGGCTTCCTGACCGGGACCGTCGACACCTCCACGGCCTTCAGCGAGGGGGACATCCGCGCCCGCGTCCCCCGTTTCCAGGCCGAGAACCTCGCCGCGAACCAGCGGCTCGTCGACCAGGTGGCGGCCCTCGCCGCGGCGAAGGGGGCCAGCCCGGGTCAGATCGCCCTGGCCTGGCTCCTGGCTCAGCACCCCTGGATCGTGCCCATCCCCGGCACACGCCGCACCGCGCGCATCCGCGAGAATGCCGGAGCGGCCGCCGTCGCGCTCTCCGCCGACGAACTGGCCGCGCTGGACGGTCTCGCGGACCGCATCGGAGTCCAAGGCGATCGGTACAACGCCGAGCACATGAACTACGTCAACCGCTGACGATCAACCGACCAAGGAGAGAAGAACCGCATGGCTCACGACGAATTCGAACAGATCTTCCCGCTGGGCGCCCCCAATGACGCTTTCGCCCAGTACTTCATCGGGCAGAGCTACCTTGCGCCGCTCACCTCGGGCACCATCGCGGTGAGCAATGTGTCCTTCGAACCGGGCTGCCGCAACAACTGGCACATCCACCATGGTGAGGACGGCGGCGGCGACCAGATCCTGCTGTGCACGGCAGGCTCGGGCTGGTTCCAGGCGGAGGGCGAGGGCCCGGTCAGTCTGGAACCGGGGTCCGTGGTCCATGTGCCGGCCGGGACGAAGCACTGGCACGGCGCCAAGGCCGGTTCGTGGTTCTCCCACGTGGCCTTCATCACGCCCGGGAAGGGCGTGAGCAATGAATGGCTCGAACCGGTGACGGACGAGGTTTACGGCGGGCTGCCCGGTGGGAATGGCGAGCAGGCCTGACCGCCCGCTTGACGTGATGCGGATCACCTGACAGAATCGGTCCTGGTTCTTTCGAGACCTGGGTATGTAACTCGCTTCGGGCGAGGCAAGGCTCAAGCTCTGCGACCTTCATCGGTCAACCGGCTTGGGCCTTTTCTGTGCCCCGAAGGCACACCATGTGCCCCCTGTGAAGCCGCGTTGCCTCATTCTGAGAACGCGAGGAAATCATGAGCAAGCAATACGCTCCCCTGGCCGCCGAGATCGTGCGGCTCGTTGGCGGGAAAGCCAACATCTCCGAGGCTTACCACTGCCAGACCCGCATCCGGTTCGCCCTCAGAGACGAATCCGCGGTGGCGCTGGACGAACTGAACGCCACCGAGGGCGTCGCGAAGACCCTGTCCAAGGGCGGCGTGTTCCAGGTGGTGGTCGGCATGCACGTCAAGGACGTGTTCGACGAGGTCGAGCGTGAACTGGGTGACCTCGGCGCCGGCCAGGAAGACGGCGGAGGTTCGACACCCCGGAAGCGGAAGAACTTCGGATCCACCGTGATCGAGTTCGTCTCCAGCGTGTTCCAGCCCCTGATCCCGGCGCTCTCCGGCGCGGGCATGGTCAAGGCGCTTCTGGCACTTCTGGTGGTCCTGAACGTGCTGTCCAAGGAATCCCAGACCTACGCACTGGTGAATCTCTTCGCAGACGCGGTGTTCTACTTCCTGCCGATCCTCCTCGCTTTCAGCGCAGCGCAGAAACTCAAGATCAGCCCGATCCTCGCCGCCGCGGTCGCCGCCATGATGCTGCACCCGAACTGGGTGGCCCTGGTGACCAAGAAGGAACCGGTGAGTTTCTTCGATGTCCTGCCGTTCCCGCTCGTGAACTACTCCGGCGCCGTCATTCCGATCATTCTGGTGGTCTTCGCGCAGTACTACGTGGAGCGGGGGCTGACCCGTGTGATTCCGAAGTCGGTGAACCTGGTGTTCGTCCCCATGCTGACCTTCCTGATCATGGGAACCCTCGCGCTCGGCGTCCTGGGCCCGATCGGCAGCATCCTGAGCGGCTACCTCGGCACCTTCTTCACCTTCCTGAGCACCAACGCCGCCTGGGCACCCGCCCTCCTGATCGGCGCGACCCTGCCGATCATGGTGATGTTCGGCCTCCACAACGGTGTCGCCCCGCTCGGCGTCGTCCAGCTGGCTCAGACCGGCAAGGAGAGCATCTTCGGCCCCGGCGCCCTGGTCTCCAACATCGCGATGGGCGTCGCCGCCCTGGTCGTGGCGTTCCGCACCACCGACCGGAAAACGCGTCAGATCGCCACCGCAGGCGGGATCACCGGTCTGATGGGCATCACCGAGCCGATCCTGTACGGCATCGCCCTGCCCAAGCGGTACCCGCTGATCGCGGCGATGATCGGTGGCGGTGCCGGTGGTCTCTATGCCGGGCTGTCCCAGGCCCATCGTTTCGCCACGGGCTCCTCCGGCCTCCCCGCTGTGCTGCTGTACATCGGCGATGACTCCCTGCAGAACATGGTCAACATCATCATCGCCCTGGGTATCTCCGCGGTGGTGTCCGGCGTGCTGACCTTCATCCTCTCGTTCAAGTTCGAGAAGCCCACCGTCGAGGAGACCGTGGCTCTCGGCTCCGCAGACACTCGCCCGACCGGCCGCCGCGCCGCCGCGGAGACCATCATCGGGGAGGGGAACACGGCCACCCTGGTGCGCACCGACACCATCCGGCTCGCGACTCCGTGCGCCGGCACCGTGGTGCCGCTTGCGGAGGTCGGTGACCCGGTGTTCGCCTCCGGCGCCATGGGTCCCGGCATCGCCGTGGAGCCCACCGACGGCGTCATCACGGCACCCGTGAGCGGAACCGTCGCCGTCGCCATGAAGACGGGACACGCTTTCGGGCTCAGGACCGACGACGGCGTCGAGGTCCTGGTGCATGTCGGTATCGACACCGTGACCATGAAGGGCGAGGGTTTCCACGGCGCGGTGGCCAAGGGCACGCGCGTCGAAGCGGGCCAGCCGCTCGTGACGGCCGACCTTCAAGCCATCCGGGAAGCCGGTCACCCGGCCACGGTCCTGGTGGTCGTGACCAACGGACCCAAGGACGCGCCCGTCGAGCAGCTCGCGCACGGCGCTGTGATCCCTGGCGTGGCGATCGCCGCCGTCGGACGCTGACACCGGACCCCGAGAGAGGAGAACACCATGCAGCATGAGCAGCTCACACCCTTCCCCGAAGACTTCCTCTGGGGAGCCTCCACCTCCGCCTACCAGGTGGAGGGCGGGTGGGACGCCGACGGCAAAGGGCCGTCCGTGATCGACATCCACCTGCACCGGCCGGAGGGCGTCACGGACTTCACCGTGGCGGCAGACCACTACCATCGCTACGCCGAGGACGTGGAACTCTTCGCCGAACTGGGGCTGAACGCCTATCGGTTCTCCATCGCGTGGACCCGGATCATCCCGGACGGGGACGGCGAGATCAACGCCGCGGGCGTGGCGCACTACCACCGGGTCATCGACGCTCTCCTGGCGAAGGGCATCGAACCGGTGGTGACGATGTACCACTTCGACCTGCCCGCCGCCCTGGACGCCCGCGGTGGCTGGTCGCACCGGAGCACCATCGATGCCTTCGAACGTTACGCCCGTGTCCTGTTCCAGGAGTACGGCTCCAAGGTGAAGTTCTGGCTCACCATCAACGAGCAGAACATGATGATCCTGCACGGCAAGGCCATCGGCACCACGGGTCGCAGTGGCCAGGTGGAGGGCCGGGAGCTGTATCAGCAGAACCACCACATGTTCCTGGCCCAGGCTCGGGCCATGGTGCTCTGCCACGCAACGCTGCCCCAGGCGAAGATCGGGCCCGCACCCAACATCGTCTCCGTCTATCCGGCCACCTCCGCGCCGGAGGACGTGGTGGCGGCGGATGACTGGGATGCCATCCGGAACCTGCTCTACCTGGACCTCTCGGTGCGGGGGAGCTACCACCCGCTGGCCTGGGTGTACCTGAAGGCCAAGGGCTGGGAGCCGGAGATCCTGGACGGCGACCTGGATCTGCTGGCCGCTGCGCAGCCGGACTTCCTGGCCTTCAACTACTACTCCACCCAGACCGTCGGCGCCTCCCGCGGAGACGGCTCGGACATCCAAGTGCGGGGAGGGGATCAGCAGATCGTCCGCGGCGAGGTCGGCCTCTACCGGGCGGTGAAGAACGAGCATCTCCCGGTCAACGCCTTCGGGTGGGAGATCGACCCGGTGGGGTTCCGCACCACCATGCGGCGGCTCTGGGACCGGTACCGCCTGCCGCTCATCATCACGGAGAACGGCCTGGGAGCCTTCGACGAACTCGTGGACGGGCGGGTCCGGGACGACTACCGGATCGAGTTCCTGCGGCTGCACCTGGAACAGATCCAGCTGGCCATCAGCGATGGCGTGCAGGTCTTCGGCTATTGCCCGTGGACCGCGATCGACCTGGTGTCCACGCATCAGGGCATCTCCAAGAGGTACGGGTTCATCTACGTCGACCGCACCGAAGACGATCTGAAAGAGCTGGCGCGGATCCGGAAGGACAGCTTCTTCTGGTACCGGGACGTCATCGCCTCCGGAGGGGGATCGCTGTCCTCATGAGGACATGCCCGCTCGGCGGGCGCCGGTGGTGCGGGGCGTCTTGCCCCGCGCCACCCCCAGGAACTGTTGAGGGAAGGAACGGTGAGTCGTGCGAATCAAGCGCGTGCTCAACAACAACGCGGTGCTGGCCGTCGACGACGTCGGCCGGGACCTCGTGGCGATCGGCCGCGGCCTCGGGCACGGCCGCAAACCCGGCGATGAGCTCGACCGCGACGCGGCGGATCAGGTGTTCGTCGCCGCGGAGAACACGAACATGGAGCGGCTGGCCCGTTTCCTCGATGACATTCCGCTGGACTGCCTGAATGCGGCGGGAGAAGTCGCCGCCCTGGCCGGGGAGCGACTCGGTCTCCGGGTCAGCCAGGCACTCGTGGTGCCGCTGGCCGACCACCTGAGTTTCGCGATCGAACGTCAGCAGGAGGGGATACCCGCCCAATTCCCGCTGGCCTGGGAAGTATCCCAGCTCTACCCGAAAGAGCTGGCGACCGGACGTGAGGCCCTCGGCCTGGTCCAGCGGTCCCTCGGAGTGACCCTGCGTGACGATGAAGCCGTGGCGCTCGCAATGCATTTCGTGAACGCGCAGTTCGCGACGCCTGGCATGGAGAAGGCCATGCAGATGACCGGCGTGATCGCGCAGGCGTTCGCGGTGGTGGACACGACCTTCGGGATGACGGTGGACCAGCAGTCCTTGAACGCCGCGCGTTTCGTCACTCACCTGCGATACCTGTTCAGCAGGGTCGCCTCGGGGAAGCAGATCTCCGAGAAATCCTCGGCGCTGGTGGACGCGATCATTCAGAGCCATCCCGAAGCCGTGGTGTGCGCAGCGAAGATCCAGTACCTGTTGGAGATGGGCCTGGACACGAGCCTCACCCGGGATGAAGTCGCCTATCTGGCCCTGCATGTGGCCCGGTTGGTGGCGGACGCCTCGGAACATCGCTGAGACCGGTGCACGCGGAGCGCCGCCGCAGCAGCCCGATCGATGTGACGCCATGAAAAGTAATGCCATGAAAACAACCCTGAAGGAGAACCCCATGCCCGAACGCACCGCAGTCGTCGCCAGCGCCTCCGGCCTGCACGCCCGTCCCGCCGCGATCTTCGCCGAGGCCGCAGCCGAGCTGGACGTCGAGGTCACGATCGCCCTGGACGGCACCCCCGAAGACGAGGCCATGGACGCCTCGAGCATCCTGTCCCTGATGACCCTGGGCGCCGGCAACGGCGACACCGTGATCCTGCGCGCCGAAGGCCCCGGAGCAGA
>NZ_JBFREG010000006.1:0-251851 GCF_052114185.1 Arthrobacter sp. RAF14 | reverse complement strand
TAAACCACCCAACCAGAAAACAAATTCACCAAAGAAACAACCCCCAGGCACCACAAAAAAGCACCCGGAAAAGGAGTTGAAAATCAAAGGAATAAGAATCGAAGACCGCCACCAGAACCAGCACAACCGGCCCGGCAACCCGATCTACTCTACACATCCGGAGGCTCGGGCACAAATCCGCGGAGAGCAGGTGCTTGACCTGGTCCACCACCCGATCCGGCCCCACTGAGCGGCCCGGCGCGCCCGCAGCGCCGCCGCTGTCGTCGCCACGCGGCGGTCTGGGCTCTCCTCAGTATTGCCAGGCTCGGCGCCCGCGGGTTCACGCCCGCACAGCGTGAACTCTCGACGCCTCCCCTGCCCGTGCGGCCGCCGTCGTACTTTCAGACTTTCGAAGCATCGCGGCATTCCGCCGGGCCGCGAATACTTTCACCCACGGGGATAATTCCAGTCGCCTGATAAAATGTGCGCGTGAGCACACCTCAGTTCCCACCGGCATCTGCCATGTATGGCCACCCTGTTCCTCCGGTGCCCTTGGACCAGCCCGACTATCGCGCAGGATTCGGTGCCGCCACGGCCAGGTTCTGGAGGAAGACGTTCGACGGGTCCGGACGCGCCGGGCTCAGGGAGTTCGGCCTCGGCTATCTCGGCTTCACGCTCGCCTTCACTGCTCTCTGTGCGCCGCTGATGCTGGCGCTCGTGATCGTCCTGGTGCTCATGATGCTGCTCGGGCTCACATTCTGGATGGGCAACCCGAACGCGGCGCCCGATGACGTCCTCCAGCTGGGCATCCATTCCATGGCGCCGTATTGGTGGCTCGCCTACCCCGCGCTCTTGATCTTGATCGGCGCCCCCGGAATGGTGACACTGACCATCCGGAGGCTCCACGACACGGGACGGTCCGGAGGGTGGGCGCTCCTGTGGCTCGCCCCGTATGGATGGCTGGTGCTCACCGTGATGTGCTTCGGTCCCAGCAAGATGGAGGGTCTCCGCTTCGACCGGAGTCCCTATCCCATCCTCCCGCCCACACCGTCCGGAGGTGTCCGGCACGGAAACCCCCGGCCTCAGCACCGGTGACGATCCCGTCACCGTGAAGCCGACCGCCCGGGCGGGCCACACCCGACCTATGCTGGGCTCATGTGCGGACGCTATGTCATGGCCCAGAGCGCGGAAGACCTCGCGGCGGAATTCGAAGCGGATCACTTCCCCGAAGACCGCCCGCTGCCGCCGTCGTGGAACATCCCGCCCACCAGTGACGTGCCGATCGTCCTGGAGCGATTGATCGACGGCGAACTGAGCCGAGGAGTGCACATCGCTCATTGGGGCCTCGTGCCGCGCTGGGCCAAGGACGAATCCGTGGGCATCCGGTCCTTCAACGCACGCAGTGAGACGGCGGCGGAAAAGCCGACGTTCCGCGCAGCCCTGCGCTCCCGCCGCTGCGCGGTCCCGGCCGAGGGCTATTTCGAATGGCTGAAAGGCCCGGGCGCCGCGAAGCAGCCGTTCTACGTCCACCCCGCCGACGGCGGGCTGCTCGCGTTCGCCGGCCTTTACGAATGGTGGCGCGATGTGAACAAGGAAGAAGGCGCCCCCGATGCGTGGCTGCTGTCCACCACCATCCTGACCATGCCGGCGCCGTCACCCGACCATGAGCTCCCCGTCCTGGCGGAACTCGGCAGGCTGCACGACCGGTTGCCGATCGCGCTGGGAAGGGAGCGTCTGGCCGAGTGGCTCAATCCGTCGGAGCAGGACGGCGCGGGATTGCTTGAAGCGGTCCGCGCGCAGGGGCATGAGCAGGCTTCCGGATGGGTTCTGGACCGTGCGGATCCGGCGGTCGGCAACGTCCGCAACAACTCCCCCGCGCTGCTCAAGGAGTCAGGGGCGCTTTTCTAAGAGCGTCCCGCGCAGGGAACCCGCCCCTGAGTTCAGCATTCCGTGAATACAGGATCCGATGTACTTTTAACGACATGGAAACCCTCACGCATGCTCCGCTGCTGGCGAGGTTCGGCTACGCCGTGTCGGATCCGACCAGATCCCGGATCCTGCTGGCCCTGGCCTCGGCCCCCGCCTACCCCGCCGAGCTGGCCGAAGAGCTGGGGGTGACGCGGCAGAGCATGTCCAACCACCTGAGCTGCCTGCGGGGCTGCGGATTGGTGGTGGCCGTCCCCGAAGGACGCCGGAGCCGCTACGAGCTGGCCGACGAACGGCTGGGCCACGCCCTCCACGACCTGATCGGCGTCGTGCTGGCCGTGGATCCGGACTGCTGCGCCCCTGACGGGACGTGCTTCGCATGAGCACCGCGAACCTTCCCGCGAGCGCACCACGCAGAGCGGTCCTCACCCGGCGCATCCGGCTCTTCGCCGCAGCCACCATCAGCTACAACATCCTCGAAGCCATCGCCGCACTCTGGGCCGGCGACGTCGCCGACTCCTCGGCCCTGATCGGCTTCGGCCTGGACTCCATCATCGAGGTCGGCTCGGCCGTGGCCCTGTCCTGGCAGTTCTCCGCGCAGGACCCGGAACGCCGGGAACGCGTGACCCTGCGCGTCATCGCGCTCTCCTTCTTCGCTCTGGCCCTCTTCGTGAGCATCGACGCCCTCCGTTCCCTGAGCGGCGCCGGGGAGGCCCGGCATTCGGCGGCGGGGATCGTCATCGCGGCTCTGAGCCTGGCGATCATGCCCGTCCTCTCCTGGCGACAACGCCGCGCAGGCCGCGAGCTGGGTTCCCGCACGGCGGTGGCCGACTCACAGCAGACCATGCTGTGCACCTGTCTTTCGGCGGTCCTCCTGGTGGGCCTGCTGGTGAACAGCACTCTCGGCTGGTGGTGGGCCGACCCCCTCGCCGCCCTGGTGATCGCCGGAATCGCCGTCCGCGAAGGGCTCAACGCCTGGAAGGGTGACAGCTGCTGTGCGGTCCAGTCCGTGGCGGCAACCGCAGAGCGTGAAGAGCCGGGCACCGCCCACAGACCCGGAGAACCGGACGACGAAGCCTGCTGCCACGAGTGCCGCACGCCTCAGGAGCCCGTCCGGCATTCGCTCCAGCTCGGCCCGCGGCCCGGCCGGCGCGCGGACTGAGCGTTCTCCCCGCCCCTCGAAGACCCCTCCTCCGAAGACAAGGAACAACCCCGTGGCCTCGCTCTCGCCTGACACCGCCCGCAAACCCTCCGTCCTGTTCGTCTGCGTCCACAACGCCGGACGGTCCCAGATGGCGGCGGCTTTCCTCACGCACCTCTCCCAAGGAGCCATCGAGGTGCGCTCCGCCGGCTCCCAGCCCGCCGACTCGGTCAACCCGGCCGCCGTCGAGGCCATGGCGGAAGTGGGCATCGACCTCTCCGCCGAGACCCCCAAGATCCTCACCACCGAGGCCGTGCGGGAGTCGGACGTCGTCATCACCATGGGCTGTGGTGACAGCTGCCCGTTCTTCCCCGGCAAGCGCTACGAGGACTGGGTCCTGGAGGATCCGGCGGGGCAGGGCCTCGAGGCGGTGCGTCCCATCCGCGACGAGATCCGGACGCGCGTCGAGGACCTGATCGCCTCGCTGACCCCCGGAGTGCGCTGACCCGCCGGGCGCGCTGATCCACCCGGTGCTCCGACGTCCGCAGGCCTTCCGGCCCGGCCGCATCGAGGCTGTTCAACCGCGCGCCCTGCCCCCTAGAGTCGGGGCATGACGAGACAACAGCGCGGCACTGCCCTGATCACCGGCGTCGGGCGTCGGCAATCGATCGGCGCCACCCTCGCCGTCGCCCTGGCCGAGGACGGGTGGGATCTGGCCCTCAACTACTGGACGCCGTATGACGAGCGGATCGGGCTGGAGCCGGACGCCGACGCCCCGGGCGTCATCGCGGAGGAGTGCCGCGCGCTGGGCGCCACGGTCGAACTGCTTCCGGGGGATCTGAGCGACCCCGACGCGCCGGCGGCGCTGCTCCAGACCGCCACCGAACGGCTCGGGCCCGTGACGGGACTCGTGATGTCCCATTGCGAATCGGTGGACAGCGCCATTCTGGACACCGGGCTGGACAGCTGGGACCGGCACTTCGCCGTCAACGCCCGCGCCAGCTGGCTGCTGATCAAGGCGTTCGCGGACCGGCTGCCGGTCGCGGAGACGCCGGGCCGGGCCGAGGCGCACATCGTGGCGCTGACCAGCGATCACGTGGCCTACAACCTTCCGTACGGGGCCAGCAAGGGCGCCCTGGACCGCATCGTGATCGCAGCGGCGGCCGAGCTGGCGGACCGCGGAGTGCGGGCCAATGTGGTCAATCCAGGCCCGGTGGACACCGGATGGATGAACGATGAAGTGCGCGCCTGGTGCCTGCGGGAGACCGCGGCCGGTCGGCTCGGGACGGCGCAGGACACGGCCAATCTGGTGCGCTTCCTGTTCTCCGAGGCCGGCTCGTGGATCAACGGTCAGCTGCTGCACAGCGACGGCGGCTTCAAGATCGGCTGAGTGGCGCGAGGTGGACTCGGGGCCGGAGGAATTAATGTCAGTGGGCCTGTCGTAGACTGGCTTCATTCGAACATACATTCGAAGGTGCGCCTCTGGGGCCAGGGTGCACCGTCCGTCCCGGTCCACCACGGAGGTACACCATGGGCTCCTTCACCCAGCGCCTGAACGTCATCTGCTCCACGGGGAACATTCCGGCATTCGTGTCCTATGAAGGGCGGGAGTACCGGGTCTGCCAGATCCCCAGCCGTTGGTACACCCGGAAGGCCAGATGGGCCGAGGACAGCCGGGCGGGCCGCGGCCACAGCGGGGACGTGGTGGATTACGAGATCTGGCGTGTCCAGCTGGTGCGTGACCTCAACGGCCAGGAGCTGACGCTGGATCTGGCCCACTACACCGAGCCGGACCAGTGGCGCCTCATCAAAGTCCATGACGCACCGCTGCTTGACCACCACGAGCCCGCGGACTTCGGTGAGCGGCCGGGAAACGTGCTCTACGCGGATTTCACCCAGACCGTCTGAGGCACACTCGGACCCACCAGCCATGAGCTTCACCCATCTGCACGTCACCACCGCCTTCACGCCCGGGGTCGGCACAGCCTCGCCCGCCCAGCTGGCCAGGGCCGCCGCCGAGGACGGCGCGACCGCCCTGGCCTGCACTGACCGTGACGGGCTGTACGGGGCGGTGCAACACGTCCTCGCCTGTCAGGCCCACGGCCTGGCTCCCCTCCTCGGCGTGGATCTCGCCGTGATCGATGTGGATGACGACGGCGCCCGACGGCGCCTGACCGGCCGGGTGGTCGCGCTCGCCCATGGCGGCGGCACGGCAACGCCCGGAGCCGGCTACCGCGCCCTCTGCCGGCTGGTGACCGACGCACATGCCCACACCACCGGCAGGTCCCATGGCGGCACTCCGGTGGGCGTGACCCGTCAGGAATTGGCCGCACGCGCCGTGGACCCCGAGAGCGGCCTGCCCGTGCTGACGGTGCTGCTGGGCCCGGAATCCGATGTGGGTCTGGCGATGCACGGCCCCCGCTACCTGCGGCCCAGAACCCTGTTCAAGGAGTGGCTCGCGGCCATGCCGACGGGAACGATCGCCGGGGAAGTGGTCAGCCATCAGGCAGCTCCCGGGCACCCCTTCACCACCGCCCATGCGGCACGGATGCTCAAACTCGCCCGGGAACACCACGTCCCGGCGATCCTGAGCAATGCCGTCCGTCATCTTCACCCGGACTCCCCCGGCCCGGCTGCCGCGCACCCGTTCCCCCGGCCCGCCCGGCCCGCCGTCGAAGGCTCAGCCCTGGGTGCCGCAGGCGCAGCCCAGCGTTCCACCCAAGGTTCCGCCCGGCCATCCGGGGCCCAGGCGTATCTCAAGAGTCACCGGGAAATGGAACAGACCGCCCGGGAGGTCGGGCATGCGGCCGACCTCCGCGTGAAGGACCTCATGCAGCTCCTGCGGGACACGGAGGAACTCGCGGAGACCTGCCGGCTGGATCCCGCTGGAGATCTGGGGTGGGGGCGGTGGCAGCTCCCCGAGAGTTCGGTCTTGGGCCTCGCCCGGACGCCGCACGCGGAACTCACCGAACGGTGCCAGGACGCTTTGAAGCGTCGCATCGACACCCGGGCCGGCACCCAAGCCCCGCAGTTCCGCGAACGGCTGGAGCACGAGCTGGCCGTCGTCGAGTCCCATGGAGCATCCCTGTTCTTCCTGAACGCCGCCGAGGTCACGCAGACCATCAACGATTCGGGTGTCCGGGCCGTCGGACGGGGTGACATGACGGCAAGCCTCATCGCTCATCTGCTGGGGATCACCGCCGTGAACCCGCTCGAGCGCGAGGCGCCCTTCGAACGATTCCTCGCGGCGAGCGCATCGTCCGGTGGCCTGGATCCGTTCGGATCGTTTCCGGGGCTCGAACTGGACCTCGAATCGGGCAGCCTGCGCGAGGTGCGCCGAACCGTGGCCCGGCGGTTCGGCAAGGGACGCGTGTGCCTGCTGGGCCCTGCTCAACGGACCGCTGCGACGGACGCGGAGGAAGGTTCCGAGGCCTCCCCGGAAGCTCTCGTCGAAGTCCCCGGCATTCCGGACGCATCTCCCGGGGCCCTGTCCCGGCGGAGTTCCGGGCTGGCCATCGGCGACGCCTCTCTTCTGCACCGGATCCCCACACAGCCGGGCGAGTCAGGGCTTCCTCTGAGTCAGCTCGCGCCACAGGATCTGAGCTCCTGGGGCGTTCTGCGCGTCACGCTCCGGGAATCAGTGACGCAGACCGTCCTCGCGCGGGCCCTCCGGGAGATCGGGCGGCAGGCCGCTGACGAGGTCCCCCCTGCCGGGATGGTCGACGTCGAGGCTCCACTCCTGGACGAGCGTCCAGGTCGAGAGCTCGTGCCCTCCGGCAGTCCGTCGGGCTGTCTCGACAGCGCCCCTGACGGCCGGACTCGCCCGGGCCCGGCACTCGCGGAGGGGCCCACCGCCGGAGGCCAGTCGGTTCCACCCGTTCCTCCCGTCGCAGCCTCAACAGACGTCGTGGAGGATCTGTACGTCCGCCAGACGGCCTGGCTCAGATCGCATCATCCCGGGGCGTACCTCGCGGCGCTCTGGGACACGCCCGCGGGCCCGCTTCCGCGGCATCTTCTCCGGGCCGAGGCCGGGACACTGGGTGTCCGCGTTCTACCGGTCGACGTGAATCGCAGCGCGGAGGAGTGCCGGGTCGAACCTTGCGAAGTGGATCGTGACGACGATGACGCCCCAGGCGACGCCGGGCTGGGCCTGCGTCTGGGACTGCACGAGGTGCCGGGCATCTCCCCCGCCGAGCGGAGGCGACTCCTGTCCGGACGTCCCTACCCCTCCGTGGAGGACCTGCTGACCCGCGGCACGGTGTCCCGGGGCACCGTCCGGAAGCTGGCCGAAGCCGGGGTCCTCGACTCGTTGCCGGGCGACGAGGACGGCCGGGACGCGCACTCCGTGCTGGTCCGGAATCTGCAGGAATTCGCCGCGCGGCCGGCGGGCTCGCCGCGCACCCAGGTGCACGGGCAACTGACGCTCCCCCTGGTGGGCGGCCATGGCACGGCACTCGACGTCGCCCCACCGGAACCATCACCGGACCGGTCACCGGTCCAACCCGAGGACGGGCGCGAGAACCACCCCGAAGGACACCCCGGGCCCCCGGGCGAAGACCGTTCCGAGCCCGGCCCGGAGGCAGCCGCCGCAGCGGGCCCCACGCGCGAGGAAGCCGGCAAGGTAGCCGGCCACGCGGCCGGCTCCCCCAGCGCTCCGGCGGAACTGACGGTCGTGACCGATGGCTCCCGGCTCAGCCGAGCGCGTACACCTGCCCCGTCTGGATTCCCTCCACGGACTTCACATAGGCCTGACCCAGCACGTCGGACGGGATCCGGGTGAACCCGGGGAAGGAATCGAAGTATCCCGGGGCGTCTTCCAGGACGCTCGGGCTCACCGCATTGATCCGGAGGCCCCGGGGCAGCTCCGGAGCCGCAGCCAGGACGAACGACTCCAGAGCGCCGTTGGCCAAGGACGCCGCGGCTCCGGTCAGGATCGCCTCCCGGGCCAGAACCCCGCTGGTGAGGGTGAACGAACCGCCATCGGCCAGGTACTCCATCCCGAGCCGGACCACGTTGACCTGGCCCAGGACCTTGTCCTCGAATCCAGCGCGGAAGTCCTCCGCGGACAGCTCGCCCAGAGGCTTGAAAGGAACGGACCCGGTGCAGCAGATCACGGCGTCGACCGTTCCGGCCTTCTCAAACAAGGCGCGGATGGAGGACTCATCCCGCAGATCCACCGGCAGCTCACCGTGCCGGGACGCTTGCAGCACCTCATGCCGGTCCTGCAGCGCAGCCAAAGCGGCCCGTCCCACGTGCCCACCGGCACCCACCAGCACAATCCTCATGCGATTCATCCCTTTCAGTCGGGGCCAGGATCGGCTCCCACGCGCCGTCGAACGTTCGGATCCAGCCTACTCAGCCGGCCCGGCCAGACGCATGGGAGCCGGTGGTCAGGTCCGGGCCGCCACCGCGGCGTCGGCGACGTCCAGCGCGCGGTCGATCACGGCGAGCGCCTCCCGCAATTGATCGTCCGGGATGTTGAGCGCCGGCACCACGTGGATGCGGTTGAAGTTGGCGAACGGCAGCACGCCCCCGGCCTTGATCTCCGCGACCACCGCATTCATCTCGGGACTGGAGCCGCCGTAGGCCGCCAGGGGCTCGCGGGTCTCACGGTCCCACACCAGTTCGATCGCCCAGAAGACGCCCGAACCGCGGACGTCGCCCACGCTCGGGTGCTTCGCCTTGAACGCCTCCAGGGCCGGGCCGATGATGTCCTCGCCCAGACGGCGGGCGTTCTCCACCAAACCTTCGTCCCGCATGGTCTCGATGGTCGCCACGGCGGCGGCGCAGGCCAGAGGGTGGCCTGAGTAGGTCAGACCGCCCGGGTAGACGCGCTGCCGGAAGGTGTCGAACACCTCGTCCGAGATGATCACGCCGCCCAGCGGCACGTAGCCGGAGTTGACCCCCTTGGCGAAGGTGATCAGGTCCGGGGTGATGCCCCAACGGTCGATCGCGAACCATTCGCCGGTGCGGCCGAAGCCCGCCATGACCTCATCCGCGATGAACAGGATCCCGTGCTTGCGGGTGAGCTCCCGGACACCCTCGAGGTACCCCGCGGGCGGGCCGTAGATACCGGCCGTTCCGGGGACGGATTCCAGGATCACGGCAGCCACGTTCGAGGCGCCTTCCAGGAGGATCATGTCCTCCAGGTGCCGGAGTGCGCGCTCAGTCTCCTCCGCCTCCGTGGTGGAGCCGAAGTAGGAACGGTAGAGGTACGCCGGGAGGAAGTGCACCACGCCTGCGTCCCCGGCGTCGTTGGGGAAGCGCCGCGGATCGCCCGTGACGTTGACCGCCAGCTCGGTGCCCCCGTGATAACTGCGGTACGCGGAGAACACCTTGCGGCGTCCCGTGTGCAGCCGCGCCATGCGGATGGCGTGCTCATTGGCGTCCGCGCCGCCATTGGTGAAGAAGACGTGGTTCAGCCCCTCCGGCGCCAGCTCGGTGACGAGACGGGCCGCCTCGGAGCGCGCCTCGTTCACGTGCTGGGGCGCCACGGTGCACAGCTTGCCGGCCTGGGCGTGGATGGCAGCGACCACCCGGGGATGCTGGTGCCCGATGTTCGTGTTGACCAGCTGGCTGGAGAGGTCGATCAGACGCCGGCCCTCCCCGTCCCAGACCTCGGAACCCGCCGCCTTGAGGATGGTCATGGGGTTCAGGGTGTCCTGCGCCGACCAGGAGTGGAAGACGTGCGCGCGGTCCAGGTCATGGGCGCGGCGCCCGGCTTCGATCTCATCGGCGGTGGGTGGGGTGGTCTCCGTGCCGGGGAGCGTCTCGAGGCTCATGGAAGGGTCCTTTGCGTCTAAGGGTGAGGTCTGACGGTGAGTCGGTAGGGGAAGTGCACGACGACGGCGCCCCCGCGGGCGGCGCCGTGGCCCCGGCCGGGCCCCGGGTCCGCCCGGGGGCCGGGGACGGCTCAGGAGTTGGTGGGGAACCCGAGGTTGAGCCCGCCGTGGCTGGGATCCTGCCAGCGCGTGGTGACCACCTTGCCGCGGGTGAAGAAGTGGACGCCGTCCGCCCCGTAGGCGTGGGTGTCGCCGAAGAGGGAGTTCTTCCAGCCGCCGAAGGAGTAGTAGGCCATCGGCACGGGGATGGGCACGTTGATGCCGATCATGCCCACGGTGACCTCGTTCTCGAAGCGGCGGGCCGCGCCGCCGTCGTTGGTGAAGATGGCCGTGCCGTTGCCGTACGGGTTGGAGTTGATGAGTTCCAGGCCCTCGTCGAAGCCGGGGACGCGGACCACGGAGAGGACCGGGCCGAAGATCTCGTCCTGGTAGATGGTCATGTCCGGGGTGACGTTGTCGAACAGGGTGGGGTTGAGGAAGAACCCATCGCCTTCCGCGTCGGGGCTGGGGTGGCGGCCGTCCAGGACCACGGTGGCGCCCTGTTCGATGCCGGCGTCGATGTAGCCCGCCACCTTGTCGCGGTGGGCCGCGGTGATGAGGGGGCCCATGTCGCAGCCGCGGGTGCCGTCGCCGATGCGCAGGGTGCGCGTGCGTTCGGCGATCTTGGCCACGAGTTCGTCCGCGATCGCGTCCACGGCCACCACGGCGGAGATGGCCATGCAGCGCTCACCGGCTGCGCCGAATCCGGCGTTGACGGCGGCGTCGGCGGCCAGGTTGAGATCGGCGTCGGGCAGCACCAGCATGTGGTTCTTCGCCCCGCCCAGGGCCTGGACGCGCTTGCCATTGGCGGTGCCGCGTTCGTAGACGTAGCGGGCGATCGGGGTGGAGCCCACGAAGGAGACCGCGGAGACGTCCGGGGAGTCCAGCAGCGCGTCGACGGCTTCCTTGTCTCCGTGCAGTACGTTGAAGACGCCGTCCGGCAGGCCGGCTTCCTTCCAGAGGGAGGCCAGCCAGTTGGCGGCGGTGGGGTCCTTCTCGCTGGGCTTGATGATCACGGTGTTGCCCGCGGCGATCGCGACCGGGAAGAACCACATGGGCACCATGGCCGGGAAGTTGAAGGGGGAGATGATCGCGGCGACGCCGAGCGGCTGACGGAGCGAGTGGACGTCAACCTTGGTGGAGGCGCTCTCCGTGTAACCGCCCTTGAGCAGGTGCGGGATGCCGCACGCGAACTCCACGACCTCCTGACCGCGGGCGATCTCGCCCAGGGCGTCCTCCAGGACCTTGCCGTGCTCGGCGGTGATGATGGCGGCCAGCTCGGACTTCCGGGCGTTCAGCAGCTCACGGAACGCGAAGAGGACCTGCACGCGGCGGGCCAGGGAGGTGTCGCGCCAGGCGGGGAACGCGGCGGCAGCGGCGGCCACGGCTTCGTCGGTGGTGGCCTTGCTCGCGAGCGCCACCCGGCCGGTGACCTTGCCCGTGGCGGGGTTGGTGACGTCGCCGAAGCGGCTGCCGTCGGCCTCGACCGGCTTGCCGTTGATCCAGTGCGTGATGTTCTGCATGGTGGTCCTTTCAGGGAATGTCCTGGGACCATCCTGCGCCGCCGGACCATCCCGCACGCCTGACAGACTGTCGTGAATTCGGCTAGGAAACATACACTGTGTCCATGATTCCGGCCTCGTTCCCTCCGCAACGGCCCCTCACGGTCCGCGACGTCCTCGCGCTCGACGCCCTCGCCGCCGGGTCCCCCGAGGTGCTGGCAGGCGAAGCCGGGCTCGACGCGCCGATCCGCTGGGTGCACATCGCCGAGGAGGCGGAGTACAGCGCGCTTCTCGAGGGCGGCGAGCTCGTCCTGACCACGGGGCTCGCCTTCCGGCGCTCGGCGGCCCTGACCCGCACCTTTCTGGAGCGGTTCCAGCAGGCCGGCGCGGCCGCCGTCGTGGTCGAACTGGTGGACGACGACGGCGCCCCCGACGACAGCGCGGCGGCCCACCTCCGTGCCGCGGCCGCAGCCGTGGACTGCCCGCTGATCCTCCTCACCCGCCGCGTGCGCTTCGTCCAGGTGACCGAGGAGGCGCACCGGGCCCTCATGGATCACCAGGTGCGCCGGCTCGAACGCGCACGCCACGTCCACGAGGTGTTCACGGCCCTGAGCCTGGAGAACGCCGGGGAGAGCGGCATCGTGGACGCCACGGCCGCGCTGCTGGACAGCCCCGTGGTGTTCGAGGACCCCGCCCATCTGGTGCTCAGCTACTCCGCGCGGGACCGCGATCCCGCACGGCTGCTGGAGGGCTGGGCCGCGAGGTCCCGCTTCGTGGGGTACCGGAACCAGACCGCGTTCGGCACGGGCGGCGACCGCTGGCTGCAGACCCCGGTGGGCCTGACGGGGCAGCGGTGGGGACGCCTCGTGGCACCCGAGCTCGTCCCGGCCCCGGATACCGGCGAGGACGGGACCGGGCCGGGCACGGATCCCGACTGGGACCCCGCCGACGCCTTCCAAGTGCTGGAGCGGGCCGGGCAGGCACTGACTATGGCGCGGATGGCGGGACGGGACCGGCGGGAGGTGCTCTTTCAGGCTCGCTCCGGCCTGATCCAGGATCTGCGGCAGGCCACTCCCCCGGAGGAACAGGAGGCCCTGGCGCGGGCCACCGCCCTGGGGCTGGCCCGGGGCGCGGCGTACCTGCCGCTGGTGGCACGGCTGGAGGCGCCGGGTGCGGCCGACGGACAGGCGAGGAACAGGCAGACGGGGAACAGCCCGGCGACCGGCCAGGCACCGGTCGCGGACACCCCGGACGCCACCGAGGTGCAGCTCCGCGAGCGCGCCTTCCTCGACGCACTGCAGGCCTGGGCGCAGAGCACGCGGCAATCCGCTCTGGCGTCGAGCCTGCACGCCGGTTCGGTGGCGATCCTGCTGCCGCTCGCGGCCCTCGAGCTGGAGGACTCCGCCCTGCACCGCCTTGCCGCCGCACCGCAACTGGCGGGCTTCGGCTGGACGCTCGGGGTGGGGCGGGCGGAGCGCTCCCTGGTGGCGGCGGCCCGCGGTCTGGACTCCGCGGATCAGGTGGCCGAGACCGCCGCGACCCTCGGCTCACGCAATCTGCCGTTCTACCGCTTCGCGGACGTCCGCCTGCGCGGCCTGCTCGCACTGCTGGGGCAGGATTCGCGCGTGAAGTCCTTCGCGCAGGCGGAACTCGCGCCCCTCCTGGAGCCGGGGCGGGCGCGGAGCCTTCAGCTGCTGCGGGACTACCTGGCACACGGCGGGAACATGTCGTCCCTGGCCACGGCGCGGAAGGTCAGCCGGCAGGCGCTGTACACCCACGTCAAAGGACTGCAGGAGCTCCTGGGCCTGCCGCTGGAAGATCCGGAGTCCCGCGCGTCCCTGATGGTGGCGCTGCTCTGGCACGATCTCGCCGACGTCTGAGGCACCGAAGGCCGACTCGAACCGCGCCGTTGAACCGCGGGCCGGCCCCACATCGCTGCGACGTCACGAACCTCAGGTATCGCGGATCTGGCGGATGCCCAGCTCCAGGCCCTTGGCGATCCGCTGCAGCAGGAGGACCGCGGCTTCCTGGTCCTCCTCGCTCAGGTCGGCGACCACCGCCCGCTCCAGCTCACGCCAGGCGTTCTCGACACCTGGCCGCAGGGCCTTACTGGCCGTGGTCGCCGTGACGATGACCACCCGGCCGTCGGTCTCGCTCGGAGTCCTGCGGACGAACCCGGCGTGCTCCAGTCGGCGGAGGGTCCTGGTCATGGTCGCCGCATCGGAGCCCAGCATGCGCACCAGGTCCGCCTGCCGCTGCGGACCTGCGTCCCAGAGCTGCATCATCACCAGCTCCTGGGAGAGGTGCAGGCCTACCGGGCGGAGCAACTGCGCCGCGAGGGACTTGTGAAGCCGCGCGACCTGGACGATGGCATGCCCCACACGCCCCGCGTCGGCAAGCCCGTCGGCCAGCGATTCGGCGCGGGGAAGCCCGTCCTGCGATTCCACCTCAGCCATGCCCGCAATTCTAGCGAGGCCTCGATCGGCCATTTAGTTGTTCGAACAGGAATTTATTCACGATCCCTCCTGTTGTCTCTGGCGAAGCCCGGTCATTCCGGGATTGACGACCGCTGCCCAGCACTCACCCAACATCCTGTCTGGACAAGGAAAACCGTGAGTCGCTCCGAGAGAATCGAGAACTTCCGTGGATATCGCATTCAAGCCGTACAACCTGATGGGACTGACCCTCAAGAACAGAATCGTCATGGCACCCATGACACGCAGCCGCGCATTGGATCCCGGCCTGGTCCCCTCGCCGTCGATGGCCACCTATTACGCGCAGCGCGCCGGCGCGGGCCTGATCATCTCGGAGGGCGCTCAGCCCTCCCCCGAGGGACAGGGCTACACCAGCACGCCCGGGCTGCACAGCTCCGAGCAGATCGAGGGATGGCGTCGCGTCACCGACGCCGTTCACGCGGCGGGCGGACGGATCTTCGCGCAGATCATGCACACCGGGCGCATCGGCCATCCCGACAACTCCTCCGAGAGCATCATCCCGCTGGGCCCGTCCTCCGTACAGCCCAAAGGCCGGATCTTCACAGCCCAGGGCATGCAGGACTTCGTGGTGCCCCGTGAAATGACCGAAGCGGACATCGAAAAGGCCATCCAGGACTTCGCCACAGCGGCCCGTAACGCCATTGAGGCAGGCTTCGACGGCGTGGAGATCCACGGCGCCAACGGCTACCTGGTCCATCAGTTCCTCTCCGTCAACGCCAATCAGCGCACCGACGCCTGGGGAGGAAGCCCGGAGAACCGCGCACGTTTCGCGGTGCGCGTCGCCCAGGCGGTGGCCGATGCGATCGGCCCGGAGCGGACCGGGATCCGACTGTCCCCGGGAGCCTCGTTCAACGACATCGAGGATGACCCCGAACTGCTCAGGACCTATCTGCCGCTGGTGGAGAAGCTCGGCAGCCTCGGCCTGGCATACCTCCACGTGATCGAGCAGGCCGGACGGCAGCTCACCCAGCACCTGCGGGACGCCTGGCCCACCACCTTCATGCTCAACCCGGACACGGGCATGACCACCCCCACGGATCACCGTGCGCTCCGTTTGATCAAGGATGGCAGCACCGATCTGCTCTCCTTCGGCGCCCTGTTCCTGGCGAACCCGGACCTTCCGAAGCGGCTGGCACTGAAGGGCCCCTACAACACCCCCGACCCCGCCTCCTACTTCGGCGGGGATGATCACGGCTACCTGGACTACCCCACGCTGGACTCCGAACCGGCTCATGGGTCGCAGCCCGCCACGGATTCCCGGCCGGCCCAGGAGTCCCGCCCGGAGAAGTCGCCCGCGAGCAGCGCCACCGCCCCCGTCACGGAACCCGAGACCAGGCCCTCGGACCGCCGGCCGGACCAGCGATCCGCAGCGCCCGTGGACTCCGCAGCGTCCGCAGACTCCGGAAGGCCTGCGCGTCAGGCCGCACCGCTCTGGCGCCGGACGCTGGTCGCGGGCGCTGCGAGCGCCGTCGCGAACATCGCGCTCTACGGCGTGGGGTGCCTCTCCGGCGCGTCGATGATCATGGCCAGTCCCCAGCCGGCCCTCATCCCGTGGTTCGCTCCCGCCATCGCCTCCTTCCTGCCCTTGGCCATCCTGGGCGTGATCGTCTGGCTCATCACCCGCAGGCGTCCGGCAGCCAGGCGCTGGTTCGCCTGGGCCGGCCTGGCCTTCGCAGTCATCAGTTGCGCCTCGCTGCTCTCCGCGCCGGACGCCGCCACGGGCATCAGCTTGGCCGCCATGCACCTCGTGGCCGGCCTCGCCTGGTTCATCACCCTCGACGGCGGACGGAAGTCCGCGGCCTGACGCCCCCTCAGGCGCGGCGGAGCGGCGTATTCCCTGCGGGGGGTGCGCCGCTCCGCTTCTCCCAGGGCAATCCGCCGGCGTCGAAAAACCCTCCAGCCAGCACGGAAAACAAGCCACCCGCCCTCGTTCTGCAAATATCTATGCAGAATCAGCAATCTGCACATACAATTGCAAATGAGACGAGCATCACAAGCGCGAAGGAGGTGACGATGACTCAGACCCAGCCCACCGGAACACCGGAACCTGAGGACGGAAACCCCGCCCTGGGACAGCAGTGGCTGGGCGACGCCATCCCCTCCCAGAAGCTCACCAAGGCTCAGGCCCGCGTGGTGGACGCCCTCACCGTCAACCCCAAGCTCGCCTCCTACGGCGACGTCACGGAAGTGGCCAACCGCGCCGGGGTCAACAGCTCCAGCGTCGTCCGGACCGCCCAGGCCCTCGGTTACCGCGGCTGGCCTGATCTGCAGCGAGAACTCCGGGCCCGCTACCTGGTGCACATCTCCAACATCGCGCCCCTCTCGCACCGCGTGGAGGTCCGCTCCCCCATCCACGACTCCCTGGCCCACGACGCGGAGAACCTCCGCCTCGCCATGGAAAGCGTCGACCCCCAGGCCGCCGACGACGCCGTCGCCGCCCTCTGCGGAGCGCGCCGGATCGCCGTCGTCGCGCAGGGCTCCTACTCGGGTGCCGCCGTCGTCTTCTCTCACCTGGCCGCGACCATGGGCTATCCCGTGACGTTCGAAGGCCGCGCCGGAGTCCACCTGGCCTCACTGGTCAGCTCCCTCGGCCCCGGGGACGTCCTGGTGGTGTTCCACCTCTGGCGCCCCCTCAAGCACCTCACGGTCGCCGCGCAGCTCGCCCACCAGGCGGGCGCCACGGTGGTGGCCGTCACGGACCTCAAGTCCACCGATCTTGCCAAGGCGAGCCACCACCTGCTGCTCGTCCCATCCGAAGGCGTCTACGCCTTCCAGTCGGCCACCGCCTCGACATCCGTGGCGTACGGCCTGCTCGCCGGCATGGAAACGCGCGAACCTGAGCGCGTGAAAGCCGGCATCGAAAGAACCTCGCAGTTCTGGCAGGACCTGGACCTCTACACCGACTGAGTCCGGCGACACCGCCCACCCCTCCGCACTCACCCGCCGGGAGCACGTCCCCGGTCACCGCCCCGCACCCCGGGGCTCCTTCTTCACATCCCCCTGCCCAGGAGCACCATGTCTTCCACAGCCCCCCTCAGCGACAAGATCGACCAGGCTCTCGACGCCGTACGGCCCGCCGTCCTGGAGATGGCGCGGTTCATCCACGCCCATCCCGAGCTCTCCTTCGAGGAATTCCAGGCCGCGGCCGCCATCACCGAGCTGCTGGAGCAGGCCGGCTTCGAGGTGGAGCGCGGCACCGGCGGCCTGGACACCGCGTTCAGCGCCAGCATCGGTTCCGGCGACCTCGTGGTGGCCATCTGCGTCGAATACGACTGCCTCCCCGAGGTGGGTCACGCCTGCGGCCACAATCTGATCGCGGGTTCCACCGTCGGAGCCGCGCTGGCCCTGGCGCCCCTGGTGGACGAGCTGGGCATCACGCTCAAGGCCATCGGCACCCCGGCCGAGGAGCACGGCGGCGGCAAGTCACTTCTGCTGGATGCTGGCGCCTTCGACGGCGTCGGGCTCTCCCTCATGGCCCACCCCGGCCCGGAAGGACGGACCGCCAACCCGCTCGGCACCAGCTCCCAGGCCGTGGGCCGCTTCCGGGCGACCTTCACCGGCCAGGCGGCCCACGCCGCCGCCATGCCGCACCGCGGCATCAACGCGGCCGACGGCGCCGTGCTGAGCCAGGTGGCCGTGGGCCTGCTGCGCCAGCAGCTTCCCGACGACCACCGGGTGGCCCTCTTCGTCCGCGAGGCGGGCGTGGCCACCAACATCATCCCGGACCGCGCGGTGGTGGACTTCGAGTGCCGGGCCTTCACCCTGCCGGAGTACGAATCGCTCCTGTCCCGCGTGCAGAACTGCTTCGAAGGCGCCGCACTGGCCACGGGCACGGACCTGAGCATCGAGGACATCGAGCCGCTCTACGAACCGCTCGCCCAGGACCCCCGGCTCTCGGCCCATTGGAGCGAAGCCTTCGGCTCCCGCGGGCATGACGTCACCCCCGCCAAGGACTCCTCCGGCGGCGGTTCCACGGACATGGGCAACATCAGCCAGGTGATCCCCAGCATCCACCCCATGTTCTCCATCCCGGGGGCTAGCTCCCCCATCCACTCCGCCGGCTTCACCGCCGCCGCGGACACCCCCCAGGCCTACGAGGCCATGTTCGACGCCGCCTTCGCGATGGCCTCCACCGTGGCCGCCGCGGCGTCAGATCCCGAGCAGAAGGCGTTCTTCACCGCCGCCGCACACCACCCCGCAACAGCTGAGGCCATCGCATGACCATCACCGCTTCCCCCCAGACCACCCGGACCAAGGCCCTCCCCCTCGCGGCCATGGCCCTCGCCGTCGCCGTCACGGCGCAGCTCATCGGCCCCCTCAAAGTCAGCGTCGGCGTCGGCGCACTCCTGATCTTCCCCATGGTGTGGGGCCTGCTCATGGGCCTGGTCATCTCGGTGCAGAAGATCAAGCCCCTGCCGGTCAAGTACCAGCGACTGGCAGCGGCCCTGTCCGGCGTCGCCGTGCTGGTGCTCTGCGCCCGCCTGTCGGTGGACATCGGCCCGAACATCCCCACCATGCTCAAGGCCGGTCCCGCACTCCTCCTCCAGGAGGTGGGACACCTGCTCGGAACCATCGTGCTGGCGCTGCCCCTGGCGGTGCTGCTGAAGATGGGCCGCGCCACGGTCGGCGCCACGTTCTCCCTGGACCGCGAGCCCGCGTTCGCCATGGTCTCGGAGCGCTTCGGCCCCAACTCGGACGAGTACCGCGGCGTGCTCGCCATGTACGTCTTCGGCACCGTGTTCGGCGCCGTCTACATCAGCCTGGTGTCCTCGCTGGTGGCCAACTGGAAGATCTTCGATCCGCTGGCCCTCGCCATGGGCTCGGGTGTGGGTTCCGGTTCCATGATGGCGGCCTCCGCGGCCAGCATCATCGGCGCCTACCCGGACGACAAGACGGCCATCCTGGGCATGGCGGCCGTCTCCAACATGATCACCAGCCTGCTGGGCGTCTACGTGGGCATGTACATCGCGCTGCCGCTCGCCGACCGCGTGTACCGCCTGCTCACCCGCACGCCCGCCGTCGTCGCCGCAGCCCCGGCCGCCGTTCCTTCCTCCGACGACGCCGGCAACGCCGCCTTCCGCACGGAGGTCGCCGACGCCACGGCTCACACCGCGGTCCCCGCCCGGGTCGCGCTGCCGATCGTGGGAGCCCTGGGCCTGGTCACGGCCACCCTGGCCGACCTGGCTGCGGGCAAGGGTTTCAGCGTGATGACCGTGGTGGGCTACCTGGTGATCATCGCGATGCTCCTGGCGGCCTACGGCCTGGCGAAGCTGACCCGCAACAAGGTGCAGGCCGTCATCTGGCTGACCACCGTGGGCGCCCTGGCGTCGAGCCCGCTGATCCCGCCGCTGGCCGCTTTCATGCACAGCACGGTGGGCGCGGTGGACTTCCTGTCGATCACCACGATCGTCCTGACCCTGGCCGGTCTTTCGCTCGGCAAGGACATCGGGCTGCTGCGCAAGATCGGCTGGCGGATCATCCCGGTGGGCCTCGTGGCCATCACCGCGTCCTTCCTGCTCGCCACGCTGATCGCGGAGTTCTCCCTGGGCCTCTGGCACTGACCGCCTCTCCCCTCGCGTTCCCCCTCGCGGTTCGCGAAGTCACAGATGGTGCCCCTACCCGAGCCGGGTAGGGGCACCATCTGTCATCTCGCGGTGAAGACGCATCTCGGGAACCTCGGAAAAATCGTAGACAGGCTGTATACACTCCATCTACAGTGTGTGTACGGTCACATTCCCCCGTCGGAATCACCGTCCCACCCCTGGCTCCGCCGCAAGGACGCGGCGTCCCCGGCATCGACGAGGTTCATATGAGCACACCCACCACCACCCGCCCGGCGCGGCGCAAACACACCACTCTCCCGGCGGTCGCCGCCTCCAGCCTGGCGGGCACCGCCGTCGAGTGGTACGACTTCTTCCTCTACGGCACGGCCGCCGCTCTAGTCTTCAACAAACTGTTCTTCCCCAGCGGCGACCCCGTGGTGAGCACCATGCTGGCCATGGGCACCTTCGCCGCCGGATTCCTGGCCCGCCCCCTGGGCGCCCTGGTCCTCGGCCACTACGGCGACAAACACGGACGCAAGACCACCCTGGTGGCCAGCCTGCTTCTGATGGGCGTCGCCACCGCGCTGATCGCAGCGATTCCCCCGTACGCCACGATCGGCATCTGGGCGCCCCTGCTCCTGCTCTTCCTGCGGCTGGTCCAGGGCTTCGCGCTCGGCGGCGAATGGGGCGGGGCCGTGCTGCTGGTCTCCGAATACAGCGACGACAGCACCCGGCGCGCGTTCTGGGCCTCCTGGCCGAATGTGGGGCCGCCGCTCGGCAATCTGCTGGCCGCGGGCGTCCTCGCCATCCTTTCGGCGGTGCTTCCGCAGGCCGACTTCCTCGCCTGGGGCTGGCGGATCGCCTTCGGCCTGTCCGCCGTCCTGGTGATCATCGGCCTCATCCTGCGCCTCTACGTCCAGGAGACCCCGCTCTTCAAGGCCTCCCAGGCGAAGGCCGAAGCGCAGCACGGCGCGACGGCGAAACAGCCGGTCCTCACGGTCTTCCGCAAGCACTGGCGGGAGATCCTCATCGCAGCCGGCAGCCGCATGGGCGAGAACGCGGGCTTCTACATCTACTCGCTGTTCATCATCACGTACGTCACGGAGATCCTGAAGCTCAACCGCCAGGTGGGGCTGAATGCCGTGATGATCGGGCAGGCCGTCGCCGTGGTGACCATCCCGCTCCTCGCGATCCTGGCGGACCGGGTCGGCCGCAAGCCCGTCATGATCGCGGCCTCGGCGGCCACGGTGGTCTGGGGCTTCGCCTTCTTCGCGCTTCTGGACACCAGGAACCCGGGGCTGATCATTCTGGCCGCGGTCGGAGGGCTCCTGATCTTCGCCGCCTACAGCTCCGTGATCGGCGCGTTCTTCTCCGAGCTCTTCCCCACGTCGGTGCGGTACTCCGGAACGTCGATCGCCTACAACCTGGCCTCCCTGGTGGCGGGCTCCCTCTCACCGATCGTGGCGCTGGCGCTGTACCAGGCGTTCGGCAGCGGCATGGCGATCGGCCTGTATCTGGCGCTGATGGGGGTCATCTCGATCGTCTCGGCGGCCTTCGCCCGGGAGACCAAGGAACTCAAGCTGAGCGATCTGGACACACCGCGCTCCTGATACACGTGCCCCGATCCGCCTCGCCCGATCCGCCCGAGGACCCGGATCGCCCGGATAACGCAGGATGCCGCCGGACTCACTGTCCGGCGGCATCCTGGGCGTGACACATCAGGTGATGCGGTGCAATCTGGGGTCAGCCGTCCGTTCAGGCCATCTGGGCGAGGCGGCTGGAACGGCGCACCCACACCGCGGGCCGGCCGTCCACGGTCGGGAGCAGGTGCCCCTCCGGGATGAACTGCTCCTTGGAGGGATCGCCCTCCGGGAACCAGAGGCCCGAAGCCGGGCAGTGGGCGCCGGTCTCCGCACTGGAGACGGCACGTTCGTGGACCAAGGCGATGCGCTTCATCGTTGAAACCCCTCGTTGTCTTGCTAGTTCTCTGAAAGCTTGTCTTCAAGCCTAGAAAACCGGCCGCAGGCATCCCATGTGCAGGTGAACAACGATCGTCTGAATTTCTGTACGCGGCGCTGGTGCACAGACATCCCGAGAGGAGTATGTGTTGTCCATCACATACCTCGCGGGGCATCAATGCTGTCCGAGCTCCCCCAACCAGGCCTCGAAGGTCCGCCGGCCCAGTATCGCGTCCCGGCCGGGCAGGAGCGAGCCGTCCCGCTGAGCCCGTCCCAGGCCGCCGGGGAGGGAGACCTCAGGGATCCAGCCCCGGACTCCCTGTGCGCGTGCATAGTCACGCACCATGCGGACCAGGCTCTCCTCCCGGGGTCCGGCAAGGTCGGTCACCCTGCCCTGCGGGCCGCTCTCGACGACCTCCGCCAGGCGGTCCGCGACCTCCTGCACGTCCACCGGCTGGGCCCTCCCGCGAGGCGCCAGGTGCAGCGGACCCAGCCGCGCGCCGTCGTACATCTGCCGGGCGAAGTCGTGGAACTGGGTGGCGCGCTGGATGCTCCACGGGACGCCGCCGCTCTCCACCAGGCGCTCCTGCGCCAGTTTCGCCGCGTAGTAGCCGTACGGCGCGCGGTCCACCCCGACGATCGACAGGGCGACGTGATGCCCCACCCCGGCCGCCCGGCCCGCCTCCAGCAGCGCCGCGGTGGTGGCGGCGAAGAACTCCGTCGCGCGGCGGGTGTTCAGGGTGTTGATGTTCAGCACGTCGACGACGGCGTCCACGCCGTCCAGCGCGCCGCGGACCGCGGCGGGATCCCGGACGTCCACGCCGGCTCCGCGGGTCAGGATCACGGCCTCATGCCCCCGCCTGCGCGCAGCCTCCACGACTCGCCCGCCCACGGTGCCGCCACCACCGGCGATGCCGATCCTCATACCTGCCTCCTGGGGTCAAAAGTCTTCGAAACCACCGTGAAACCCTGGCCGCGGGTCCGCTCGCGCACACGCCGCCAATCCGAACGTCAGCCCTCCGGCCATTCTGCACCCTCACCTATGCATCTGCAGCGTGCGCCCGAAGCCCACCCCTTCCGCATACTGAACCGCCCGGTATAGTATGCGGACAGCACCGCGCCAGCCCGAACAGGAGAATCCATGGGATCCACAGCCTCAACGTCGACCCTGCACCACGCCCCGGCCACCGAGCTGGATCACGAGCCCCTGCCGGCCTCACAGATCGTCGACGGTTCGCCCACGGCCGCCGTCCTGGAACTCGAAGACCTGGGCTCGTGCGGGGTGGGGATCTGGGAGATGACGCCCGGCACCGCCACCGATGTGGAGGCCGAGGAGGTGTTCGTGGTGCTCAGCGGCTCGGCACGCATCGACTTCCAGAATGAGGACGGCGCCGTCACCCACACCCTGGAGGTCGCGCCCGGGGATCTGGTGCGTCTGCGGGAGGGGCAGCACACCACCTGGACCGTCCACGAGACGCTCCGCAAGGTGTACGTCAGCGTCTGAGCCACTGCACGGCGGACCACTAGACTTATCAGTCATGTCCTTCTCTCGTCGCGCCTTCAACGCGCCCCGGACCGAGGTCCGCTGACCGTGGCCAAGCTCTACTTCCGCTACGGCGCCATGAATTCCGGCAAGTCCACCGCCCTGCTGCAAGTGGCCTTCAACTATGAGGAACGCGGCCAGCGGGTGCTCCTGGCCAAGCCCGGGATCGACACGAAGGGCGACACCTCGATCGTGTCCCGGCTCGGCGTCGAGCGGGAGGTCGACTTCCTCATCCCGCACGATGCCGACGTCCGTTCCCTGGTCCGCCAGCGCGCGGCCGGCGATGACCCCGAGGCCCTGCTCGAACACGTGGACATGGCCCCGGTGGCCTGCCTGCTGGTCGACGAGGCCCAGTTCCTCACACCCGAACAGGCGGACGGGCTCTTCCGGATCGCCGTGCTGGACGACATCCCGGTGCTCGCCTACGGGATCCGGACGGACTTCCGCACCCAGGCCTTCCCCGGAGCCGCACGGCTCCTGGAGATCGCCCACTCGCTCGAGGAGCTCAAGACGATCTGCCGCTGCGGGCGCAAGGCCGTCTTCAACACCCGGATCATCGGAGGCGCCTTCGTGTTCGACGGCGGCCAGGTGGCGATCGACGGCGAAGAGGTGCAGTACGAATCGCTCTGCGGCAGCTGCTACCTCCAGGAGACTGGCGGCACCCTGAACCCGTAGGCGCCGACGACGCGCCGCAAGCGCCCGGCGGGCCTCAGCTCGCCGCGCTGTGGGCGAGAGCGGGACCCGGATCCTCGTATTTGGTGCGGGAGATCTCCAGGATCAGGTCGGCCACGCCCTGGGCGCCCCTGAGGTTCCGCAGACGGAAGAACCCCTCCTGCGCGAGGGCGAGGCGGGCCAGAGCCTGATCCGGTGAGCCCAGCCGGAGCAGGATCCGCCCGCCCAGGAATGCGGCCTCGGACGAGAGCCGGTCCATGCGCTGGCTGCGCTCCTCGAAGGACACCAGGCCCTCCAGTGCCTCGTCATTCCGGCCCCGTCCATGCAGCCACAGCGCCTTGAGGAAGGCCAGCTCACGCGGGATCTCCCCACCTAGACCCAGGATGAGATGCGCGGCTTCCGCACGATCGAGACAGGCCAGAGTGGCCTCATCCGCCACCCCCGCCTCCAACCGGGCCCGGGCCGAGGACAGGTTGAACGCGGCCCACTCCCTCAAATCCACCTGGGGCCGCAGCAGCGTGGCAGCCCTTTCGTGCCGGTCGATTCCGACGTCGGCCTGTCCCCGGGCGAATGCCACGTCTCCGACAGCCCACGCCAGACGGCCCCTCAGATGGGAGGGCGCCCGCACCGGAACGGCGTCGTCGCCGGCCAGAGCACAGTGCCGCCAGGCCGCTTCCTTGTGCCCTTCGCTCAGCAGCGCCCGGATGACCAGGTGCAGGGCGGCGAGCCGCACCGTGGAGTCCCCCTCCAGGACGGCACTCTGAATCACGCTCTCCTGGGACTGGACCACCGCTGCGCGGAAGGACCGTTCCGCCAGCGCCATCCGGACCGAGAGCTGCAGCGCCTCGGAGCGCAATCCCGCGTTCCCGGAGGCGAGAGTGTTCGCGAGCAGCATGTTCACCAGGTTCCGGCCCTGCTCATGGCGGCCCAGCCTCACGAGGCATTCGGCCCTGAGGAGATTCATCTCGCACACGGTCGCGTCTTTCCGGCTCTCCCGGGCGAACTGGGCCGCGACCAGGGCGTGCGACGCCGCCGACTCATAGTCCCGGGAATCCCAGGCACACCAGGCATGCAGGGCGGCCAAGGAGTACTCCTGATCCTGAAGAGTCGGCTGGAGCGCCCATTGCTCCAGCTCTCCCGGCGGCAGGCCCAGGCGCTGAGCGAGTCCGCCGAGGATCTCCGACGACGGTTCCCGCACCCCGCGCTCCAAGAGGGAGATGTAGCTGTGGGAACATTCCGGCCCGCCCAATTGCTCCTGCGTCAGTCCTCGCGACAGACGTTCCGCACGCAGGCGATCGCCGAATATCCGGCCCATCAGGCTCTCCCTTCTTCCTTCCGGCCATCACCGCGACGGCGGCCCCACCCGGCGCCGCCGTGAGGTCTCATGGCGACAGGGTGCTCACTTGCCGGCACGACCTGTCGCGGACCCCTCAGCCGTTAAGATATCAGCAAATGTCGGACATTTGAAGACGATCGTCGCACCCGCTAGGAATCCCCGGCGCCGCGGACCCGGGGAACATCTCGGTGGCACCGCCGCTCAATTTCCCTGGATTCCGTCAAAGAAATGACTCGGTAATCGCCCGGGGCCGGCGATTACCGGCGCGGTCATTCCGCTCAGGAAACCGCGCGAAGGACGCTGCCCGGGGAATTCCCGTGAGCCTCGGCACCTTCCCGGGTCATACCGCCCGGATTTACGCTTCACCCAGGCATTTCCGTGCTAAATGTCCTACTCTTATGGGGTGCATCACCTACAACCCACTGTCCGCAACGTCCCGCTGTCCGTCCAGATCGGAACGCAGCTGCGCGAGCAGATCATGAATGGAACCTGGCCCGTCGGGACCAAGGTTCCCGGTGAGCATGACCTGGTCCGGACGTTCGGCACCAGCCGCAACACGGTGCGCGAAGCGCTGCGCGCCCTGGTGCACCTCGGGCTTCTGGAGTCGCGGCCCGGAGACGGCACCTACGTCCGTTCCACCAGCGAGCTCGGGGCGGTCCTCGGCCGTCGCATCACCGAGGAATCGGTGAACGAGGTGTTCGAAGTCCGCGAGGCACTGGAGGTCCAGGCTGCGAGGCTCGCCGCACTGCGGATCACGGAAAGCCAGATCGAGGAGCTCCGGCAGCTCCTCCGGGGCCGCTACGAAGGCGAGACCGCGGCCGACCGGCTGCAGGCCGACGTGCGCTTCCACCAGGGCATCGTCGCCGCGTCCGGCAACCCGTTGATCACCGAGCTGCATCACGGCCTGGAGCCCGCGGTGATTCACGATGAGAGCAATTACTCGGGACTGAACACCGAAGGATTCCTCCTGACGGAACACCAGGCGATTCTCGACGCATTGGAACGCCACGACCCGGACGGCGCGGTCGCCGCGACCCTTCAATTGCTCGACGGCGCCAATAGGCCCAGCGCGCCCAAATAGGCCCGAGCGGGATTATCCCGCACACCGGAACACGCATTGCACAGAACATCATTCAATTAAATGTCCAGCTGTCGTACAATTGCCGGGTGCGTTCCGAACACACTCCCCAGATGCCCGCATCCGTCCGCAACGACTTCGGCAGGAAGCTCGAACACTGGATCGATTCAGGGGTCTGGCCCGCAGGCGGACTGCTGCCCACCCGCGAAGAACTGACAGCGATCTTCGGCGCCTCGGAGCTCGAGCACGCCCATGAGGTGCTCGACGGCCTCCACCGCCGCGGCATCCTCACCACCAGGCCCGACGACGGGCGCATGGTGATCGGCGTCCGGGGAAGCGCTCACGACAGCTCCGCCCTCGCCGCCACGCAGGGCGGGACGGAACCGGACGAAGAGCGGTGGCAACTGGTGTCCGAGACCCGGAGGGCGCTCGTGACCCAGGCGGCGCGGCTCGCGGCCACCCGGGCGACGGACGAGAGCCTCGCGAAGCTGAGCAGCCTCCTGCCCTGCGAGACCGGCGACGACGGCGACGACGACGCAAGCCTCTCCGAGGCGGCAACCCGCGAGGACGGGTCCGGCCCGACGGAAGGTGACTTCGAACGGGAGGTGGTCGTCGCCTCCGGCAATGACCTCATGCTGCGGATCTACGACCGGCTCATGGTCGTGGAGGCCGCCACCCAGGGCGAGGAACCCCTCCCCGTGACCGCTGCCGGCCGGATCCAGTTCGCCCGGCGGGAGCTCCTGAGGGCGATCGCGGCGCATCAGCCCAAGGCCGCAGCCCTCCTGGCCGACCGCATCCCCTGAGCCGCCCGGCATCCATTGACCGAGTGCCGGACGGGCCGGCGGAGGCACGTGCTGTTCAGTCCGGAGCGCCCAGAGACAGCACCTTGGCGCGGACATGCGCCAGAAGGTGCTCGACGGCGCGGGCGCTGGCCGGCACGTCGTGAGAGGTCAGCGCTTCCAGGAGGTCCTCATGCTCGGCCTGGAGCGACTCCTCCCGGGTGACCTCCTTGATGCTGCTGAAATCGAAGACCCGGCCCTGATCGAGACCCTCATACATCTCCATCATGAGCGAGTTGCCGGTGGCCGCCACGATCAGGCGGTGGAAGCGGATGTCCTCCCGCGCCACGCTCCCGAGGTCGGAGGCCTTCCCCCGGGCCTCCAGGACCGCCCGGAGTTCCGCGAGCCGGTCCTCGGTGATCCGTCCCGCGGCAAGCCGCACCGCATAGGATTCCAGCGCCTCACGGGCCTCCATCGCGTGCAGGGTGAGTTCATCCTTGACCCGTCCGACCAGGGCGCCCGGCAGCTCGCTCGCGGCCCTGACGAAGGTCCCCTTGCCGGGCAGGGACTCCAGGAGCCCGGCATGCACCAGGCAGCGCACGGCTTCCCGGACCGCGCTGTGGGGGGCCGCCAGGACCTCCACCAGCGCGGCGTCATTGGGAATCTTCGAGCCGACCGGCCACTCCCCGGTTCTGAGCAGACGGCGCAGCTGGTCCACGGGTTCCTCGGACGTGCTGGCGGGGTCTGCCACGGGACGGTCACCTGCGTTCGGGGTCGAGAGCCTGCTGGACACTTGAGAGTTTACGCCCGGCCTCCTGGGAGCCCGGGGCTTCCCGGAGCACGGGATTCGAGCCTCCCGGACGCGGCCGGCATGCCGCGGAACGCCCCCGTTCACCTCCTCCCGACCAGGAGGCCGCCCAGCCTGCTCCCGGATTCGGCTGGTAAAGGTTGAACGCTCCGCGAACCCGGTTCCACCGTGGGTGCCGCGAGCCCTTGACCCGACTCCGTCCCCGACCCCAGGAACATCCCGCGTGAATCCCCCAGCCCCGACCACCGCCCCCTCTCCCGGAACCGGGCGCCGATCCCCACGGCTCCGACCGCGGGACATCGTGCTGTTCGGCTGCGCGGCCGTGGTCACGGCAGCGGTGTTCCTGCACCTGGTGCTCACCGGCCCCGCCGGCACGTTCTTCGCGATCATCCTGCCGTGGCTGTGGATTCCCGCCGTGCTGTGCCTGACACTCCTGCCGTGGGTGAGGCGCCGCGGCCGGCTGCTGCTGCTGATTCCGCTGGTGGCCTGGGGACTGGTGGCCGCTCCCGCCCTGATCCCCCTTCAGGCGCAGGGCGCGAACACGGGCGGAAGGATCACGGTGGCGAGCCAGAACGTGCACGCCGGCAGCGGGACGGACTCGGTCGCGCGGGCGGCGAGCGCTCTCGCCGAGCGGGGCTCCGACGTCGTCGTCCTGGTGGAACTCGACGACGCCGGACGGCGCGCCGCGCGCGAAACCCTGGCGGAGAGCCATCCCCATTCCTACACCGTGGGCACGGTGGGGATCTGGAGCCGGTACCCGCTGACCAATACGCGGGCCCTGGGGCTCGGGCTGGGCTGGAAGAGGGCGCTGGCCGCGGATGTGGAGACCCCCGCGGGAACCCTGACCCTGTATGCCGTGCACGCGGCGTCGGTCCGGGTCGGCGAGCAGGACGCCCGGGATGAGATGCTCCGGGATCTCTCCCAGGTCATCACGGAGGACGCGGCACCCCATGCGGTGGCGGTGGGGGACTTCAACGCGGTCGCCCAGGACCCCGCCCTGGCCGGGATCCGCTCGACCCTGTCGGAGCCGGCGCAGAGCACGCCGTCGTTCGGCTTCAGCTGGCCCGCGGGATTCCCCCTGGCGCGCATCGACCACGTCTTCCAGCGGGGGATGTCGCCTCAGAAGAACACGATGCTGCGGACCGGCGACAGCGATCATCTGGGACTGGTGGCCACCTTCGCCTTCCCGCAGTAGTCCCCGACCGTGAGGGTCAGTGTTCGCGGGGCACCGCTCGGACCGGGTGCAAGGGGCCGTCCGCCGAGCCGGCCCGGCCCGCGGCCGGGATCTCCCATCCGAGCTCGCCGGGATTCCGGAGATCCAGATAGAAGAAGCGTCGCCCCGGGCCACTGGCCAGATACGAACGGGTGGCGTAGACGGACGTGAAATCCAGGAACGCGTCCGGCGCGGCCACCCGGAACCCGGACCGGCGCAGGAACTCCGGGATCCACGGGTCCGCGTCGACCGCGAGCACCCCGTGGATGAGAGGGGCTCCGGACAGGCGGTAGTGCCAGACCAGCGCGTCGAAAAGCGCTTTGCCGACACCCCGGCGCCGATACCCGGGGGCCACCGCGAGCGCCACCAGCCTCGGGGTGTCCGCCAGGCCCCGGAGCGCGATTTCCTCCCTCCGCGCAGGACTCCCGGCCACCGCGTCCTCGATCGAGGTCAGGCTTGGCGCGACCACTCCGCCGCCCACCACCCGGCCATCCCGGTCCACCGCCACGAAGACCGTGGTGGCGAGAATGAGCGCCGCCCCGGACCACACTTCCCCTGCGCCCTTGAGAACGGCCTTGCGGAACGCCTTCATCCCGAGCGCCCTGCGGGGGACGGCGTCCCCCAGGCGGGGATCCCCGACGCCGAGGGCCACCAGGAAGCCCTCGTCGAGGCCCATCTCCGCCATGACAACTGCGAGCCCCTGCCGATCACCGGGGCCGGCCTCGCGGATGGTGACCGCATTCCTGCCCGCTGGATTCATCCCCGCTCCCTCCGAGTCCCCACCGCGCACCGTACGCACGCGCGTCTCACAGCATCATATGTCCGACATTTGAGAATGCAGAAGACGGTGAATTCAGAAGTGGAAAGGCGTCCGGAAGTACCGCGGCGGCATGTGACTTAACTGCGACGGCCCCGGAATCTCACGATTCCGGGGCCGTTCCCGGTGGGCCCTGAGGGGATCGAACCCTCGACCTATGGATTAAAAGTCCACTGCTCTACCAACTGAGCTAAAGGCCCAACCGTCCCTAGGGACGTCACTACTCTACCGTAGGCCGGCAAGCAGTTCCGGCAGCCCTTCCGGCGCCCCGGTTCCCCTTCCGCGGCGGGGCGCCGGCCGCCGTCGGGCGCCCTCGCGCCACTCTGGCATGGCACCCGGACCAGGCGTAGCGTAAGGGCATGAGCGAGAACCCGGGAGCAGCCCCACGGCACCACAAGCCAAAGCCCTTCGCACCCCTCGACTTCGAACCGTTCGCGGGAGGCGCCGACCCCGCGCGCGTCTCGGAGGCGGCACACCTCGCGGCGCACGCCCTGGTGAAGCACGGCCGCGCCACGGACGACCCGGACGTGACCAAACGCCTGGTCAAGCTCGCCGACCGGCAAGGCATCGAGGTGATCGCCGAACTCTGGGCCGAAAGCCCCGCGCACTCGCTCCCGGGCGCACTCTGGAGGCTCTACGCCCTCCGCGCCGCCGTCGTGAAAGACCCCGACCGGATGGCCCTCTACTTCAATGCCGGCAAGGAAGGCGCGCAGGTGTCCCATGTGGTGGCCGGCGCCGCCGAGCCCCCGGGCGCGGACGAGATCCGGCACATGTCCGACGCGATCCTCTCCGGAGCGTTCGACGGCGAATTCGACGTCGCGCTCGAACGCTTCGCCGCGTTCTGCCGAGTGATCGCCCTGGGACAGGCGCGCCTTGCCGACGCCGCCGAACTGGCCAACGAAGCGAACGCCACCCGGCTGACCCGCGACTCGCACCGACTGGTCCGCACGGCCGACGACCTCGAATTCGCCGCGGCGGCATGGCGTAACGGCCACCTGGACTGACGGCGCACTGAATCACTCATTCCGGCGGCTGTCAATGTTGACTAGGAGCCTCGGAAGTAGAAAACTGAACTTGGTGTCGGGCCGCGAAACCCCCGGGCTTCAACAATTCGCCGCTTCGAGCGGCCTACCGCCGAGAGGCGTATCCGGTCCGGCACCATTTCACACGCTGGCGTCCGCGCCTCAAGATCTTTACGCCAGCCAAGGACACCGGTAAGACGTGAAACTCAGCCTCTTCCCGCAGGAGACTGCGGGACTCAAGCTCCTCACCCAGCTGGCCCGCCAACTGGTGCTCGGCACCGGCACGCTGTCCGAACTTCTGGGAGCCCCCGCCGCGGATTTCGACCGCCTGGTGGAGGAGATGCACCAGCACGAGGGCGAGTCCATGAATCTGCATTACGCGCTCCTGACGCACATGCGCACCAGTTTCATCAACACCCTGCCGCGCGAAGACATGTTCAACCTGTCCCGGTACCTCAACGACGCCATGGAGAAGCTGGACGGAGCAGCCGAGCTGATCGGCCTCTACAAACTCGAACGTCTTCCCACCCGGGCGGCGGACCAGTTGGAGATCATCACCCGGCAGGCCGAGCTCACCGTGGACGCGATGCGCCGGCTGGACGATCTGGACGAACTCGAGGACTACTGGATCGAGGTGCTCCGGCTGGCCAAGCGGGCCGAGCGCAGCCACCGCGTCTGGGTGGCCGACATGCTCCGCGACATGAAGTTCGCCCAGTACACCCGCCACCGGGACGTGGCCAATCAGCTGGTGGAAGTCACCAAGGACATGCGCCGCGTCGCCACGTGCGTCGGGGCGATCATCGTCAAGGAATCATGAGTGGTCCCCTTCTTCCTGGTCCTCACGGTCCTGCTGACGGTCACCTTCACCTTTCTCAACGGCTTCCGTGACGTCTCCTCGGCCATCGCCTTCGCGGTCCGCTCGCGGGCGCTGACCGCGAGCGTCGCGGTGGTGCTGGCCGCCTTCTTCAATCTTCTCGGCGTGGTCCTGGCGTTTCCGTTGGCCGTCGCGATCGGCTCCAACTGGCTGCGCCTCCCGGACGGGATGAACGGCCTGAGCCTGCTGGTCTCCGGGCTCACCGCAGGCATCATCTGGAACATCTTCACGTGGTGGAAGGGGATCCCGTCCTCCTCCACACACGCCCTGCTGAGCGGGCTGTTCGGCGCCGGCACGGCGGCCATCCTGAAGGGTGGATCGGAGATCCCGGAAGCGACCGCCACACTGTGGAACTCCGTGGCGCTCCCCCTGCTCCTCTCCCCCGCGCTGGCCTTCGTCCTGTCCTATGTCCTGGTGTGGCCCACCACCTGGGTGGCCCGGAACCAGCCACCGAATGTGGTGAACCGGCGGCTGCGCCGGGCCCAGGCCATCACGGCCGGGGCCGTGGCTTTCGGGCACGGCTTGCAGGACGGACAGCGCACCTTCCTGGTCCTGCTGATGGCGTTCTTCGTGTCCGGCTACGACGACGGTCAGTCCCTCTCCTTCATGATGGTGACGCTCGTGGCCGCGGCCATGACCGCCGGAACGCTGTTCGGAGGCTGGCGGATCTCCTACACCCTGGGCCACCGTATGATCCGGGTCGACCCGCTCCGGGGATTCGTCACCCAGGCCGTGGGCTTCGCGCTCCAGTTCGCCGGCGCGATCGCTCTCAGCTGGCCGATCTCCACCACGCACACCATGGCGGCGGGCATGTGGGGCGCGGGGATGAACCAGCGTTTCTCCCAGGCCAACCGGCCCCTCATCCTGAAGATCCTCGGCTACTGGGTGATCACCCCGGTGGCCACGGCCGCCATGGCCTTCGTGCTCCAGATGGCACTATCCGCCCTGAGCTGACCTCCCCCTTCGCCGAAACAGTGGTTTTCCGCTGAAACAGCGTGTTCAGCTCACTGTTTCAGCGGAAAACCACTGTTTCGGCGGTGAGGTCGACGGGCGAGGAACCGGACGGCGGCGAGACAGCGGAACCGGGCGGCGGGGACGGCCGCGAGCAGTCCGTTCAGCGCGGCGCCCCGCCGGAACAGCAGGAACGACGGCCCGCCGCCGTCACTTCCAGACGTAACGCCGTTCCGGCCGGCCGACTCCGCCGTACCGCAGGCGCACCAGCGCGTGGCCCTCCTCGGCGAGGTACTCCAGGTACCGGCGAGCGCTCACCCGGGATGTGCCCAGGACCGCGGCGGCCTCGGTGGCGGAGACGTCGCCGTCGTGATCCTTCAGCAATGCCTCCACCATCCGGAGGGTCTCCACACTGCACCCTTTCGGCAGGGGCCGCTCGCGATGCGCCACCCCGAAGACCCGGTCCACGTCGGCCTGGTCCGCCACACTGCCGGACTCCGCGAGGGGCCGGTAGCTCTGCTGATAGTGGACCAGGCGCTCGGCCAGGTCCTGAGCCGTGAACGGCTTCATGAGGTAATGCACGATCCCGCCGCGCAGCGCCTTGCGGACCGTGTCCATCTCTCGGGCGGCGCTGATCACCAGCACGTCCAGCTCCGGCTGGAGCACCCGCATCTCCTGCAGCAGTTCCAGGCCGCTCATATCCGGCAGATGGATGTCCAGCAGCACCAGCTCGGGCCGCGTCCGCTCGACCTCCGCGAGCGCCTGCGCCGCGGTGTGGGCCACGCCCACGACGCCGAACCCTGGCACCTGACGGACGAACCCCGCATGGACCTTGGCCACCATGAAGTCGTCATCGACGATCAGGACCTTGATCATGCCGTCGTCCTCTCCCTCTCCGGCGGGTGCTCCCCCGCCTCCACGGCCCGGCCGAGCGTCGCCGTGAACACCGCGCCGCCGTCGTTGAGGACCTCAACGTCCCCGCCGCGCCGTCGGCACACCAGCTGCGTGATGGCCAGGCCGAAGCCGTGCCCGCCCTCGCCCTGGGTGTCCTTGGTGGTGTACCCCTGCCGGAACACCTCGTGGATCCTGTCCCCGGCCACACCCGGTCCAGTATCGCGCACCCGCACGCCCACCCGGGCGCCGTCGTCGCTGAGCAGGAGGGTGACCCGCGCGTCGGGGTGACCGGTGACCGCGTCCAGCGCGTTGTCCACCAGATTCCCGACGACGGTGCACAGGTCACGCGACAGCCCTTCGCCCACGCGGCCCAGCCGGGAGTCCGGGTCGAGGTCCAGGGGCACGGCCCGCTCGGCCGCGAGGCTGGCTTTCGCGATGACCAGCGCGGCGACCGCGGGGTCCTGAAGACGTTCGGTGACCTCGTCATACAGCCGCGTCCTGCTCAGCCGGACGCCGTCCACGAAGCGGAGCACGTCGTCGTACTCCTGAAGCTGGATGAGGCCGGAGATGGTGTGCAGCTGATTGGCGAACTCGTGGGTCTGCGCACGCAGGGTGTCCGTCGCACTGCGGGTGGCGCCCAGCTCCCGCTCCAGCGCCGCGAGCTCGGTCCGGTCCCGCAGGGTGGTGACGGACCCGATCTCCCGGCCGCGATTCACCACCGGGCGGCGGTTCAGGCTCACGAGTCGTTCGCCCGCCAGGACGATCCGGTCCTCCACGGCGTCCTCTCCGGCCAGGACCTCCCGCAGACCGGGGTCCACCCCCAGCTCCTCCAGACTGTGGCCCTCCGCGGAGCGGGGCAGGCCCAGCATGGCGCGGGCGCTCTCATTGAGCACGGTGATCCGCTGGCGCTGGTCCAGCGCCAGGACGCCCTCCTTCACACCGTGCAGGATCGCCTCGCGGTGTTCCACGAGGCCCACGATCTCTTCGGGTTCCAGTCCCAGGGTCTGCTTCTTGACCCTGCGGGAGAGCAGGAACGAACCGGCCGCGCCCAGGGCCAGGGAGACACCCAGGTAGGTGACCAGGTCCGGCAGAGCATCGCCCAGCCGGTCCAGCACCGACGGGTACTCCCGGCCCACGGCCACGAACCCCACGAGCCCACCGCCGTCGCTCAGGACGGGCACATGCGCCACGAGGGCCCGGTGCCCGGAGACGTCGGCCGCACCCGTCCAGGCCCGGCCCTCGAGAACATGGCTCTCCCCCAGATCGAGCCGAGTCCCCAGCAGCGAAGGGTCCGGGGTGGTGAGGATGACGCGGTCCGGACGCACGAGCAGGACGAAACTGGAACCGGAGACGGTCCGGGCGGACTCCGCCACGGCCGGCAAGGCGGCGCCGTGACCGGGCTGGGCGGAGGGAAGCAAGGACCGCACCGCAGGCATCGCCGCCACGGACTCGGCCGCGGACAGCGCCCGACGGCCCTCGACCCGTTCGAAGGTGTCCTCCGACTGCGCCAGGGAGACCGCGATCACGCCCACCAGAACGGCCAGGACGATCAGGAGCTGCAGGACCAGATACTGGGCGGCGAGGGACATCCTGGCCCTCCGAGGCCACCAACGAGTCATGGGGCACTCACCGGACGGGTCCTTGTCCTTTCTCCTCGGGGACGGACGTCCCCGCGTCCATCATGACAGCCCTCAGGGGCATGTGACTGAGAACACAATGAACACAACGATCTTTGAGAACTCAAGGGTGACCCGGATCACATCCCGGCATAGCGTGAGGGTCGTTCCCGCTGGAGCGAACGATCATGACAGAGCCGTCATGCGAACAAAGGAAACACGAATGCGATCACTCAAAGCCGTCCGCCTGGCCGCCGCCGCGCTGGGTCTGGTCCTGGCCGCCACGGGCTGTGGCGTGACCGGGTCCGGCGGATCCGCACCGCAGAGCTCGGCCGCCGGCAGCGCCGCCGAACCCCTCAAGGGCCTGCGCATCATGGTCCCGAACACCGCCGGCGGCGGCTACGACACCACCGCCCGCACCGCGGCGAAGGTCATGGGCGAGACCAAGACCGCCAGCAACGTGGAGGTCTTCAACCTGGCCGGCGCCGGCGGCACCGTGGGCCTGGCCCGCCTGGTCAACGAGAAGGGCAACAAGGATCTCACCATGCTCATGGGCCTGGGCGTGGTGGGCGCCAGCTACACCAACAAGTCCCCGGCCAAGCTCACCGAGACCGTGCCGCTCGCCCGCCTGATCCAGGAGCCCGGCGCCATCATGGTTCCCAAGAGCTCCCCGTACAAGACCATCAAGGACCTGGTGGACGCCTGGAAGGCCGACCCCTCCAAGCTCGCCGTCGGCGGCGGGTCCAACCCCGGCGGCCCGGACCATCTCCTGCCGATGCAGCTGGCACAGGCCGTGGGCATCGAGCCGAAGAAGGTCAACTTCGTCTCCTTCGACGGCGGTGGCGACCTCCTGCCCGCCATCCTCGGCAACAAGCTCGGCTTCGCGGCCTCCGGAGCGGGCGAGTACCTCGACCAGATCAAGTCCGGCGAGATCCGCGTCCTGGCCGTCAGCGGCGCCCAGCGGCTGGACGGCGTGGACGCTCCCACGTTCAAGGAATCCGGCATCGACCTGGAGTTCACCAACTGGCGCGGCATCGTGGCCCCTCCGGGGATCTCCGACGCGGACCGCGACCGGGTGATCGCCGCCCTGACGAAGATGCACGGCACGGACGAATGGAAGGCCGCCCTCAAAACCCACGGCTGGACCGACGCGTTCATCACCGGCGACGAGTTCGGCACCTTCCTGAAGGATCAGGACCAGCGGGTGGCCGACGTCCTGAAGAAGCTGGGGCTGGCGTGAGCCATTCCGCCGCAGACGCCGGGGGTCACGCAGACCCCGGGGGCATCGGCGCCGGGCACGACGACGGCGGCGACCACACCGCCGTCGCCGCCCCCGGCCGCCGCAGCCGCGCCGAGCTGGGCATCGCAGCCCTGCTCGGCGCGGTCGGCGCCGTGGTGCTCTGGGACGCCTCACGCATCACGGTGCCCTACTCCGTCTCCGACGTGGTGGGACCGAAGACCATGCCGGTGATCATCGGATCGCTGCTCGTGGTCAGCGCCGTGCTCCTGGCCGTCAACGTGCTGCGGGGCGGTCACGGCGAGGCGGAGGAGGGCGAGGACGTGGACCTCAGCCACCCCACCGACTGGAAGACGGTGCTGCCGCTGATCGGCTTCTTCGTCCTGAACATCGTGCTGATCGGCCCGCTCGGCTGGGTGGTCTCCGGAACCATCATGTTCTGGGGCAGCGTCTGGTCCCTGGGCAGCCGTCACTACGTGCGGGACGGCCTCGTCTCCGTGGTCCTGGCGGTCGGCACCTTCTACGGCTTCTACCTCGGCCTGGGGATCCATCTCCCGGCCGGAATCCTGGCGGGAATTCTCTGACATGGACATCCTCAACAACCTCATGCACGGCTTCGCCACCGCCGCGACGCCCACCAATCTGCTCTTCGCCTGCATCGGCGTCCTCCTGGGCACCGCCGTGGGCGTCCTTCCGGGCATCGGTCCGGCCATGGCGCTGGCACTCCTGCTGCCGGTGACCGCGAACCTGGAACCGACCGGCGCGCTCATCATGTTCGCCGGCATCTACTACGGCGGCATGTACGGCGGGTCCACCACGTCCATCCTGCTGAACACCCCGGGTGAATCGTCCACGGTCATCACGGCCATCGAAGGCCACAAGATGGCGAAGGCGGGACGCGCGGCACAGGCGCTCGCGACGGCGGCCATCGGCTCCTTCGTGGCCGGCACCATCGGCACGGCGCTCCTCGCGGCGTTCGCGCCCGCCGTCGTGCAGTTCGCCGTGAGCCTGGGCCCCTCCAGCTACCTGGCGATCATGATCCTGGGGCTCCTGACCGTCACGGCGGTTCTGGGTTCCTCCAAGATCCGCGGTTTCGCCTCCCTGGGGCTGGGCCTTGCGATCGGGCTGATCGGGCTGGACCCGGTCAGTGGCCAGCAGCGGCTCGTGTTCGGCATCCCACTCCTGACGGACGGCCTGGACATCGTGGTGGTGGCGGTCGCCATCTTCGCGGTGGGGGAGGCCCTCTGGATCGCCGCACACCTGCGGCGGAAGCGGATGGACACCATCCCGGTGGGTCAGCCGTGGATGGGCAAGGAGGACTGGAAGCGGTCCTGGAAGCCGTGGCTGCGCGGCACCGCCCTGGGCTTCCCTTTCGGGGCCATGCCCGCCGGCGGCGCGGAGATCCCGACCTTCCTGTCCTACGTGACGGAGAAGAAGCTCTCGAAGCATCCGGAGGAGTTCGGGCACGGCGCCATCGAGGGCGTGGCAGGACCTGAGGCGGCCAACAACGCGTCCGCGGCCGGCACCCTGACCCCGGCCCTGGCGCTCGGCCTTCCGACCAACGCGACGGCGGCCATCATGCTGGCGGCCCTGACCCAGTTCAACATCCAGCCCGGACCTCTGCTGTTCCAGAAGGAGCCGGACCTGGTCTGGGGTCTGATCGCGAGCCTCTTCATCGGCAACACGCTGCTGCTGGTGATCAACCTCCCGATGGCCCCCCTGTGGGCGAAGCTGCTCCAGATCCCCCGCCCGTACCTGTACGCCGGGATCCTGTTCTTCGCCTCACTCGGGGCCTATGCGGTGAATCTGCAGGCCTTCGACCTGGTGATCCTCCTGGTGCTGGGTGCGCTCGGCTTCGCCATGAGGCGCTTCGGCCTCCCGGTGCTTCCCCTGGTCATCGGCCTGATCCTCGGCCCACGCATCGAGGGACAGCTGCGCAAGGCTCTCCAGCTGAGCAGCGGCGACCCCTCGGGCCTGTTCAATGAGCCGGTCGGCGTGACGGTGTACGTGATCATCGCGCTGATCGCCGTGGCGCCGCTGCTCCTCGCGGTGTGGAAGCGGACGCGGACCCCGAAGGCGGACGCACTGGTCTGAGCGCCGGTGGGGCGGGGCGGGTGACAGCCGGCGCCCACCCCGCCCGCGTGGGGCCCGCGGCACCCGCGGTGCCCACTCCGCCCGCGTGGGCCCGGGGCGCCCGCGGTGCCTGCTCGGCGCTGAAACAGTGAGTTTCCGCTGAAACAGTGTGCTTAATCCACTGTTTCAGCGGAAACTCACTGTTTCAGCGTTTAAGGACCGGGGCCGGAAACCCGTCAGAAAGGGGGCCGTCATACTCTTGACCCGGTCGGACCGCCCCCCTACAGTTCTGATATATGAGTCATATGTCACAGTCTCGCCAGCGTCGATCCGGGAATTGATCTCCAGGGTCGTCGTGCGCGAACCGGAGAGCGAAACCCTGCCGTATCCAGCCCGGCGGACGGTGATCCATGACGACGCCGACGTCACCTCGCGCGTCCAGCACGGCATCCCGGCGGGCAACGGGCCACCACGGCTCGTCCACCGGGAGCCCTGGACCGCAGGTCACCCGCGCGTCTCGGACACGGCGCTCTGGCGCCGTCAGCGGTCTCCGCTGAAGCCAGAAGGGAACAGATCTCCATGACCCAACCGACAGGGACGACGGCCTCCGTCTATCCCAACACTTCGAAACAGACCAGTTCACAGTTCAAGCGCCGGTTCATGGTGCGACTCGTCGGCGTCTTCATCGGCGGGATGTTCCTGGACGGCTACATCCTCGGGATCATCGGCCCCGTCACGGGACTCATGCGGGCGGACCTCCACCTGGACGAGCTGTCCCTCGGGCTGATCGCGGCCGGACCGCTGGCTGGCATCTTCGTCGGGTCCCCCCTGGCCGGCTGGGCCGCGGACAAGTTCGGACGCAAGCCCATGTTCCTCGTGGACATGGGCTTGTTCCTGCTCGCCTCCGCGGCTCAGTTCTTCGTGACCTCCGGGGACGGTGCCGTGATCCAGCTGGCCCTCATCCGCTTCTTCATGGGTGTCGCGATCGGCGGGGAGTACTCCATCGGCGGGCCACTGCTCTCCGAGTTCTCCCCTCCCAAGCTCCGCGGCCGGCTGCTCGGACTGACGCTGATCGCCTGGTACATCGGCTTCATGATGGCGTTCATCATCGGAACGGCCCTGCACGACGCCGGCACCCCGTGGCGCCTCGTCATCGGCACCAGCACGGTGCTCGCGCTCGTGCTGTTCGTCGCCCGGATCGGCCTTCCCGAATCCCCGAGCTGGCTCATCACGAAGGGCCGGCGCGACGAGGCACTCGCCATCGCCCGTAAGTACGTCGAATCGCCCCAGATGCACCACAGCATCACCGAGGAGATCGACCTGCGGGCCATTCAGGAGGCCCAGGCAGCACGGGACAAGACGACGATCAAGAACGCCTCGTTCAAAATGCTGTTCTCCCGGCAGTACTGGAAGACGACGCTGTTCACGTCCGGCTTCTGGTTCTGCGCGGTCACCCCGTACTTCGCGATCGCCACCTTCGCCGACGACGTCCTCCACCAGTTCGGCTTCGGCGGCGGCTGGGCGGGTGGTGTGGGGCTCTCGGCGCTGGCGGCCGCGGGCGTCGTCACCACGGTGCTGCTGATCGACCGGCTCGGACGCCGGATCCTCACCGTGCCCGGCCAGTGGCTCTGCGCGGGCATCCTGCTCGTCATCGGCGTCTGGGCGGACGCTCCGGCGATCCTGGTGCTCGTCCTCTTCCTGGCCTTCTCCTTCTTCAACGCCGGCTACACCACGATGACCCAGGTCTACCCGGCCGAAGTGTTCCCCGGCCACCTGCGCGGCATCGGCATGGGATTCGCGGCATCGTTCAGCCGCATTGGCGCCGCCCTCGGCACCTTCGCCCTCCCCTGGGCGATCACCAACATCGGCATGGGGCCCAGCATGGTCGTGGCCGCCGTCGTCGCGTTCCTGGGAGCGGTCCTCTCGCAGTGGCTCGCCCCGGAGACGAAGGGCCGCTCGCTCGCCGAGATCTCCGCGGACTTCACGCACTGACCCGACCCGGCCGCACCCCTGGAAATGCTGAGGACCCACGGAATTTTCCGTGGGTCCTCAGCATTTCCAGGGGTCGTCCGCAAGGATCACCCGAAGCGGCCGGACACGTAGTCCTCGGTGGCCTTCTGGCTCGGGTTGTTGAAGATGGTGCTGGTGTCCGCGAACTCGATGAGCTTGCCCGGCTTGCCGGTGCCCGCGATGTTGAAGAACGCCGTCTTGTCCGAGACGCGGGCGGCCTGCTGCATGTTGTGGGTCACGATCACCACGGTGTAGGAGTCCTTGAGCTCATTGATGAGGTCCTCCACCGCGAGGGTCGAGATCGGGTCCAGAGCGGAACACGGCTCGTCCATGAGCAGCACGGCCGGTTCCACCGCGATCGCACGGGCGATGCAGAGACGCTGCTGCTGGCCACCCGAGAGGCCCGAACCGGGCTTGTCCAGACGGTCCTTGACCTCGTTCCAGAGGTTGGCGCCCTGCAGGGACTTCTCCACCAGGGCGTCGGCCTCGCCTTTGGAGATCCGCTTGTTGTTCAGCTTCACGCCGGCCAGGACGTTGTCCCGGATCGACATGGTGGGGAACGGGTTGGGGCGCTGGAACACCATGCCGATGTTCGTGCGGACGGTCACCGGATCGACGCCGGGGCCGTAGATGTCCGCGCCGTCCAGCAGGACCTCGCCTTCCACGTGTGCGCCCGGCAGCACCTCGTGCATGCGGTTCAGCGTGCGGAGGAAGGTGGACTTGCCGCAGCCGGACGGGCCGATGAAGGCCGTGACCGACTTGGCCTCGATGTTGATGTTGACACCCTCCACGGCCAGGAAGTTGCCGTAGTAGACGTTCAGGTCCTTGACGTCGATTCTCTTGCTCATTGCTGTGGTTCCTTCGGAATCTTCAGTGGGTGTCTCTAGCGGCCCTGCTTGGGCGCGAAGACCCGTGCGATCAGGCGGGCGATGAGGTTCAGCAGCATCACCAGGATAATCAGGACCAGGGCCGCGCCCCAGGCCCGCTGGTCCGACGGACCGGGGTTGGACGGCGACGTCGGGTTCAGGATCTGCGTGTAGATGTACGTCGGGAGCGAAGCCATCCACCCGCCGAACACGTTGTTGTTGATCGCGGTCGCGAAGCCGGCGGTGACGAGGATGGGCGCCGTCTCGCCGATGACGCGGGCGATCGCCAGGGTGACGCCGGACGCGATGCCGGAGATCGCCGTCGGGATGACGACCTTCACGATCGTGCGCCACTTGCGCACGCCCAGGGCGTAGGCGGCCTCGCGGAGCTCGTTCGGGACGATCTTGAGCATCTCCTCACTGGAGCGCACCACCACGGGGATCATGAGCACCGAGAGCGCGATCGCGGCGACCGCGCCGGTCTTGGTGCCGGGGCCCACCACGATGAAGAAGAACGCGGCCGCGAACAGACCGGCCACGATCGACGGGATGCCGGTCATGACGTCCACGAAGAAGGTGATGGCGCGGGCCAGGAAACGGTCGTTGCCGTACTCGACCAGGTAGACCGCGGTGAGCAGACCCACCGGCACGGAGATGACCGTGGCCAGGGCCGTGATCTGCAGGGTGCCGATCAGCGCGTGGTACACGCCGCCCAGGACCCTCGTGCCGTTCTCCACGGCCTTGTTGTCGGCCACACCGGTCACGCCGTTCATCGAGGTGCCGAGGAAGCCGGGGGTCATGAGGCCCGGGATGCCGTTCACCAGCGCCGTCCAGATGACGGAGACCAGCGGCAGCACGGCGATGATGAAGGAGCCGAACACCAGGCAGGTGGCCAGCTTGTCCTTGGCCTTGCGGGCGCCTTCCACGGAACCGCTCCAGGCCACCAGGCCCACGGTGAAGAGGATGGCGGAGATCAGGCCCCAGCCGAACGGGTTGAAGCCGATCAGATTCACGAGCGCCGCGCCGACGATCAAGGACGCGCCCAGCACGACCCAGGGGGCGTACTTCGGCAGCTGGCCCTTGGTCAGGGCGGAGCGGCGGCGATTGGGTGTGGGTGTCAGGGTGGTGGTCATGTCAGTTGGCCCCCGAGAATTCCTTGTGCTTGGTGATGATCCACCGCGCGATCATGTTCACGCCGAGGGTGATGACGAAGAGGACCAGGCCGGCCGCGATCAGGGTGTTGACCTTGATGCCGGACGCCTCCGGGAAGTTCAGGGCGATCTCCGCGGCGATGGTCTGGTTGCCGCTCTGGATCAGGCTGGCCGTCAGCGCGCCGGAGGAGAGCACCAGGGCCACGGCCATGGTCTCGCCGAGCGCGCGGCCCAGGCCGAGCATGATGGCGCTGATGATGCCCGGGCGGCCGAACGGCAGGACGGCCATGCGGACCATCTCCCACCGGGTGGCGCCGAGGGCCAGCGCGGCCTCCTCGTGCAGCTTGGGGGTCTGGAGGAAGATCTCGCGGGACAGGGAGGTGATGATCGGAAGGACCATGACCGCCAGGACGATGCCCGCGGTGAGGATCGTCTTGCCCGTGGCCGAGGCGGGACCGGCGAACAGCGGGATCCAGCCCAGGTTGTCCGCCAGCCAGTCGTACGCCGGGGAGATCTCCTTGGCCAGGAACGCGGCGCCCCAGGCGCCGTACACCACCGAGGGGATGGCGGCCAGGAGGTCGATCACGTACCCGAGCGCCGACGCCAGACGGCGCGGGGCGTAGTGCGAGATGAAGAGCGCGACGCCGATGGCCACCGGGGTGGCGATCACCAGGGCGATCGTGGCGGCGATCAGGGTGCCGATGATGATCGGCCAGATGTAGGCCCAGAACCCGGCGCCGCCCTGGATGTCGGCCGGGTCGGCCACCAGTGCGGGGATCGCCTGGGCGACGAGGAACGCCGCCACACCGAAGAGGACGAGGAGGATCAGGATCCCGGCGCCGAGCGTGGCCCCGGAGAAGACCTTGTCGCCGGCCCGCCCTGCGGCCGATGACTCAGTCATGGTGTTGCTGCTCACTTAACTGCCTTCCAGTCCAGTGTGGGGTGCCCCGGCCCTGCCGGATTCCCTGATCGGGTGGGTAACGGCAAAGTTCCCTGTCCAGGTCTTCCTCGTCCCCTGGCCGTGGGGGCCGGGTGTGGAACCCGGTTCCCACGGCGTCGGGGAGAATGCTCTGGACAGGGAACTCGTCATCCCCGGGCGGGGAATGCTAGCCCTTGACCTTGATCTGCTCGATCGCGGCCTTGGCCTTCTCCTGAAGGCTCTTGCTCAGCGGCGCGGACTTGGCGGCGTCGGCGGCGGCCTGCTGGCCGGCGTCGCTCACCACGTAGTTCTCGAACGCCTTGATGAGGTCCACGGTGGCCTGGTCCTTGTAGGTGGTGCACAGGATGTGGAAGGAGGCCAGCGTCAGCGGGTACGCCGCGGAGTCGGTGGTCTTGCGGTCGATCTTCAGGGACAGGTCGCCCTGAGCGCGGCCTTCCACGGACTTGCCGGTCTCGACGGCCTTGGCGGCGCCCTCGGCGGTGGGCTTCACGAAGGTCTCGCCGACCTTGATGGAGGCCACACCGAGCTTGCCGGAAACGGCGGAGTCATCCGCGTAGGTCACGGCGCCGGGGGTGTCGGTCACGGTCTTGACCACGCCGGAGGTGCCCTTGGCGTTCTCACCCTTGAGGGAGGACGGCCAGACGCCATCGGCCTTGTCGGTCCACACGGACGGGGCCACGGCGGACAGGTAGTCGGTGAAGTTCTTGGTGGTGCCGGAGTCGTCCGAGCGGTTCACCGGGGTGACCTTGAGATCGGGCAGGGTGACGCCCGGGTTCAGCTTGGCGATGGCCTGGTCGTTCCACTTGGCCACCTGACCGCGGAAGATCTTGGCGGTGGTGTCGGCGTCGAGCTTGAGCTCCTTGACGTCCGGCAGGTTGAAGGCCACGGCGATCGGGGAGATGTACACCGGGATGTTGATGGCGCCGTTGGGGCCGCACTTCTCCTTGGAGGACGCGTACTCGTCATCCTTCAGGTAGGCGTCGGAGCCGGCGAACTGGGCGGAGCCGTCCAGGAGGGCCTTGCGGCCTGCACCGGAACCGTCCGGGGAGTACTGCACGGTGGCGCCGGAGTTGGCGCCGCCGAAGCCGGTCTTCCAAGCGTCCATGGCCGCACCCTGGGAGGAGGCGCCGACGCCGGTCAGCGTGCCGGTGACCTTCGGCCCGTTGTTGCTGGGGGCAGCCGAGTTGGTGCCGGTCGCGTTGTCCGAACCGCAAGCGGTCAGCGCCAGAGCGCCTGCTGCGACGACTGCGAGTGCCGCATGGCGGCCGAAGCGGAGAGCCTTCACAATGTTCCCTTTCAGGGTCCTGATGTCGCGTCGGCCCGGACTCTGCCTTCCGCCCCGATCGGGTGCGTGACGGTCCTGCCGACGATGCGTACCTTTGTACCTTCAACGAAACTAAAGAGCCGAGGTAAAGGGATCCGCGGTTAAAGGTGAACGTGAGGTTAACCCACCGTGGATACTCCGTGACTTCTGGCCGGGCCGCATTGCGTTGGCCTGACGCACGCCGTAAAGACACTTCCTGAACCGGAGGCCACGGCGACATGAACGGACGGCCGCAGGGCGCCGTCGCCGGCTCGGCAATAGACTGGGCCCATGGTGCGCATGACCGGCGTGAAGCCGCTTGGCAGGGAAGCGAAGGAGCGCGCCACCACGGGCGCCATCCGCATGCGCGAATCGCTCATCCCCGCACTTCAGATGACGTTCTGCGCCGTCGGGGCGTACACCTTCGCGGAGCTGGTCCTGGGGCATGTGGGTCCGCTGTTCGCGGCGACCTCCTCGCTGATCGCGCTCGGTTTCGCGCGGGGGACCCGCTTGCGGCGCGTGCTGGAAGTGGGCGTCGGCTGCACGCTGGGCATCGCGGTGGGGGACGTCCTGCTCCACTGGCTGGGGTCGGGGATCTGGCAGGCCGCCGTCGTGCTGCTCTTCTCGATCCTCCTGGCGCGGTTCCTGGACAGCGGGGCCATCTTCGCCACCCAGCTGGGACTTCAATCGCTGCTGGTGGTGCTGCTCCCGGCGCCTGCCGGAGGGCCGTTCACCCGCAGCCTGGATGCCGTGGTGGGCGGGGTGTTCGCCCTCCTGGTGACGTTCCTGACGCCCCGGGACCCGCGAGAGGAACCCCGGGTGCTTCTGCGGTCCACCCTTCAGCAGACCTCCGAGGTGCTGCGGGAATGCGGCAAGAGCCTCATGGACGACGACTCCACCCTGGCCTGGCACGCCCTGGTCCGGGCCAGGAACTGCCAGCCCGAGCTGGACGCCCTGCGGATGGCGCTGAGGGCCTCGGGCGAGGTGGCCACCATGTCCCCGCTCTACCGGCGGCACCGTTCGGAGGTCTCGCAGCTGGGCGAGGCGGTCGAGTTCCTGGACCTTGCCCTGCGCAATTGCCGGGTGTTCGCCCGCCGCCTGACGAGCGCCATCAATCACACGGCGCTCAGCGATGAGGCGACGCAGAGCATCGCGGAGGTGCTGCTGGAGACCGCCGACGCGGTGGACCTCATGGCGGTCGGCTACGCGGGCGACGACGGCCGGGGCCGCGACTCCGCGCTGCGGGACGCGCAGCAGGACCTGGCGTCGATCGCCACGCGCCTGCACCCGCGCCTGCTGGGCGTGAGCCGGCTGGAGGGCGAGACGGTGGTCATGCTGTTCCGTCCCCTCATGGTGGATCTCCTGGAGACCGCCGGCGTGGAGGCCAAGGAGGCCCGGGACTACCTGCCGGATCTCTGAGCGTTCCGGAATTTCTGTCGGTCCCCGCCGATAGGCTTGAGGACATGGCGAGCAAGACCACCCGCGGCAGCAAAGCGCCGGGATACAAGTGCACCGAATGCGGCTGGACCACCATCAAGTGGGTGGGCCGCTGCGGCGAGTGCCAGGCCTGGGGCACGGTGGTGGAGACCGGAACCACGGTCGCACGCACGACGGCGGCCGCCACAGTATTGGAGCCCGCCCTCCCGATCGCCTCGGTGGACGCGGCGGCCGCGGCCTTCCTGCCCACCGGCGTGAATGAACTGGACCGGGTGCTCGGCGGCGGCCTGGTCCCCGGGGCCGTGATCCTGCTGGCCGGCGAGCCCGGGGTCGGCAAGTCCACCCTGCTCCTGGACGTGGCCGCGCGGTTCGCCCGCACGGGCCAGGACGTCCTCTACGTGACGGGTGAGGAGTCGGCGGCGCAGGTGAAACTCCGCGCCGAACGGATCGACGCCGTGGCGGACACCCTGTACCTCTCCGCGGAGACGGACCTCTCCCAGGCCCTGGGCCAGGTGGAACGGGTGGAGCCCCGGCTGCTCGTGGTCGACTCCGTCCAGACCCTGAGCAGTCCCGAAGTGGAGGGTTCCGCGGGCGGCGTCTCACAGGTGCGGGAGGTGGCGGCGTCCCTGATCGCCGCCGCGAAGAAGCGGAACATGACCACCCTCCTGGTGGGACATGTGACCAAGGACGGCTCCATCGCCGGCCCCCGGCTCCTGGAGCACCTCGTGGATGTGGTCTGCCAGTTCGAGGGCGAGCGCCATTCACGGCTGCGGCTCATCCGCGCCGTGAAGAACCGCTACGGGCCCACGGACGAGGTGGGCTGCTTCGATCTGAACGAGGACGGCATCGAGGGTCTGGCGGACCCGAGCGGCCTGTTCGTCTCGCGGACCAAGGAGCCCGTGTCCGGGACCTGCATCACCGTGACCCTGGAGGGCCGGCGCCCCCTGGTGGCCGAGGTGCAGTCCCTCCTGGCGACCTCCTCCAATGCCCAGCCCCGCCGTGCCACGAGCGGCCTGGATTCCTCCCGCGTCTCGATGCTCCTGGCCGTGCTGCAGCAGCGCGCCGGCTGTCAGCTCCACAAGGACGATTCGTATGTGGCCACGGTGGGCGGCGTGAAGCTCAGCGAGCCCGCCACGGATCTAGCCGTCGCCCTCGCAGTCGCGTCGGCCAAGGCGGGCAAGGCGCTGTCCAGCCGTCTGATCGCGTTCGGCGAGGTGGGCCTGGCCGGAGAAGTCCGGCCCGTGCCCGGCATCAACAAGCGCATCCACGAAGCGAGCCGGCTCGGCTTCACGCACGCCATCGTCCCGTCCAGCCCCAACGGCCCCGGCCCGGTCCCGGACGGCTTCACCGTGAAGGAAGTGGAACACCTGGCACAGGCGCTGGAACTGCTGTTCCACGGGTGACGCCTCGCGGAGGGCGGAAGTCGATGTGACACGGCCTCCGCAAGACGCGCTGGTACAACTGAAGGGTTCATCCCCTCCCGCGAAAGGCGACCTGCCCGTGATCTCTTCCTTCCAGGTGCTGGCATCCCTGCCGGGCGGATCGGCGGCCGACGGCGCCGGCCCGGTCATCACCGAAGAGGCCCGGGGCGTCTTCCTGGTCCGGGGTGCTTCCGCGAACTGGGTGATCGTCAAAGAACCGGACGGCCCGGCTTTCACTCTCATCGACAGTGGTTACCCGGGCGACCACCCACTGCTCCTGGAATCGTTCGAACGTCTGGGTCTGAAACCTGCCGACTGCGCCGCGCTGCTGGTCACACACGGGCACGTGGATCACATCGGCGGTGCGGCGAAACTGTCCGAGGAGCACGGCATCCCCGTGTGGTGCCACGAAGCGGAAGTCGCGAATCTCGTCGGTCCTCGCCGGGAACAGCTCACCTTCGGCCAGGTCGCGGGCAAATTGCTGCAACGGAAAGTGCGGCGCTGGCTGCGCATGGTGATCAGGCTGGACGCGCTCAAGCCTCTGTCCGTCACCCCCGCCCGCACGTTCACCGACGGAGAAGGCCTCGACGTCCCCGGGCGCCCCACGGTGCTTCTCTGCCCCGGCCACACCTCGGGATCCGTGGCGTTCCTCCTCGACTCCTCCGACGGCCGGGTCCTGATCAGCGGAGACACCCTCGTGAGCGACCACGAACTCCTCTCCGGACCGGTCCAGGCACAGCTTCTGCCGCTGTTCTTCAGCCACGACCACGACGGTATCCGCCGCAGTTTCGATCTGCTGAACGCTCAGCCCGTGGACCTCATCCTGCCCGGCCACGGGCCGGCGCTGCGCCCGACGACGGCGAGCTGAGCCGGGCTGAGCCCGCGGTTCCCCCTCGCGGACGCCGAGGCGGCCCGCCGTCGTCGTTGTGTGCTCAGGTGTGGTGCCCGTCGTTGTGTGCTCAGTTGTTGCGGATTCCGGACCCTGCAACCCGCAACAACTGAGCACACAAGTCGGGAGGACTTGATATGTCGGATATTTCCGACATATCCTGACTCTGTGCTTCCCGACGTCTTCGGCGCTCTCGCCAACCCTGCCCGGCGCAGGATGCTGGACGCCCTGCGCCAGGGCCCGCTCACGGCCGGTGAGCTCACCGGTTTGCTCGAGCTGAGCCGGTCGGCTGCCTCCGAGCACCTCGCCGTGCTCCGCGAGGCAGGCCTGGTCCTGGAGGAACGCCGCGGCCGGAACCGGGTCTATCACTTGCAGGCGGGCGGACTGTCACACGTCGGCGACTGGCTGAAGCACTACGAGCACTACTGGAACGAACGCCTCGACGACCTCGGATCCCTCCTCGACGCCACGGCGCCGGCTCCCGGAACGCCAGGCGCCCCCTCCACCGCACCCCGCGAGAACCCCGCAGAACGGAAGAATGATGCCTGAGAACCAGATCCCCGACACGCAGCCTGCCGCCGAGACCACCGAGAACGCCATCCGTCTCGAACGCCACTTCCCGCACCCGATCGAGCGCGTCTGGGAGGCCATCACGACGCCGGAACTCCTCGCCCGCTGGTGGGCCGCCGGAGACATCGCGCCCGTCGTCGGCCACCGGTTCACGCTCGACATGGCCCACTGGGGCGAGCAGCGCTGCGAAGTCCTCGCCGTCGAACCCGGCAGGGCACTCACGATCCTCTTCGCCGAGGGCGTTCTGGACACCACCGTCACGTGGCGCCTGGAAAGCGTCGTGGACGGCACCGTCCTGCATTTCGAGCACGCGGGCTTCCGGCTCGACACCCCGGCCGGACGTCAGGCACTCGAGGGCATGGGCCGGGGCTGGCCCGGCGTGATCGGCCGGATCGAGACCGTGCTGGCCGAAACCGCCTGAGGAGCCGCGTCCGCAAAGACGCACTTTTCGGCCGCGTCCGCAGCCGCTCCATGAGGCACTTTCCGGCGTCCTGATGCGGAATCCGGCCCGGCTGGACCCTATGATGGTCTCAGCCGTGGAAGGTGCACTTTGCGTGTGCCGCGATGCAGATCGTCCAACGGCTCTTGGAGCCGGACCGCAAGACTCCGGCCCGGACGCCTGAAGGGAACTGTCAGCATGGCCCGCACACCAGAAGAGACGCTCACGGCCACTCTCGCCCGCGTCGCGCCCGGCACCGCCCTGCGTGACGGCCTGGAACGCATCCTCCGCGGACGGACCGGCGCCCTGATCGTGCTGGGTTCGGACCGCACGGTCGACTCCATCTGTTCGGGCGGTTTCGAGATCGGGATCGAGTTCTCCCCCACCCGCCTCCGCGAGCTGGCGAAGATGGACGGCGCGATCGTCTGCGACAAGGACGCCCGTCACATCGTCCGCGCCGGGGTCCAGCTGGTCCCGGACGCCAGCATCGAGACCTCCGAGTCCGGCACCCGGCACCGCACCGCAGAGCGCGTGGCCAAGCAAACCGGTTTCCCCGTCATCTCGGTCAGCCAGTCCATGCAGATCATCGCCCTCTACGTGAACGGCCTCCGCCACGTACTGGAGGGTTCCGAGAAGGTCTCCGCCCGCGCCAACCAGGCCCTCGCCACACTGGAGCGCTACCGCTCGCGCCTGGACCAGGTGACCGCCGCCCTCTCCTCGCTGGAGATCGAGGCGATGGTGACCGTGCGCGACGTCGCCGTCACCCTGCAGCGCCAGGAGATGGTCCGCCGGATCTCCGAGGAGATCTCCCAGCTCGTCCTGGAGCTCGGCGTGGACGGCCGCCTGCTGGCCCTTCAGCTCGACGAACTCACGGCCGGCCGCGGGCCGGGCAGCGAGGTGATCCTCCGGGACTACGCCGGTTCCGACGCATCCTCCGAGGACATCGACCGGGCCGTCGTCGCGCTGCGCGAGCTGAGCGCGCAGGATCTGGTCGATCCGCACCGGATCGCCGCGATCATCGCCGGGGCGGGCGGCGAGGCGTCACCGGACGCCGTCGTCGAACCGCGCGGGTACCGCCTGCTGTCCGGCCTGAAAGCCGTGCCCGGCGCCGTCGCGGACCGTCTGGTCGAGCACTTCGGGGGCCTCCAGTACCTCATGGCGGCCACGATCGAGGACCTCATGCAGGTGGACGGCATCGGCGAGCAGCGTGCCCGCAGCGTCCGCGAGGGCCTGTCCCGGATGGCCGAGTCGAGCCTCCTGGACCGCTACATCTAGAGCGTCCGCTACATCTGAAGCGCCGGACGCCCGCCCGGCAGAACCTCAGCCGAGCTGGAAGATGGCCTTGTCGCTGGTGCGCTGGCCCAGGGTCGCCTGGAAGACGTAGGTGGCGCCGCCCGCCCCGGGCTTCGCCGTGATCAGCTGGCATCCCTCGACCGACCGGTTGCGCTGCCATACGAAATTGGCGGTCTCGCTCTTGCCGGGCGCCAGGGTCTTCTTCAGATCGTTCGGCTTGTCCATGCAGTCGCGGGAGTTGAAGATCCGGTCCTGGCCGCTGGAGATGAGGAACTCCATCTGCGAGGTGCCGATGTTGATGGGGCACGCCACGGTTCCCTCGTTGGTGACCTTGAGGGTCAGCACGGGGTTCTCCTTGGGTCCGTAGACCTTCTTGTCCGTGGTGGCCGTGACCTTGACCCGCCCCTCATCGCACACCGGGGTCGCCGGAGCTGACGGGCTGGCCGACGTGGCGACGGGTGCGGCGCTCGGCGCATCCGTGCCGGTCGCGGCCGACGCCAGGCCGGCCGGGCCCTTCATCAGGGACATGAGACCGAAGACGCCCCAGGCCACAAGCGCCAGGACCACGATCAGAGCCCCCAGGACCACCACGCGCCGTCGCCGGTACACGGCAGGACTGACTTTCCGTTGCGTCCCGCCGCCTCTGCTCACACCCTGCCGTGCCATGCCTCCAAGCCTACCCAGTCAGCCTGGGTGCCCGCGGCCGGGCCGCTCCGTGATTGCGGGGTCACTTGATGCCGCCCGGAGCCGGTTCAGGGGACCATAAGTGACCCCGCAAGCCGCAGGTGGGGGATACAGTGGATTCCGCCATGACCACGTACCCCAGCGACAGCACCCGGCTGAAGACCGCCAAGCTCATTGAGGAGTGGTTCCTGGCCACCGGCCGAGACCTCCCCTGGCGGACCGCCCTCCCCCACTCGCGGGGCTGCAGCCCGTGGGGCATCATGGTCAGCGAATTCATGCTCCAGCAGACCCCGGTGGTCCGGGTCCTCCCTGTCTGGGAGGCCTGGATGAAGCGCTGGCCCACTCCGGCGGACCTGGCCGCCGAGCCCGCCTCCGAAGCCGTCCGCGCCTGGGGCCGTCTCGGGTATCCCCGGCGTGCGCAGCGGCTGCATGCCGCCGCCGTCGCGATCGTCGAGAAGCACGACGGCGCCGTGCCGGACACGCGCGAAGCCCTCCAGGCGCTCCCGGGCGTCGGCACGTACACGTCCGCGGCCATCGCCGCTTTCGCGTTCGGCCGCCGTGAGAGCGTCGTGGACACCAACATCCGCCGGGTCCATGCCCGGCTCTTCACCGGTTCCGCACTGCCGGCCCCGTCCTTCACCGCGGCGGAGGCCCGGCTGGCCGAGGAGCTCCTCCCGGAGGACCGGGCCGAGTCGGTGACGTGGAATGCCGCCGTCATGGAGCTGGGCGCCCTGGTCTGCACGGCGAGGTCGCCCAAATGTGAGGAATGCCCGGTCGCCGCGGAGTGCGCCTGGCTCGCCGCGGGGCGTCCGGACCCCGAGTACACACCGAAGGGCCAGTCCTGGCACGGCACCGACCGGCAGGTCCGGGGCGCGATGATGGCCGTGCTGCGGGAGGCCGGGGCTCCGGTGCCGCGGGAGCTGTTCCTGGCGCGTCCCGAGGGCTGGGACACGGGCGCCGTCACGGGCGCAGCCCTGGACTCGGGTCTGGACTCGGGCCCGGGCTCGGGTACGGTGGACGTCACGTGGAGCGCCGGGGACGGCGTGTTCCGCACACTCGACGCGCTGCACCGGCTCCAGGCCCCCGCGGATCAGCTGGAGCGCTGCCTGGCGGGTCTGCTGACGGACCGGCTGGCCACCGAGAGCGACGCGGGCGTCACCCTTTAAATCGTCGACTGCTCCGCAGGGCGCCATTCCACCCCGAAATCGGCGGGACACGGCATCCTATGGAGCAGCCGATGAGAGAGAAGGGAAGGCTCAGAGTTCCCCGAAACCCGTCCGGCACTGTTCGGCGATGAAGTCCATGGCGCGGCGGGCGTCGGGGCCGCTGGCGCGCACGTGCAGCACGGTGCCCTGCCCCGCGGCGAGGGTCATGAGCATCATGACGGACTGACCGTCCGCGCCGTTGATGTCGACCTCCACGTCCAGGCCGCCCAGGTAACCGGCCAGAACCGCCGCGGGCCGGGCATGCAGGCCGAGCTGGTTCAGCACCTCGAAGTCCTCCACGATCGCCCCACCCACGGAGGCGGGCTCATCCGCGTCCTCCTGGACGGCGCGGGGGCGTGCAGGAGGCGCGGTGCTGTCATCGATGCGGGCCTGCATCTGCTGGGCCAACGCGGACTCGGCCGCCGCCTTCACGGCCGCCACTCCGGCACCGCCCTGCGCCGCCACGGAGGCGGCCACCAGGCCTTCGATGAGCGGTGCGTCAGCCAGGGAGACGTCCTGCGGCGTGCCCAGGAACTCCACGGCGCTCTCGGCCACCATGACGGCCGAGCCCAGATCGCACAGGATCACCACGCCTTCACCGGAGTTCGCCGCCTCGATCGCGGCCATCACCTTTTCCAGGCTGGTTCCCAGGCCGCCGTCGTCGGTGCCGCCTGCGGCCTCGAGGCGCACCGACGGGGCCATCTGGGCGGCCAGCTCACAGGCCCCCTCCGCGATCTTGGTGCTGTGGGACACGATCACGATTCCGACAGTCATGGGACCCTTCCGGCGAAACGAGCGAAGTGATGACCCGGACCCGCGAGGGACCGGGAAGCGGCGCGCCGGAGCGGGCCGCAGGGTTGATTCTAACGGTCCGGGATCAGGAGTCCGCCGCGGCGTCCGCGGCAGCCCGCAGGAGCAGCGCGGTCGACTGCGATCCGGGGTCGCGGTGTCCCGCGCTGCGTTCGCCGAGGTAGCTGGCCCGGCCCTTGCGGGCCACGAGCGGTTCGGTGGCCTCCGCGCCCTGCTCCGCCGCCTTCGCGGCGCGGTCCAGGAGCACCGCGGGGCTCTCCCCCACCGCGGCCTGGGCTGCTTCCACGGCCGGCGTCCAGGCGTCGATCATGGTCTTGTCGCCCTGCTCGGCCTTGCCTCGGGCCACAATGCCGTCGCGAGCCGCGGCGAGGGCGGCCGCCAGGGCCTCGGAGTCGAGTTCCTCAGCGTCACCCAGAGCCGTGGCCGCCCGCAGGAACGCCGTCCCGTACAGGGGGCCGGCGGCGCCACCCACCTTGGACATGAGAGACATGGCCACGGACTTCAGCGCCGCTCCGGGGGTGGAGGGCGGCTGCTCCTCCAGCTTGGTCAGCGCCGCCGTGAAACCGCGTTCCATGTTCTCGCCGTGATCGGCGTCCCCGATGGCCCTGTCCAGTTCGATCAACGCCATCCGGTTCTCCGCGAGCACGGCGCCCGCACGGCGCAGCCAGTCGAGGGTCCAGGCCAGCCCGAGAGTCTCCGTCATGGTCAGACCCCCCACCGGAGTGCCGCCGTGTGAACCGGGGCGTCCCAGAGTTCCACCAGCTCATCGTCCAGTTTCAGGACGGAGATGGAGCAGCCCTGCATCTCGAGCGCCGTGATGTAGTTGCCCACCAGGCTGCGTTCCACCTCGAGGCCGGCCTCGGCCAGGATCTGGGTGGCGGCCCGGAAGACGATGTAGAGCTCGCTCTGCGGCGTCCCTCCCATGCCATTGACGAACAGCAGAACCTTCTGGCCCGGCGCGGCCTGAAGGTCCTCCAAGACCGGGGACAGCAGGCGTGCGGTGATGGCGTCCGCGTTCTCCAGCGGGATGCGGTGCCGGCCCGGCTCGCCGTGGATGCCGATGCCGATCTCGATCTCGTCCTCCGCCAGATCGAAGCTCGGAACCCCGGCATGCGGGACGGTGCATGCGCTGAGAGCCACGCCCATGGTGCGGACGTTCGCGTTGACGCGGTTGGCGATCTCCTCCACGGCGTCCAGCGAGTCGCCCCGCTCCGCGGCGGCGCCGGCGATCTTCTCCACCAGCACCGTGCCGCCCACGCCACGGCGTCCGGCAGTGTACAGCGAGTCCTCGACCGCGACGTCGTCGTTCACCAGCACCGAGCGCACATCCACGCCTTCGGCCTGGGCCAGCTCTGCGGCCGTTTCGAAGTTGAGCACGTCACCCGTGTAGTTCTTGACGATCTGCACGACGCCGGCGCCCGAGTCCGCGGCCAGCGTCGCCGGAAGGATCTGGTCCGGGGTGGGGCTGGTGAAGACGGCGCCGGGAACGGCGGCGTCCAGCATCCCGAGTCCCACGTAGCCCGCATGCAGCGGCTCGTGCCCGCTGCCGCCGCCGGAGACGAGCCCCACCTTGCCGGCCGCCGGCGCGTCCTTGCGGGTGATGAAGATCGGATCCGGGTGGACGGTCACCAGATCGGGGTGGGCCAGGCCGAATCCTTCGACGGCCTCCTCCACCACTGCGCGCGGGTCATTGATGAGCTTTTTCATGGGACTACCTGCCTTGTGTCGGAGCGCCTCACTGTGACCCTACTACCAGCGCCCGGGGCACGGTAGAGGGACGGGCGGGAAGCGTCCTGGGGGTTGTCCGTGAAACTCAGAGCCGGCGGATCATGCGGGTGTTGCCCAGGGTGTTGGGCTTGACGCGGGCGAGGTCCAGGAACTCCGCGACACCTTCGTCATGCGAGCGCAGCAGCTCCGCGTAGACGGCCGGATCGACGGCGCTCTGGTCCTCCATGACCTCGAATCCGTGGCGCTGGAAGAACCCGACCTCGAACGTCAGGCAGAAGACGCGGCTCACCCCGAGTGCGCGGGCCTCGTCCAGGAGGCGCTTGACCAGGGCATGACCCACGCCCCTGCCCCGCCAGCTGTCCGCGGCGGCCAGCGTGCGGATCTCCGCCAGGTCCTCCCACATGACGTGGAGGGCGCCGCAGCCCACCAGTTCGCCGTCGGTGGACTCGGCCACGCGCAGCTCCTGGATGCCTTCGTAATAGGCCACCGTCTCCTTGGCCATGAGGATCCGTTCCTCCGCCAGCGGCGCCACGAGTCGCTTGATGCCCGGGACGTCGGAGGTGCGGGCGGGGCGGAGCGTGAAGTCGGCTGCTGGCATTCCTCCATCGTAGGGCTTGGCGCCCGCCCACCCGGAACCCGGGACGCAGGGTGGACATCCAGGCGGACGAAGGGCCGGGCTCCGTGCCGAGTCCGCTATGCACGCGGCGAATCCGCTACCAGTGGTAGCGGATTCGCCGCCTCGGTAGCGTACTCAGCGCGACGGCGGCCACGCGGCACACGCGAAAGGCCGGCGACGTCGGGTCTCCCCGCCGTCGCCGGCCTTCAGTCATGCACAGCGTTCAGTCATGCACGGTGCTGCGAACCTCAGGCGGCTCCGCTGCCCAGCTCCCCGGTGCCACCGTCACCGTGGGCGCTCGGAGCAAGCTCCGGAACCGTCGGCTTGGCGGTGCCGGCGAAGGTGAACTTCGCCTCGTCGCCTTCGCCGTCCACGTCCACCAGGACGATGTCCCCGGCCTTGAGTTCCCCGAAGAGGATCTTCTCGCTGAGCTGGTCCTCGATCTCGCGCTGGATGGTCCGGCGGAGCGGACGGGCACCCATCGCGGGGTCGTAGCCACGGGTGGCCAGCAGGACCTTCGCGGCGGGCGTGAGCTCGATGCCCATGTCCCGGTCCTTCAGACGGTTCTCCAGGCGGGTGACGAACAGGTCGACGATCTCGATGATCTCGTCCTGCGTCAGCTGCGGGAAGACCACGACGTCATCGACACGGTTCAGGAACTCGGGGCGGAAGTGCTGCTTGAGCTCCTCCGTGACCCGCGCCCGCATCCGGTCGTAGCCCGTCTTGGTGTCCGTGCCGGACTGGAAGCCCGTCATGACGCCCTTGGAGATGTCCCGGGTGCCGAGGTTCGTGGTCATGATGATCACGGTGTTCTTGAAGTCCACCACGCGGCCCTGGGAGTCGGTCAGACGGCCGTCCTCCAGGATCTGCAGGAGCGAGTTGAAGAGGTCCGCGTGGGCCTTCTCCACCTCGTCGAACAGCACCACGGAGAACGGACGGCGACGGACCTTCTCCGTCAGCTGGCCGCCCTCTTCGTAGCCCACGTATCCGGGAGGGGCTCCGAAGAGCCGGGACACGGTGTGCTTCTCCGAGTACTCGGACATGTCGAGGGTGATGAGGGCGTCCTCGTCACCGAACAGGAACTCGGCGAGTGCCTTGGCCAGTTCGGTCTTGCCGACGCCGGTGGGGCCGGCGAAGATGAACGAGCCACCCGGACGCTTGGGATCCTTGAGCCCGGCACGGGTGCGGCGGATCGCCTGGGACAGCGCCTTGATGGCGTCGTCCTGGCCGACCACACGCTTGTGCAGTTCGTCCTCCATCTTGAGCAGACGGCTGGATTCCTCCTGCGTCAGCTTGAAGACCGGGATGCCCGTGGAGTTGGCCAGCACTTCGGCGATGAGCTCCTCATCGACCTCGGCGATCTCATCCGGACCGCCGTTGCGCCAGGCCTCTTCCTTCTCGTGACGCTCGGTCACGAGCTTCTGCTCACGGTCACGGAGCGCCGCGGCGCCCTCGAAGTCCTGAGCGTCGATCGCGGATTCCTTCTCCCGCTTGACCGCCTCGATGGCGACGTCCATCTCCTTGAGCTCCGCCGGAGGCGTCATGCGGCGGATGCGCAGACGGGCTCCGGCCTCGTCGATCAGGTCGATGGCCTTGTCCGGCAGGAAGCGGTCCGAGATGTACCGCTGAGCCAGGGTGGCGGCGGCCTCGAGGGCGCCGTCGGTGATGCTCACGCGGTGGTGCGCCTCATAGCGGTCGCGCAGGCCCTTCAGGATCTGGATGGCGTGGTCCACGCTCGGCTCCGCCACCTGGATGGGCTGGAAGCGGCGCTCGAGCGCGGCGTCCTTCTCGATGTGCTTGCGGTACTCGTCCAGCGTGGTGGCGCCGATGGTCTGGAGTTCACCACGGGCCAGCATCGGCTTCAGGATCGAGGCGGCGTCGATCGCGCCCTCGGCGGCACCCGCACCCACCAGGGTGTGGATCTCGTCGATGAACAGGATGATGTCGCCCCGGGTGCGGATCTCCTTGAGGACCTTCTTCAGGCGCTCCTCGAAATCACCGCGGTACCGGGAGCCCGCCACCAGGGACCCGAGGTCCAGGGTGTAGAGCTGCTTGTTCTTGATGGTCTCCGGGACGTCACCGCGGACGATCGCCTGGGCCAGGCCCTCGACGACGGCGGTCTTGCCGACGCCGGGCTCGCCGATCAGCACCGGGTTGTTCTTGGTGCGGCGCGAGAGGACCTGCATGACGCGTTCCATCTCGTGCTCGCGGCCGATCACCGGATCGAGCTTGTTCTCCCGCGCGGCCTGGGTCAGGTTGCGGCCGAACTGGTCCAGCACCACGGACCCTGCCGGGGTGCCTTCCTGCTGGCTGGAACCGACGCCGGCGCCTGCGGTCTCCTTGCCACCCTGGTATCCCGTGAGGAGCTGGTTGACCTGCTGGCGGACCTTCGAGAGGTCTGCGCCCAGCTTGACCAGCACCTGCGCGGCGACGCCTTCACCCTCGCGGATGAGGCCCAGCAGGATGTGCTCGGTGCCGATGTAGTTGTGGCCGAGCTGGAGGGCCTCACGCAGAGACAGCTCCAGGACCTTCTTGGCACGCGGGGTGAAGGGAATGTGACCCGATGGCGCCTGCTGACCCTGTCCAATGATCTCCTGGACCTGTTCGCGGACGCTCTCAAGCGAGATTCCCAGGGATTCGAGCGCCTTCGCGGCGATGCCGTCACCCTCGTGGATGAGGCCCAGCAGGATGTGCTCGGTCCCGATGTAATTGTGGTTGAGCAGCCGGGCTTCTTCCTGTGCAAGGACGACTACCCGGCGAGCTCTGTCCGTGAATCTCTCAAACATTTCGCCACACTCCTCAGATACGACGTAATTAGATGCTACGTGCGTCTCAGCGCCTTGTGGGGCATGTTCGCCAGAGGGGGAATCAGCCCGGCATCCGGCGACACGGAGGTGGCACGGAAACGGCCGGCCCCGGACTCGGAAGTCCGGAACCGGCCGTGAAACCGCCGCCTTGATCAGGCGTCATGCCGCGAGCTCTCGCCGGGATGAGCGGGCCGCGGATTTCCCGATGATCAGCTGTTCGCCTTGTGGTACGCCTCGATGATGTCGGCGTGCACGCGGCCACGGGAGCTGACCTTGTAACCGTTCTCCTGAGCCCACTTGCGGATCTGGGCGGTGTCCTGGCCCTTCGCCGCAGCGCGCTTCGGGGCGCGAGTGGTGCTGGTCACCCGGCGGGCGACTGTGATGTATTCCTCAAAAGCGCCCCGGAACTTCTGAGCATTTTCAGCGGAGAGATCAATTTCATAGTTGTTCCCATCCAGTCCGAAGCGGATGGTTTCATCGGCAACGCCGCCGTCGACATCGTCGACAAGAATGATTTTGACTCGCTGTGCCATGAACTATGGCTCCCATCGTGTGGTGGTTAAAGCAGGTCATACGACCCGTATTGGCTGCGCCCCCGCACTAGAGTATGTCCGAATCATTTCAATGAGTCAATAATCCGAATTAGTCAGCACTCGAATTATTCGATGTCGCAGTGGATTCGCCGTTGTTATTCTTTGCGGCGGCGTCCCACTCTTCTTCCGCCTTGGCCAGGGCTTCGCGCTCCGAACGGTCCGCATTCAGCAAGGCGCGGATGGCGAACCAGAACAGCAGGCCCACCACGAGGGACGGGAGAAGAACGGCGATGTATTCCATATCAGTTCACTTCTGGCTTGAGGAGGGGGAAGAGAATGGTTTCCCGGATTCCGGCGCCCGTGAAGAGCATCACGAGCCGGTCCACACCGAGCCCGATGCCACCCATGGGCGGGGCGCCGTATTCGAGCGCACGGAGGAAGTCCTCATCGAGCTGCATGGCCTCGTCATCCCCGGCCGCCGCCATCCGCGACTGTTCGGTGAGGCGCTCACGCTGAATCACGGGATCGATCAGTTCAGAGAATGCCGTGCCGCGTTCCATGCCGCCGATGATGAGATCCCAGGCCTCGATGAGGCGGCCGTCCTCACGATGCGGGCGGGCCAGCGGCTGAGCCGACGGCGGGTAATCGTAGACGAACGTCGGATTCAGCAGAGTGGGCTCCACGATCTCGCCGAAAAGCTCCACCACGAGTTTCTCGGCGCCCCAGGCGGGATCGATCTTCACACCGTGCTTTTCCGCCACGGCGCGCAGTTCCTCCGCGGTGGTGTCCGGGGTGATTTCCTGACCCACGGCGTTTGAGAGACCCGGGTAGACACCGAGCCAGGCCCATTCGCCACCGAGGTCGATTTCCCCGGCTTCGGTCTGGATCACCCGGCCGGCGCCAATTGCGTCCGCCGCATCCAGGATGATCTCTTTCATCCGTTCGGCCATGACGAATTGATCCGCCCAGGCCTCATAGCATTCGAGCGTGGTGAATTCCGGGCTGTGCGTGGAATCGACACCCTCATTCCGGAAGACGCGTCCCATGTCATAGACGCGTTCGATGCCGCCCACCACCGCTCGCTTCAAATAGAGCTCCGTGGCGATGCGCAGGGTCATCTTCTGGTCGAAGGCGTTGAGGTGGGTCTCGAACGGGCGGGCCGCGGCGCCACCGTGGACCAGGTTGAGAATCGGGGTCTCCACCTCCACGTAACCGTGGCGGTTGAGCGTCTCGCGGATGGACCGCGTGACGGAGGCGCGGGTGTAGACCATCTGGCGGGCCTCGTCGCGGACCAGGAGGTCCACGTACCGCTGGCGCACGCGGGTCTCCTCATTGAGCCCGGCGTGCAGCACGGGCAGCGGGCGCAGCGCCTTGGACGCCATCCGCCAGGACTCGGCCATGATGGATAGCTCGCCGCGTCGGGAGGAGATGACCTCGCCCTTGATGAAGACGTGGTCGCCCAGGTCCACCAGCGCCTTCCACTGGGAGAGCGCCTCCTCGCCCACCACGGCCAGACTCAGCATGGCCTGAAGGCGGACGCCGTTGCCGTCCTGGAGCGTGGCGAAGCAGAGCTTGCCGGTGTTGCGCACGAAGACCACACGGCCCGTGACGCCCACGACGTCGCCCGTGGTCTCGTCCGCCACCAGATGGGCGTACTTCTCGCGGATCTCGCCCAGGGAGTGAGTGCGTTCCACGCCTACCGGGTAGGCCTCCATGCCGAGCTCGAGCAGCTTCTGGCGCTTTTCCCGGCGAACCCGCATCTGCTCGTTCGCGTCGGAGGCCTCGGAAAGGGGAGTGGGATTTTCAGCAGTCACAGTCCCCTAGTTTACGTGACGCAGAGGGCGCCCACCCGGACGCTAGCATGGGGTCGTGAAGTTCCGGAAGGTCCTGGAGGTTCCCCGCACCGAGTCCATCGTCCGTGCCGGGGACGGGGCGGAGTTGGCGATGGACAGTTATGGCGAGGCCGACGCGGACCGCAGCATCGTCGTCGTCGGCGGGGCGTTCCTCACCGCGGCGCTCTACCGGCCCTTCGCGCAGGCCTTCGTGACCGCCCTCGAATCCGAGGACGAGGGCAAGAGCTGGGCCGTGCACGTCTACGACCGGCGCGGCCACGGCCAGTCCCCCGAGCAGGGGCCCGAGTACGGCATGGACCTGGAGATCGCGGATCTGGAGGCGGTGCTGCGGCAGACCGGGGCGAAGCACGTGCTGGGCCATTCACTGGGCGGAGCCGTGGTGCTCAACGCCGCGCGGCACAGCGGATCCGGGCTCGGCGTCTCCCGCCTCTCGGTCTACGACCCGGCGGTCAACATCGACGGCAGCACTCCCGTGGACTGGCTGCCCGCCTTCTCCCAGGCGGTGAACGACGGCGACGTCCCCCGCGCCATGGCGCGCATGCGGCGGGGCATGCTCCCGGGCACCGCCCTCTCCCGGGCTCCCGAACCCATCCTCGGGCTGCTGTTCGGGGCACTCGGCCGGACCAAGGCCAACAAGCTATTCGCGGAACTCATGCCGTCCTCCGTCGGCGAGCTGAAGGCCGCACTGGAGGAAGAGGCCCACGCCGAAGACTTCGCCGGGATCACCCAGGAATGCTGCATCTTCTACGGCGCCCGCAGCCCGGAGTACTTCCGGGAGACGGCGCGCCTCCTGCACCGGTCCGTGCCGGGACCGCTGCGCCAGGTGCCGCGCTGCGTCCACGGCTCCGTCCCCGCCGTCGGCAAGCGGCTGGTCACCGCTCTCGCCGAGTTCCACGTGCACGGCGCCCGGCAGGAGAAGCCCCGCGGAAGAAAGCGGAGAACGTCGCAGCGCGGGACGGCCGACGTCACCGCCTGACGGGTTCATGACTCGTCCAGACTGCTCCGCTAGGCTCTTGTCATGAAGCGCGAGTCGGTGCGCACCTCTGACGGTGCCGAGCTGGAACTGAACACCTACGCCGTGGACGATCACGCCTCGGCTCCTGGCGTCGTCGTGGTGATCGGATCGCTGGTCACCGCGGCCGATTACGCCAAGTTCGCCAAGGCCCTGGCGGAGGCGCTCAAGCGGCCCATCCACGTGCTGAACCGGCGCGGTCAGGGCAAGTCGACCCCGCAGACCGACTCCTACTCCCTGGAACAGGACGTCGAGGATTTGAAGGCGGTGCTGGAACACACCGGCACGCGGGACCTCTTCGGCCACAGCTTCGGCGGCGCCCTGGTGCTGCACGCTGCTCGCAGCATCCCGGTGGATCACCTGGCCGTCTACGACCCGGCCGTCTCGATCGACGGCAGCGTGCAGGCCCCGTGGATCGGCGAGTACGAGGCCGCCCGGGCCTCCGGCGACACCGAGAAGGCCCTGGCGATCGTGATGCGCGGGCTGGAACCGCACGGCGCCCTGTCCCGGATGCCGCTGCACATGCTGACCCTCGGCAACAAACTGACCGCCACCACGGGGTTCGGCAAGGAGATGCGCGAGCAGCTGCCCAACGGCGTCCGCGAGATCAAGGCGATGATCGCCGCGGACATGTCCGCCGAGCCCTTCCTGGAACTGCCCCTCGAAACGCTCATCATGGTGGGCGAGAAGAGCCCCGCGTACTTCGGGGTCGCCTGCGGCCGTCTGCACGAGGTCCTCTCCGGCTCGGCCTACAGCGTCATCCCCGGCCTGGGCCACGACGGCGTGAACCGCGCCCCGGCCCGGCTGATCGAACCCCTCGCGGAGTTCTTCGCCGGCTGACGCCCTCCTCCATCACCGCGAGAAGCCAGTTGAGCACAGTCCCGGTGATCGGGACTGTGCTCAACTGGCTTCTCGCGTCAGGTCAGGTCAGTGGTGACCGGCGCCTTCCGTCCTGCGCATCATGGCGGACAGCACGACGGCGAGCACCGCCACGCCGGACGCCGTCAGGAAGGCGATCCGGGTGCCGTCCAGCAGGTCGCCGTGCAGTGCGGTCCCCGCCGCGAACAGAGCCACCAGCAGGGCGGTTCCTGCCGCGCCCGCCACCTGCTGGAGCGTGCCCAGAATCGCGGATCCGTGCGAGTACAGCTGCGGCGGCAGCGGGTTCAGGCCATTGGTGAACGCCGGGGTGAAGAGCAGCGCCAGAGAGAAGTTCAGCACCGTCTGGATGACCGTGACGTACCAGATCGGCGTCGACGCGTTCATCATGGCGAACTGCCACAGGCACAGGACCATGAGGACCGAACCGGTGACCGTCAGCGGGCGCGGACCGATCTTGTCGTACATCCTGCCGATGAACGGGCCGGACAGGCCCATGGCCAGGCCACCGGGCAGCATGACGAGCCCGGTCACCAGCGGCTCCGCACCCAGCACCTTCTGCAGGAACAACGGAAGCAGGATCACGGTGCCGAAGAGGGCCACCATCGCCACCACCAGGAGCAGCACGGAGACCGTGAACATGCGGTGGTTGAACGCCCGCAGGTCCAGGAGCGGAGCGCCCGCCCGCTGAAGGACCAGCTGACGCCAGACGAACAGGCCCATGGCGATCGCGCCCACGGCCAGCGCCACGATGGCTCCCGTGCTGGGACCCGCCTGGCCGCCATGTCCGCCGCCGATCTGGCTGAGACCGTAGACCACGCCGCCGAACGCCGGGATGGTCAGCAGGACCGAGAGCATGTCCAGACGCTGCTGGCCCGGCTCACCGACGTTCACCAGGTACTTGGCGCCGACCAGCAGCGCCACGATGGCCACGGGCAGCACGAAGATGAACATGAAGCGCCACTCGAAGTGCTCCAGGATCACCCCGGAGACGGTGGGGCCGAGCGCCGGCGCCACGGACATGGCGATGGTGATGTTGCCCATCACCATGCCGCGCTTGTTCATCGGGACCAGGGTCAGGATGGTGGTCATGAGCAGCGGCATCATGATGGCCGTGCCGGTCGCCTGCACCACACGGCCCAGGAGCAGCACGCCGAAGCCGGGGGCGACGGCCGCGATCACGGTGCCCAGGGTGAACAGTCCCATCGCCAGGAAGTACGCCTGCCGGGTGCGCAGCCGTTCCAGGATGAAGCCCGTGGTGGGGATGACCACGGCCATGGTCAGCATGAAGCCGGTGGAGAGCCACTGGACGGTGCTTTCGGAGACGTCGAGCGCCGTCATGAGGCGCGGCAGTGCCACGTTCATGATGGTCTCGTTCAGGAACACCGTGAAGGTGGAGACCAGGAGCACGCTGATGATCACCACGACTTCGCGGGAGAGCTTCTCCGGCGCGCCCGCCTCGGGCGCGGTCTGGGCGGCCTCGGGCGGCGAATCGTAGGCGGCGGGCGCGTCGAGCGGCCCGCCGGAGGGGTTCTTGATGTCGGAGGTCATGTCACGTCCTTGCGAGTGAATCAAAGGGGAGCGATGGTGCCGACGGCCCACCGGCGTCGGGGACGACGGGGCGCTGGACCGGCAACGGTGGTTTCCCGGACGGAACACGGGACAGGACAGGCCTGAAACCGGAGCTCTTCCGAGCGGGATGGATAGCGGAAACGGCGGTCAGGGCACGGCGAAGCCGGGCCACGGAAGCCGGCACACCGCATGGCGCACTCCGAGCATTTCCAGAAAGTCCCTGACAGAGGACTCCGAGTGGAGAGCTGGGTCTCGCCTAGGCAGAAAGCGGTGTGTTATCGATCAGACGCACAGAACCAAGTTTAGCCGCAACGATGGCCAGTGCGTCACCCCTGAACGGAGTGAATTTGCAGTTTTCCGCGAGGGGTTCCAGCGTGCGGGGATCGACCACCTCGAAGTAGTCCAGTTCCACGCCGGGGGCGGATCGCACCAGGTCGGCGGCGGATTCGAGGTCGAGCGGCTCATGAGCGGCGGCCCGCTCCTCCAGGAGCCGCAGGGCACGGGAGAGGACCAGGGCGGACTCCCGCTGCTCGGGCGAGAGGAAGCGGTTCCGGGAGGACAGCGCCAGCCCATCCGCGTCCCGCACGATCGGCACCGGCACGATCCGGACGTCGAAGTCGAGATCCGCGACCATCTGCTGCACCAGGACGAGCTGCTGCGCGTCCTTCTGACCGAAGTACGCGCGATTCACCGGCACGGGCGCATGCGCCAGGTGCAGGAGCTTCGAGACCACCGTGAGCGCGCCGTCGAAATGCCCGGGGCGGGAAGCGCCCTCCCACGCGCCTCCGAGCGGACCGGAGGTCACCCGCACGCCCGGCTCCCCCAGCGGGTACATCTCCTCCACCGAGGGAGCGAAGACGAGCCGCACGCCCGCCTCCTCCAGAAGCGCCAGATCGGCGTCGAGGGTGCGCGGGTAGCGTTCCAGGTCGACGGCCTCGCCGAACTGCAGAGGATTGACGAAGATGCTGGCCAGGGCGAGGTCGTTCTCCTGGGCCGCCGTGCGGGCCAGCGCGGCGTGCCCCCGGTGCAGGGCTCCCATGGTCGGCACGAACCCGGCCGAGGAGACTCCCGACGCCGCTGCCTCCGCAAGGCGGGCACGGAGCGCGGCCTTGGTGGTGACCAGTTCGATGCTCATGAGGACCTCTTCTTCAGCCTTCTCCGGTCCCGGCGGGAACCGGGGCCGTGACGTGATGCGGGCTCTCCTCAGCCCAGGACATCACCGAGCGCCGCGGCCTGATCCGCCCGGAGGCGATCCTGGCGGACGGCGCGCTGAAGAGTGGCACGGGCCATGGAGAGATAGGACTCCAGGATATCGTCGCCCGGAACCTCGGGCCGATCCCCGTCTGGCCTCGTGGAGTTCTGAAGGAGCCTGTCCCTCCCGGTCAGAGCCTCGCGGTGGGAGGCCACCGTGCCGGCGTCGCCGCGGGAGACGGGGCCGGTGAGCGCCGACTCCCCGGAGGCGAGCGCGTTGTCCAGGGACGCCCGGAGCAGCGGGCCCAGCAGGCGTTCCGGCTCCGCCACACCGATCTCCCGGAGCACCTGAGCGGCCTGCGCGGCCAGCGTCACCAGATGGTTGGAGCCGTGCGCGAGAGCCGCGTGATACAGCACGCGCTGCTCCTCCGGGATCACCACGGGCTCGCCGCCCATCTCGATGACCAGGGCCTGCGCGATGGGCAGCATGGCCGGGTCGGCGCTCACCCCGAACACGCAGTCCTGCAGGCGGCCCAGATCGAGGCTGAGCCCCGTGAACGCCATCGCCGGGTGGATGGCAAGCGGAATCGCCCCGGCGGCGCGGACCGGAGCCAGCACCCCGACGCCGAAGCGGCCCGAGGTGTGCGCCACCAGCTGCCCCGGGCGCCAGGCCCCCAGGGCCGCCAGCCCGGAGACCAGCTCCCCGAGCACGTCATCCGGGACGGCCAGCAGCACCAGGTCGCTCCCGGCCACGATCTCCCCGGGCTCCAGCACCGGAACACCCGGAAGCAGGTTCTCGGCCCGTTCCAGGCTCGCCTCGGACACGGCCGCCACGCCGGACACCAGGTGCTCCGCGGAGCGCAGGGCCGCACCAAGCACGGCTCCGACCTTGCCGGCGCCGATCACACCGACGCGCAGGCGTCCTGCGCGCGAGCTTCCGCCTCCGGCGCCGGACAACGCCGGACCGCTCACCGGCTCAGGCATACTCACCCTCGGTCCCTTTGTCCTTCCCGCCGTCCGCTCCGCCGTCGTCCTCCGGGGGGATCCGGCAGAAGCGCTCCACGATCAGTCCCACCACCAGCATGACCACGCCGCCGCCGGCCATCACGGCCGCGGTGACCACGTGGTCCACGGCGCTGGAGTACTGGAGGAACTGCAGCTGCTCCAGCAGGATGCCCAGGTGCCAGCCGAACAGGACCGTCCCCGCGTACGCCCCAGCCTGCGCCAGGATCAGGGTCCGGGCGGCCAGAAGCGGATCCAGGTGCTTCTTGACCTTGGCGGTCTTCCAGCGGTGCACACGCCAGCCCAGCAGGAACGTCAGCAGGGCGATCGCGAGCATGCTGAACACCGCGGCCAGGGGCAGCAGCGGCACCGGCAGGCCGTAGCGCTGCACGATCATCGAGACCAGGAGCCCCACCACCAGGAAGGCGAGTGCCAGCCCGGCGAGCTGAGCGGGTCGCATCAAGCGCATGATCAGTACTCGTCGTACTCGTCGACGTCGGGATAGTCGGCAGCGGCCACCGCCAGTTCGCGGACGAGGGCGCCGTTCAGGGTGGCCTCGGGATCCATCGCGGCCCAGGGGACCAGGACGAAAGCGCGCTCGGCGGCACGCGGGTGCGGCAGCGTCAGCACGGGATCGTCACTCTGCACCTCGCCGAAGACGATCACGTCGACGTCCAGGGTGCGCGGGCCCCAGTGGACCTCGCGGACCCGGTGGTGCATCTGCTCCACGGCCTGGCAGTGTGCCAGGAGGTCCAGCGGCTCCAGCTCGGTGTCGACGGCCAGGACCATGTTCAGGTAATCGGGCTGGTCCTCGGGCCCTCCCACGGCCTTGGTCTGGATGACCGGGGAAATGTCCACCAGGTGGACCGCCGGGTGGTTCACCAGATCGGCGACGGCGGCGGACAGGGTGCCCTGACGCTCGCCGAGATTGCTTCCGAGGGCCAGGATGGCGCGGGTGCGGCTCATGCGGAACCTCCTTCGAGTCCGGGGAAATCGGCACGGGAACGGGACACCACGACGGCGACGTCCCCGAACGGCACCTCGATGGGCGCCTTGGGCTTGTGCACGGTGACCTCGACGGACTCCACGTCGAAGCCCGCCAGCACGGCACGGGCGATCAGGACCGCCAGCTTCTCGATGAGGTTCACCGGGGGTCCTTCGATGACGGCCGTCACGGCTTCCGCCACGAGTCCGTAGTGGGCGGTGTCGGCCACGTCATCGGTCTCGGCCGCGCGGCGGAAGTCCCGGTGCATCACGAGGTCCACCACGAAGGGCTGGCCCTCGCGGCGCTCGAAATCGAAGACCCCGTGGTAACCGGTGGCGGTGACGCCGCGGAGTTCGATCCGGTCCAGCGGACGCACGTGCCCGTGCACCTCCCCCACGCTCACGAGGCTCACGCCGCCCAGCGCGCGGCGACCTTCACCGCGTCCAGGTTCGGGCCGACGTCGTGCACGCGGACGGCCCAGGCGCCCTGCCCGGCGGAGAGGGCGGTCACGGCGAGCGTCGCGGCGTCACGCTCCACGGGAGCGGCGGCCTTGCCCGCCGAGGTGAGCAGCTCACCCAGGAAGCGCTTGCGGGACGCGCCCACCAGGACGCGGTGGCCGAGCTCCCGCAGACGGGCCAGGCCGCGGAGGAGTTCCCAGTTCTGCTCGCCCTGCTTGGCGAAACCGAGGCCGGGGTCCAGGATCAGGCGCTCGTCCGCGTGGCCGGCGCTCCGGAAACGGGCGCGCAGCTCCTCCAGCTCGGCGACCACTTCGGCCACGACGTCCGTGTAGTCGGCCAGGGAGTCCATGGTCTGGGAGTCGCCCCGGGAGTGGGTCAGGATGTACGGCACGCGGCGCGAGGCCACGAGCTGGATCATCTCGTCACTGACCCGCTGACCGGAGACGTCGTTGACGATCGCGGCGCCCACGTCCAGCGCGGCCGCGGCCGTGGAGGCGTTGACGGTGTCGATGCTGACCAGGGCGCCCGCCTTCACGAGCGTCGCGACCACGGGGAGCACGCGGCGCTGCTCCTCCTCGGGGGTCACGGGTTCGGCTCCCGGACGGGTCGACTCGCCGCCCACGTCCAGGATGTCGGCTCCACCGTAGAACATGCGCAGGCCGTGGGCGATCGCGGAGTCCGCGGTGCTGTGCTCTCCCCCGTCGCTGAAGGAATCCGGCGTCACATTCAGCACACCCATGACCAGCGTGCGGTCCTGGGGGAGGTCTTCGAATCGGGCTGCTGCTTTGGCTTTCCGGATCACGGGCAAAGGATTGGTGGCCGGGCCGGTTCCCGGTGCTGCGGCAAGCGAGTCCATAGGGTATTACCTTCCGAGTATGAGGCTCATGGCTTCCGCTCGTGTGGCGGGATCGTGCAGCTGCCCGCGGACCGCGCTGGTGACGGTCTTGGCGCCGGGCTTGCGGATTCCCCGCATCGACATGCACATGTGTTCGCATTCCACGACGGCGATGGCGCCGCGCGGCTTGAGGTGGGTCACGAGCGCTTCCACGATCTGCGTGGTGAGCCGCTCCTGCACCTGCGGCCTCCGGGCGATGATGTCCACGAGGCGCGCCAGCTTGCTCAGCCCCGTCACCATGCCGTCATGCGAGGGGATGTACCCCACGTGCGCGACGCCGTGGAACGGGACCAGGTGGTGCTCACAGGTCGAGTAGAACGGGATGTCCTTGACCAGCACCAGCTCTTCGTGGTCCAGGTCGAACATGGTCTGGAGGACCGTGCCCGGGTCCTGGTGGATGCCGGAGAACATCTCGGCGTAGGCGCGCGCCACCCGGGCCGGGGTGTCGGCCAGGCCGGAGCGGTCGGGGTCCTCCCCCACGGCGATCAGGATCTCCCGGACCGCCGCCTCGATGCGCGGCAGGTCCATGGGGCCGTCCGCGGAGGCGGCGTCCGGAGCAGTGCTGGGGACGTCGTCGTCGAAGTGAGTCACCTAAGCATCCTAGCCGTCCGGCTCAGAGACCCTGCGGGCCTTCGGGCTGTCCGTCATCTTCGACCACGTGCGGGGCGGATCCGGACTCGGCCGGGGCCTCGACGTGCTGGGCCGCCAGCTGGGCCTTCTCGCGGCTCGACTGCACCGGGGCGATGTGCTGGACCGGACGGGACTCCTTGGAGAGCCAGATCGGGCGCTGGACCGGCTTGCGGACACCGGCCGTGAGGCGCTCGACGTCGGCCTGGTTGATGGTCTCCTTCTCGAGGAGTTCCAGGGCCATGGCGTCCAGGATGTCGCGGTTCTCGGTCAGGACCGAGTACGCCTCGTCGTGGGCGTCGTCCAGGAGCCTGCGCACCTCTTCGTCCACCAGTGCGGCGAGTTCGTTGGAGATCGTGACTCCGCCGTCGTCACCGCCACGTCCGGCGCCCATGACGTTGGAGACGCCACCGGCCACCTTGATGGCGCCGACCTTCTCGCTCATGCCGAGCTCGGTGACCATGCGGCGGGCCGTGGTGGTGGCCTGCTCGATGTCGTTGGAAGCGCCCGTGGTCGGGTCGTGGAACACGATCTCCTCGGCCACGCGGCCGCCCATGGCCCAGGCCATGCGGTCCAGGAGCTCGTTGCGGGTGTAGCCCTGCGGATCGTCGTCCGGGACCACCAGGGTGTAACCGCCGGCGCGGCCGCGCGGCAGGATGGTCACCTTGGTGACGGGCGGGGCGTTGTGCAGGGCCGCGGCCACCAGGGCGTGACCACCCTCGTGGTACGCGGTGATCTTGCGGTCGTGTTCCTTCTGCGTGCGGCTGCGGCGCTGCGGGCCGCCCATCACGCGGTCCACACCCTCGTCCAGGGCGCGGTCGTCGATCAGGTCCGCGTTGGAGCGGGCCGTCAGCAGCGCGGCCTCGTTGAGCACGTTGGCCAGGTCGGCGCCGGTGTAGCCCGGGGTCTTCTTGGCGACGGCGTTCAGGTCGACGCCGGGCGCCAACGGCTTGCCCTTGGCGTGCACCTTGAGGATGTCCTCACGGCCCTTGCGGTCCGGGGCGTCCACGGGGATCTGGCGGTCGAAGCGGCCGGGACGCAGCAGGGCCGGGTCCAGGATGTCGGGACGGTTGGTGGCCGCGATCATGATGACGTTGGTCTTGGCGTCGAAGCCGTCCATCTCCACCAGCATCTGGTTGAGGGTCTGTTCGCGCTCGTCATTGCCGCCGCCGATGCCGACGCCGCGGTGACGGCCGACGGCGTCGATCTCGTCCACGAAGATGATGGCCGGGCTGTTGGCCTTGGCCTGTTCGAAGAGGTCGCGGACACGGGACGCGCCCACACCGACGAACATCTCGACGAAGTCCGAACCGGAGATCGAGAAGAAGGGCACCCCGGCCTCGCCGGCGACGGCGCGGGCCAGCAGGGTCTTACCGGTGCCGGGAGGGCCGTACAGCAGCACGCCCTTGGGGATCTTGGCGCCCAGAGCCTGGAACTTGCCGGGTTCGCGCAGGAACTCCTTGATCTCGTGGAGCTCCTCCACCGCCTCATCGGCGCCCGCGACGTCCGCGAAGGTCACCTGCGGCATGTCCTTGCTGAGCATCTTGGCCCGGGACTTGCCGAACTGCATGACCTTGGAGCCGCCGCCCTGCATGCGGGACATCAGGAACCAGAACAGGAGGACCAGCAGCAGCACGGGCAGCAGCAGGGAGAGCAGGCCGGAGAACCAGTTGCTCTCCACCGGCTGATCCTGGAAGCCCTTGGACGGCTTGGCGTCGTTCACCGCGGTGACGACGTCCTTGGCCCGGGCGTCGACGTACTTGAAGTAGACGTCCTTGCCCTTGTCCTGGCCGTCGACGCTGAGGGAGTCCTTGAGGGTGAGGTTCACCCGGTTCTCGCCGTCGATGATCTTGGCCTGGTCCACCTTGCCCGACTGGGACAGCAGCTCCAGACCCTTGTTGGTGTCGATCTGCGCGGGTCCACCCGGCGCGAACGTGGCGAAGGCGAGGAGCATGATGGCCACCGCGACGGCGATCCAGATCCAGGGACCCTTGGCGATATTTTTGAGTTTCATCTACCGGGGCGTGTGCCCCATCCCTCCTGCGAATGCTTGGCCCGAGCACGGCGCTGGACCCAGTTCTCTGGAATCTAGCTTTACACCGTCTCCACCATCAGACGCACATCGGAAGCGAAAAGTTCCCTCAGGGCGAAAGTCCGGCCCGGAATGAGCCGTTCCGAGGCGCTTTCCGGGGACTTCCCAGTCCTCTGCTCAGCTCAGCCGGTCCACCTCCAGCGACTCCAGCACAGCACCCGCGCCGCCCTCCAGCGACGCCTCCACCTGGCCGGCCCCGCGGAACACCAGATCCGTCAGAACCACCAGGCCGTCCCGGCTGAAGATCTCCACCGAGCCGCGGTCCAGGACGATGTCGAGCCGGAGGACGCCGTCGGGCAGCGTGAGCCGGGCGTGCTCCACCGAGGCGAACTTCTCGTGGAAGGCGACGTCGCCGCTCCGCCGGCGGTCCAGGCTCAGCACCCCCTCCTCCGGCGAGTAGCGGACGACGGCCGCCCGCTCGCCGTCGTCGAACAGGCGCAGGGTGAGCGTCTCGGCACCCGGCCGGACCGCCAGGCGGATGCGCTGCGCAGCGTCCTCGGGGAAGGGCGCCAACGCGAACGGCGCCCCGGGCTCGAGCGGGATCCCGGCGGCTTCCTGAAGACGCCGTCCGTCCCTCGGCTCGGGAAGGACGGGGTGCTGGGCGAGGCGCAGTCCGTGCGGTGTGGCGACCAGGGTGGCCCGCCGGGCGAGCGTCATGCCGGAACGCCAGGGGTCCGTGGGGGTCTGGCCGGCGTAGTCCCAATTGCTCATCCAGCCCAGCAGGACGCGGCCTTCACCGGGAGCGCTGTCGAAGGAGACGGTGGCGTAGCAGTCCCGGCCGTGGTCCAGCCAGAGGCAGTTCGCGAGACCGCGGTCCTCAGCTCCCGGCGGAACAGGCCCGTCCGCGTCCACGGGCCCGTCGCTCAGCAGCGAGCCCGCGTCCGGGGTGAAGCGCGTGCCGTCGAAGTCGCCCACGAAGTACTGGCCGCCGGAGCCTCCGGCCACCCCGCCGGGATTGAGGTTCACGATGAGGACCCACTTCTCCCGGCCCGGCCGCTCCGGATCGGGAAGGGGGAACAGGTCCGGGCACTCCCAGACGCCGCCGATGGCGTTGGCGGGGCCGAAGTCGCTCAGGAACCCCCAGTCCCGGAGGTTCTCGGAGCGGTAGAGGACCACCTTCTTCTCCTGCGCTTCCACGGCTACGAGGAGCCAGAAGTCGCCGGCCGGGTCCTGGCAGCGGATCACCTTGGGGTCCCGGAAGTCGCTGGAGGCGCGGTCCAGCACGGGATTGCCGGCGAACTTGGTCCAGGTGAAACCACCGTCCAGGCTGTACGCGAGGGACTGCGCCTGCCGTCCCGCAAGGGGGTGCGGCGCGGCGTACGCGCTCGTGTAGACCGCCACGAGAGGCGGCTGTTCCTCGGTTCCGAGACCGCTGGTGTTCCGGGCGTCGAACACGGCGCTGCCGGAGAAGATCGCCTCACCCTCCTCGCACGGGATGGCCACGGGGTGCTCCTCCCAGTGCACCAGGTCAACCGACGTCGCATGACCCCAGGACATGTTGCCCCACACGTTCCCGAACGGGTTGTTCTGGTAGTACAGGTGATAGAGCCCATGGTGGAAGATCAGGCCGTTGGGGTCGTTGAGCCAGCTCTTCTCCGCCGTGTAGTGCAGGACCGGACGACGCTCGGGAGCGGCCGCCCTAACACGTGTTAGGTCCAGGGTGTCGAGATCAGCGCAAGGATTGTGGGGCATGGAGCCATTAAACGGCATCCGCCCCCGGAACGGTAGCCGGGTCACACTTCCGGGCCTTCTTCCTCCCCGGCATTCCGGCGCCCTTATCGACTTCCGGCGCCGCAATGGGGGCGCCCGAAGTCAGCAAGGGCGCCCGAACCGCGAAGCGACGCCCACGGAACCTCACCCACCTGAACCGTCACGCCCCGCCCGGCCTGGCCCGGCCACCGCCCCGGACAGCACGAAACCCCGCCCGGAACGCCTCCCTGCCGATTTAGCGCGGGCGGTGTCCGGACGGGGTTCCGGAAAGGGTGTGGTTACTCGTAGACGTGCGGGGCCAGGCTGCCCACGAAGTCCAGGTTGCGGTACTTCTCGGCGTAGTCCAGGCCGTAGCCGACCACGAATTCGTTGGGGATGTCCTTGCCGACGTACTTGACGTCGATCTCGACCTTGGCGGCGTCCGGCTTGCGGAGCATGGTGCAGATCTCCACGCTCGCGGGGCCGCGGGACTCCAGGTTGGCCTTGAGCCAGGAGAGGGTCAGGCCGGAGTCGATGATGTCCTCGACGATCAGGACGTGCTTGCCCAGCAGATCCGTCTCGAGGTCCTTGATGATGCGGACCACGCCGGAGGACTGCGTCCCGGAACCGTACGAGGACACCGCCATCCAGTCCATGGTCACGTGGCTGTGCAGCGCCCTGGCCAGGTCGGCCATCACCATGACCGCGCCCTTCAGCACGCCCACGATCAGCAGATCGCGGCCTTCGTAATCCTTGTCGATCTGTGCGGCGAGTTCCGTGATGCGCTGCTGGATCTCCTCCTTGGTCAGAAGAATTTCCTTGAGATCTGCCTGGACGTCCTGCGAATCCACCCTGACTCCTGTTGTTTCTAGCCTTGGCCTGTCAGTCCCGCGTCTGGCGCGCGACCCCCGGTACTCCTGAGCACCAGTTTCCCATACTCCCCGCTGCCTCTGCGCGCCCCCTTGGGCCGCGGCAGACGGTGGACACCGACCTTGCCCGGCAACTGCACGGGACCCGCGCTTCCCTGCCGTTTCAGGAGCGCGACGGCGGCCTGGAGCCTCTCGTAACTGGGCGAACCTCCCAGCGCGGTCACCGCGAGTGCGACCACTCTCACACGCAGGGCCTCCGGAAGGTTGCGGAGACCCTGTTCGGGAAGTTCGATGGCGCCATCCTCCGAGGTCGTGGCCAGCGCGGAGAAGTGCCGTTCGGCCTCCGCATCCAGGAAGGCGGCGTCGGCGGCCAGGATGTGGGCCGAGCGGTGCAGCGAGTCCGCGACGCCGGGGCCGAGCTGCTCCTCCAGGAACGGCATCACCACGGTCCGCACCCGGGACCGGGCGAAGGCGGGGTCCGCGTTGCTCGGGTCCTGCCACGGTTCCAGCTCTTCCGCACGGCAGACCTCCTCCGTGTCCTCCCGGCGCAGGTCCAGGAACGGCCTCAGGTAGCTGCCGCCGCGGAAGTCCCTGCGGCGCGGAATGCCCGCCAGCGCGCGGGTGCCGGAACCGCGGGCGAGAGCGAGGAGGACCTGTTCGGCCTGATCGTCCAGGGTGTGGCCGAGGAGGACCACGTGCGATCCGGTGTCCCGGGCGACCTCCTCGAGGGCGGCATGCCGCGCGGTGCGGGCGGACGCCTCCGGACCGTCCCCGGTGACGGGAACGGTCACCGGCACCACGGACACCGGGTCCAGGCCGAGCCCCCGGGCCTGCGCCGCGGCGCGTTCGGCCACCTCGGCGGAGCCTTCCTGCAGTCGATGGTCCACCACCACAGCCCCGGCCTGGAACATGCCACCCCGGGCATAGAAGGCGGCCGCTGCGGCCAGGGCCAGCGAATCGGGCCCACCGCTGAGCGCGACCAGCACTTTCACCGGCCCGGCTCCGGAGGGATCGAGGGCTCGCTGACCGCGCGCGATATTCCTCGGGAGGAATCCTTCGTCCTCGAGAGTCTGGCGCAGGTGCAGGCGCGCGGTGCCCAGCACCGGGGCAAGCCGCCCTTTGCTGCGCCGGCCGCGGAGCCGTGCGACGTCGCCCGGTCCCGCGTCCCCGGTATGTGGGCCGGCTTCGGCGCGCGGGCCGTGCGGGCCGGAGGCCGGGTCCGCGGCCACGTCCAGATCAGATCCGGAACCAGGGCCGCGCGGCGTCACAGCGTCTGCTGCCAGGTCCAGATCAGTGCAGATGCCGACGTCGTGCGCCACGTCCGCGGAGGTGTGCAGGTCCGCAGCAGTGCCGGATCCGCGCCCCGCCGCGCCGGCGGTGAAGTCCGGCGCCGGAGTGGGTTCCCGCTCAGACACCGCCCGCGAGCCCCATACGCACCAGCCAGGTGTCGGCGTCGTGGATCTCGGCCTCGGTGGGCAGGTTCTCGGGCCGCTCCCATACCTTGTTGAAGCCTTCCATCCCCACGCGGTCCACCACGGCGCGGACGAAGCGCGCGCCGTCCGTGTACTGCCGCATCTTGGCGTCCAGGCCCAGCAGGCGGCGGAAGAACTTCTCCACCACGCCGCGGTCCTTGCCGCGCGCGCTGAAGCGCTGACGGATGGTGCGGACGCTGGGCACCACATCGGCGTCGACGGCGTCCATGACCACGTTCGCGTGGCCCTCCAGCAGGCTCATGATCCCGGTGAGCCGCGACATGATCGCCTTCTCCTCCGGGCCCTGCAGCAGATCGGTGATCGATCCCTTGGGGGCGTCCGGGTCCTGGCGCTCCTCCTTCAGGGACACCACGGCACGCGAGGCCCGCTCCAGGAACGACCCCGCGTTGTCCACCAGGGACCCGCTCAGCCGGCCGATCTGTTCCATCATGAAGCCGGCGAGCCACGGGGCGGCCGCGAACTGCACCCGGTGCGTCTGTTCGTGCAGGCAGACCCAGAGGCGGAAGTCGTCGGGGTCCACACCCAGCTGACGCTCGATCTCCACGATGTTCGGGGCCACCAGCAGGAGACGTCCCGCCTGACCCTCCCCCTGGTTGAGGTGCGCGGAGAAAGGCTCGTACTGTCCCAGGACCTTGCTGGAGAGGAAGGCCAGGACCGAGCCCATCTGCGCGCCGGTGATGGCGCCGCCCACCTTGGCCCCTCCGGGGGTCATGTCCTTGGCCAGCCGTTCACGGAAGGCGTGCAGGGCGGGGGTCATCATGGCCGCGAAGCCCTGGGTGTTGGCCTTCGACCAGCCGGCCCGGTCCACCACCAGGACCTGGGAGTCCCGCAGGTCCCGGGCGGCTTCCAGGCCGGTGATGCGGTGCACGTGCTCCACCGAGGCGTCGGCCTTGGCGCGGATGTCCTGCACCGCGGCCGCGATCTCGGCCGGGCGCAATCGGGGACCTGCCGGGGCAAGCCGTGCCGCGGTGGCCGCGGCCAGATTCCAGTCGATGAGTGCGGGAGTGGGCTGAGAGCTCATGGCACCATCCTGCCCTACCGGACTGACAGTTCACCGGGCTTTCGGTCCGGATGCGGGCGGATCGCCTCAGCGGCAGCCGCAGCCGGCGAGCACCGTCGCCGAATCGTCGAGGGCGGCCTTGTTGCCCGCCGCGCCCGGCGTGAGGCCGTTCCCGATGAAGGAGAAGACGAGGAGCCGGCCGTCGGCGTCCACCACATAGCCCGACAGGCTGAGCACGGTGTTGAGCGTCCCGGTCTTGGCGCGGACCAGGCCCGCGCCGCCCTTGCTGGAGGCGTCCCCGTACCGGGCGTTGAGCGTTCCGCTGAGCCCCGCCACCGGGAAGCCGTCCAGAGCGGCCCGCAGCGCGGCGTTGGACCCGGTGGTCATGAGCCGGATCAGCGCGGTGAACTGAGCCGGGCTGACCCGGTTGGCCGCCGAGAGACCGCTCAGATCCGCGATCACCATGCCGCGCGTGTCCAGTCCGAGCTGGTCGAGTTCGCTCCGGACCGCCGCGATCCCGCCCGTGTAACTGCCGGGGCGCCCCGACTTCACGGCGACCATCCGGCCGAGCACATCGGTCAGGAAATTGTCCGAATGCTGCAGCATCCAGGACACCTGTTCGGCGACGGTGGCCGACTCCACGCCCGCCAGGACGGTGCCCGTCCCCGCCGAACCGCCGGCGACGAACGTGAGGGCGCCACCGGAGGCTCCCGCCTTGCCGGAAGCCCCCTCCTTGTTGAGGGCCGCCACGAAGGCCTTGACCACCGTGGCGGTCTGGTCCTGCGGGCGGGGGCCGGTCAGCACGTCGGGGTCCAGGCGGGCCGAGTGGAGCGCCAGGGGCGCCACGGGGGCGGTCTCCCCGGCCTCGACGTCGCCGGGATCCACGGCGGGGTTCAGCGCCGGCCCGCTGAAGAGCCCGGCGTCCCCCGCGACGGTCACCTTCCCCTTGACCCCGGCGGCACGCAGCGCGTCGACCGTGCGGCCGGCCAGGGTCGCGAGTCCGGCATGGCCCATGACCTTGTCCGGCTGGGACTCCCCCGCGGTCAGCAGAACGTCTCCCCCACCCCGGATCGACACGGAGGCAGGTCCCGTGCGGAGCGTCTCCGTGGTGAAGCGGCTGTCCGGCCCCAGCGCCTGGAGTGCCGCGGCGGCGGTGAGCAGCTTCATGTTCGACGCCGGGGTCCGCGCCTCCTCCGCCTTGTTCGTGTAGAGCACGGTCCCCGTCTCCGCGTCCACCACGTGGGCGGCGAAGCTCCCCGCGCCGTCGGGCACCAGGGTCTTGCCCAGCAGAGAGGACAGCGCGGACGGCGAGGGCTGCGGCGCCCTGGAGCGCAGGCCACCGCTCTGCGCGGCGGGGGTGCTGGGCGGCAGCTGCCACGGCGGGGTGCTCACCGAGGGCTCCGGTGCGGCGAAAAGCGTGGCGCCGGACCAGTGGATGCCCAGGGGGACGATCAGCGCCAGCAGGGCCACCACCAGGAGGGCCGAACCCGCGGCGCGCACCAGCCTGCTCATGAGTGTGAATCCCCTGTCACCGTCCCGGCCCGGCGGCGTCATGGGCCTGCTGCGGGCTGCCCGGCCGGAGAAAATCCCGGGCCGTGGCTATATCCTCAATAGTAGTCGGCGGCAGGGTCAGAGCCTGTCGCTCAGTACCTCACGCCGCACGGCGGCACGACAAAGCTACGGAGTTCCCATGAAGCACGACGTCACGATCGAGATCCCGCGCGGCTCCCGCGTCAAGTACGAAGTGGACCACGAGACCGGCCGCGTCCGCCTGGACCGCGTCCTCTTCACCTCGATGCAGTACCCCACCCACTACGGTTTCTTCGACGACACCCTGGGTGAGGACGGCGATCCGCTGGACGCCCTCGTGTACTACCCGGATGTGGACCTCTTCCCCGGCATCGTGATGGAAGCCCGCCCCATCGCCATCTTCAACATGGAGGACGAGGCCGGCGGCGACGCCAAGGTGGTCTGCGTGCCCGCCGACAAGCGCTTCGACCACCTCCAGGAGATCGGCGATCTGGACGAGTTCCTGATCAAGGAGATCGAGCACTTCTTCACCCGCTACAAGGATCTCGAGCCGGGCAAGTGGGTCAAGGCCGCCGGCTGGTCCGACCGCGCCGCCGCCGAGGCCGAGCTCCAGGCCTCCATCGAGCGTTTCCAGGCCCAGGGCCACTGATCCCCGCCGGGGCACGCCCCGGACGCACGACGACGGCGACCCGCCGCGCGACTGTCACTGACGGTCTGCGGCGGGTCGCCGTCGTCGTGGCGGGGGAAGCGCGGGAGGCGCCGGGGTCCGCCCCACCCGGGCCAGGCCCAGCCATTACAGTTGCAGAGAGGCCGGGAACGCGGCCCGGACCCAGGGATCTTCGGAGGGACGACCGGATGAGTGAGAACACCGCGGAGCGCACCGGCTTCGTCGATGCCGTCACGGGCCGGCCCGTGCTCCGGCACCCCCGGACCGGGCAGCTCTACGTCACCAAGAAGGGGTGGCCCCACTTCTGGGGCAGGTCCCTGGACGCGGTGGTGGTGCTGGTGGTCGCCGGTTCGCTGATCGCGGTGTTCAACGCCCTGGTCCAGAGCTTCGCCCTGGGTTCCCTGTCCATCACCCTCCAGACCAGCTTCTGGGCCTACGCCGGGATCGCCGTGGGAATCTGGTTCGTGGTGGTCTTCCTCTACGGGATGATCTGCGGACGGACGGGCACGCTGGGAGATCTCGCCGCCGGCATGCGAGGCGTCCGGATCAGCGACGGCACCCCCGCAGGCGCCTGGCTGGGCGGCTGGCGGGCGCTGTGCTGGTCGTTCGCCCCGCTGTACATCGTGTTCTTGATCCTCTCGCTCACAGAGGGCAGCACCAGTGGCGGCGACGGCTACACGGAGAAGTTCACGGCCATCGACCTCCGCTCCGGGCTGGCGCTCGGAATGCCGCCGGTCCCCGACCCGGCAGCGGACGGCGCCCCCTCGGCCGGCGCCCCCGTCTCCGAAGGACGACACCCATGAACAGCTACGCCGTCTGCTTCCGCGTCTCCGGAACGGCACCGGACGCGTCCGTCGCACTGCAGGCCCTCGGGGCCCGGAAGGCTGAGGCCTCCGCGACCTGGTGGCTGACCACGCAGGACCCCGACGACGCCGCGCTGGCCGCCCTCCTGGCGCCCCGGCATCCGGGTCTGCTCGCCGCGGTCGGGGCCGCGCACGGTGTGGACGACACCTCGGCGCGCTTCGCCCGGGACCTGGCGACCGGAGCCCTGATCGCGCTCGAGAAGGGCCAGGTCCGCTATGCCGTGGCCGTCGGAGGGGAGTCGCCGGAGGCCGCCGCGGATGCGGAGAGCGCCCTGCGGCTCGTGGCACGGATCATCGGGGACCGGTCCGAGGCGGAATGGCGCGTGGTGGATCTCCTCACCCCGGGGGTGCGCGGCCAGTACAAGACCGTGGCCTCGGCGCTCGGCATCACGACCCAGGCCGTCAGCAAGGCCCTGAGCCGGACCGGCTGGCATGAGGAGCTGCTCGGGCGCACCCTGGCCGCCCGGCTCTTGCGGGAGGCCGCAGGCGGCGCGATCTGAGGCTGGGGATCTGAGGCTGAGCCGGGCGCTACGCCAGGAGGCTGCGCAGGACGTGCGCGGCGCCGTCGTCGTCCACCGAGGCGGTGACTTCATCCGCCACGGCCCGGACCTCTTCGGGCGCCTGACCCATGGCGACACCGCGGGACGCCCAGGCGAGCATCTCGACGTCGTTGCGGCCGTCGCCCATGGCGAGCGTGCGGGTTGCGTCCCAGCCCAGCGAGTCACGGAGGCGTTCGAGCGCGCTGGCCTTGGTGACGCCGGCCGCGGCGATGTCCAGCCAGGCCGTCCAGCCGACCGAGTACGTGACACCGCTCAGGCCGATGCCCGCGATCGCCTCGGTGAAGTCCTCGGACGTGTTCTCTGAGCTGAAGACCACCACGCGGACCGCCTCGGCCTGGAGCATGTCGTGGAAGTCGACGGCGGTGGCCTCGACGCCGAAGCTCGCGTCCTGGAAGCGCTCGGTGGAGAGGAAACGGCCCTCCGAATCCTCGAGGGCGTACTTGGCCACGGGCAGGCGCTTGCGCAGCGCGGTCAGGGCGGGGGCGGGGTCGAAGGTCTCGCGGTGGATGACTTCGTACCCGTCGGTCAGGGCAGGGTCCAGGCGCAGCGTGACGCCGCCGTTGCAGCACACCACGTAGCCTTCGGTGAGGCCGATGAGCTCCACGATCGGAAGGGTGGCGCCGAGCGAACGGCCGGTGGCGATGATCACCTGGTGACCTGCGGCGACGACGGCCTGGGCGGCCTCGCGGACGCCGGGCGACATGTGGCCGTCGTGGTCCACGAGGGTTCCGTCGACGTCCAGGGCGATGAGGTGGGCGGTGGGATTCTGCTGCTGATCTTCGATGTCAGCGACTGCATGTTCAGTCAAAATGGTCATGCTTCAGTGAAGCACTCCCCGGCGCGCCGGGCCAGGAGCCAGGTCACAGCAGGGCGTGAATTCGGTGTGAACAGCGGGGCCCGTAGGTTAATACTCACAGCGTTGCGCACAGTGTGGATGTTCGCCTGGCGGCACCGGTCCGGGCTGCACGCACAGCACAGGTCCGCAGGCACACGGCCCGCGGAGAGGCATGAGAGGGCACGATGCAGGAGAACCGACCGACTGCTGGAAAGGCGACGAGCCGGGCCGGAACCAGGGCCAAAGGGTGGCTGACCACGGTGGTGTTCTTCGCGGTTCTGCTGATCGGGCCGGCGTTCGCGGTGGCCGGCTTCGTGATGACGGCCCAGGACGACGACCTCCTCGCCCACGGGACCCGGACACCCGGCGTCGTGGTCACGGTCGAGGATGGGCAGAAGGCGAGCAATCGCCAGATCACCGCGGCCTACTACGATGACGCCGGCGAAACCCTGACGGTCCGGGCCCTGATCCCGGGCGAACTCCACCCGGCCCTGGGCGACCAGGTGACCGTGGTCCACGAACCCGGCAACGCGTCCCGCGCCGTCGTGGAGGGTTACGAGACCTGGGGCATCTACTTCCGGGGCGTCGGCATGTTCGTGACGTTCCTCCTGCTGATCCCGGTGGCGCTCGTGTTCCTGGGGAAGGGAATCCGGCGGCTGCGGGGGAAGGCGAAGTCCCCGGCTTTACGGACTTTCCCCGGCGCCGAAGCGCAAGGGAAGGACCGCAAGCACGGGGAATTGTAGTCACTGCCTCGGAACCCCGGCCCTCAGGAGCTTCCCCCGCAGCAGTTCGGGTCTCATGAGGTCGCCCCAGACCCAGCGCACCACCTGGTATCCCTCGGCCCGGATCCTGTCCTCGCGGAGCTTTTCTTCGACCACGACCTGCGCCGGATCCTTGCCACTGAAGTCCCGGGCACGGCTGTACTTCATGACCCCATCGAACTCACCCACGAGTTTCCGGCTGCGCCAGCAGAAGTCCGTCCGAGCGATCTCCCCGTACTGCCCCCTGACCCGGAACTGAGATTCGGGAACTTCGAAACCAAGCTGTTCGATCACGGCCCTGCTGAACGACTCCCCGACCGACTCCGCCGTCGGATCGGCGAATTCCAGCACTCTCCTGGTCCGTGCCCGCGCAGCGGCCGATCGCAGATCGGGAAGAACTGACGCCAGGCTCTCGAGACTGCACGGACGTTTGATCCTCGGGTCGCGGGACGCGATGGCATCCACCACCACAACAGCATCGGGGAACGGCATGCGGTGCAAGGTGTCCAGGAGGACAGCCTCCAGCCTCTGCAAGGGAAGCACGACGCCAAGATGGGCCACCCCAAGGTGAACAGGCCTGTGGTCGGCTCCTGGCCGACGCGCGTCGCGAAATCCTTCAGGCAGCGTCCTTCGGGTGTCCGGCTGTATCCGGCCCCAGGTCTCTGCCGCTTGGGGCACATTGCCATACAGCCTGGGCGATGGCTTCCGGCCCCAACTGGACGACGAGCCCGTCAGGTACTCCACCGTGAGCGGCACTCTGGCAAGGCTGAAGCCGTGCAGGGACAGCGCCGTCTCCCGGCAGAAGACCGGAGGGGAGCCGGGCACACAAAGGGACGCCGTCGTCGCGGCGTAACGCCCCCACGCGGTGGTTCCGAGCCACTCCTCCATAGGGATGTACACGCCACGCCGCAGCCGAACGAGCCGGCCTGCGGCGAAATTCCGGCTGAGACTCCGGGCGGTGCGCGGATCGGTACCTCGCCCCACGGTCAGGAAGGTGAATTCCGGGAATTCCATGCGAACAGTCCATCGTGCGACGTGCGATGGTCTGGGAGCGGATTGCTCTGTGTGGAAAACCAGAATCCTCGTCCCTGTGGTCTTTCCCTAGCGCCATAGCGCGGGGGAAAGACCACAGGGACGGGGATCTCCGAGCGGTGTCAACCGTGGGTGATCAGCCGGCCCTAGAGGACCGGGAACACCTCGAGGCCACCCAGGTACGGGCGGAGGGCGGCCGGGACCGTGACGGAACCGTCCGCGTTCTGGTGGTGCTCCAGGATCGCGACGATCCAGCGTGTGGTGGCCAGGGTGCCGTTCAGGGTCGCGACGGCGCGCGTGCCCTTGGGGGTGCCGTCCTCCGTGAACACCCGCTCACGGATGTTCAGGCGGCGGGCCTGGTACCCGGTGCAGTTGGAGGTGGAGGTCAGCTCGCGGTAGGCGCCCTGCGTGGGGACCCAGGCCTCGCAGTCGAACTTGCGGGCGGCGGAGGATCCGAGGTCACCGGCGGCCGTGTCGATCACGCGGTACGGCAGCTCGCACTTGGCCAGCATCTCCTCTTCCCAGGCCAGCAGGCGCTCGTGCTCGGCGGCGGCGTTCTCCAGGCTGGTGTAGACGAACATCTCCACCTTGTTGAACTGGTGGACGCGGATGATGCCGCGGGTGTCCTTGCCGTGCGAACCGGCCTCGCGGCGGTAGCAGGAGCTCTGGCCCGCGTAGCGGATGGGACCGTCGGACAGGTCCAGGATCTCGTCGCCGTGGTAGCCGGCCAGGGCCACCTCGGAGGTGCCCACCAGGTAGAGGTCATCCTCGGCGAGACGGTAGATCTCGGCGTCGTGCTTGACGTCGAAGCCGGTGCCCTGCATGGTCTCCGGGCGCACGAGCGTCGGGGTGATCATGGGGACGAAGCCGTTGGCGATCGCCTGGTCCATGGCCATCTGCAGCAGCGCCATCTCCAGGCGGGCGCCGACGCCCTTGAGGAAGTAGAAGCGCGAACCGGACACCTTGGCGCCGCGCTCCATGTCGATGGCGCCGATCAGCTCGCCGATCTCGAGGTGGTCGCGGGGCTCGAAGTCGGGGAATTCGCGCGGTTCGCCGACGGTCTTCACCACGACGTAGTCGTCCTCGCCGCCCTCCGGAACACCGTCCAGAACGAGGTTCGGGATGACGCGCAGCAGCTCGTCCTGGGTGGTCTGCGCGGCGTCGGCCTCGGCGGCAGCCGCCTTGACGTTGGCGGCCAGCTCCTTGACCTCCGCGAGCAGCGCCTGCTTCTCTTCGCCCTTGGCCTGGGCGACGCGCTTGCCGAAGGCGTTCTGCTCTGCCCGCAGGTTCTCGTACCGGGTCAGAGCGGATCGACGTGTGGCATCCGCGGAGACCAGCTGGTCCACCAGAGACTCGTCCGCACCGCGTGCGCGCTGGCTGGCCCGGAACTTCTCAGGATTCTCAATGAGTTCTTTAACGTCGATCACGGTCCAAGGGTATCGAATAGGGTTCGATCCCTGCTAAGTGGCGGGATGGAGGGGGCCCGCCGGAGCGGTCCCCCTCGCAGGTACCGCTTCCCGCTACCCCATTCCTCGCTTCGCTCGGACGGGGCCCCTCGCAGGTACCGCTTCCTGCTACCCCATTCCTCGCTTCGCTCGGACGGGGCCCCTCGCAGGTACGCTTAGGAGCACTATGGGGAAGACTGGTCAGTACGTTCTCTTCGCGGGTGGCGCGGCGGCGTTCACCGCGTCCGCCGTCGCCGGCTGGTGGGGCGCACGCCGGCTCAAAGCGATCCATCGCCGCAGCGCGGTGGCCGGTCCCGTCGACGCTCCGATGGCCGGGCCCCAACGGGTCGCCGTCGTGATCAATCCGGTGAAGAACAATGCCGCCGGTGCCCGCGATCAGATCCGGCACGCCGTCCAGACGGCCGGCTGGCCCGAACCGGTCTTCCTGGAGACCACCGTGGAGGACCCCGGCTACGGCCAGGCGCGCACCGCTCTGGACGACGGGTACGACGCCGTCCTCGCGGCGGGCGGCGACGGCACCGTCCGCGCCGTGGCCGAAGTCCTGGCCGGCAGCGACGTCCCGCTCGGGCTCATCCCGCTCGGCACCGGGAACCTCCTGGCCCGGAACCTTCAGATGGACGTCACCGACGTGCGCGGCTGCATCGGAGCGGCGCTGTTCGGCTGGGAGCGGCGGATCGACACCGCGACGGCGGAGCTGCAGAACTCGGTGGACGGCACCGTCACGCGGCACGGCTTCCTGGTCATGGCCGGGATCGGCATGGACGCCGAGGTCCTGGTGGACACGCGCGACGACCTCAAGAAGACCATTGGGTGGGTGGCGTACATGGCCGCGGGCGTCCGGCATCTGGCCGGGCGGCGCAAGGCGGTCACGATCAGCCTGGACGGCGCGAACCCTCAGAAGCGCAAGATCCGCAGCATCCTCTTCGCCAATTGCGGTCTGGTGCCGGGCGGCCTCGACTTCCTCCCGGACGCCATGGTGGACGACGGTCTGCTGGATGCCGTGGTGATCAGCCCGCGCAGCGTGGCCGGCTGGATCATCATGTACCTGAAGGTCGTGTTCAAGCACAACGGCGTCCTGCCGATCATGCGCTCCTACGCCGTGAACCGGATGACCGTGTGGAGCCCCGAACCCATGGAGACACAGCTCGACGGCGACCCGTCCGGCCCCGCGACGCGGATCAGTGTGGAGGTCTGGCCGCAGTCCCTCTCGGTGCGGGTGCGACCCGAACTCTGACGACCGCGGGACGCCTCCCGGGACGACGGGCTACTTGGCCTCGCCGGACTCCTCGTCGGCCTGCTGCTGAGCGCGTCGGAGGGAGTCATCCTGATGATGGTGCTCCGACTGCTCCTTGATCATGGCCTGTTCCTCGGCGAAGCGCAGGCGGTCGGCGCGATCCGCTTCATCGCCGTCCCAGTCCTGGTTGTCCGTGTCGGGCACGGGGTTGACGATCATTCCCTGACCATCGTTCTCGCTCATGCTGCCTCCCTGTCCGGAACGTCCCGCGTGGGACGGCGTGACGGGCCCGCTCCGATCCGCTGTGCCGCGGACCAGCTGAGACCCGAAATGTTCAGGTAAGCATACGCGCCCGGGCATCCGTCAGATAGAGGCACGCCGCCGGAGCGAGCGGGCGGGACACTCAGTGCGAGTACGCCTACTGGACCCTGGACCGCTGGCGTGGCCGCGAGATCAAGGGCTTGTGTGTCTGACCGCTTCTGGTCATGGTTTGGGCTGACTTTCGGGACCCTTGCCGCTACGCCGATCCGTGAACATTCCGCCGGAATGTTCATAGCACTCTTGTGATGCGTGCCACCCGGGCGTAGTCTCCGATCGACAATAGGCGTCGGGGGAGGGCGTCACTCGCCACTCGATAGGCATCATGAGGTCCCATTGAGCACTTCAGGGATGGGCGGTTTTTTGCCTGCGCGATTTTGGCACCGTCCTGCTGTTCTCGCTTGCATCTTCCCTCGCCGGCCAGACCTCTGGGGACGCCTAGGCGGAACCGAAGTGTCCAAGTTCTCAAGAACTCTTCCAGCAAATATTTTACCGATATCGATCGGTACATTGAGAGGATGGGCGGAGTGCCAGACAAGGAACAAGGTATGCTCGCCGGCCCATCCGCCTACGTGCTGTACAAATATCTCCTCCGAGTGACGACTCTGTTCGCTTGCGTGTCAGGAACTATATATATTGTTATATTCACAGGAATCATCCAGCCATCCTGGTTTGCAAACTTGCTCTTCGGAATATTCCTCCTGGCCGGCGTTCCAGTGGTCTACTTTCTGATGTGGGCCGGGTTAAAGGATGGGGCAGAAGCTCGCAAAGGCTACACTTCCCTGCCTCGTAGGCGGAAGGACCTGCAGCAGCGAGACCCGTATCTTGGAGAAGTGATACGCGAAGCTAGCGCGGAGTATCTACCTCGGCAAGTTTTTTCAGAAATTTGCGATCGAGCAAAGGCTCTTTCGGAACGGATGAACAGTCGCTGATTTCCAGCGGGCCACCTGGATTCTCAGACGCCGACCCGGCAGGAGACATAATCACCATGGAGAGAAACCTCCTGCCGGGCCCGTCATCGTTTGCGATCCGCAGGGCAGGCTTCATCGGGTTCTCCGTGCCCTTGTCGCTTGCACTCCTCGCGCTGCTCCTGATGCAGCTCGGAGTGGGTGCTTCGTGGTTCACGAACATTCTCATCTGGACGATGTCCGCCACGGGAGTCGGCTGCATGTTCTGCTGGCCGTGGTCCGAGTCCAAAGAACGGAAAGAAGTCCGCGCCAGCTACACCACCTGGCCCCGGCTCCATCAGGAACTGGAACAGCGCGATCCCTACCTCGGGAAGGTCATCCGACGACCCGGCGAAGCGTTTCTGAATTGGCCGGAGTTCCGGGCGATCTGCAAGGAATCCCGCGCGGCGGCCAGGACCTCGTCCACGGGGAGGACCCCGCCACTTCCCCGATGAAGCCGCCCCGGCACACCACCGGCTCGCCGCCGGGGCGGGTCGAACGCTCGTTCGCCAGCGCTACCCCGCCGCGCCGTCCTCCAGGATTCCGGCCACCCACTGCTCCGCCGCGGCGAAGGCGGCGTCCGAGTTGTGCGGCGCGACCACGGGAGCCTGCGCGTCCGCCCGCGCGTACGACCCCAGGAAACGCGTGGCGGGGCTGATCCGGTGCAGGCCCGCGAGCGCCTGCTGGACCCGCGCCTCGTGGGCGTGCCCGTCGGCGTCGATGCTGAAGAAGTAGTGGCCCAGGTACTGGCCGGTGGGCCGGGATTCGATCCTGCTCAGGTTCACGCCGCGGCTGGCGAACTGCTCCAGGATCTCCATGAGGGCGCCCGGGTGGTCCTCCGGCAGCGGCACCACCAGCGTGGTCTTGTCGGCACCGGTGGGCCGCGGCATCGACCCCGGCCGCGCCACCAGGATGAAGCGGGTCACGGCATCCGGGTTGTCGCCGATGTTCTCCGCGAGCACCTCGAGCTCCGGGTGGCTGCGCGCCACGATCGGCGCGCACACCGCGGCCTGGTGCTGCGGGTCCTTCTCCAGCAGCGCGACGGCGGCGGCCGCCGTCGACGGCGCAGTCAGGTACTCGACGCCGGGACGGTGCTCGTCGAACCATTCGCGGGTCTGCGCCCAGGCGTGGCCGTGGGTGGAGACGACCTGGATGTCCTCCAGGCGCGTCCCCTTCAGCGCCACGAGCTGGAAAGTGACCGGCACGAGCACTTCGCGGATGATCCGCAGCTCGCTGCCCGTGGCGATGGCGTCCAGGGTGGCGGGCACGCCGCCCTCCACCGAGTTCTCGATGGGGATCATCGCGGCGTCGGCCTCGCCCAGACGCACCTTCTCCAGCGCCACCTTGGCGTTGCTGACGGGGATGCGGGTGGCCTCGGCCGCTCCGGGCACCTGGAGGAGCGCGGTCTCGGTGAAGGTGCCTTCGGGGCCCAGGTAGGTGTAGCGGGGGGCGGCAGCGCTCATGGGGTGCTCGGTTCTTCCGGTGTCGGCTGGACGGGTTCTAGAGGACGCGCGGGGTCTCGGACCCCTCGGCCACCAGGGGGCGGCCGGCCTCAAACCACTCGTCCATGCCGCCCGCCACGTTGATGGCGGAGTAGCCCTGACCCACGAGCCACTGGCTCGCCTGCCAGGAGCGGCCGCCGGTGCGGCAGATGATGTACAGGTCCTCGTCCGGGTCCAGCTCCTCAAAGCGCACGGGCAGGGTGTTCAAGGGGACGTGCAACGCGCCCTCCACATGGCCGGCTTCCCATTCGTAGTCCTCACGGACGTCGACGATGGTGGCGCCTTCCGGGATGTCCTGGACCCGTACGGTCTCAACCTCGCTCACGCTGCGTGTTCTCCTCTGCATCCGGCCCGGCGCAATGCCGGGACACTGCACTCAGACTATCCTGCGAGCGCCGCCGCGGAGCGTTCACATCCCGTCATCCCGGAGTTGTCCACATTCCCACTCCGGGATGATGCCAGACCGGATCGCACCCGGCGAGAATGAGAGCGTGGACGCACTTTCCTGGTTGGGGGGCCTCGTCGAAGTCCTCCTCACGCTGTTCTTCTTCCTCATCCAGACCTGGTTCCTGGCCTCGGTCTCCCGGAGGCTCCTGGGAGTGCCCGTGGGCTGGCCCAGGTCGATCCTGGTGGCCTTCCTGCTCACCCTCTTCTTCTCGGCCGCCGTCCGGCTGTTCCTGGGGGCCGCCGGACTCGCGACGCCGGAGAGCATGACTCAAGACCCTGGCGCGGCGCTCCTGGTGGCCGGCCTGTCCGGGCTCTGGACGTTCGCTCTCGGAGTGGCGGTCCTGATGGCCTGCGAGATCATGATCCCCACGGGAACCCTGCCCAACCCGTTCTCCTGGCTGCGCTCCGCCCGGACCCGGTCCCGCCAGGCCGGCCGTTACACCGAGGTGGTCCGGATCGCGAGCCGTCACGGACTGGCCCTCGGCTTCCGGGGACTCTCCCGGAATGCACCCGGCCGGGAGGAACGGACGGCACGCGCCCTGCGGCTGACCCTGGAGGACGCCGGGGTGACGTTCGTGAAGCTGGGGCAGATGCTGTCCACCAGGAGTGATCTGCTGCCTGCCGCGTACATCCGGGAGCTCTCCCGCCTGCAGAGCGAGGTGCAGCCCGAACCGTGGGAGGACATCCGCCCTGCACTGGACCGGGAACTCGGCAGACCGGCCACGGAGGTGTTCAGCCATGTCGACCACACGCCGCTCGCCGCGGCGTCGGTGGCGCAGGTGCACACCGCCACCCGGGCTGCCGGAGCGGCCGGCTCCGGATCCTCCACGGCCAGTCCGGCGTCGGAGGATCCCTCCCGCCGGGACGTGATCCTCAAGATCCAGCGGCCGTCCGCCCTGGAACAGGTGGGCCTGGACATCTCGATCATCGCGCAGCTGGCCGGCTGGCTGGAACGCACCGCGCCCTGGGCCCGGCGGCTGGGCGCCGTGGCGCTCGCCCGGGGATTCTCCGACTCCCTGACCGAAGAGCTGGACTACCGGGTGGAAGCGGAGAACACCCGCGCGGTCGCCCACGCGGTCCGCGGGGAGGACCTCCGGGTGCCTCAGGTCCACGAGGATCTCAGTACGGCCCGGCTCCTGGTCATGGAGCGGATCCACGGGGTTCCCCTGGGCCGCGCCGCGGATCAGCTGGCAGCCCTCGCGCCCGACGCCCGGCGCTCCCTCGCCCGCACTCTCCTGCGCGCGACCATCGGCCAGCTCACCGTGGACGGCGTTTTCCACGCCGATCTGCACCCGGGCAATGTGCTCCTCTGCGAGGACGGACGGCTCGCGCTCCTGGATTTCGGCTCCGTGGGGCGCTTGGAAAGCGGCAGCCGGCGTGCGCTGGCCTCCCTGCTCTTCGCCATCGACGCCGACGACGAACGCCTGGCCTGTGACGCCCTGCTGGAACTGCTGGACCCGCCCACCCGCCTGGATGAACGGCGCCTGGCGCGGGAACTCGGGCAGCTCCTGGTCCGGTACCGGGGCGGGTTCGGGCCTCAGGGCGGAGCCGCGATGTTCGGCAAGCTCTTCACTCTGGTTCTCGATCACGGCTTCGCCGTCCCGCCCCAGATCGCCGCCGCGTTCCGGGCTCTGGCTGCACTGGAGGGCACCTTGCGGCTCCTCGACCCGCACTTCGACGTGATCGCGGAGGCCCGTGAGCTCGGCTCGGCACAACTGGAGCACGAGGTCACCCCGGAACGGCTCCGCACCGAGCTCACCCGGCAGGCACTCACGCTGCTCCCCACGCTCGCCCGGCTGCCCCGGCGCGTGGACCGGCTCGCCGATGCTCTGGAACAGGGCACGCTCACAGCACGGGTCCGAGTCCTGGCCGACGACGGCGACCGCGGCTTCCTCACGCGGCTCTTCCAGCAGCTGATCGTGGCGGTGCTCGCTGCCGCGGCCACCATCGGCGCGGTCCTGCTCATCCTGGACGACTCCGGTCCCTCGCTGACGGCCTCGCTCTCCTGGCACTCCTTCTTCGGCTTCACCCTGCTGTTCGCGGGATTCGTGCTGGCGCTCCGGGCCGTGACCCTCGCGTTCCGGGGTTCGAATGGCCCGGGCCAGGCCTCCCCGGAACAACGTGACCGGGGCCACTAAAGATGACTTAACTCACATACCGCTGCGAGCATGGATGAAATGAACCCCGTACAGACCGAACCGGGCACCACCGTGTCCGCGGACAAAGGCTTCTTCGGCCACCCCCGATTGCTGGCCAATCTCTTCACCGTCGAGATGTGGGAACGCTTCTCCTTCTACGGCATGCAGGGCATCCTAGCCTACTACATGTACTACACGGTCACGGACGGCGGCCTGGGCCTGGACAAGGGCCTGTCGCTGAGCCTGGTGGGCGCATATGGCGGCGGCGTGTACCTCTCCACCATTCTGGGCGCGTGGCTGGCGGACCGGCTGCTCGGCTCCGAGCGGGTGCTGTTCTTCTCCGCTTGCGTGATCATGGCGGGCCACGTCGCCCTGGCCCTGCTCCCGGGCGTGCTGGGCCTGGTGATCGGCCTGGTCCTGGTGGCGTTCGGCTCCGGCGGCCTCAAGGCGAACGCCACGGCCCTGGTCGGCACCCTGTACTCCGAGAAGGACGATCGGCGCGACGCCGGTTTCTCCCTGTTCTACATGGGCGTCAACCTGGGCGGCCTGCTGGGCCCGCTCGTCACCGGATTCCTGCAGAGCCGCATGGGCTTCCACTGGGGCTTCGGCGCCGCCGCCGTGGGCATGGCCCTCGGCCTGATCGTCTACAGCCTCAAGCGCAAGGCCATGCCGGAGAACGCCCACCATGTGGCGAACCCGCTGGCCCCGGGCGAGCGGAAGAAGTACGCGCTGATCTTCGGCGCCGTCGTCGTCCTGATCGTGTCCCTGCTGCTGACCCGCCTGGTGACCGCGCAGAACCTCGCCACCTGGATGGCGTACCTGGCCATCGGCGCTTCCGTCGCGTACTTCCTCATCCTGCTGGGCAGCAGCAAGACCCAGCCGGTGGAGCGCAAGCGCGTCTTCGCGTTCATCCCCCTCTACATCGCCTCGGCCGCGTTCTGGGCGCTGTTCCAGCAGCAGTTCACCTTCATCGCCGTCTACTCGGATGAGAAGCTGGACCGCCACCTGTTCGGCTGGGAGATGCCGGCGGCCTGGGTTCAGTCGATCAACCCCGTGTTCATCGTGATCTTCGCGGGTGTGCTCGCCGCGCTGTGGACGCGTCTGGGTGAAAAGCAGCCCAGCTCCCCGGTGAAGTTCTCGCTGGGCCTGATCGTCATGGGTCTGGCATTCCTGGCGTTCCTGCCGCTGGCCGGTTCGGAGAAGACGCCGCTACTGGCGCTGGTGGGCATCCTGCTGCTCTTCACGCTGGCCGAGCTGTGCCTGTCCCCGATCGGCCTGTCCGTCTCCACGAAGCTGGCCCCGGCCGCCTTCCAGGCTCAGATGGTGGCGCTGTTCTTCCTGTCGGTGTCCCTGGGCACCACGCTGGCCGGCATCCTGGCGGGCTACTACGACCCGTCCAACGAGACGCCGTACTTCCTCGGCGTGGGCAGCGTGGCAGTCGTGCTCGGACTGGCTCTGCTCGCCGGCGCTCCAGCCATCAAGAAGCTCATGAGCGGCGTGCGCTGACGCGCATTCCGTTCCGTTACGGAGTCTCCTGTCCGGAGGCCCGGACACCGTCAGGTGTCCGGGCCTCCGGCGTTTTTCAGCGGTTCCGCGGGCGCCGGCACTGCTGAACGAGAGTTGTATATTACGTGTATACCGTAATCTTCCCGGAAGCCTTCTGAGCGGCCCGGAGCGCGGGTAAGGTCATGCGCAAGGCCGCACAAGCCTGCCGGACTGCAATGGGGCAGTCCCGGATTTCTCCATTTGAGGCCGAGGGACAGTAATGACGTTCGCACCAACAGCCGGAGGACGGTGGGGTGCCGAGATCGGCACCCCGGAAAGCGCATGGCGCACCCGGAAGGACACCTGGGAGTATCTCGGCTACGCCCTCTCCGGAATCCTGCAGCAACGCCGCATGGGGCAGCTCGAGACCGGCAGCGCCGCGTCCTTCACCGGCATCCTCCAGCTCCTCGAATCCCTCGAACCGTACTGGGCCCTCCCCGGCCTGCAGGCGGTCAAGGACATCTCCGAACTGATCGGCCTGGGGCGCTACTCCGAGGCCATGAGCCGTGTGGAGGGTGTCAACGAGATGCTCCGGACGGGCTTCCACGGCACCGAGGAAGGCGCCCCCGGGGACGGCTTGTCCCCCGACGCCGACGGACCCACCCCCTCCCGGCCCGCCCCGCACATCGAGGTGCTCGTGGTGGACTCCGGCCCCACGGAGGAACTGGAACGCTTCACCCGCGAGCTGCGGGACCAGCGCCGTGGACTCGACAAGTTCACCTATCACGTCAACGTGGTCCCCAGCTTCGTGGACGCCCTGGTGGCTCTGGTCATCAACCCGAGCATCCAGGCCGTGATCCTCACGCCGCGCATCTCCGCCCACTCCCAGCAGCGCCTCAGCAGTTCGCTCCGCCGCTTCGTGGAGCGCCGTGCCGGGAACCGTCTGCACGAGACGCGGTCCATCCGCCGGATCATCCACCTCGCCGACGCCGTCGCGGAGATCCGGCCGGAACTGGACGTGTTCCTGATGGCCGGCGTCGCCCTCGAATCGCTGGCCGGTTCGGTCAACGGCCGCTTCCGCCGAGTCTTCTCCCGGACGGACGCCATGGACCTGCACCTGTCCATCCTGGGCGGCATCACCGAGCGCTTCGAGACCCCGTTCTTCGACGCCATCCAGGAGTACAGCCGCCGCCCCGGCGGGGTGTTCCACGCCCTGCCCGTTTCCCGCGGCGGCTCCGTGCTGGCCTCGCCGTGGATCGAGGACATGGCCGACTTCTACGGCATGAACCTCCTGCTGGCCGAGACCTCCGCGACCTCCGGCGGTCTGGACTCCCTGCTGGACCCGCACGGCGCCATCAAGGAGGCCCAGGAGCTCGCGGCCCGCGCCTTCGGCAGCCACCGCAGCTATTTCGCCACCAACGGGACGTCCACCGCCAACAAGATCGTCCACCAGTCGATCGTGGGGCCAGGCGACATCGTCCTGGTGGACCGGAACTGCCACAAGTCCCACCACTACGCCCTGGTCCTGGCGGGCGCCTCGGTCAGCTACCTGGACGCCTACCCGCTCGACGAGCACTCCCTCTACGGCGCGGTGCCGCTTGAGAGCATCAAGCGGCGGCTCCTGGCCATCCGCGACGCCGGCCAGCTCGACCGGGTCAAGATGATCACCCTGACCAACTGCACCTTCGACGGCATCGTCTACGACCCCCGCCGCGTCATGGAGGAGTGCCTCGCGATCAAGCCGGATCTGGTGTTCCTCTGGGACGAGGCCTGGTTCGCGTTCGCCGGCTTCCACCCGGTCTATCGCCAGCGCACGGCCATGCACGCCGCCGCGGTCCTGGAGCAGGACTTCTCGACGGCGGACTACGGCCGCCGCTTCGAAGACCAGAAGGCGCTGCTGGCCGGAGCGGACACGGAGACGCTGGTGCGCACCCGCCTGCTGGCCGACCCGACGTCGACCCGCCTCCGCGTGTACGCGACGCAGTCCACGCACAAGACCCTGACCTCGCTCCGGCAGGGCTCCATGATCCACGTCTTCGACCAGGACTTCGCGGAGCTGAATGAGGAGTCCTTCCTGGAGGCGTTCATGACGCACACCTCCACTTCACCCAACTACCAGATCCTGGCGTCCCTGGACATCGGCCGCCGGCAGGTGGAGCTGGAGGGCTACGCCCTGGTGCAGCGCCAGGCCGATCTCGCCATGAGCATCCGGCGGACCGTGGGCCGGCACGCCCTGCTGCGGAAGTACTTCCGGGTCCTGTACACCTCCGACCTGGTCCCGGACGCGTACCGGATCTCCACCAGCCCGAATCCCGCCAAAGACGGCCTGGCCTCCTGGGATCAGGCCTGGGCGGAGGACGAGTTCGTGGTGGACCCCTGCCGCATTACGCTGGACATCACGGCCACCGGCGTGGACGGGGACACCTTCAAGCACGACTACCTGATGGACGGCCACCGCATCCAGGTCAACAAGACCAGCCGCTCCAATGTGCTCATCATGACCACCATCGGCACCACCCGCAGTTCCGTGGCGTACCTGATCGAGGTCCTGGTCAAGATCGCCGAGGACCTGGACCGCCGGCGTGCCCTGTCACGGGTGAAGACCCGTCCGCTGCCGCCCGGACCGGACACCGCCCCGGTGATCCCGCTGCCGGACTTCAGCCGCTTCGCGCCCGCGTTCCTGACCGCGGACGGAGCCTCCGGCGACATGCGCTCCGCGTACTACCTGAGCTACCGCAAGGGCACCACGGAACACCTGTCCTCCGCCGAGATCCGCGACCGTCTGGCGATGGGCGACGTGGTCTCGGCGAGCTTCGTCACCCCGTACCCGCCCGGATTCCCGGTGCTCGTGCCCGGTCAGTGCTTCTCCGCGGACATCCTGGACTACATGGACGTCCTCGACACCCGGGAGATCCACGGCTACGACAAGGAGCTCGGCTACCTCGTGTTCCGCCCGGAGGCCCTGTACCCGGTGTACTGACGTCCGGTCCCGGCGCGCTGCGACTGCCCGACGACGGCGGCCCCGCCGCCCGGCCGCGGCGAGCGCGCAGCGTGGCTGGGGCAGCGGCGAGCGGGCAGCGGGGGTGAGGGAACCGCCGTTCAGGCCCCGCCGTCGTCGTCCGCGTCCGGCACGGTCCGCAACGGCACGCGGTCCTGCGCCACCGTGACGCTCAGCCCCGCGGCCAACGTGCGGGCGAGGAAGTCGAAGCGGTCGCTGCGATCCCGTGCCGTGGCCTCCTGCGCTTGGACGAGACCCGGGAAGTCGGCGCGGCTGCCCTCCGGGACCTGCCACGCGTTCTCCATGGCCTGCGTGTCCAGAGCGGCGCCGATAGCAGCGCTGTCGATGGCTTCGATGGTGGGCAGGACCAGACGGTCGGGGACACCCGCGCTGCAGAGGGCGGTGGCGATCCGTTCGTAGATCGCCAGCGCCTCAGGATTGGTCACGGGCTGGACGAGGATGAGGGGCAGCAGCGCGGGGACGCTCTGGTAGGTCTTCAGGAGCGACTCGAAGACCTCGACCACCAGAACGTCCAGCTGACGCGAGAGCTTCCCGAACACCGTCCGCTCCGCGAGCGCGCCACGGGCCAGCTCGACGATTTCCGCCCGGCTGGAGACGTGCTTGTAGAACGCCGATTGGCGGACGCCGAGGCGCTCCGCCAATCGGGGCAACGAGAGGATGCCCTCCTCTTCCAGGAGGGCGAGGGCCTCCTGCCCGATCTTGTCCACGGTGAGCCGTGGCACACTCGGGCGGCCGAGCCGGTGGACCCGGCCGCCCTGGGGTTCCGCTGCCTGCGGTGGGTTCATTCGGAGTGTCCGATCCGTCCGAAGACTTCTGGCTTGTTCTTCTTCAACCACCACGCTACGGCAAGGCCCAGCGCGAACGTGACCGGCGCGATGACCAGGAGCGTGGTGTTGACGGGATCGCCCGCCGGGATCCCGGTCAGGTACTGGATGTTGGTCACGCTGAGCCAGATCACCACCACCATCACCGCGGTGGCGAGGACCGAGGAGGGGATGACGTACCAACGGGTGTTCAGGCCGCGGTGACGGATGAAGAACACCACCACGCCCACGCCCATGAGCGCCTGAAGGACCAGGATGCCGGCGATGCCGGGCGAATTCAGCCACACCACGAACTGGGTGAAGGGGTCCAGGGCCAGCGCGGCGCCGATGATCACGAACACGGCGCTCAGCACCGTCTGGAGGACGCCGGCGTTGCCGGGGGTGAAGTGCCGGCTCACGCGGGCCAGACGGGCCGGGAAGATGCCCTCGCGGCCCAGGGAGAGCGTGTAGCGGTTGATGGTGTTGTGGAAGGCGAGCTGCGAGGCGAAGATGCTGGTCACGATCAGCACGCTCATCAGGTTGACCAGCCAGTCGCCGGCGAAGGTGCCCGCCAGGACGTAGGCGGTGTCCCCGGTGTCGAGGTGTTCCCCGGCGAAGGCCTGGATGGCGCTGAAGCCGCCCGCCTGGACGAGGACCCACACCGCGAAGGCGTAGAACGCCCCGATGAAGGCGATGGAGATGTACGTGGCCCGGGGGACGGTGCGGTCCGGATCGCGGGCCTCCTCCCGGTACAGCGCGCCGGATTCGAAGCCCATGAAGGCGGAGAAACCCATGGTCAGCACGGCGGCCATGCCCGGGGTGAAGATCGCGTCCGGTGTGAAGGAGTCCAGGTTGATCCCCTGGGCGCCTCCGTGAGCCAGCACGGCGACGGCGAGGATCACCACGACCACCGTCTCCAGGGTGAGCAGCACGCCCACCACCTTGGCGCCGACGTCGATCCCGCGCCAGCCGAGGTAATGCACCGCGGCGATGGAGATCAGGGCGTAGACCCACCACGGGAGGTCCAGCCCGGTGAACTGCTTGACGGCGAGGTTCGCCTGGATGCCCAGAAGCCCGTAAAGGCCGATCTGGATGCCGTTGTAGCTGAGCCAGGCGGTGAAGCCGGCGCCGAGGCCGGTCACACGGCCGAGGGTCTTGGCGATGTAGCCGTAGAAGCCGCTGTAAGACAGGATGTGGCGGGTCAGGGCCATGAAGCCGACGGCGAAGAGGGACAGGCCGAGCGCCGCGGCGAGGTAGATGACGGGGGCGCCGGCGCCACCGACGGCCAGGGCGAGAGGGGAGACGCCCACCACGATGGTGAGCGGGGCGGCGGCGGAGACCAGCATGAAGACGATGTCACGCGTGCCGAGGGAGTTCTTCTTGAGGCCGGCCGGGGAGGGACCGGAGGCGTGCGGCTGGGGGTCCGCAGCAGATTTAGTGAAAGCCATACACTTAAATGTGAGGCCGACCACACTCCCCGTCAAGACTTTTCCGGAACGAATTTCGACCAATTTTTCACGGCCTGTGAAGCCGGTTTCACAGGGCCCTTCAGGGCACGACGGAAGGGCCCGGGACCATCAGGTCGCGGGCCCCTCCGGGGCGCTTGCCGGGGCCGGTTCAGCCGGCCGGGTTGAGCGGTTCAGCCGGCCGGTTTGAGGCGTGCAGCGGGCCGGTCAGCGGCTCAGTAGAACCACGGCACCGCGTCATGGTTGAAGTCGCAGAAGTCCCCGAACTTGCCGGAGTAGAACGCCAGTGGCTCGCCGTCGCGGTACCGCGCGGACTTCACCTCGCCGAAGAAGACCTGGTGGTCCCCGACGGTGCTGCTCTGCACCACCTCGCACTCGGCCTGGGACAACGCCCCGGCCACCACGGGGAGCCCGCCCGGAGTGAGATCGAATACGCCGTCCTCGAAGCGCCTCCCGCCCCGGACCGCGAACTGCCGGGCCACCCCTTCCTGCTTGGCCCCCAGGATCGAGACGCCGAAGCGTCCGCTGGCCAGGAGCGCATTGCCGGTCCTGGTGTCGAAGTTCAGCGAGATCATGAGGATGGGAGGCTCGAGGCTGATCGACGTGAGCGAGCTGATGGTCATGCCCACCTTTTCGCCGTCGTGCTCCGCGGTCACCACGGCCACACCTGTCAGGAAGCGGCCCAGCGTGCGCCGCATGCCGGACGCATCTGGAGTGGCGAAAGCCGGGGCCGCCATCTCAGGCCTCGTCCCGCGGGTAGTAGCGCACCTCGAACATCCGGGCGCCCTCCTCGGAGATCCACGGCCCGTGCTCCATGCCCGGCGGGCGGGTGGCCCAGTCCCCGGCCTTGAACACCTGGTTCAGGCGCAGGTCCCGCATGGACCCCTCGAAGATGAAGACCTCTTCCCAGAAGTCATGACGCAGGGCGCCGTTGGGCGAGGTGTCCGTACCCGGTTCGAACTTCAGGATGCGGGTCACCGCGTCGCTGCGGTCATCCCGGGCCAGGATGGCCTCGGACAGCCCCTCGATGTGGGGATTGCAGTCGGTGAATTCCACCCGGTCCACCGGGCCGAACTCGAATTCCGGCTTGGCCATGACTCAGGCCTCCTCTCCGGCGCCCACCAGCGCCTCCTCCGCGGAGGACGGGGTCACCCGGCTGTCCACGGTGTAACCGGCCAGGAACGCGTCCAGCTCGGCCACATGCTTCTCATACCCGAAGTTGCGGTAGGTGTAGACACCCTTCACCACGAACGGCGCGCCCGCGTAGAACAGCTCGTACTGCTGGTGACGGCCGGCGAACTCGGTGCCGATGATGTCCCACGCCAGGCGGAAGAGCTTGATGCGCTCCTCGCTGCTGACGTTCGGGGAGGCCACGTACTTCTCGACGTCCGCGGCCGTGACGTCACTCTTCATGTCCGCCACGCCGGACGGCAGCTGGAGCACGCCGCCGCCGGCCAGATCGCGGAGGATCTGGATGACGCGCGGGTACGTCTCGGACTGCAGGCCCATGATGCCGTACAGGGCGCGCTTGCCCGGGACCATCATGCCGTCGGCGTCCGGCTCGGCGCTGTACTCGGCGGCCAGCAGCGCGGACTCCACGGAGGAGACGACGGCGGCCAGCTCGCCCAGGCGCTCCTGCACACCGGGGATGCGGTCGGTGCCGTTGACGGCGGCGATCTTGCGGGCCACCGCGGCGATGAACTGGAGCTTGACCGTCAGGCGAGTCTGAGCCTGCCAATTGCCCAGGGCGTGGGCGCCGGTGTCGAAGAACTGGCGGCGCAGGGTGTCCACGTTCCGGTTGATGAACACGCGGTCCCACGGCACCAGCACGTCGTCGAAGATGACCAGGGCGTCGGGTTCGTCGTACCGGCTCGTGAGGGGGTAGTCGAACTCGCTCGTCGCGGCCGTGGCGTAGGGGCGGCGACAGAGGAACTTCAAGCCCTCGGTGGCTGCCGGCAGGGCGAAGGAGACGGCGAAGTCCACATCGTCCGGCCCCAGGGGCTTGATGCAGGTCACGAAGACCTCGTCGCTGATCGCGCCGCCGGTGGCGAGCATCTGCGAGCCGCGGACGATCAGGCCCTCCTCGGTCTCCCCCACGACGCCCACCTGGATGAAGTCGCCTTCCCAGCCGGACGCCGTCGTCGCGCGCGAATACTGCGGCGGGATGATCGCGTAGGAAACGTAGAGGTTCTCGCGCAGGATGCGCTCGTAGTAGCGGGTGAGGTTCCCGGCGTAGTCACGTTCCTCGGAGGCGAAAACCTCCGGGTGCGCGGCGAAGGCGGCGAAGAAGGTGCCCACGTGGTCGGGGCTGCGGCCCACCCAGCCGTGCGTGTGCTTGGCCCAGCGTTCCACGGCGGCCCGGCGGCGCTTCAGGTCCTCCGGGGTGCGCGGGATGCTGAACACGAGGTTCGCGGGCCCGTCGATCTCCGGGCAGTCGTACTGCATGCCGTTGGCGGGGTCCGCGGCGAGATCGAACAGCTCGCCGACCGTCTCCACCACCTTGCTGAACGCGGGGTACTCGGCGACGTTGCCCGCCACCTGCCCGTCGATCAGGACGGTCCGGCCGTCGTTGAGGGAATTGATGTACTCGGCTCCGGTCCTCATGACTGTGCTCCTTGCGAGATGGTGGGCTGCGAAATCGTGTAGCTGTGGCTGATGGTGGCGCCGTCCGGGAAGCTCAGTTCCAGCGTCCAGTCGGTCCCGTAGGTGAAGGTCCCGCCCAGCAGCGGGAGGGTCCCGCCCAGGCAGATGAAGTCGCCGTCGCCGGGGCTGCGGCGTTCCAGGAAGAGCCCGACGACGTCGGCCGGCGTGCGGAGGTTGCTCAGGGTCCCCTCCTGGTAGAGCTCCCCGTCCACCCAGCTGCGCGCCGTGCACGCATCGAGGGACAGGGTGTCCAGATCCTCCACCGGCAGAACCGTTCCGGCCACCGGCTTGGGGCAGGCCCGCTTCGATTCGCCGATGTCCTCGGTCTCCAGGAGGCGGTCCGTGTGGTCCGAGGCGATGCCCAGGTAATACCGGCCCTGGTGCCGGATGTAGAGGGGCTCGATCTCACCGGACGTCTGGGCGCCGGCCACCCGGAAGGCGGGTTCCGTGCTCACGGTGCCGGCCTCCACCGGGTAGAACATGGGCACCTCCGGCGGCGGCGCCACACCGATCGCGGCGAGCTCGTCGATGTGGTGCTGGACGGCCGCGGCGTCGCGGCCCGTGTAGCCGGCGACGACGGCGGTGAACTCGGTGAGTTCGATCCGCTCGCCGGTTCCGGACACGGCAAAGCTGAGGGCAGGGGTCATGAGGGTTCCGTTCGATCAGGGATCGGGTGTGGGGGCGGACGGCGCGAGGCGTGGTCCGGGAGGGGCCCGCTCGGGGAGCGGTCCGGTGTGGGGCGTCCGCCCGCCGGGTGGCGGACGGGTCAGCTCAGCGGCTCAGTCGGCTCGGTGTCAGTGACTCAGCCCGGCGTAGTCGTCCAGGCGGTCCGTGATGACGGGGAATTCCCGGCGGACGGCCTCGATCTGAGCGGGGTCGATCGTGGCGCGGAGGACGTCCTCCTCGGCGCCCGCCTCGGCGAGCAGCCGTCCCGTGGGATCCACCACGCGACTGGTGCCGCCGAGTTCCACGCCTTCCTGAACACCCGTGGCGTTGCAGGCCAGCACGAACATCTGGTGCTCGACGGCGCGGGCGGAGGTGAGGAGTTTCCAGTGCTCCCGGCGGGCGGCGGGCCAGGCCGCGGGGACCACCACGATCCCCGCACCGCGGGCGCTCAGTTCGGACCAGATCCCGGGGAAGCGGAGGTCGTAGCACGTGATGCCGGCCATGGCCCCGAAGGGTGTCCGGGCCACCGGCAGGCTGGTCCCGGGAGTCAGGAGCTCTGCCTCGAGGGACTGGTACCCGAAAACGTGGATCTTGGAGTACTGGTGGGCGATCCTCCCGTCCGGCCCCAGCAGCACCGAGGTGTTGCGGAGCCGGCCCGAGGAGACCCGCTCGACGATGCTGCCCAGGTGCACATGGGTCTTGAGATCCCGCGCCACCGCCGCGCACATGGTGGCCGTGGGGCCGTCCAGGGTCTCGGCGAGGTCCGGGTACTGGCCGAAGTGGAAGTACCCGGCGCTCCAGAGTTCGGGGAGGACCACCAGGTCCGCCCCCTCCTGGGCGCGGATCAGGCTTTCCGCACGGTCGATGCGGTCCGCCTGGGTTTCAGTGTCCGGGCTGGACAGCTGGATCAGTGAGATCTCCATTGACGCTCCTGGGTTTCTGCGCCGGTCTGCTCAGGAGGGCAGACCGGGGACGTATGGCACGTTGAGTGCTGAGAGGGTGGACTCCAGATGGGCCCGGGACGCGGCGGAGGCCGCTTCCGGGTCGCCGCTCAGCAGGGCCTGGACGATGGCACGATGCTCCTCCACCACCCGGCGGCTGCGCCCTTCGCTGTCCAGGACGGCCTTGAGGCCCATCCGGAGCTGCTTGAAACGCTGGGCCTCGTAGACCCCCGCGAGGATCGGGTTGCCGGCGGCGGAGACGATCCTCTGGTGGAACTGGATGTCGCATTCGATGAAGGCCACAGGGTCCTGCACTGCGGCTTCCTGCCGGTCCAGGATCTCGTGAAGTTCCTCGGCGGGCACGGCGCCCCGGGCGACCTTGCGGACCGCCCAGTCCCCGATCACGCGGCGGACCTCCACCATGTCATCGATATCCCGACCGGTCAGGGCCGGGACGAACGCCCCCTTGTGAGCGACGCGCTTGATCAGGCCCGACGCCTCGAGCCGGAGGAGTGCTTCCCGCACCGGGGTGCGGGAGACCCCGGAGGCCTCGGCGATGGATCCTTCGCTCAGGAAGATCTCCTGGTCCCAGGGCAGGGTGGAGATCTCCTGACGCAGCCATTGGTAGGCGACTTCAGGCGCCGTCGGTGCGGGCTGGTGATAGATCGACATGATGGCAGCCTAGAGGATCGGGGCGATATCACCGGTTGTGGTGATACTCACACTGTAGACTACCTGTATACAACTTGTCTACAGCTCCTTCTCATAGCAGCCCTGGGACGCCAGGCCGGGCTGTCAGTCCGGGAGAACGCCCCTAATCCCAGCTGGACGAGGAGGAGAAGGCGAGGGCCAGGAAGATCCCGTACACCAGCGAGACCGCGACCATGAGGTACCCCAGGACCAGTCCGGCGATCGCCATGCCCTTGACCGAGGGCTCCTTCCTGAGACCGATGTGGCCGAAGACCACCGCCAGGATCTGGGGAAGGATGAACCAGCCACCGGAGACCACACCCACGATGCCCAGCACCAGCGCCGTGATGCTCATGCCCTTCGGCTCGGCGAGCGGCAGGCCGGGGTAAGAGGGCTGTCCATATGGCTGAACCTGGCCGTAGGGCTGCGCCTGGCTATAGGGCTGCGCCTGGCCATACGGCTGCGCTTGGCTATACGGCTGCTGCGCGAACCGGCCCGGTACGTGGCCCGGACCCGGGGCCGGGTGCACCGGCGCGCCCGGGAACTGCTGCGGCGCGGCCTGCGGGGCGCCGGGATAGCTGGCTGCCGCGAATCCGCCCTGCGGGGCGGGCGGCACCGGCGGGACCACACGGCCCGACGTCGCGTGGCGGGTCCCGGCGCCGGGAACCTGCCCGGGTGGCGGGAACTGCCCGGGCCCTGGGAACTGCCCAGGCGCACCGCCGGGGACCGGGCCCGACGGCGGGAACTGCGGGAATGGCTGCGCGGGGTACCCGGGCGGCAGCGGGGGCCCAGGCTGCGGGGCGCGCGGCGGCTGACCCGGACGAGCGCCGGGTTCCGTGGACGCCGGACCGGGAGGCGGCGTCGTCGTCCATCCGGGCTGAGCGGGCTGGGACTGCTGCGGCGGCGACTGCGGCCCGGCGCCGTCCGGCCGCCGTGGCTCCTGCTGCGGCGCGGTCCGTTCCGGCGCGCCCTGGGACTCCTGCTCGCCGCGTTCCGGCGTCTGATCGCTCATGATCCCCCTCACGATTGCGGACCTCTTCCTCCAGGTTACCCGCCGGTACTTCCGCAGGCCCGGGGCCGCTCCGCGTCACAGCGGCGTAACCCTGGCGAAGTCGTAGAACACCAGGGGCTTCTCTGGCATGCTGGCCCCATGGCTAACCGCGCGGGCACCGTGGCCCTTCCCGAAGACCTTGTCGATCTCACCGCACTCCTGGACGCGTATTTCGACGTGCAGCCGGACCCCTCGGACCCCGGGCAGCGCGTGGCGTTCGGCACCTCGGGACACCGCGGTTCCAGTCTCAAGGCGAGCTTCAACGAACGGCACATCGCGGCGATCACGCAGGCGATCGTCGAATACCGCGCGGCCCAGGGCATCACCGGCCCGCTGTTCCTCGCCAAGGACACCCACGCCCTGAGCGAGCCCGCGCAGAACACGGCCCTCGAGGTCCTGGCGGCCAACGGCGTCACGGTCCTGCTCGATGCCCGCCACGCATACACCCCCACCCCGGCGCTGAGCCACGCGATCCTCAGCTACAACAACGCGGGGCACGCGGACCAGGCGGACGGGATCGTCGTCACGCCCAGCCACAACCCGCCCGCCGACGGCGGCTTCAAGTACAACCCCCCGCACGGCGGCCCGGCCGACACGGACGCCACAGGCTGGATCGCGAACCGCGCCAACGAGTACCTCGAGAACGGCCTCAACGGCGTGCGGCGCCTCCCGCTCACCGAGGCGCTGAAGGCCGAGAACGTCGGCACCTTCGACTACCTGAGCAGCTACGTCGACTCCCTGCCGTCCGTGCTGGACCTGGACGCCATCCGCGAGGCCGGCGTCCGCATCGGCGCGGACCCCATGGGCGGCGCGAGCGTCGACTACTGGGGCGAGATCGGCGAGCGCCACCACCTGAACCTCACCGTGGTCAACCCGACGGTGGATCCGCAGTGGGCGTTCATGACCCTCGACTGGGACGAGAAGATCCGCATGGACTGCTCCTCCCCCTCCGCGATGGCCTCGCTGATCGGCCGCATGAAGAGCGACGACGGCGCCGCGCCGTTCGACATCGCCACCGGCAACGACGCGGACGCGGACCGCCACGGCATCGTCACGCCCGACGGCGGGCTGATGAACCCGAACCACTACCTGGCCGTCGCCATCGACTACCTCTACCGCAACCGCAGCGGCTGGAACCCGGCCTCCGTGGTCGGCAAGACCCTGGTGTCCTCGTCGATCATCGACCGCGTGGCCGGTGGGCTCGGGCGCAAGCTCGTGGAGGTCCCGGTGGGCTTCAAGTGGTTCGTGCCGGGTCTGCTCTCCGGCGAGGGCGCGTTCGGCGGCGAGGAGTCCGCGGGCGCCGCCTTCAACCGCAAGGACGGCTCCGTGTGGACCACGGACAAGGACGGCATCCTGCTGGCGCTGCTGGCCAGTGAGATCACGGCCGTCACGGGGTCGAGCCCGTCCGAGCTGTACCGCGGACTGACCGACCAGTTCGGCGCTCCCGTGTACGCACGCATCGACGCCGCCGCCAACCGCGAGCAGAAAGCCAAGCTCGGCAAGTTGTCCTCGGAGGACGTCACCGCCACGGAACTGGCCGGTGAGACCATCACCGCCAAGCTGACCGAGGCCCCCGGCAACGGTGCGGCCATCGGCGGACTCAAGGTGGTCACGGAGAACGCCTGGTTCGCGGCCCGCCCGTCCGGCACGGAGGACGTCTACAAGATCTACGCCGAATCCTTCAAGGGCGAAGACCACCTCAAGCAGGTCCAGGCCGAAGCCAAGTCCCTCGTGGACTCGGTGATCGGCTGACCCTCAGACTCCCCAGGCTCGCACCCGCCAGGCGCACCCGCGCCGCAGAGGAGCACCCGCACCCCCTGCCGCCGCCCCGGATCCGTCCGGGGCGGCGGTGTTTAAGCGGCCCGCCGTCGTCGTTCTTTTCATCGATTGCTCCGTAGATGTCGTTTTGAGGCGCCAGAACGACATCTACGGAGCAATCGATGGAGGCAGGGTGAAGGTGTGGTGAGGGTGGCCACTCTCCATTTACTTAACATTGCTAATTAGCTACGCTAAATAACGATGAACACCCCACCCGAACTCCAGGACCTGGCCTCCGAACTGCGCGTGGCCCTCATGCGCACGTCGCGGGTCCTGCGCTCTCAGGCCAGCAGCGACGCCGTCACCCCGGGCCAGAACACCGTTCTGGCCCTCCTGCACAAGCACGGCCCGCAAACCATGGGCCAGCTGGCCGACGCCGAACACGTCCAGGCGCCCAGCATGACCCGCACCGTCAACGCCCTCGCGGACAAGGGCCTGATCCGCCGTGACGCCCGCCCCGAGGACGGCCGCCAGGTGCTCATCTCCCTCACCAGCGAGGGGAACGCGATCCTCGAAGAGTCCCGCAAGCTCCGCTCCGCCTGGCTCGCCGAACGGCTCGACGGCCTCGGCGAGCGCGAGCGGCAGACCCTGCACGAGGCCGCGCTCCTCCTCCTGGACATGACCCGCACCGACCCCAGGAGGAATCCAGCCACCGCATGAGCAGCCGCATGTTCCAGTCACTGAAGAACCCCAACTACCGCCTCTGGGCGGCCGGAGCGCTGGTGTCCAACATCGGCACCTGGATGCAGCGGGTCGCCCAGGACTGGCTGGTCCTGACGCAGCTCACGAACCACGACGGCGCCGCGGTCGGCCTCACCACGGGCCTCCAGTTCCTGCCGATCCTTCTTCTCGGCCCCTACGCCGGACTGCTCGGCGACCGCCTGGACAAGCGGAAGATCCTCCTCACGACCCAGTCGGCCATGGGACTCCTGGCCCTCCTCCAGGCCGTGCTCGTCCTCACCGGGACCGCCCAGCTCTGGCACATCTACGTCATCGCCCTCGCCCTCGGCGTCGCGAGCGCCTTCGACGCCCCGCCGCGGCAGGCCTTCGTCTCCGAGATCGTCGGCCGGGACAGCGTGGCCAACGCCGTCGCACTCAACAGCGCCTCCTTCAACCTGGCGCGACTGGCCGGCCCGGGCATCGCCGGCCTGCTGATCGGACTGATCGGCACGGGCTGGGTGTTCCTGCTGAACGCGGCGAGCTTCGCGGCGGTGCTGATCGGGATCCTGCGAATGAACACCGCGGCCCTCCACCGCACCGACCCCGTGCCCCGCAGCCGCGGTCAGCTCAAGGACGGCGTGAAGTACGTCCTCGCCCGGCCGCGCGCGCTGCTCGTCATGGTCCTGGCCGGCCTGGTGGGGACGTTCACCATGAACTTCCAGCTCACCAACGCGGTCATGGCGGCCTCCGTGTTCGACGCCGGCCCGGACGCCTATGGCCTCCTCGGTTCCGTCATGGCGGTGGGCACCCTGGCCGGGGCCCTGCTCGCCGCCCGGCGCGCGGCGCCCCGGATGCGCTACCTGGTGGTGGGGGCGATCGGGCTCGGCGTCACGACGTGCGTGGCCGCCTTCATGCCCGGCTACATCCTCTACGCGATCATGCTGGTGCTCGTGGGACTGTGCGCCCTGACCTTCCTGAACAGCGCCAACACGCTCCTGCAGATGCGGACCGAACCGGCATACCGGGGACGCGTCCTGGCCCTGTACATGACCGTGATCCAGGGCGGGACACCGATCGGCGGGCCGCTGGTGGGATGGATCTCCAACGAATTCGGTCCTCGCTGGGCCGTGTTCGGCGGCGGCGCCGTGGCCCTGATCGCCGGCGTGGTCGGCCTGATACTGGTCAGCCGCTGGGGCGAGGGCACCGTGAGGAAACAGCTCCGGCACGTCTGGGCGGAGCACCGGGAGCTGCGGGAGCAGAGTGCCCGCGAACGTGCCGCTGAAGACCAGGCCCCCGGACGGAAGGCCGCCCCCGCCGAAGGGTGAGCGGCGCGGAAGGCGTGAGCCGTCGTCGTCGAGCGCAAGAACACCACGGCCGGCCCCACGGAACGACGAAGGCCCCGGTCCCACCAGGGACCGGGGCCTTCGGAATCCGGAAGGATCAGAGGACGGTGACGGCCTCGTCGAAACCGAACTTCGGCTTGGGGGCGCCCCAGGCGTCCTCGCCGGCCTGGCCGATGTTGACCACGAGGAAGCTCTTCTGGTCACCCTCGGGGAAGAAGGCGGCGTCGATCGCGGCGAAGTCGGCGCCGGTCATCGGGCCGGCGGAGAGGCCGAGGGCGCGGACGGCCAGGATGAAGTAGCCGGCCTGGAGGTGGGCGTTGTTGTTGGCGAACGTGCCGCTCAGCTCAGCGTTCCCGGCGAACATGGCCTTGGGGGCGTCCCAGCCCGGGGAGAAGGCGTCCCACTTGCCGTGCCAGTCGGTGTCGTAGGACAGGACGGCGACGGCGGGGGCGGCCGCGGTCTTCGGCTGGTTGCCGGCCATCATGGCGTCGACGAGCTCGGCGCGCTTCTCCGGCGACTGCACGAAGGTCACGCGCAGCGGCTGGGCGTTGAAGGCGGAGGGGCCGAACTTGGTCAGCTCCCAGATCGCCTGGAGCTGCTGCTCGGTGACCTCGCCCTGGAAGGCGTTGGCGGTGCGGGCTTCGTGGAAAAGGGCGTCGACGGCGGCGGCGTCCAGGACTGCTTCTTCGTGGGCAATGCTCATGGCTTGTTCCTTCGGGGAGTTCCGGGGGCTTCGAATGGTTTCAACTTCAAGCAATCGGCGGTTCTTCCCCCACAAGCTGTGAGATGCGACACATCTGGACCCGTTCCGTGCGCCCGGCCACCCAGTAAAGTTGCTCTGGAAACACCCCGACCCTCTGGAAAGGCCTCGCGTGAGCCTGCTCGGAACCTCCTGGACCCTTCACGGCGACGGCAAGACCGTCCGGCCCGGCGAAGTGGTCTCCCCCAACGAACGGCTCAGCTGGCCCCGCACCATCGGCATCGGCACCCAGCACGTGGTGGCCATGTTCGGCTCCACCTTCCTGGTGCCGATCCTGACGGGCATGCCGCCGGCCACCACCCTGTTCTTCTCCGGCATCGGCACGCTGCTGTTCCTCGTGGTCACCCGCGGCCGGGTCCCCAGTTACCTGGGTTCGAGCTTCGCGTTCATCGCCCCCATCATGGCCTCGCAGCAGCAGTACGGCGTGGCCGGGGCACTCGGCGGCGTCATCATGGCGGGCGCGGCACTGTTCGTGGTGGGGCTCGTGGTGCAGGCGTTCGGTTCCGAGTGGATCAACAGGCTCATGCCGCCCATGGTCACCGGTGCGATCGTGGCCCTCATCGGTCTGAACCTCGCCCCCGCGGCGAAGGCGAACTTCGTCAAGGCCCCCATCACCGCCCTGGTCACGCTCCTGGCGATCATCCTGGTGGGCGTGCTCTTCAAAGGCATCCTCGGCCGGCTGAACATCCTGATCGGCGTGGTGCTGGGCTACCTGGTGGCCATGTGGCGCGGCGAAGTGGACTACAGCCAGATGAACGACGCCGCCTGGATCGGCCTGCCGCACTTCCAGGCGCCGAGCTTCAACGTGGGCGTGATCGGCCTCTTCGTGCCGGTGGTCCTGGTGCTCGTGGCGGAGAACGTGGGGCACGTGAAGAGCGTGGCCACCATGACCGGGGAGAACCTGGACGCCTACGCCGGCCGGGCTCTCATGGCCGACGGCGCCGCGACCATCCTGGCCGGCACGGGCGGCGGCTCCGGCACCACCACGTACGCGGAGAACATCGGCGTCATGGCCGCCACCAAGGTGTACTCCACGGCCGCGTACTGGGTGGCCGGCCTCTTCGCGATCGTGCTCAGCTTCTCCCCCAAGTTCGGCGCCCTGATCGCGACCGTCCCGGCCGGTGTGCTGGGCGGCGCGGCCACCATGCTGTACGGCATGATCGGCATCCTGGGCGTGAAGATCTGGGTGCAGAACAAGGTCAACTTCTCCAACCCGATCAACCTGAGCACGGCCGCCGTCGCCCTGATCGTGGGCATCGCGGACTACACCTGGAACCTCGGTGAGCTCAGCTTCACGGGCATCGCGCTCGGGTCCGCGGCGGCCCTGGTCATGTATCACGGCATGAAGGCCATCGCGAAGGCACGCGGCACGGTGGCGGAGCCGGAGACCGAATGACCAGGCCGGGACTCACTTTCGACGACGGCGGGCAGGCGCCCGACGTCGTCATCGGTGATGTCCACGGCGCGCTGGAACCACTGTCCAACGCTCTGCGGCGCCAGGGCCTCCTGGACCGGATGGGCTCCTGGTGCGGCGGCCGTCGCACTCTCTGGCTCCTGGGCGACTTCCTGGACCGGGGCCCGGACGGTTCGGGTGTGGTGCACCTGGTGCGCCGCCTCCAGCAGCAGGCGGCCGACGACGGCGGCGCCGTCAACGCGCTGCTGGGCAACCACGAGGTGCTGGCGCTGGGGAAGCGCCGCTTCGGTGCGCTGCACCTCGAGACCCCGGCGGGCCCGCGGTCCTTCCACGACTCATGGCAGCGCAACGGCGGACGCGAGCAGGACCAGCACGAGCTGAGCGAGGACGACTTCGCCTGGCTCACGGCGCTCCCAGCCATGGCGCTGACGGGTTCGCACCTGCTGGTCCACGCGGACACGACGCAGTACCGGCACTGGGGATCGGACGTCACCGGGGTGAACGACGCGCTGCGGAACCAGCTGGAGAGTGACGACCCCCTGGACGTCTGGGACGTCTGGGCGCGGCTGACCACCCGGCATGCGTTCCGCGAGCGGCCCTCCGTGGCGCGCGAATTCCTCCGCGAGTTCGGCGGATCCCGGCTGGTGCACGGTCACAGCATCATCGCGGACGTCCACGGGCACCCCGCTCCGCTCACCCGGGGCCCGGACGTCTACGCGGAAGGCCTTGTGGTAGACATTGACGGTGGGCTCTATGACGGTGGTCCCTGCATCGTCCTGCACCTGCCCTGACCCCGGGATCACCCCCGGAATCATCCCGACGACCGAGCCCGCGGGCGGCACGAACCGCCCCGAAGGAGCCTGAACGACATGCCCCGCACCACACCCCCGGCCCTGGCCAAGGCCCGGTCCTACTGGATGGGCCTGTCCATCGCGTTCGGCGTGGGGCTGGGTCTGTACGCCGCGGCGCCCGCGCCGTGGCATCTGGTGAGCGCCGGGGCGTACGTGGCGTTCGTGGTCTTCCAGGCTGCGGTGTACGGGCAGATCAAGCCGGCCCTGGAGGGCAAACTCGCCTTCAACTCCGCCAGCTTCGGGCTCCTGGCCCTGCTTCTGGTGGTGGCCGCCGTGGTGTCCCGCGATTCGCCCTACTCCCTGTTGCTCGGGATCGGCCTGGGCGTGCTGGCCGGAATCTCCATGTTCTGGGTCCTCAGCCGCCGCGGACGCTTCTACCCGAAGGAGAACCGGGGCTGACGACGGCGGGCTGACCGGCCGCGCGGGCGCCGGCCGCGCCGCAGCGGACCACGCCGTCGTGCCGAGTCCGCTTGGCCGAGTCCGCTGTCCACGGTGTGAAACCGCTACCATTCGTAGCGGATTCACGGCCCGAATAGCGGACTCGCGAGGAACCGGCCCGCCTAGGCCCGTTCCTCGACCGCCTCCACGAGCTGCTGCTCGGCCCGGTCCAGGTAGCCGCGGAGGTACTCGGCCGCCTCAGCCCGCTGCCCGGCTGCCAGGAGTTCGACGATCCGTTCGTTGCCCTCCACGTACGGCGCGTGGAAGCGGGGGTCCCGGGCCATGGCCGCGAACACCAGGCGCATCTCCGCGAGGACCTGCTCCATGAGCGCGTCGAGCCTGCCACTGCCCGCGGCCGAGAGGACCGCCCGGTGGAATTCCTGGTTCGCCCCGGCCATCCCGGCGATGTCCCCGTCCGCGACCGCCGCCCGGCCCCGGCGGACGATCCCCGCCAGCAGCTCGACGTCGATCTCCGGAGCCCACAGCAGCGCGGCCGGTTCCACGAGCTTCCGGACGCGATAGATCTCCCGGACGTCCTCGGCCGTGGGGTGGGCCACGAAGACGCCCCGGTTCGGGATCCGGTGCACCACGCGTTCGGCGTGCAGGGTGGCGAAGGCTTCGCGGAGCGTGTTCCGTGAGACGCCCAGGGCTTCCCGGAGCGCCTCTTCCGGGAGCTTGGTGCCGGGGGTCAGTTCGCCGTCGGCGATGCGCTGGCGCAGCGTGGCCGCCACCCACTGGGCGGTGTGCGCGTGGGCGGCACGCGCTTCGCGGCGCAACCCCGCCAGGACAGCATCAGAACTCACAGGCCCACTGTATGCCGCGGAACCGGGCGGGCCGGAATCGCCGTCACGGCGCTGAAACAGTGAGTTCCCGACGAAACAGTGATCAGAACACACTGTTTCGTCGGGAACTCACTGTTTCAGCGTGCGGTCAGCCCACGGTCCGTCCCTACAGCGACGCCGGCGTCACCCGTTCGAAGCGCACCCTCGCCCCGGGCGGCAGCTGCGCCAGGAGGTCCTGGTCGGCGTCGAGCACCACGCCGATCACGGGGTAACCGCCGGTCACCGGATGGTCCGCCATGAACACCAGGGGCAGCCCGGAGGCCGGAACCTGGATGGCACCGCGCACCGTGCCCTCGCTCTGGAGCTCACCCTCGGTCCGCCGAGCCAGGGGCTCCCCGGAGAACCGGATGCCCACCCGGTTCGACTCCGCCGTCACGGTCCACTCCCCCGCGTGGAACGCCTCCAGCGACTCCTCGGTGAACCAGTCGTCCCGCGGCCCCGGGACCACGCGGAGCACCGTCACCTCCGACGGCGACGGCAGGTCCGGGGCCGTCTCCGGCTCCCCCACGGCACCTGGCAGGCGGGGATCCAGCAGCCCGAGCCGGCTCCCCGCAGCGAGCGGCGCGGGACCCAGCCCGGACAGGACGTCGGTGGCGGCGCTGCCCAGCACGGTCCCGCATCGCAGGCCGCCCCGGACGGCCACATAGCTGCGCAGCCCGGCGTCGGGGGCGCCGAGCCGCAGCGTCTCGCCGGCCAGGAGTGTGAGCGGGGAGTCGAGCGGGGCGTCCCAGGGGGTGCCGTCGTCGTCGATGACCGTCAGCGGGACATCGGCGCCCGTGACGGCCACGATCGTGTCCTTCAGCGCGCGCAAGGTCAGCCCGCCCGGCAGGGCCTCGAGGCCCGGAGTCCCGGTGGGATTGCCGACCATGCGGTTGGCACGCTTGAGGGCGCCGCGGTCCATGGCGCCGGAGTCACTCACGCCCGACGCCGCGTGGCCGGGCCGCCCGAGATCCTGCACCGTGGTCTGGAGCCCGGGATTGCGGACCTCCAGAACGGGTTCTCCCGTCTCGGCCGCGGGCCGGGCGGGCACGGCCTGGACCGCCTCCCGCACGGGGACGAAACGAACGGTGTCACCGGCCCTGATGAGGGCGGGTTCGTCGCGGGCGGCGTCCCAGAGGAGCGCGCCGGTGCGGCCGATCAGCTGCCAGCCGCCGGGCGAATCGTTGGGGTAGACGGCGGAGTACCCGCCGGCGAGCGCCACGGATCCCGCCGGCACGCGGGTGCGCGGGGAGGTGCGGCGGGGAACCTCGGGCACGCCGGGAGCGCTCAGGTAGGCGAACCCCGGGGCGAATCCGCCGAACGCCGCGGTCCACACCGTGCCCGCGTGCCCGGCCACGACGGCCTCCACGCTGCGGCCGGTGAGGCGGGCGACCTCGGCGAGGTCCTCGCCGTCGTACAAGGTCTCGATGAGCACCTCGCGCCCGGCCGAGCGCACGCCGGCGTCCAGATCGGCCGTCCGAAGCCGTTCCACCACCCCACCCAGGGAGCGGGGCAGCGCCACCGTCACCAGCACGGTGCGGGCCGCAGCCACGACGTCGACGACGCCGGCCGGCGGCTCGGCGAGCAGGCCCGCCTGGAGCGCCAGCACGGCGTCCAGGCTGTCGAGTTCGGCGAGGACCGCGCGGTCCCCCACGCGGCGCACTCCCAGGAGACGGCCCATCTCAGGCGAAGCTCTGGACGACGACACCACGGGCCGTCAGTTCCGCGTGGATCCGCGCGGCCATGGCGACGGCGCCGGGGGTGTCGCCGTGCACGCAGATGCTCCCGGCGGTCACGGGCAGTACGGTGCCGTCCACAGCCCGGACCGTGCCGTCCACCAGGCGGAAGACGTGGTCCAGGATCTGGTCGATGTCATGCAGGACCGCCCCCGGGCTGCTGCGCGGGACCAGGGTGCCGTCCGGCTGGTAGGCCCGGTCCGCGAATGCTTCGGCGACGGTGCGCAGGCCCGCCTCAGTGGCGATCCGTTCCACCGCGGAGCCGGGCAGCACCAGAAGCGGGAGCGCCGGGTCCACGGCCAGGACCGCGTCCACCACGGCCCGTGCCTGCGTCTCGTGGTGCACGATCGTGTTGTAGAGCGCGCCGTGCGGTTTCACGTATCGGACGGCTGTGTCCTCCGCGCGGGCCAGGGCCTGGAGCGCGCCGATCTGGTAGATCACGTCGTCCCGGAGTTCTCCCGGGTCCATGTCGATGAAGCGGCGCCCGAATCCGGCCAGATCCCGGTAGCCGGGGTGGGCTCCGACCGTGGTGCCCGTCTGGACGGCCGCGCACACGGTGGCGCGGATGCCCACCGGGTCCCCGGCGTGGAAGCCGCACGCGACGTTGGCGCTGGAGACGTTGGCCAGGATGGCGGCATCGTCCCCGAAGGTCCAGTTCCCGAAGGATTCGCCCACATCGCTGTTGAGGTCGATCACGCTCACGCGGTCACGCTCCGCAGGCGTCCGACGGAGTCCACAGCGTCCCAGGCGAAGCTCGCCAGCCAGTGCGTCGACATGAAGTCGCCGCTCTGCAGTCCACGCATCCCGGCCTCGAACAACGGCTCGACGGCGGCCTCCAGGACGGCGCGAAGCTCCGCCTGAGTGCCGCCCGGCTCAGCCGTGGGCGCCGGAGTGCCGGTCGCGGCGTCCGCGTCGCGCCGGGAATCCAACACCGCGGCCACCCGGGCCAGCTGACCCGCACGCGTGAGGTTCAAGCCGTGCAGGTGGACCATGTAGCCGTCGCTCTCGTCGGCCACCCCCACGGTGGCGAGCATCCGCGACTCCGCGGTCAGCCCGGGCAGGAACCCACTGAGCCAGGCGGCGAATTCCCCGGCGGGGAGCACGCGCTGCATGAGGTCGGCCTCGCTCAGGCCGGCCGAAAGGAAGTCCTGGCCGCTCAGCTCCCACTCGGTGGCCCAGGCGCGGTCCTCGCCGAACCAGCGGACGGCGGCCCGTTCGCAGGCCTCCGCGGCGTCATCGCGGCCGAGCTCGCGGAACGCAGTCAGGAGGTAGGCCAGTCCGAACGCGGCGTTGGTGTGCAGGCCGTGCCGCACCGGGTACTCCACGGTGGCGGTCCAGGCCTGCACCAGCTCTGCGACCACATCCACGCAGCCCTCCAGGTTCCGCCCCCACGCGGCGATCCCGGGATCCGCCGACACGTGGCAGGTCGCGGCCAGGCGCATCAGCCACGCCCAGCCGTAGGGCCGTTCCCAGGACGGGTTGGCCCGCAGGTAGTCCGCCTCGACGGCGAGCTTCGCGGCGGTGAGGTTCACGCCCAGGGCGGCGCGGAGGGCGTCGGCCGTGCCGGCGTCGAGCTCCGCCTCGCCCCGCCCGACGGCGTCGAGCACGCTCGCCCCCAGCCAGTGCATGTGCACGCAGGAGTGCCAGTCGAAGGAGGTGTGGAACGCCGGGTGGAGCTCGGCGGGGGTGTGCAGATCCTCCTCGGAGCGCTCCACGTGGTGCGAAGCGTACGGGTACGGGCGGCCCAGATTGTCCAGGACCACCTCGGCGCAGTGCTGGGCGGCGCCCGGGAACAGGGTGTCGGTCATGAGCGTGCCTTTCTAGAACGCGAGGAAGTACATGAGGCCGATGTTGACCACCAGCAACGGCAGAGCGGTGCCGATCTGCGCCGTGATGACACCGTAGCGGTTCTTCATCTCCAGGAGCGCGGCCGGGACCAGGTTGAAGTTCGCGGCCATGGGGGTGCAGAGCGTGCCGCAGAAGCCCGCGAGCATGCCGATCGCGAAGACGATCGCCGGGTTGCCGTGGAACTGCTGGATCAGGACGGGCCAGCCGATGGCCGCCGTCATGATGGGGAAGGCCGCGAAGCCGTTGCCCATGAGCACGGTGAAGAGGAACATCCCCACGCAGTAGACCGCGACGGCGGCCAGCAGGGATCCCTCGGGCAGGATGGACGCCGTGAGGGTCCCCACCGCCGTCCCGACGCCCGCCTTGGTGAACAGGATCCCCAGGGTCGAGAGCATCTGGGGCAGCAGTGCCGCCCAGCCGATCGACTCGAGGATGCGGCGGCTCTCCAGCAGCGGCGCCAGCTTGTTGCGGGGCTTGAGGATCACGACGGCGGCCGCCGCGGCCACGATCGCGCCGATGGTCAGTGCCACCAGGGTGGTGTTCTTGGGATCCAGGATCGGGGTGCCCCCGATGACGAGGACCGGCGCCGCGAGCACGAGGGCCACCGTGACCACGGGAAGCAGGAGTGCCGGGATGAACAGCTTGTTCCCGAAGCGGGCGGCGTAGGCGACACGCTCGGCCGGGGTGGAGGACTTCGCCTTCCCGTCCGAGAGCTGACCGCTGGAGGCCAGTCCGACGAGCACCAGCACGGCCACGCCCAGGATCCAGGCGGGCGCCTTGCCGGCCTGGACCCAGGTGCCGTAGAAGAAGCAGAGACCCAGGCTGCCCCAGAAGAGGGAACTGCCGATGCGGTGCCGGTGGCCGGTGTCCCGCGCGATGAGGGAGGCCCAGGCGATGAAGAGGGCCCCGATGAACCAGTAGACGGCTTCGACGTTGATCATGCGGCGCTCCCTGCGTGAACGGTGGCGGACTCGCCGGTGATGCGGGCGTATTCGCGGTCGAGCTTGCGGTCCAGGCGGAGGAGCCGGAAGCCGTGGATGAGGAACGCGGCGATCGCGGTGGGGATGGCCCAGAGGGCGAGCTCCAGCGGTTCGAGCTGCAGGTGGTACGTGGTGTCGACGAAGGTGGTGATCAGCAGGATGGAGCCGACGGCCACGAAGACGTCCTCCCCGAAGAAGACGCCCACGTTGTCCGCGGCTGCGGAGTGGCCCTTGATGCGTTCCTTGAGCTGCTCCGGGACGTTGCCGTAGCGGCGCATGGCGGCGCCTTCGGCCATGGGGTAGACCAGGGGGCGGACGGCCTGGGCGTGGCCGCCGATGCTGGTCAGGCCCACGGCGGCGGTGATCTGGCGGATGGCGAGGTAGGCCAGGAGCACACGTCCGGCGGTGAGCCGGGCGAGCTTGGAGATCAGGTTCTTGGCCTGCTCCTGGAGCCCGAAGTATTCGATGATGCCGATGACCGGGAGCACGGCCGCGAAGACGGTCACGGAGCGGCTGCTGGCGAAGCCGGAACCGAAGGCCTCCAGGATCTGAAGCGGGTTCATGCCGCCCAGGAGTGCGGTGACGATCCCGGCGACGGTGACGACGATGAGGGGGTTGAGGCGAACGGCGAATCCGATGATCACCAGCAGTACCCCGATGAGTACGAGCATGCGAGTCCATTCCACGGGGACCGAGGGGTCCGGGAGAGCTGTCCGTGGCGCCCGTCACGGGACCACGTGACTCACATCATAGAACTTTGTTCAACAATCCGGCAAGGCTTTGTTGAACAATCCGGGGCGGGGCGGGCCTCGGAAACGCCGAAACCGCGAGTTTCCGTCGAAACCGTGTGTTTAATGCACTGTTTCGACGGAAACCCACGGTTTCACGAATGACGACCGGGCCAGGAATCCGACTAGTCCACCTACACCCGGCTGAAGCGGAACGTCCGCACCGAGAACGGCGTCAGGGACAGCGCGACGCCGTCGCCCGACGTCGCGCCCTCAGCGGAACCAGCGGAACCGGCGGAACCTCCCACGCTCTCCAGGGCGGGGGCGTCCGGCAGCTCGTCCTCGATCAGGCTGACCTCGCGGCCGGCGCCGAACGCCGGGTCGACGTGGAGCACGGCATTCGCGCGGCGGCCCTGCGGCTCGTAGACGCGGACCACGAGGTCGCCGGAGCGGTCGTGGGCGAGCTTCACCGAGGAGACGAGCACGCCGTCGCCGTCCACGCGCACCAGGGACTCGACCGGGGCGGCGCCGCTCCGCGAACGGACAGGACTGTTCAGGTGGATGCCCTCGCGGGTCGCCACCAGGGCGTCGGCCCCGATCACCAGCCCGTAGGAGTGCTGGTGCACGCCCTGATCGGTCTCCGGATCCGGGAAGCGCGGGGCCCGCAGCAGGGAGAGCCGCAGGGTGGTGGTGACGCCGGCGTCGGAATCGGCGTCACGGGTCATGTCGAAGCCGTAGCTGGACTCCGTCACCAGGGCCGCGCCGAAACCGGGCTCCTCGGCCAGCACGAAGCGGTGCATGGAGGTCTCGAACTTCGCCGCCTCCCAGCTGGTGTTGGTGTGCGTGACGCGCTTGTTGAAGCCGAACTGCGTCTCCGCGGCCGTGTGCTCGGCCCGGACGTCCAGCGGGAAGGAGACCTTGAGGAACTTCTCGGCCTCGTGCCAATCGGTCTCCTGATCGATCCGCAGCGTGCGGGAATCAGCGGCCAGGCGCAGCACCTGCCGGACCTTGGAGCCGGAGAACTCACGCTCGAGCACCACGCGCGCCTCGGCGTCGTCGCCCTCCACGGCGAAGGAGGACAGCGAGCGCAGCTCCGTCACGCGGTTGCGGTAGTAGCGGTCCACGTCCCAGGCGTCCCACATGTTCGGGAAGTCCTGGTGCAGCTGAAGCACGTTGGCCTCGGCGCCCGCGGGGATCGCGTCGCGCCCGCTGGCCAGGTCCACCGCGGAGACGATGTGGCCCTCCCGGCTGATGACGACCTCCACCAGTCCATTGCGGAGCACGACGCCGCGCGCCTCCTCGGTCACCGTGACCGGCTCGGTGCCACGCGGGGCGGCCTCGGCGGCACCCAGCGCGGGCACGCCGGAGCGCCCGAACGGCGCCGCGTTGAACGTGAGCCGCACATCGCCGTCGCCGGCCAGAGCATCCAGCGCGCGGCCGATCAGAACCTCGGCTGTCTCCGTGAGGCGGCGGTACGTCTCGACGGCCTCACGGTGCACCCAGGCGATCGAGGTGCCGGGGAGGATGTCGTGGAACTGGTGCAGCAGGAGGTCCTCCCACAGCGCGTTCAGTTCGTCGTAGGGGTACTCGTAACCCGTGCGGGCCGCGGCCGTGGCGCTCCACAATTCGGCCTCCACCAGGAGGTGCTCCACGCGGCGGTTGCCCTGCTTGGTCTTGTGCTGGCTGGTGAGGGTGGCCCGGTGGAGTTCCAGGTACAGCTCGCCCACCCAGACCGGGGGCTTCGGCATCTCGGCCCGCGCCCGGGCGAAGTAGTCGTCCGGGTTCTCCCAGCGCACCGTGGCACTGCCTTCCAGGTCCGCCAGACGGCGCGCCTTGCCCGTCATCTCGCGGGTGGTGCCGCCTCCGCCGTCGCCCCAGCCGACCGGGGCGATCGAGCCGGACGCCACACGGGCCTCACGGAACTGGCGGCTGGCGCGGGCCATCTCCTCGCCGGAGAGCTGCGCGTTGTAGGTGTCCATGGGCGGGAAGTGGCTGAAGACCCGGGAGCCGTCGATGCCTTCCCAGTTGAAGGTGTGGTGCGGGAACTTGTTGACCTGGTTCCAGGAGATCTTCTGCGTGAAGAACCACTCGAAGCCCGCACGGCGCATGAGCTGCGGCAGGGCCGGCGAGTACCCGAAGCTGTCCGGCAGCCACACGCCCTTGCAGGCCTCGCCGAACTCGTCCCGGAAGAACGACTGCCCGTACAGGAACTGCCGGGACAGGGCCTCGCCGCTGGGCATGACCGTGTCCGACTCCACCCACATGCCACCCAGCGGCACGAAGCGTCCCTCCGCGACCGCGGCCTTGACCTTGGCGTACACCTCGGGCCGGTGGACCTTGAGCCATTTGTACTGCTGGGCGCTGGACATGCCGTAGAGGAAGTCCGCGTCCTGGCCGATCAGCTCGGTCATGGAGGAACTGGTGCGGGCCACCTTGCGGATGGTCTCGCGGAGCGGCCAGAGCCAGGCGGAGTCGATGTGGGCGTGACCGATGGCGGACACCTGGTGGGCACTGGCCTCGGCGGGACGCTCGAGCAGCGGCGCCAGGACCTCGCGGGCCTCCTCGGCGGTCTCGGCGATCCGCTGGAGGTCGACGCGGTCCAGGGCGTCGTCCAGGCCCTGGAGGATGCGCATGCGTCGCGGCGAGGACTCCGGCAGCTCGGCCTGAAGCTCGAAGAGCACTTCCAGGTCCAGGCACAGTTCGTGGACTTCGCGGTTGAACACGGCGAGGTCCATGCGGCGCGTGGTGTAGAGCTTCTTCGGCGAGGAGGTGCGGATGTCGCCTTCCTGCGTGGGGAGGAAGGGGTGGTAGTCCAGGAGCACCGGGTTGGACGCGGCTTCGATGAACAGCTCGACCGCTTCCCCGCCCTCGGCCTCATCGGCCACCAGGACCCACTGGTTCCGCGGGTTGAGGGACTTCAGCGGCTCGCCCTCGGGGGTGTAGACGAGACCTTCGCACTGGAAGCCGGTCATGTTCACATCGAAGCCGAGGTCCACCACCATCTCCACACGGCGACCGGCCCAGCCTTCGGGGATCCGGCCCGTCAGGCGGAACCACGTCGTGCCCCAGGCCGCTCCCCAGGGCGTCCCCACCTGGTACGGCGAGTAGTCCAGGGCCAGACCTTCGGCAGGGGCGATCGGCTCGCCCGGCAGTTCATGCCAGGCGACGTCCAGCGCCACACTTTCCTCGTAGACGGCGGGATACAGGCGTTCGGCCAGGACCCGCTTGACGCGTCCGGTGGTCAGGTTGATGTCGTCATGCATGGATGTGCTCGTGTCCTCACGTCTGGTGTCAGGTGGCTTGGAAGGTCAACGGCTCGCAAAGGGCGAGACTAGCAGCGCTTTCCGGAGTTTCGCTAGCGATTTGCGGTAATTGCCCCGGCAGCGGACGCGCCGCTGTCCAGGACGGTGGTGATGCCCCGCTCGGCGAGGCGTGCGGCGTCCCGTCCGCGGGAGGCCAGCAGCACCTGCGGGCCCTGTCCCCCGGCCGCCGCGGCGTCCAGCCAGGCCCGGTGGAAGGCCCCTCCGGGCGCGCAGGTGGCGCGGTAACCTTCGGCCGTGTCGTCCAGGACCACGGCGACGGTGGAGGACGACGACGGCGCGCCGCCCGTCCCGGCGGAAGACTCACCGGAGGCGCGGCCCCCGGAGCCCGCAGAGCCCGCTTGGGCGCCCGCCCCGGCCCCCCGGAACTCCGCCACGAGCGCGGCGAAACGCTCCCCGGTGGGCTTCAGCACGCCGTCGTGGGTGAAGAGCCCCAGGTCGTACTCGACCTCGGGGAAGTCGGCGAGCGCCCGCGAGACGTCGTGCGAGCACCACCAGGTCACGCCCATCAGGCCGGGCACGGAGGCCGCGTTCCGGATGGTGGCTTCCAGGAAGTCCGGGGCGGACTCGCGCGGGATCACCGTGGTGGGGGCGCCCACCTCCTGGAGCCAGACGGGGCGTGCGGCGTCCTCGTGCCACGCGGCGGCGAGCTGGAGCAGGTACTCGGCGTGGCGGACGGAGCCGTCATGCAGGGGCCCGAACGTCTGGGCCGCCCCGTTGAACACCCAGGAGTGCACCACGGTGGCGTCGCCGAACTCCACGGCGTGACGGGGTTCGAAAGGCTGCCGGTCGTCATACCAGGACGCGTCGTACATGGCGTTGGTGACGAACGGATCCCCCTGCGAGCGGGCGCCCGCCACGAGGGCCTCCAGCCAGGCGGACGCCTGCTCCGGGGTGACCGGGTGGGCGTCCGGGTGGAGGGGCGGGGCGAACTGGTTGAGCTCGTTGCCCAGGGTGATGCCCATGATGTTCGGCCGGCCCTCCAGCCTGCGGGCGAACTCAGCCGCCAGATCAGCCTCGGCCTGCACCACGTCGGGGTCCGTGAACAGGTTCCTCCGGTGCCAGGTGGAGATCCAGGCCGGGAGGAAGTCGTAGCTGGACAGGTGCCCCTGGAGGACGTCCAGGTTCACGTCCAGCCCGAATTCCGCGGCGACATCCACCACCGTCATGACGTCATCCAGGGCCGTCTGGCTGATGAGGCTCCTATTGGGCTGGACCACGGGCCAGAGCGGGAAGATGCGGATGTGGTCCACACCCAGCGAGGCGATCTGGCCCAGGTCCCGGCGCACATCCTCCTCGCGGAGGTGCTGCCAGGAGTGGAACCACCCTGATGCCGGTGTGTAGTTGACCCCGAATCGCACGGAAAAGTCCTCCTGTTGGTTGGTGATGATCAGTTTCAGCCCTTGACGCCGCCTTCTTCCACGCCCTTGAAGAAGAATCTCTGCAGGACGCCGAAGACCACGGCGATGGGGATGAACGCGATCATGGTGCCGGCCGCGATGAGCCGCATGTCGTTGGTGAAGGTGCCGGAGAGGTACTGCAGGCCGATGGTGAGGGTGAAGTTCTCCGGGGTGGTGAGGACGATCAGCGGCCAGAGGAAATCATCCCAGGCGCCGATGAAGGAGAAGATGGCCACCACGGCGATGGTGCCGTAGACGGACGGCAGGGCCACCCGGATGAGCCGCTGCCAGGCGTTGGCGCCGTCCACCACGGCGGCCTCCTCGATCTCCGAGGGGAGCTGGCGGAAGGCGTTGAACATGAGCAGCACGTTCAGGACGCTGACCATGCCGGGCAGCGCCACACCGAGCAGGGTGTCCGCCAGGCCCAGGTCCCGGACGGTGACGTACTGGGAGATGATCGTGGCCTCGGCCGGGAGGATGAGGGTGATCATGAAGAGGCCCAGGACCCACTTCTTGAAGCGGAAGGACAGCCGGGCCAGGGCGTATCCGGCCGCCGTGGAGAAGACCACGTTGCCCACCACGGCCACCGCGGCCACGAACAGCGAGTTGCCGATGTACCGCCAGACGTCGATCGCCTGGAACACCCGGACGTAGTTGCTGAGCGTGGGCTGCTGCGGGAGGAGGCTGAGGTTCTCGGTGTAGATGTCCTCCGTGCTGCTGCGCAGCGACGTGGACAGCTGCCAGAGGAAGGGTCCCACCGTGACGAACAGGACGAAGATCAGCGCCGCGTAGCGCCAGAACTTCTCGGCGGCGGAGGGTGCGCCGAAGGTGCGGGAACGACGGCGGCGGGAGGCCTGCGTCGGGCCCTTCAGCGCGTCGTCCGGTGCGGAGGGCCGCAGTTCAGTGGCACTCATTTGTCCCCCTTGTTCAGACGGGCCAGGACCAGCATGGGGATCAGCGTCAGCAGGAAGAGCAGGATGCTCAGGGCCGAGGCGTAGCCGAGGTTGCCGGTGAATCCGCGGGCGTACTGCTGGATGAGCATGACCATGGTGAGGTCCTCACCGCCGGGGCCGCCCTTGCCGCCCGTGAGGATGAAGACTTCGGAGAACACCCGGAGGGCGCTGATGGCCACCAGCACGGCGACCAGGCCCATGGCTCCGCGGACGCCCGGGACGGTGACGCTCCAGAAGCGGCGGACCGCGCCCGCGCCGTCGATCGCGGCGGCCTCGTGCAGTTCCTTGCCCACGTTCCCGAGGGCTGCCAGGTACACGATCATGTAGTAGCCCAGCCCTTTCCAGACGGTCAGGCTGATGGCGGAGATGATGACGAGCCAGCGGTCGGTGAGGAACGGGATCGGCTCGGTGACCACATGGAGCGCCTGCGCCAGGTTGTTGACGGCGCCGCGGGAATCCAGCAGCCAGCTCCACATGAGGCCCACCACCACGGCGGAGGCGATGACAGGGGTGTAGAACGCGGTCCGGAAGAAGGCGATGCCCTTGAGCGGCTTCTCCACCAGGATCGCCAGCAGAAGCGGGAGCAGGGTGAGCAGGGGCACGCAGATGACCATGTAGACCACGCTGTTCAGGAGCGCGTTCATCACCTGGTCGTCTTCGAGGATCTGCTGGAAGTTCTGGACGCCGACGTAGCGTTCCTTGCCACCCAGCGGCTTGGCGTTGGTGAAGGCCATGCGGATGGTGTTCAGCGAGGGCCAGACGTTGAAGACCAGGAGCCAGAGCAGCGCCGGGGCCACGAGGATCCACGGCGTGAACCACTTGTTGGTGCGGACCCGGGTGGCCACCGGGGGTTTCGCCGGGTTCTTCACCGGGCGCGGGATGGTGGTCGACGCCATGGGCGTCTCCTTTCGACTACGAACCGGGTGGGCCGCCGGGACCGGCGGCCCACCCGCTCAGGAACGGCTCACTTCTGCTGCTTGAGCAGCTGGTTGGCCTTGTCCTGGGCCTTCTGCAGGGCTTCCTTGCCGGTGATGTCGCCCTTGACGGCGAGGGCCACCTGCTGCTTGAAGTAGTCGTCCATGGCGGAGTTCCACTGCACCGGGTTCAGGACCTTGCCCTCCTTCAGGCTGTTGAACGCCAGCACGCGGGCCTTGCCGGCCTCGGTGCCGTCGTCCTTGGAGTAGAACGGGTCCTCGGAGGAGCCGGTGGAGGACGGGAAGGTGTTGGTGAGCTTGGCGAAGGAGTTCTGGTTCTCCGCGTTGGTCATGAACTTGGCGAACGCCTTGGCGGTGGCCAGGTGCTTGCTCTTGGCGGAGACGGACAGGCCCTGCGGGTAGAGCGGCGGGGTGTCCAGCGCCTTGTTCTCGGTGAACTTGCCCTTCAGGCTGGGGTTGTCCCGGACGAAGTCCAGGGCGCCCGAGGAGCCGGCGGTGGTCCAGGCGACCTTCTGCTGGGTGAACAGCTTGGCGTTGCCCTGGTAGTTGTTGTTGAGGATCGACGGCGGCATGTAGCCGGACTTGTACGCGTCACGGTACTTGTCGATCACCTTGGCGGCGTCGTCCGTGGCGAAGGTGAACTCGGTGCCCTCGTCGTTGATGACCTTCTGGCCGGTGGCCGTCAGGGCGTTGAGGCCGGGCAGGGTGCTGATGAGGAACTTGTCCGGGCACTTGTCGTGCATGGTCTTGGCCTGCGTGAACAGCTCGTCACGGCTGGAGGGCAGCTTGGCGGGGTCCAGCCCGCACTGGGAGAGCTGGTCCGTGTTCCAGTAGTTCACATCGGTCTGGAGATACCAGGGGTAGGCGAAAGTGCCGTCGACGCCGGGGAACTTGTAGGCGTCCAGCGCTCCCTGGACGTAGCTCTTGGAGAGGTCGTCGCCCTGGGACAGGTCTTCCAGCACGCCCTGCTGGGCCAGCGGGTAGGCGAAGTCGTTCGGGAGGTTGACGACGTCCGGGAGGGAGTTGGAGGCGGCCTGACTGAGGACCTTCTCCGAGTAACCGTCACCGGGCTGGTCCAGGAGCTTGACCTTGGCCTTGGGGTTGGCCTTCTCGAAGTCCGCGATCACCTTGTTCAGGTAGTCGCTGAACTTGGGGGTCAGGGACCAGGTCTGAAGGGTGATCTCCCCTTCGATGGCGTCACTCTGCTGATCGGCTCCCTGGCTTCCGCCCGAGCAGGCCGTCATGCCGAGCGCGGCCGAGAGCAGGAGGGCGGCTCCCGCGAGCAGCTTCTTCTTGGTCTTTTTCTGGTTCATCGTGCGACTCCTTTGTGGCAAGGCTGGGGGGTTCCTGGCGCGACCACTGTGTCGCACGTCTCCCCGTCACTGAAGTGAAGCCAGACTTCCAAACTAAACCGATATAGTCAAGACCCCTCGACGGCGTATGATCCTTGCTATGAACCACCCGAAGCGCGCCACGATCAGCGAAATCGCCGCGCGTGCGGGCGTCTCGAAAGGCGCCGTCTCCTTCGCCCTCAACGGGCGGCCCGGCGTCAGCGAGGAGACCCGCATGCGCGTCCAGGCCATCGCGGACGAGCTGAACTGGAAACCCAACCGGGCCGCCCGCGCGCTCGGCCAGTCCCAGGCCGGCGCCATCGGCTTCGTGCTGAACCGCTCGGCCCGGATTCTGGGAACGGAGACGTTCTTCCCGCAATTGCTGTCCGGGATGCAGCTCGGCCTCACCGGCAGCCACACCGCCCTCCACATGATGGTGGTGGGCAGCGTCGAGGAGGAGCTGGAGGCGTACCGGGAGTGGTGGCAGTCCCGGATCGTGGACGGCGTGATCATGGTGGATCCGCGCGTGGACGACCCCCGGCTGGAGGTCCTGGAACACCTCGGCCTGCCCGCCGTGCAGGTGGCGGGCCACCCCTCCCAGACGGCGGCGATCCCCGCGGTCTGGGCCGACGACCGCGCCGCCACCGACACCCTGGTCCGCTATCTGCATGGGCTGGGCCACCGCCGCATCGCCTATGTGGCCGGCCCGGAGGAGCTGGAGCACACCCAGCTCCGGCGGCAGGAGTTCTCCGCGAGCGCCGCCACGCTGGGACTGGACGCCTCCCTGAGCGTGATCAGCGGCTATGAGGCCGACGACGCCGCCCGGGTCACCCGGGAGCTCCTGGCCCGTCCGGCGCGGCCCACCGCGGTCATGTACGACACGGACGTCATGGCGATGGCGAGCCTCCGCGCCGCCCAGGGCCTCGGTTTCCGGGTGCCGGAGGAGCTGTCGATCGTCTCCTTCGAGGATTCGCTCCTGGTGCAGCTCGGCAACCCCCCGATCACGTCGCTTACCCGCGACACCGTGGCCTTCGGAACCCTCGCCGTCAGAACGCTGCTGGAGCACATCGCCGCCGAGACCGCGGTGCCCAGCATCGAGGGAGCCCAGCCGACCCTGAGCATCCGCGAGAGTTCGGGCCCGGCGCCGGCGTCGTCGTAGGGGCGGGCTGGGAGGTCCGGCCCATAGACGGCGCCGACCCCGGCGGGGCGGAGCGGAGTGGCCCCGGACTCACCCGCGTTCACACCCTGCTGAGTCCGCTATCGGAGGTGTGAGTCCGCTACACGATGTAGCGGACTCACACCTCCGATAGCGGACTCGGCGGGCCGAACCAGCCCCGCGAACCCCGTCAGGTCCGGAGAAGCGCGACAGGCTGGAAAGGCATCACGGTAGTTTGAAGGTGTGCCGCGTCCTGCGGGCGGGTACAGGCCACCTCACTCAACTCACGAACCAGGAGACACGATGCCCAGGCACCAGGAGGCGCTGCCGACGCGGTCCCTCGTCGCGGCGGACGCGGTGCTCGCCGTGCTGCGGGCGGGGATCGCCGGGTGTGCGGTGTCGCTGGGGCTCCTGCTCCTCGTGATGCTGCTGGCGAGCCTGACCGTCCGTGGTTCGGGGATGGATTCCCGGGCACTGGGCGTCCTCGCGGTGAGCTCGATCGGGATCGCGGCACTCGTCCTGCTGTACGGGGTCGCGCTCGTCCCGGCGCGCCTGGCCAAGGCCCGCTTCTACGCCGGGCTGAGCTCCCGGGATCTCGGCTTCCAGGGCGCTCTGGTGGTTCGGGGTCAGGTCACGGAGCCGTATTCGCCGGCTCTGTGGAGCGCGGTCGGCCTGGGGTCGGTGGCCGCGCTGGGCCTGATTCCGTGCATCGTCCTCGCAGCCGAAGAGGCCGGACGCCTGGACGACACCGACCACCGCGCCGCCTTCGCCGGGTGGGCGGTCGCGACCGGGGTGCTGCTCGCCGTCGTCGTGCTCTGCATTGCCGTGTGCTTCCTGCTCGCCGCCCGGAACCGGCGCTGGACCGAGGAGACGGCACCTGCCCTGCCGAAGGCTGTGCGGGGGGATCGTGGACCGGCGGTCCGGATCACGACCAGCGCCGAACGGCGCCGGGCACGCCGGGCCTGGACCGTGCACGACTGGCTGCGGCAGGCGGGTGGCTCGCTGACGGTGATCGGGGCTGTGCTCGTGTTCGCGGGCGTGTACCTGCACCAGCCCGGCCTGTACGCGGACAAGGTGAGCTACGCGGAGCCCGTCGAGCGGGTCATCGGCGGGATCGCACTGGCGGGCGGGCTGATCGTCGCAGTGGGTCTGGTGCTGAGCGCTGTCACCGGCGGTGTGGAGCTGTTCCGCGCCTGCGTGGCGATCCTGCGCGCGACGCCGGACGAACAGGATCCGCGGCAGCGGCGGATCGCCCGCACCGCCACCGCCACACTGCTCGACGCCGGCGACGCCGCATTGCGCCTCTGGACCGTCGGCGCGGTCCTCGCCGGCGGGTGGGTGCTGGGAGGCGGCGAGCTGGGCGGAGCGCCCGTCCTGGTCGTCCTGTGGGCGGCCCTCGGCGTCGCGCTGGTGTGGGCGCGGGTGGTCCTCGAGGCGAAGGCTCCGGGGCTGCGCAATCGCCTCGGCCATCACCTGCCCTCCGAGCCGGACGACAGCGAGTTCCCGAACCTCACGGTGTACGGCTAGGTCACCGCATCCCTCAGCTGAAACTCCGGAGTCCTCCACAGTTCGTCATCCAGGACCCGCCGCAACGCCTCCACAGCATCCCAGATGTCCACGTGGCGCAGGTACAGCGGGGTGATCCCGAATCGCAGCACCTCGGGCTCGCGATAGTCTCCCACCACTCCCAGGGCGATCAGGGCCTTCATGACGGCGTGGCCTTCGGGGTGCCGGAACGAGACGTGGCTTCCGCGTCGCTCCTCGTCCCGTGGAGTGATGAGGGTCAGCGGATGCCCGGGAAGCCTCTGTTCGACCAAGTCGATGAAGAGCGACGTGAGCGCCAGCGACTTGTGGCGCAGTTCCTCCTGGTCGACACGGAGTGCGAGGTCCACGCCCACTTCCATGGTCGCCAGGGACAGGATCGGCTGGGTGCCCACCAGGAACCGGTCGATGCCGGATGCCGGCGCATACGCCGGGGCCATCCTGAACGGCTCCGCATGCCCCCACCAGCCGGTCAACGGCGACTGCGCCCGGGCCAGGTGCCGCCCAGCGACCCACAGGAACGCAGGAGAGCCAGGCCCGCCGTTCAGGTACTTGTACGTGCACCCCACAGCGAAGTCGGCGCCTGAGTCCGACACCGAGAGCGGGACCGCGCCCACGGAATGGCACAGATCCCAGACGGCGAGCGCACCCTCCTCGTGGATGCGCGCCGTCGTCGCCCGCATGTCCCACAGTGCGCCGCTCCGGTAGTTGACCTGCGTGAGGAGCACGACGGCGACCTCCGCTCCCAGCGCATCGTCCAGGTCTTCCGGCCCGTCGATCAGCCGCAGTTCGTAGCCCTTGTCCAGAACGTCGATGAGGCCCGAGGCGATGTAAAGGTCCGTAGGGAAGTTCTCCCGCTCGGACACGATGACGCGTCGCCCGGGGGCATCCTCCGCTTGCAGCCTGAGCGCCGCTCCGAGCACCTTGTAGAGGTTCACCGAGGTGGTGTCGGTGGCGACGCAGCCGCCGTCTCCGGCACCGATCAGACGGCCGATCTTCTCCCCGATCCGGGCGGGCAGCCCGAACCAGTGGTTCTTGTTCCAACTGCCGATCAGATCGGTGCCCCACTCGTCTTTCAGCACGGCGGAACAGCGTTCGGCAGCGCCGCGGGGCAGGACCCCCAAGGAGTTGCCGTCGAGATAGATCAGCCCGTCCGGCAGGTCGAACTCGTCACGGAAGGACGCCATCTGGTCCTCGCGATCCGCCTGTTCACAGTCGTCCCGGGTGATGTCGCCGGTCCACTCACGCCCCACTGCCACTCCAATCCTGGTGCGCGAACCACCCCTGCGATGGGCCACGGATTCATGATGATCGCAACAAGTCTCGCAATCCTCCGGGATAACTTCTAGAATTTCGGACACAATTCAGAAGCAGCCTCAGCCTGCGTTTCTGAGTCGAATTCGTGGTCCGACGAAAGGCGGTTCCGTGAACCGAATTCAGCTTTCCGAGCCAGACCGCAGGATCCTCGCCGAACTCAGCCGTTACGGACGGCTGTCCAACAAGGAACTTGCGGCCCGAGTAGGACTCCCCCGGTCAACGTGCCACGGTCGCGTGCGGGCCCTCGAAGAGGCGGGCGTCATCCGCGGCTACCACGCGGACATCGACCCCGAGGCGGTCGGGACCAGCGTCGAGGCGATGATCTTCGTCAGCGTGCACAGCACCGTCCGCAACCGCCTGCCCCTCGTCGCCAACCGCCTTCGGGCGATCCCGGGGGTTCAGCGCATCTATCTGATCGGCGGAGACCATGATTTCGTGCTCCACATCGCCTGTCTGAGCGTGCCCGCCCTCCGGGAATTCATCAAACTCCATCTCGGTTCCGACCCGGACCTCGGCCGGACGGAGACCCAGATCATCTTTGAACAGCACTCGGGGGTTTCCACTGTTCCGGAGCTCGCGGGACCCACGGGACGCCCGGGCGGACAGGACCTTGGCTGAGTCCGCTATCGAACGTGTGAATCCGCTACATCCTGTAGCGGATTCACCACCTCGGCAGCGGACTCAGCGGGGTCCCGGGTCCGGAACCCCCTACCCCAGCACCTCCAGCTGCACGAGCCGCAGCGGGCTCAGCGCCGTGAAGCGCACGGCGTTGAAGAGCGCGGCGCGGCCGGCGCCGTCGTCGTGCGGGCGGAACGGGCGCAACTGGCCCGCCCGCTGGAAGACCTCGTCCTCGCGGTGGTCCAGGAGGTGCCATTCGCCGGCGACGTCGAGGCCCTCCAGCCGCCAGGACGCCTCCTGAGGCTGGTCGACGGTCACCGTGTACAGCCCGGGCAGCTCCGACGCGGCCCTGAGCGGGGCGAACACCGTCTCCCCGGCGGCGAGCCCCACCTCGCGGTCGCCCAGATCGTCCGTGACGGTCCCTTCGGCCACGGCCAGCAGATCCCGCCACGGCCGGTCCGGCAGCACGATCCCGGGCAGCGCCGCACCCAGGATCCCGTGCGGCTCCTCGCCGGACAGAGACCACGGCCGGGAATCCGAAGCCCAGCCGCGCGGCACGTCGGAGAGGACGAATTCCAGGTGCCCACCGCCCGCCAGCAGGCTGCGCGGGATGTCGATCCGGTCCCAGGGCCGCCCGTTGAACCGCACCGACTCGATGTACGGCTTCCCGGCCCCCTCCGCCGTGATGACCAGTTCCCTGCCGCCCAGCGGGCGCAGCACCGCCCGCGGCGCGAGGGGCGGAGTCAGAATCATCCGGCCGGACCCGGGCACCAGCGGATACAGCCCCAGGCTGGCGAGCAGGTGCCAGCCGGACATCTCGCCATTGTCCTCGTCGCCCGGGAAACCCTGGCCGATCTCGGAACCGCTGAACAGCCGGTCCCGCGCAGTGGTGATCAGCCGGTGGGCGGCGTCATGGCGGCCGGCGAAGCAGTACATGTACGGGATGTGGTGCGCGGGCTGATTGGACAGCCCCAGCATGCCCATCCGGACGTCGCGCGCCTCGGTCTGCTCGTGGATCACGAACCCGTACGAACCGCACAGCTCCTCGGCGGCCGTCTCCGGGCGCGCGAAGAACGCGTCCAATGCGACGCTGAGTCCGTCCTCGCCACCGTGCAGCGCCGCGAGCCCGGCCCCGTCATGCGGGGCGGTGAACGCAGTGCCCCATCCGTTCGTCTCGGTGTAGTCGTAGCCCCACACGTCCGGGTCGTAGGCGCCATCGGAGACGCGCCACTCTCCCTCGGACGTCCGGCCCAGGAAGAAGCCGAGGCCCTGATGGAACACCTTCCGGTACCCCAGGGCGCGGCGGGCGAGATACTCGGCCTCCGTCGCCAGACGCGCGCGGCGAGGAGCATCTTCCTCCCGCTCCGCGAGCCAGCCGGCCAGGACGGCGGCGCCCCAGTCGTTGATGGCGTTGTCGAGTGTCCAGGAGAGACCCTCGTGGACGTCCGTGGAGATGTACCCGCGGAACCGGCCGTCGCTCAGCCCCTTCCGTCCGACCTCGGGCCGGGGCGCGGGAACCGTGGCGTTGACCAGGGCGGACTCGTAGGCGGCGGTCACGTCCCAGCCGGTCACCCCGGACGACACCAGGTCCGCGAACACCGTGTCCGTGGTGGTGCCGGTCATCGAGTCCACGGGCCCCGGCGCGCTCCACCGGCTCGTCCACCCGGAGTCCCGGAAGTGCTGCACGAAGCTGTCCGCCAGGAGCGCGGCCCGGTCCGGCGAGAGCAGCCCGAGCAGCGGCCAGCACGTCCGATAGGTATCCCAGAAGCCGTTGTTCGCGCCGAAGACGCCGGGCCGGACCTCACCGTCCACCGGGCTGCGGTAGTGCCGGCGGCCGTCAGGGTCCGGCTCGTCATGCCGGTTCGGGTACAGGAACAGCCGGTACAGGTCCGAATACAGCGCCCGCTCCTGGTCCGCCGAGACGCCCTCCACCTCGAGGACCTCCAGCGACTCCCGCCACGCGGCCTCGGCCGCGGCGAGCATCGCCTCGTAATCCCCGACGTCGCGCAGGTTCTCCGCCGCCTGCCCCGCGCTGATGGTCGAGATGCCGACCAGCACCTCGACGACGACGGCGCCCTCCCCCGGCAGCCGCACGTGCCCTCCCAGCCGCCCTCCGGCGTCGTGGGCGGCGACCGCCTTATCGGCACCCGCCGCCGGGTCCCCCGTGAAGGACGCCGAGGACCCCGCGGGGAACCGGACGTGGACGTGGTGCGGGAGCCTGCCGGGACCGTCGTCCAGGGTCAGCTCCAGCACGGAGGCGCCCTCCTCCTGACGGAACGAGACGTCCCGCGCGGCGCCCAGGTGGTCGACGATCAAGGAACGGACGGGCGTGCCCGATTCGAAGCGGAGCCCCAGGGCGAACCCGCCCGCGGTCATCCGGGCGCGCAGCCCATTGTCGAAGGTGACGCGGTATTCGTGGGCCCGGGGTTCCTCCGCGCCATGGCTGAAGGTCATCGCGCGGGCATGGCGGTCCGGGTCGGGATCCGCGTCGAGGCTCGGCATGATTTCGAAGACGCCGCGGTCCCCGATCCACGGGCTTGGCAGATGGGACGTGGCGAAGGCCTGAAGCGCGGGGCGGTTCTCCGGGAGGACGTTGTGCGCGTGGTAGGCGTAGGGCCAGTTCCCGGCGGAGGCGTCCGTCATGGGCAGCCCGAAGACTCCGCCATGCGGGAGCCCCACGAGGGGCGCGGTGTTGCCACGGGAGAACCGGTCGCTCGAATGGCTGCCCCGGGTGGTCAGGACGCGGTCCAGGATCTCGCCGCCGGGCTCCTCACGAGTACGGATCCGCAGTCCGTCCAGCCACACCGTACTGGTCTCCGGGGCGAGCAGTCGGAACAGGACGCGGTTGATCCGGCGGCCCGCGAACGAGTCCAGGGGCACCACCTGCCGGTTCCACTGGTCCACCGAGTGGCGCAGAGAGGCGCCCTGTGCGCACGGCAGCATCGGGGTTCCCGCGCTGTCCGGGGCCAGGACCGCGGAGAGGGTGCCGCCGTCGTCGAACTCCAGGTCCAGGGCGAAGGCGGTGGCGGTCCAGCGCGTGGCGAACGTGGGTCCGGCCTCCGGGAACCAGTCGTACACCAGCTCCTCGCCGTCCTGGACGAGATGCCCGGCGAGCGGCCCGGCGTCGATCTCCCGGGGCGGGACCGATTCCGACCCAGCCTGCTCCGGCGCCTCCCGGTTGCGGCGCGGCTGGCCGGATCCCGGCAGCTCCTGACCGTGGAGAGCGCGCGCAGCGGGCGACTCGAGCCCGACGCCGGGGAGGGAGTTGTATGTGCGTTCCGGGCCCGAGGGGGCCGAGGGAGAGACCATGCCCAGATGCTATCGAGGCCACGACTAAACCGCTATATCGCAGAGTTTAGCGGGGTCAACCCCTTGACTATAACGGTTTAGTCATCAAGAGTTTCTCCCACTGGGGTTCCCGGCCGACGTCGACCGGGACCAGTGATGCAAGACCCTTCATCCCTCACGGATCACCCTTCCTACCGGATCGACCTAAGGACTTGTCCATGACGACACCCAGCCACACCCCCCAGCACTCCCCCTTCCCCCGCCGCGCACTGCTGCGCAGCCTGGGCGGGGCCGCACTCCTCGGAGCCGCCGGGCTCGGCGGCGCGACGGCGGCAGGAGCGGCCCCAGCCGCCCGCTCCGCCACCGCCGGACGGATCAAGAGCGTGGCCTACATCGAGGTCAACAGCAACAGCATCAGCAACGTCGGCCGCTACACCCTGGCCGGCTCCGGAGCCAACGCCTTCGACCTGGCCGTGATCTTCGCCGCCAACATCAACTACGACGGAACCAACGCCGTCTTCTACTGCAACCCGCAGGTCCAGGCGGTGCTGGACAACGCGGCCACCACCATCCGCCCGCTCCAGCAGAAGGGCATCAAGGTCATCCTGTCCGTGCTGGGCAACCACCAGGGCGCCGGCTTCGCCAACTTCCCGGACGAAGCGGCCGCGGACCGGTTCGCCGCGAGCCTCGCCGACACCGTGACGCGCTACGGTCTGGACGGCATCGACTTCGACGACGAGTGGGCCGAGTACGGCAAGAACGGCACGTCCCAGCCAAACGACTGGTCCTTCGTGTACCTGGTGAAGTCCCTCCGGAACCGCCTGCCGGACAAGCTCATCACCTTCTACAACATCGGTCCGGCCGCGGATCACCTCTCCTACGGCGGACTGCGCGTGGGCGACATGGTGGACTACGCCTGGAACCCGTATTACGGCAGCTACGACGCCCCGGTCATCCCCGGACTCGGCCCGGCCCAGCTCGGCGCGGCCGCGGTGGACCTCAACAACACGTCCACGAGCACCATGAAGTCCTTCGCGCAGCGCACCAAGACGGACGGCTACGGGGTGTACGTCACCTACGACCTCCGGGCCGGGAACTACTCCACCGTGATCTCCTCCTTCACGCGGGAGCTCTACGGCAGCGCGGCGGTCTACTCCTGAGATCCGTCGGGGCGCGGGACCACCATCCCGCGCCCCGGCCCTCCCCACACTTCCATCGACTGCTCCGTAGGTGTCGTTCTGAGACCTCGAAACGACACGTATGGAGCAGTCGATGGACCGGCCGGGGCAAGCGAGCGGAGGGTCAGACGCGCTCGTCCACGACGCGCAGTGCGATGTCCGGACGGTCCGTCACGATCCCGTCGACGCCGAGATCCAGCAGGCGGCGCATGTCCGCCTCCTCGTTCACGGTCCAGACGTGGACCTGCTTGCCCAGGGCATGCGCACGGTCCACGAAGTCGCGGGTGACCACGGGGACCTTGCCGAAGTTCTCCGGGACCTGGAACGCGTCCACGTCGGCCACCAGCGAGGCGGCGAACTTCTCCGGCAGAAACCGGCCCAGCAGGAACGCGGCCGTGGTGGCCTGCCCGGCGGAACCGGCCACCGGCCACGCCACCCGGCTGGTGACGGCTTTGCGGCCGGCGTCGGCGAACGACGCCACCAGGACCCGGTCCTGCAGGTTCTTCTCCTCGATGAGCGCGGCCAGCGGCTGAGCAGCGGCGGCGTCCTTCACATCGATGTTGAAACGGGCCTGGGGCAGCAGATCCACCACATCGGCGAGCCGTGCCACGGGCACCCGGCCACGCACCTTGGCTCGCCGGATCTCCTCCCAGCTCAGACGCTCGACGGCGCCGGTCCGGTCCGTGATGCGGTCCAGGATGGGGTCATGGAAGCAGATGATCTCGCCGTCCGCCGTGAGCCGCACATCCGTCTCCAGATGCGTGACTCCGAGTTCCTGCGCCGCACGGAAGGATTCGAGCGTGTTCTCCAGACCCTCGAGCCGCACGCCGTCCAGGGCGCCGCGGCAGTAGCCCCGGTGAGCCAGGACCAAGGGTTTCCCGGCTCCCCGGGGGTTCTCGAAGTATTCCTTGGTGGTCATGCTTCCCCTCCCATGGATGCCGTGATTGGCATATCTCCTGACGTGCCGGCCGTCCGGACCCGGACACCGCCCAGCTTCGACTCCAGAACCTGCGCCACGCCGTCGTCGGCGAGGGAAGGCGCCCGGAAGGCGGTGGCCGCGAGCGCTTCCGCATGACCGCCGGTCATCGCGTAGCCCTCACCCGCCCAGGCGAGCATCTGGACGTCATTGGGCATGTCGCCGAACGCGACCACCTCGGACGAGTCGATCCCGAGGGACGCAGCGTAGCGTTCCAGGGTGTGGGCCTTGGTGATGCCCGGCGCGGAGATCTCCAGGAGGGCGAACCGCGCATCGGAGTGGGTGACATGGGCCAGCGGGCCCACGGCCTCCACCACCAGCGCGTGGAACTCCTCGGCGCTCAGCACCGGTGAGACGGCCAGGAACTTGACCACCTGATCCTCCGGGCCGAGGCTGTCCTCCAGTGGAGCGAAGTCCAGCTCCGCCAGGCGCGACCCGCCATGGGCCTGCCGGAAGCTCTCCTCGACACGCAGGCCGTTGACGCACTCGGCGCCGAACCCCGCCTCGGGATGCAGCTCGCGGATGATCGTGCGCAGCCGGAGCACCTCCTCGCGTCCGAGACCCTCGGCGCTCAGGAGCTCCCCTCCCGCCATGTTCCAGACCACGGCGCCGTTGGAGCAGATCACCGTGCCGTCATGACCCAGCTGTTCGGCCAGTGGGCCCAGCCAGCGCGGGGGACGGCCGGTCACGAAGACCACCTGAACCCCGGCTTCCCGCACCGCCGCGAAGGCGTTCCGCGTGCGCGTGGAGATGACGCCGTCGTGCCCCATGATGGTGCCGTCGACGTCGCTGGCCACCAGCCGCATGGTCATGGCCGATCGTAGCTCGCGACGAGTGTGGCGCGGCCGATCGAGTGGCTGAAGAGGTTGAAGCCGAGCAGGCCCGGCGAGGCGTCCACCGGCACATCCAAGGTGGGGACGTCCACGGCATGGACCACCACGAAGTAGCGGTGCGGTCCGTGGCCCTGAGGCGGAGCCGCACCGACGTACCCGGCGAATCCGGCGTCGTTCCGCAGCTGGAGGGCGCCCTCAGGAAGCAAGGTGCCGTCCGGGGAGCCGGCGCCGGAGGGCAGGCTCGTGACGTCCGCGGGGATGTTCAGGACGGCCCAGTGCCAGAATCCGCTGGCCGTCGGAGCATCGGGGTCGAACACGGTGACGGCGTAGCTGCGGGTCCCCGCGGGTGCGCCTTCCCAGCTGAGCTGCGGGGACACGTCGTCGCCGCCGGCACCGAACACCCCGCTCACCTGGGGCTGCGCGAACACCGCCCCGTTCTCCACATCGGTGCTGGTCACCTGGAACGCCGCGACGGCGGGAAGCGCCGCATAGGGATCGAAGGACATGGTCCGGCTCCTTTGTCAGTGTGTGGTCACCAGCCTACGACAGCGCCGCTCCACCGGGAGGTTGCAGAGCGGCCGCTGCGCAGACCCGCCACCGGGGTGCAGGATGGTCTCAGGAGGAGATGCCATGGACACGATGTCCCTGATCCGACGACACGTGGAGACCCTCGGGCTGGACCCTGGGCTGTTGAACGGGCTGCGGGTCACCGGGCCCGTCACGGTGCTGCCGTCGGCCTTCCACGTCACCGTCCTGGCCACCGCATCGGTGGCCGCGGCAAACCTCGGCGTGGCCGCTGTGCTGCGCGCCGCGCAAGCCTCCGGAACCGCGACGGCGGCGCCGCCCGCCGTCGCGGTGGACAGCACCCAGGCGTGTGCCGCCTTCCTCTCCGAGGCACTGTTCCTGCCGGAGGGCTGGGAGGTCCCCTCCCCTTGGGACGCCCTCTCCGGGGTGTACCGGAGCCGGGACGGCTGGATCCGGCTGCACACCAACTACGCACACCACCGCTCGGCGGCCCTGACCGCGCTCGGCCTGCCCGCCGATGCCACCCGGGACGAAGCCGCTCAACGGGTGCTGAACCGGGAAGCCGCAGAGCTGGAGTCCGCCGTGCTCCGGGCCGGTGGGGCCGCTGCCCAGCTGCACAGCCGGGAGGCCTGGCAGGCCCATCCGGCCGGGCTCGCGACCGCGGGCGAGCCAGCGGTCCGGATCCTCCGCGGGACGGAGCGGACCCGTTGGACACCGACAGCGGGAACTCGGCTCCTGGCAGGGCTGCGCGTCCTCGACCTGACCCGGGTCATCGCGGGACCCCTGGCCACCCGCTTCCTCGCGGCACACGGTGCGGAGGTCCTGCGGATCGATCCGCCGGGGTTCGAGGAGATCCCGGCCCTGCTCCCGATCACCACCCAGGGCAAGCGCCGGGCCTTCCTGGATCTGGGCACCCGGGCCGGGAAGGAACGATTCCTGGACCTGGTTTCCGGGGCAGATGTGCTGGTCCACGGACTGCGACCGGGCGCTCTGGAGTCCCTCGGGCTGGACGGGGAGACGCTCCGCGAGGCCGCGCCCTGGCTGGTGACCGCCCGCCTGGACGCCTACGGCTGGCAGGGCCCCTGGGCCGGGCGGCGGGGCTTCGACTCGCTGGTGCAGATGAGCTGCGGGATCGCCGACGACGGGGCACGGGCCTCCGGGACGGACCCGGCGGAGGGCACACCGGAAGCGCAGCCCCGGCCACTGCCGGCGCAGGCCCTGGACCACTCGACCGGGCACCATCTGGCCGCCGGAGTGCTGTCCCTCCTGGAGTACGGACGCGCGGGCACCGTGACCGCCTCCCTCATCGGCGCCGCGAACCTGCTGTACTCCCTCGGAACCGCGCGGGAGCACGAGCCGGCTCCGAGCCCCCGGGAACTCGCGGAGACGCTCGGAGCGTTCCGTTCTCCGGTGTCCACCGCGTGGGGTCCCGCACAGGCCGTTCCGGTGCCCGGTTCCGTGGAGGGTGCGGAGGCGGAATTCAGAATGGAGGCCGGTCCGCTCGGCGTGGACCAGCCCGTCTGGCCGTGACCCGGGCGCGGACCCCGGGAGGGGCGCCGATCAGTGCCCGGCGAGTTCCTCACGGCTGGGAGGGTTCGCTCCCGCGCGGGACACGGTGATCGCCGCGGCGCGGGCCGCGTAGGCCAGGAACGAGCGCAGTTCCTCGACGCTCACGCGGCGCAGACGCTCACGGTTGAGCGCGCCGTCGTAGCCGGCATCCACCACACCGGACAGCAGAGCCGCCATGAAGGAGTCGCCGGCCCCGACGGTGTCCGCGACGGTGACCTTCGGTGCCGGAACCTCCGTCTCGCCGGACGCCGCGACACCCCACGGTCCGTCGGCGCCGCGCGTGACCACCACGAAGGCCGGGCCGTTCTCGCCGGCAAGGCTCAGCCAGCGGCGGGCGGACTCCTTCACGTCGACACCCGGGTAGAGCCATTCGAGATCCTCATCGGAGGCCTTGACCACGTCCGCGAGCCTCACGAAACGCTCCACCTGCTCGCGGACGGCCTCCACATCGGTGGTCAGGCTCGGACGGCAATTGGGATCGAAGCTGATGGTCACGTTCGGGTGAGCGACCTCGACGGCGGCCAGCACGTCCGCGGCGCCGGGTGCCAGGACGGTGGCGATGGATCCCGTGTGCAGCAGCGTGCCGCCCTGCAGGACCACGGGAAGCCGTTCGGCGAGGCCCGGCAGCTCCCAGACGAGGTCGAACTCGTAGGTGGCCGCGCCGTCGTCGTCCAGTGTGGCCTTGGCGACGCTGGTGGGCAGCGCGTCCGGCGGCAGCGGGACCATGACGGAGGAATCCCGCAGGTGAGCGGCGATGGCGTCACCGAACTCGTCCTGCCCGTACCGTCCGAGGAACTGGACCGGGTGGTCCAGACGAGCGAGGCCGACGGCCACGTTGAGGGGGCTGCCGCCCACATGCGCCGAGGTTCCGGACTTGCTGTGGACCACGTCCACGAGGGCTTCGCCAATGACTGTGAGCATGGGCCTCATCGTAACTAACACGTGCTATGCGCTGGAAGTGCCCAGCCGATCCGGTCCCCTGCATGACGCGAGCGTCATTCCCGGCCTCCCGGCGCCTAGTACGCTGGGCGGCATGGCAATCAATTGGGATCGTCTGGACGATGACCAGCGCGCGCTCGTCGAAGAGCACGTCGAGCTGTACCGGAAAGTCCGGCCGTCCCTGAAACTCGTCACCCAGAACGTCCTGCTGACGCTGCGCGGGATTCTGAAGGCCTCCGAGGTCACCCCGCTGTTCGTCACCGGCCGCACCAAGACCGTGGAGTCCTTCCAGGAGAAGATCTCCCGGCTCGAAGCGCCCCTGGAGCCGGGCGGCAAGCCGGTGCTCAAATTCCCGGACCCCTTCCGGACCCTCAACGACATGGTCGGCATCCGCGTCATCACCAAGCTCCCGGCGGACAACGCCACGGTGGCCAATGTCATCAAGAAGCAGCGCCAGCTCTTCGACTGCCGCGGCGACCGCGAGAAGGACATCGGGTCCATCGAATCCGGCACGTACGGTTACTCCAGCCGTCACCTCATCCTGCGCACCATTCAGAACGAGGTGGTCCGGGAGTACCAGAAGCTCTTCAACCCGGACATCCCGCCGAACGGCAGCTACTTCTTCGAATGCCAGATCCGCACGGTGTTCGCGCACGCCTGGAGCGAGATCGAGCACGACATCCGCTTCAAGGCGGACGACCCGCGCGCCTGGACCCCGCAGTTCGACCGTCAGTTCACCGCGACGGCGGCCATGCTGGAGACCGTCGAGGGCGCCTTCGCCGACCTTCAGGAGAGCTACCAGGAGGTCCGGAGCTACTGGGATGAGGAGGGCAACGGCTCCATCCCTCTTACCCCGGATCAGGTGCGGCGCGTCTGGCAGACCCTCCTTCCCCATGTGGACCGCAAGGTCGACGACGACTGGGGCTGGGCCGCCGAACTCCTGGCCGCCCACGGGCTGACGCGCACCATCGAGATGGCGGACCTGCTGAGCGCCGAACGGATCCGCCAGGTCCGCGACGCCCTGGACCACCGCTACTCCCCCGGTCCCGATCGCCTCCTGGACGACCTCCTACTCTGGAAGTACGGCCAGGAGCACGTCGAGCTCACGGGCGAGGCGCCCGACGTCACCCCCCACCCGCGCCGCGACTCCCTGGGCCGCCGGCTCCGTCAGATCGAGCGCTACCGGACCGTGCACCCGGAGGTCAGGTTTAAACGCACTGTTTCGACGGAAAACCACTGTCTCGGCGAACAGATGAGCGCTCCCGTGTCACGATGGGTGGATGCCCGAAGCACCGGAAAACCCCGTGAACAGCGACTCCCTGGAGAACCGGGAGCCGAAGGTCCTGACAGCGGACAATCCGCCCGGGAACACTCCGGTCGCGATCACTCCCGCTCTGGAGAATCCCGCCCTGGCCGCCGAAGCGAAGGTGGCCCGCCTGGCGGTCACGGTGTTCCCGCTCCTGGTCCTCGCGGCCGGAATCGCGGGGTTCGCGGCGCCTGACGCCTTCAAGCCTCTTGCCCCGGCCGTGCCGTACCTGCTGGGCGTGATCATGTTCTGCATGGGCCTGACGCTCACTCCCCCGGACTTCGCCTCGGTGGCACGGCGTCCCTGGGCGGTGCTGCTGGGGATCGTGGCGCATTACGTGATCATGCCCGGCGCCGGGTGGGCCATCGCCGTGCTGCTGCAGCTCCCGCCAGAGCTGGCTGTGGGCGTCATCCTGGTGGGCTGCGCGCCCTCCGGCACCGCCTCGAACGTCATGGCCTTCCTGGCGAAGGGCGACGTCGCGCTCTCCGTGGCCGTCGCCTCGGTGTCCACGCTGATCGCACCCCTCGTGACGCCGGCCCTGACGCTCCTGCTGGCCGGGTCCTTCCTCCACATCGACGCCGGCGGCATGGTCCTGGACATCCTCAAGACCGTGCTCCTCCCGGTCGTCGCGGGCCTGCTCGCCCGCCTCTTCCTGAAGAACGCCGTGGCCCGCATCCTGCCCGCCCTGCCCTGGGCGTCTGCCGTGGTGATCTCGCTGATCGTGGCCGTCGTGGTGGCCGGAAGCGCCTCCAAGCTCGTGGCGGCCGGCGGCATCGTGTTCCTGGCCGTGGTGCTCCACAACGGATTCGGCCTGGGACTGGGTTATCTGGCCGGGAAGATCGGCCGACTGGACAGCCGGGCACGGCGTGCCCTGGCCTTCGAAGTGGGCATGCAGAACTCGGGGCTGGCCGCCACCCTGGCGAATGCGCACTTCAGCCCGCTCGCGGCGCTCCCCTCGGCCGTGTTCTCGGTGTGGCACAACATCTCGGGTGCCGTGGTCGCGGCCTGGCTGGCCCGCAAGCCCCTCAAGGACTGACCCCACCCTCCACTGAGCCCGCCACCGCGGTCCGTTCCCCCCGGCGCGGGGCACGATAACAGCATCCACCAGCAATGCTTGAAACATTGAGCCGCGAGCATCAGCTCTGCTGTTGCTCGGCTGGAGTCTGCGGGGGACTTCCTTGAGGATCCTTAACCGCTGTGGCGAAGGTCTCAGGCCGCGCGACGCCCGGTGTTAGCTTGATCACCAACATGGTCGCAGGGAACGAAGACCCCCTACCCTGAAACCGCAACCCTTGCAGAATCCGGTGCTGACCGGCGGCCTCCGCGCGCCCGTTTTGCCGCTGCCCCACCCCCTGGAGGATCCATGAGCGCTGTCCCGCTCCACGAATCCGGTGTGAATGACCCCCTGCCCGAACCGCCCCAGCAGGGCCTCCGGCGATCGATGGACACCCGTCACCTGGTGATGATCGGCCTCGGCGGAGTGATCGGCTCCGGGCTGTTCGTCAGCTCCGGCTACACCATCTCCCAGGCCGGCCCTCTCGGCGCCGTGATCGCCTACCTGATCGGCGCCGTCGTCGTGTATCTCGTGATGGCGTGTCTGAGCGAGCTGGCCATCGCCTACCCGGTCTCCGGCGCCTTCCACATCTACGCCGACCGCACCATGGGTCCCGCCACCGGCTTCACGACGGCGTGGCTGTACTGGCTCACCTGGGCCGTGGCCATCGGCTCCGAGTTCACGGCGGCCGGCGTCATGATGCAGCGCTGGTTCCCGGGCGTGCCCGTGTGGATCTTCTGCCTGATCTTCGCCGCGGTCCTGTTCACCATGAACGCCATCTCCTCCCGCGTCTTCGGCGAGAGCGAGTTCTGGTTCGCCATGATCAAGGTCGCCGCCGTCGTCGGCCTGATCATCCTGGGCGGCGCCGCGCTGCTCGGCTTCCACCCCGCCGCGCAGGGGCACTACCCGCACCTCTTCGAGAACTTCGCGACGCCGGGCGGCCTCTTCCCCAACGGCTTCACGGGCGTGATGGTCACCGTGCTCGCCGTGCTGTTCGCGTTCTCCGGCTCCGAGCTGATCGGCGTCGCCGCCGGGGAGACCGCGGATCCCGTCCGCAGCGTGCCCCGCGCCATGCGCACCACCGTGCTCCGCCTGGTGATCTTCTTCATCGGCGCCATCACGGTCATCGCGGCCACCATCCCGTACGACAAGGCCGGCCTGGACGAAAGCCCCTTCGTCACCGTCTTCTCCGAGCTCGGCATCCCCTACGCGGCGGACATCATGAACTTCGTGGTCATCACCGCGCTGCTCTCCGCCGGCAACAGCGGCCTGTACTCCTGCGCACGCATGCTGTTCTCCCTGGCGGATGAGGGTCACGCGCCCAAGGCCTTCGCGAAGCTGACCAAGCGGGGCATCCCGATGATCGCGCTCCTGGTGAGCCTGGTGGGCGGCCTCGCGTCCCTGGTCAGCAGCATCGTCGCTCCGACCACGGTGTACCTGGTGCTCATCTCGATCGCCGCGTTCGCCACGGTGGCCGTGTGGATGTCCATCGCGGCCTCGCACTTCTTCCACCGCCGGGCGTTCGTCCGCAACGGCGGGGATGTGCGCACGCTGCCGTACCGGGCCCCGTTCTTCCCGCTCGTGCCGATCCTGGCGTTCACGGCCTGCCTGGCCTCGATGGTGGGCATCGCCTTCGACCCCACCCAGGTGGCGGCACTGTACATCGGCGTCCCGTTCACGGTGGCCTGCTACGTGTTCTTCCACTTCCGCTACGGCAAGGGCCGCAGGAAGCCCGTGGAGGAGCAGCCCGCCGCCACGCCCGAGAACGCCGAGGTTCCCGCAGGCGTCTGACGCTCTCCATCCTCGTCCCCGCCGAGTTCGGGGGTTCGTTCCGAAACCGTGGTCTGCAGGCCACGAACCCGGAAAGAACCCCCGAACTCGGCGTTTAAGGGGCAGTGCTCAGCGGCCCTTCCGGCCCGACGACGGCGGCTTGCCGCGCCCGCGGCCGGAACCCTTGCCGCCACCCGGCTTCCCCGTGCCCGGCTTCCCGCCGGAGCGTCCCTTCTGGGCGCCGCTCCGGGCTTTCGACGTCCCCTGGGCCCCGGCCACCACGCTGCGGGTCTTCCGGGCCTTGGCCGCCTGCGCCTGCTGCTCCTGATTGACCGAGGGCTGCCGGCCGGAATCGGCACGACGGCCCCGGACGATCCCCACGAACTCCTGGATCAGGTCCGAATCGGCGTCCTGACGCCACACCAGCACGATCTCGCTCGGCTCGGAATCACGCAGGCGGCGGGCCACGACCTCCGGATTGTTCAGGTGCCGCACCTCCGGCATCGGCAGCACCAGGAGACCGGCGCCGCTGGCCACGACCTCCAGGGCCGTCTCGAGGCCGCCCAGCGCCTGGATCCCCTCGGGCGAGTTGTCGAAGAAGGTCTCGCCTTCCAGGTCCTCCAGGTCGAGCTCGTCGAAGGCCGCGATCTCATGGCCCTTGGCGGCCACGACGGCCTGCTGCTCCTCGTAGAGCGGGATCGCGAAACGGCCCTCACGCAGCGTGGCGGACGTCCCGGCGGGGACCCGGACGAAGGCGAGCGACGCCTCGCCGGCCTCCAGCAGCGCCAGGGTGGCTGCGACGTCGTCGTCCACCAACCGGTGCTCCAGCGAGACCTGAGGCATCCGCTCTTCCCAGCGGCGGATCCATTTCCCCGGGGTGACGCCGGGGACGTAGAGGAAGGTCAGGGAGTCCACATCAGTCCTGGTGCAGGCGGATGAGGTTGCCGCAGGAGTCGTCCACGTCCACGTAGGTCCCGGACGGATCCGCCACGGGCTCGCCGAGCACGCGCAGTCCGGCTGCGGCGAGACGCTCCGCCTCGGCCGCCACATCCGCGACTCCGAACACGATGGCCGGCATTCCGGCTTCGTAGACGCGGGAGCGGTAGTCCTCGCCGATCGGGTTGTCACTCGGTTCGAGCAGGAGGCCGGGGCCGCCCGGAATGGAGGCGTCCTGGACGATGAAGAGGTTCGCCTCCGGGATCGCCATCAGGGTGTCGAAACCGAACTTCTCGGTGTAGACGGCATGAGCCGCGGCCGGGTCGGTCACATGGATACTGCACATCTTCACTCGCATGAAATCAAGGGTAGTCCCCTTCGCTTCGCCCGGGCCGGAGCGTTCGCCGGACGGTATCCCCGGGCTTGTCGGAGGGACCGTGTAGCGTCTGATCCATCACTCCACAGCACCCGGAAGGATCCGCATGAACGCCTCCCACCCCGTGACCGTCCACGGCGCCGTCGCCCCCGGATTCGAACGCACCCGTCAGGCCTTCGCGCAGGGTTTCGAGGACCGGCCCGGCATGGGCGCCGCCGTGTCCGTCTACCGGGACGGGGAGAAGGTGGTGGACCTCTGGGCCGGCACGCGGGACGCCCGCTCCGGACAGGACTGGGAGGAGGACACGGCCGCGGTGATGTTCTCCTGCACCAAGGGCCTGGCCTCCGTGCTGGTGGCCCGCCTCGTGGAGCAGGGTCTGGTGGACTACGACGTCCCGCTGGCCACCTACTGGCCGGAGTTCGCCGCCCAGGGCAAGGACCGGCTCACGGTCCGGGAGGCACTGGGCCACCGCGCCGGTCTGTCAGCGGTCCGCGAGAATCTGACCCGGGAGCAGATCCTGGACTGGGAGTTCATGACGGACCTCCTGGCCGCCCAGGAACCGCTCTGGGAACCGGGCTCGGGCTACGCCTACCACTCCATCACCCACGGCTGGCTGAGCGGCGAGCTCATCCGGCGGGTCACCGGCCGGAGCGCGGGCACCCTCTTCCAGGAGGTCTTCTCCCCGGTCTCCGCGGAGGCCTGGCTGGGCCTGCCCGCCGAAGAGGAGAACCGGGTGGCCCACATCAGCCTTTCCGAGGCGTACCGCCAGGGCGTTCAGGCCATGCAGCAGCTGCCGAACCCCTTCGCAGCATCCGGCCCGACCCTGGGCGGCGCCCTGCCTCCGGAGCTGGTGACGGAGGACCGTGGCGCCAATGACCGTGCCTTCCACGCCGCCGAGTTCCCGGCCGCGGGCGCCATCAGCACGGCCCGGGGCCTGGCGGCCCTCTGGTCCGCGACGGTCCGGGACACCGCGGGCGTCACCCTGGTGGCCCCGGAGACCCTGGAAAACGCCCTGCGTCCGGTGAGTGAGGGTCCGCAGGAGCTGGACATCCCGGGACCGTGGGCGGACCGTTTCGCCGCGGGCTTCCAGCTGCCGGGCACCGATCAAGACCTGCTCAGCCCGTCCGGCTTCGGGCACTACGGAGCCGGTGGACAGCTCGCCTTCGCCGACCCCACGCACGGCGTGGGGTTCGGGTACCTCAGCAATTGGATGGAGCCCGACGCCGGCCGCGCCACCGCCGTCGTCCGTGCGCTGCGGGAGGACCTCGCCGCGCTCTGAGCCGCGGCCGGGCGGAACACCCGTTAAACGCCGACGCCGCACCGGGGAGTCAGTTCCGGTGCGGCGTCGTGCGCCTGTTGCGAGGCGTGCCTCCGCCCCCGGGATCTTCCGGGGGCCGGGGACGGTGGTGCGGCCTGGATCAGGCCTTGGCTGCGGCGATGATGCGGTCGGCGGTCTTCTGGCCCATGCGGACCGCGCCGTCGACGTGCTGGTAGCCTTCGGCGGCCAGGTCGGAGGAGGACCAGTAGATCGGGCCCACGGCGTCGTGCTGCGACTTGCCGTAGCGGCTCAGGCCACCCAGGTCGTAGCTGGCGGCGTAGGCGCCACGGGTCCACTCCTCGGAGCCCCAGTCGGAGAGGTAGAACACGGAGGGGTTCTTGGCCTCTTCGCCGAGGTAGGTCGCGATGGAGTCGAGGATGGCGGCCTTGCGGTCCTCCTCGCTCAGTTCGAACATGGCGTCCGCCTTCTCGTCGGAGACGAAGCCCACCAGGGTGCCACGGGGATCCTCGTGGTTGGTGTTGTCGTACACCTCCTGGACGATGGAGTCGGCGCCGAAGCAGGTGCCGGAGAGGCCCTTCTCGCGCCAGAACGGGGTCTCGTACACGGCGTGGACCTTGATGACCAGGCCCAGCGACTGGTGCTGGTGCATCTGGTGCTGGCGGCGGGGCAGCGGCGGGTTGAAGGACACACGGCTGTAGAGGTTCGGCGGCACGGCCATGATGACGAAGCGGGCGTTGACGATCGCACGATCGGACTCGGCCACCACCTTGTAGCCGCCGTTGCCGTCCTCGGTGTAGTTGATGGTGCGGACCGGGGAGTCCAGGACCACGTCATCGCCCAGCTCAGCGGCCTGGAGCAGCGAAACCTGCTGCATGCCGCCCACCACGCGCTTGTCCAGGATGAAGTCCTCATCCGTGAGGTTGGTGAAGGAACCCGCGGAGGCGGCCATGAGGATCGCCTGGAGTGCGGAGAAGGCGTGGGCCGGCTTGGTCAGCATGCCACCGGCGATGAACAGGCCGATGTTGTTGCAGGCCTCCTCGTTGCTGGAGTTCTGACGGAGCCAGTGGTGGAAGGAGATGGTGTCCAGTTCGCGGGACTTGGCGTGCGCCCAGGGCTCCTCGGCGCCGATTTCGGCGGCGAGTTCATCCATGATGGCCGTGAGGCGATCCATTTCGGCGGCCGTCTCCTCGTCCACCGGGAAGCTGGCGCCGGTGTAGCGGCTGAGCTTGCCGTCGGCGCCCAGGTAGATGGACTCGCCCTCGCGGTAGCGGGAGTACATCTCCAGGCCCAGCTCGTCGAGCAGTTCCATGAGCACGGTCTGGTCCGGCGAGACCCACTGGCCGCCGATCTCGAGCATGGCGCCGTCGATGGTGTCGGTCCAGGTGCGCCCACCCACACGATCACGAGCCTCCAGGACGGCCACGCTCAGGCCGGCCTTCTTGAGCCGACGGGCTGCGGTCAGGCCGGACGGGCCGGCGCCGACGATCACGACGTCGCGATCAAGAGTGAGCATTTTTCCTCCAAGTGGATGGGTCAGGTGGTGCCGTGACTCGGGTCACTAAATGAACACCATTCATTTAGAATGACTATAACCCATAAGACGCATCTCGCAAAGACCCCGTCGCCGGGTGCTCCTCCCGCTAGAGTGGTGCAAGCCCCAGACCTGACGAACGAGGAACCCCATGAGCACCCCCAGCACCGCGGACCAGGCCCCCCGTCGTCGCGTGGGCCGGCCCATCAAGGCCGTCCTGACCCACGACTCGATCGTCCAGGCCGCCCTCGAACTGGTGACGGTCAAGGGCTACGAGGGCCTCACGATGTCCGCCATGGCGAAGAAACTGGGGGTTTCGCCGTCCGCGCTGTACAACCACGTGACCAACAAGCAGGAGATCCTCATCCTGGTGGAGGACCACCTCGCCGCCCAGGTCGACGTGAGCGCCTTCGACGGCGAGCCGTGGGAGGAGGCCGTCCGGCACTGGGCCTGGAGCTACCGCGAGGTCTTCGCCCAGCACACGCCCCTGATCCCCATCATCGCGGTGCTGCCGGTGACGGACGCCCCGCGGACGCTGGCCATGTATGAAGTGGTCAGCGCCGGATTCCGGCGGGCGGGATTCCCCGAAGCCCGGATCGTTCCGGCCATCGTCGCCCTGGAATCCTTCATCTTCGGCTCCGCCTACGACGCCACCGCGCCGTCGGACATCTTCAGCACGGGCTCCGAAGGCGAGAACACCCCGAATTTCACGTCGGCGGTGGCCAGCTTCGAAGAGGCTGAGGGCGGGAGCAACCCGGACCGCGCCTTCAGCATGGGTCTGGACGCGCTGATCGGCGGATTCCGCGCCTTCCTGCCCGCGACATCGCCGGCCTGACCGGCTCAGGCGACCACCGCTCCGTCCAGATGGAAGAGCGAGGCGAAGCGCTCCAGCAGGCGCGCGTCGCCGTCGAGCACGTGGACCGCGCCTGAGCGCTCCGCCTCCTGCGGCGACAGCGTCCCGGCGATGAGCTCACGCAACCGGGGCCCCGCCGCGAACTCCACGGCATCCACCTCGCCCGGTGAGGACGGCGCTTCCCCGCCGACGACGACGTCGAGACGCCCCTCGGCGGAGCGCGCCACGAGAGTGACGTCCCCCAGGTGGAGGGTGAAAACGGTGGGCGGGACACGCGCGGCGGCCTCCGCGTCGAAGGCCGTCCGTAACGCCATGGAGAGGGAGCCCGCGGTGACCTCGTCCCCTTCGCGAGGTTCTCCCATCGCCTTGAACCCCCAGCGGCCGAGCGCCAGAATCACATCCTCCAGCTCCCGGCCGTACGACGTGAGCTCGTAGACCAGCCCGCAGCTCGGCACGGGAACGCGCCGCACCAGACCGGCCCCCTGGAGCTCCTTGAGCCGGTCACTGAGGATGTTCGTAGGGATACGGCTCAGGCCGTTCTTGAGATCGGAGTAGCGGCGCGGGCCCACCAGGAGATCCCGGACGATGAGCAGCGTCCAGCGCTCCCCCACCAGTTCCAGGGCCCGCACCACACCGCAGTACTGGCCGTAATTCCGCGCGGCCATGCGTTCCTCCTTCGCTCGTCGGTGCTTTCAGTCGGCCGCCTGTTCGGAGACGTGCTCGCCCGGGCCGTTCTCCACGGCCTGCGGCTCCATGAAGACGAACTCCAGGATGTTGCCGTCCGGATCCTCGACCGAGCGCGAGTACATGAACCCGAGGTCCTGGGGATCGCGGTGCTCCTTGCCGCCGCCGGCCACGCCGGATTCGGTGGTGCTGTCCACGTGCTCACGGGAGTCCCGGCTGATCGCGGTCAGGACCTGGATCTGGGTAGCGGGGTCCACCAGCTCACGGGTGGTGAAGGTGGAGAAGAACTCGCGCCGCAGGATCATGAAGAAGACGTTCTCATCCACCACCACGCAGGCCGCGTTCTCGTCGGTGAAGAGGGGGTTGATGGTGAAACCGAGGGAGGTGTAGAAGGACTTGGCCCGGTCCAGGTCGCTGGTGGGCAGGTTCACGAAAATCATGGTGCTCACGTCGATACTCCGATGCTGTGATGTCACTTGCTTTTTGCAAGTAACTCCATCGTGACGCGCGCCACAGTGGGTGTCAACGGGTGGGCGGGAACTCTTGAGAGCGGCTCCGTCCGAGGCCCACCGCCGCCCGGACAACAAAAAACTCCCGGTTCAATGAACCGGGAGTTTCCCTTTGTGCGCGAGGGGGGATTTGAACCCCCACGCCCTTTCGGACACTGGCACCTGAAGCCAGCGCGTCTGCCGTTCCGCCACTCGCGCGCACTTTGCTTTCGCCGTATCCGGCGAAAGCAACGGGAACAATCATAACCATGTTCGCGCCGGAATGTGAAATCGAGGTGAAGGCCGCTGCCGCTGCCACCTCGTCACCCCCTCCCGGTGCCCGGTCCTGCCGCGCCGGCACTGGGTTCCGGGCCCTCCTACCCAGGACGGAGACCCGGTGGGAAGTTGCTGGGAGTTCTGCGATTTCGGGGCTTTCAGAGGAGTCCGGGGTAGGGTCTGGCGGAGCCTGGACAGTAGTATCGGATTCAATGGCCGGCACTTCGCCGTCGGCCGTCCCTGGGTGATGTCCCTCAGGAAGCGAGAGGAAAGGAGTACGTCATGGGATTGCTTGACCGTGTTGAACGCGGCCTGGAAAAGGCCGTCCGTGGCGTCTTCAGCGGCGGTTCCAAGGCTCAGCTGCAGCCCGTCGAGATCGCCAGCCTCCTGCGCCGCGAAATGGACAACAAGGTGCTGACGGTCTCCACCAGCCGCAGCATCGCCCCGAACAGCTTCGAAGTCCTGCTGGGCGAATCGGACTACACCCGCGCCGAGGAATGGGGCACCGCCCTGGCCGAGGAGCTGTGTGATGTGGTCATCGCCCACGCCAAGAGCCAGGGATACACGCTTCCGGGACCGGTGCGCGTGGCGTTCGTCCGTGAACCCTCCCTCAGGCCCGGTGACGTGACCGTGCAGTCCCGCGCGGACAAGGCCCAGGGCGCCGCGCCGTCGTCGTCCCGCCAGCAGGCGTCCCCGCCGTCGGCGCCGGAGCGCTCCCCGGCCAGGGTCCAGGCCGTCCTGGACCTCAATGACCAGCGCTACTCGCTGAACGCGGCCAGCATCATCCTCGGACGTGCCACGGACGCCGACATCCCCGTGGACGACACGGGCGTCTCCCGCCGGCACCTAGAGATCCGCACGCAGGGCAACGCCACCTGGGCCGTGGACCTGGGTTCCACCAATGGCAGCTACATCAACGGCCAGCGGCTGGAGGGCAGCATGGAACTGACGGACGGTTCCGTCATCACCATGGGACGCACCCGCATGATCTTCCGGCTCATTCCCGTCAACCCGGGGAGGAACGCATGAGTGAACTCAGCGACCTGACCGTCACGGCACTCCGTTTCGGTTTCCTCCTGCTGATCTGGGTGCTGATCTTCAGCATCGTCTCGGCCATGCGCCGGGATCTCATGATCGGCGGGACGGCGAAGACGGGCGCCCTGACCGCCCGCCAGCTCCGCAAGCACCCCGAACTCGCCCAGGCCCAGGCGCCCGTGGCCCGCCAGCAGGCACGGCACCTGGTGGTCACCGAAGGACCACTCGCCGGAACCCACCTGGACCTGGCCTCCAGCCCGATCCTGCTGGGCCGCGCTCAGGAGGCGACGCTGGTCCTCGAGGACGATTACGCCTCGGGCCGTCACGCACGCCTCTTCCCGCAGGGCAGCCGCTGGTTCATCGAGGACCTCGGCTCCACCAACGGCACCTACCTCGGCGACCAGCAGCTCACCCGAGCGCTTCCCGTTGAGCTGGGGGTCCCCGTCCGGATCGGCAAGACGGTCATCGAATTGAGGCCGTGACCTTGGCATCCGACGAGAAGAACGCAGAGCTGGGCCCTGAGGGGACCCGGCCGCATCTGGTCATGCACTACGCCGCACGGTCCGATGTGGGGCTGGTGCGCGCCAAGAACGACGACTCCGCGTACGCCGGACGCCACCTGGCCGTGGTGGCCGACGGCATGGGCGGCCACGCGGGCGGCAACGTCGCCTCGGCTTCCACGGTGCTGGACCTGATCCACCTCGACCACGATGAATACGACGGCGACGCCGGGACCGTGCTGGCGGACGAGATCCAGACCGCGAACTCGATCCTGTCCCAGCTCGTCCACGTCGACCCGCTCCTGGCGGGCATGGGGACCACCGTCACGGCACTGCTCCTGGCCGACGGCAAACTCAACTACGCCCATATCGGCGACTCCCGCGCCTACCGTCTCCGCGACGGCGCCTTCGAACAGGTCAGCGTGGACCACACCTTCGTGCAGCGCCTGGTCGACGAGGGGCGCCTGCGCCCGGAGGAGGCCGAGACCCATCCGCACAAGAACGTGCTCATGCGCGTCCTCGGCGATGTTGACGCCAGCCCCGAACTCGATCTGAACTCCCTCGAAGCCCGCGAGGGCGACCGCTGGCTGCTCTGCTCGGACGGCCTGAACTTCGTCCCGCATCACATGGTGGAGGCCGTGGTGCGCGGGACCGCGTCGGTCGCCCGCGCCGCCGACCAGCTCATCGAGCTCACGCTCGCCGCCGGCTCCCCGGACAACGTCACCGTGATCGTGCTGGACCTCGTGGCCGACGACGCCGGACCCGCCGCAGCGGGCACGGCACCGGCCGCGGCGGCCGGCACCGGGGTTGGCGCCGAGAGCGCCGCATCGGAGGACGCCGCGCCGGCTTCCCCGAGCCCGGAGTCCGCAGACGGACCCGCGGAAGCGTCCGACCCCGCGGAGCAGCCCGGGAAGACCACACCCGACCCGGCTTTCACGGAGGGGATCAACACGGTCCTCCTCACCCCGTCTCCGGCCGAGGACACCCGGACGGACCCCAATCTGGGAGCCCACCTGACGGCCGAGGTCCTGCGCCTGGAGCTGGAGGCCCGCCCCCACGAACTCGTCGGCGCCGCGGCCCTGGCCCTGGAGACCGGCAAGATCCCCAATATCGCCGGCCGCGCCGTCGCACGGCGCGCCGCGACCGTTCTCACGCACCGCCAGGAGAGCCCGGAAGCGGAGCTCGAGGAGGAGGCCGCAGCGCCCGCCGGGCGGCCCCGCCGTCGCTGGTTCCGCTGGGTCGTGACGCTGCTGGTGCTCGCCGTCGTCAGTGTGGGCCTCTGGTTCGGTTACGCCTGGACCCAGACCCGCTACTACGTGGGCGAGGTCGACGGACGGGTGGCCATCTACAACGGCGTCTCGCAGCAGCTGGGCCCCATCAAACTGTCCACCGTGCATTCGGTGACCGAGATCCAGGTGAGCAGCCTGCCGTCCTTCTCGCAGCAGCGCGTTCGGGAGACCATCCCGGCCCGTGATCTTCCGGACGCCGAGCAGGTGGTCCGCAACCTCAGCCTCGGTTACGACTTCGACGAGCGCCAGTGCCCCACGGGCTCGCCGTCGCCGTCGGCGGTGCCCACCGGCAAGAGTTCGGCAAGTCCGGGGACGGCCACAGCGAAGCCCGGCGCCTCGGCCACGCCGAAACCCTCGGCCTCCACTTCGGCCACACCCACGGCCCCGGCCGGTTCGCCCGCAGCCTGTGGAGGTGCCCGATGAGTTCAGCGGTGGCCGCCCCGCCGGTGATCAAGCCGCGGCGCAACATCGAACTGGTGCTCCTGATCCTCGCCCTCCTGGTGGGGATCGGCGCCAGCGTCATGGTCGGCATCAACAACCCGGATTCGTTCAACGGGGACTTCTGGTTCCAGTCGAGCCTCCTGGTCGTCGCATCCCTCGCGGTGCATATAACGCTTCGCCTCCGCGCGAAATATGCCGATCCGTTCATTCTTCCGATCGTCGTCGCCCTGAACGGCCTCGGCCTCGCCATGATCCACCGGCTGGACGGGCCCAAGAGCGACGTCGGCAACACCCAGTTGCGCTGGACGCTGATCGCCGTCGTGTGCACGATCGCGCTGATCTGGTTCCTCAAGGACCACCGGCGGCTGCGGCGGTTCACGTACATCTCGCTGGCCGCCAGCGCCGTCCTGCTCGTGCTGCCTCTGGTCCCCGGACTCTCCGCAGGCGAGATCAACGGCGCCAATCTGTGGATCAAGCTCGGGCCCTTCACCTTCCAGCCCGGTGAGATCGCGAAGATCACCCTCGCCATCTTCTTCGCCGGTTACCTCTCCGTGAACCGCGATCTGATCCTGCTGGCCGGCCGCAAAGTGGGCAAGCTCCAGTTCCCCCGCTTCCGGGACATGGGCCCGATGCTCGCAGCCTGGGCCGTCAGCATCGGCATCCTGGTCCTGCAGCGGGACATGGGCACGTCCTTCATGTTCTTCAGCCTGTTCATGGTGATGATCTACGTGGCCACCGGCCGCGTCAGCTGGGTCATCATCGGAGTGAGCCTCATCGCCGTGGCCGGCGTCGTGGCCGCACAGCTGTTCTCCCACGTGAAGTACCGCATGGAGAGCTGGGCCAACGCCTTCGACCCCGAGGTCTACAACCGTGACCTGGGCGGCAGCTACCAGATCGTGCAGGGCCTCTTCGGCATGGCCGACGGCGGTGTCTTCGGCACCGGCCTCGGACAGGGACAGCCCAACAAGGTTCCGTTCTCGAACAGCGACATGATCATCGCCTCCTTCGGCGAAGAGCTCGGCCTGATCGGCCTGACTGCCATGATCCTGCTCTATCTGCTGCTCATCACCCGTGGCTTCCGCGCCGCCCTCGGCACCCGGGATTCGTTCGGCAAGCTCCTCGGCGTGGGTCTGTCCTTCGTCATGGCGGTCCAGTGCTTCGTGGTGATCGGCGGCGTCACGCGCCTCATCCCCCTGACCGGTCTGACCACGCCGTTCCTCGCGGCCGGCGGGTCCTCTCTGCTGGCCAACTGGATCGTCGCAGGCCTGCTGCTCATGATCTCCAATGTGGCCCGTGGCCCAGTCGACACCAGCCCGCTGCGTGACGGCGAGGCCCCGTCGAGCAGCCCCTCCGCCACGGTGGCCGCGCCGTCGCATCCCACCACGCCCGCTCTGGGCACCGCGCAGGGCCAGGAGGTGCACCCGTGAACCAGTCCATCCGCAACGCCTGGATCGCCACCGTGGCGCTCTTCGCCCTGCTCTTCGGCGCCATCAGCTACATCCAGGTGATCGGCGCCCAAGACCTGAGCACCAATGCTCTGAACGACCGGGCCCTCCAGCGGAACCTCTGCAGCGACCGGGGCACCATCCTGGCCGGCGGGCAGCCCATCGCGGAGTCCGTCCCCGGCAATGAGGACTGCAAGTCCAAGCGGAGCTACCCCGGCGGAGCCCTCTACGCGGGCATCACGGGCTACTTCTCCACCAACGGAAGCGCCGGGTCCACGGGCCTGGAACGTGAGCTCAACGGCGCCCTGACCGGCGACTCGGATCAGCAGTTCCTGGAGCGCGTGCGCCAGCTGTTCCTGGGCAAGCAGCCCCAGGGCGCCAACGTCGAGACCACCATTGATCCCAAGATCCAGAAGCTCGCCTACGATCTGATCCCGGATGACATCGAGGGCTACGCCGTGGTCCAGAACCCCAAGACCGGCGCGATTCTCGCGATGGTCTCGAAGCCCTCCTACGACCCCAACACGGTCGCCAGCCTCGACGGTGACGCCGCGCGGGCCGCGAAGGCCAAGCTGGACGACACCAAGGGCATCAACCTGTACCAGAACGTCTCCGGTCCCACCGGCGCGCTCATGGCACCCGGCTCCGTCTTCAAGCTGATCGACACCGCGGCAGCCCTCGAATCGGGCAAGTACAACAAGGACTCGGTCCTGCCGAACCCCGCGGAACTGACCTTCCCAGGCCTGCAGTACACCCTGCCGAACTACCGCGGCGGCCAGTGCTACGCCCGGGACAAGAGCAGCTTCGACTTCGCCCTGGCGAACTCCTGCAACACCCCGTTCGCCAGCATCGCCCTGGACCTGGGTGAGAAGAAGATCGCGGAGACGGCGAAGAACTTCGGCATCGGCCAGGACCTCGGCGACCGGCTGGACCTTCAGTACGCCCAGAGCCGTTTCCCGACGGATCTGGACAAGCCCCAGCTGGCCCAGTCGGCCATCGGCCAGTACAACGTCCAGGTGACCCCGCTGCAGATCTCCATGCTGACCAGCGCGATCGCCAACGGCGGTGTGCAGATGAAGCCGCAGCTGGTGAAGGCCCTCCGGGCCCCGGATCTGCGCGTCCTCGCCGAGTACAAGCCCGAGCCCCTCCGGACCGCCACGAGCCCCGAAGTCGCCCGCCAGATCACCGAATGGATGGTCGGCGTGGTGGACAACGGCCTGGCCGCCCCGGCCGCCATCCCCGGCGTCAAGGTCGCCGCGAAGACCGGCACGGCGGAGCTGACCGCCGATGACTACAACAACTCCTGGTTCACCGGCTTTGCCCCGGCGGACAATCCCCAGGTGGTCGTGACCCTCGCCTTCCACGGCGTGAATTCGGCCACCGGAGCGCAACTGACCAGTCCTAACGCGAAGAAACTCTTTGAGGCGGTGTTGAACAAGTGAGGCCAACGTCTGGAATCACTCTCGGCGGGAGGTACCGCCTGACCACGCGCATTGCCATCGGCGGCATGGGCGAGGTGTGGAGTGCGCAGGACCAGGTCCTGGGGCGCACCGTCGCCATCAAGATCCTCAAGGAGGAGTACACGGGTGACCCCGGCTTCCTGGAGCGTTTCCGCAACGAGGCCCGCCACACGGCACTGCTGAACCACGAGGGGATCGCCAACGTCTTCGACTACGGCGAGGAGGGCGGCTCCGCCTACCTCGTCATGGAACTGGTGCCCGGCGAGCCGCTGTCCACCATCATCGAGCGCGAGCACGTCCTCAGCCCGGACCTCACGCTCAACATCATCGCCCAGACCGCGCGTGCCCTCGCCGTCGCGCATGAGAAGGGCCTGGTGCACCGCGACGTGAAGCCGGGCAATCTGCTCATCACGCCGGACCGCAACGTCAAGATCACCGACTTCGGCATCGCACGTCTCGCCGATCAGGTGCCGCTCACCCAGACCGGCCAGGTCATGGGAACCGCCCAGTACCTGGCTCCGGAGCAGGCCACCGGCCAGACCGCCACCGGCTCCAGCGACATCTACTCGCTGGGCATCATCGGCTACGAGTGCCTGACGGGCCACCGGCCGTTCTCCGGGGAATCGCAGATCGCGATCGCCCTCGCCCAGGTCAACGATGCCCCGCCGCCCCTGCCGGACTCCCTGGCCAAGCCCATCCGCGCCCTGCTCATGTCCATGCTCGCCAAGGACCCCGCGAACCGCCCGGCCAACGCCCTCAAGCTCTCCGAGGCGGCCGAGGCCATCCGGCGGGGCGACATCGACGCCGCCCATCGCGCGGTTCCGGGCATGCTCCTCTTCGAGTCCACCACGGGCCCCATCACGGCGCCCGTGGATGTCCAGCAGACCGCGGCCACCACGGTGGTCCCCCCGGTCGGCGCCACCACCGCGACCTCCGCCCTGCCGGTCGTCCCGGCGGAGCAGCTGACGGCGGAGCGGAACTGGCTCACGGACGACGAAGAGGACTACGAGGAACCCACCCCGGAACGCGAGGAGAAGAAGCGCAGCGCCTGGGTGTGGCCGCTGATCATCCTCGCCGTGCTGGCGGTGCTGATCTTCCTGGGCGTGTGGCTGAGCTCGGCGGGCTTCTTCAGCCCCCGCACCGGCACCTCCAGCGCCCCGGTCACGCCGCCGAGCACCGTCGCCACCACTGCCAGCCAGACGCCGTCGGAGACTCCCACCAGCACCACGCCGAGCGCGACGCCGTCCACGCCGGACACCGTCAACATCATCCCGGACGCGTACAACGGCCGGGACATCAATGCAGTACGCACTGAGCTCATCAATCTCGGCCTCGTCGTTGATGCCAAGGGCGTCGAGAACAAGGAGGCCTCCGGCACCGTCATCGACGTCAACCCGGCGGGCCCGGTCGCCAAGGGCAGAACGGTGACCGTCACCTACTCCACCGGTCCCGAGATGGTCGCGGTTCCGAGCATGAACACCACGGTCACCGAGGCCCAGGTCCGGCAGGCGCTCACCAGCGCCGGTCTGGTCCCGCAGGCAGGAGCCGGCTCGGCCCCGTCCGGCACCGTGACCTTCAACCCGCCGTCGGGCACCGAAGTGGCCAAGGGCAGCACCGTGACGTACACGATCACCGCTCCTGAACCGCCGGCTACGCCCAGCCCCAAGCCCACCGGCTCGGCCACACCCTGAGTCCCCGCCGTCCTGGAGCGGCACCCCGCAGCAGTAAGGAGTTTCACCTGTCCACCGGCACGCGCGTCCTCAACGGACGTTACGAACTCGGCGATCTGATCGGTCGCGGCGGCATGGCCGACGTGTACCGGGGTACAGACCTGCGCCTGGGCCGGGATGTCGCGGTGAAAATCCTGCGCGCGGATCTGGCCCGGGACCCACAGTTCCTGGCACGGTTCCGGCGCGAGGCACAGTCCGTGGCGGGCCTGAACCACGTGTCGATCGTGGCGGTCTACGACTCCGGTGAGGAGTCCCAGGGCGATGGCGTGGACGGCGTGAAGGCCCCGTACATCGTCATGGAGATCGTCCACGGCAAGACGCTCAAGGACCTCCTGAAAGCCGGCGAGGTCTCCATCGACCAGGCCGTGGAGTACAGCCTGGGAATCCTGGCGGCGCTCGAGTACAGCCACAAGTCCGGCATCGTGCACCGGGACATCAAGCCCGGCAACGTCATGGTCCGCGGCGACTCGGGAAGGATCAAGGTCATGGACTTCGGCATCGCCCGGGCGGTGACGGACTCCTCGGCGACCATGACACAGACTCAGGCCGTGGTCGGAACCGCGCAGTACCTCTCGCCCGAACAGGCCCTGGGTGAGACCGTGGACGCCCGCAGCGACCTCTACTCGGCCGGTTGTCTGCTCTACGAGCTGCTCACCGGGCGGCCTCCGTTCCAGGGCGACAGCCCCGTATCCGTGGCGTATCAGCACGTCCAGGGCATCGCGGTTCCGCCCAGCAAGCTCAATCCCGAGGTCAGCGCGGCGCTGGACTCCGTGGTGGCGAAGGCCATGCGGAAGAAGCGGGAGGACCGTTTCCCCGACGCCGCGGCCTTCCGGCGCGCTCTGCGCGCCGCCCTCGGGGGTGTCGCGGTGCATGACGCGCCCCAGGACTCCACCGCGGCGAACCTCGTGGCGGTCCCGACGGAAGCGATCAGCGCCGCCGTCGAGGAGCCGACGACGGCGCGCCACCGCGCGGGGGCCGCTCACCCCGGCGATTCCACCACGGCCCTGGCCCAGGTGCCGGACCACGGCGCCGCGAGCGATGGCACCCTTGCGTCCGCCCCGTATGACACGGCGGAGGACGCCCTGACCCTGACGCAGGACCAGCTCAGGGTGCTCCTTCCGGAGATCCGCAACCTCCCCGAGGTGCAGCAGGCTCAGCGCACGCACCGCCGGCATCGCCGCGGCCTCATGGTCACGCTGTGGATCTTCCTGCTCATGGTGCTGGGCGGCGGCGGATTCGGGATCTACAGCTGGCTCACGCGGCCGATCCCACCCGAACTGGTGGCCGTTCCCGCCGTCGCGCAGCTGACCGAGTCGGCCGCCATGCAGAAGCTCTACGACGCTCATCTCCAGCCGAAGCTGTCCCATGTGGCGAGCGCGACCGTCCCGGAGGGCACCGCCATCGGGACGGATCCCCAGGAGGGGGAGATGATCGAGGTCAACAAGGACGTCAAGCTCGTGGTGTCCGCCGGACCCACGGCCGTTCAGATCCCGGACAAGCTCCAGGGGCAGAGCGAACCGGCGGTCCGTGACATCCTGCGCAATGCGGGGCTCAAGGGCACACTGGTGACCACCTTCGCGGACAACGCCACCGTCCCCGCCAACCAGGTGATCGCCACCAAGCCGGCGGCGGGGCAGTCGGTCCCGGTCAACGGCACGGTGGAGATCATCGTCTCCACCGGCAAGGTGGAGGTTCCGGAGCTGCGCGGTCAGACCGTGGACCAGGCCACCACGGTGCTCGAAGGCCTGGGACTTCAGGTCCGGGTCGAGGAGAAGGACAACTCCGTGGTTCCTGCGGGTCAGGTCACGGGTCAGAGCGTGGCGGCCAAGGAACGGATCGATCAGGGTGGTGTGGTGACCCTGACGGTCGCACGTAAGCCCCCGCCGCCGCCCACCCCGAGCAGCAAGCCGACGCCCACTCCCAGCGGGAAGCCTACGGCCGACGGCGGCTGAGCCGGCTTGAGCTGAGCCGGACGCGAACAGGCACAAAAGGGCCCCCAGGACCTCAGTCCTGGGGGCTCTTTCCTATGGCGAGGACTTCCGGCTCACCGCCTGGCGTGCAGCCGGACGTGCAGCCGGACCCGGCCTACTTCCGGATCAGGGGCGACAGCGTCGACGCCTTGGCCGCGGCTCCCGTCAGCCCGAGCGACTCGAGCCAGTTCCCGAGCATCTGGTAGCCGCCCTCGGTGAGGACGGACTCGGGGTGGAACTGGACGCCGCAGAGGGGCGCGGTCCGGTGACGCAGGCCCATGATGACGCCGTTGGCGGTCTGGGCGGTCACCTCGAGTACTGCGGGGATGGAGTCGTTCTCCGCGGCGAGTGAGTGATACCGGGTGGCCGTGAACGGGGATGGCACGTCCGCGAAGAGCGGGTCGGTTCCATGTTCCACCTGGGAAGTCTTCCCGTGCATGAGTTCCGGCGCGTGAGACACGGTCCCGCCGTACGCCTCCGCGAGGGCCTGGTGGCCCAGGCAGACGCCCAGCATCGGCTTGGCGTGCTCGCCGCACCACTTGATCAGTTCGATGCAGACGCCGGCGCCTGCGGGGTTCCCGGGGCCGGGGGAGACCAGGACGCCGTCACGGGACGCGGCCAGTTCGATCGCCTCCTCGAGCGAGACGTCGTCGTTGCGGACCACGGTGGTGTCGGCGCCGAGTTCCTGGAGGTAACCCACCAGGGTGTAGACGAAGCTGTCGTAGTTGTCGATGACCAGGATTGAAGTGCTCATGGGCGTTGCGCTGAACCAATCGTCGAGTCGGTGAAGGAGGTGAACTGGGCCATCCAGGGGAAGAGGAACTGCACCATGAGGAACAGGGCCACGGCCACCAGGATCAGGGTCTGGATGATCCTGAGCCAGAGCGGTCCGGGGAGATGCCGGAAGATCCAGGAGTACATGTGATCAGCCCTTTCCGGAGACCTTGGCCACCACGGAGGCGATCTCACGGGGTGCTCCGGCGCTCAGAGGGCGCCAGCTGTCCATGACGGAGTAGGCGATGATGCGTTCCTCCGAGCCGAAACGGGGATTGCAGCTCGTCATGGTCATCAGGCGCTCCTTCGGCTGAGCCCCGGGCACCGTGGGCACCGGGAGGATCACGTCCACCCGGTTGGGCAGGACGATCTCGGAGTTCCGGTACACGTAGGTGTAGAAGCCTTCACGGGTCTGAACGTAGATCTTGTCCCCGGGCTGCAGCAGGTGGATGTTGTCCAGGACGGAACCGTGGGTCTGCCGGTGCCCGGCCAGGGCGAAGTTCCCCACGGCCCCGGGCATGGCGGTCTTGTCGTAGTGGCCGAGCCCCAGGGTGTCCAGCACGTCCTGGCTGGTTCCCTGGATGAGCGGGCGGGAGTAGTCGGCTCCGAAACGAGGGACGTAGACGACGCCCAGCATCTCGCCGTGAGGCTGTGCCTGGGCCACACGCGGGACACCGTAATCCCGTTCTGCGGTTCCGGCCGGGGGTGCCACGGGGGCGTTGAGCTGCCGTGTGAAGTTCTGAACGGCCTGTTCCTGCTGGTGATCGGCCGTGACGTTGGTCCACCAGAGATCCCAGCCGACGAACAGCAACAGGATCAGTCCAGCGGTCATGAGGAGCTCACCCAGCACCTGGATGACTTTGCGCACCGAGCCTCCTCTTCGCTGAACCCTGTGGTCCGTGACGGCACACGCTCAGAATGGCCCGGGTTCCAGCGGCTACCATTGGAGACTGAACCGCTTGCGCCCCGGCGTCCGCGGCCGGTCCTGCGTGTCCCAGCAGGATATCAAGACCGGCCCGTCGTCCGCTTAACACCACTGGAGGAGCCCCATGCCTGAGTCGAAACAGCGACGCCGCGGACCCCGCCCGGCCGCCACCACCCAGAGCAAGGCGATCAGGCCGACCCCCACCTGGTACAAGGTGGTCATGTTCGGCCTCATGATCCTCGGCCTGCTGTGGATCATGACGTTCTACATCTCCAGCGGTCTCCTGCCGATCCCCGCTCTGAGCGGCTGGAACATCGGCGTGGGCTTCGGCCTGCTGCTCGTGGGATTCCTCATGACCACCCGCTGGCGGTCCTGAACCGCCCAGCCCTGCTTTTCAGGACCCGTCCCGCCAGGGACGGGTCCTGCGCGTTTAAGGCTCCTTGATTCAGGGCCCACCCCGGCCGGACACAGGACCGGTTCCGTCCACAACATCACAGGCAAGTTATCCACAGTGGGGATATTTCTGTGGGAAACCTGCCGATCACGGCACCGTCCGCCCGGATGCGGCCTGCACGGACTCCTGACTTACACGCGTGTAAGTTACCCACAATGGGGACAAGCTGTGGAAAAGGCATTCGGAACCCTTGGCCAAACATGTTACTGACGAGTAACATAGTGGCGTGAACCACAGTTCCCAGGCCGAAGCCTTCCCCTTGCTGTTCAGCCCGCTCACCGTGGACGGTGTGACGTTGAAGAACCGCGTCATCATGGGTTCCATGCACACGGGTCTGGAGGACCACAGCAAAGACGCGGACGCCCTCGCGGCCTTCTATGCGGAGCGGGCCCGTGGCGGCGCCGGGCTGATCGTGACCGGCGGCTATGCGCCCACCCTCAGCGGATGGCTCTCACCCTTCGGGTCCAGTCTCACCTCCCGCCGCCAGCTCGGCGCCCACCGCAAGGTCACCGAGGCCGTGCACCGCGACGGCGGCCGCATCGCCCTGCAGATCCTGCACGCCGGCCGCTACGGCCATCACCCGCTGATCGTCGCTCCGTCGCGGCTCAAGGCGCCCATCACCCCGTTCACGCCGCGCGCCCTCAGCACCCGCGGCGTCGAACGCCAGATCACCGGCTTCGTGCGCTGTGCCCGCCTGGCACAGGCCGCAGGGTACGACGGCGTCGAGATCATGGGCGGGGAGGGCTACTTCATCAACCAGTTCCTCAGTTCGCGCAGCAACCAGCGCACCGATGAGTGGGGCGGCAGCCCGGCCGCACGACGCCGCCTGCCGGTGGAGATCGTCCGCCGGATCCGTGCCGCGGTGGGGGACGGCTTCATGGTGGTGTTCCGGCTGTCCATGGCGGACCTCGTCCCGCAGGGCCAGACCCAGGAGGAGATCCTGGACCTGGCGCGCGAACTCGAGGCCGCCGGGGCGGGCATGATCACCACGGACATCGGCTGGCACGAGTCCCGGGTCCCGACCATCGTCACCTCGGTGCCGCGCGCCGCGTTCACGGAGTTCACCGAGGTGGTCGCCAAGGCCGTGACCATCCCCGTGGCGGCGTCGAACCGCATCAACATGCCCGCGGTGGCGGAGGAGATCCTGGCCGGGACGGGCATCCAGGCGGTTTCACTGGCCCGCCCCATGCTCGCGGACCCGGAGTGGTCCCTCAAGGCCGCGAGTGGTCGTGTGGACGAGATCAACACCTGCATCGGCTGCAATCAGGCCTGCCTGGACCACGCGTTCTCGGGCAAGAAGGTCAGCTGCCTCGTCAATCCCCGCGCCGGCCGCGAGCTCACCCTCACGCTCGGGCCCACCGTGCTCCGCAAACGCATCGCCGTGGTCGGCGCCGGACCGGCCGGACTCGCCACGGCGGTGACCGCCGCGGAACGCGGGCACGCGGTGACGCTGTTCGAGGCCGGTGACGTGATCGGTGGCCAGTTCGGCATCGCGCAGCGCATCCCCGGCAAGGAGGAGTTCTCCGAGACCCTGCGGTACTACACGCGACGGCTGGAACTGCTCGGAGTGGACGTGCGTCTGGGCGAACGCGTCACGGCGCAGGACCTGGCGGGCGCCTTCGACGAGGTGGTCGTGGCGACCGGCGTCGAACCGCGCAGGCCCGCCATCCCGGGGGTCGAGCACCCCAGCGTCATGACGTATGCGGAGCTGGTCCGTGGCACCCGGCAGGCGGGGAAGCGGGTGGCCGTGATCGGCGCGGGCGGCATCGGGGTGGACGTCTCCGAGTTCCTCACGCATCAGGAGTCGCCCAGCCTGGATCTGGACCTGTGGCGCCGTGAATGGGGCGTGAGCACGGACCCGGAGGCTCCGGGGGCTCTGCAGCGTCCCGAACATCAGCCCAGCCCCCGCGTGGTCTACCTGCTGCAGCGCCGGGAGGGCAAGATCGGCGCAGGGCTGGGGAAGACCACCGGCTGGGTGCACCGCGCGTCCCTGAAGGCCAAGGGCGTGGTGCAGCTGAGCGGGGTCAACTACGAGAAGATCGACGACGCCGGCCTGCACCTCAGCTTCGGTGCCGAGCGGAAGGATCCGCGCGTGCTCGAGGTGGACAGTGTGGTGCTCTGCGCCGGTCAGGAGTCCGTGAACTCCCTGGCCGGGGAACTGGAACGGCTCGGACAGAGCGTGCATGTCATCGGCGGGGCGGCTCTTGCCGCAGAAGTGGACGCGAAGCGCGCCATCCGCGAGGGAACGGAACTCGCCGCGGCCTTCTAGGCCCGCACCCCACCTTCCGGCCGGCGTCGTCCGCTTCCGCCGCAGCCCGCCTAAGTGATCGTCCACTCTGGGTTACACACACCCTCTGCATAGCTGATGACGAAGTTATCCACAGCTGTGGACAGGAACTGTGGGAAACTGCGCTCCGCGCCGCCAGAGCAGGGATCCGGGTTCGATGATGCGTCATACACCGCCCCTTGGAAAGCCACAGCTGTGGACATCTCCTGTGGACAGAGCCTTCCAGCGAGTCCCGGGCTGTCCTGGGGCGTCCGCTCCCTGCGAGACGGCCCGACACAACGCCTCCGGACGCGAGCACAGGAAGCGCCGCCCACCTGACTTGCTCGCCCACAAATCCACAAAAAAATCCCCAGATGTTATCCACAGGAGTGGATAACATCTGGGGATTTCGTGCAGTTCGGCTCAATCCCGGTCTGGAGGGCACTGAACTACAGGGCTGTAACTTATTAACACTGTGGACAACCCCTGTGGATTACGAGAGCGCCGGGGCTCCGGCTTTCCACACGGTCAGGATCACCAGCACGGCACTCACCAACGCCAGACCGAGCCACTGCCAGAGCGGAGCCCGCTGGGTCCGTCCGGTGCCCACCAGCACCGCGGCACAGGCGGCGCCCGTGACCAGGCCACCGAGGTGGGCCTGCCAGGCGATGCCGGACACCAGGAAGCCGAAGGCCAGGTTGATCGCGAGCAGCACCCACAGCTGCGTCATGGGCCCGCCACGGCGGCGCTGCACCAGCAGCATGGCGCCGAACAGGCCGAAGATCGCACCCGACGCGCCGACCACACCGCCGTCGAGGGCCGGCGGAACGAGCAGGAGGTACCCCACCGAACCACCGACCGCGGAGATCAGGTACAGCGCCAGGAATCGCGCGCGTCCGAGGAGAGGCTCCAGCGCCTGGCCGAAGATCCACAGGGTGTACATGTTCAGACCCAGGTGCAGGATGTTGCCCTGCGAGTGCAGGAACGCCGCGGTCACCATCCGCCACGGTTCTGTGGTCGCGAATCCGTTCGCGTAGTAGAAGTTCTGGAAGATGAAATCGTTGGGGATCAGCCACTGCAGGGCGTAGACCGCCACGCACACGGCGATGATCGCCCAGGTGACCACGGGCCGGTCCGAAGCGACCGCCCCGCCGAAAGCACCGCGCACCCGCGGCGCCGTCGCCTGCGCCTCGCGGACACAGTCGACGCATTGAACCCCGACGGCCGCCGGTCTCTGGCATTCCGGGCAGGCCGGCCGTCCACAGCGCTGGCAGCTCACATAGGAGACTCGGTCAGGATGGCGGGGACAGACAGGGACCGATCCGGCCGCCGGGGTTCCGTAACTCATGCGATGTTAGAGCTGCTCGATCTCGATGCTCTTGATCACCACGTCCTCGACGGGACGGTCGCCCATGCCGGTGCGGACGCCCTCGATCGCGTCGACCACCTTGCGGGACTCCTCGTCAGCCACCTCACCGAAGATGGTGTGCTTGCCCTGAAGCCAGGTGGTGGGGATGGTGGTGATGAAGAACTGGGAACCATTGGTGCCCTGGCCCATCTGGATGCCGGCGTTGGCCATGGCCAGCTTGTAGGGCTCGTTGAAGTCCAGCTCGGGGTGGATCTCATCGTCGAAACGGTAGCCGGGGCCGCCGACGCCGCGGCCGAGGGGATCGCCGCCCTGGATCATGAAGTCCTTGATGATGCGGTGGAAGATCGTGCCGTCGTACAGCGGGGTGCCGGTCTTGTCCTCGCCCGTCTCCGGGTGGGTCCAGGCCTGCTCGCCGGTCGCGAGACCGACGAAGTTCTTGACCGTCTTGGGCGCGTGGTTGCCGAAGAGGTTGACGACGATGTCGCCCTGGTTGGTGTGGATGGTTGCCTTGGCGGTTGCAATACTCATGCTGCAATTCTCCCACGCAGCACTGAAGGGGTCCTGGAGGCGGCCTGGGTTCCGCGGTCGGTGAAATCTTGCGCCGCGACACATTCCACATAGCCGCACATCGGGAAATGCAACTAGGCTGAACGCTAAGGACACCAAGGACTGCAGAGCGCCTGCCGGTTGCCGTCACGGGACTGATGGGCTTCGCTCCACAGGAAGTGTTGATGCTAGGAGGCACCATGAAAAAGACCGTCAATTCCGCACGGGACCTTGAGCAGGGCGTGACGCAGGGCATCGAACAGGCCCGTGACTGGGCGGCGCCGCGCGTCGAAGCCGCCGTCAACTGGGCCGTCCCGCGCATCCAGCAGGGCCTGGAGTCGGCGTCGCCGAAAATCCAGGAAGGCCTGAAGAGCGCGGCGCACAACCTGGCCGACGGCGTGGCCACCGTGACCCCCCGGCTTCAGGAGGGCCTGGCCCACCTCGGTCCGAAGATCCACGACGCCGTGGAGGATGCGAGCCCGCGGATCCAGGAAGCCCTGGACAAGACCACCCCGGCCCTCGCCACCGCTCGGGACAAGGTGGTGGGCGAGTACCTCCCCCTCCTCTCCGAACAGCTCGGCAAGGCCTCCGAGGCCGTCCATCATGGACTGGAGCAGGCGCCCGAGCAGATCGACGCCGTCGCCCGCCGGTTCGCCGATTCCCCCGTGGTGAACCAGCTGCAGGAGCAGGCTTCCGAGCTCGGCCAGCAGGGCCGCCAGATCGCCTCGGCCGCCGCTGACGCCGCCACCCAGGAACTGGGGAAGCCTCAGAAGAGCAAGAAGAAGGGCCTGCTGGTCTTCGCGGTGATCGGGGCCGCGGTCGCGGCCGGTGTCGCCGTCTGGAAGGCCTCCCGCCCCACACAGGATCCGTGGAAGGTCCCGGCGGAGCGCGCCCAGGACCGTCCCGCACAGTCCTCCGGCCCCGCGCACAGCGCCCCCGCCGTCGTCGAGGCCGTCAAGGACGCCGGAGCCGAGGTCGCGGGCAAGGCCCAGCATGTGGCCGAGGAAGCCAAGGCGACGGTGGAGGACGCCGCCGAGAAAGCTTCGGCGTCGGACGTGAGCGAACGCGCCCGCACCACCGCCCGCCGTGCCGCCGAGAAGATCCACGAAGCCAGCCAGAAGACCGCTGAAGCGGGCAAGGCGAAGGCCGAGGAGGTCAAGGAAACCCTCTCCGACGCCAAGGACAAGGTCGAGGACGCGGCTTCCGACGCCAAGGACGCCGTGGACGGCAAATAACCGAACAGCAGCAAGACGCCCCGCCCTGAGTACTCCGGGCGGGGCGTCTTGCTATGTTTGAGGGGATCAAGCCCCACCGGGCGCATCCGTGTTTTGGAAATCGAGGACTGAGTGAACCGGCCCAGTGTGTCGATCGTGATCCCCGCCTACAACGAGGAGAGCGTCATCCGCCAGTGCCTCACGGCGGCCATCTATCAGAGTTCCCCTGCCCACGAGATCATCGTAGTGGACAACAGATCCACGGACCGGACGGCGGAGATCGTCCGGGCCATGCAGCTGGAGTACCCGGAATCCCCGATCCACCTGGTGGCGCAGAACGACGCCCAGGGCCTCATCCCCACCCGCAACGCCGGCCTGGACTACGGCAGCGGGGAGGTGCTGGGCCGGATCGACGCCGACTCCGTGCTGGAGCCCGAGTGGGTCGAGCAGGTGCAGAACGCCTTCCTGGACCCCACCGTCCAGGCGGCCACCGGCCCCGTGCTCTACTACGACATGCCGCTGCGCCGCTGGGGACAGAAGGCCGATGACCGGATGCGGCAGCTCATGCTCCGGCTGGCCCGCCACGAATACCATTTCCTCTTCGGCTCCAACATGGCGCTGAGGAAGAGCGCCTGGGAGATCATCCGCTCCGAGACGTGTCTGGATGAGAAGGACGAGATGCATGAGGACATCGACCTGTCCCTGCACCTGGCGGAGCACAGCCTGCGCGTCCAGTACGTCCCCACGATGATCTCCGGGATGTCCGCGCGCCGGCTCGAGGATTCACCCCGCGACTACAGCTACTACGTGACCCGTTTCGACCGGACGTACAAGGCCCACAACATCAAGAAGATCGCCCTGAAGGCGCCCATGGTGGTGTTCTACTCGGTCTACTTCCCGGCCAAGCTCCTGCGGGCGATCCACAGCGCGACGGCGGCCGTGCCGGAACGCGGCGGCGTCTGAGCGGCAGTCGGCCGGCCCGAGCGGGTCAGTCGATCGGTGCTTCGGTGAGCTTCTCCCGCTTGCCGCGCTGACCCGCGATCACGACCGCGAGGCCCGCGATGATGAGGGCAAGACCCGCGTAAGTCCCCGCCGGAAGCACCTCGTGCAGGAAGACTGCCGCCAGGATCGCGGCCCCGGGGATCTCGAGCAGGACCAGCATGGACACCACCAGCGCGCTCAGGTGGCCCACCAGGTAGTTCAGCGAGGTGTGTCCCAGCAGCTGCGCGGCCACCGTGATCGCCAGGATCCCGAGCCAGCCGTTCACCTCGAACCCCACCAGGGGCTGCTGCGCGACGAGCGCCATCACCAGGACCACCGCGGCGCAGAAGGCATAGCAGATGCCCGTGTAGGCGCCCGTGGTCATGTCCTCCCGCGCCTTGCTCCCGGCCAGGGTGTAGACGCCCGCCAGGATCCCGCCCAGGATTGCCAGGATGTCACCCCAGAGGGCCTGCGGCGAGGATCCCAGGTCGAAGCCGGTGATCGCCACGACGCCCAGGAAGGACACCCCCAGACCCGCCAGGACGTGCCAGGAGTGCCTGGTTCCCCGGAACAGCTGGATGATGGCGATCCAGGCCGACTGCAAGCAGACCAGAGCCGTGGAGGCGGCCACGCTGGTCAGTTCCAGCGAGTAGAAGAAGCAGATGAAGTGGAAGGCCAGGGCCACGCCCGCGACGCCGCTCCACGCGAGGGAGCGGCGGCTCACCCGGGTGAAGGACTGCGGGCGGCGTGCCAGTTCGGGAGCGCCCATCACGACGGCGGCGATCGCGTTGCGCCAGAACGCGATGGCGACCACGCCCACGGTCGTGCTCGCCAGTGTCGCGGAGACCAGCGGCCCCGAGGCGGAGACTCCGAGGATGCCCAGCGTCGCCATCAATGCGTTCATGCCTCAGCCTTCCGCCGTCGTCGTCAGGGCAAAACAAGTCAGGACAAAACAAAAGGACCGTCTTGCGACGATCCTTCTGTGGTGGTGGAGGCAAGGGGACTCGAACCCCTAACCCCCTGCTTGCAAAGCAGGTGCGCTACCAATTGCGCCATGCCCCCAGAAATCCCGGTCAGGAAACCGTGTCGGTTCCCTGCTTCCAGGCACCCTTCTGGGCTTCGGACTCCCGGGCCTTCTTCACGATGACCACGGAAGCGACTGCCAGTGCGATGACGAGCAATTTCTTCATGGTTCCTCGTTCCGTGAACTCGGTGTTCCGTGGGCGTACCAGGACTTGAACCTGGGACCTCTTCGTTATCAGCGAAGCGCTCTAACCGCCTGAGCTATACGCCCCCACAGCCCACGAGTCTCCTCGATCGGGCCGAGATAAGACTTTACAGGACTTCCCTGCCCAATCCAAATCGGCCGGAACACCGTCCCAGCGGTGTCCCGGCCGATCAGAGGCTCTGTGCCGATGCGGTTCAGTCGTCGGTGAGCGTGACGCCCACGCCGCCCACCAGGGTGGCGGCGAGGTTGTACAGCACGGCGGACAGCGTGGAGATGGCCGTCAGGAGGACGACGTTCACCACGGCGATGATCGTCGAGAAGGAGACCACCTGGCCGAGAGAGGCGACCTTCCGGAGATCGAAGCCACCGCTCTCGCTGCCGGCCACATCACCCACCAGCTTGTTCACCTGGTTGAAGATGCCGGTCAGGTCCAGAACGGTCCAGAGGACCAGCGCGGCCACCACGGTCACGATGCCCAGTGCCACGGAAAGCAGGAAGGACATCTTCAGGACCGACCACGGGTCGACCTTGCTGATCATGAGCTTGGCGCGGCGCACCTTGGCCTTGGGGGCCGGCTTCACCAGGCCGGCCGTGGACGCGGCAGCCGTGCCCTGACCCGCGGGGGCCTGGGCGGGACGGGCCTGGCCCGCGGGAGCCTGAGCCGGACGGGCCTGGGCGGGACGGGCGGCGTTCGCGGATCCGGCCTGACCGGCTCCCGCGTTCCCTGTGGAGGTCCCGGGGACCGGGGACTTGCTCACGGCCGGAGCAGGACGGGCCGCAGGGGCCTGGCGCTGCTGATCCGCGGCGGCAGGCTTCGCCTGAGGCTTCGGCTGCTGCGGGGCCTCGAAGGGGGAAGCCGCCGGACGCGAGGACTGACCGCCCTTGTCGTCAGAGCCACCCGACGGGTTCCTGGAGCCTTCGTCCTTCGGAGTCGGTCGGCTCTCAAAGGGGCTCGAGTTCGAGGGGCTCACGCGGTACCTCCACTGGTTTCATCGCTCTGCGGACCTTCCGAACCGGTTTCGCCGGATTCGGTGTCCTGGACGGGGACGGACACCTCGGCGCCGTCCTTGTTCTCACTCAACGTTACGTCATCGCCTGCGGCATCGTCCGGTGTGTCACCGGTTTCCTCGCCCTCCAGACCACGCTCGGTGTTGCGGGCGATGCCGATGATGCGGTCGTTCTTGTCCGGCTTGGCGAAGATGACGCCCATGGTGTCACGGCCCTTCGCGGGCACACCCTGGACGGAGGAGCGGACCACCTTGCCGCCCTCCATGACCACCAGGACCTCATCGTTCTCATCGACGATCAGCGCGCCGACCAGATCACCGCGTTCCTCGGCAAGCTTGGCCACCTTGATGCCCAGGCCGCCACGGTTCTGCAGACGGTACTCGTCGGCCGCGGTGCGCTTGGCGTACCCGCCTTCGGTCACCACGAACACGTAGGAGTCCTCGGTCACCACATCGGCGGCCAGCAGTTCATCCGCGTCCCGGAACTTCATGCCGGTGACACCCGAGGTGGCCCGGCCCATGGGACGGAGGGCCTCGTCGTCCGCGGTGAAGCGGATGGACTGGCCCTTGCGGGACACCAGGATGAGGTCATCGGTTTCGCTGACCAGCTGAGCCGAGACCACTTCGTCGCCGTCGCGCAGGTTGATCGCGATCACGCCGGCGCTGCGGTTGGTGTCGTAGTCCTCCAGGCGGGTCTTCTTGACCAGGCCGCCCTTCGTGGCCAGGACCAGGTATGGCGCCTGCTGGTAATCCCGCAGGTCGAGCACCTGAGCGATGTGCTCGTCCGGCTGGAACGCCAGCAGGTTCGCCACGTGCTGGCCCTTGGCGTCGCGGCCGGCCTCGGCCAGTTCGTACGCCTTGGCGCGGTACACGCGGCCCAGGTTGGTGAAGAACAGCAGCCAGTGGTGGGTGGTGGTGACGAAGAAGTGCTCGACGACGTCGTCGCCGCGCAGCTGGGCGCCCTTGATGCCCTTGCCGCCGCGCTGCTGCGAGCGGTAGTTGTCGCTGCGAGTGCGCTTGACGTAGCCGCCGCGGGTGATGGTGACGACCACTTCTTCCTCGGGGATGAGGTCCTCGATGGACATGTCACCGTCGAAGCCGCGCAGGATCTGCGTGCGGCGATCGTCACCGTGCTTCTCGACGATCCCGGCGAGCTCCTCCGAGATGATGGCGCGCTGACGGTCCTCGGAGGCGATGATCTCCTTGTACTCGGTGATCAGCGCTTCCAGCTCCGCGTGGCGCTCCTGGAGCTTCTGACGCTCCAGGGCGGCCAGACGCCGCAGCTGCATGTCGAGGATGGCGCGGGCCTGAAGCTCGTCGATCTCGAGCAGACCCATCAGGCCGTCACGGGCGGCCTCGGTGGTGCTCGACGCGCGGATGAGGGCGATGACCTCGTCCAGCATGTCGAGCGCCTTCAGGAGCGCACGCAGGATGTGCGCCTCTTCCTCGGCACGGCGCAGGCGGTACCGCGTGCGGCGGGCGATGACGTCCAACTGGTGCGCCACCCAGTGACGGATGAACGCATCGAGGCTCAGCGTGCGGGGCACGCCGTCCACGATCGCCAGCATGTTCGCGGAGAAGTTCTCCTGCAGCTGGGTGTGCTTGTAGAGGTTGTTCAGCACCACCTTGGCCACGGCGTCGCGCTTGAGCACGATCACCAGGCGCTGACCGGTGCGGCCGGACGTCTCATCACGGAGGTCGGCGATGCCCTGGACCTTGCCGTCCTTGACCAGCTCGGCGATCTTCACGGCCAGGTTGTCCGGGTTCGCCTGGTACGGCAGCTCGGTGACCACCAGGCAGGTGCGTCCCTGGATCTCCTCGACGTTGACCACGGCGCGCATGGTGATGGAGCCGCGGCCCGTGCGGTAGGCGTCCTCGATGCCCTTGTGGCCCAGGATCGTGGCGCCGGTCGGGAAGTCCGGTCCCTTGATGCGGACCAGGAGCTCCTCCAGGAGCTCCTCGCGCGTGGCCTCCGGGTTCTGGAGGTACCACTGCACACCGTCCGCGACTTCGCGGAGGTTGTGCGGCGGGATGTTGGTGGCCATGCCGACGGCGATGCCGGAGGACCCGTTGACCAGCAGGTTCGGGAACCGGGCCGGCAGGATGGTGGGCTCGAGGCTGCGGCCGTCGTAGTTGGGCTGGAAGTCGACGGTCTCCTCGTCGATGTCCCGGACCATCTCCATCGCCAACTGGGACATCTTGGTCTCGGTGTACCGGGGGGCGGCGGCGCCGTCGTTGCCCGGGGAGCCGAAGTTGCCCTGGCCCAGCGCCAGCGGGTACCGCATGACCCAGTCCTGGATGAGGCGGACCAAGGCGTCGTAGATCGCCATGTCGCCATGCGGGTGGTACGTGCCCATGACGTCGCCGACCACGCGGGCGCACTTGCTGAACGCCTTGTCGGGGCGGTAGCCGCCGTCGTACATCGCGTAGATCACGCGGCGGTGCACCGGCTTGAGGCCGTCCCGGACGTCCGGGAGGGCGCGGCCCACGATCACGGCCATGGCGTAGTCGAGGTAGGAGCGCTGCATCTCGGTCTGCAGGTCCACCTGCTCGACGCGGTCCACCAGCGTGCCTTCGATGGCGGCCTCGGGGCTCTTCATGCCAGGGATTTCGGGAGTTTCGTCACTCATCGTTCCGTCTTTCGTTTCACGTTGATCAGTTCCGGATCAGGCGCACGACGGCGGCACGCGGCCGCCGTCGTCGGGGCGCCTAGATGTCCAGGAACCTGACGTCCTTGGCGTTCTGCTGGATGAAGTTCCGTCGGGATTCGACGTCCTCGCCCATGAGGACCGAGAAGACCTGGTCCGCGGCGAGGGCGTCGTCCATGGTGACCTGCAGCAGCGTGCGGCGGTCCGGGTCCATGGTGGTGTCCCACAGCTCGGTGTAGTCCATCTCACCGAGACCCTTGTAGCGCTGGATGCCGTTCTCCTTGGGCAGGCGCTTGTTCTCGGACTGGCCCTTGACCAGCGCCGCGTCGCGCTCGGCGTCGCTGTAGACGTAGTCGTGCGTCGCGTTGGACCACTTGATGCGGTACAGCGGCGGCTGTGCCAGGTACACGTAACCGTTCTCGATGAGCGGCCGCATGTAGCGGAACAGCAGGGTCATGAGCAGTGTGGTGATGTGCTGGCCGTCCACATCGGCATCGGCCATGAGCACGATCTTGTGGTACCGCAGCTTCTCGAGGTCGAAGTCCTCGCCGATGCCGGCGCCGAACGCCGTGATCATCGACTGCACTTCGGCGTTGCCGAGGGCCTTGTCCAGGCGGGCACGCTCGACGTTCAGGATCTTGCCTCGCAGGGGCAGGATCGCCTGGGTCTCCGGATTGCGGCCGCGCTTGGCGGAACCGCCTGCGGAGTCACCCTCCACGATGTACACCTCGCAGCGCGAGGGGTCCTTCGAGGAGCAGTCGGAAAGCTTGCCGGGCATGCCGAAGGACTCCAGCGGGCTCTTCCGCCGGGCGTTGTCACGGGCCTTCCGGGCCGCGAGCCGAGCCTGGGCGGCGTTGATCGCCTTACGGATGATGTCCCGCGCAGGGCCGGGGTTACGCTCCAGCCAGTCACCGAGTTCCTCGGTCACGGCACGCTGCACGAAGCCCTTGGCCTCCGAGTTGCCGAGCTTGGTCTTGGTCTGGCCTTCGAACTGCGGTTCGGAGAGCTTCACGGAGATGACGGCGGTCAGACCTTCACGGATGTCATCACCCGTGAGGTTGTCGTCCTTCTCCTTGATGATGTTCTTCTCGCGGGCGTAGCGGTTCATGAGGGTGGTCAGCGCAGCGCGGAAGCCCTCTTCGTGGGTGCCGCCCTCATGGGTGTTGATGGTGTTGGCGTAGGTGTGGACGCTCTCGGAGTAGGCCGTGGTCCACTGCATCGCCATCTCCAGGGAGATCTGCTTCTCCCCGTCCTCGGTGGCGAGGGAGATGACGTCCGGGTGGACCAGCTCGGTCTTCTTGCTCTTGTTGAGGTGGACCACGTAGTCCAGGAGGCCGTTGTCGTACTGGTAGACCACCGTCTTGGGGCCGCTCTCCACCTCATTGAGGTGATCCAGATCCAGGTCCTCGTCGGGCGCCTCGATCTCACGCTCATCCGTGAGCGTGATGCGCAGGCCCTTGTTCAGGAACGCCATCTGCTGGAAGCGGGCGCGGAGGGTTTCGAAGTCGAACTCGGTGGTCTCGAAGATCTCAGGGTCCGGGTAGAAGGTCTGAGTCGTGCCGGTGGCATCCGTCTCTTCCCCTTCCACCAGCGGGCCCATGGGCTTGCCGCCGTCCGCGAAGGACATGCGCCAGGCATGACCTTGACGGCGGACCACGGTGTCCACCCGACGGGAGAGCGCGTTCACCACGGAGATGCCCACACCGTGCAGACCACCGGAGACGGAATAGCCCCCGCCACCGAACTTGCCGCCGGCGTGCAGGATGGTCATGACCACTTCCACCGTGGGCTTGCCCTCGGTGGGGTGGATGTCCACCGGAATGCCACGGCCGTCGTCCACGACGCTCACGCCGCCGTCGGCCTGGAGCACCACCTCGATGTGCGAGCAGTAACCGGCCAGGGCCTCATCCACCGAGTTGTCCACGACTTCGTAGACCAGGTGGTGCAGACCGCGGGGGCCGGTCGAACCGATGTACATGCCGGGCCGTTTGCGGACGGCTTCCAGACCTTCAAGGACGGTGATGTCACTGGCGCCGTAGTCACGCTGGGTGGTGGTGGACAGCCCGCTTTCCGGCTGCGAATCGGCGTCTTGGTGTTCGGCGTTCTCAATGGCCACAGGCGTGTCTTTCCTTCGTTGCTCTCTTAAAGCGTGCTCTGCCAATAAAGCGTGCTCTGCCAGCCATCCGCCGCGGCGGTCGGCTGACGTGAACGGGCTGACGTGTGTGGTGCTCGTTCCATGGGTCCTCCGGCGTGAGGCGCCGCCGGAGCGGTCCCGGGACATGGATCGAGCGCCGGATCCGTCACGAAGCGGCGCTCTGAGCCTCACCATTCATTCTACCCTTTAGAACTGAACGATTCCTGATTCTGGGATGCTCCTGGCGAAGAAAAATGGCTCTGACCGGCCCGCAACGGGCTCCTGGCGCTCTCGGAAGGCTCTTGGATGGCCCGGGATACGACTCACGGGGCCTCCAGAGCTTCTGGAGGCCGTGGAGCGTTTCACCCGTAGGTGTCGCGCGGACCCCGTCCGGGCACACTCCGGCGGCCCTTCTTCCAGGACGGCGCGTTGGGGCCATGGATCTCGATCACCGTGACGATCCCGGGCCCCACCTCGGCCCGGAACTTCTCCAGAAGGCTGGGCCGCAGCAGTCGCATATTGGCGGCCCAGGCGGTGGAGTCGCAGCGCACGGTCAGCGTGGTGCCGGCGAACCCGGTCGCCTGACAGTGGGCGGCCACCTCCGGTCCGACGAAGGACGGCCATTGGCTGACCACCGAACCCACCGCGACGGGCGAGGTCCAGCCGCGGTCCGCCACGAGCCTGCCCATGATCGATCCCACGCCCTGTGGGTCGCGCCCCCTCCCGAATTCCCGGGAGGGACGAGCCTTCTTCTTCGTGGGCCGGGGGCCTTCGAGCGATCCCGCGGCGGACTTGCTGCGGATCTCGCCGCGCAGTTCCGCAGCACGGCGGGCACGGCGCAGTGCGTCGCGTGCCGCGTCGGGACCCTCCAGTTCAGGGCTTTCCTGTTTCGGGTCCTTCTGATTCGGATTCCCACGCTTCGGATGCCCCGGGGACGGCTCACGCACCATCGCGGTCTCCCGGGCGGATCGTTCCGGGCAGGACCCGGACCCGGGACCCGGCCAGTTCCGCGGGAACGTCGCTGTCGACCGCGGCCGTGACCAGCACCTGTTCGGCGGTGGCCACGATCGTGGCGAGACGGGCCCGGCGCTGGGCGTCGAGCTCGGCGAAGACGTCGTCGAGGATGAGGATCGGGGCCTGGGTCCCGGAAAGATCGTCCTCCAGCAGCGCGTAGTACGCGGCCAGCCGAAGTGAGAGCGCGAAAGACCACGTCTCTCCGTGGGACGCGAATCCCTTGGCCGGAGCCTGCCCGAGCAGCAGTTCCCATTCCTCGCGGTGCGGTCCCACCAGGGTCAGGCCCCGGTCGGCCTCCTGCTGGCGGCTCGTCTTCAGTGCCTGCAGATAGCGTTCGGTGAGCGAGGCGACGTCGTCTTCGGCGAGCCGTGCCGCGTCATCCTCGGCCGGGAGGATGCCGACGACGGCGGACCCGCCGTCGTCTTCCGCAGCGAGCCGCGCGGCGGCATCCTCCGGTGAGGAGGGCTGCGTTCCGCTCATTTCCGGCTCGAAGGCGACCGTCGAGCGGTAGTGCGCCCGGGCGATTTTCGACCCGTCGGTGAGAGAAGCGTACGCCGTGTCGATGTGCGGCTGAAGGCTCCGGACCAGGGCGAGCCTGGCATGGAGCAGCTCGGCGCCCTTGGCGGCCAGGTGGTGGTCCCAGACATCCAGAGTGGATTCCTGCGCCGGGGAGAGCCGTCCGCCCCGGGCCGATTTGAGGAGCGCATTCCGCTGTTTGAGAACCCGGTCGTAATCGGCGCGGGTCCCGGCGTGGCGCGGTTCCAGGGTGACGAGCAGCTCGTCGAGGAATCGCCGGCGGAGCGCCGGTTCGCCCTTGACCAGGGCCAGGTCCTCCGGGGCGAACAGCACCGACCGGACCAGGCCCAGGATGTCCCGGGCCCGCACCGGGTTGCCCCGGTTGATGCGGGCCCGGTTGGCCCTGGCGGCGTTGATCTCCACTTCCACGCTCGCCTGCTGCTCACCGCGGACCAGACGGGCGCGGATGAAAGCCTGCTCCGTGCCGAACCTCAGCAGCGGCTGGTCCGAGGAGACGCGGTGCGAACCGAGCGTGGAGAGGTAGCCGATCGCTTCCATCACGTTGGTCTTGCCGACACCGTTGGATCCGACCAGGACGGTGACGCCCGGCTCCAAGGGGAGTTCGAGCTGCGGGTAACTGCGGAAGTCCGTCAGCGAGAGATGCGCCAGATACACGCCGGGAGACTACTGCACGGCGTCGGTGCCAGCCTGTTTCACGGCATGGCCCCCGAACTGGTTACGCAGGGCGGCCACCATCTTCATGGCGGGCGAATCCTCCTGGCGGGAGACGAAGCGGGCGAACAGCGCAGCGGTGATCGCGGGGGCGGGCACCGAATTGGCGATGGCCTCCTCCACGGTCCAGCGGCCTTCCCCGGAATCGTCGGCCCAGCCGGCGATCTTCTCGAGACCCGGGTCCTCTTCGAGGGCGTTGACGGCGAGGTCGAGCAGCCAGGAGCGGACCACGGTGCCCTTCTGCCAGGCACGGAAGGTTCCGGTCACGTCCTTGATGATGTCCTTGGCGGCGAGCAGCTCGTACCCCTCGGCGTAGGCCTGCATGAGGCCGTACTCGATGCCGTTGTGGACCATCTTGGCGTAGTGTCCCGCGCCCACGTCACCGACGTGGACGAAGCTGTCCTCGCGGGGACCTTCCGGACGGAGGGCGTCGAAGACCGGCATGGCCGATTCGACGTCTTCGGCGCTGCCGCCGACCATGAGGCCGTAGCCGTTCTGCAGACCCCAGACACCACCGGACACACCGCAGTCGACGAAGCGGATGCCCTTCTCGGCGAGCAGCGCGGCGTGCTTCTGGTCCTCGGTGAAGCGGGAATTGCCTCCGTCGATCACCAGGTCACCGGGGGAAAGCTTCTCGGACAGCTCGCGGATCAGAGCGTCGGTGATCTCACCGGCCGGAACCATGACCCAGACGACCCGCGGGGTGGGAAGCGCGCTGATGAGCTCGTCCACGCTCGCGACGTCGGCCTTCTCCGGATTGCGGTCGAATCCGGTGACGGTCACGCCGCCATCGCGGAGACGTTGCCGCATGTTGAAGCCCATCTTGCCGAGCCCGATCAGACCAATGTGCATGGCGTCCACTTCTTTCCTTAGCTGGTTTCGCACGTCAGTTCGGCAGGCGGACGGGCATCACCAGGTAGCGGTAGTCGTCCGAGTCCTCGCCCTCGAGCTCCGCCTGGGCCGTCAGCATGGCCGGCTTCGGAGCGGAGGTGAAGGAGAACCTGACGAACTTGGTCTCGATGACGCTCAGGCCTTCGATCAGGTAACCCGGGTTGAACGCGACCGTGATGTCCTCGCCTTCCAAACGTGCTTCCAGCTCTTCGGAGGCCTGAGCGTCTTCGCCCGTGCCCGCGTCGAGGTGGACTTGTCCATCAGTGAAGGCCAGACGCACCGGGGTGTTGCGCTCAGCGACGAGCGAGACACGGCGGACGGCCTCCACGAGTTCGGAGGTGCTGACCACGGCATGGATGGCCGTGGTTTCCGGGAAGAGCGAACGGATCTTGGGGTAGTCTCCGTCGACCAGCAGCGAGGTGGTGGCCCGGCCGGCGCTCTCGAAAGCGATGAGGCGGGAGTCATCTTGCGTGATCGCGAGCTTGAGTTCACCACTGCCGCCGAGGGTCTTGGCGACTTCGTTGAGGGTCTTGGCCTTGACCAGCGCGGACATGGACTGCCCGGGGGCGGTGGGGGCCCAGGGGAGTTCCTTCATCGCCAGGCGGTACCGGTCGGTGGCCAGGAAGGTGATGAGGTCGTCCTCGAACTCGAGCCTCACACCGGTGAGGATCGGGAGGGTGTCATCCTTGCTGGCTGCGATGATCACCTGGCTCACGGCCTGGGAGAACGCGGCTCCGTCGACCACGCCGTTGCTGTCCGGAAGGGCAGGCAGGGCGGGGTATTCGTTCTCCGGCATGGTGGCCAGGTGGAACGAGCTGCGGCGGCAGCTGAGGGTGACTTTGGATCCGTCCGTCTCGATGTCGACCGGTGCGGAGGGCAGGCTGCGGCAGATGTCCGCGAGCAGACGGCCGGAGACCAGGATCGTGCCTTCATCGCGGATCTCGGCGGGGATCTCCAGACGTGCGGAGGTCTCGTAATCGAAGCTTGAGAGGCTGACCGTCCCGTGTTCCGCCTTGAGGAGCAGACCAGAGAGAACCGGTACCGGTGGCCGGGGAGAAAGTGAGCGTGCTGCCCAGCTCACTGCCTCGGCGAGAACGTCCCGTTCAACTCTGAACTTCACGGAAGGGTGCCGCCTTTCAAGTACGGGAGCTCGTTGCGCCCAGCTTAGTCGGATTCAGCTTGCAAGAATACCCGGCTCCGGAGCCAAGTGCCGCACCGGTGGCGGTCGTCACTGGAGTTCGGTGGAACCGGGGCCACCAGGAGTGTTCCTGGCCAGGGGTCGTTCGGGTGACGGTCCGGACAGCTGGAAGGCGTCCGCCGAGGTGGCTTCCTTCCGTCCTCGGCCGGAGGCCGTTGGAAGTTCCCGGGGTGGGGCGTTGGAGTGGAGGGAACTTGTTATCTAACGGATTTCAGATCTTTTGGGATTCGTAGTGTTAATAACTGCTGTGGATTCTGTGGATAACCGGATCCTGCCGCGTCCTTCCGCGGAAGTGCCCTGTTGACCCGCTGTGGGTGTTAATGCCGACAACTCCAGCAGTCCTGTGGGCAGTGCTTCGGCGCCATTTCGGGGATCCACAGCCGTGCTGGAGGTTTTAAGGCCATCGCAGCGGCTTCTCCACTTAACTGTCCCCAGGTTTATCCACAGGTGTTGTTAAGTTAATAAGGAGTGGGTTCCGCGGAGGCCCTCAGGCCTCGCGCTGCTGCTGCTTGATCTTGTTGGTCAGCTCGGTGACCTGATTGAAGATCTGACGGCGTTCACTCATGAGCTCGCGGATCTTCCGATCGGCGTGCATCACGGTGGTGTGATCGCGTCCGCCGATCTCCTGCCCGATCTTCGGAAGGGACATGTCCGTGAGCTCGCGGCAGAGGTACATGGCGATCTGGCGGGCCGTCACCAGGGTGCGGGTGCGGGACTTGCTGCACAGCTCGTCCAGGGAGAGCTTGAAGTAGTCCGCCGTGGCGTCGAGGATCTGCGAGGCGGTGATCTCCTGGGCGCCCTCATCGGTGATGAGATCCTTGAGGACCATCTCGGCCAGAGCGACATCCACCGGCTGCCGGTTCAGGCTCGCGAAGGCGGTGACCCGGATGAGGGCCCCCTCCAGTTCGCGGATGTTGCTCGAGATCCGGGAAGCGATGTACTCGAGGGCCTCGTCCGGCGCCGAAAGGCCTTCGCTGAGGGCCTTCTTGCGGAGGATCGCGATGCGGGTCTCGAGTTCGGGCGGCTGGATGTCCGTGAGGAGACCCCACTCGAAACGGGACTTCAGTCGGTCCTCGAACCCGTCCAGGGCCTTCGGCGGCTGGTCACTGGTGATGACCACCTGCTTGTTGTTCTGGTGCAGGGCGTTGAACGTGTGGAAGAACTCCTCCATCGTCGCGTCCTTGCCGGCCAGGAACTGGATGTCGTCGATCAGCAGGACGTCCACGTTCCGGTACATCTGCTTGAAGCTGGTGCCCTCGTCATCACGGATGGAGTTGATGAAGTCGTTCGTGAATTCCTCGGAGTTCACGTAGCGGACCCGGATCCCGCTGTAGAGGCGCCGGGCGTAGTGACCGATCGCGTGCAGCAGGTGGGTCTTGCCCAGACCGGAGTCGCCGTAGATGAACAGCGGGTTGTAGGCCTTGGCCGGCGCCTCGGCGACGGCGACTGCGGCAGCATGCGCGAAGCGGTTGGACTGCCCGATCACGAAGGTGTCGAAGAGGTACTTCGGGTTGAGCCGGCCGAACTCCTGCGAGTTGCTCGGCGGAGTGGGCTGGGCGCGGACCTCGTTGGCCGGGGTCTCGATGTCCAGTTCCTCGGGGATCACGACGACGGCGGGCACCGCGGGCGCGACCGGGGAGAGATTGGCGTCCACGTCGATCGCGCAGCGGATCTCATCGGAGAAGACCTCGCGCAGCGCGGCGTCGAGGGAATCCTTGACCTGGTTGATCAGGACGTCACGGGTCATCTCGTTGGGGACGGCCACCAGAAGGGTGGAACCCACCAGGCCCTGAGCCTGAGCGAGGGAGACGAAAGCGCGCTGACGTGGGGAAACCTGCGGATCCCGCTCCAGAAGATGGACCACCTGGCGCCAGGGACCACCGACCGTGTCTGCGTGATTGCTCTCGTCCATGCGCACCGTGACTTTCTGACTCTGGGGTTCCCGTACGTCGTGCCGCGCCGGACCGTGGTGATGGACCGCACTTTTCCACAGTGTTATGCACAATCGGTGGAAAACGGCTACTGAGACACTGTAGACGATCGAAAATCCAGAAGATAGCCAGCCTCTGGCCTGTGGATAATTACATGGATGTGGTTCCGCGGAATGGCCGGGAACACGGCTCATCCACAGTTTCCACAGCTCCTTGTCCACTCCCCTGTGGATGGGTGTGGGTATGCTCTAGATTTGACGCCCAGCTCTTGGCTGCCCTAACGTTGACTAGTCCCCTATGTCCTCATGGGGGATCCACGCCCACACTTCAGGGACGAACATGGCAGCCAGCCGTTCCGTTCGTTCCGTGGGTGAGTACACACTTTGCGTCAGCCTTTGCTTCCCCGCGATCCAGGTAGACGCGTCCCGTCAAACAACTGGAGCAACCACCGTGAGCAAGCGGACTTTTCAGCCGAATAACCGCCGTCGTGCCAAGAAGCACGGCTTCCGTCTTCGTATGCGTACCCGTGCAGGCCGCGCCATCCTGGCTGCCCGCCGTGGCAAGGGCCGCACTGAGCTCTCGGCGTAAAGCCGACTAGTCGACCCGAGCCAGGCCTGGCGTCACAGTGCTTCCCGCACAGAACCGCCTGCGGCTCCCTGCCGACTTCTCCACCACGCTTCGTTCCGGTGTCCGTGTAGGGCGCCGGAACTTAGTTCTATCTGCGTGCCTTTCGTCACCGGACTCACCGGGCCGCTTCGGCTTCATCGTGTCCAAGGCCGTCGGGAACGCTGTGGTCCGCAACCTCGTTAAGCGGAGGTTGAGAGAGATCGGTGCCCGGCTGCTGCAGGAGCACCCCACAGGAATCGATGTGGTGGTGCGGTCCCTGCCTGCGGCGGCACAGGCGGATTGGGAGGGACTCGTGGCGGACATGGAGCAGGCATTCGCCGTGGCACAGCGTCGTCTTGTCGCGCGCACGCGCGAGCGGACCGGGGCGGACACCGTCCCCGGCGAGGCTCAGGCGTGAGCGCGGCGGCCGCCGTCGTGCGCGGTGTCATCGATCTGCCGAGAAACATCCTGATCGGCGCGCTCAAGCTGTACCGCCTGGCGATCTCGCCCCTCTATGGGCAGGTGTGCCGGTATTTCCCCAGCTGTTCGGCCTATGCGCTGGAAGCGGTCACCGTCCATGGTGCGGTCAAGGGAAGCTGGCTCGCGGGCCGGCGCCTGCTGCACTGTCACCCGTGGAGCGAGGGCGGCCTGGACCCGGTGCCGGACGGTGGACGGTCCTGGCCGCCCGACCGGATTCCCCGGATCGTCATGCTGAACCATCCGCACGACCATCTGCCGCGCGACGGCGGGCCCGGCCCGGCCGCAGCCGAGGCCGCAGAAGCCAAGACCACTGAAGAAGAGCGCCGCTCAGCGGCCTGATTGAGGGACACATCATGGACATCTTTGGGGCGATACTGGCGCCTTTCAAATGGCTGGTCAGCATTGTCATGCTGGGCTTCCACGAAGCCTTCACGTTCCTGGGCCTGCCCAGTGAATCCGGTTGGACCTGGACCCTGTCCATCATCGGCCTGGTGGTCGTGATCCGTGCGGCCCTGATCCCGGTGTTCGTGAAGCAGATCCGCGCCCAGCGCGGTATGCAGCTTCTGCAGCCCGATCTGAAGAAGCTTCAAGAGAAGTACAAGGGCAAGACGGACCAGCTCTCCCGCCAGGCGATGGCGCAGGAGCAGATGGCCCTCTACAAGAAGCACGGCACCAACCCGTTCTCGGCCTGTCTCCCCATGCTGATCCAGATGCCGTTCTTCTTCTCCCTCTTCCAGGTGCTGTCCGGCATCTCTCAGGCGAAGGAGAAGGGCGAGGGCATCAGCGCCCTGAGCCATGAGAACGTCGTCGAGTTCGACAAGTCCTCCATCTTCGGCGCACCGCTGTCCTCCGCGCTGCTGCACGGTGGCGGGGTGTCCGTCTGGATCCTGTCCATCATCATGATCCTGGCGATGACCGCCTCGCAGTTCATCACCCAGAAGCAGATCATGGCCAAGAACATGTCCGAGGAAGCTCTGGCCAGCCCCTTCATGCGCCAGCAGAAGATGCTCCTCTACATCCTGCCGGTGGTCTTCGGCGTGGGCGGCATCAACTTCCCCATCGGTGTCCTGATCTACTGGACGGTCTCCAACCTCTGGACCATGGGACAGCAGTTCTACGTGATCCGCCGGATGCCGACCCCCGGTTCCCAGGCCGCCCGCGAGCTCAATGAGCGCCGCAAGGCCAAGGGTCTGGCTCCGATCGACGTGACCACGGGCAAGAAGGTCGCCCCGGAGGACATCCCGGCCGAGCCGGAGAAGCCCAAGGGCCAGCGCTACCAGCCGAGCCGCAAGAACAACCGGAAGAAGAAGAAGTGAGTGTAGAGACGCCGGCCGAGGAGACCACCGTGAGCGAGGCTCCGGAGAACGTGAACCGTCTTGACGAGGAGGGAGACGTCGCCGCGGACTACCTCGAAGAGCTTCTGGACATCGCCGACATCGATGGCGACATCGACATCGAGGTCCGCAACGGACGCACCTACATCTCGATCGAGGCCGAGGGCGAGGATCACGGCCTCGACAGCCTGGTGGGCGACGACGGCGAGGTCCTGGAGGCCCTGCAGGAGCTCGCTCGTCTGGCCGTCCTCTCCGCCACGGAGAACCGCTCGCGTCTGGTGCTGGACATCAACGGTTACCGCCGTGGCCGCACCGTCGAGCTCTCGAAGATCGCTCAGGACGCCGTGGACCGCGTGAAGAACGACGGCGGCCGCGTCGCGCTGGCGCCGATGAGCGCCTATGAGCGCAAGATCGTTCACGACGCCGTGGCCGAGCTCGGATTCGTGAGCGAGTCCGAGGGCGAAGGCCCCCGACGGCACATCGTGGTCAGCGCAGACTGACTCTTCACCCGCCCGGCCCCGCGAGGACCGGGCGGGTCACTTTTTCACGCAGCAAGCGCAAGTCATGGGCCGCCGGTCGGTCCACCGGAATCAGATCAGGAGAGGAACGGATGTCCCCCATCCAGGATGAGTCGGCGCAGAACGTCGAGGACGGTCATGAGGTGTCCGCAGCCGATCTCGCGTTGACCGGTGGCGAGCTGGAAGCCGCGCAGCGCATCTTCGGCGATCGCCTGCCTCTGGCGGAGCGCTACGTGCACCACCTGGCGACCTCGGGCATCGAACGTGGTCTGCTCGGACCGCGCGAAGTGCCCCGTCTGTGGAGCCGCCATGTCCTGAACTGCGCGGTCATCGAGTCGTGCATTCCGCAGGAAGCCGTGGTGGCCGACGTCGGGTCCGGTGCCGGCCTTCCTGGTCTCTGCCTGGCCATCGCCCGCCCGGACCTGAAGCTCACGCTGATCGAACCTCTCGAACGCCGCTGCATCTGGCTCCAGGAGGTCATCGACGATCTCGACCTGGACAATGTCGTGGTGTGGCGAGGACGGGCCGAGGCGGCTCTCGGGCTCGAGGATTTCACGGTGGTGACCGCCCGGGCTGTGAGTGCCCTGGACAAACTGGCACGCCTGACTCTTCCGCTGCTCTCCGGTCACGGTGAGCTGGTGGCCATCAAGGGCCGCAGTGCTCAGGAGGAGATCGAGAAGGCGCAGAAGGTGCTCAGGAAACTGGGTGCGGTGAAGACGGACATCGTGGTCTGTGGCGAGGGCCTTCTGGAAGAGTCCACGACGGTGGTCCGGGTGAAGGTCGGCAAGTAGGGCCGACGCCGGCGAGGACCGGTTCCGGGTCCGCCCGGGGTGGTCCATGGGGCACGCGCTCTGTGAAGCGCGCCAGTCAGCCGGGAGGCTGAGCAGTTAGGCTAGAAGTCGGTCGGAGAGATTTCCAGGAGAAAGAGTGTGTCCCGTGAGTGAACGCGAGAGTACCGTACACCGGATTCCGCCCTTCGTTCAGCTGGGTTCCGCACGTGCCGCCGATGTCCGGAGTGTTCCGACCCGGGATTCGGTAAAGAAACCTAATTCGGTTGATAACGCATCTAAAGAAGGCGTTTCACGTGAAACGTCTGCCAAGAAGGCGAGTACTGTGATCGATTCGATTGACGAGTCCAGCCCTATCGCGCGGCAGCTGGCCAGCGAGACGCGCAGGCGGGAGAAGCTTGCGGGCCGCGTGTTGCCCAAGCCGAAGGCCACGCGGGTCTTCACGGTGTCCAATCAGAAGGGTGGCGTCGGGAAGACGACCACCACGGTCAACATCGCCGCCGCGCTGGCTTCGGCCGGGCTGAACGTCCTGGTGATCGACATCGATCCGCAGGGCAATGCGTCGACGGCCCTCGGTATCGAACACCACGCCGAGGTCGACTCCATTTACGACGTGCTCATCAATGACCTTCCTCTGGCCGACGTGGTGGCGGACTGCCCGGATATCGATCGCCTCCAGTGCGCGCCGGCCACCATCCACCTGGCCGGCGCTGAGATCGAGCTCGTCTCTCTCGTGGCCCGTGAACAGCGGCTCCGCCGGGCCATCGATGTCTACGCCAAGCACCGTGAACAGCAGGGGCTCGAACGTCTCGACTTCATCTTCATCGACTGCCCGCCCAGCCTGGGCCTTCTGACGGTCAACGCGTTCTGTGCGGCGCAAGAGGTTCTCATCCCGATCCAGTGCGAATACTATGCGCTGGAGGGTCTGAGTCAGCTGCTCAAGAACATCGAGATGATTCAGAAGCATCTGAACGGCGATCTGCGAGTGTCGACCATTCTGCTCACCATGTATGACGGTCGCACCAACCTGGCGGCTCAGGTGGCTGCGGAAGTACGGGAGCACTTCCCGCAGGAAGTCCTCTCCGCGGTGATTCCCCGGTCCGTGAGGATCTCGGAGGCTCCGAGTTATCAGCAGACCGTGTTGACGTATGATCCGAATTCCAGTGGCGCGTTGTCTTACCTGGAAGCGGCTGCCGAGATCGCTGAGCGCAGCTGATGCGCACGCTAAACCCAACAGAGCAAAACCCCCAGCGATTGATTTCGCGCCATCGGAAGGAGGGAGGAATCCCACATGAGTGAAAAGCGACGTGGCCTGGGCCGTGGTCTGGGTGCCTTGATCCCCAATGCTGCCGATGCAGGCAGTGCAGCCCCGGCAACCCGCCCGGTGGATCTGTTCTTCCCCGCTCCTCAGCGAACCCGCGACCAGAATGGCGCACAGGCGACCGAAGCGAATCCCTCGCAGGAGGCGCCGGCCGGTGCTGAGAAGCCGCAGAAGGCCGCTCAGAGGACGACGAAGGCTTCGAGCGGCTCCCGCTCGGCGGTGACGTCCGAGAAGGCCTCTCAGGCCGAGGAGAGCTCTGCGAAGAAGTCTCCCGGTCGCGCACCGAAGGCGGCTGCCGCGGACGTCGACGGTTCGGCCGAAAAGGCTGCGCCCCGGGCCCGTCGGGCTCAGCCGGCAAAGGCCTCGGTTGGCGAAGCCGCGGCTCCTGAGTCCACTGATGCGGTGGATGCATCAATCTCCGTGAACTCCGAGGCTTCCCAGGATGGACTGGTTCCGGTACCCGGTGCCCAGTTCGCGGAGATCCCTGTCGGTGACATCTCCCCCAACCCTCGTCAGCCCCGTCAGGAGTTCGACGAGCAGGACATGGCGGAGCTGGTTCATTCCGTCCGTGAGATCGGCATCCTGCAGCCGATCGTGGTCCGCCGGAAGCCTGGTCAGGACGGTTTCGAACTGGTCATGGGTGAGCGCCGTTGGCGCGCCACTCAGGAGGCCGGCCTCGAAACGGTCCCTGCGATCATCCGTGAGACCACCGATGACGATCTCTTGCGTGATGCTCTGCTCGAGAACCTTCACCGCAGCCAGCTGAACCCGATTGAAGAAGCAGCCGCCTATCAGCAGCTCCTGGAAGATTTCGGCGCCACTCATGAAGAGCTGGCGGACAGGATCGGCCGTTCACGCCCCCAGGTGTCCAACACCATCCGTCTCCTGAAGCTTCCTCCCTTGGTCCAGCGCCGTGTGGCCGCTGGCGTCCTGTCCGCCGGTCATGCCCGTGCACTTCTCGGTCTTCCCGATGCGCCCGCTATGGAGCGTCTGGCTCAGCGGATCGTCGCCGAGGGTCTTTCCGTTCGTGCGACTGAGGAGGCGGTGGTTCTTTTCCAGGATCCCGCCGATCCGAAGAAGCCAACCGCGCCGAGGAACACGGCCCGGCATGAGCGGCTGGACTACCTGGCCACGTCTCTGGCCGACCGGCTTGACACGAACGTGAAGATCACGCTTGGAGCCCGAAAGGGACGTGTGAGCATTGAATTCGCTAGTGTTGACGATTTGAACCGTATCATGGACGTGATCAACCCGTCCTAAGCCTCCCGGGCTCCAAGGGGTCTGTGTTTCACGTGAAACACAGACCCCTTGTGCGCTGCCACCCGTCGCGAGCTCGCCCTACTCGATTGTCTTAAGAGGGCGCATGGTGACGAGAGTAGGGCTGCGTTATCAGTACTGACCTCACGGACAATGGCTCCCGTGACGGTTCTCTCTCGCGGACTCTACGGCAGCAGTAGACCCGTGCGTTCCCGTGCTCCGTACCCGGCAAGTCCCGCAGGACTCATCGGTGTCGTTCTGGGTTTTGACTTGGTCTGCCGGCGCTCCGGGTGACGCCTCCTCCATGTGGGGCACTGTCGACTGCCAATGGGGTCATTGATGTGAACCTGTGCGATCGAGCTACCGGAGGTGCTGGATTCTGAGTTCCATCCCCATCTCGGTTGGCCAACTAGGCTACTCTCGGCGATGTTTCACGTGAAACACAATCCGTAGTGACAGTGGCGAGCTCGCCGGGTCGCTCGTTGTGACCTCTCCCCCGGAGACTTAAAGCCTCGGAACTAACGCCGGACCGTAGATGCTGATGAGTGGTCGGGCGAACCAACGTTCCCTTCCGCGCCTGCTCCGACTGCAAAGTTGGCGGAGCCGCCAATTTCAGTCCTGCGCAGTTTGGGTCAATGTCATTGAATCCGCAGTCACTAGCTGCCTTTGCCGTCGTCGACACGGTGAGAGCCGCTGCGCGATCAGAGATGTCCCCTATTGGGCGATCCAGGTGATAAGTACGCGCGAAACAGATCTAGGAGGGATTCATACTGCTTGGGTGCTAGTGGGTGATCCTATGAGAGGCAGAAGATGAATCGAGTCGTCGCCTCGGTTCCCGTTCCACTGAATAGTGACAATGGGTCGTTGATCGCCCCCGCACAGACAGGTGCCGGCTGTCCATGTTTCACGTGAAACAGTACGGTGGGCAGTTAGAGCCCTTCGAATCAGCGCCCCATCCATGATAGAAATTCTCGGGTTCTCCGATTACGTCGATCCGGCCTACGGGTGCGTTCAAGTCGGTTCTGAGGGCCTCCGACTCCCATCTCGGGGGGTCGATGGGGTGCTGGCCCAAACACTGCGTCGTCAGGTCGCCGGTCTCCTGGGTGAGCTGCTCATGCTTCGTGAGCGGCGCACGGGGCCAAAGTCCTCGAGGTGTCCTTAGACGAGGACGCTCATAAACTGACAAAGGTTGTTCAGCAGATGATCGCTCACCTAGGACCTTTGAAGCAGACTTGCTCGGTGCTCCTCCGGTGACGATGGAAGGACTCGACCCAGAGTCGGCATTGCGCACCCCGCGGGTTAGATCATCCGACCTGAGATCGCCAAGCGTCGTTTCTGAGATGCGTTCCCGCGCCAACTCGGTCACGGCCCAGCAGTACATGCCTCCCCCGGGAGTCAAGAATGCGAAGCAGGACTGAACAAACCCGCGGGCGAGTCTAGGGAGTCGTTTCCCGTTAGCAACGCTCCCAAGGGCAATCTGCGGCCCGCCCCGTTGGACGTGATTCGAGGCTGCGGCCACACCACGTCGGCAGGCTCTGACAAGGGCTCGGGCGCGTTTCCGTGTGGTGGTTCGTCGGTGCGTGAGGGCCACTCTCTCCGATCAACTCGTCCATCGTGCCGTCGCCGTAGGGATGCGGAACGGCTGGAGGACCGAAGTCCGATGGTCTGCCGCCTGCTGATGGGACCAGAGTCGGTTGGATGGCGTGTCAGTGCGGCGTAGGAGTCCATTGGGCCTTCGAATCGGCCAGGGCCGAAGATGGGGTGTCCGAGACGTCCACGCCCCGGGAGTGGCCTGTCGAGGGCTATTCAACTGGGGCTGCCGATCCTGTAGCTTATGCCTCCGCTCGTGCAAACGGAGAGGACCGGAAGTGTGTTTCACGTGAAACAGTCATTGAACCTCTGGTCCTGGGCGACGGGAGGGCCTTTCCTTGGAGCCCTAGACCCGGTCGCTTGTCCGAGGCCGACCGAAAGGTTCGGGCCTCACTTGCTCCCCGACTCTGGTTGCCTGTCTGGTAAGGAACGTCTTGGGCTCGGAGCTTCATAGGTGATCAGACCGGGTGGGGCGCCACCTGTTCCTGAGCCACATCGGCATGGAAGATGGATTGTTCGGGTGCCGCTGTCTTCCTCATAGGGGCATCGTCAGGGTGTGTGGTTCGTCGGTCCGTGGAACGTGGATGGCCTCTTCCGCTGCGGCGAGAGCTGCTCCCCCGATGCCGTTCGGACGAAGTGCGTATCCGTCGATGAAGCCTTGGATGAGCGGCTTCGCGGCTGTGGAGATCGCCTGTGGATAACCGTGTGGATAGACCCATCGGCAGTTTCGTACTCGGGGTGCGTTCTCGCCGCGGTTTCCAGCATGGCTGTTGACAGCGTGCCTACCTCGGGAGGTGATCCTTGCGGGCCCAGCCTCCTGCGTGGGATGTCCCGGACAGCAGGTCGGTGGCCGCCGTCGACGAGCGTGTGTTTCGGAGATCAGTGCGGTTTCCTGATGAATTGGCATGTAGGAGCTAGAAATGCCTTGAATTTCCGGGGTTTTCGGACGGCTAGCTAGGTGGGAGATTCTGACTCCGTCGGGACCCACTTGGCCAACAGGAGCGTGTGTGAGCGGCAGTCGTGGGACCATCGAGTGTCGACGGCGCTCCATGTTTCACGTGAAACAGTACTGCGAACTTATCCATAGCCCTCTGTGGATAAGATGAGCGACGGTGTCGACAGCTCACTCTTCATCGGTAGGACGCCTGTGGATTTCGCTGTGGATAAAGTATGTGGATGACGTGGTGGATTCTCGAGCTGGACGGTCTGAACTGTCACCTCAGGAGTAGGCCGGTCTGGAGCTAGGACATCCCCGACACGTGGTTCCATCCGGATGCACGGCGGACCGCAGCCCGGCATTGAACCGGTGAACGAATCCGTTGGGTGTCCTCAATGGGAGTACTGGTTGCACGACGTCGCCGAGATACCACCCTGGCTGATGCAGCTGGGTGGTTGGTGGTGAGGCGTGAATGTTGTCTCGGACGTGGAGGTTGGCCTCGAGCAGTGACTCCTTCGCTCGTATGGCCCATCGCGCTAACTCTGTCTCTGTGCGGTGCTGGACTGTGGAGCCGTGTATCTGGGCGACTCTCCCCTGCGGCGTGTCCGTTCCGTGTGAGAGGGCGGCGGATCCTCACGGGCGATAGTGGAGCCAGGACGTGGCGCAGCCTGTGGATAGCTCACGCGGTCGACCAGGGCAGCGTGGGCGAGGCCCGAGGTTTGGCATGGCGTTCTGGTACTCGGCCCGGTCCCGAGTCCGCCTTCCGAGCGGCTGTTCGTTTCACGTGAAACAACGCGATCACTTCGGACGGATGGATCGTCGCGAGCGGACATAAGTAGACGAAGGCTCGGACTCCTGGGTTACGCATTCAGCACGGCGCTCTGGATCGCGTACTTCGGAATGGGAGGCAATCTGGAAGCTCCAGAGCACGGACGCGGGCGTGGGCGCCAGAGGCCTTAACCGGCCCCCACCCTACCCCGACCGCCCCGTCCCGGGCTGCCCCGCGCTGCGGATGCGGGTCGGCGGTCGCTTTGCAGTCCTGCCCGCGGCCCGGATCTCGAGCGGACAAGTGAGGCGCATTGGACTTCTCCGCGTGGCTACTGAGGTGTACCAATGATCATCGCGGAGTATCAGCATGGTGAGGTCCTTCGGCGATCGGGCCTCCTCGGAGTGGCGCGGTGACTTTTCACCATAGGCTCCGGAGGTACGGGGCAATACCCACCCTTCAAACGCTGTGCCTTCCTGTGAACCTCAGCGATCGCGAAGCAGCACCGATCGTCCCGACTTGCGATACCGGAAGACCGCGGACTTCAGCGCAGCTTGGGTTGATGAATCGGATCCGCGGATCCGGGCCATTTGCTCCCCCGGACATGTCCATACACCCCGGATCCTCATCATGGCTGACGGGGCTCACCAGCCCGGGTGTTCGTCCATCACGACACCGCTTGTTCAGCGTTCCTGGAGGGGTGAGTGAGGGCAGCGCGTCGTAGAAGGCCGCTGCGTTGAATGAGTGTTCCTCTGTACTGTCTGCATAGCGGTCCGTGTACTGCGCCGGCTACCGGGGACAACCTCCGCACGATTGGGGACGCTGAATATCCACGCGCCGGGCGATGGATGCGCTTCAGGCCTTCCCACCGTGGAGACCTCAGGAAGGCGATGCTCGACGTCGACCGGACCAAAGGGCGCGGCACGGGTGGCCGGTGCCCAGTCAGGTGGTGTCACGAGGGTGGCCCAGGTCATGCTTCAGTGCCCAAGGGACCCCTCGTGGATGACACCCCTCGCAATTGGCGGTCTCTCAACGTACGCCAGGCAGTCGAGCATCTGGGAGCCTGGAGGACGACCCGGGGATCTCGGGAGTGCAGAAGGGACTCGGAGGGCCTCTGCGGGGCATTGAGCGGCTCCAGGGCGCTGCTGAGTGGCTCAGCTCACGTGGGGAGTCTAAGCCGGGCGGGCGCAAGGTTCCTCACCTCGTAGGAACTCCTTTGATGGATCCGAAGAGGGCGCCGACTCCCCTCTCCGTGAGGGCGCGCGTTAGTGGGGGCGGCGGCACCCCTGAAGGAACCTGGTGGGTCCGCTTCGGGAGATCATGTGGGTGTGGGTGTCACGTGGCTCCGTGGTGGCTCATCCGCGGAACCACCGGTGAGAGTTGGAAACAGGGATCTCATCACGGACGAGCATGATCCGGTCGTGTACGTGCCTAGCCTCAGGTCTCGTGCACGTGGAACAGTCCGGCGTGAGTATGCCGGGGTGGCTGGGATCTGGATCGCGCCGCTCCGCGCCCGGAGTGGGAACCCTGTGAGCCCCTCCGTGAGTTCGGCGAGATCCCGAGGTCGGCTCCTACAACTACTTGGAGGGTCGGTGGCTCCGAAGGCCCACGGGTCACCGAACGGCCGCCACGGCGCAGCCTTGGGGCGTGCTGGTCAGGATAGAGCTGAGGAAGGCTCCCTGACGCATCCTGGCCCGCTCTCCCCGTGGCTCTGGGTATTCGCCCTGGGACTCAGATGGACGCGAAGTGCTGAGGTTCAGAAGATCCGGTCGCCACACCGGCGGTCGCTGCTTCGGAGGCTACAGGGCCGTTCAGAAGGCCACCGGAGCTCACTCCATGAGGCCGAAGGCTGTGGGTGCCTTCTCCCCTAAATGACGGACGAGAAGACGCTGCAAGGTTGATATTGAGTTTCCTTGATCAACGCAGGCTCGGTTCCTTGAGGACGGCGCACGGCTCGGTAGGACCGATACACAGGCGGTCCAAACGGGCGGAGGACGAGCCAGAGCGCTGTAGCCGAGGATCTTCTGGACCTTCGGGCCGACGAGCTGGAGCCCCTGCCTCCGAGCGCAGGTTCGCCCGCTGAATAGTCTTCACCCCACTCGGCATTCACCGCTACAGGGCAATTGCTCCCTTTGGCTGCGCCCCGCCACCAGTCAGTTCCGCACCCGCGGCCGTGGGCGGACCGATGGGATTGGAGAAGCCAAGACCTCCAGATGATCCCTTGGTGGATACCCATCCACCAGCGCCTGCGTAGGCGCCATGGCCTCAAGCAGCCTGCAGTCTCCTGAAAGCGGACGGGGTTTGAGCGGTCTCTGGAGCGAAGAACTGATTCCTCCTGGTGTGCAACGGAGAGTCGGACGCTGATCGGTGTACGGCCCCCGGTCAGCCTAGGGTATTCACCTAATTCACTGAATTCACTTGAGATTCGGCTCGTCACTCGGCAGGAGATCACTCAGGTCTGCAGCCAAGGTCCGAGGGTTCAGGTTCTGATCATGCAGGCGGCGTTCCCTGCTGGTTCCCTGCTCAGGGATTCGGACCCACTGGGAATCCGGCCGCCTAAGACTCTCCGGGACGGGCTACTGGCAACGTGTGCAGCTCGCAATCCTGAGTGGATGGTGCACCCTCAGGGCGTTGGGGCGAGGTGCGGAGTTGCCGAGAATGAGTCCGCTCCGATGCTCGAAGTCTCGATATGCACGCTGTCGCCCGGGTGTCGGTACCACGACATCGGACCGCGGTTCGATCCCCCGTGTTTCACGTGAAACACCAAAAAGGGACCCGGCGCTGAGGCGCCAGGTCCCTTTCATGCGGCTGCTCACCGCAAGGCGGTTGTTCAGCCGAGAACGTCGGCGAACTCCTTTTCGAAGTACTGCTTCGGGTAAGCACCCGTCACCGTGTTCTTCACCTCGCCGCCCTGGAACAGGTAGACGGCCGGGATGGAAGTGATTCCGTACTTGGAGGCGACGGCGGGGTTGTCGTCGACGTTCACCTTCACGACCTCGACCTTGTCAGAGTTCTCCTCTGCGATCTGGTCCAGGATCGGGCTCAGCCGGCGGCAGGGACCGCACCATTCCGCCCAGAAATCAACGATCACGGGCTTTTCAGCCTTGAGAACGTCGTTCTCAAAGCTTGCGTCGGTAACGTCCTTGGCGTTGCTCATGGTTTCCTTCTTTCCTCGGAATTCTCAGTGGTTTTGGAGGTAGTGCTCGACATCGATGGCCGCGACGCAACCGGAGGCGGCTGCGGTGATGGCCTGGCGGTACTTCGGGTCGATCACATCGCCGGCGGCGAAGACGCCGGGCAGGCTCGTCTTCGAGGTGCGGCCGTCCACCGCGATGGTCCCATCCGCCGTCAGATCAAGGACACCCTTGAACAGCTCGGTGCGGGGGTCGTTGCCGATGGCGACGAAGAGGCCCGTGACCGGGAGCTCGTCTTCGACGTCGGTCACGAGGTTGCGGATCCGGATGCCCGTGACCTTGTCCTCACCGATGACGTCCACGACTTCACTGTCCCACACGAAGTCGATCTTCTCGTGGGTCAGGGCGCGGTCGGCCATGATCTTGGAGGCGCGCAGTTCCTTGCGGCGGTGGACCACCGTGACCTTGGACGCGAACTTGGTCAGGAACAGCGCCTCCTCCATTGCGGAGTCGCCACCACCGATGACAGCGATGTTCTGATCCTTGAAGAAGAAACCGTCACAGGTTGCGCACCAGCTGACGCCGTGACCGGAGAGCCGCTTCTCGTTCTCAAGGCCCAGCTCGCGGTAGGCGGAACCGGTGGAGACGATGACGGTGCGGGCCCGGTGGGTTTCGCCGTTGCCGAGGGTCACGGACTTCACCTCGCCGTCGAGGTCCACGGAGACGACATCCTCGTACTCCACCTGAGCGCCGAACCGGCTGGCCTGCTGCTCCAGATTGTCCATCAGATCAGGACCCTGGATGCCTTCAGGGAAGCCCGGGAAGTTCTCCACCTCGGTGGTGTTCATCAGCTCGCCACCGGCGGTCACGGAGCCTGCGAACACGATCGGGTTGAGCTTGGCACGTGCCGTGTAGATGGCAGCGGTGTACCCAGCGGGACCGGATCCGATGATGATGACGTCGTGGACCTCAGGGGCCGTGGTTTCTTGCGTGCTCACGTGGGTGGAATCCTCTTCCTCGCTCAAGCCAAACGAATGCGGCAGAGGGCACAACAGAACGGAGCGCTGAACTATTCCGTCAAAGAAGTGGCCCCAGGCCTCTTCTCAGAGTACCTGGGGCCAGTCGACTACTGAATTTTGATTTCCGACAATCGCAGTCCGTACGGGAACTGCGTCCGTGGAGCGGCCAGGCGCGGCAGCGCCGTGATGTCCATGATCACGTACTGTGTCGTGATCTCGCCGCCCACGGCCATGGTCAGGTTCGGGCCGGTGAACGAGTTGCTGGCCACCTGCTTGGCCCCGTCCAGGCTGGGCTTGTCGTTGGTGTACAGGGTCACCGAACCACCGGAGCCGCCAAGCTGGGTCAGCGTGATCGACTTGACCTGTGCGGGCTGCTTCAGCTTGACCACGAGCGGGATGCTCTTGACCAGGCCTCCCCAGTTCTCCGAACCGAACTCCATATTGGACCAGTACGTCGCATTGTTACCGTCGATGGCCTTGGGCAGATCCTTGTCGAACCCGGCGGCGAAGTCGAAGTCACCCAGGCGCGTGAGCGAATCGATCGCCGGAGGCGCGGCGACGGGCGCCGTGCTGGGCGGCGGCTGCGAGCCGGAATTCGCCGAGGTCGGGGCCGTCGTGGTCGTCTTGCTTGCGCTCGGAGCTCCCGAATTGAAGATCGTGCCCAGATTGCTCACCGCGAACACCAGGGCGGCGATCAGCACGACCACCAGCACCCCGCCGACGATCCAGCGGGTGCTGCGGTTCTCCGGGGCAGGTGCTTCCTCGTCGTCGTCCGTCTCGGTGTCGAAACCGAGCATCTGACCCCTCGCAGCTGCGGGGAAATGACCCGCTTCGCGACGGTCCGACTCCGCGGAGTTCGCGGACGGCTGGAGGAAGGCCGCCGTCTCGGGCGCCGCGGCGGCGGCACCGGCATCGCGGCGGTCCTCATCGTTCCACACCGTCACCTTGGGCTGCTCAGTCGCCGTGGGTCGCTCAGTGGCAGCGGGTTCCCGGGTGCGGGTCACAGGCTCAGTGGCCGGAGCCGTCGGAGCCACCGGAGCCGGGCGCTCGGGTTCCGCGGCGACCTGCTCACCCGGAGCGGTCCGCGGGGCGTCGTCCTCGGGGTTCCAGCCCTGCTCCGAGTCGTAGTGGATGACCTCACCCGAGGTCTCGTCGTACCGGCCGCCGTAAGTCTCCGGCTCCCGGGAACGCTCCTCCCCGAAGATCTCGCTGCCGAGGGTCTCCGTGAAGAACGGCTCGACGTATGGCGCGTCCGTGGCGACCAGCAGATCCAGCAGATCAGGGGCACTCGAATGGCTGGTGATCAAGTAGGTCAGGCCATCGGTGACTCCCAGGTCCAGCACCTGCATGGCTCCCGGGCGTTCCCCGGTGGCCACTTCGCGGGCGCTCTGCGAGAGCTGTTCCGAGTTCTGGTCGCTCGCCACCAGGATGCTGACCGGGCGGTTCAGGACCTGGTCCACACCGTCCAGCACCTGATCGCGGTCATGGGAGAGCAACACCGAGCCTGTGACCTTGTAGCGGCCACCCAGGACGGATCCTGCCTCGATCTGCTGGGACATCACAACCTCCTCAGGCCCCGGGAAGACACGGGGTGTTTCGAGTTTCGATCCTATCGGAGGTCAGATGGGAAGTGGGGATTCTCCCCCGAGCGCCCCTGGTATGTGTGACGGCCGAGCTGCGGCAGCTCCGACGGCGGCGCCCAGAGCCAGTCGCGGAACACCGTCAGCAGGCTCCTCCGGCCGTCCGCGCGAACCGCGGTGTCCTCGTCCCCGTAGTGCGGCGTGGACGAATGGCCGCCTCCCACGGGCCGTGAGAGACCCTCCCCCACGTCCTCGGCGCTCGGTGCGGCACGGAAGGACTCGGAGTCGAAACCACCCGAGATCCGGGGCAGCAGTCCGGTGTCCATGGAGACGGCGGGGACGGCGCCCGTGGGGAGCTCTTCCCGGGCGGCGTCACGGCGGACGTGCTCCGCCGGGGCGGAGGGGACCGACGACGGCGCGGCGGGCGCCGTCGTCGTGCTCTCACCGCTTGTGGGGCGGATGAAGCGGGCCAGCAGCGGGCGCAGCAGGTCACGGAGCTCCTCGACGTGGAAGACCCGCAGGAGCAGGACATAGGCGGCCAGCATGACGGGGGCCGCCACGCAGATCGACAGCAGAGCCGCCGCCTGGTTATGCCACAGGAAACCGTCCGCACGGTAGGCGCCGAACAGCCACAGGACCACTCCGCCGGCCAGAGCTGAGCCGATGCCGGCGTACCCCATGCGGATGTAGGAGTTGATGATCCGCGGGCCGTCCAGGTGGCCCAGGACCCGGCGCAGGAAGAACGCGCTGATGAGCACGGAGAGGATGTTCCCCACGGAGTAGAGGCCGGCGATCGCGTAGATGATCATCTCGGCCGGCAGGAACTGGATGGCGAAGGCGCCCACCAGGTTCAGCACGGCCAGCGCGAGCTGCACATAGAACGGGGTCCGGGCGTCCTCGCGGGAGTAGAACACCCTGGTCATCATGAAGTTGATGCTGAGGCACGGGCTCGTCAGCGCCAGGATGGACAGTGTGATGGCCAGGAGGGCGCCGTCCTGCGGCTTGCCGGCCGAGAAGAACATGCCGATCGGCGCGGCCAGGACCAGGAGGGCGATGGCGCTGAACACGATCGCCACCGCGCTGGTGCGGAGGCCGTTGGAGAGGGCCGCGCGGAGGCCGCGCACGTCGTTGTCCAGGGACGCCTTGGCCATGCGGTTGAACAGGACCGTGGCCAGGGACAGCGAGATGATCGAGTGCGGCAGGAAGTACAGCTGGCTGGCGATCTCCAGCACCGCGTTACCGGCGATGGGCGGCGAGCCCTCCGGTGCGTTGGCGCGCACGGCGCCCGGGATGGTCGCGATCTTCATCACGTAGAGGAAGGCCAGCTGGCTGACCACCGTGGTCAGCAGCGCCCAGGAGCCGACCTTGGCCGCAGCACCGAGACCCACTCCGCGCCAGCCGAAACGGGGCCGCAGACCCAGCTTGAGGCGGCGCAGCGGGATGAACAGGAGCGCCGTCTGCACGATGACACCCAGGGTGGAGAAGCCCGCAACCAGGATGGTCTGGGTGGTCCCCCAATTGTCCAGGGTGTGGGGATTGCCGGCGCTGGCGCCGAAGATGGCGACGAAGAGTCCCAGGCCGCCGATGGCCACCAGGTTGTTGACGATGGGCGCCCACATGGCCGGCGCGAAGGCGCCGTGTGCGTTGAGGACCTGCGTGAGAAGCGCGTACAGCCCGTAGAAGAAGATCTGCGGCAGACAGTAGACCGCGAAGGTGACGGCCAGGCTCATCTGCGCCGGACCGTATCCCGAGGTGGTGGCCTGGATCAGCAGGGGCGCGCACAGCGTGACCAGCGCCGTCAGCGTGAACATGACGAGCACGGCCAGGGTCATGAGGCGGCTGATGTAATCCGCCCCGCTGTCCGGCGCGCGGCTCGCCTTGAGGATCTGCGGCACCAGCACGGCGTTGAAGACGCCACCCGCCACGAGCACGAAGACCATGTTCGGCAGGTTGTTGGCGTTGACGAACGTGTCCGTGACCGAGGAGCCCAGGCCGAGCGCCGCGATCAGCAGCCACGACTTCACGAAGCCGAGGATCCTGGAGATCAGGGTGCCCGCCGCCATGAGGGCGCTGGCGCGTGAATCGCTGGCGCGGGAGGCTGCGGAGGTCGGGGAGTTCAGGGCCGCATCGGCCTTTTTCGCGTGAGACATCCCCAGTATCGTCTCACTCCTGGCCGCTCACTTGTCTGAGGCACGGGTCTGAGGCGCAGGTCTGAGGCGCGGGTCTGAGGCGCAGGCCGCGACCGTCTCTCAGGAGGGCAGGTGACCGGGAAGGAGTTCCCGGGCGAGGTCGGCGATCCGCCGCTCGTTGGGGAAGGAGAGGCGGCGTGCCAGATCGGCCAGCGGGACCCAGGCGACGTCGACCGCCTCATGGTCCGGATCGTTCTCGATGGTGAGCTCGCCGCCCGTGGCTTCCAGAAGATAGTGGTGCACGGTCTTGTGAACCCGGTGGCTGGTCACGGTGAACCAGTAATCGATGCTGCCCAGGGGTGTGAGGATGCTTCCCTCGATGCCGGTCTCCTCCGCGATTTCGCGGACCGCGGCGGCCTCATTGCTCTCGGAGCCTTCCGGATGGCCCTTCGGCAGGCACCATTCCAGGCGGCCTCCGCGGTTGATGCGGGCGATGATGGCCACCGGCAGCTGCGGGGAGGACGTGTCCACGACGACGCCGCCGGCCGAGACCTCCTCCACGGTGGGCAGAGGGGTGGTGAAGTTCTGGTTTGCTGGCGCAATGTGGGCACCGATCGCCGAGGGCAGGGGCGCGCTGTTCCTCCTGTTCGGAGCGCTCGGTACTGGATTGGCCATGCCCATAACTCTATCGAGCTTTCAGGTGCCTGAGGACCGGTCCCTGTCTTGGCGCGGGCTGACGCGGCCCGGGACCGCATTGGGGACCAGTGCCGGAAACATGACAAGCTTGGACCACTATGGTGAGTGAATTTCAGGGTGGCGCAGCCGATTCCGTCGGTTTCCATCTCGACCCCGTGATCCTGGAACTGGGCCGGCTCTTCGCGGATGCAGGGCATGACCTCTCCTTGGTCGGCGGACCGGTACGCGATCTGTTCCTCGGCCGGGATGCCCTGGACCTGGACTTCACCACCGACGCAACCCCGGACCGCACCCTGGCCCTCATCAAACCGTGGGCGGACACGCACTGGGAGATCGGCAAGGCCTTCGGCACCATCGGACTGCGGAAGTCCGGGTTCCAGATCGAGATCACCACGTACCGCGCCGAGTCCTATGACCCGGAGTCGCGCAAGCCGGTGGTCGCATTCGGCACCTCCCTGGAGGACGACCTCTTCCGCCGTGACTTCACGATCAATGCCATGGCGCTCCGCCTGCCCAGCCGCCAGCTGGTGGATCCTTTCGGTGGGCTGAGGGATCTCCGGGCGGGGATCCTTGACACGCCGGGAACGGCCGAGGCGTCCTTCTCCGACGATCCTCTCCGCATGATGCGGGCCGCGCGTTTCGCCTCGCAGCTGGATGTGGGGGTCAGCGAGGACGTCCGCGCGGCGATGACCGACATGGCTGACCGCATCTCGATCATCTCCGCCGAGCGGGTCAGGGACGAGCTGGTGAAGCTCATCAACGGCGCCCGCCCGCGGGTCGGCGTCGACCTCCTGGTGGAGACCGGGCTGGCCGACCGTGTGCTGCCCGAGGTGTCCGCGCTCCGCCTGGAGGCGGACGAGCACCACCGTCACAAGGACGTCTACCAGCACTCGCTGCAGGTGCTGGAGCAGGCCGCCGATCTGGAGACGGACGACGACGGCGCGGTGCCGGGTCCCGACTTCGTGCTGCGGTTCGCGGCGCTCATGCATGACATCGGCAAGCCGGCGACGCGCCGCTTCGAAGACGGTGGTGCCGTGAGCTTCCGCCATCACGATGTGGTGGGCGCCAAGCTCGTGACCAAGCGGATGAAGGCGCTGCGTTTCGACAACGACACCATCAAGGCCGTGGCCCGTCTGGTGGAGCTGCACATGCGCTTCTACGGTTACGGCGACGCGGGCTGGACCGATTCCGCGGTCCGCCGCTACATCACGGATGCCGGCCCGCACCTCGAACGGCTGCACCGTCTCACGCGCTCCGATGTGACCACCCGGAACCGTCGGAAGGCGGAGCGGCTGGCGTTCGCCTACGACGATCTGGAGCAGCGGATCGCCGAGCTGCGGGAGCGGGAGGCGCTGGACGCGGTCCGCCCGGACCTGGACGGCCAGCAGATCATGCAGCTTCTGGATCTCCGCCCCGGGCCCGTGGTGGGCCGCGCGTACAAGCACCTCCTCGAGCTGAGGATGGAGCACGGGCCCCTCGACGCCGAGCGGGCCGAGCGGGAGCTGCGCGCCTGGTGGGCGCAGCAGCCCGAGTCCCAGGCCGCCGTCGACGGCCCTGACAACTGAAGGACAGCCATGAACGCCTCCCCCAACCCGGATCTCCCCCAGCTGTGGCTCCTGCGCCACGGAGAGACCGAATGGTCCAAGAGCGGCCAGTACACCGGCCTGACCGACCTGCCGCTCACCGAGGAGGGTGAGCGCCAGGCGCTCCGCGCGGGCGGGGTTCTGAAGGGGATGGAGTTCCGTGAGGTGCTCACATCGCCCTTGCAGCGTGCCCGGCGGACGGCTGAACTCGCAGGCTTCCCCGATGCTCAGCCCGAGCCGGACGCCGTGGAGTGGGATTACGGCGACTACGAGGGTGTCAACTCCGCGGACGTGCGGGCCCAGAATCCCGGCTACCTGATCTGGACGGACGGTGTGCCCAACGGCGAGACGATCACGCAGGTGGCCGAGCGGGCGGACCGGATCGTCGAGCGCGTCCGGGCCGGGGGCGCCGGTGACGTGCTGGTGGTGGCCCACGGTCATTTCTGCCGCATTCTGGCGGCCCGCTGGCTGGAGCTCGACCCCGTCGAGGGGCGCCACTTCCTGCTGGGCACCGCGCGGGTGTGCACGCTCGGCTGGGACAAGAAGACCCCCGCCGTGGTGTCCTGGGGGCTGTAGGCCCTTCGGAGGCCCTCCTGGAGAGAGCTTTGAGAACGCCCCCGGCCCCGTCGGCCGGGGGCGTTCTCCGTCCCGGACAAGCCACGGTGACGGGCCGTATCAACCGTTCCGGAAGGCCGTGCGAATTACCGGCGGTCGACGTCCGATAACGTTCGAGCGCGTTTCCCGGAAAAGAATTTAAGAAATTTTCCGGGAAAGTGCCGTTCCGGGGTGGCGGACCCTGAAAACTTCCTGTACGTTGTTTAACGTTCCCTTCAGAGCAAGGGAGCGAAACCCGGTCAGTGCCCCGTGTCGTCGCCTCGTGTGACCACTGCGTGCCGGACCGGGATGGTAACTATCGGCGTCAAGAGAAAAGGAGGTTGCGACATGAATATCACCAAGATCACCGCACTGTACACGGATGTGCACACGTTTGGCGGAGTGGCAGCCTCCCGTACCTGGCCCCGGCGCGCAGCATAGTTCTGCGTTCGGTCCCGCCATGGAGCGGGGACCGCTCCTCACGGCAGCAGTAGCGCTGCCACTCCGCCTGCGGGCATTCTCACCCTGATGCATCCCGGCATTCTCTGAATTCCGGCGTTTCGCATCAGTCGCACCCTGAATTCTTTGTGAATTTCTTTTCGTGGAATTCCCATGCCTCGGCACTGAATTCTTTCCTTTTCATTCCACTGATGATTCACTGCGCCCGAAAACAGAGGAAATCATGATCATCGTCGCTTTCGACGACCCCATTCCCGCCTCGCCGAGACACAAGGAGCGTGTCAGCGAGGCAACGTCCAGGTCCCGGAGCCCCGAGCTCCGCGACAAGAACCCGCACCACACGAAGGGGGGTGTGCCCTCATGAGGAAGTTTCCCAAAGAATCCCTGGTCTTCCAGCAGCAGAGCCGGTTCAGCAACCAGGAGATCAGCAGCCGGACCCTGGAGCAGACCCGTGATGACGTGTTCGTCCAGATCCACCTGATGAACACGCTGCGCTGAGCCGTACTGACAGACGGCACAGCATGGCGCTCACAGACCGCGGCGCCTCACGACGCAGAGGCATCGCAACACCGGCGGAAGCCCCGGGTGAAGCAGACACCCGGGGCTTCCGTGTGCCCGCGGTCCCGGCCCGGGGCCACCGCGCACGTCATCCCCAGCATCGGCCGCATCGTGGCCGGTAGGCTCGTGGCATGGCAGGACATGGTGCTCCCAGGACCCGGACGCGGCTGGTGGTCCCCACCCGCGCGGACTCGCTCCTGAGCCGTTTCACGGAACTGGTGGGCGGTCCCCTGGGGCGGCGGACCGCGCCGGGCGTGGTCTCCCCCGGTTTCTTCACCGTGGACCGCGTCCTCGTGCTGCTGACGGTCGTCGCCGCGCTCGTCGCCCTGGCCATCAAGTCCTTCTGCCGGGTCCAGGGCTGGGGTGGCGCCGGGGCGTATTACGGCACGTGCTACTCGGACTTCCCCACGCTCCTCGGCGGGCCGGCTTTCACCGGTGGATCCCTACCCGTCTTCACCCCGGACGTCCGCTTCGAGTATCCGGTGCTGCTCGGCGTCGTCGCGGCGCTCACCGCACTGGCCGTGCCGGGAAGCGGGGGCGATGCCCAGCGCGCCCTCGGCTACTTCGACCTCAATTCCTTCCTGGTCGTGGCCCTGTGGATCGGCACGGTGCTGGTCACCGCGCGGCTGGCCCACCGGAGGAAATGGGACGCCGCGATGGTGGCGCTGGCGCCCGGGATCATCACTGCGGGTTTCATCAACTGGGACCTGTGGGCCGTGTTCGCGCTCTCCCTCGCCCTGCTCTGCTTCGCCCGGCGGCGTCCGGTGTGGGCGGGGGTGTGGATCGGGGTGGGTGCGTCGTTCAAGTTCTACCCGCTCCTCCTGCTGATCGCCGTCCTGATCCTCGCGATCCGGAGCGGGACGATCCGCACCTTCGGGCGGACGGTGCTGGGCTGCTGCGCGGCGCTGCTCGCGGTCAACGTCCCGTTCGCGCTGTTCAACCCGGGGGCGTTCCGGTACTTCTTCGACTTCGCCTTCTCCCGGGGAGCGGGGTTCTCCTCCCTCTGGGAATCCTGGAACCTCGTGGCCGCCCGGCTGGGGCAGCCCGCCCTGAGCGCCACCCAGGTGAACGTGGCGGCGGTGCTGTGCTTCGCCGTCGCGGTGCTGCTGATCGCCGCCCTGGCCCTCGCGGTCCCGCGGCGACCGCGGCTGGCGCAGGTCCTGTTCCTCCTGGTGGCCGCGTTCATCCTCTGCAACAAGGTCTACTCACCCCAGTTCGTCCTCTGGCTGATCCCGCTGGCCGCTCTCGCCCGGCCCGTGTGGCGTGATTTCCTGCTGTGGCAGGCCGCGGAAGTGCTGCATTGGGCCGCCATCTGGATGTATCTGGGCGCCGGCGCCAGCGGCAGCGGTCCGCAGCACAACATCGACGTCCCCTACTATGTCTGCGCCGTGCTCCTGCACATGGGCGCCACCTTCTACCTCATGGTCCGCGTCGCCTGGGACATGATGCATCCGGACGACGACGCAGTGCAGGCCGGCGGTGTGGACGACCCTCAGGGCGGCGTCTTCGACCGCAGCCCGGACCGGCTGAGGCTTCAGCCCCGCCGTCCCCGCACCGTGCCACCGGCACTCGCGGACCCAGGGCCATTGAACACAGCATCACCGAACTCAGACACCCCGAACTCGGAAACACCGAAGGAAGAGGCCGAGGCCCAGCCGTGAACATCCAGCTCCGACGCGCAACCATCATGACCTTCGTGGTCTTCGGCATCAACGGACTCGTGTTCGCCAGCTGGGCGTCACGCATCCCGGCGGTCGCCGCGACCCTGCAGCTCTCCCCCGGCGAGATCGGCGGTCTCCTGCTCTGCATGGCTGTCGGATCCCTCGTCGCCCTGCCCAGCGCGGGCTGGTGTGTGAACCGGATCGGGGTGGCGAACACCATCCGGGTGGCGAGCGTGCTCTGTGCCCTCGCCGTCTCCGGGGTGGCCACCGGTCTCGCCCTCCACTCTGTCCCGGTCACGGGCGCCAGCCTCGTGGTGATCGGCATGGGCATCGGGCTGTGGGACGTCTCCCAGAACATCGAGGGCGCCGACGTCGAACATCAACTGGGGCGCACCATCATGCCGCAGTTCCACGCGGCGTTCAGCGGCGGGGCGTTCGTGGGGGCACTGCTCGGCGCCGGGCTCTCCGCTGCGGGCGTGGGGCTGCCGGTTCACATGATCGGCATCGCGGTGCTCGTCGTGGTGATGGGCCTGGCCGCACCACGGTACTTCCTGCCCCACACGCCGGAGGAGCACGAAGAGGCGCCCGCCGGAGGCCGGATGTTCGCCTGGAAGGAACTGCGCACCCTGCTGATCGGCGTGGTGGTCATGGGCGCCACTCTGAGCGAAGGCGCCGGAAACGACTGGATCGCCAAGGGCACCGTGGACGGGCTGCACCAGAGCGAATCCACGGGAGCCCTGGTCTTCGCCGTGTTCGTGGCCGGCATGACCGTCTTCCGGGTGCTCGGAGCCGGGCTGATCGACCGGTTCGGACGTGTGGCGGTGCTGCGGGGCAGCATGCTGGCGGCCGCCGCCGGTCTGGCCTTGTTCTGCTGGAGTGGAACCCTCTGGCTCGCGATCCTGGGCGCGCTGCTGTGGGGCGCGGGCGCCGCGCTGACCTTCCCCATGGGCATGTCGGCCGCCGCGGACGATCCACGCCTGGCCGCCGCCCGGGTGTCCGTGGTCTCCACGGTGGGCTACGTGGCGTTCCTGGCGGGCCCGCCCGTGCTCGGATTCCTGGCCGACCACCTCGGGGTGCGCAACGCACTGCTCTTCATCGGGATCCCGATCGTGCTCGCCGCGGTCCTGGCGTCCGCGGCCAAGCCGCTCAGCGTGGAGCGTACGCCCCGCTGACCGTCCGGGGTCCACCTGAGGGCGTACCGCCGTCGTCGGGAATCATCCGGCGGACAGAGGCACGGCGGGAGTGCACTGGATAGCCTGGATGCAGGGCATTCCGCCGGCCAGCTCTGGCGGGAGCCGACACCGATCGCATCATCGAAAAGCGAGGACCAGGCATGATCCAAGCAGAAGGCTTGCGCAAACAGTACGGACCCAAGACCGCTGTTTCCGGCATCAGCTTCACCGTCCAGCCAGGCAGGGTCACGGGCTTCCTGGGACCGAACGGCGCCGGGAAGTCCACCACCATGCGCATGATCATGGGGCTGGACAAGCCGACCGCCGGACATGTGACCGTGAACGGGAAGCCGTTCGCGCAGCACAAGGCGCCACTGCGTGAGGTGGGCGCGCTCCTGGACGCCAAGGCCGTGCACACCGGCCGGAGCGCCTACAACCACCTCCGCGCCATGGCCGCCACGCATGACATCCCGCTGAGCCGGGTGCACGAGGTGATGGCCATGACCGGCCTGACCGAGGTGGCCAAGAAGCGCGCCGGCGGATTCTCGCTGGGCATGGGCCAGCGCCTGGGCATCGCCAACGCGCTGCTGGGAGACCCTCAGACCCTCATCCTGGACGAGCCCGTCAACGGCCTGGACCCGGAAGGTGTGCACTGGGTCAGGAACCTGGTCCGTTACCTCGCCGGCCAGGGCAAGACGGTCTTCCTCTCCTCCCATCTGATGAGCGAAATGGCTCAGACCGCTGACCACCTGCTGGTGATCGGCCGCGGACAGATCCTTGCCGACATGTCCGTGCAGGAGCTGATCGCGGGTGTCCAGCAGAAGAAGGCCCTGGTCAGGACTCCGCAGTCGGCGGAGCTCGCCGCGGCTCTCGCGGCGCCCGGTGTCTCCGTCAGCCAGTCGGCCCACGAGACGCTGGAGGTGTCCGGTCTGGACACGCGGGACATCGCCCGCGCCGCACTGGAGCGCCAGATCCTCCTGTACGAACTCACTCCGCAGGAGGCCTCCCTGGAGCAGGCCTACTTCGAATTGACGCGAGGGGCCGCCGAATACCAATCGGACTTCAGCATGGCCAACGCCACGCACGCCAACGCCGCGGCGGTCGACCCCGCCGCCGGCCAGGGCTTCGGGAACTAGGGGACAGTGATGAGCACACAGACTTTGAGCAACACGCAGACCACCCCCGCCAAGGCGACCTCCACCGGAAACTGGAGCTTCCTCGGCTTGCTGCGCAGCGAGTGGATCAAGTTCTGGAGCCTCCGCTCCACGATCTGGCTGCTGGCGTGCACCACCGTCGCCGCCGTCGGGATCGGCACGCTGTCGGCGTGGGTACGGCACACCTTCTTCCAGCAGATGATCGACATGGCGACCGAGCATGGGGCGAAGCCGACTGCGACGGAGCTGCAGGCGAACCTTCCCCCGGGATCCGGTTTCGAACTCTACAACCTGCCCAACGCGGGCCTTCAGATCGCCGTGCTGGTCCTCGGCTCCCTCGCGGTGCTGTTCCTGTCGAGCGAGTTCGCCACGGGAATGATCCGTTCCACGATGTCCGCCACTCCCAAGCGGCTGCCCGTGTTCGCCGCCAAGGCCATCATCCTGGCCGTGATCGGGTACGTCCTGGCCACCGTGACCGGCGTAATCACTTTCCTCATCTCCCTGGCGATCTTCTCCGACATGCCCGACTTCAAGCTGAGCTGGGACACCGACGGCGTGCTGCAGGGCGTCTTCACCGGTGGCCTCTACGTGGCCGCCGTGGCGATCATCGGCCTCTCCCTGGCCGCGCTCCTGAAGAGCTCGGCCGGTGGCGTGACCATTCTGGTGGCGCTCCTGTTCGTGCTGGACTTCGCGGGCAACTTCATGCAGCTCATCCCGGGCGAGTTCTGGAAGTACGTCCCGCAGTACCTGCCCAGCCAGGCGGGTGGCCGCTTCCTCGCGATCGGGCACATCGACGGGATGCTGGATCCGGGCATCGCGGGCCTCGTCCTGCTCGGCTGGGTCCTGCTGCTGGCCATCCCGGCCCTGTTCGTCCTGAAGAAACGGGACGTCTGAGCACGTGACCCGCTCCAAGGACACCTTCGTGGCGCCGTCCCCCTCGGGGGCGGCGCCCGCGCCGCTTTCGCTGGCGGAGATCAACGCCCGCCACCGCGGCGCAATCCGGCGGTACTTCGCCGCGCACCCGCTGGTGATGGACGCCGTCGTGGTGGTCTGTTACCTCCTGCTGTCGCTCACGACCGCCGTCAACAACACCGCCCGTGGGAGCTGGCTGGTCCCCGTGGTGGTGCTGGCGATCGCGGGGACGCTGTTATTCCGGAGGCGGGTGCCTCTGGTGGTCTTCGGTGTGGTGACGGTGCTGGAGTTCGTCCTGGCTCTGACCGATCTGTGGGCCTCCAATCTGAGCGCCGGACTGTGGTTCGCGCTCTACGCCGTGGGCGTCGCGTACCGGCGCCGGGTGGCCGTCATCGCCCTGCTGGTCGGCCCCGCTCCGCTGGTGTGGCGCTATGTCTTCGGAACGACGGCGGAGCAGTACGCCGAGGCCTTCACGAGCGGCAACCCGGGTGTCAGTGACATCGCCCTGCGGCTGTCGGTGGTTCTGACCACCTATCTGAGCTGCGTGATCGCCGTCGGGTTCGGCATCGCGGTGCGTCAGCGGCGGCAGTACGAGGCCGCGATCGCCTCGTGGGCCGAGCAGTCCACCCAGTGGGGCCGGTCCGCGGAACGCAGCCGGATCGCGCGCGAGATGCATGACGTGGTGGCGCATTCCCTGACGGTCATGGTCTCCCTGGCGGATGGCGCGTCCACGGTGCTGAAGAGGGATCCGGACCGGGCCGCCGAGGTCCTCTCCGAGCTCTCCCGCACCGGTCGCGCGGCACTGGCGGACACCCGGAGGGTGCTCGGGGTCCTCCGGGAGGAGGACGGCGAAGCTCCCCTGACCCCGCTGAACGGGGACACCGACCTCGAACGGATGGTCGCCGGATTCCGCACGGCCGGACTGCCGCTGACTTTCACCTTCAGCGGTCCCGTCCTGCCCGGGGACACCACTTTGCGGCTCTCCGTCCACCGGATCGTCCAGGAGTCGCTGACCAACGTCCTGCGCTACGGCAAGGGGCTCTCCCGTGTGGACGCCGTGGTGGAGCACACCCCCGGCGTCGTGCACATCCGCGTGCAGAACGACGGCGTGGGGTCGGGGTACGCGGCGGGGGCCGCCGGCGCCCTCGGCAGCGGTCAGGGCATCCCGGGCATGCGGGCCCGTGCGGGCATGTACGGTGGCACTGTGCAGGCGTCCGCGCTGCCCGCCGGTGGCTGGCTGGTGACCGCGGAACTGCACTATGACAAGGGGGATTCGGGCGATGACTGAGCTGGTGAATGAGACGGGCGGGACCGTGAGCGGTCCCGTGCGATTGCTGCTGGTGGACGACCAGCCGCTGCTGCGGGTGGGATTCCGGCTGGTGCTCGAGGGCGACGAAGGTCTGGTGGTGGTGGGCGAGGCCTCCAACGGCGCCGAAGCCGTGCGGCAGGTGACCGCGCTGAAACCGCACGTGGTGCTCATGGATGTGCGGATGCCGGGCATGGACGGGATCGAGGCGACGCGTCTGATCGCCGCCGCGCACCCGGAGACGAAGGTGATCATCCTGACCACTTTCGATCTGGACGAATACGCGTTCGCCGGTCTTCGCGCGGGAGCCTCCGCCTTCCTGCTCAAGGACGTCGCGCCTGAGGAACTGATCCATGCGGTGCACGTCGTGGCGAGCGGGGACGCCGTCGTGGCGCCGCGGGTCACGCAGCGGCTGCTGGAGACCTATGTCCGCGGCGCGGGCCGGGGTCAGGGCGACGGGCAGGCGGCCCCCCGTGACCCGATGCTGGAGGAGCTCACGCCGCGGGAGACCGAAGTCCTCCTGGCGATGGCGGAGGGACTCACCAATGGGGAGATCGCCTTGAAGTTCTTCCTCTCCGAGGCCACGGTGAAGACGCATGTCCGCCGCATCCTGGCCAAACTCCATCTGCGTGACCGCGTTCAGGCCGTGGTCTACGCCTACGAGACCGGCCTGGTGGTCCCGAGCAACCCGGACTACTGAGGCTCTCCCTGGTCATCCGTGGTCGTTTCCCGCCGGGTGGGCCCCGTCCGCCGGGGCCGGCGCCGGCGGAGGACTAGCCTTGAAGCATGTCTTCACCTGCCACCGCATACGAACACATCCAGGACCTGGGCGCCTACGTCAGCGCCTCGCCGTCGAGCTTCCACGCAGCCCATGAGGCGGCCGCCCGGCTCGACGCGGCAGGGTTCGCCGCGCTCGACGAACGTGAGCCCTGGGCGGGCGGCCCCGGCGCGTTCTACGTGATCCGGGACGGAGCGCTCATCGCCTGGGTCACGCCCGACGGCGCCGGCCCCACCACGCCGTTCAACATCGTGGGGGCGCACACGGACTCCCCCTCCTTCAAGCTGAAGCCCCGCCCCACCACGGGCCGCTTCGGATGGCTCCAGGCCGGTGTGGAGGTCTACGGCGGCCCGCTGCTGAACTCCTGGCTGGACCGCGAGCTCCGTCTGGCGGGGCGGCTGGTCATGCTGGACGGCACCGAGCACCTCACCGCCACCGGGCCCGTGCTCCGCTTCCCCCAACTGGCCATCCACTTGGACCGCGGCGTCAATGACGGCCTCACCCTGGACAAGCAGCACCACATGAACCCCGTGTTCGGTCTGGGCGACCCGCTCCAGGAGGACCTCCTGGCCGTACTGGCCGCGAACGTGGCTGACGGCGCCGTGGATCCGGCGGAGATCGGCGGATACGACGTCGTGGTGGCGGACTCGCAGCAGCCCGCGGTGTTCGGGGCGAAGGACGAGTTCTTCGCCTCCGGGCGTCTGGACAACCTCTCGGCGACGCATGCGGGGCTGGTGGCTCTGATCCGGCACGCCGAGGCGGGTGTTCCCGCGGGCGGGCCGATCGCGGTGCTGGCGGCGTTCGACCACGAGGAGATTGGGTCCGGCTCACGGTCCGGAGCCTGCGGCCCCATCCTCGAGGACATCCTGACCCGGATCTCGGACGGTCTCGGCGCCACGGTGAGCCAGCGGCGGCAGGCCCTGGCGTCGTCGTTCTGCGTGTCCGCCGATGCCGGCCACGCGGTGCACCCCAACTATTCGGAGCGGCACGACCCCGCCAACCGTCCGGTGCTGAACGGTGGCCCGCTGCTGAAGATCAATGCCAATCAGCGCTACGCCACGGACGCCACCGGGGCGGCTTTCTGGGCCCGGCTGTGCGCCGAGGCCGGGGTGCCGTACCAGGAGTTCGTCTCCAACAACGATGTGCCCTGCGGGTCCACGATTGGGCCGCTGACGGCCACCCGTCTGGGCATCCGGACGGTGGATGTGGGCGTCGCCCTGCTGTCGATGCACTCGGCACGCGAGCTCTGCGGGGTGGAGGATCCGTTCCGCCTGGCGAAGGCTGCGGAGTTGTTCTTCCGGACGGCGGTCTGAGACTTCCTCGGCCGGAGACCTCACCCTTACGGTGGGGTCTCCGGCGTTTTTAATGCCTGCGTGGCTGGACGGAGTGTCCGCCGCGTGAACTCTCCTGGGGGAAGAGAGCAATACAGGGTGTGAGCACAGACAGCGAGATCATTCTCAGGGCCCGGGACAGCCCGGCGGCGTTCGCGGAGCTCTACGACCGTCACGCCGCCGTCGTCCATCGTTACGCCGCGCGGAGAGCCGGGCAGTCCGCCGCGGAGGACGTCACCTCGGAGACGTTCCTGGTGGCGTTCGAACGGCTCGACTCCTATGACCTGCATCGGCAGGATGCCAGACCCTGGCTGCTGGGCATCGCGACCAATCTGCTGAAGAAGCATCACCGCGCCGAGGCGAGGATTCTGAAGAGCGCCGCGCGCGCCGCAGCACCGGAAGCGGTGGCGGACGACGCCGACCGCGTCACCGCGCAGGTCGACGCCTTAGCCGCCACGGGACGCATCGCGCGCACTTTGCGCGGCATGGCGAGCATCGACCGGGACACACTGCTGCTCTACGCCTGGGGCGACCTCAGTTACGAGGACATCGCCCTCGCGATGAACGTTCCCATCGGAACCGTGCGGTCACGGCTGAACCGTGCCCGGAAGATCCTGAAGAGCAAGCTCGAACTTTTCACCTCTGAGGAAGAAACGGAGAACGACCATGGACGATTTGCAACTGCTCCGTGAATTCCGGAGTGAGTCCGGAGCTCCCGCCCCCGAGTCGCTGGCCGAGGGCCGCGAACGGCTGATGCGCACGCTCGAAGCTCAGACGGCGACCACGCTCCGGTGGCGGACCGAACGGAACCGGACCATTCGCCGTCGTGTCATCCTCGGCGCCGTGGCAGCGGGAGTCGCCGTCGCCGGTGTCGTCGCCGTCGAGGCGCTGCGACCACCGCAGCTGACGGCGTCGGCAGAGGCTGCGGCGGTGCTCAATGAAGCCGCAGACGCTGCCATCGAAGCCTCCGATCCCGTCCTAAAACCCGGGCAGTACCTGAAGGTAGACATGCTCATGGATTCGGGCGGTTCTTACGGGCAGCTGCGCTGGTCCGCGAGGTCGGTGACACGGACCTATGTCCCGGCGGACCGTTCCGGGACCTGGGTTCTCAAACGTGAGAAGCAGATTCCCCTGAGTTTCTCCAGCCCTGAAGCGAAGGCGTTCTACGGAGAGGCGGCCGCCGGAGCCGCCCATGACAAGCGTCCGGGCAATCCCTTCACGGGCTACGTCGTGCGTGCCAAAGCGGGCCACTTCTTCGACAGACCGACCACTATTCTGAACGGGATCCCCATCGAGGAGGAGGCCACGGTGACCCGTGACCCCAAAGCACTTCTCGAACTGATCCGACAGCGCACTCAGGGCGCCGGCCAGTCGCCCGACCTCGAGGTCCTGGTGACCATCGCGGACACGCTGCGCACCGGCGTCGTCCCCGCCGATCTGCGTGCCGCCCTGTTCCGAGCCGCTGCGCTGATTCCCAGCGCCGTGCTGAGCGATCGGCAGGCCACCATGGACGGCCGGACTGGCACCGCTGTCGGGGTGGCGGTGCCGGGAGGGATCACTCGTGAGGAGATCGTGGTGGATCCGGGAACCGGGGAGATGATCGGGCAGCGGTATGTGCTGCTGAAGGCCTACCAGGGCGACCCTGCAGGCACGGTGCACAACGAGATGTCGATGCGGACCAGCGTGGTCGATTCGGCACCGTGACCCCGTGCGTGCCGGGATCACGCACGCGGAGGGAGCATCGTGGCCTGAATCCGGGCGCATTGGGGGCGGATTCAGGCCGCGATGCTGACCACCAGGTTGATGGTGCTGGCCAGGACCACCGTGCCGAAGAGGTACGAGAGCAGTGAGTGCTTGAGTGCCTCCGTGCGGATGACGGTGGTCTCCAGGTTGGTGTCCGAGACTTGATAGGTCATGCCGATGCTCGTGGCGAGGTAGGCGAAGTCGGTGTACCGCGGGGGCTCCTTCTGGTTGAAGGCGATCCCGCCGACCTCGTCCCCGCTGTAGTAGAGCTCGGCGTAGCGGAGGGTGAAGAGGGTGTGGATGAGCATCCAGGACAGGGCCACGGTCACGAAGCCGAGGGCGGCGTTCGAGAGCCGCTGGGAGGAGTCCCCCTGGTGGGAGGAGAACACCAGGACCGCGACGGCGGCGATCGCCGCGATGTTGGCGCTCAGGATCAGGACCTCCGTGGCGCCGCGCGACGGGTCCTCCGACGTCGCATGGGAGCGGGTCTGCTCCGCGTTGAGCCTGATGGTCCGGGACATCACCCAGCCCACGTAGGCGGCGGCCGCCGCAGCCCATCCCGCCGCAGGGGCCTGGATGTGGTGTCCGGTGAAGAAGACGATCGCTGCGGCCGTCAGCCCGACGATCAGCATGATGAGGAAGCGCAGGCGTGCCCGGTGGACCTGTCGTGAGGGAGTCATGACCCAAGGCTAAACCGCGCGCTGTGCATAGGACTGTCGAAGGTCCGTCCACATACGTACGCTGCCCCTGTCCTCCTGCGGGGCCGCCGAATAGGCTTGAGACGTGAAATGCACTAAGATTGTGAAGTCTGTGTTGCGCCCCGCCCTCAATCGGAGGGTTGGGCCACCGACAGTCGCAATGAACCTCCTGTTACGGAGAGACCGTAACCGTTCAGCCCAAAGGAGGTGGGTTCACATATGCGTCCTTATGAGTTGATGGTGATCTTCGACCCCGAGGTCGAAGACCGCGCCGTTGAGCCGTCGCTGCAGAAGTTCCTGAATGTCATCACCACCGACGGTGGAACCGTCGACAACGTTGACATCTGGGGCCGTCGCCGTCTGGCCTACGAAATCAAGAAGAAGTCTGAGGGTATCTACGCAGTGGTCAACTTCACCGCTGCTCCCGCTACCGCTCAGGAACTGGACCGCCAGCTCGGCCTCAACGAGACCGTTCTGCGCACCAAGATCATCCGTCCGGAAGACCAGAAGGTTTCCGCAGAGTAATTCTGCGTGACTTCGGTCCTCCACATTTCTCGCAGGAACCCCCAGGAGGAAGCAGATGGCAGGCGAAACCCCAATCACCGTTATTGGCAATCTGACCAACGACCCCGAGCTGCGGTTCACACCGTCCGGTTCGGCCGTTGCGAACTTCACCATTGCTTCCACCCCGCGGACCTTTGACCGCCAGTCGAATGAATGGAAGGACGGGGAAACCCTGTTCCTTCGCGCTTCGATCTGGCGGGAGGCTGCCGAGAACGTCGCAGAATCCCTGACCAAGGGCATGCGCGTGATCGTCAGCGGCCGTCTGAAGAGCCGCACCTACGAGACCAAGGAAGGCGAGAAGCGCACCGTCATGGAGCTCGAGGTCGACGAGATCGGCCCGAGCCTCCGGTACGCCAACGCGAAGGTCAACCGCAACCAGCGCTCCGGCGGTCAGGGTGGCGGCGGCTGGAACGGTGGCCAGTCCGGCAACGGTGGCGACTCCTGGGGCAACCAGGGTGGTGGCTCTGCCGCTCCCTCTGGTGGAAACCAGGGTGGCAACTGGGGCGGCAACAGCCGTCCGCAGCAGCGTCCGGCCGCTCAGCCGCAGGACGACCCGTGGGCGACCCCGGGTGTGTCCGACGGCTGGGGCAACGGCCCGGACTCCGAACCGCCTTTCTAAACCACAACATTCACCATCCCGTGGATCACTCCACGGGCTCCCAGGAAAAGGAGCTCCACGATGGCTAAGGCTGAAATCCGTAAGCCCAAACCAAAGTCCAACCCCTTGAAGGCCGCTGACATCACCGTCATCGACTACAAGGATGTCGCACTTCTGCGCAAGTTCATCTCTGACCGTGGCAAGATCCGTGCCCGCCGTGTCACTGGTGTCTCCGTTCAGGAACAGCGCAAGATCGCTCAGGCTATCAAGAACGCCCGCGAAGTTGCCCTGCTCCCTTACTCCGGCGCTGGCCGCGGCTAAGGAAGGGATTCACTACCATGGCAAAGCTCATTCTTACCCAGGAAGTCACCGGTCTCGGTGCTGCTGGCGACGTGGTCGAGGTCAAGAACGGGTACGCCCGTAACTACCTGCTGCCCCGCGGCTTCGCTCTGACCTGGACTCGCGGTGGCGAGAAGCAGGTTGAGAGCATCAAGGCTGCCCGCGCTGCTCGTCAGCAGGCCAGCCTCGAGGCCGCTCAGGCTCAGGCTGCCCAGCTGTCCGCCAAGAAGGTCGTCCTGAAGGCAAAGGCCGGCGTCGCCGGTCGTCTCTTCGGCACCATCAAGCCGAGCGACGTCGTCGCCGCTGTCGAGGCCGCAGGCCTGGGCTCCGTCGACAAGCGCTCCGTGCAGCTGCCGGTTCACATCAAGTCCACCGGTACCTACACCGCGAACGTCCGTCTGCACGACGACGTGACCGCTGTGGTCAACCTGGAGATCGTCGCCAGCAAGTAGCACTTAAGCTGACGCAGGACTTCGGAAGGCGCTCCGCCCTTTGGGTGGGGCGCCTTCGTCATGTCCGGATGCTCTCCGCCTCGCAGACCTCGTGACCCTGGACTACCCGTGGGGTGCCGGTCAGGGGCGGTGATCGTGATCCATGGTGTGGGCGTATCCGAGACGCGCCAGCTCGCCCAGCACCTCCAGATCGACGTCGGAAAGCCGGTTGACGTACAGACAGCTCACGCCTCGCCGGTGCTTGCCCAGCCGCTCCAGCAAGGCCTCCGTCTCCGGAGAGGCCAGGAGCCCGTACAGTGCGAACTTCCCCTTCCGCGGCGAGAAGCCGAGTGGAGGGGCGTCGCCTTCATGGCCGCTCTCGTAGCGGTAGTGGTACAGCCCGAACCCCACGATCCTCCCGGTCCAGAGAACCGCCTGGTGCCCCGTGAGGGCGCTGAAGAGCTCGACCAGGACCTGGGAGTCGGCTCGCTGCTCCGCACGGTCCAGGGAGCCGAGCAGCTCCTCCAGGGGCGATGTCCCGGGTGCTGCGTCGAGAGGTTGCATGACTCCATCCAAGCACCGGGACAGCCCCGGGAATAGATCCGGGGATCGGACGTTAACGAAAGTAAATGCAAATGCATCTACTATGGGAGTGTGGATCACATGGAATCAGCAACTGAGCCCCGCAAGGTCGTGGTTCTCTCGGCAGGCCTGGGCGTGCCGTCGTCGAGCCGTCTGCTGGCGGATCAACTGGCTGCGGCGACTCAGCGCTCCCTGACGGACCTCGGCCTCCCCTCGGAGGTCCAGGTGGTGGAGCTGCGCGACTACGCCGTGGACATCGCCAACAACTTCGTCACCGGCTTCGCGGCGCCCCGCCTCGCCGAGCTCATCTCGGCCGTGGAGAACGCCGACGGTCTGGTGGCCGTCAGCCCGGTGTTCAGCGCAAGCTTCAGCGGCCTCTTCAAGTCCTTCTTCGACGTCGTCGACCCGAAGGCGCTGGAAGGCACCCCCGTGCTCCTGGGCGCCACCGCGGGAACCGACCGTCATCAGATGGTCCTGGATTACGCCATGCGTCCCCTGTTCGGCTACCTCCGCTCGCGGGTGGTGCCCACGGCGGTCTTCGCGGGGCCGCAGGACTGGGGGGCCGCCGACGACGGCGCACAGCGAGGATCGCTCGCCGATCGGGTCGAGCGTGCGGGACGTGAGCTCGCGGGAGTCATCGCGGAGACTCCCGCACGGCAGCGGGAGGACGACATGGTGTCCCTCCCTTTCGAGCAGCTCCTGGCCGGAATCAGCGGCCGGTAGAGCCGGCGGAGCCGGGATCAGAGCAGGGAGACGAACTCCCGGGCCTCGTCGAGTGAGATCGTCGAGTGGCGGGCGAGGAGGGCCGCGGCCTGTTCCCGCTCGCCATGCACGGCGAGGTCCCTGATCCGGCCGTAGATCTGGTCGTTGAGCATGTTGCTGCTCACTTCCAGGGTGGTGTCCCCGCTGCTGGCGATGGCCCGGTAACGGTAACCGAACACCTCGGGAGCGTCGTCCTCCGCCGCCTCCGAGGCCGCGTCCGCCTGCGGCGCGGCGAGGTAGGGCTGTGGGTAGCGGGCCATGGCCAGGACGGTGTCGCGGGCTTGCCGCAGTCCGACCCCGGTGGCTTCGCGATACACCTTGATGGCTCCGACGAGCTGCTCCTGGGCGATGAGGGAGTACAGCACGCGGTGCTGTTCCGAGGTCAGCCCACGGGTGGCCTCACGGGCCAGCTCTCTCGGATCCTGCTCCTCGCGGGATTCCGACGGGCGGTTCCAGCGGCGAGCGAGCAGCAGAACCACGACCACGACGGCGATCAGGATGAGAAGCGGGATCAGGAGAGGTTCCACGCCCCCAAGCCTATTCCAGTCGGCCGCGCCGTGCATGGGACCGGTCGGCGGATTCGCGGCGATGCGGCAGGGGGAGTTGTCCACAAGGAAGTCCGGCGCCTGTGGATGAAAAAATATCCCGAAATTTCTTCCCTCCACACGATGTAGACAGCATTTCCGCAGGTCAGAGCCGGTTTCTGGTGGTCGCGGAACCTACTTACCCACAAGTAGGCCCGGAGAAGCGCACAGACACACCCGGGTCATCCACAAGTTATCCACAGCTGTGAGGAAATGTGGGCTTTGAGCCTGTGGGAAACCCGACTACCGTGAGTGGGTACTCCACCCGGAACGGCCCGCACCGCGGGGCGGAAACGCCTCCACGAGCGGTTCGCCGAGGGTGCGCATCCCCGGGGAACCGCGAAGTCCGGACCATCGGCCCGGACCGGTTCCTGGACGGTCCGGAAGGCGGAGATCCATTCCGGCCGGGAAATCCTGGCAGTCCGAATTCCTGTCAGTCCTCCCGGAGATGATCTTCTTGGCAGACAGCAGGAAATGAAGGAAGGCAATCGTGTCCGTAGCGCCCATCGAGGCCGTGGATGGCCCGCGTCAAGACGACAACCTGAGGACTCCCCCGCAGGACATCGCCGCTGAACAATCCGTCCTGGGAGCCATGCTGCTCTCCAAGGACGCGATCTCCAGCGTCAGTGAGGTCATGCGTGGCAACGACTTCTACCGTCCGGCCCATGAGGCGATCTTCGACGCGATCCTGGACCTGGATTCCCGCGGCGAGCCCGTGGACGCGGTCACCGTTTCGGACGAGCTGACCAAGCGCGGTGAGATCAACCGCATCGGAGGACCCGCCTACCTCCACGAGCTGCTGCAGACCGTCCCCACGGCCGCCAACGCCAACTACTACGCGGACATCGTCGCCGAGCGCGCCGTCCTGCGGCGCCTCATCACGGCCGGCACCAAGATCGTCCAGCTCGGCTACGGCCAGGACGGCGAGGTGGAGGAGCTGGTGAACCAGGCGCAGGCCGAGGTCTACGCCGTCGCCGAACGCACCACCACCGAGGACTATGTCGCCCTCAAGGACGTCATGGAGCCGACCCTCGACGAGATCGAGGCGGCCGGCACCCAGACGGGCGGCATCTCCGGCATCCCCACGGGCTTCCGTGAGTTCGATGAACTGACGCATGGCCTGCACCCCGGCCAGATGATCGTGATCGCCGCACGTCCGGCCGTGGGTAAGTCGACGTTCGCCCTCGACTTCGCCCGGTCGGCGGCCATCGCCAACAATCTGCCCACTGTCTTCTTCTCACTCGAAATGGGCCGGAACGAGATCGCGATGCGTCTGCTGTCCGCGGAGGCGGAGATCAACCTCCAGGACCTGCGCCGTGGCACGGTCAAACAGGATCAGTGGGACAAGATCGCCGGCAGCATGGCCAGCATGAACGATGCTCCGCTCTTCATCGATGACAGCCCGAACATGACCCTCATGGAGATCCGCGCGAAGTGCCGGCGGCTCAAGCAGCAGCATGGTCTGAAGCTCGTCATCCTCGACTACCTCCAGCTCATGACCAGCGGCAAGAAGGTCGAGTCCCGCCAGCAGGAGGTCTCGGAATTCTCCCGTGCCCTCAAGCTGCTGGCCAAGGAGATCCAGGTCCCCGTGATCGCACTGTCCCAGCTGAACCGTGGCTCCGAGCAGCGCACCGACAAGCGGCCCATGGTCTCCGACCTCCGTGAATCCGGCTCGATCGAGCAGGACGCCGACATGGTCATCCTTCTCCACCGTGAAGAGGTGTATGACAAGGAGACGGCCCGCGCCGGTGAGGCGGACATCCTGATCGCCAAGCACCGTAACGGTCCCACCAAGGACCTGGTGGTCGCATTCCAGGGCCGCTATTCGCGCTTCAAGGACATGGCCGCAGAACAAGAAGGCTTCTGATGGCGCGTGAGGCGCGCCTGGGCCGGGAGATCCTCCGGCTGGCCGTCCCGGCTTTCGGCGCGCTCATCGCAGAGCCCTTGTTCCTCCTGGCGGACTCCGCCATCATCGGGCACCTCGGCGTCGCGGAGCTGGCCGGGGCCGGCCTGGCCACCACGGTCCTGCACACCGCTGTGGGGCTCATGGTGTTCCTGGCCTACTCCACCACGCCCGCCGTCGCGCGGCTCGTGGGGGCCGGGCACCCGGAGAAGGCCCTGGCCGCCGGCCGGGACGGACTGTGGCTGGCCGGTGTCCTGGGCGTCATCCTCGCCCTTCTGGGCCTCTGGACGGCGCGCCCCCTTCTGGCGACTCTCGGAGCCAGCGACGAGGCGGTGCTCGGCTTCGCTGCGGAGTACCTTCTGTGGTCCCTGCCCGGACTGGTGGCCATGCTCCTGGTCTTCGCCGGGACGGGGGTCCTCCGCGGCTTCCAGGACACCCGTACGCCGCTGGTGGTGGCCGGTGCCGGTTTCGGGATCAACATCGTCCTCAACTGGATCCTGGTCTACGGCATGGGACTCTCCGTGGCGGGCTCGGCCCTGGGCACCAGCATCGCCCAATGGCTCATGGCGCTCGTCTACATCGTCATGGTGGCCCGGCGAGCGGCCGGTCTGGGTGTGAGAATGGCGCCGGATCTGCGCGGAGTGCTCTCCCTGGCGCAGGTGGGCTCCTGGCTCATGCTTCGCACGGCCTCCATGCGGCTGGCCATTCTGGCCACGGTGTTCGTGGCCGGCGCGCAGGGTCCCGTGAACCTCGCAGCCGATCAGCTGACCATGACCATCTTCAGCTTCCTGGCCTTCGCGCTGGACGCACTCGCCATCGCCGCACAGGCGATGATCGGCAAGGAACTGGGAGCTCATGACCTGGCCAAGGTCCGGGAGCTGACCCGCACCATGATGCGCTGGGGTCTCGGTTTCGGGGTGATCACCGGGGTCTTCCTGGCGGCGGTCTCCCCCTGGGCCGGCTGGCTCTTCACCCCGGACGAACGGGTCCACCAGTCTCTCCTGGCCGCCCTTCTGGTCCTGGCGGTGGGTCAACCCATCGCCGGTCTGGTCTTCGTGCTGGACGGCGTGCTGATCGGCGCCGGGGATGCCCGGTACCTGGCGCTGGCCGGTGTGGTGAACGTGCTCGTCTATGCGCCCCTGCTGCTCGGGGTGTACTTCCTGGGGCCGCGGGAAGGGCCGTGGGCGCTGTTCTGGCTCTGGCTCGCATTCGGCATCGGTTATATGTCCGCTCGGGCATTGACGCTCGGCTGGCGTGTCCGGAAGGACGAATGGATGGTCGCCGGGGCATGACCCCGGGGCGGACCGGCCGGGCACGATTCGGCGCCTGATCGCTGCGGCTTTAAGCTTGGAAGCGTGACTATGGACCAGGAACTCCCCCCGAACGAGCCGTCCGGGCTTCAGAACACGTCTGCGGGCGCCGGAACCCTGTGGGCGCCGCTGCTGGTCCGTTCCCTCGTAGCCCTGGTGTTCGGAGCGATCACCGTCTTCTGGGTCGGGCCCAGCCTGGCGGTCTACGCCTACGCCGCGTGCGGGTACCTGCTGGCCGGCGCCGCCGCGCTCCTGTGGCTCTCCCGGCTCTCCTCAGACTCGCTGCGCACGCCGCTGACCGTTGCCGCGATCGCCCAGGTGGCCGCCGCCGTCGTCATCCTGGTGCTCAACCCTCATACCGACGCGGGTGTCACCCTCGCCCTCTCCGCGGCGCTGGCCGTGACGGGCGCCGTCGAGGTCGGGCTGTTCCTCAAGCGCCGCACCTCGGCCGAAGCGCGTCTGCTGGGACGTGACCTGCTGATCTCCGGCGTCGTCGGTCTCGGCACCGCACTGCTGCTCCCCTTCTTCATCTCCCTGGGCGCGCATGCGCTCCTCGGAGTGGCCGGCGGCGGGGCCGTCCTGACCGGTGTCCTGTGGATCCTGGGCGCCCTCACGCTGCGGCACGATGCCCGGCGCAGCCCCGGAACGCTGAACGCGTAAACTAGTAGAGGTTCTACGCGAGGTAGAAACCGGTGCCCGGGAGGCACGAACGATTCAGACGCACGACAAAGCCAGGAGTTGGACAGTGGACGGGCAGCAGCCGGAAGAACAGCGTTCAGTGCGGTCGTCCATCAAGGGTCCCTTGATGTTCTCCGCTTTCTGGGCCGTGGTGGCCTTCTTCGGCGTCCTGATCTTCGCCTCCGGCGGCAGTGCCAAGATGCAGCGCTTCGACCTCGCGTTCACGGGGGCCGGGATCGCGTTCATCGTCACCCTCGTCCTCTCCGCCATGCTCTCCCTGACGCACAAGGACAACGCCCCTCACCTCGGTCAGGGCTCCGGAGTGCACCTCTCCTCCACGGACCAGGATGACGACTCCGACGGCCCCGAGAAGCCGGAAGACGAGCGCGGTTCACGCCACTAGGGAGAATTCCTGACCACTCGTTAGACTGGCTGCACTTCGCATACCGCCACGGCGCAGACATCCTGTGCGCCGCCAACAGATGAGGTGTCCGGTCCATGTCCCGCGTTCCCCCAGCTCCCAAAGCAGCCCGTAAACCGGGAAGCGGCGCCTCCAAGAACGCGCGCGGCGGAGCCTTGGCGATGCCGTCCCGGAAGACGCTGATCACCACGGGCGCCGTCGTGGTGGGCGCCGTCCTGGTGGTGCTCCTGGCGATGTGGATCCGGTCCACCAGCGCGGGGCAGGATTTCATCCGCGCATACCCGGGGCATTCCGAGCTTCCGGAGGGGACCCGGGAAGGTCTCCCCCTCTGGCTGAGCTGGCAGCATTTCCTCAACGCGTTCTTCCTGCTGCTGATCGTGCGCACGGGCATCCAGGTGCGGACGGTCCAGCGCCCCGCGGCGTACTTCACGCGCAACAACAAGGGCCTGATCAAGACCAAGAACCCACCGACGAAGATCTCACTGGATCTGTGGTTCCACCTCTGCCTCGACGCGCTGTGGGTCCTGAACGGCGTGGTGTTCATCGTGCTGGTCTTCGCCACCGGCCACTGGGTCCGGATCGTCCCCACGAGCTGGGACGTCTTCCCGAACGCGGTCTCGGCGGGCCTGCAGTACGCCTCACTGAACTGGCCCACGGAGAACGGCTGGGTCAACTACAACGCGCTGCAGCTGCTGACCTACTTCCTGACGGTGTTCATCGCGGCGCCGCTGGCCCTCCTGACGGGCATCCGGATGTCCGGCGCCTGGCCGAAGAAGGCCGCCATCAACAAGTTCTACCCGCTGGAACTGGCCCGCAAGATCCACTTCCCGGTCATGATCTACTTCGTGGCCTTCGTGGCGGTCCACGTGTTCCTGGTGCTCAGCACGGGCGTTCTGCGGAACCTCAACCACATGTACGGCAATCACGACGGCGAGGACTGGCTGGGCTTCTGGCTCTTCGTTGCCTCGCTCGTGGTCATGGCGGCGGCCTGGCTGCTCGCCCGCCCCGTCTTCCTGCGGCCGCTGGCGTCCCTGATGGGCAAGGTCGGCCGCTAGGGGTTCCGGCCGGGGCTGCGCCCGACCTCAGCCCCGCTGACGTGCCCGGTACGCGGCGACGTGGGTGCGATTGGCGCAGTTGCCCGTGTCGCAGAAGCGCTTGGAGCGGTTGCGGCTCAGATCCAGCACCGCGGCGTCGCAGTCCTCGGCCGCGCACAGCGCCAGCCGGGAGAGCTCCTTCGAACGGATGACGTCCAGGATGCCCATGGCGGTCTCGGTCCCGATGCGGTCCGCCAGAGGGGCGGCGTGGGTGGTCGCGTGGAGATGCCAGTCCAGACCGTCGTGTTTCATCAGCTGTGGCAGCGCGTGGGCGTCCCGCAGGATCCTGTTGACCTCTTCCGCCGCCGCGTCCTCCGGGGAGGTCCAGAGGGCGCGCAGCACGTCCCGCAGCCGCCGCACCGAGGCGAGCTCGGCGTCGTCGTGCGTGCGGGAGCCGTAGAACTCCTCGCGCGCCAGGAACGCGGTCAGGTGTTCATCGTCGGGGAGGAGCTCCGCCCCGTTCGCCCCCGTGTTGATGAGGTTCATGGCGGAACGGAGGGCCACCTCGGTGTCATGAGCAAAAACCATGTTGACTCCTTACTTGTCCTGCCACTACTGTCACGAGTAAAGCACGTTTCACTCCTGACAGGAACTCGCCATGTCCCGTACCGCAGCGACCGCGCGCCGCGCCCCTTCGGCCTTCGTCGGCGTCCCCGTGGCGCTGCTCTCCTCGGCGGTGTTCGCCACCTCGGGGTCCTTCGGCAAGTCCCTCCTGGAGATGGGCTGGTCCCCCGGCGCCGCGGTCGCGATGCGCCTGAGTGGCGCGGTCGTCATCCTGACGCTTCCGGCCCTGTGGTCGCTGCGTGGCAAATGGCACCAGGTGCGCGACAACTGGCTCACCATCGTCCTCTTCGGCGTGTTCGGAGTGGCCGCCTGTCAGCTCTTCTACTTCAACGCCGTCCAGACGCTCTCGGTGGGCGTCGCGCTGCTCCTGGAGTACCTGGCGCCGGTCATGATCGTGCTCTGGCTCTGGCTGGTCAAGCGGCACGCGCCCCGCTGGCTCACCATCACCGGCACGGTCGTGTCGATCGCGGGCCTGCTTCTGGTGCTGGACCTCGGCGGCGCGCGGGTGGACCCGGTGGGCGTCCTCTGGGGCGTGGCCGCTGCGGTCTGCCTGGTGGTCTACTTCTTCATCACCGCCCGCCAGAACGAGGGGCTCCCGCCCCTGGTGCTCGCCTCGGGCGGAATGCTCGTGGGCGCCGCCGTGCTCTGGACTGTGGTCCTCACCGGGATCATGCCGCTGCGCTTCACCTTCGGCGAGGCGCACCTCGGCGGCGTGGCGGTCCCTTGGTGGATCTCCCTGGCCGGAATGGTCATCCTGTCCACCGTGATCGCCTACGTGACGGGCATCTACGCCGCCCGGGCCCTCGGCTCCAAGGTCGCGTCGTTCGTGTCCCTCACGGAGGTCCTGTTCGCGGTCGTCTGGGCCTGGCTGCTGCTCGGCGAACTGCCGGCGCCCATCCAGATCGGAGGCGGCCTCCTGATCGTCCTCGGCGTCCTCCTGGTGCGGGTGGACGAGCTCAAGGACCCCGACTTCGCCGACGAATCGGCCATGGTCGCCGAGGCCGTGCCAGCCGACCGGGCACAGGATGCCCGGGTCGGGGCGTGAGGCGGCTGCCTCGCACCTGACGTTCACACGACGACGGCGCCCACCCCCGGGTGCCACCCGCTTCCGGGAGCGGGCGCGCCGGGGGTGGGCGCCGTCGTCGTCGATGGCCGGAGGTCAGGCGCGGTCTGCGACCACGACGTAACCGGCTTCGGCCACGGCCTCGCCGATCTCCTCGGGGGAGAGCTCCCCGCGGGAGGAGATGGTCACGGTGGAGATGCCGCCGGCGTTCAGGTCCACGTCTACGCGCTCCACGCCTTCCACGGCCTCCAGTTCCTCGGTCACGGAGGACACGCAGTGGCCGCAGGTCATGCCGGAGACGGAGACCTGGGTGGTGGTCAGGGATTCGGGGGTGCTCATGATGTTCTCCTCGGGGTGACGGTTTTCGGGTGGCCGGTCAGCGGAGCAGGCGGCCGATGGCGTCCGTGGCCTCTTTGACCTTGGCGTCGACCTTCTCCTGGCGCAGCGCGCTGTCGGACTCCTCGGCGGCGCCCACCACGCAGTGGCCGATGTGCTCCTCCACCAGACCCAGGCTCACGGCGTGCAGGGCTTTATTGACCGCGGCGATCTGCGTGAGGATGTCGATGCAGTACTTGTCCTCCTCGACCATGCGCGCGATGCCCCGGACCTGGCCCTCGATCCGCTTCAGACGGCGCTGATACGCCTCCTTGTTGGCGGAGTAGCCGTGCTGGTGCGGGTGTTCCTGGATGCCGGACTCGCTCATATGCCGAGCGTATACCCCCTAGGGGTATCAGGCAAGGGGTCCGGCGGGAGGCGATGCCCGACCCTGGACATTGGAAAGCCCCGGAACACGTCATTGGGGGATACGTGCTCCGGGGCAGCTCTTGGGGCAACTTCTTCGTCGCTGGATCGAGCTTAGCGGCAAGTTCGGGCCGTTCGCCACTTCTGCGGATTACTAATCGCAGAGGACTTACATGACAGAAAATCAACAACCGCGTGAATCGCAGATGCGGAGAAAAACCGCCTAGAAATCCGCACTCTTGCGGGTGTTCTGAAGCAGTGCTTGCATGGAGGCATGTCAACGGCGACGCAGTACCTGGTGGCGATCGGTACGAAGAAGGGCCTCTGGCTGGCCCGAAGCACGGACCGCGAAGAGTGGGTGCTGGACGGCCCCCACTTCCTCATGACGGAGATCCCCAGCATCGGCATCGACACCCGGAACGGGACCCGCATCCTCGTGGGCATCCGGTCCGAGCACTGGGGACCCACCGTGGCGCACTCCGACGACCTCGGCGCCACCTGGACCGAACCCGACGGGGGAGGGATCGCCTTCGCGGAAGGTGATGGCGCCGCCGTCGAACGTATCTGGCAGCTCCAGCCCGACCGGGAAGACCGTCCGGGCGTGGTGTGGGCCGGCGTCGAGCCCATCTCCCTCTGGCGGTCCGACGACGGCGGTGAGCACTTCGAACTCAACCGCGGCCTCTGGAATCACCCCCATCGCCCCGAATGGGGCGAAGGCGCCGGCGGCGGCGCGGTGCACTCCATCATCCCGGCCCCGGACGGTTCCACCGTGCACGTCGCCATGAGTACCGGCGGTGTCTACCGGACCCGGGACGGCGGCGGCAGCTGGCAGGCCACCAACCGGGGCATCGGGGCGTCCTTCCTGCCCGGCGAACTCCCCGAATTCGGGCAGTGTGTCCATAAGATCGCAGCCGACGCCACCGATCCGGAGCAGATCTACGCCCAGAACCACGGCGGCGTGTACCGGACCCGCGACGGAGGGGACAGCTGGCAGGCGATCGAGCAGGGGCTGCCGGCCAACTTCGGATTCGTCATGCTGAGCCATCCCCGGAACGCCGGAACGGCGTGGGTGATCCCGCTGGCCGCCGATGTGGAACGCATCCCGGTGGACGGGCATCCGGCCGTGGGCCGCACGCTGGACGCGGGGGAGAGCTGGGAGATGCTCGACGCCGGACTTCCGCCCAAGGACTACAACTCGATCCTGCGGGATGCCGCTGCCGTGGACACCGCCGATCCGGTGGGTGTCTATTTCGGGACGCGCGGAGGCAGCGTCTACGCCAGCGCCGACGAAGGCGCGACGTTCCAGGAGATCGCGTCGCATCTGCCCGATGTGCTCTGCGTGCGGGCGGCGGTCATCGAGGGTGCGGGATCTGAGCGCGGGGCCGACGCCGGAGTCCCGGTGGCGAGCTGAATGGCTGCCTACACGGTCCTCATCCCGAGCGTCCTTCGGCCTCTGGTGCGCGATGCGGATGTTCTGGACGTGGTCCTGCCGGACGACGGAGGGCCGGCCACCGTGGCCCGCGTCCTGGGCTCTCTGGCGGCCGACCATCCCGTGCTGGGCCGGCGGCTCCGTGATGAGACGGGAGCGCTCCGGCGTCATGTGAACGTGTACCTGGGACCCGACGAGGTCCGCAGGCTTCAGGGGCTCGAAACCGAAGTCCCTGCGGGGGCGGAATTGATGATCATCCAGTCCGTGGCCGGCGGCTAGGGGTTCCCGCCCGTCAGGCCACCCGCCAGAGCTGATAGTCCTGGGAGTCGAGCACGCGGCGCTGGCCCGTCTCCGAGTCCCGGATCCAGACCACGCCCAGGCCCGGAGCGATGTCCTGGACCTGGCCGCGCCGGATGAACGTCGTCCGGGGCAGCAGATGGAAGCGTTCGGCCTCCACCTGGTCACCACGGCGCAATTGGTGGAGCGAACTGATGAGGGTTCGTGCGGTCATGTCCCTTCACCTCCACTGGGAGAACTTTTCGGTGCTTCCAGTCAACCGCTCCGGGATTTCGTCCGGGTTTCGGCACCGTAAGAAGTGGGTGAGGACGCGGTTACAGGCGACGCGCGACGGCCCGGTGGGCGGCCGTCCGGAGCCCGATGGATCGGCTCCGGGATGCTGATGACGTGAGCCGCGGAGGCGCGGAGGAACCGTGCGGCGGGGTGGACCTCAGAGGAGGCCGTGGAGGCGCCACGACCCGGGAAGACCCTCCAGGGCCACGATGCCGGTGTTGGCCAGCGGCTGACGCACGTCGAAGACCCCTTCGTGGGCGACCCGTGCCGCGGTCCAGCACCGGATGGCGGCGCCGTGGCTCACTGCCACCACCGTGGATTCCGGACCGTGGGTCCTGGCCATCTCTTCCACTGCGGCGTCGAAGCGGGTGAAGAAGGTCGCGCTGTCCTCCGCGCCGTCGATCCTGGAGGCGGCATCTCCCCGGCCCCATGCGATGACGTGGGCTCCGTAGCTGGCGCAGGAGTCGTCGTCGTTCAGCATCTCGAGGACGCCGGCGCCGATTTCTTCGAGTCCCTCCAGAACCCTGGCCTGGAGGTTCCTGGACTGGGACAGCGGTCCGGCCGTGAGCTGGGCCCGCAGGAGGGGCGAAGCGTAGACGGCGTCGAGGTGTTCCTCGGCCAGGCGCTCCACGAGTGCCCGCGCCTGTTCCTGTCCCAGCTCGGTGAGCCCCGGGCCGGGGCGTCCCGTGTCCAGAGCCCGGAGCACATTGCTGGGGGTCTGACCATGCCGGACCAGGAACAGGCGCATGGCCGTGGCTACTTGAGGTAGTCGACCAGAGCCGAGGCCACGCCGGTGTACGACGCGGGGGTCAGCTGGAGGAGACGGTCCCGGGCCTCGTCCGAGAGGCCCAGGCCGTTGACGAACTCCTGCATCCGAGCGGCGTCGACGCGGTGGCCGCGGGTCAGGTCCTTGAGACGCTCATAGGGGTTCTCCATGCCGGGGACACCGGCGATGGCCTCGGCGCGCATGACGGTCTGGATGGCCTCGCCGAGGACCTCCCAGTTGTCATCCAGGTCGGCGGCCAGGGCCCCTTCGGAGACCTTGAGCTGCTTCAGACCCTTGGCCACATTGCTGATGGCCAGCAACGAATGGCCGAACGCTACGCCGATGTTGCGCTGCGAGGACGAGTCCGTCAGGTCCCGCTGCCAGCGGGACGTGACCAGGGTCGAGGCGAGCACGTCGAGCAGCCCGCTGGAGATCTCCAGGTTGGCCTCGGCGTTCTCGAAACGGATGGGGTTGACCTTGTGCGGCATGGTGGAGGATCCGGTGGCGCCGGCCACGGGGATCTGCGCGAAGTAGCCGATGGAGATGTAGCTCCACACATCGGTGCAGAAGTTGTGCAGGATGCGGTTGAACCGTGCGATGTCCGCATACAGTTCGGCCTGCCAGTCGTGGCTTTCGATCTGGGTGGTGAGTGGGTTCCAGTCCAGTCCCAGGCCTTCGACGAAGGTGCGGGAGATGGAAGCCCAGTCCGCACCCGGCACGGCGGAGACGTGAGCGGCGAAGGTGCCGGTGGCGCCGTTGATCTTGCCGAGGTATTCGGTGCGGGAGACACGGTCCAGCTGACGGCTCAGGCGGTGGGCCACCACGGCGAGTTCCTTGCCCAGGGTGGTGGGGGTGGCGGGCTGGCCGTGAGTGCGGGACAGCATCGGCACGTCACGGTTCTCCGTGGCCATGGCGCTGATCTGGTCCACCAGGGCACGCGCGGCCGGGAGCCAGACGTCCTCCACGGCACCCTTGACTCCGAGAGCGTAGGAGAGGTTGTTGATGTCCTCGGAAGTGCACGCGAAGTGCACCATGGGGGTCAGGGACTCGATGCCGATGGCCGGCAGGCGGCGGCCGATGTAATACTCCACGGCCTTCACATCGTGGACCGTCACGGCTTCGATCTCCGCGAGCTCGGCCACGGAGGCGGCGTCGAATTCGGTGACGATGGAACGCAGCTGATCCTGCTGCTCCGCGGTCAGCGGCGCGGAGCCGGGCAGAACCGACTGGGAGGTGAGGTGGATCAGCCACTCCACTTCCACGGCGACGCGGTCACGGTTCAGCCCGGCCTCGGACAGGTAGTCCACCAGGGGGGCGACCGCAGCGCGGTACCGGCCGTCCAGGGGCCCTAGGGCGATCTGGCCCTCGCCTGCAGCCAGGGAGAGACGTCCGGACGGGATGCGCGCAGTGGTTTCAGCCATGTGCCCATTCTTTCATGTGCGGGGAGGCGGTCTCATCTTCGTGCGGCCATGTGGACAGCGCGTGACGAACCCCATCCACATGGCGGTCTTTCCTCCGTCCGCCCGTCTCCCCTCATTCCTAAGGTGGTGTCCGGTCCACAGTCACCGCATGAGGAGGTACGGCATGGACACGGTCCATCTTCGCGGGGCCACACTCCCGCGTGGGGAAGACGGTGCGGAGGAGCGATTCCTCGCGCTCGCGGCCTGGCTCGGGCAGCAGAGGGACGAGGTGTCCTCTGCGCTCTCCTCTGTCCGTCAGGTGGATGGCGTGCGCTGGGAATCAGCCGCCGGCGCGGCGTTCAGAGCAGCCCTCGAGGAACGACGGCGGGGCCTCGTCCGGGCGAATGGCGCATTGGAGGCGGCCCGCTCGGCTCTCGTGCTTCAGGCCGCTTGGCTGGCCTCCCTTCGCTGTGGGACGAGTGCGGAGCCGGTCCGCCGTCCGGGGACCGTTTCCAGCGGTGACGCCGGACCGGCCGTTCACTATGAGGGGCGCTGATGTCTGAGGACCCGGGAGAAACCGGCTTCTGGATCAACGGGCGGTACAGCCTGGTCAGCGTCGACCCTGATGAACTCCGGACGGCTTCGGGGCGTCTGGATCTCCTCACCGACCGGCTGGTGAGGTGCCTGCAAGGAATCCAGAGCCGGTGGGAGGCGATTCTGGATTCGTCCCCGACGCCGGGATCCGGTCTGAGCGACTGTGGATGGGCGGTGAACCGGGCCACGGTGCTCCTCGAAGGGGAGGTGTCGGCGCTGCGATCACTCGCGGGCTCGGTCCGTGACTCCGCCACGGCTTACCAGGAGTCCGAATCCCGGACGGAATCCAGGGTGGCCGGTGCGGGTGATGTGGTCCAGTGGGGACTGGTGCTGGTACCCGGCCTGGTGGCGTATGTTCTGGGAGCGGTGGATCCGCCGTCACGGGACGCATATCTCAGAGCGCTCAGGGCGACCGGAAAGAGCGACGGAGTGGATGCTCTCACCCATGCCCTGTCGGCCTGGGACGGCGGAGTGGACGAGGCCCTTCTCCGGCAGAACGCGGTGACGGTGACGGGGGAGCGGTGGGACGCTGCGCCACCGGCTCCTGGGTCCTCTCTGGGCTCAGCACTCCGGACCGCAGGGCTCGCAGGTGGCCGGGACTCCGCGGGTCCGGGTGAAAAGCCCATCCCGTTGTCCTCGGTGGTGGTGGACAAGTACCCGAGAACCGACGGCAGCTATGCCGTGGTCGTGAGCATTCCGGGCACCCAGAAGTGGGAGCCCTTCAACTCGGCGGACACCACCGATGACCTCAAAGGCAACATCTCCGCGATGGCGCAGGGCACGGAGCGGCGGACGTATCTGACCCAGACTCAGGCCGCCGTGGTGAAGGCCCTGGAGGCCGAAAAGGTCACCGCGCGGGACGACCTCGTGCTGAACGGATACAGCCAGGGTGGGATCAATGCCGTGGCGCTCGCCGCGAACAAGGAGTTCACCGCCCGGTACCGGGTCCGCGCTGTCAATGCCGCAGGCTCGCCGGTCGGCCGGTTCCTCGGCCGGGTCGATGCGAGCGTGCTGCTGCTGGAGAACCAGCGGGACGTGGTCCCGGCGCTCGACGGGGTTCCCAACCCCCGGAAGCCGAATGTGGTGACAGCTCGTTTCTCGTCCCAGCCGGCCACGGTCGACCCGCTCCTATCAGGCCTCGCCTCGGGCAGGCCGGCGGATGCGATCAAGGGGTCGCTCGACGTCCCCGCCAAGATCCGGAACGCCCATGATCTGGGGAATTACATCGCCGCGGCGGACCGGCTGGATGCCGGCCACGATCCCGCGGTGCTGCGGCACCGGAAGCTCCTTGAGGAAGTCCTGGGACCCGATCGGATCGACACCTCGCCGGGGTCGGCGCGGAGAGCCACCCGGACGGTCTACACCGCGCACGAGTCGGGGCCGGCTCAGGCCGGACGCCGGCGATGAGCCGGTTCGGGGTCCTGTCCGGAAACTGGAACTCCATCCGGAACCTGCCGCCCGGAAACTGCGCGCCCGGAAACGGCCCGTCCGGGGTTCAGCGGTCCTTGTCCCGGTTGAAGAGACGATCCGTCACGAGGGAGATCAGGCTGATGATCAGCGCGCCCAGGACCGCGGTCCAGAAGAACGAGTCGATCCCCAGATGCACCGGGGTGAATCCGCTGAGCCAGGAGGTCAGGTACAGCATGGCGGCATTGATCACGATGGTGAACAGGCCGAGGGTCAGGACCGTCACGGGAAGGGCGAGGAAACGGACCACAGGCCGGATCCACGCGTTGACCACGGCGAAGATCAGGCCGATGAAGAGGTACGCCAGGATGCTCCCCAGGGTGTCTGCGGGAGCCGACGGCGCCGCGCCCGCCACCAGGTCCTGGGCGGCGCCGGTGGTCAGTGTCAGTCCAGGCAACAGCCAAGTGGCCACCCAGAGGGAGAACGCGTTGATCGCCAGACGCAGGAGGAACTTCGCCATGCGACCATGCTGTCATACCTGTCTGGGCGTATCCCCGGCATTTAGGCTGGACACATGAGCTCTCATGTGTCGCCCTCGGAGGGCGTGTCCGCAGACCACGGTCAGGAAATCCTTCCCCGCCCCGCGGTGGGACTTCTTCCCAAGTACACCGCCGGCAAGCCGCCGCGGGTGCTGGACGGGCTGACCAGCTACAAGCTCTCGTCCAACGAGGTGGCGCTTGGCCCTCTGCCGCAGGTCCGGGAGGCCGTGGCGGGTTTTGACGGCTTCAACCGTTACCCCGATCCTCTGGTCACCCAGCTGCGGGAACGGATCGCCCAGGAGTTCGGGGTCCCTGCGGAGGACGTGGTCACGGGCGCCGGAAGCCTCGGTGCGCTGAACCAGATCATCGGGGCCTTCGCGGGTCAGAACCCGGACGGAAGCCAGGACGAGGTCCTGTACGCCTGGCGCTCCTTCGAGGCGTATCCCATCTGCGTCGGCCTGGCCGGTGCGCGCAGCGTCCAGGTGCCGTTGCTTTCCGATGGCCGCCACGACCTGGTGGCCATGGCCGCGGCGATCACCGAAAACACCAAGGTGATCCTCCTGTGCACGCCCAACAACCCCACAGGACCGGTCCTCCGGACGCAGGAGACGCACGATTTCCTGGCCCAGGTCCCCGCCGACGTGCTGGTGGTCATCGATGAGGCCTACGTCGAGTTCGTCAGGGATCCCGATGCGGTCAAGGGTCTGGAGTTCCTGGAGCGCTACCCCAATGTGGTGGTGCTGCGGACCTTCTCCAAGGCTCATGGTCTGGCGGGTCTCCGCGTCGGATACTCGGTGTCTCATCCGCAGGTGACGCAGTACCTCCGCCTCTCGGCCACTCCCTTCGCCGTGTCCCAGGTGGCGGAGCGCGCGGCCATCGCATCCCTGGATCATCTTCCGGAGGTCCTGGAGCGTGTGGACGGCGTGGTGGCGGAACGCGAAAGAGTGGTCGCCGCGCTGGAATCCCAGGGCTGGGAGATCCCTCAGGCGCAGGGCAATTTCGTCTGGCTGCCGCTGGGTGAGGAGACCGCCCGCTTCGCCGAGCTGGCTGGAACGCACGGACTCTCGGTCCGGGCGTTCGCTCCGGAGGGCGTGCGGGTCAGTATCGGGGAGCCGGAGGCGAACACCCGTTTCATCGAACTCTGCGAGGAATTCCGCCGGTCCTGAAGGGCCGCGTGTATTCCGTTGCGTTCACGACTTAATGATCACTTCTCCCGGAAATCCGGCTAAAGTGATCCCCGGACCAGATATATTCCACCTCGGGAATGCATTCCCCAAATGGAATATATCGTTTGTTTCCCACGTGGTGTGGGACGGATGCAAGGAGACGGCATGGGCGTAGGGCAGCTGCCGACCACTGAATTCAACGATGAGGAACTCGACGACCACCCGGAGTCCCACCAGGACCCGGCCTCGGAGCCGGCAGGTGGGGACATGGTCCAGCTCCTGGACGCTCAGGGGAACCGTCGGGAGGACCCGGTATTCGGTCCCTACGTGGAATCTCTGGACGCTGAGGCGCTGCGGGCGTTCTACCGGGACATGGCGGTGGTCCGCCGGTTCGACCAGGAGGCCACTGCGCTGCAGCGCCAGGGCCAGCTGGCGCTGTGGGTGCCTCTGACCGGCCAGGAAGCGGCCCAGATCGGTTCCGGCCATGCGCTGCGGAGTGAGGACTTCGTGTTCCCCAGCTACCGTGAGCACGGCGTCGCGCTCTCGCGCGGCCTCGACATGGCGGATCTGCTCAGGATCTTCCGTGGAGTCACCCACGGCGGCTGGGATCCCCGGGAGAAGAACTTCAACATCTACACCTTGGTGCTCGCCGCCCAGGTGCTCCACGCGGTGGGCTATGCCATGGGCATCCAGCGTGACCAGCAGTCCGCGCAGGCGAAGGGACAGGCCGCGGACGATGCCGCCGTCGTCGCGTACTACGGTGACGGCGCCAGCAGTGAAGGCGACGTCCACGAGGCGATGGTCTTCGCCTCCAGCTACAAGGCGCCCGTGGTGTTCTTCTGCCAGAACAATCACTGGGCCATCTCCGTCCCGTCCAAGGTGCAGACCAAGGTGCCGCTGGCGCACCGCGCGCAGGGCTACGGCTTCCCGGGAATCCGCGTGGATGGCAACGACGTCCTTGCGGTGCACGCGGTGACCCAGTGGGCGCTGGACCGGGCCCGCAACGGCGAGGGGCCGGTGCTGATCGAGGCTTTCACCTACCGTCTGGGCGCTCACACCACGGCCGACGATCCCACCAAGTACCGGACCAGCTCCGAAGAGGACCAGTGGCGGGCGAAGGATCCGCTGGCCCGGCTGGAGACCTACCTCCGCGCCGAGGGTCACGCGGACGACGCCTTCTTCGAGGACGTCAAGCGTCAGGGGCAGGAACTGGCGGACGCGGTCCGCCTGGCCGTCCAGTCCATGGAGGGACCCAGCATGGAGGAGGCCTTCGCGCACGTGTACGCGCAGGCCCACCCGCTGGTCCAGGAGGAGCTCCGGTGGTACCGGGAGTACGAGGCAGGATTCGAGAACGCGGACGACGCAGGTGAGGGCTGAGCCATGACCACCATGACCATTGCCAAGGCCATCAACGAAGGCCTGCGCGAGGCCCTGGGCCAGGATGAGAAGACCCTGCTGATGGGCGAGGACATCGGAGCGCTCGGCGGCGTCTACCGCGTCACCGACGGTCTGCAGCAGGAGTTCGGCGAGGATCGCGTGGTCGATTCGCCGCTTGCGGAGGCCGGGATCATCGGCACCTCGATCGGCCTGGCCATGCGCGGCTACCGCCCGGTCTGCGAGATCCAGTTCGACGGCTTCGTCTTCCCCGGGTTCAACCAGATCACCACGCAGCTGTCCAAGTACCACGCGAGGACCAGTGGCGCCGTGACGCTGCCCGTCACCATCCGCATTCCGTACGGTGGGGGCATCGGCTCGATCGAGCACCACTCGGAGTCCCCGGAGGCGTTGTTCGCGCACACTGCGGGCCTGCGGATCATCACCCCGTCCAACCCGCACGACGCCTATTGGATGACCCGTCAGGCCATCGAATGCCAGGATCCGGTGATCGTCTTCGAACCGAAGAAGCGGTACTGGCTCAAGGGCGAGGTGGACACGCAGGACCCCGGCACCTCCGCGGACCCGTTCAGCGCCCACGTGGTGCGGGAGGGCTCGGACGCCACGCTCGTGGCCTACGGTCCGCTCGTTCCGGTGGCCCTGGCGGCCGCCGCTGCCGCGGAGGAGGACGGCCGCAGCGTCGAGGTCATCGATCTGCGGAGCATCTCCCCGATCGATTTCGACACCGTGGAGGCTTCGGTCCGGAAGACCGGTCGTCTCCTGGTCGCCCATGAGGCCCCCACGTTCGGTGGAATCGGCGGTGAGATCGCCAGCCGCATCAGCGAGCGGGCGTTCCTCAGCCTGGAGGCGCCCGTGATCCGCGTGGGAGGTTTCCACATGCCGTATCCGGTCGCGAAGGTGGAAGAGCATTACCTGCCGGACATCGACCGCATCCTCGAAGCACTCGACCGCGCCTTCTCGTACTGAGGGCCACGGAGTTTAGGGAAATCATGAGCACGCAGAAATTCAATCTCCCGGACGTCGGCGAGGGTCTGACCGAGGCCGAGATCGTCTCCTGGAAGGTCAAGGTGGGGGACACCGTCGCGATCAACGACGTCCTCTGCGAGATCGAGACCGCCAAGTCGCTGGTGGAACTCCCCTCGCCGTTCGCCGGCACGGTGACCGCGCTCCTGGTTCCCGAAGGGAAGACCGTCGACGTCGGCACGCCGATCATCGCGGTGGGCGCCGCAGGCGAAACCTCTTCGGACGACGACGGCGAGTCCCCGGCTTCCCCGGCAGCCGGTCCGGCCGCTGCGGAGACCCCCCGGCTCGCCTACGGCACGCTGCCGGTGGATGACTCCGAGGCGCCCGGCCCGCTGGTGGGTTCCGGCCCGAAGGCCGACGCCGTGAAGCGCCGCCCGCGCCGCAACGGCGTCGCACCCGCCGGGGCTGCAGCAGCGGCTCCGGCTGCACAGGCTCCGGCGCCGGCTCCGCAGATTCCGGCGGCCCCGGCAGCGCCCGCTCAGCCTGCCGTCAGCCAGGCTGCCCCCGCCCAGGCGGTTTCTCAGGCTCCGTCCACGCCTGCCGGGTCCACCGCTTCCGGTTCTGCGGGGGAGGAGCGTCCCGGGCTGGGTGGTGCCCTGACCGGCCTGGTCAGCCGGGTGCTGGCCAAGCCCCCGGTGCGTAAGATCGCCCGCGACCTCGGGATCGATCTCGCCCTGGTGACCCCCACGGGCGCCCGCGGCGAAGTGACCCGTGAGGATCTGGTCAGCTACCAGTCGCAGCGCGAGGCCGAGCAGGACCAGGCCGGCAAGTTCTGGACCCCGCAGGCCAGGAACCCGGAACGCCGGATCGAGCGCATTCCGGTGAAGGGTGTGCGCAAGGCGACGGCGAAGGCCATGGTGGATTCCGCCTTCCAGGCCCCGCACGTCTCGATTTTCGTGGACATCGACGCCAGCCGGACCATGGAGTTCGTGCAGCGGCTGAAGAAGTCCCGCGATTTCGAAGGCATCAAGGTCTCGCCGCTGCTCATCCTGGCCAAGGCCGTCATCTGGGCTGCCGCGCGCAACCCCAGCGTGAACTCGGAATGGGTGGCCGGTCCGGACGGGGACGAGATTCACGTCAAGCACTTCATGAACCTCGGCATCGCCGCAGCCACGCCGCGGGGGCTGCTGGTCCCGAACATCAAGGACGCCCAGGACCTCTCCCTCAAGGAGCTCGCGGTGGCGCTCAACGACCTGGCCACCACGGCCCGCGCGGGGAAGACGAGCCCGGCGGACATGAGGGACGGGACTCTCACGGTCACCAACATCGGCGCCCTGGGCATCGACACGGGCACTCCGATCATCAACCCCGGCGAGGTGGCGATCGTCGCCTTCGGCACCATCAAGCAGAAGCCCTGGGTGGTCTCCGGAGAGGTCATCCCGCGCTGGATCACCACGCTCGGCGGCTCCTTCGATCACCGCGTGGTGGACGGCGACCTCTCGGCCCGCTTCATGGCCGACGTGGCCGCGATCATGGAGGAGCCGGCTCTGCTGCTGGACTGAGGACCGCTGGACTGAGTGCTGCGGGCAGGCAGAGTCGCCTGACGGACGACGTGAGAGAGGACCCCGATGACGGAATGGACCACCCGCACCCTGATGGAACATGACCGCGACGAGTGGTCACGGCTGTTCGAGGGGTACTGCGCCTTCTACCAGCGTGAGCTCACCCCGGAGCACCTGGACCGGGTATGGGCCTGGCTCCAGGGCGGGGATCTGATCGGGCTGGTGGCCGAGGACCCGGCGGTGCAGGGCCGTCTCGTGGGGCTGGCGCACGTCCGCGCCGTCGTCCGCCCCACGGTGGGTGAGGTGGCCGGTTACCTTGACGATCTCTTCGTGGACCCGGAGGAGCGTGGTGGAGGCGTGGTGGACGAACTCTTCGAGGCCATCCGCGCCCAGGCCCGGACGGAAGGCTGGAATCACGTCCGCTGGATCACCTCGGAGGACAACTACCGCGCCCGGGCCGTCTACGACCGCCTGGCGACTCGCACGCAGTTCCTGACGTATCACCTGGACCTCGGCGACTGACGGCCGGCGGCCGATATGACGAAGGCTCCTCGTCCCGACGGGACGAGGAGCCTTCGTGTCTCCGGTGGCTGGTTATGCCACCGTCGTGTTGACGATGTAGACGTCGCAGGGGGCGTTGTGCGCCACGGTGTTCGCCACCGAACCCAGGACACGGCCGATGCCGCTCATACGGCGGTTGCCGACCACGATCACATCGGCGCCGAGGCGCTCCGCTTCGCTCAGCAGGGCGTCTGCGGGCTTGCCGCGGGCCGACAGGTACTCGACGTCGGAGCCCAGGCCCTCGGCCACCTGCTTCGCCACGCGCTGCGCGTCGTCGGCGTCGGACATGATGAAGGTGTCGCTGCCGCTGCCGAAGACTTCGACGTTGTCCTTGTCGAAAGCGGTGATCACGTGAAGCCGGGCTTCGAGACCCTGGGCCAGCTTGTAGGCCGCCGCGGCAGCCCGGGCCGCCGTTTCGCTTCCGTCGACGCCAACAATCACAATTCCGGACATATCCGCTCCTCGTTGATGCTTATGTTGCAAGTAACTGTAGACGGCGGCGGCACGGCGGAAAAGTGCGTGTGCGCGGGTGGAACGTTCGGCGACTCCACACGAGATGTGAAACGGTCACTTTATAGTGGCGACCTCGGGCTGTCCATTCTGATCGCAACTCTGCGTTACCGGCGGGTAGCCAGATAACGATCTGATTGCCAAGGAGTGAAATAGGCCTTTCAGACCGCGAAGTTCGTGGTACTTTTCGGGTGGAATGTGACGCGCCGCACAGGCCACGAGCCCGCGGCAGTCTGGAAGGAAACCCCGTGCACCAAAAATCCACGGCCCCTGCCTTGCGCGGTAGCCGTACGCCCTCACGCCTGCACGCCGTGCGTCAGGAGGACGGGCGTCCGTGATCAAGTATCTTTTCAAGCGCCTGGCGACGTATGTGGTCATGATCTTCCTGACCACCACGGCCGGGTACTTCCTGGCGGTCTCCACGATGAAGCCTGCCCTGATCGAGCAGGAGAAGATCCCGCGGCCCACCCCCGAACAGGTGGCGCATTCTCTGGCCCTCAAGGGCCTGGATCCCGCGATGAGCCCCTGGGACCGCTACATCCAGTGGCTCACCGGCATCGTCACCCGCTGGGACTGGGGCATGAGCCCGGCCGGCGGATCGGTCAACGCGGCCTTCGGTGACCGGGTCTGGGTCTCCACCCGCCTGTTCATCGCCGCGATCTTCCTGACGCTGGTGATCGGTGTGGCACTCGGCGTGTTCACTGCGGCACGGCAGTACAAGACCTCGGACCGCGTCATCACGAGCTACTCGTACCTCACCTACATCGTCCCGGCTCCGATCGCCTACTTCCTGGTGCAGCTCGCGGCGATCTGGATCAATGACGCCACCGGTCAGCAGATCTTCTTCGTCACCGGCATCTCCACCCCCGGAGTCGAACCGGGCTGGCCGGCCTTCGTTGACCTCGTGGCGCACTATGTGGTGCCGACCTTCGCCATCACCCTGGTGGGCTGGGGCGGCTACCAGATCGCGCAGCGCCAGTACCTTCTGGACAACGTCAACGCCGATTTCGTCCGAACCGCCCGGGCCAAGGGCCTCACGCGGAACCAGGCCATCCGCCGCCACGCACTGCGCGTCTCCTTCATCCCCGTCGCCCAGACCATCGCGTTCACCGTCCCGGCCATCTTCGCGGGCGGCTTCTTCGCCGAGGCCATCTTCGCCTGGCCCGGCGTCGGATTCTGGAGCATCGACGCGATCGGCAAGCAGGACGTCAACGCGGCCACCGCGACCCTGGCCTACGGCTCCGTGATCTTCGCCGTCGGCGCCATCCTCGCGGACCTTGCCACCACCCTGGTCGACCCGAGAGTGAGGGTTTCCTGATGTCCACAGTCGACGCGGTCCAGCCTGAGACCGAAGCGGATATTCTCACGACGGACGACGGCGTGGTGATCGCCAAGGGCGTCATCATCTTCCGCCGCTTCCTCCGCAACAAGACCGCCGTGGCGGGCCTGATCCTCTTCCTGGCCCTGACGGTGTTCTCCCTGGTGGGGCAGTTCCTCACCCCCTGGACCAAGAACGACATCGATCCCGCCTTCATCGGTGAGGGACCGTCCGCCGACCATTTCTTCGGCACCACCCAGGCCGGCGTGGACCTCTACGTCCTCATGGTCGAGGGCGTGCGGACGTCCATTCTGATCGGCCTGATCGTGGGTGTCGGGTCCATGCTCGTGGCCGCCGTGTACGGCTGCGTCATGGCCTTCTACGGCGGCAAGGTCGACAAGGTCATGCTCTTCATCCTTGAAGCGCTCATCATGATGCCGTCACTCCTTGTGGTCGCCGTGGTCACGAGCGGCAACGGTGGTGACCTCAAGGACGCGCTCCCGAGCTGGTTCCTGCTCACCGTGGTCCTGCTGGTGTTCGGCTGGATGGGCGCCGCGCGTCTCATCCGTTCGATCTCCATGTCCCTCATCGAACGGGACTACGTCAAGGCCGCCCGCTACATGGGCGTCTCCACCTGGCGCATCGTCTGGAAGCACCTGATCCCCAACATCGGCTCCCTGCTGGTACTCGAGATCACCCGCGGCGTGACCCTGGCGATCCTCTCCGAGGTGGCCTATTCCTTCATCGGCATCGGCATCAAGCCGCCGGACATGAGCCTCGGCATCCTGATCGGTCAGGCCAGCCAGCAGGTCAGCAGCTTCCCGTGGATGTTCTGGTTCCCGCTTCTTGCCATGTTCGCGCTGACCGGCTCGATGGCCATGATGAACGACGGCCTCCGGGACGCCTTCGACCCGAGCTCGAGTTCGGTGGGCAAGGCGAAGAAGTCCCGCAAGGCCCGCAAGAACACCGTGGAGGCGGCGGCATGAGCGCTTCCCAGCACGACAGCACGCAGGAAGGCACCGTGACACAAGGCACCGGAGCACTGGACACCACCGAACGCCTCCACGTCGCAGGACTGCACGCCCCCGGCGAACCGGTGCTCTCCGTCCGGGACCTGAACGTCCGCTTCAACTCGGAGAACGGCGTGGTGCACGCGGTCCGGGGTGTCGATTTCGACCTCCTGCCCGGCAAGACCCTCGGGATCGTGGGCGAGTCCGGCTCCGGCAAGTCCGTCACGTCCATGGCGATCATGGGCCTGCTCCCGGAGACGGCCGAGGTCACCGGCTCGGTCCGGCTGCACGGCCAGGAACTGCTGGGCCTGACGGACGCGCAGATGTGCAAGTACCGCGGCAACGACCTGGCCATGGTGTTCCAGGACCCGCTGTCCTCGCTGACGCCCGTCTTCACCATCGGCACCCAGATCATCGAGGCACTGACGGTCCACAACCCGAAGATGAGCAGCAAGGCCAAGGAAGCGCGCGCCGTCGAGCTCCTGACCCTGGTGGGCATCCCCAGCCCGCAGGCTCGTCTGAAGTCCTTCCCGCATGAATTCTCCGGCGGTATGCGCCAGCGCGTGATGATCGCGATCGCGATCGCCAACGACCCGCGTGTCCTCATCGCGGACGAACCCACCACCGCCCTGGATGTGACCATCCAGGCCCAGGTGCTGGAAGTCATGCACAAGGCGCAGGAGGAGACCGGCGCCGCGCTCGTCATGATCACCCACGACCTCGGGGTGGTGGCCGGCATGGCCGACGACATCATGGTCATGTACGCGGGCAAGCCGGTGGAAACCGGATCCGTGGACCAGCTCTACTACGCCCCGCGCATGCCCTACACGATGGGCCTGCTGGGCGCCGTGCCGCGCGTCGACGTCTCCGCGGAGACTTCGCTCGTCCCGATCGAAGGCATGCCCCCGAACCTGATCACGGCGCCCACCGGCTGCTCCTTCGCGCCGCGCTGCCCGCTGGCCGGGCCGGAGTGCCTGAGCGGCGAGCCGCCGCTGCGCCTGGTCCCCGGCGACGACGGCCACCGCGCCGCCTGCGTCAAGATGGAGGAGTTCGGTGCCGGCGTCGACGTTCACGAGATCTTCAAGGCGCCTCCCGTGCCGGTGTCCAAGTTCGAGGGCATCCCGCGGACCGACCGCACCACGGTGCTGGAACTCAAGGACGTCAAGAAGCACTTCCCCCTGATGAAGGGGTCGCTCTTCAAGAAGCGGATCGGCACGGTCAAGGCCGTGGACGGCCTCAGCTTCGACATCCGCGAAGGTGAGTGCTTCTCGATCGTGGGTGAGTCCGGCTGCGGCAAGACCACCACGCTCCTGGAGATCATGGAGTTCAGCAAGGATCAGCCGGGCGAGATCACCATCGGCGGCGTGAATTCGAAGGCCGCCACCTCGGCCAGCGAGACGACCGCCATGCGGAAGTCCCTGCAGATCGTCTTCCAGGACCCCACCGGCGCCCTGGATCCCCGTTTCACCGTGTACGAAGCGCTCGCGGAGCCCCTCGAGAACCTGGGCACACCCAAGGCCGAGATCCGCAAGCGGATCATGGAGCTCATGAAACTCGTGGGCCTCCAGCCGGACCACGTGAACCGGTTCCCCAACCAGTTCTCCGGCGGTCAGCGGCAGCGCATCGGCATCGCCCGTGCGCTGGCCGTGAACCCGAAGCTCGTGGTGCTGGACGAACCCGTCTCCGCGCTGGACGTCTCCGTGCAGGCCGGTGTCATCAACCTCCTGGACAAGCTCCGGGCGGAACTCGGTCTGAGCTACCTCATGGTGGCTCACGACCTCTCAGTTGTACGTCACATCTCGAACCGGGTGGCTGTGATGTATCTGGGGAAGATCGTGGAGGTCGGCGACGTGGACAGCGTCTTCGACAATCCCCGGCACCCCTACACCCGTGCCCTGCTCTCGGCGATTCCGGTTCCGGATCCCGAAGCGGAGCGCTCACGGGAGAGGATCATCCTCAAGGGAGACCTTCCAACGCCATTGGACGCTCCCCGAGGATGCAACTTCGCTTCCCGGTGCCCCATTTTCGCTGCCTTGCCTGAGGACAAGAGGACCAAGTGCCTTGAACTTGAACCTCCCCTCGAGAATGGTGGAGGGGACCACCAGTTCGCCTGCTTCTACCCGAACGGGGAGATGGATGCGGACATGCTGGTGCTGCACGACTCATCGGACAGCGCTGCGTGAATATCGTTGATGACAGTGGGAAACCCAACCCTCGCTCCTTTGAAGGGAACAGTATGAAAAAGAAAGTCACGCTCGGCGTCGCCACTCTGGCGGCCGTCACGCTGGCGCTGACCGCTTGCGGCGGCGGCACGGCCAAGGGCCCGGAGAGCGCCAAGGCCGAAGGGTCCGGCTCGGACGTCTCCAAGCTGATCCAGACCAACCCGAAAGACGTCAAGGACCTGGACCAGGGCGGCACCCTGACCCTGGAACTGGGCAACGTCGGCCCCGATTTCAACGGCTTCGGCAACAGCGGAAACTCCTCCGACAACACCGCGCTGATGGGCCCGATCAACCAGGCTTTCTACTACGGCTGCTGGAAGACCACCGCGGTGGGCGACTTCGAGCTGAACAAGGACTTCTGCGAGGACTTCAAGTCCGAGGTCAAGGACGGCAAGCAGATCCTGAACATCAAGATCAACGAGAAGGCCACCTGGAACGATGGCACGCCCATCGACTGGAAGACCTTTGAGAACACCTGGAAGGTGCTCAACGGCACCAACAAGGACTTCGACATCGTCGATGCCGGTTCCTACAAGTACATCGAGTCTGTGACCCGTGGTGCGACCGACAAGGACGTCGTCGTGACGGTCAAGCAGCCCGTGTACCCGCTGGCATCCTTCTTCGCCGGCATCGTCCACCCGAAGGTCAACACCCCGGAGATCTTCAACAAGGGCTTCAACAACAACATGCACCCCGAGTGGATGGCCGGCCCGTTCAAGGTGGAGAAGTTCGATTCCGCCGCGCTGACCGTCAGCATGGTCAAGAACGACAAGTGGTGGGGCACCAAGCCGGTCCTGGACAAGGTCGTCTTCCGCCAGATGGAGGACTCCGCCACCATCGCCGCGTTCAAGAACGGTGAGATCGACGCGACCGGTGGCCGCACCGTGGGCCGCTACAAGCAGCTCGAGGGCACCAAGGACACTGACATCCGCCGCGGTCAGCGCCTCTTCGCCGGTGGTCTGAACGTCAACGCCAAGCGCCCGGGCGTCCAGGACGTCGCCGTCCGCAAGGCGATCTTCACCGCCGTCGACCGCGAGGCCATCCGCAAGGTTCGCTTCAACGGTCTGAACTGGGAAGAGCCCAACTCCGGCACCATGATGCTGATGCCGTTCTCCAAGTACTACCAGGACAACTGGCCGGTGCAGGAGCAGGGTGCGGACGCCGCCAAGAAGGTCCTGACCGACGCCGGCTACAAGCCGAACGCCAAGGGCATCATGGAGAAGGACGGCAAGCCCGTCACCTTCAAGATCACCAACTTCGGTGACGACCCCACCGTCCTCGCCTCGGTCCAGACCCTGCAGAAGCAGCTCCAGGCCGCCGGCATGGATGTCGGCATCGACCAGCGCGGCAGCGCCGAGTTCGGCAAGATCGTGGGCGACCGCGAGTTCGACGTGACCATGTCCGGTTACACGGTCGGTTCCGACGCCACGCAGGCCGTGGGTCAGTACTACTCCACCGAGAGCGACCGTAACGGCCTCGGCAACGCCGATCTGGACAAGCGCATCAAGGAACTGCAGTCCGAATCTGACGACGTCAAGCGCAACAAGGCCGCCCTGGATGTGGAGAAGGATTACTCCAAGCAGTACTTCACCCTCGGCCCGGTCCTGAACGGCCCGCAGATCGAATTCGTCCGGAAGGGCCTGGCCAACTACGGCCCGACGCTCTTCGCCAACCAGGGCACCGACACCCACGTCCCGGACTGGACCACGGTCGGCTGGGAAAAGGGTTCCACCCACAAGTAAAAACCACCGGGCGGTGAACCACCGCCCGTCGACGCCCCGTTCACCGTGAGGTGAGCCTCCGGGCGACGGAGCCTGCGGCCCCGGGGAACGTACAGCGTTCCCTGGGGCCCTGTCTGTTTCCGGTCCCTGTGCGTTACCGGTGCTGTGCGTTACCGGTACTGTGCGTTTCCGGGCAGGCACGGGACACGCGGGCGGTTTGCTGGGACACTGAGGACCATGCAGCAACCCGCACCCTTGAGAACCGCCGTGGTGGGCTACGGACTGGCCGGCCGCGCCTTCCACACGCCCCTGATCCAGCACAGCCCCGAGTTCAGCCTGGACGTGATCGTCACGGGCGATCCGGAACGGGCGGCGGCGGCCCGGGCGACCTATCCCGGGGTGACGGTGGTGCCCGGCTTCGAGGACGTGATCGCCCGCGCCGCGGAACTGGACGTCGTGGTCATCGCGACCCCGCCTGAACTTCACCACCCGCAGGCGAAAGCCGCGCTGGAAGCGGGGCTCGACGTCGTGGTGGACAAGCCGTTCACCGTCACCAGCGCACAGGGCGAAGAGTTGGTGGCGCTCGCCGAGCGGCTGGGACGCACGCTGACGGTGTACCAGAACCGCCGCTGGGACAACGCGTTCCTGACCCTCCGCGGACTCCTGGCGGACGGGACGCTGGGGGAGGTGCACCGCTTCAACGCCGCCATGGAGCGGTGGTCGCCGGGGTTCTCGAAGGCGTGGAAGGCCTCATCGGGGGTGGAGCGGGGCGGCGGCCTGCTCTTCGACCTGGGCACCCATCTGGTGGACTGCGCCCTGCAGCTCTTCGGACCGGCGCGGGTGGTCCACGCGGAGATCGCCGCGCGCAGGCCCGGCGAGCCGGCCGACGACGACGTGTTCCTGGTCCTGGAGCACACCCCCGCGGGTGCCGGGTCGCCGGTGCTGAGCCACCTGTCGATGACACTCTCCGCCGCCCAGCCGGGCCCGGTGTTCGACGTCCGAGGCAGCGCCGGGAGCTACCTGAAATACGGTTTCGACCCGCAGGAACGTCAGCTCTCGGCAGGGCTTCGTCCCTCCGACCCCGGCTACGGGGTGGAGCCGGAGGAAGCCTCCGGGACGGTCGGCGATGGGACATCGGTGCGGCCCGTGACGAGCGAGCCCGGCAGTTACCAGGAGTTCTACCGTCTCCTGGCCCGTCACGTGCGCGGCGAAGGGCCGGCGCCAGTCGAGGTGGCTGGTGAGACCGGGCCGCTGGCCGGGCTGCGGCTGATCGAGGAGGCCCGCCGGATAGCGCTCTGAGGCGTGATCCTTCCGCGAAAAGCCAGATGAGCACAGTATCCGGGCCGCGGACTGTGCTCATCTGGCTTCTCGCGGAAGGGGTGGCCGCGAGAGGGGAAGGTCAGCGGGCGCGCTCGACCCGCTTCTCATCCCAGACGGGTTCCTCGGACTCGTAGACCTTGCCGTCCGAGCCGAACACCAGGAACCGGTCGAAGGACTTGGCGAACCAGCGGTCGTGGGTCACGGCCAGCACCGTGCCCTCGAAGGCGTCGATGGCACGTTCCAGAGCCTCGCCGGAGTGCAGATCGAGGTTGTCCGTGGGCTCGTCCAGCAACAGCAGCGTGGCGCCGGAGAGCTGGAGCAGCAGGATCTGGAAACGTGCCTGCTGACCGCCGGAGAGCGATTCGTACTTGTTCTCCGCCTGCGCCACGAGCCCGTAGGAGTCGAGCGCACCGGACGCCGCCTCGCGCCCCAGTCCGGAACGGTGTTCGTCGCCACGGTGCAGGATGTCCAGCAGCGTGCGTCCCGCAAGGTCGGGGCGCGAATGGGTCTGGGCGAAGTAGCCGGGCCGGATGCGGGCGCCGAGCTTCACCGTGCCCTCGTGCGGCACCTCACGGATCTGGATGTCCGAGACCGGCAGATGCTCCCGCTCGGGATCCGTGCCGCCCAGGGCCAGCAGCCGCAGGAAGTGGCTCTTGCCCGAGCCGTTCGAGCCCAGGACGCCCACTCGGTCGCCGAACCAGATCTCGGTGGAGAACGGCTTCATCAGGCCGGTGAGTTCGAGCTTCTCCGCCACCACGGCGCGCTTGCCCGTACGGCCGCCGCGCAGGCGCATCTGGACGTTCTGCTCCAGAGGAAGCGCCTCGGGAGGTCCGGCCTCCAGGAACTTCGCCAGACGGGTCTGCGCGGCCTGGTACTTGTTGGCCATATCGGAGCGGAACGCGGCCTTGGTCTTGTACATGGTGACCAGTTCCTTGAGCTTGACGTGCTCCTCGTCCCAGCGCTTGCGCAGTTCCTCGAAACGCGCGTTCCGGTCCTCGCGTGCCTGCACATAGGTGCCGAAGCCGCCGCCGTGGATCCAGGCGCCGGCGCCGTTGATGCCCGGTTCCAGGGTCACGATGCGGTCCGCGGCGTTGTTCAGCAGCTCACGGTCGTGGCTGATGAAGAACACCGTCTTCTTGGAGTCCCGGAGCTTGTCCTCCAGCCAGCGCTTGCCGGGGACGTCGAGGTAGTTGTCCGGTTCGTCCAGGAGCAGCAGTTCGTCCGGCCCGGCGAACAGTGCCTCCAGCACGAGGCGCTTCTGCTCACCGCCGGACAGCGACGACGCCGCGCGGTGGGCCGCCTTGTCGAAGGACACCCCGAGCGCGGCCATGCAGACCTCGTCCCAGACGGTCTCGAGCTCGTAGCCGCCCGCGTCGCCCCAGTCCACGATCGCCTGGGCGTACCGCATCTGGGTGGGCTCGTCGTCGTGCTCCAGCATGGCGTTCTCCGCCTCCTCCACCGCCTTGCCGGCCGCTGCGAGGGCGGGAGTGGCGGTGGTGAGCAGGAGGTCCCGGACGGTGGATTCGTCGCGCACCTGGCCGACGAACTGACGCATGATGCCCATGCCGCCGGAACGGCCCACCACGCCCTCGTCGGGCTTGAGATCGCCGGAGATGATGCGGAAAAGTGTGGTCTTGCCCGTGCCGTTCGGCCCGATCAGGGCGGTCTTGGTGCCGTCCGGGACCTTGAAGGTCACGCCGTTCAGGAGTTGGGTGCCGTCCGAAAGAAAGTAGTCGATGCCGGCAACGTCGATATGGCCCATTGGTTCAGTTTATGGGCACGACGGCGGGGGCTGGGTTTTGTGGGTTGGCGGGGTGAGGGGGTGGCATTGCTCTGCTTGCTATCCTCATGCGCGGTGGGTCGGCTTCCACTCGGGTCGGGGCATGGGGCCCCTTGACGCAAGCGGCCGCAACACCACCCCCTCACCCCGCACCTCGGCGGGTCCCCGCCGTCGTGGGCCAGGACATGAGCGTGGGCCGTCTCGACGGTGCCGGCAGGGTCGAGTGGGAGAAGGAGCCCGGGGCTTTTCATCCCTCGGGAGCGAGGTCTCCGGCCGGCGTCCGGTGGCCAGGAGTGTCCGCGTGGTGCGGCCTGGTCTGACGCGGCCAACGACAAACGGGTGGGGAGGAGTGAAGCGGAAGGCTGCGTAAAGGGGCCCCGCGCCCTGAGCGCAGCGAACGCTGTCCACAGGGCGCGGGGATAGCAGCCAGAGCTTCACCCCTCCCCACCCGTCACAAGCGAGGAGAGCGGACTAGACCAGCTCGCGCCAGTCGGACAGCTCCAGGTCATGCGCCGTGGAGACCGAGTGGTGCGCCACCTTGCCCGCCGCCACGTTCAGGCCGGCGGCCAGGGCGGCGTCGCGCTCGAAAGCGGCCTTGACGCCCAGGTTCGCCAGGGCCACCGCGTAGCGGAGCGTGACGTTGGTGAGCGCGTAGGTGGAGGTGTTCGGGACGGCGCCCGGCATGTTCGCCACGCAGTAGAAGATCGAGTTGTGCACCGGGAAGGTGGGGTTCTCGTGCGTGGTCGGGTGCGTGTCCTCGAAGCAGCCGCCCTGGTCCACGGCGATGTCCACTAGGACGGAGCCCGGCTTCATCTTGGCGACGAGCGCGTTGGTGACGAGCTTGGGGGCCTTGGCGCCCGGGATCAGGACTGAGCCGATCACCAGGTCCGCCTCGACGAGCGCACGCTCGATCTCGAAGGCGTTGGAGGCCACGGTCTTCAGGCGGCCGCCGTAGAGGGCGTCCAGTTCGCGGAGGCGGTTGATGTTGATGTCCAGGATGGTCACACCGGCGCCGGCGCCCATGGCCATGACGGCGGCGTTGGTGCCCGCCACGCCCGCGCCCAGCACGACGACGTTGGCCGGACGGACGCCGGGAACGCCGCCCAGGAGGATGCCCTTGCCGCCGTTCGGGGCCAGGAGGGAGGAGGCGCCCACCTGCACGGACAGGCGGCCGGCGACCTCGGACATGGGGGCGAGCAGCGGCAGGGCGCGGCCCTCCTGCACGGTCTCGTACGCGATGGCCGTGACCCCGGACTCCACGAGTCGTGCGGTCAGTTCGGGCTCGGCGGCCAGGTGCAGATAGGTGAAGAGGATGAGGCCCTCGCGGAAACGGTGGTACTCCGCGGCGATGGGCTCCTTGACCTTCATGACCATGTCGGCGCGGGCCCACACGTCATCGGCGTCGGCCAGGAGGGTGGCTCCGGCGGCTTCGTACTCGGCGTCGGTGATACCGGAGCCCAGGCCGGCCCCCGCCTCGATGAAGACCTCGTGGCCGTGGTGCCGCAGTTCGTGGACACCGGAGGCCGTGATGGCCACACGGAATTCGTTGTTCTTGATTTCCTTGGGGACACCGATGATCATGGGGGGCTCCGTGGGGTCGTGTCCGGCGGGCCGGTCTCTGGCCCGGCGCGGACAGGGGAAGTTTCTGTGGGATCAGCTTAGGTCCGGTGTGAGCCACCCGACAGGGGGAGCGGTGCCGAGGAGGCGCGAAATCCCCGGAATTTCAGGGATTTCGCCCGCCATGAATCTACATTTGTTCAAGGCCGTGGCGTCAAGTGTCGCCTGGTGTAGCTTGCCGTCCATTAGGCTGGACGACATGCAGCAACCCGATGTGGAACAGCTCGTCGAGCAGCTCGCCGCCCGCCTGGGGCGTGGCCTGTCCCTGGAGGACCTGGATGGACTCCTGGTGGCGTACAGCTCCAATCAGGATCAGGCGGACCGCGTGCGGGTGAACTTCCTGCTCACCAAGCGGGTGCCGCCGGATGTCAGCGCCTGGCAGCTGTCCCACGGCATCGCCGCCGCCGTCCGGCCCGTGGTGGTGCCGGCCAATGCGGAGCTCGGGATGCTGGGCCGGGTCTGCGTCCCCCTTCTGGTCCGTGGCTTCCGCGTGGGCTATCTCTGGGTCCAGCAAGGGAATGAGGAGACCAGTGCCGCTCCCATCCTCGGTCAGCTCTCGGAGATCCGTCACGAGATCGAACTGCTGGCCACGCTCCTCCTCGAGTCCAACACGGCCGAATCGGAACAGCGCAAGCGCCGCGAGGTCGAGTTCCTGTCCGCCTGCTCGGGGGAGCGCGGTGCGCTCGCCGCCGTCGGGAATTGGTCCGAGGTGCACGGCAAGGGTCCCTGGCAGCTCATCACGGTGCTCGACGCCGGGGCGCGGCACGAGCCGGAGGATCCCCTGGCGGCCTCCCTCACGCACCGCAGCGCAGCCCTGCAGTCCACGGTGGGCGTGCAGGAGGCGCTGTTCAGCGCCGGCCGGCCGAGCCACTCCGTCATGCTGTTCCGGGCCTCGCAGGGGCGCGCGGTCCACGCCCAGGTGCTGGTGCACTATCAGCTCGAACTCGCCAAACGTTCGGGGCAGGGCCGGCCGAGGATCGTCCTGGGGCTCAGCGAGCCCTTCGCCGAGATCCGGAAGCTGCCGGACGCCTACGGGGAGTCACGCACCGCGGCGCTCGCCGGCGTCGTCGAACCGTCCCTCGGTGAACTGGTGGACTGCCGCGACACCGGCATCTACCAGTTCTTCGCGACGGCGGCCCAGGGGCCCATGGACTGGGGCGGGGCGAGCACGCTCAACTTCGCGGCGCTCGAGGCCGGGGACAAGAGCCAGGAGCTGCGGCCGGTGCTGGAGATGATCTACGACACCGGCGGGACGGTCCAGGATGTGGCGGATGAGCTGCATCTGCATCGCAGCACGGTCTACAACCGGCTCGCCAAGGTCCGGCAGATCATCGGCGCGGATCCGCTCAAGGGCTCGGTCCGCCTGGAGCTGCACGCCGCACTGAAGGCGGCGCGCTGGCACGAGCGCCCGCGGATCTGAGGGCGGGCGGCTTTCAGCCGTTTTCGCGGCCCGGAAGAGCTGCGCCGTTGAGAAAGGCCTGGTATTCGTCGGCCACGTCGGGATCGACCTCCGGAAGGCCCCTGCCGTAGCGGGCGTCCGAGCGGTCCCGCTTGGGCCCGGAGAGCCAGAATTCCTCGTCAGTGTCCACATCGACGAAATTGCCGTCGAAGGATCGCCATCTCTGCAAGGTGCGGCCCTTGAAGTAAGCGGTCCGCCAGGACTTCGAGAAGCGGACGCGAGAAATCCATGCCGGGCCAGTATCGGTGTTGTGTCCTGTCTTGAGCTGGACATACATGATGCGTTCGGCCATGAGGTGCACCCCCGTGCTGAGGCTCCCTGTGCGCCGGGAGCGGTGACGATCCCTCAGTCGACCACGACGAGGATTGCCCCGGCAAGCCCTCTGCTCAGGCGTCCCGGCGGCCCGATTCACGGCGTTCGCGCTCGATCCGCTCCAGGGCGCGAGCGTCGAAGTGCCCTGGGACCGGCCCGTCGGGCGAAGCGGCCTCCGGGGCGGGAGTCGGCGCGGGAGGCGCGGCCGGCACCGTGGGGGCGGGGGACGGTTCCTGGGCCGTAGTCTCCCGGCGCTCCGAATGGGCCCGTTCCTCCTGGATCCGGTCCAGCGCACGCGAGTCGAAGTGGTGGAAGCGCGGCTCCGGATCCTCCTCGGGAACGCGCTCCGGCTCCCGGGCCGCGCGGCGCTTCTTCATCACGTCGTGCGCCACGATGGAGCCGCCCACGTACGCGACCACGACGAAGAGCAGCTGCATCAGCCCATCCGCCTTCAACAGGCTCAGGAGCGTCCCGACGAAGATCGCCGCGAGGGCGCCGTAGAGGTTGTGAAGACCGAAGAGTTTGGGCACGGGATCAGTCTACGGTTCCGGGGATCCCGGTCTTCTGGGCTGCGAGCCAGGCCAGGATGTCGCCGCGGCGGATCCGGCGGTGCGTGCCCCGGTACTGGACCGGGATCTCGCCCCGGTCCGTCATGTTCCGCAGATAGGTGTGCGAGATCCCGGCCAGCTCCGCCGCCTTGCTGGTGGTGAGGAGGTCCTCGGCGCGTGGGTCCTGGCGATCCGCGGGGGCTCCGTCGGCGCTGCTCACGGTGACCGCCTCGCCGCGGGCCAGGCGGGACAGCAGGTCGACGACGGCGTCCCGCGCGCCGTCGGGCAGCCGGAAGACCGTCCCGTCCACGAAGACGGTGACGTCCTGGCCGCCGTCGAGCGCTCTCCGCAGGCCGGCGGCGGCGTCGGCGTCGGGCAGTGCTTCCGTGGTGCGTGGCTCGGTCATGACCACAGCTTAAGCAGCTTAAGCATCGACTGCTCCGTAAGTGTCGTTCTGAAGGCTCAGAACGACACTTACGGAGCAGTCGACGGGGACTGGCGGAGTGTTACTCGGCGTCGAGGTCGGTTTCGACCAGGGTGGCGAGCTTCTCCAGGGCTTCGTCTGCTCCGGGGCCTTCGGCGCGCAGGATCACGGTGTCGCCGTTGCCGGCGCCCAGGGTCATCAGGGACAGGATGCTCGAGGCGTCCATGGCCTCGTCTTCGGGGGTGCCGTCCAGGGCGATCGTGACCTCGACGTC
>NZ_JBFREG010000005.1:0-143442 GCF_052114185.1 Arthrobacter sp. RAF14 | reverse complement strand
TGCGCACCGCCGGCAAGAACGCCGCCAAGAACGCCCAGGAACAGGAAACCGCTTCCCACTAAGCGGCCCACCCCACCCACCGTGGGGAAACCTGGACCACACCCACGGCGGGCACCCCACACACGGGGAGCCCGCCGTCGGGCATTTAAAACACCCACCCCACCGCACCACCGCGAAAGAACACCTCACACCCCAAAAACCCACCCACAAGGGCACCAACTGCTCCCTCGCGGAAGGGGTGCGGTCTCGGCGTGACCTTCAGCACCCCCACTGTTGCATTGCGCAACATAGGCGTAGAGTGGAACCGGAACTGACACCGAGGATCCGGGAGGTCCATCATGCAGAAGGTCGCCATTGTGGGAGCGGGAGTGATCGGCCTGTCCTGGGCCAGGCTCTTCGCGGAGAAGGGCTGGAACGTGGAGATCAGCGATCCCCGCCCGGATCTTCAAGACATCATCGACGGCACGTTCGCCGGCCTTCCCGTCCGGGCCGCCACGAGCCTGGAATCGGCCCTGGACGGCGCCGACTTCGTCCAGGAGGCAGGGCCCGAGCGCCTGGAACTCAAGCACGAGCTGTACGCGACGTTCGCGGCCCACACACGCCCCGACGTCGTGCTCGCGTCCTCCACCTCCTCCCTGGTCCCGTCCGCGATCGCCGAAGGCAACGCCGCGGCCGACCGCATCCTGGTGGGCCACCCGTTCAACCCGCCGCAGCTGATCCCGCTGGTCGAGGTGGTTCCGGGTCCGGCGACGCAGCAGTGGGCCGTGGACCGCGCCACCGAGGTGTACGCGGAGATCGGCAAGCAGCCCATCACACTGAAGAAGGAGATCCCGGCATTCGTCGGCAACCGTCTTCAGAAGGTGTTCCTGGACGAATGCGTGTACCTGGTTCAGGAGGGCGTGATCTCCGCCGGGGACCTCGACGAACTCGTCAAGTCCTCGCTCGGCCTGCGCTGGGCCACCGTGGGGCCGTTCGAAAGCAACCAGCTGGGCGGCGGCCCGGGCGGCATGCGCCACCTGGTGGAGCACGTCGGCTCGCAGCTGACCTTCGACGCCGGACGGCCGGATCCCGCGAGGATCGGCGAGGTCATCGACCAGGTCGAGGCCGCTTACGGCACCGGGCCGGAGAACTACGAGCGCCTGGTCGCCCGGCGCGACGCCCGCACCCGCGCCGTCTCGCAGGCGCTGGCCGGGGAAGACTGAGCCCCGGCCCCACCCATCGCGAGGGAACAGTTGATGCCCCGAAACCGCGCGTTTCGGGGCATCAACTGTTCCCTCGCGGGTCTCCCGCGGCCCGAGCGGGTGCACACTGGAGTCATGAGCTTCACCATCGCGGAAGTCGCGGAGCGCACCGGATTGAGCCAGCACACGCTGCGGTACTACGAGCGCGACGGGCTCCTCCCGCGCGAGGTGGGCCGCGCGTCGTCGGGCCGCAGGACGTATTCCGAGCAGGACGTGAACGGCATCCTCATGATCGCGCGGCTGCGCGCCACCGGCATGCCGATCGCCGAGGTCCGCCGCTACGCGCAATTGGTGCGCGACGGCGACGCCTCGGTCCCCGCGCGCCTGAGCCTGCTGCTGGAGCACCGGGAGCACGTTTTGGCACAGCTGCGCCAAGTCCAGGAGAATCTGGCGGCGATCGAGGCGAAGATCGGGATCTACCGGGCGACGACGGAGGAGACGTTCGCGTGCCCGTCGCGGAGCGGCGCGTTGACTCCGTCGGCCGCCGGTTCGTCGAGTCCGCTATCGAAGGGGTGAATCCGCTACCAGACGTAGCGGATTCACAGACAACCTAGCGGACTCAGCCGGCTGCGGCTGCCGACGCTCTTGACTTAGAGCGCGCTCAAAGGAGTTGGCTGGTCTCATGACGATCTCCACACGAACCCTCGGCACTGATTCCCCCCTGACCGTTTCCGCCCTGGGCCTCGGCTGCATGGGCATGTCCGAGTTCTATGGGACGCCCGATCCCGACGCCGGCCTCGCCACCATCCATCGGGCGCTCGACCTCGGCGTCACTTTCCTCGACACCGCCGACATGTACGGTCCGTTCACGAACGAAGAGCTGGTCGGTCGGGCGATCGCCGGCCGCCGCGACGAGGTCCAGCTCGCCACGAAGTTCGGCAATATGCGGGGGCCGAACGGGGAGCGCCTTGGCATCAACGGGCGGCCCGAGTATGTGCGTTCAGCCTGCGACGCTTCGTTGCAGCGGCTCGGCGTTGACCACATCGACCTGTATTACCAGCACCGCGTGGACCCGAACGTCCCCATCGAGGAGACAGTGGGTGCCATGGCGGAGCTGGTGACGGCAGGGAAGGTGCGACACCTGGGGCTCTCGGAGGCCTCGGCCGCGACCATCCGCCGCGCCCACGCCGTGCACCCGATCACCGCCGTCGAGACGGAATATTCCCTGTTCTCCCGCGACGTGGAGGACTCGGTGCTGCCCGCGCTGCGTGAGCTGGGGATCGGTCTGGTGCCGTACTCGCCGCTGGGTCGCGGGATTCTGACGGGCACCATGACGGCGGAGTCGGTGACCGGCGACGGCGACGCGCGGTCGTCGGCCTACTTCCCGCGGTTCCAGGGCGCGGCGCTGGAGGCGAACCTCGCGCTGGCCGCGAGGGTGACGGAGCTGGCCGAAGCACGCGGCTGCACCCCGAGCCAGCTCGCCCTCGCGTGGCTGCTGGCCCAGGGCGAGGACATCGTCCCCATCCCGGGCACCCGCCGCGTGAAGTACCTGGAGGAGAACGTGGTCGCCGCCTCGATCGAACTCAGCCCGGCAGAGCTCGAGGCCTTGGAAGAAGCGGTGCCGCGTGGGGCTGTTGTGGGTGAGCGGTACGGGGATATGAGCTCGATCGACGGGTGATCATTCCCCTCCGCGAAGGAACACGTGGTGCCCCTAAAGCGAAGTCTTTCGGGCACCACGTGTTCTCTCGCGATCACCAGCTCTTGAGGAACCCCTCGTATCGAACCTGCAAGCTGTCGCGGTCCGGGCGGAGCGAAAACGCGCGCGGGACGTACAAGGAACGACCGTTCATTTCTTGCATTCCGTGCCTCACCAGGGAAGTGCCGGGCAATGCGAGGACGTCGGGCCTCACCGACACTCGATAATCACCATCGATGCCCAGCAGGTTTCCGTCATAAGCAGCATGGTGCAGCTTGCACAATGCCAGCCCGTTTGACACCTCGGTCGAGCTCGAAACATCGATGTCCGGAGTGATATGAGCTGCATCAATCAAGGCGGGAATATTCAGTTCACAGACTGCACAGTGATCCTGATAGGCGCGCACCACACGACGCCGGAAGTCTCTCTGGTGCCGTCGAACCATCCGAACTTGCTCGGCGTATTCCTTCGGCGACCCGGAGCTATAAATGGGGTCATCTAAATCGACCAGAGACTTCTCCAGCGTCACAGAGACGAACCCTTCTACCGGGTCATCCTGCTGAATGAACACCGGGTATCGCGGCAGGTACAAGGCTGGAAGCACCTCTTGGAACAGGATCAGAGGGTCTTGACGCTCGGCCGCTGCTCGGAGTTTGAGATTGCGGCCACTGATCAGCGGTCGACCCGCCACTCTCTCGTAGGAGTACCTTAGATACTGTGCGTTCGACTCGTCGTCGTAGGGACCTTTCAACGTATTAGTGATGGACAGCGTCGTATCGAAACCTTGAGGATTCCAAATACCCGTTTGTCGGTCCATGAGCGCAATCTGCACGCCGCGATAGGTATATTCAGACCGCAGGAATTCTCTGCGAAACTCATAACCTCCTCTGGCAAGCTCTTGGCTCTGGAGCCACCTGAAGATGTCTTGCCTGATGTCCGCCTGTTCCTCCACGGACCATCGTCCCGCGGCGGCACCTGAATTCGCTCCCTGAACCATCACGTTCCCCCTCGCCTCCACACTATTCTGCAAGATTCCCCGCCCTCACTCGCGCTGCCCCACCCGCCCCGTGCCACAATTCCTCCATGCCCCACACGTCCCCGCCCGTCCTCGGTCCCACAGTCGACGACGAGACCCGGTGCATCCACTACCGCGCGCCCGTCGACATCATCGCCATCAAGTTCTTCTGCTGCGGCGACTACTACCCGTGCCACCTCTGCCACGAGGAAACCGCGGACCACCCCGCACGCCAATGGCCCCGCGACCGCCGCGGCGAGAAGGCCATCCTCTGCGGAGTCTGCCGGACCGAGCTGAGCATCGACGCCTACCTCGCCACCGACAGCTGCCCCGTCTGCCACAGCCTCTTCAACGAGCGCTGCCGCCTCCACACACATCTTTACTTCGACTGATCACACCTCTCGCCTATCCTCGCTGAGTGCGGCGACACCGCACGGATTCCCACCCACGTGCCCCGCGCCGCCGTCGTCGGGCATGCTGGAGGTACCGCACCACCTCACTGAAGGAGAGAACCTTGATCTTCATCACCGCCCAGTTCCCGGTCAAGCCCGAGCACGCCGACGCCTGGCCCGAGATCTCCCGCGCCTTCACCGAGGCCACCCGCGCCGAAGAGGGGTGCCTGTTCTACGAATGGTCGCGCTCCCTGACGGACCCCAGCACCTATGTGCTGATCGAGGCCTTCAAGGACGACGACGCCGGCGCAGCCCACGTGAACTCCGCTCACTTCAAGCAGGCGCAGGCCGAGCTCCCGCAGTACCTTGCGCGCACCCCGGACATCGTCAACACGAAGGTGGACGGCTGGTCCGAACTCGGTGAACTCGCCGTGCGCTGAGCCGCCCGCTCTGAACCGGGGCGGCATGGGGTCATTCGACACCCCGTGGTTGTCCACATAGGGGACCTCGGAGGGCCCCGCGCCGGACCCGGAAGCCCTATCCTGAAGGCGGGAACTCACTCTCACCTCACGGCCATTCGGCCCATTCAGGAACAGGGACCATGAAGAATCGATTGGCCGCGGCCTTTGCCGCCCTCCTGCTCGGCGCGGGGCTCCTCGTCGCTGCCCCGGCGCCGGCCGGCGCGGCGACCCCCACCGGCAAGGTCGCGATCAAGACGCAGCGCATGGCGAAGGCCACGCTCAACAGCACCCAGCTCGGTTGGTACAACGCGGCACAGACCCTCACCCTGAAGTGCTATGCCCGCGGCCAGGCCGTCACCGGCTACTACAGCCCCTGGCTCCCGAATGGCGGCCTGGACGATCTTTGGTACAAGACCGTCGACGGCGGTTTCGTCGCCGATGTGGACATCAACACCAACTCGAACGATCCCGTCACCCCAGCCTGCTCGGACCCCTTCACCGCAGCACCGAATCCCACCATCGCCGGCACCGCCGCCGTGGGCCAGACACTCCGCGCGGTGCCGGGCACCTGGGACCCGGCCGCCACGTTCAGCTACCAGTGGCTCCTGGTCGGCACCGCCGTCGCCGGGGCCACCGGGTCCACCTGGGCTCCGCCCGCCACGGCACTCGGCAAAACGGTTTCGGTCCGCGTCACCGGTTCGAGGGCCGGCTTCGCGACGGCCACCCGCACGTCGGGAGCCACGGCCGCACTCCAACGCGGCACGATCGCCACGGTCCAGCCTGTCATCACGGGCGTCCCCGCCCCCGGCCAGACCGTCACGGTGAACCCCGGGACGTGGAACCCGAGGCCGTCCACCTTCACGTACCAATGGCGCCGCAACGGAGCGAACATCGCCGGGGCCACCACCGCGTCCTACAAAGTCGCCACCGCGGACACCGGCACCGACCTGGCCGCAGTCGTCACGGGAACCGTCACCGGTTACAACACGACCTCCAGAGTGAGCGCTCCGGTGCGCGCGGGCAAGCAGTTCACCGCGGCTCCCAATCCCACCATCTCCGGCGGGCTCGACGTCGGCAACCGGCTCACCGCCGTCGTCGGCACCTGGAACCCCAAGCCGGCCTTCGCCTACCAGTGGCTGCGCAGCGGCGCACCGATCGCGGGCGCGACAGCCAGCACCTATGTGCTGACCACCGCCGACGCCGGCCGGGCCATCAGCTTCCGGGTCACTGGAACGCTGAGCGGCTACGCCACCGCGGTGCGCACGTCGAACGCGCTCACCACGCGCTCGCTCCTGGGACCCGCACCGACCCCCGTGTTCCGCGGCTACCCGGCCGCCGGGCAGACCCTCGCGGCCATCGCGGGAACCTGGGGTCCCGGCTCCGTCTCCCTCAGCTACCAGTGGCTGCGCAACGGTGTGCCCATCGCCGGGGCGACATCCACCACGCTGACACTGAACAGCACGCACGTCGGCGGTCAGATCGCCATCCGGGTCACCGGCACCCGCGCCGGGTTCATCCCCGCCACGCGCACGTCGGCAGCGTCGTCAGTAGCGGCCAGCACCGCCGGGATGCGCCCGTATAAGCTGCCGTACCCGCGGGGCAAGGCGTACTCGATCCTCCAAGGCCCGGCCGAGCACGCCCGCGGCATCCTGCCCGAATACAACAAGCACGCCGTCGACTTCGGCACCGGCATGGGCGCGCCCATCACCGCCTCCGCGAGCGGCCTGGTGGTCTTCAGCGGCTGGGGCAGCACAGGCGAGATCCAGGTGCGGGTCGACCATGGCGACAACCGCTGCACGCAGTATTCGCACCTGAGCAGCGCCACGATCAGCGCAGGAACGCCGATCCAGCAGGGACAGCTCCTGGGGTACTCGGGGCAGACCGGCATCGCCTCCGGACCGCACCTCCACTGGAACGTGGTCTACTGCGACTCCCAGATCAGCCGCGAGGTCCCGAACAGCGTCGAAATGGGCACCACCTACCGGGTGGGAGCGATCGCCACGAGCCAGAACGGCTGATGGCCGGGGCGGGGACCTCTTCCCCCGGCTGTCTTCCTCCAGTAGGCTCTGGCTAACTTACCGAACATTCGGTAACAGTCGCGGGGTGGAACCGCCCCTGCACCCAGGTTCCGAACTACAGGGGTTCAGAACAACAGGATCAGAACAACGGAGTTCGCATGTCGTCACCTGCCGCCGCTCCCGCCAGGAGTAAGAATCTCTCGTCCGAAGAACGCAAGGTCCTCGCCGGAACCCTGGTGGGCACCTCCATCGAGTGGTACGACTTCTTCATCTACGCCCAGGCCGCAGCCCTGGTCCTGGCACCCCTCTTCCTGGCCCCCGTCGCCAAGGAGAACCCCGCCCTGGCGCAGGTGCTCTCCTTCGCCACCATCGGCATCTCCTTCCTGTTCCGGCCCCTGGGCGCCGTGGTGGCGGGCCGGCTCGGGGACCGCCTGGGACGCAAGAAGATGCTCGTCCTGACCCTGGTCATGATGGGCCTCTCCACGTCCCTGATCGGCTTCCTGCCGGACTATTCGGCCATCGGCATCGCAGCCCCGATCCTGCTCATCCTCCTCCGGATCCTCCAGGGCTTCTCCGCGGGTGGCGAGTGGGGCGGAGCGGCCCTCATGGCCGTGGAGCACGCACCGAAGAACCGTCGGGGCCTGTTTGGCGCGTTCCCGCAGATCGGTGTCCCCATCGGCATGATCCTGGCGACCTTCACCCTCTGGGCCCTCACCAGCTCCATGTCCAAGGAGGCCTTCCTCGCGTGGGGCTGGCGCGTCCCCTTCCTGCTCTCGATCGTGCTGATCGTGGTGGGCTTCGTGATCCGCCGTGCCGTCGAGGAGAGCCCCGTCTTCGATGAACTCGTGCGCCGCCGCAAGGAATCCTCGGCCCCGCTCGGGGAACTGTTCCGCCACCACACCCGCCAGGTCTTCCTGACCGCCGTCATCTTCATCGCCAACAACGCCGCCGGATACCTGCTGATCGCCTACTTCGCGGCCTACGCCTCGACAGCCCTGCGCATGGACCGCCCGAGCGTCCTCCTGGCCACCGCCCTGGCATCCTTCGGCTGGCTGATCTTCACGCTCTGGGGCGGGCATCTCTCCGACCGCCTCGGACGAGTCCGGACCTTCCAGCTCGGGTACATCCTCCTGGCCGTCTGGGCGATCCCGATGTGGTTCCTGATCGACTCGCGGAACATCGTCCTCTACTTCGTCGCTCTGTTCGTCATGACGCTCGGGCTGGGCCTGTCCTACGGGCCGCAAGCCGCGCTGTACGCGGAGATGTTCCCGGCCAACGTGCGCTACTCCGGCGTCTCGATCGGTTACGCGCTCGGCGCCGTGCTCGGTGGCGCCTTCGCACCGATGATCGCCGACGCGCTCCTCAACCAGTTCCACAGCTCCTGGGTGATCGGCGTCTACATCGCCGTGGCCGCCGCGATCTCCTTCGCCGGGGTGTCGGCCGTGAAGGAGCCCCGAGACGTCAACCTGCTCGCCTGATGTCCCTTCGGCTCCATAGCTGAACACCCGACAGCCGAACACCCGACGACGGCGGCCACCCCGCCAGACTCGGACGGCTCCCCCGGCGCTGTCAATGGGGAGCCGTCCCCCTCCTCAGCAGGTGCCCGCCGGGCCCGACACATCTAGGATGGAGTCAAGCGATAACTACAGTCGCTTGACTATCACTCGGAGAGCACCATGTCGCACACCACCCCTCCCTCCGGCCAGGGACCTGACGACCGTCAGTCCGGAGACCAGCCACGCAACGCGCCCGCCCCGCCGTACCTCGGCCAGGCCAACCCGGGTCAGGGATACCCCGGCCAGGCCAACCCGGGTCAACCGAACCCCGGTCAGCCCAGCCCCGGACAGACCTACCCGGGGCAGGGGTACCCGGGGCAGGCCCGGCCAGGCCAGGCGCCGGGCGGTGGGGCCCCCTACGGATCGACGCCGCAGTACGGCGTTTTCGGCAGCGGCGGCCCGGGCCAGGGTGGTCCCGGCTATGGCGGCCCGGGCTACGGGGCGCCGCAGTACGGCGGCCGGCCGCCGGCGTCGGGTCCCAAGGGCCTGGCGATCGCGGCACTGATCTGCGGTATCGCCTCTCTGGTGTTCGCCTGGATCCCGATCGTCAACATCCTGGCACTCGTGGCGGGACTCGCGGCCATCGCACTCGGCGTGGTGTCCCTCGTCAAGAAGTTCGGCGGCACGGTCATGGCCTGGTTCGGCGCGGGGCTCGGCCTTGTCGGCGTGCTGGGCTCGATCCTCGCCTTGCTCGCCTTCGCGGCTCTGACCAGCATCACCGACAGGCCCGACCCGCTCAAGACCTACAACGACGACCGGAACAAGCAGGTCTCCGTCAAGTACATCGTCACCACGACGACCCCCACGGACGTGCGCTGGTACACACCGACCGGGACCTCCGAAGTGAACGTCAGCAAGGACCAGACCACGGAATTCACGGCTCAGGGCAAGGACTCGCTGCGGGTCTCGGCGATCTCCTCGGACCGCCAGGCCCAGGACGCCAAGGTCACTTGCGAGATCCTCGTCGACGGGACCTCGGTGGCGAAGGAGACCGGCGAGGGCAAGAACGCCATCGCAAGCTGCTCCTACTACAGGTTGTACTCCCGCTACACGACCGAGCAGCCGGCCAAGGACGTGTCAGTCGAGTTCAAGGTGACGACGAACAGCAAGGTGGCAGTGGACTCCCGCTGGTCGGCCAGCAATCGTCAGAGCAGCAGCAACCGGTACGTCGAAATCGACGCCGACTCCACGAACACCGTCCCGGCCAAGGCTGACGGCACGCTCACCCTGACCGTACGAGGTCAGGATCCTGACGCGGCCAGCCCAGCCTACGGCTGCGAAATCCTCGTGGACGGCAAGTCCGTGTCGAAGCAGGAGAGCAACACCGCTTACGGCTCCGCGCGCTGCACCTACGCGCCCGACAAATGAGCCGTTCCCCACGCTGAATGAGCGGGCGGGTGGGCACCGGCGGAGGCATCCGCGTGGTGCCCGCCCGCCCGTTCGGCGATTCACGGCACCCGATGCGAGCGCCCCGCACTCGGTAGTCTGGTGCGAGACACCCACCAGCGGCAGGAAACCATGAGCCTCAACGGACCCGAAGAGCGCACCGTCTTCGCCGGCGAACGCCAGCAGCGCATTCTCGCGCTCCTCCGTGCGGCCGGGCGCGTCGACACCCGGGAACTCGCCGCGTCCTTCGACGTGAGCATCGAGAGCATCCGCAAGGACCTCATCCACCTGGAACGCCACGGCCAGCTCCAGCGCGTCCACGGCGGAGCGATCCCCGCCGAATCGGCCTCCTTCGAGCCCCCCGTCCAGGAACGCACGGGGCTCGCCCGCGAGAAGACCCGCATCGCCGAAGCAGCGCTCGAGCACCTGCCCGTCGGCGGCTCGATCCTCCTGGATGCCGGGTCCACCACCGAACGCCTCGCCGACCTCCTCCCGCCGGGCCCCGCACTCACGGTCTTCACCAACACCCTGCCCATCGCCCTGAAACTGCTCGGGCATCCGCAGCTGGACGTCTTCACCCTGGGCGGGCGCGTGCGCTCCCGCACCCTGGCGGAAGTGGACGAATGGGCCTTGCGCTCGCTCGCAGAGCTGAACGCCGACGTCGCGTTCCTCGGCACCAACGGCCTGCACCCCGAGCGGGGGCTCACCACGCCCGACCCCGCCGAGGCGCAGGTCAAGCGCGCCATGCTCGCGAGCGCCCGCAAGCGCATCCTCCTCTGCGATCACAGCAAGATCGGGTCCATCAGCACGGTCCAGCACGCCACGCTCGAGGACATCGACCTCCTGATCACGGACGACGGCATCACCAAGGACCAGCTCGCCACGCTCCGCGCCGCGGGTCTGGAGATCCAGGTCGTCTAAGCGGGGCGCGCTACCGCATCAGCTCAAGGAACTCCGCGTACCTCTCGTCCAGGACGGAACCCCAGTGGTGCTGCGGCTCGTGGCGCCGGACCACCGTGACCGCGGCGTCGGCGGCTTCCGACAGACCGGAATACGCCCCGACCCCGATCGCCGCCAGCAGCGCCGCCCCGCGTGCGCCCGCCTCCGTGGAATCCGTGACCTCCAGGGGCAGGTCCAGCACATCGGACATGAGCTGAGTCCAGAGTTCGCTCTTCGCCCCTCCGCCGCACAACCGCGCGGCTCCGGTGAAGGTGAACGCCGAACGCAGCGCGTCCACGTGCCACCGGTGGTTATGCGCGACCCCCTCCAGCACGGCCCGGAACACGTCGTGACGGTCGTGGCTGCCGCGCAGGCCGCTCAGCTGTGCCCCGCCCGCGCCGTAGCCCAACGGGGCCCCGTAGAGGTACGGCAGGAAGTGCGGGGCGTCCCGGTACGCCGACGGATCCAGCAGGCGGGCCGCCTCGATCACCTCGGCGTAGCCGGCCCCGCCACCCCAGTTCTGCATGGCCCACTCGAAATTGGAGGCGCTGCTGGGCGACGTGGACATGTGCAGCCACCGCCCGCGTTCCAGGAAGGAGCGGGCCTGCCAGCGCGGGTCGCCGAGCGGCGCGTCCCACACCACCTGATTGATGCTGAAGGTCCCCATGACCAGGCTGAGCGACCCCGCCCCGATCGCGCCGATGCCCAGGGCCGCCGCATCCACATCGTGCGCGCCCGTCACCACCGGGGTGCCCTCCGCCAGCCCGGTCTCCTCGGCTGCCGCCCTGGTCACGTGACCGGCGACGGCGGAGCTCGCCAGCAACGGCGGCAGCAGTCCGCGGTACGCCCCGAGGCCGTAGATCCGCAGCGCTTCATCGGACCACTCCTGCTCGTGCAGCCCGGTGAACGACGCACTCGCCTCGGACGGGTCCGTGGCGGTCTCCCCCGTCAGACGTAACCGGAGCCAGTCCTTGCAGAACAGGTACCAGCGGGTCTTCGCGAGGGTCTCCGGCTCGTGCCGTTCCAGCCACAGCAGCAGGGCCGAGGGGCTGTACGGGGCCGGGATCTGCCCGGTCTCCGCCAGGGCCGCCGCGCCGCGGGCGCCTTCCCCCAGCTCGGCCGCCTCGGCCACGGCGCGCGAATCGGTGGCGAGGATGGCCGGGCGGACGGGGGCGCCGTCGTCGTCCACGAGATACGCCCCGTCGTTGTGGCCGCAGATGCCCACGCCGGCCACCTGCGCGCCGAGCACCCCGGCGGACACCAGGCACTCGCGGATGGCGGCCGCGGCGGCACGCCAGACTTCCTCCATATCGCGCTCCTGCCAGGAGGCCCGCGGCGAGAAGGTCGCCACGGACGCGGCGCCACGGGCCACCTGACGGCCGTCCTCCGTGAAGAGCACCGCCTTGGTGAACGTCTGACCGGCGTCCAGGCCCAGGAAGTACCGCGACGGACTCAGCGCCATCCGAGCTCCCGGGCGTTGAGCGCGCGTTCGATCCGGCCGCTCTCGCGGAACTCCAGGATCGCCTCGGCCACCAGGCGCGCGGACATGGCGTTGGTGTCCTCGGTGTCGCCGCCGAAGTGCGTGGTGATGGTGACGTTGTCCAGGTGGCGGAAGCGGTCGTCCTCGGCGAGGGGCTCCGCGTCGAAGACGTCCAGTCCGGCGCCGGAGATGCGGCCCTCCGCCAGGGCGTCGTACAGGGCGTCGTAGTCCACCAGGCGGCTGCGGGAGACGTTGATGAAATACGACTCGGGCTTCATCAATGCGAACTGCTCCGCCCCGATGAACCGTTCCGTCTCCGGCGTCAGACGCGCCTGGACGAGCACGAAGTCGCTCTCCCGGAAGACGTCGTCCAGGCTTTCCGCACGCTCGACGCCGGAGGCGGCCAGGGCGTCGTCGCTCGCGTAGGGGTCGAACGCGAGCAGCCGAGGGCGGAACCCGGAGATGCGCTCACTGAAGATGCGCCCCACGTGCCCGAAGCCGACCATCCCCACGGTGCGGCCGTGGATCTCCACCCGCGCGCCCGGGAAGTCCTTCCGCCAGCCGCCGGCCTTCACGCTGGCGTCGGCGCGGGCCACGTTGCGGGACTCGGCGAGCATGAGCGCGATCTGCAGCTCCGCCACCGCCCCGGCGTTCCGGCCCAGCGCCTGCACCACCCCGATGCCACGGCGGGTGGCCTCCTCCACGTCGATGTTCTCGACGCCGGTGCGCGCCACCGAGATCAGCTTCAGCCGGGGCGCGGCGTCCAGGAGCTCCTTGGTGACCGGGGCGAAGTGGAAGGCGATGGCCTCGGCCTCCGCGATGTTCTCCAACATCTCCGGAGGCGTCCCGACGGAGTTGGCCCCCTGGTGCTCCATGATCGTCTGGAGGGCGTGCTGCTCGGCCTTCTCCCCGGACCAGTCGATGTAGCGCACGTCCAGTCCGGCGTCGTCCAGGTGTTCGGCGTAGCTCTCGGTGGGGATGAACTTGTCCCCGACGACGAGGACGGTGTTGAGGTGCGGCATGGGGTTGTCCTTCTCTGGTGCTGATTCAGGTCGTGGATGGGTGGTGTGGGCAGGCATCAGAGCCCGGGCTGCACGAGGACCTTGCGGCCCTGGCCCGCGGCGAAGAGCGCCATGGCCTCCGGCGCCTGGTCCAGCGGGAAGCGGTGGCTGATGAAGACTTCGGGCGGGATCAGGCCCGTGGCGAACAGCTCCGCGGCCCGTTCGAAGCTGTGCAGCACGGCCATGGAACCGAGGATGCTGATCTCCTGCTTGTAGACGCGGAACGGGTCGAACTCCACCCGGGCGTCCTCCGGCGGGACCCCGAACTGCAGATAGGTCCCGCCCTTGGAGACCCGCGCGAGGGCATCCGCGATGGCCCGCGGATTGCCGGTGGCGTCGATGACCACGTCCCAGCCCTGCGGCCGGTCGAATTCGTCGGCCGAGGCCGCCGCGCCCGTGGCCCCCAGGATTCCGACCGTGGCCAGGCGTTCCGGGTTGAGATCCACGAGGTGCACGCTCGACGCTCCCGACTGCTTGGCGAGCTGCAGGAGCATGAGGCCCATGGTCCCCGCGCCGTAGATGAGCGCGTGGGCGCCCATCCGGAGTGAGAGGACGTCGAAGGCGTGGATGGCGCAGGACAGCGGTTCCACCAGGGCGGCGTCCGCCAGGGCCAGGTGCTCCGGGAGCTTCACGGCGAGCGCCTCCGGCACCCGGACATATTCGGCCATGGCACCCGCCTCGCTGACGCCGAGGGCCTGGAAGTCGTCGCAGAGATTCCCACGTCCCACCCGGCAGTACGGGCAGCGGCCGCAGGGCATGTTGGGGTCGGCCGTGACGCGGTCCCCCACCCGGAAGCCGGTGACGCCGGACCCGACGGCCACCACCTCTCCCGCGAACTCGTGCCCCGGCACCAGGGGCAGCGACCGTGCGAAGCCGCCGTGCAGAATGTGCAGATCCGTGCCGCAGATGCCGGCCGAGGCGACCTTGAGGATGAGGTCATCGGCACGGGGCGTCGGGTCCGGGAGATCCACGACCTCCATGCGCCCCGGCTCGCTGACGAGCGCGGCCCTCACTTCACGGCACCGAGGGAGAGGCCCTGGACGAGCTTGTCCTGGGCGGCGAACCCGGCCACGAGGACCGGCAGCGAGATGACCACGGCCGCGGCGCAGACCTGGGCCAGGAAGAGGCCCTGGCTCGTGACGAAGCCGGTGAGGAACACGGGGCTGGTCCCGGCCCGGACACCCGTGAGGACCCGGGCCAGCAGGAGTTCGTTCCAGGAGAAGATGAAGCAGATCAGGCTCGTGGCTGCGATGCCGGGCATGGCCACGGGCGCGATCACCTTGCGCAGCGTGAGCAGCAGATTCGCGCCGTCCAGCTGCGCAGCCTCCAGCATCTCCACCGGCACCTCGGCCAGGAAGGAGCGCATCATCCACACCGCGATCGGCAGGTTCATGGAGGTGTACATGAGGATCAGGAACCAGATGTTGTCCAGGGATCCGGAGCTCTTGGCGAAGATGTAGAGCGGGAGCACGGCGGCCACCACGGGCATCATCTTGGTGGAGAGGAAGAAGAACAGCACGTCCGTCCACTTCTTCACGGGCTTGATGGACAGGGCGTAGGCGGCGGGGATGGCCAGCAGCAGCACCAGGATGGTGGAGAAGACACTGGCCATCGCCGAGTTGATGAGCGGCGGCCAGGGGCTGACGCCGGAGCTGGAGCCGAAGAACTGGGCGTAGGAGTCCAGCGTCAGGGCTGCCCCGATCGACGGCGGGTTGGTGGCCGCGTCCTGCTCGCTGTGGAAGGAGGTGAGCACCATCCAGAGCACGGGCAGCGCGAAGAACAGCGCCGCCAGCCAGGCGATGATGCCGGCCGCGGTGTTGTTGCGGGTGGGATCCAGCCGAGACTTACGACGGCGGGCCGGCCGGGGCCCGGCCCCGGCGCCTGTGCCGTTGCCGGTGTCGTTGTCGGCGAGTGCGGTGCTGCTCATCGGGCTGCCTCCTTCTTGAAGAGGGTGAAGACGGTGCGGAGGGCGAAGGTGGCGACGATGATGCTGCCGATCACCACGATCACGCCGGCGGCGGAAGCCACCCCGTACTCATTGGCGAAGTAGAACGTCTGGTAGACGGCGTAGGGCAGGTTCGCGGTCCCGAGACCGCCGGACGTCAGGGTGAACACGGCGTCGAAGTTCTGGACGATGTAGATGGCCCCCAGGAGACCGCCGAGCTCCAGGTACTGCCGAAGGTGCGGCAGGGTGATGTGGCGGAACACCTGCCAGCCGGTGGCACCGTCCATCTGAGCGGCCTCCATGACATCTGCCGGGCGGGACTGCAGTCCGGCCAGCAGGATCAGCATCATGAACGGGGTCCACTGCCACACCAGGGACAGGATGACGGCCAGGAGCGGCTGGGTGGAGAGCAGGTCCAGCTGGGGCGGGTCCGGATTGCCCGTGAGCTGGCCGAACCAGGTCAGGACGCCGTTGATGAGGCCGTAGGTCGGGTTGAGGATGGCGTGCTTCCAGACCAGGGCGGCGGCCACGGGGACCACCAGGAACGGGGCGATCAGCAGGGTGCGCGCCAGGCCGCGGCCGAAGAACTTCTGGTTCAGCAGCAGGGCGAGGATCAGACCGATCACCAGGCTGACCAGGACCACGGACACCGTGAGGATGATGGTGACGAGGATGGCCTGCCGGAAGTCGTTGTTGGTCAGGACCTCCACGTAATTCTTGAATCCCGCGAAGCCGGTCTCCGTGGGCTTGAGGGCGTTCCAGTTCATGAAGGAGATGATGATCGTCACCACGAACGGCAGCTGGGTGGTGATGATCAGGAAGATGAGGGCGGGCATGAGCGGGGCCCGGCGCGCCCAGGCGGTGGCCCGCTCCCGCGCCGTCGGCTTGGGCAGCGGCGCCCGTCCGAGGCGGCGGCCGGTGTCCGGCAAGGCTGTGGTGGTCATGGTGGCTCCTGGTGGGTGCGGCGCCCGTGAGGGGCGCCGCACCCTGATCGAAGGAAGGGTTACTTCTTGTACTTGTCGCCGACCTTGGTGGCGGCTTCCTGGCCCTTGTTCAGGGCGTCGTCCACGCTGGTCTGCCCGGCGATCGCGGAGCTGACGCCCTGGGAGACGGTGGTGCCGAGGTCGGCGAATTCGGGGATGCCTACGAACTGGATGCCGACGGTGGGCCGGGGCTGCACGCCCGGGTTCTTCGGATCGACGCTCAGGATGGCCTCCTTCTCCGCCTTGAAGAACGGCGCGGCCTTCTGGAAGTCGGCGTTCTCATAGGTGGAGCTGCGCTTGCCGGAGGGCACCTTGGCCCAGCCCAGCTGCTTGGCCACGAGTTCCTCGTACTTCTTGGAGCTGGCCCAGGCGATGAACTTGCCCGCCGCGTCCTGCTTCTTGGACGCGGCCTGGACGCCCCAGGACCAGGTCCAGAGCCAGCCGGACTGCTTGGTCTGCTTCACGGGCGCCTGGACGTAGCCGATCTTGCCCTTGACCGGGGAGGAGTCGGCTTCCAGCGAGCCGCCGGCGGAGGAGGCGTCGTACCACATGGCCACTTTGCCCTGGACCATGTTGTTGAGGCACTCGGTGAAGCCCGCCTGGGCGGCACCGGCCTCGCCGTGCTTGCGGACCAGGTCCACGTAGAACTGCGTGGCGGCCTTGAACTCAGGGGAGTTGACCTGGGCGTTCCAGTCCTTGTCGAACCAGGTCCCGCCGAAGGTGTTGACCACCGTGGTGAGCGGGGCGAAGACCTGGCCCCAGCCCGGCTGGCCGCGCAGGCAGATGCCCTTCATCCCGGGCTGTGCTCCATCGGCCTTGGCCGCCAGATCGGCCACCTGGTCCCACGTGGGGTTGGACGGCACGGTCAGGCCCTTGGCCTGGAACACGTCCTTGCGGTACATCAGCAGGGAGGACTCGCCGTAGAAGGGTTCGCCGTAGAGCTTCCCGTCCGTGCCGGTCAGCGACGCGGTGTAGGCGGGCAGGATGTCCTTCTGGTCGAACTCGGTGTTCTTGGCGACGGTGTCGTCCAGCGGGGCCAGCCACTTGTTGGCGGAGTAGAACGGGATCTCGTAGTTGGAGAGGGACGCGACGTCGTACTGACCCGCCTGGCTGGAGAACTCCTGGCTGATCTTGGCCCGGACGTCGTTCTCCGGCATGACGGTGTAGTTCACCTTGATGCCGGTCTCCTTGGTGAAGTTGTCCGCGGTCAGCTTCTGGAGATCGAGCATCTGCGGGTTGTTCACCATGAGGACGTTGATGCTCTGGGCATCTCCGCCGGCGTCCCCGCCGCCTGCGCCGGAGCAGGCGGACAGGGCCGTGGTGGCGAGGGCGAGGACTGCGAGCGACGCGGCGATGCGACGTTGTGTAGGCAGGATCTTCACGGTTTTTCTTTCTTCCAGGGCCGTTTCAGGCAAGGGTGTACTGCGGTGAGAGGTGGTGCGTGGTGTTCCGGTGGGGTATCAGACCTGCGTGATCTGGACTCCGAGCCGGCGGAAAGGCTGAAGGTGGGACTCGGGGACGGTCTTCTCCGTGACCACGGCGTCGAGGTCATGGAGATCGGCGAACTTGATGCTGGAGTCGACGCCGAACTTTGATTCGTCGGCGATCAGGAGCGTGCGGCGGCTGGCTCGGACCGCTGCGGATTTCACGGCGGCCACCGAGGAGTCCGGGCAGGTGAGCCCGTGTTTGCCCGTGGCGCCGTTGGTTCCGACGACGGCCAGGTCCAGGACCAGCCGGCTGAGCATGTCGGTGGCCCAGTGATCCACCGCGCCGAGGGTGTTGGGGCGGACCCGGCCTCCGAGGATGACCACGTCCAGATGGGGCCTGACCGCCAGCTGGCTCGCCACCGGCAGGGAACTGGTGACCACCAGGACCGGCCGGTTGGGCCGGAGCTGGGCGGCGTACGCGGCGGCGGTGGAGCCTTCGTCGATGAAGATCGACTCCACGTCATCCGTGTATTCGAGGGCCGCCTGGGCGATCCTGGCCTTGGCCTCCGGGTGGGAGGATCCCCGGGCCAGGAGGGTGCTCTCGAAGCCGAGCTTCTCCACGGGGATGGCTCCCCCGTGGACGCGGCGGATCAGCCCCCGCCGCTCCAGGACGTTCAGGTCCCGGCGGACCGTCTCCACGGCCACGCCCAATTGGCCCGCGATCTCCGGGACTTCGAGGCGGCCCTGCGCACGGGCCGTCTCGATGATCCATCGATGGCGTTCCACTGGATACATGTCTGCCCGTCTCTTAGAGTTTGCGCCCGAAGCTGACTGCTTGGCTGGGTTCGATTGTGGCATCCGCCACACCATCAGCGATACGCCCAGGTGAAACGGGCATCCCGGTGCCAGCATTCGGGCTGAAACGGGCATCTGACGGACGGCGTGTGACTGCCGGCGGGGCGACGGGACGGTGCTTGAAGAAGCGGTGCATGACGACGTTGTGCATGGTGATGACTCCCAGGAATCGAATTGGGGACAGCTCGATTATGGGCAGCTTTCAGGCTCGCTCCGGCGACCGTTTGGGTGGCTGGGCACGACCGTTTGGTGACCGGATCGGCGGTGACGTGGCCGGCGTCGTCGTCAGACCCGCCGTCGTGGTCAGACCCGCAGCACGCGCGGGCCGAGCGCCTCGTATCGCTGCGCCTCGCGCACGGAGAGGGCGCCGTCCGTGACGATCGTTTCGAAGTCCGGCACCGTGGCGAAGCGGCAGAAGCTCGTGGCCCCGAACTTGGTGTGGGTGCCCACCAGGATGCGGCGCCGGGACTGCCGGACCGCCTCCTGCTTGATGGCGGCGACGGCGGGGTCCGGCGTCGTGAGGCCGTGCTCGCGGGAGATGCCGTTGGCGCCCAGGAACGCGACGTCGATCTGCAGCTCCCCGAGCATCCGCAGCGCCCAGTGGTCCACGGTCGCGAGGGTGTGACCGCGCATGCGCCCGCCCAGCAGGAGCACCGTCAAGCCGGGGCTGCGCGAGAGCGCCTGGGCCGCGAGCAGCGAGGCGGTCACGACGGTCAGGCGGCGCTCGGTCTGGAGCTGTTCGGCGATCAATCGGGGTGTGAAACCCTCGTCGAGGAAGACCGTCTCGGCGCCGTGCAGCAGCTCCGCGGCCGCCGCCGCGATGCGGCGCTTCTCCGCGACATTGGCGGTGGCCCGGTAGCCGGCGTCGGATTCGAACCCGGCGGTCTCCACTGCGACGGCCCCGCCGTGGACCCGGCGCAGCACACCGCGGTCCACCAGGGCGCGCAGATCCCGGCGGACCGTCTCGGCGGCTGCGCCCAGCGCGGGCACCAGGGAGGCGACCTCCACCTTCCCCTGCTCCCGGGCGAGATCCAGAATGCGGGACTGCCGTTCGTGTGGTTCCATCCGACCATTGTGACGCCCGTTCGGTCACGGGGCTAGGCCTTGCCAGTCGGGACGAACGACGGCGGGCGATCACGCATGTCGGAGGCACTCGGTACACTCCGAAAACCGTGAAGAACTCCGCGCCGGGCCCTCACGCCGAGGACCCGTTGTATCCGCCGCGCGCCCAGGTCTACGTCGACGAGACGAAGTCCAAGGGCTATTTCCTCGTGGCCGCAGTGGTCACTCCGGAAGCCGTGGGAAGTGTCCGCGCCGAACTCAGGAAGTTCGTCAAACCTGGTGTGCGACGGGTTCATTTCAAGAGTGAACGGGACGCGGTCCGCAGAGACTTCATCGCTCTTGTGAAATCCCTGCAGGTGACCGCCGTCGTCTATGAATGCGCCGGGCGGCATGACCACGAAGCGAGGACCAACGGGCTGACTCAGCTCGTTGACGAACTGCATCGGCACAGAGCGTCGAAACTCGTCCTCGAGCGGGACGATTCACTCGTCGACGGCGACAAACAAGTGATCCGCCGGCACACCCACGGGCGCCGCCCCTATGGAGAGTTCGAGTATCGTCACATGAGCCCGGCGGAAGAGCCTGTGCTGTGGATTGCCGACGCGATCGCGTGGTGTGTCCAGCGCGGAGGCCCCTGGAAGGGCCTGCTGGAGGAGCTTTCCGTCAGGACCCGACGGGTTAAATGACGCGGGCCTGGTTCGAGACACCATCCGGAGCTCTCCCAGGCCTACTTCGCAGGGCACCGCCCTTTGCACGATCCATTTTGTCAGACCCGACCACGTCTGATCAATAGCCTGGCGGGGACGTCACCGGCGCGCGCCTCAGCCCCTCGCCGGCTCCGCGAGCGCCAGTGTCAGATCCGGCTCGGCGGTGACGGTGATCCGGTCCCGCAGCGCCGGGTCCACGTCGAAGAGCGTCGTCGCGTGGCCCACCGCGGAGGAGGCGTAGAGGATCGCCGAGGCCAGGCACTCGGCCGGCTCCGCCCCGCCGTCGCACGCGGCGAGGAACCCGGCCAGCGATGCGTCCCCGGCGCCCACGGTGTTGAGCACCCGGACGTCCCGGGCGCGGCCGTGCAGTGCGCGGTCCGCATCCACGTAGACCATGCCGTCGGCGCCCAGGCTCGCCAGCACCGCCCCGGCTCCGCGGGCCAGGAGTTCGCGGGCGGCCGCCACCACGTCCCCGACCGTGTCGAGCACCCGCCCGGTCTCGGCGGCCAGTTCGTGCACATTCGGCTTCACCAGCCCCGGCCCGGCCGCGAGCGCACGGCTCAGCACCTCACCCGAGGCATCCACCACGACGGCGGCCCCCAGCTCCCGCCCCAGGCTCACGAGCGCGGGGTGGAACCACTCCGGCGTGCCGGGCGGGAGGCTGCCGCACAGCGCGAGGGTGACTCCGCCGTCGTACGCCGCGAGCGCCTCGGTCAGGGCCGCACGGACCGCGTCCAGCAGGCGCCGCGCGAGGTCCTCCCCCAGGGCCGCGCCGGGTTCGTTGATCTTGGTCCCGGCATGCCCGGGGACGCGGAGGGTGATGTTGGTCCGCACTTCGGCCCCGCTGGGCACGGCGACGGCCTCGACGCCCATGGCCGCGAGCTGTTCCGTCATGAAGGCGCCCGTGCCGCCGCCGGCCGGGAAGAGGGCGCGCGTGGGCACGCCGTTGCGCTGCAGGGCGACGGAGACGTTGATGCCCTTGCCGCTCGCCTCCCGCGTGGTGCCGGACGCGACGTTGACGGCGTCGAAGGCGAAGGAATCCGTGGTGACGGTCCAGTCGACGGCCGGGTTGGGGGTGACGGTGAGGATCATGGCTGCTTCCCTGGGTCCGGAGTGCAAGGGGTTGTATTTGATTGGATTTAGCTCAATACTATTGGAAATAGTTTGAATGCCCAAGACCCTGAGAGCAGAACATGGCACTCGTCACCACCGCCGAACTCGTCGCCGACGCGCAGGCCCGCCAGGCCGCGGTCGTCGCCTTCAACGTCATCACCCTGGAGCACGCCCAGGGCATTCTCGCCGGAGCCGAACGAGCAGACAGGCCGGTGATCCTGCAGCTCAGCCAGAACGCCGTGACGTATCACGGCTCTCCCACGGCCATCGCCGCCGCGATCACCGCGGCCGCCCGCGAATCCCGCACGGCGGCGTCCTTCCACCTGGACCACATCACGGACACCGTGCTCCTGCAACGTGCCGCGGACCTGGGCGCCAGCTCCGCCATGTACGACGGCGCGCACCTGCCCTTCGCGGACAACGTCGCCCAGACGCGCGCCATGGTGGAGTGGGGCGCGGCGCACGGCGTCTGGATCGAGGCCGAACTGGGCGAGATCGGCGGCAAGGACGGGGCGCACGCGCCCGGCGTCCGCACCGACCCGGCCGAAGCCCGTCAGTTCGTGACCGACACCGGGGTGGCGGCCCTCGCCGTGGCCGTCGGTTCCTCCCACGCCATGACCGAACAGACCGCCGCCCTGGACCACGCCCTGATCCAGGCGCTCGCCTCGGAGGTCCCGGCGCCGCTCGTGCTGCACGGCTCCTCGGGCGTCCCGGACGCGGAGCTGCGCCAGGCCGCGGCCCACGGCATGGTGAAGATCAACGTCGGCACGGCCCTCAACGTCGCCTACACCGGCGCCATCCGCAGCGTCCTCGACGCGAACCCGGCCCTGACCGACCCCCGCAAGTACTCCGGCCCGGCGCGCGACGCCGTGGCCTCCGCCGTCGAGCACGTCCTGAACGTCCTCGCCTGAGGCGCACCCGCACAGACCCGACCCGCACCGCCGCGGACCACACTCCCCAGGAGAAGCAATGACAGAGAAATTCATCGTCGCGGCCACCGGCTGCCCCACCGGGATCGCGCACACGTTCATGGCCGCGGAAGCACTGGAACAGGCCGCCGAAGAGCTCGGTGTCCGGATCAAGGTGGAGACCCACGGCCAGGTGGGTCTCGAAAACGCGCTGACCGCCGAGGAGATCGCCGCCGCTGACGGCGTCATCATCGCCGCCGACAAGGACGTCAACGCGAGCCGGTTCAACGGCAAACCGGTGGTCGACGTCGAGGTCAAGGCCGGCATCAGCCGCCCCGCCGAGCTCATCCAGCAGATCCTCGACGGCGCCGCCCCGATCCGCGGCGGCAAGGCGGCGCCGCCCGCCGCGGACGCCACGGGCACCGCGACCCCCGCCGACGACGGCGACCACGGACTCTTCGGGGACACCCGCGTCGCGGCGGGTCAGCGGTTCCAGGCCCGCGACCTCTACAAGCACCTCATGAACGGCGTCTCCTACATGCTGCCGTTCGTGGTGGGCGGCGGCGTGCTGGTGGCCCTGTCCTTCCTCTGGGGCATCTACTCCGCGGACCCCACGCACCCCGAGCAGTACAACGAGTTCGCCGCGATGCTCAAGACCATCGGCGGCACCTCCATGAGCCTCATGGTGCCCGTGCTCTCGGCCTTCATCGCGGACTCGATCGGCAAGCGGCCCGCCCTGGTGGTCGGCCTGGTCACCGGTCTCCTGGCCGCGAACGGCGGCACCGGCTTCCTGGGCGGCATCATCACCGGCTTCCTGTCCGGCTACGGCATGCTGCTGCTCGGCAAACTCCTGGAACCGCTGCCCAAGGCCCTCAACGGACTCAAGGCGATCTTCATCTTCCCCGTGGTGGGCGCCTTCGTCTTCGGCGCGGTCACGTACCTGCTGACCACCCCCATGAAGGCCATCAACACCGGGCTCCAGGACTTCCTCACCGGATTCCAGAGCGCCAGCCCCATCCTGCTCGGCCTGGTCCTGGGCATCATGTGCGCCTTCGACATGGGCGGTCCCGTGAACAAGGCCGCCTACGTCACGGGCGTGGCGCTGCTGGGCAACGGCAACTTCTTCTTCATGGCCGCCGTCTCCGCCGCCTGCATCACCCCGCCACTCGTCACGGGCTTCGCCGCCCTGTTCTTCCGCAAGGCCTTCGACGCCCGCACCCGCGACGCCGCCTACGTGAACTTCGCCCTGGGCGCCACGCACATCACGGAAGGCGCCATCCCGTTCGCGGCCCGCAATCCGATCGTCGTCATCCCGATCCTCATGCTGTCCTCCTCGATCTCTGCCATCCTGACCCTGCTCCTCCAGGTCCAGGTGCCGGCCCCGCACGGCGGATTCCTCGTGCTGCCCGTGGTCACCAACGGCCTGCAATGGGTCCTGGCGATCCTGGTCGGCTCGATCGTGGGCGGCCTGATCTACGGCGCCTACATGCAGCGCAAGGCCGCCACCCCGTCCACCGCAACCGCCCCCGAACTCTCGAAGGAGGCCGTCGCATGACCGCCGTTCTCGCCCCGGAAAACGTCCTGCTCGACGTCGACGCCGCCGCGCTCGGCATCACGGCCGGGCCGGCCGCCGTCGTCGAGGGGCTGGCCGCCCGTGAGGCTCAGGGAACCACGGGCCTCATGGACGGGCTCGCGATCCCGCACGCGAAGTCCGCGGCGATCGACCATGCCGCGCTGGTGGTGCTGCGGATGCGCGACGGCGTGGAGTGGGAGACGCTCGACGGCGGACCCGTCCGTCTGGCCATCTCCCTCCTGATCCCCGAGGGTGAGGCCGGCACCACGCACCTCAAGCTCCTGTCCAAGGTGGCACGAACACTCATGAAAGCGCCGGTCCGGGCGGAACTCCTGGCCGCGGAGACCCCCGAAGCCCTCGTGGAGATCCTCGGCGAGCACGTCCTGGCCTAGCGAGTCCTCCTCCCCCCTTGCTCGCGAGACGCCAGTTGAGCACAGTCCCACGCCCCGGGACTGTGCTCAACTGGCGTCTCGCGAGCAGGGAGGGGGCGGGGTTCCTAGCCCAGGTACCCCGCGGACCAGTGACGGAAGGCCGCGAGCGCCGCGCCGTCGCCGAGGGTCTGGGGCACCAGGTGTCCGTCCTGCGGCCACACGGGGAGCCCTCCGGCGAGGACCCCGGCGGCCTGGACCGCCGCGCCGCGGGCCACGTACTCGTCCGGATCCGGCACCAGCACCGGCAGACCGAACACGTCGGCCGCCACGGCCCGCGCGGTGTTCGCCTGGCTGCCGCCCCCGATGAGGATGACCCGCCGGGCCCTCGCGCCCTGGGCCTCCAGGGCGTCCAGCCCCAGCGCGAGCGAGGCGATCACGCCCTCGAAGGCCGCCCGCGCCACATTGCCGGGGCTCCAGTTCTCCAGGGTCATGCCATGCAGGCCGCCCTTCGCATGGGGCAGGTTCGGCGTGCGTTCGCCTTCGAAGTACGGCACCATCGTCAGCCCGCCGGATCCGGGACGGGCCGCGCTGGCCAGGGCGTCCAGCCGGTCCAGCTTCACGCCGAGCAACTGCGCCGTGGCGTCGAAGACCCGGGCCGCGTTGAGCGTGCACACCAGGGGCAGGAAGTTCCCCGTGGCGTCCGCGAACCCCGCCACCACTCCCTCCGGATCGTGGCTCGGCGCGGAGGACACGGCGAAGATCGTCCCGGACGTGCCCAGGGACACGACCACGTCCCCCAGCTGGGCCCCCACGCCGAGGGCCGCCGCGGCGTTGTCCCCGGCGCCGGGCGCCAGAAGCTGCCCGGACGGAAGCCGCCCGGCGGATTCGAGGGGCCCGAGCACGCGCGGCAGGACGACGTCGTGCCCCAGGACGTTCCGCACCACCTCCGGGAGGTAGGCGCCGTGAGCGGCCGAGTAGTACCCCGTGCCGGACGCGTCCGAACGGTCGGTGACCAGGGCCTCCAGATCAGGGTTTCCGGGTCCGAATCCCGCGAGCCGCCACTGCAGCCAATCGTGCGGGAGGCAGACCGCGGCGACCTTCCGGGCATTGGCGGGTTCGTTCGCGGCGAGCCAGTGCAGCTTGGACACCGTCAGCGAGGCGACCGGGACGGTGCCGGTGCTGCGCGCCCAGTACTCGCGGCCCAGCTCCGGCGTGGGTCCCGCCGTGGCCACGAGCCGGTCCGCGTCGGGCGCCGAACGCACGTCGTTCCAGAGCAGGGCCGGGCGGATGACCTCGCCGCGCTCATCAAGGCAGACCATGCCGTGCTGTTGCCCCGCGATCGACACCGCATCCACGCCGTCCAGTCCCCCGGCCTGCCGCAGGGCCTCGTGCAGCGCGTCCCACCAGCGCTCCGGGTCCACCTCGGTGCCCTGCGGATGGCGTGCCCGCCCCTGGCGCTGGACCGTCCCGTTCTCCGCGTCCCGGACGGTCACCTTGCAAGACTGGGTGGAGGTGTCGATCCCCGCGACCAGCGCCATGCTCAGCCTTCCCGTCCGGGGCGACCGGCAGGACCGGCCAGGTCCGCCACCGTGGCACGCGCGCCCCGCTCGTGCAGGCTCGCCAGGGCGGCCAGGTACGGCTCGGTGAACCGCGGATCATCCACCAGGTCCCCGAACACCTCGCGCTGGGCCACGAACGCCAGCGGCTCGTCCGCCTGCCGTGCCGCGGCCGCCATGAGCGGCTCCTTCAGGCGGTCGACGACGGCGATCGGCTCCCCCGCCTCGTCCACCCCTTCCGCGTACCGCGCCCAGGAGGCCACCACCGCGGCGCTGCGGCCCACCTCCCGCTCCTCCCCGGCGTCGGCCGCCGCGAGATTCTCCCGGATGACCGGGACGAGCCATTTGGGGATGCGGTCCGAGCTCTCCGCGCAGAGCCGGGCGAGGGTGTCCCGGATGTGTTCGTTGGAGAACCGTTCGATCAGCCGGCGCTTGTACGCGTCCAGGTCCACACCGGGCACCGGACGAAGCGTGGGGGTGGCCTCGCGGTCCATGTAGTCCAGGAGGAAGCGGGCGAGGTCAGGATCCTGGGCGGCCTCATGCGCGTAGCGGTGACCCGCCAGGTAGCCGAAGTAGCCCATGCCCTGGTGGCTCGCGTTGAGCAGGCGGAGTTTCATGAGCTCGTACGGTTCCACGTCCGGCACCAGCTGCACGCCGGCCTCGTCGTACGGCGGGCGGCCGGGCCCCGAACCGGCGGGGACGAAGTGGTCCTCCAGCACCCATTGCGTGAACGGCTCGCAGACCACGGGCCAGGCGTCCGTGTACCCGTGGTCGCTCTGGACCGTGGCCCGGTCCGCGTCCGTGGTGACGGGGGTGATGCGGTCCACCATCGAGTTGGGGAACGGCACTTCGGCCTCCATCCAGGCACCCAGCTCCGGGTCCCTCAGCCGGGCGAACGCGGTGAACATCTTCCGGGCCACGTCGCCGTTGCCCTGGATGTTGTCGCAGGACATGACCGTGAAGGGCGCCACTCCGCGCGCACGACGGCGGGCGAGTGCCTCCGTGACCAGGCCGAACACCGTGCCGGGCACGGCACCCTCGTCGAGGTCGGCCTGCACAGCCGGGGCGGCGTCGTCGAACTCGCCGGTGACGTGGTGGAAGTTGTAGCCGCCCTCGGTGATGGTGAGCGAGACGATGCGGATCTCCGGGGAGGCCATCTTCTCGATGACCGCCTCGGGGTCGTCCGGGGCGAAGAGGTAGTCTACGATCGAGCCGATGACGCGGGCTTCGCGGCGGCCGTCCGGGTGCTTGATGACCAGTGTGTAGAGGTGGCCCTGTGCCTCCATCACGTCCAGCATGTGGCGGTCGCCCGGGAGGACGCCGACCCCGCAGATGGCCCAGTCGAGTGCCTTGCCCTGGTTCATGAGGTCGTCCAGGTACATGGCCTGGTGCGCCCGGTGGAAGCCGCCCATGCCGAAGTGGACGATCCCCGCCCTGAGCTGCGAGCGGTCGTAGGAGGGCACGGTCACCGGGGTGGCTCCGGGCAGGCCTTCGGCGAGGGCGGGCAGCAGATGCTGGGAGAGCGAGGTCATGGGTTCCTCTCGGTTCCAGGCGCGCGACGGCGGGCTTCGCGGCCGGTGACGGGTTCGTGGGCACCACCGTCCGTGATTCGCGGGGCTGCGGCAAGAGGCCGCAGCGGATCGGTCGCAAACGGTCAAGGGCCGGCCGTGGAAGGATGGCCCCATGCCGAGCAGAGAGAGCATCGTCAGCTTCGAGGAACCCCCGGTCCCCGAGGGCGCCGATCCCTATGTGAACGGCGTCGGGCCGAGCCCCGGCATCGCCGTGGTGCCCCCACGGGACGAGTGGCCGGAGCTGTTCGAGGCCCTGGCCGCGCGGATCCGCGCCGCGCTCGGCTGGCGCGCACTCGCCGTCGAGCATGTGGGCTCCACCTCAGTGCCGCGCCTCTCCGCCAAGCCGACCATCGACATCGATCTGATTGTGGCCGATCCGGACCGCGAGGAGGACTACCTCCCGGCACTCGAACAGCAGGGATTCGTGCTGCGGGTCCGCGAGCCGTGGTGGTTCGGCCACCGGATGCTCGCCCGGCAGGATCCGGCCTGCCACCTGCATGTCTTCGGCCCGGACAGCCCGGAACCGGTCAAGCACCGGATCTTCCGGGACTGGCTGCGGGCGAATCCCGGCGACCGTGAGCTCTACGAATCGGTGAAGCTGCGCGCCTCGGCGGAGGCGGCCGCCGCGGGCGAACACTCCATGGAGTACAACGCCCGCAAGGAGTCCGTGATCCGGGAGATCTACGACCGCGCCTTCCGCGCCGCAGGCCTGATCCGATGAACCACTGAGCCCACCGGCCGCCCTGCTCCTCTAGGCTGAGGCATCATGGAGTTCACCATCCGTCCCCGCGTCCCGGGCGACATCCCGGCCCTCGCCGAACTGCTCGAACGGCAGCAGCCCGCGAGCAGGTACCCCTTCGTCTGGCCGTTCCCCGGCGGGGCCGAATCCTTCCTGGTGCGCGACGGCGAGCTGGCCTCTTGGGTGGCCGAAGCCGCCGACGGAACGCTGCTGGGTCATGTGGCGGTGACCCACGCGGACGGCGGCGTCGAAGGGCGCCTGTGGTCGGAGGCGGTGGGCGCGCCGGTCGAGGAGCTGCGCTGCGTGAGCGTGCTGTTCACCGACCCCGGGTACGCGGGATCCGGCGCGGGGTCCGCCCTCCTGGAGCACGCGACGCGGGCCGCCGCGGCGGACGGCTGGCCGGTGCTGGACGTGGTCGCGTCCGCAGAGCGGCCGGTACGGCTCTATCAGCGGCGCGGCTGGCAGATCATCGCGACCATCTCCGCCCCCTGGCACCCCGAACTCGAGCTGCCGATCCACCTCATGGTCCTCCCCCGCGACGGCGCGGCCTAGCTCCGCCGGCGGCCTTCCCGTCTCCCGCTCAGCCGGGCCGGACGACGACGGCGGCCCGCCCTCGCGCGGCACGGATCAGCCGGGCGTTGGCCTCGTCCGTGCCGAGCGCCCAGGCGCGTGCCGCCTCGGGGCTCTTGCCGAAGGCCTCATGACGGGCGATCAGACGATCCACCCGCAGGTCCTCGTCCGGTTCCACGGACCAGGCCTCGTCGAGCAGGGGCAGCACACCGGCCCAGGGCTCGTCGGGGAGCAGCAGGTAATTGCCTTCCGTGACGATGAGACGGGCCGCCCGCGGCACCGGGATGGCGCCGGCCACGGGTTCCTCGATCTCGCGCCGGAACTCGGGGGCGAACACCACCTCCTCGTCACGGGCCCGGAGGCGACGCAGCAGCGCGAGGTAGCCGGCGCCGTCGAACGTCTCGGGCGCACCTTTGCGGTGGCGCAGGCCGCGCTGTTCCAGCACCACGTTGGCCAGGTGGTAGCCATCGAGAGGCACGGCGACGGCGAGCTCCGGACCGAAGTGCGCCACCAGCTGCGTGGAGAGCGTGGTCTTCCCGGCTCCGGGACACCCGGCGAGGCCCAGGATGACACGGTCTCCGGTGCGCAGCAGCTGCTCCACGCGCTGAAGGGCGGCGGGCAGGTCCAGCACGGGCAGGGCGGTGTCCGGGGCGGCATTGTCCATGCCGGAACCGTATCGTGCCGGGACGGTCGTCGGCAGCGCTCCGGACCGCGCCGGGGATCCGGGCGCTTCAGGAACGCCTGACGGGCGGAATCGGGCATCCGCAACGCCGGTGCGCGGCGCCACCCCCACGCAGGCCGTCCGCGTCCGAGGGCCGACGCACCGGTTCAGCGGAGCGCGAACACGGCGCGGATCGGCAGGATTCCGGGGGTTTCGGCGGTTCCTGGGAGTTTCCCCGGTTGCGAACCCAGAACAAGTGTGATGAGGATTGAAGTATCGCTTCACGGCGTAGCGGTTGATGGGAGAGCCATTCTCTTACCGCCCGTTCCAGGATTCGACCAAGGGCCACGAGCCCGCTGACGAGGAGGACATCATGGGTATCGGCGACAAGATCAACAACAAGGCTGAAGAGCTGGGTGGCAAGGCCAAGGAAGCCGCCGGTCAGGCGACCGGCGACGAGCGCCTCGAAGCCGAGGGCCAGAAGGACCAGGCTTCGGCCGGTCTGAAGCAGGCCGGCGAGAAGGTCAAGGACGCCGCGGCCGACGCCGTGGAGAACGTCAAGGACATCTTCAAGAAGTAGCTTCCCGACGGCGGTCTCCGCCACTCGCGACGTGCAGGCTGCGGCCCGGGCGATGCCCGGGCCGCAGCTGTGTGCGGGAGGCTCCCGATAGACACTCGGATAAGCCCATCGTCTGGATAGACTGGTGGCATGCAGACCATTCCAGAGCGTCAGCGCCGCGTCTTCCGCATCGCCTTGCTGTGCCTGTCAATCTCCGTGGGGCTGGTGCTCGGTGCGTTCGCCGGACTGCTGCTGGGCCTGAATCGGCATAGCAGCAGCGTCGCCCTGCCCGTGCTGCTCGGACTCTCCGCCGCCTTTTCGACCGTGATCATGGTGGTGCTCATCCCGCTGATGGCCTCGGAGGAGCGGAACCTGCAGCGGAGGCTTGATGACTGCGACTCCGCCGCAATGGCTTCCGCGGGCGGGGCGGCGTGGCCCGCGGCGTCGGCCGTCCTGGTGCGCGTCATGCCGGCGCGACGGCGCGCCACGTTCAAAACGGCGCTCTTCACGGCGAACACCCCCGAGCGGGGCGTCCTGCCCGTGGCCGTCCGGCTCCCCGCGTCGGCTTCACCGCAGACTTCCAGCGGTGCGTGGCTGCGCCTGAATCCCGCCGACCCCGCCGTCGCGGTCATCGATCCCTACGCCACCCCGGCGGATCATGCGAATGCGGGCTCCGACCCGGCCCTGGCCCGCCTCAACCGGGTGCAGCGGGGCCTCGCCGTGCCGGCCGGGACCTGGGCCGGCCCGGTGCTGATCGGCGTCGCCGTCGCGGTGGTCATGGCGGCCCTGATGGCGCTGGTCGCACACTGACCGACGACGGCGGGGCGGCCGGGCCGCCGGGCCTCCGGCCGGCCCTACCCGCCCATCCGGTTCTTGGTGCGGGCCGTCGCGACGGCGGCCCACGGGTCCTCCGGCCAGGGGTGCTTCGGGTAACGCCCGCGCATCTCGGCCCTGACCTGCGCATACGGTCCGGACCAGAATGACGCCAGATCCGCCGTCACGGCCAGCGGCCGCCCGGCGGGGGACAGCAGATGGAACACCACAGGCACCCGGCCGTCCACGAGACGCGGCGTCTCGGCCCAGCCGAAACACTCCTGCAGCTTCACCGCGACCACCGGCTGGGGCACCGGGGCGTCCCCGTCCGGGGACTCCTCCACCTCGGGATACTCCAGGCGCACCTGTCGCCCACTCGGCACCTCCAGTTCCGCGGGCGCCAGCTCCTCCAGACGCACGGCCTCCGGCCAGGGAAGCAGCCTCCGCAACGCATCCACCAAGGCCAGTCCCTTCACGGACGCCCCGCCGGCAAGCGCATCGAGTTCGCTCCCCAGCCACTCCTCGGCGCGGGCCAGCAGCGCCGCCGACGACATGTCCGGCCACGGCTCCCCCAGCACCCGGTGCAGCAGCGCGAGCCGACGCCGGAGCGCGTCCGCCGGGCCGGGGAAGCCGATGACTTCGAGCCCGTCCCGCTCCACAGCACCCAGGACGGCGGCATGGCCTTCCCGGGGGCCCGGCTTCACCGGAGTGGACGACAGAACGATCGCCCCGAGCCGGCGGACCTTCCGCGCGGCCACCCGGCCGCCCTCGAAGGACGCCTCCACACCGTCCGCAAGCAGAGGTGACGCCGCGAGCGCGGCCGTCTCCCCGGAGATCGCCGCGGCAGCCCGGATCACGGCCCCGGTCCCGGCAGCCTCACGACCTGCGGCGCGGCTCGCCTCCGCCACCGCCAGCCACTCGTGTCCGGCCAGCGGACTTCCGGCCGGCAACGCCGCCCGCGTCCCGGACGCCAGCAGGAACACTTCCCGCTCGCCCGGCACCCTGCGTGCCACCTGCGCCGGGAAGCCGAGCGCGACGACGGCGCCCACCTCCTCCCCGCGCGGCACCGCCCGGGCGGGGGCCGACGTCGTCGTGCCGGACGAGGCGGTCATCGCCGGCGAAGAGTCCGCGATCCTTTCGAAACGCCGGGCCTCGTCCTTCCAGGCCCGCGCCTGCGGGTCCTGTCCGGAACGCAGGCCACTCAGCAGCCTGCCCAGATCCGCCCCGGGCGCCCGGAACTCCCGCGCCACCAAGGCCACCGCCTCCGCCGCCGGACGGGCGCCCAGCAGCGCGGCGCCCTCCAACAGGGCGCGGCCCAGGCGCGGGTCGGCGGGGATGGCGGCGAGGACGCGGCCCTCGTCGTTCGCGTGGCCGTCCGTGGTCACGGCCCCGAGTGCGGTCAGCGTGGACACCGCGTCTCGCAGAGCGGCCTGCGGCGGCGCGTCGGGCAGGGCGAACCGCTCGGGGCCGTCCGCGCCGGCGAGCACTCCGGGCAGCGCACCCCAGCAGGCCAGCACCAGTGCGGCCTCGGTCAGATCGGCCGCGGCGATCTCCGGCGTCGGCTGCGCGGGAGCGGCCGCGAAAGCCCGTTCGTCGCAGCAGCGGACCGCTCGCCCCGGCCCCTGCCGCGCGGCGCGGCCGGCACGCTGTGCGGCACTCGCTCTGGACGCCGCCACCGTGACCAGACCGTTCATGCCCCGCGAGGCATCTCTGCGGGGCTCGCGGCTGAGGCACGAGTCGATCACCAGGCGCACACCCGGAACGGTCAGCGAGGACTCGGCGAGCGACGTGGAGACGACGATCCGCGGCCCGTCGCCGGGACGCCGCCCGGACACGGCCCTCTGTTGTTCCGTGGGGCCGATCTGACCATGCAGTTCAAGGACCTCCGTGCCGGGAACCCGGCCCCGGAGCCGCTCGGCGACGTGCCGGACCTCGCGAGCACCGGGCACGAACACCAGGGCGTCGACGTCCGGGTCCGCCGCGAGCGCCGCACGGTGCTCACGCGCGGCGGTGTCCGCCACATGATCCAGGAATCCCCGCGTCACACCCCGTTCGTCCATCCGGGCCACGGGCGACGGGTCCCACGCCACCTCGAGCGGATGCAGGGCGGAGGGGCAATCCACCACGGGCACCGGGCCTGCGGAACCACCCAGCAGCGCGGCGAACCGCGCGGCGTCCAGGGTGGCGGACATGGCGACCACCAGCAGATCGTCGCGGAGCTGCCGGAGCTCGGCGAGCATGGCGAAGAGCAGGTCGCTCTCCAGGGCGCGTTCGTGCACCTCGTCCAGGACCACGGCGTCCACGCCGTCCAGACCCGGATCGGCCAGGAGACGGCGCAGCAGGATCCCCGGCGTCACGAACTCGACCATGGTGTCGCGCCCGGCCTGCCGCTCGCCGCGGACCGTGAAACCCACCTTCCGCCCCAGCGGGCTGCCGTCCAGGGCCGCCAGCCGGGCCGCCGCGGCTCGTGCTGCCACCCTTCGCGGCTGGGTCACGACGACGCGCGGGCGCCTTCCACCGGCTCGCGCGGCGGCGAGTGTGGCCACCAGAGGGGGGACGAGGGTCGTCTTGCCCGTGCCGGGCGGCGCCTGCACCACCGCGGCGGGCCCGGCGTCGTCGTCCGCCCGGCCGGAAGCGGACCCGTCCGGTCCGCCCAGCGCGGCGGCCAGCTCCCCCAGGGCCGCGGCGAAAGGCAGCCCGGCCCCGATCACGTCAAGGTCGAACATCCCGTTCCCCTCTCGCGAGAAGCCAGCTGAGCACAGTCCGGGTGCTCAGGACTGTGCTCAACTGGCGTCTCGCGCCGCGGAGGCGGACGGGGAAGCGGCCGCAGAAGACTGGGCCCGGCGCAGCTTCGTCACGGACAGGACGGCGATCTTCAGACCCACCAGGACGCTGCGGAGGCCGAAGGCGAAGGCCAGCACCGTGGCCCCGGTGCCCGGCAGCACCGCGCAGAAGGAGGCCAGGACCAGGTCCAGCACGCTCCGGAAGAGGTCCTGCCACGGAGCGTCGGAACGGTTCCGCAGGACCTCCACCAGGCGGGTGGCCCCACTGGAAAGCAGGGTGAGCGCGGCCAGGTACACCAGCGCCGCGGACGGCAGAGGGATCAGCAGGACCACCAGGCCGGCCGCGACCCAGATGAGGCCCAGGAGCATGGGCCAGAGCCGGCGTCGCGACTTTCCGGCCCGGGCCTCCTGCGCGGCATCCGCCACGTCGTCCAGACCGGACAGGACGAACCCCACCCCGGCGTAGATTTCGATCCGGGTCAGCGCCCCGAGCGGATGCAGGAAGAGCCAGAGGCCGCCCGCCAGAGAGGCTAGACCCACCAGGAACACCACCCACCATGGCAGTCGTGCCACATGTTTGCCGAGCAGGCCAGGCAGGGTCCAGAAGCGCTGGTGGATGGAACTCATCCCCCTATTCTCCCCGGCGATCGCTCCCTGACCACGCACGCGAACCGCCACTTGATGCCCTTTTCCGGGGTGGATACGGGCATCAAGTGGCGGTTCGCGTGCGTGGTGGGGGAAGCGGCGGAGGATCAGTCCTCGAAGTACTCGATCCGGGCGCCGATGGAGTTGAGGCGGTCGGCCAGGTCCGCGTAACCGCGCTCGATCACGTAGATGTTGCGCAGGGTGGACGTGCCACGGGCGGCCAGCATGGCCAGCAGGAGGCAGGCGGCCGGGCGCAGGGCCGGGGGGCAGCCGATCTCCGCAGCGCGCCACTTGGTGGGGCCGTTGACGTAGATGCGGTGCGGATCCAGCAGCTGCACGTTGGCGCCCAGACGGTTGAGCTCCGTCAGGTAGATGGCACGGTTCTCGTAGACCCAGTCGTGGATCATGGTCTGGCCCTCGGCATTGGCCGCGATGACCGCGAAGAACGGCAGGTTGTCGATGTTCATGCCCGGGAACGGCATGGGGTGGATCTTGTCCACGGAAGCGTGCAGGACGCTGGGCTTCGTGGTGACGTCCACCAGACGGGTGTGGCCGTTGCGGGCCACGTACTCGCCCGAGATCTCGAGTTCCTGGCCCATGTGCTGCAGGAACGCCAGCTCGATCTCCATGAACTCGATCGGCACGCGGCGTACGGTCACCTCGGAGTTGGTGACGATTCCCGCGGTGATCAGGCTCATGGCCTCGATGGGGTCCTCGGACGGGAAGTATTCGATGTCCTGGTCGATGTTGGTGCGGCCGGTGATGCGCAGCGTGGTGGTGCCGATGCCCTCGATGGTCACACCCAGCATCTGCAGGTAGAAGCAGAGGTCCTGCACCATGTAGTTGGGGCTGGCGTTGCGGATCACGGTGGTGCCGGTGCGGTGGGCCGCGGCCATGATGGCGTTCTCGGTGACGGTGTCGCCGCGTTCGGTCAGCACGAAGGTGCGGTCCTTGCTGTCGGCCTCCGGGGCCTGGACCAGATAGAAGCCGGACTTCGCCTCGACGGAAAGGCCGAACTGGCGCAGGGCCTGCATGTGCGGCTCCACGGTGCGGGTGCCGAGGTCGCAGCCGCCGGCGTAGGGCAGCTGGTACTCCTCGCGCTCGTCCAGGAGGGGTCCCAGGAGCATGATGACGCTGCGGGTGCGGCGGGCGGCATCCACGTCCATGGCGTCCAGGTCCAGGACGGCGGGGCGGCGGATCTGCAGGTCGTTCTCGTTCAGCCAGGTGCACTCGACGCCGATGCTCGCCAGCACCTCGACGATGCGGTTGACCTCCTCGATGCGCGCCAGACGGCGCAGCGTGGTGGTGCCACGGTTGATGAGGCTGGCCAGCAGAAGCGCGACGCCGGCGTTCTTGCTGCTGTTGACGTCCACCGCTCCGCTGAGCTGATGTCCGCCCTCCACTCGCAGGTGGGTCACGCGCGGCCGCGCCGGGGTGAGGAGCGTGGCCTCGAACAGATCCTCCAGGCGACGGATCATGCGCAGGCTCAGATTCTGCTTGCCGGTCTCCATGCGGGCCACGGCGCTCTGGCTGGTACCCAGCTCCTCGGCCAGTTTCCCCTGAGTCCAGCCCTTGTCGCTGCGGGCGTCGCGAAGCCAGGAAGCCAGATGATCCATCGTCTCAGTCATGAGCACGAATATATCAGATGTGAGTTACCCGGAGGCAAATCACCGGTCCGGTGGCTCGAATATGGGATACCCAAGTCATATTGTGCGATATTTCTTCCCGGATTCCGCGTCACGATCCGGCTGCCCGGACCACATACCGACCGCGTCAGTACACCACGTGCCAGGCGCCGAACAGCACGGACAAACCCACGGACAGCCCGGCGATCACCAACGCTCCGAGAACCACCCACAGGTCCACGGCGGAGAGTCGGGACGGGCGCGCCCAGGTCCGCGGACCCGCGCCGAAGCCACGCGCCTCCATGGTCACGGCAAGTCGCGATGCCCGGCGGATCGATTGGACCAACAGCCCGAAACTCTGGCCCAGCTTGGCTGCGATCCCGGACAGCAGGTTCCCGGATGTGCCCACCCCTCGGGCCCGACGGGCCATCCCGATGGTCTGCCACTCCTCCACCATGAGGCCCACCAGACGGAGCGCCGCCAGCGTCCCGAGGACGAAGCGGTGCGGCAGCCGGGCCAACTGGGCCAGAGCGTCCGCCAGGTCGGTCGGTTCGGTGCAGGCCATCACGATCACCGCGGGCAGCGCGATCGCCAGACCTCGGAGCAGGAACCCCAGACCCAGCAGCAAGGAGTGCTCGCCCATGGTCCAGATCCCGAAACTGAAGAGGATCGGCCCCTTGTCCGGGGCGAGCACCGCCGTGCTCCATCCACCCAGGACGGCTGCCGCCACCAAAGGCCACGCCCTGCTCCACAGGAGACGGAGGTTCAGCCCGGCCAGGGGCAGCGTGAGGAGTTCACAGAGCACCGCGATCCCCGCGGACAGCCAGTCGATGGACCAGACCAGCGCCACGGTGATGATCGCCAGGGCTCCGAACTTCGCGAGCGGATTGGCTCTCCCCAGCAGCGGCTGTTCCGCCCGGGCGGCGGCATAAGGGTCCAGCGCCCCGCGGTTCTCAACCCCGATGCTCATGCGTCCCCCTTCGCGGGTCCGTGCCCGGTTCGTTCAGCACTCGCCGCACCGGCGAGCACGGCTCCCGTGGCACCCCCGAGCACCAGCTCCGTCGCGCCGAGCGCACGGGTGAAGTCGGCGTCGTGGGTCACGGAAAGGATCGAGACGCCGTCCCGGAGCAGTTCCAGCAGCAGCGAACCCAGCTCGGCCCAGGTGCGGGCATCCTGCCCGAAGGTGGGTTCGTCGAGGACCAGGAGACGCGGGTGGGCGGCCAGCACGGTCGCGACGGACAGCCGCCGCTTCTCACCTCCGGAGAGGGTGTACGGATTGGCGTCGGCCAGCCCGTCGAGCCGGAGACGATGCAGCAGTTCGTCCACCCGTTCCTCCCCGCGGCCGAGCTGCCGGGGGCCGAACCGCAGCTCGTCGAGCACGGTTCCGGTGACGAACTGGTGCTCGGGTTCCTGGAACACCGTCCCGATCCGCGTGATCAGTTCCTTCGCCTTCCAGCGGTATGGCTCGGGACGCCGGGGCACGGCCTCCCCCGCGGCCAGCAGCTCGGACGAACCGACGACGGCGCCCGCGGCCGGGGTAAGCAGGCCCGCCAGCGTGAGGGCCAGGGTCGATTTGCCCACGCCGTTGGGTCCGGTCACCGAGAGCGCGCGGCCGGCCCGGAGATCCAGCTCGACGCCGCTCAGCACGGGCGCGGCCTTCCGGGACCCGAAACCGCGGCGCGAGACCGCGGCCCGGCTCACCGCCAGGTCCCTGGCCTCCAGAAGCACGACGTCGCCGGACGAGGAGAGGGGAGAAGACGAGGACGAAGGCATTCCGGCACCGGGCGCCGCACCCGTCAGCACCGGAACCCGGCCGGGGATCCAGACTCCCTGGGCCGCCAGGGCCTCGCCCTGGGATTCGAGGACGGTGTCGGGATCACCCGAGGCCACCATCCCGGACGGCCCGTCGGGCCCTGCCCCGAGGACCACCACGCGGTCCACGGCGTCCTTCCAGACCTCCACCCGGTGCTCCACCACGAGCAGCGTCGCGCCTGAGGCGGTCACCGCACGGATCACCGCGTCCCGGACCTCCAGCACGCCGGCGGGATCGAGGTTGGCGGTGGGCTCGTCCAACAGGACCAGTCCGGGACGCATGGCGAGCACCCCGGCGAGCGCCAGGCGCTGCTTCTGGCCGCCGGACAGGGCGTGCGTCGGGTGGTCCAGCGGCAGGGACCCGAGCCCGACATCCTCCAGGGCCTGGCGTACGCGGGGCCAGATCTCGGCGGGAGGCACCGCGAGGTTCTCCGCGCCGAAGGCCACGTCGTCGCCCACCCTGCCGAGCACCACCTGGGTCTCCGGATCCTGCTGCACCAATCCGGCCCGGCCCCGGGCGTCGCGGGGAGAGCGGCCGTCGATCAGCAGCGCGCCGGACTCGTCGGCGTCGTCGTCCTCCGCCGAGCCGAGAACACCGGCCAGGGCGTGCAGCAGCGTCGACTTGCCCGCGCCGGACGGACCCAGCAGGAGGACTTTCTCCCCCGGTTCCAGGTCCAGGTCGAGCCCGGCCACGGCGGCGCGGCTGCGCCCGCCATGCCGCCAGCCCCAGTCGCGGGCCGTGACCCGGGCCGGGGTCACGGCGCTGGCGAAAGAGGCCATGCTCAGCCGAAGACCGGCTCGGCACCGGCCTTGCGGGACGCGAAGGAGGACAGGGCGCCGGTCCGGGCCAGGCCTCGCGTGGCCACCCAGGAGACGGCGCCCGCGATCACGGCGCCGGAGATGATGCAGAAGAGGATGTAGAGGAACTTGGCGGTGCCGTCGTAGGCGATGTTCCAGCCCCAGGGCAGGAAGCAGTCGTTGAGGCCGCAGAACAGGCCGGAGGCCGCGCCCGCCAGCACGGCGGTGGGCAGGTTGAACTTCCGGTAGAGGAACGCGGCGAAGATCAGCTCCGCGCCGAGGCCCTGCAGCAGCCCGGAGATCAGCACGGTGAGGCCGTACTGCGATCCCATGATGAGCTCACCGCTCGCGGCGACGGCCTCGCAGAAGAGAGCGGCGCCGGGCTTGCGGATGATGAGCCCGCCGAGCACGGCCGGGATCATCCAGCCACCGGCGTAGAGGCCGGAAAGCGGGGCGTAGGCGGCGGTCAGCGGGGTGATCAGGTTCGCGCCCTGGGACCAGGCCCAGAACAGCACGCCCCCGGCCACGGCGATCAGCGCCGCCACCACGATGTCCACCACGCGCCAGCCACGACGCTGCGCAATAGCCTGAGTAGTCATTGTCATCCTCCTGGGATTACAGGAGGGGAGGTGCCCGGAGGCACGTTCTGAGATGCTCGACTCCCTAGCGCCGGTACTAGCCGGATCAGGTTCGAGGGTCTGCGGTTGCTCCGCACTCTCAGCGCCCACACACCCTGCGGTGGCGGCGCTCCCCTGTCGTTCGTTGTGTCACTCAGTTTATACCCGCCCGACAACGCCGGCGGAGGCTCCGCTGTCACATTCCCGGGGTGCGGGGGCGGGGTGAGCCCGGGCCGGCGCCGGGCGGGCTGGGGCACCGGAGTCGGGGCGGGGTCCGGGTGCGCTCCCCGCCCACCGCGCACCCCGCCGACCGCGCACTCCACCCACTCGTGAGTCCGCTATGGAGGGGGTGAGTTCGCTACAACTGGTAGCGAACTCACCCCATCCATAGCGGACTCGGCATCGCTCGGCGCACGATCGCCCACATTCGGCGCCCCGTGCCCGTGCCCGTGCCCGTGCCCGTGCCCGTGCAACCCAACTCTGCCCCGCGCCCGCACCATCTCACCTCCCCCCGCGCCACCCCCGGTCCACGGCACCGAGGAACCGCTCGCCCCCTGTTGCCCGCCTCACGAAACTTGGCCCCCTCACGACGCGCTCGTTAGGCTCACTCGCAAGCCGAACGTGACGATGGAAGAAGACTGATGCGCAGCCAGAAGCCCGGATCGACCGCCAAGACCCTCCTCGCCTCGCTGTCCCTGGTCGTCGCGGCCGGGATGCTGGGAGCCTGCGCGGCGCCGTCGTCGTCGAGCGCTCCGGTGCCGTCCGCGAGCGCAGCCGGCACCGCACCGGCCACGCCATCCGCGGCGCTCATGGCGAAACTGGTTCCCACGGACGCCCGGACCCTCACCGATCCGGCGAAGCCCAAGACGACCCTGGTGCTCTTCACCGATTACCAGTGCCCGTACTGCGCCAAGATGGACACTCTGATCGAGCGCGCCACGAAGGAATACGGTTCGCAGGTGCGGATCGTGGTGCGCAACTTCCCGCTGCCCATGCACCAGAACGCGCCGCTGGCGGCGAAGGCCGTGGAGGCCGCGGCCGAACAGGGCGCCCTGGAGAAGATGGGCCACCTCGTGTTCAGCAAGCAGGCCGACTGGGCCAAGTCCACCTCCGGCCAGGCCGAGACCTTCACGGGGTACGCCCGCAAGCTGGGCCTGAACATGGACCGCTTCAACAAGGACTTCACCTCCCCGGCCATCGCGAACCGCGTCCAGCGCGACCTCGACGACGCCAAGGAGCTCGGCCTCCGCGGCACCCCGTCCCTGGTGCTGGAGGGTCAGCTGCTGCCGGTCGATTCGAGCGACTACAACACCCTGAAGGCACCGCTGGACGAGGTTCTGGGGAAGTGATCTCCCCCTCAACATTGCACTCGGTCCCCTAATTGCACTGGGTGCACAAATTGCCGTAGCATGAAACCATGGACTCCACCACCTTCCTGGACGGAACTCCACCGGATCATCCCCACGGCGGCTCCGCGGAGGAGAAGACGTCCCGCCGCGAGCTCAACAAGCAGGCCACCCGTGCAGCCATCATCGAGGCCGCGGTCAGCCTGCTCTCCGAGAACGGCCTGGGCAACTTCACGGCGGAGGACCTGGCCGACGCCGTCGGCATCTCCCGCCGCACCTTCTTCAACTACTTCCCGAGCCCCGAAGCCGCGCTGGCGGCCACCGTCCAGAACTTCCTGGACGGCGCCATCGAGGAATTCCGCCAGCGCCCCGGGGACGAGACCATCCTGGACTCCGCCATCGCCGCGGTCGTGGCCCTCGTGGAGCCCGGCTCGCTCTCCCGCATGGCGCGGGTCTGCCTGCTGACCGAGAATCAGCCGCAGGTCCAGCGCTGGCAGCTGCTGGCCTGGGATGACGCCACCAGCAAGCTCAGCGCCGCCGCCGTCGAACGTCTGGGAACCGAAGCGGACCCCTTCTTCGTCAGAACCATGGTGGGCGCCATCATCGGCGCCGGGAAGGCCGCCATGGAGTACTGGCTGGAATGCGAGGCACCCCGCAGCGGCCTGGTGACCGACGCCCACAGCGCGGCGCTCCGGAGCCTCATCACCCAGGCACTCCAGCATCTCCGGAACGGCTTCGCCTGAGCGGCCACCCCCGGAACACCCAGAACCTCCCGAACACTCGCACTCCGCACCCGCACCACCGGCACCAACAAAGGCACAGACCATGGCACTCCTGCTCTACAGGCTCGGCAAGTTCTCCTACCGGCACCGCTGGTGGGTCGTCTCCTTCTGGCTCGTGGTGCTCCTGGCCGTCGGCGGCTCCGCCGCGCTGTTCAAGGGGCAGCTGACCAACGAGTTCAAGATCCCGGGGACCGAGACCCAGCGGGTCATCGACCACCTCAAGCAGGCGCTCCCCGAAGCAGCCGGCGGCACCGCTTCCGTCGTGTTCCAGAACAAGGACGGCAAGCCGTTCACGGACGAGCAGAAGAAGGCCGTCTCCGACGCGCTGAGCTCGCTGGACGGCACCTCGCAGGTCCAGTCCAGCGTCGACCCGTTCGCCACGCAGGCCGAGGTGGACGCCGCCCCGGCCAAGCTGGCCGCTGCGCAGAAGCAGCTCGACGCAGGCAAGGCCCAGCAGGAGGCCGGCAACAAGCAACTGGACGATGCCAAGAAACAGCTGGACACGGCCAAGGCGCAGGCGGCGGCTGCCCAGAACTCGGGCGTGCAGGTGCCGGCCGCCCAGGCCGAGGCGGCTGCCGCCCAGATCGCCGCCGCGGAGAAGGATTACAACGTCGGCCGCGCCAAGTCGGAGGCCGCAGCCAAGGAGCTCGCGACCCACCAGGCCGAGCTGGACCTCTCCAAGCGCAAGGCCGACGCGTCGCAGGGCATCCGTTTCGTCTCGAAGGACAACACGGTCGCCGTCGCGCAGATCAGCTTCAAGGGCACCCTGAGCGCCCTCTCCACCGAGGACCGGAACCACGTGGTGGACAGCCTGGTCGCCACGGAGAAGACCGGCCTCAACGTCTACCCGAGCAAGGAACTCTCCGAGGACCTCGGAAGCCTGGCCGGTCCGGCGGAGATCATCGGCCTCTGCGTGGCGGTGCTGGTCCTCATCATCATGCTCGGCACCCTGATCGCCGCGGGACTGCCGCTTCTCATGGCGGTCGCCGGGGTGGGCGTGGGTGTCGGCGGCACCATCGCGCTCTCCGGAGTCATCCAGATGAACAGCATGACCCCCATCCTGGCCCTCATGCTGGGTCTGGCCGTCGGCATCGACTACTCCCTCTTCATCGTCAACCGGCACCGCGGCCAGATCCTGTCCGGGATGAGCATGGAGGAATCCGTCGCCCGCGCCACCGGCACCAGTGGCAACGCGGTCTTCTTCGCGGGCGTCACGGTGGTCATCACCCTAGCCGCCCTCGCCGTGCCCGGCCTGCCGTTCCTGAGTCTCATGGGTCTGGCCGCCGCCGCGACGGTCGCCGTGGCGGTGCTGGTCTCCCTCACCCTGACCCCAGCGGTGCTCGGGCTCATCGGCAAGCGCGTCATCTCGAAGCGGGGCTGGCGGCGTGCGGCTGACAGTGCCGCGCACCCGCTGGCCGACCACGACGACGCCGCCCGCGGCTGGGGCGCGTGGGTCACCAAGTGGCCGTGGCTGGCCGTGGTGGTGTCCGTCGTCGTGCTGGGCGTGGTCGCGCTTCCCGCGCAGAAGCTGCACCTGGCGCTGCCGGACGGCGGTTCCGAGGCCGCCGACTCCACCGCGTACAAGGCGTACTCCACCATCAGCACTTCGTTCGGCGACGGCATGAACGGACCCATCGTGGTGGTGGGCGAGTTCCCGGCCGGCCTCAGCGAGCAGGACGCCACCCTCAAGCAGCTGGATCTCGCGGACCGCCTGCGCTCCGTGCCCGGCGTGGTGGCGGCCGTTCCGGCCAAGCTCAGCGACGACCGCCAGACCGCCGTCTTCCAGGTCATCCCCACCGAGGGCCCGGCGAGCGAGAAGACCGTGCAGGTGGTGGCCGACATCCGCGCCAAGGGTGCGGACATCCAGCGGGACCTCGGCGTGAAGATCGGCCTGACGGGCCAGACCACCGCGAACATCGACGTCTCCAACAAGCTGATCGAGGCCCTCCCGCTGTACCTGAGCATCGTGGTGGGGCTGTCCCTGATCCTGTTGCTCCTGGTGTTCCGCTCCATCTGGGTCCCGGTCCTGGCGACGGCGGGCTTCCTGCTGTCCCTGGCCGCGTCGTTCGGAGCCGTGGTGGCCGTGTACCAGTGGGGCTGGCTGGGCGCCGTGTTCGACGTCCCGCACCCCGGCCCGATCCTGAGCATGCTGCCCATCATCCTGATCGGCGTGCTCTTCGGCCTGGCCATGGACTATCAGGTGTTCATCGGCTCCGGCATGCGCGAGGCCTATGTGCACGGCGCGAAGGCCAAGGCGGCCGTCCGGATCGGCTTCAAGCACGCCGCCGTGGTGGTCACCGCGGCCGCGATCATCATGACGAGCGTGTTCGCGGGCTTCATCTTCAACCACCTCACCATGGTCCGGCCGCTCGGGTTCTCCCTGGCGTTCGGCGTGCTGGTGGACGCCTTCGTGGTCCGCATGACACTGATCCCCGCCGCCATGCACCTGCTGGGCAAGCGGGCCTGGTGGCTGCCGGCCTGGCTGGAGAAGCACCTTCCGGACGTGGACGTGGAGGGCGCGCGCCTGAACCAGGAGCACGGCGAGAGCTCCGGCACGGACGACGACGCCGCGGGCCACGTTCCGGCCCTGGCCACCGCGACGACGGGGGTCAACGCAGGGGCGGGCACCTCTGCGGAACCGGCCACGGCTGCGCAGCGTGCCACCGGGGCGAAGAAGAAGGCGAAGGGGAAGCGCGTGGTCGCCGAGCAGCCCCAGGAGCCGCACGCCCACACCGGTTCCCACGCCCTCATCCAGATCCCCGACGCCGAGCCGCGCGAGCTGGGCAACCCGATCCCGGGTGGGCGACGGGAAGCGCGCCAGCGCGAACGGCTGATCGAGACGGGGATGATCCCCGTGGTGCCGGCCGCCGGCGAGCAGGAATCCCGCCGTGACGACGAACCGGAGAACGACCCGGTCAACGCCGGCCGCTGAGCCGGTCGCCGCTGAGCCCCCGCCGACCCCGGCGGGGGCTCAGCGCGTTCCCAGGCCACCGACTCGCTTGGGCCCCTCGCGTACTAGCGCCCAGTACGCTCCCCAACCTCGCTTCGCTCCCCACCGGCTCCCAAAACTCGCTGCGCTCGTTTCGGGCCCCTCGCCGACGGGGCCCCCGGTCAGGGCCCCTCGCGTACTAGGCTGGGGGGTGAAGGCATCGTCAGCACCGTGAGGGAGAAACATGCAGCTTCTGTTCAAATTGCTCGGTACGGCCGTGAGCATCGGCGCGGGTCTCGTGGGTTCGAAGCTGGTGAACGCGGCGTGGGAGAAAGCCACGGGCAACAAGCCCCCGCAGAAGGGCGACGACGCCGAGGCCAGCCTCCGCGCGGCCCTCAGCTTCGCGGTCATCTCCGCCGCCGTGAGCGCCGTGATCCAGGTCCTCACCAACCGCGGCACGCAGCAGGCCATCGCCAAGTTCAACAAGTCGCGGGACGTCGTCTAAACACGGCCCCACGCATCACCACGCCTCGAGTGGGCACTCGATCGTCGTCCCTCCAGGGGCTTGGCGATCAAGTGCCCACTCGAGGCGTTTCCGGGGCTTTCAGTGCGATCCGGGGGCGTGGCTGTCGTGGGCCGAACAATGCGACTGGCCGCCGTAGACCGGCGCCGGGGCAGGGTCGAGGTCCGCGTCGTGAACGATCTCCCCGCCCACCAGGGTCAGCGCCGCGTGGTGCTCCAGGAGGGCCGCCGGAGCCTGTTCATGGTCGTAGAGGTTCCCGCTCCACGCCACCAGATCGCCGTGCGCCCCCGGCTTGATGACGCCCAGATCGTCCTCCGCGTGCCAGGCCCAGGCACCCTCGGCCGTGTAGCCGCGCAGCGCCTGGTCCAGGGTGAGACGCTCCGCAGGGGTCCAGGCGTCGGCGCCGTCCAGCCCGGCCCGGGTGAGAGCGGAATAGAAGCCCACCACGGGGTCCATCTCGCCCACCTGCCAGTCGCTGGAGAGCGCCACATGAGCCCCGGATTCCATGAGCGAGCGGAAACGCCAGGCACGGTCCCAGCGCTGTTCGCCGACGTTCTCCATCCAGGTCCCGGCCACGAGATCCGGAGAGCAGTGCCGCGGCTGCATGGCCGCCGTGACCCCGAGTTCACGGAACCGGGGCAGATCCGCCGGATCCAGGCATTCGACGTGGACGATCCCGTGCCGGCGGTCGGTGGTCCCGTTGCTGCGCGCCGCGTGCTCGATCGCGTCGAGCGCCAGCCGGATGCCGCCGTCGCCCGTCGCGTGGGTGTGGGTCTGGAAACCGAGCCGGTCCAGTTCCGTGACGATGCGCGTGAGCTCGCCCAGCGCGGCCGAGGGGTGGCCGCGGTGACCGGGCCGGTTGGCGTAGTCCTCCAGCATCCAGGCGGTGTGGGGCTCGATCACATCGTCCGCATAGAGCTTGATGGGTCCCAGGCGGAGACGGTCGTGGGACGGGCCGTGGTCGACGGCGTCACGGAGTTCGCGACGGAAGGCGTCGTCGGCGTCGACGGGGTGGAAGAGCGCTGCGATCACGCGGGAGGACAGCTTGCCCTCGCGGATGGCGCGGTCCAGGAGCGGCACCTCGGCGAGGGGGACCTGCGGCTCCACCACGGTGGTGATGCCCGTTGCGGTGGCCATCTCCAGGCTGGAGAGGAACTTCCTGTATCGGCGGTCCGGGGAGTACATCGGGATATCGCGCTGGAGCCCGGCCAGGCCTGCCGTGGTCATGGCGCTCGTGTAGAAGTCGGTGACCCAGCCCGTGGGGCGGCCCTCGGCGTCGAGCTCCGGATTCCCCCAGGGGATGTCGCCGCCGCCGCTGATCCCCAGGACGCGCAGCGCCGCCTCGTTCAGCCAGACGGAGTGCTGGTCGTACGTGGTGACGAAGACCGGGCGGTCCGTCAGCCCGGCCAGGTCGCGGGCGTTCGGGCGGCGTCCCGGGACCACGGAGTAGACCGCGTTCTCGGCGCAGATCCAGCCCAGTTCCGGGCGGCGGTCCGCGAGTTCCTTGATGCGGCGGCGGACTTCTTCGAGAGTCTCCGCGCCCTCCAGGCTGACCGCGTCCGCGTCGAAACCGAGGAGCAGGTGGTTGTGGGAGTCGATCACGCCGGGGGTGACCAGAGCGCCGTCGAGCTCCCTGGTCCGGCGGGCAGCGGGGGCGTCCGCCGCGCTGCCCACATAGCTGATGCGACCGTTGACGATGCCCACGGCTTCGGCCCACGGCTGAGCGGGATCGAAGGTCCGGACGGTCGCGCGGGTCACGAGGAGGTCGAGCATGGTGGGTCCTGTCGGGGGTCAGAGGAATTCTTTGACATCAGCGTCAAGGAATTCCTCACAGTGAAGCACCCCGCCTCCGACGGCGTCAAGAGACGCGCCTCCCGAACACCGTGGTTTTCCCCGAGCGCACGGTTTTTCCCCGCGGCCGGAGCGCAGGGGAAAGACCGCAAGACCGGGGATTCCGGGCACGTCAGGTAACCTCAGGGGCATGGCGAGGCCCAGCAACCAGACTGCACGACGCGAGAAGCTCGTGGCGGCCGCCCTGGACGCGGCATCGGAGCGTGGGCTGCGGTCCATCTCCATCACGGATGTGGCGGCGAAAGCCGGGCTGACCAGGGGCGCCGTCCTGTACTACTACGAGGACCTCGACGAGCTGCTGGTCGAGGCGCACCGCGCCGGCATCGCGCGGTTCTGCGACGCCCGGGACGCGATCGTGGCGGAACTCCCCTCCCCCGCGGCCCGGCTCGCGGCGGCCATCCGGCACGGCCTCCCGAGCGGCCCGGACGACGCCCTCATGCGCCTGCTCTACGAATTCGACGTGCTGGCCGGGAACTCCGCACTGCACCATGAGCTGGTCGAGACCATGTACCGGCGCCAGCTCCAGACCTATCGGGGCATCCTGGAGACGGGCGCCGCGAGCGGGGACTTCACCCTCCGCCTGCCGGTCGACAGTCTGGCCATGAACCTCGTGGCGCTGGAAGACGCCTACGGCCTGCACATCACGGCGGGCAACAGCCTCATCACCGTGGCCACGGCGGAACAGGCCATGCGCGACGCCGCGGCAGCCCTGGGCGCGCCGCCCGCCTGAGCGGGACCCGGCCGCGCGCAGTCCGGCTAGGCCCAGCCACGGCCCGGCACGGCCCGGGCACGGCGCCGGCCCGTGCCGACCCTTACTTCTCCCGCTTCTCCGCCACCTGGGACACGACGGCGGCGAGGTCGTCTTCGCTCAGCAGCTCCGGGTGACGGTGCTTGGTGCGATAGCCGGCGCGGCTGACCATGTGCGCGGAGATCGGCACGGTCAGCAGCTGGAAGAGCCACGCCAGCAGGAGCAACGGCCAGACCACCCAGCTGCGCATCTGCAGACCGAGCGCCACCAGGACCAGGAACAGCCCCAGCACCTGAGGCTTGCTGGCGGCGTGCATGCGGCTCATGAGATCCGGGAAGCGGACCATGCCGACCGCGGCGCCCAGACTCAGCAGGGCGCCGAGGGCCAAGGCGACCCCGCTCAGGATGTCCACCACGGCGTTCCAGTCGATCCCGTTCCAGTCAGCGGTCATCATGGGGCTCCTCACGGCGGTCCTGCACGAAGCGTGCCACGGTCACGGAACCGATGAAACCCACCACGGTCAGGGAGATCACCAGAACCAGATTGTTCAGATGGCGGTGCACGGCCATGTCGATGCACAGCGCGGTGATCACGATGCTCAGCAGCACGTCCGAGGCGAGCACCCGGTCCAGCAGGGACGGGCCTTTGGCGATGCGGTAGATGGCCGCGGCGGAGGCGAGCCCCAGCGCCACGACGGCCACGGTCACGAAGACGGGGTTGATCATGCCGCCACCTCCCCGGCCCGCTCGGCGCGCAATCGCCGGAGTTCCTCACGGCTGCCCATGATCCCGATCAGCTTGGCTTCGATGCGGCGCACATCCGCGCGGACCTTCTCAGCCTCGGCCTCGGTGCGCACATTCAGCGCGTGCAGATACAGCGTGGACGTGGAACGGTCCACCTCCACCACCATGGACCCCGGGATCCACGAGCTGACGTGGCCCACCGCGGTCAGGATCAGGTCCGAGTGACTGCGCAGCGGCACGCTCAGCACCGCATTGCGCACCTTCGGGCCCTGGACGATCGCCACGAGGCTGACCTGGAGCGACGCCCACGCCATCCGGGCCAGGACCTCCGCCCCGAAGGCGACGGCCCGGAACACGTTGAAGCGCCCGCTGAGCTGCACCGGTGGCAGGTAGAACACCCGGGTCACGGCGACGGCCAGAAGCGCGCCGAACAGCAGGGTTCCGGGGCTGAAATCCTGCCAGAGCACGGCCCACACCAGCATCAGCCAGATGAGCAGGGGCAGCTCCTGCAGGAAACGGATCTTCCGGCGGTGGAGACTCATCGCGCACCTCCCTGGGAATCACCGGACGGGGAGTCGGCGGCTGGAACGTCGGCGGACGACGGCGGAGCGCCCTTGGGCGGCACCGCCACCTCCGGGCCGAGCACCGCGTGGATGTAGGAACTGCGGTCCAGCATCTGGGCGGCCGAACGGTCCGCGAGCCCGAAGAGCGGACCGGCGAACACCGTGAGGGCCACGCCCAATGCGACGAGCGCCGCCGTGGGGGCGACCATGCCCCGTGGCATGAGCCTGCGCGCCGCGGCACCCGTGGTGAGGAGCTCGGGCTCGGGATCCTCGGCGTCGTCGACCGTCCGCCAGAACGCACGGTTCCAGACACGGGCGATCGCCAGCAGTGTCAGCAGCGAGGCGAACACGCCGCCCACCACCAGGATCACGGCCAGGACGGTCCCCTGCGCCACACCGGCCTGCAGGAGCCCCAGCTTCCCGAGGAACCCGGAGAACGGCGGGATGCCGGCCAGGTTCATGGCGGGGATGAAGAAGAGCACCGCCAGCAGCGGGGACAGCTTGCCCAGCCCGCCGAGCCGGTCCAGCGAGGAACTGCCGGCCCGGAGCTCCACGAGGCCCGCGACGAGGAAGAGCGAGGTCTGGATGGTGATGTGGTGCGCCACGTAGAAGACGGCGGCGCCCAGGCCCGCGGTGGAGCTCAGGGCCAGCCCGAACACCATGTACCCGATGTGGGAGACCAGGGTGAAGGAGAGCAGACGTTTGATGTCGTTCTGCGCCACGGCACCCAGGATGCCCACCACCATGGTCAGGAGCGCCACCACCATCAGGGGCTGGTTGAGGGTGTCACTGGGGAACAGGAGGGTCTCCGTCCGGACCATCGCGTACACGCCGACCTTGGTGAGCAGGCCCGCGAACACCGCGGTGACCGGCGCGGGAGCGGTCGGATACGAGTCGGGGAGCCAGAAGGACAGCGGGAACACCGCCGCCTTGATGCCGAACGCCACCAGCAGCATGACGTGCAGCAGGGTCTGTATGCCGGGGTCCAGCTGCGCGAGCTTCACGGCCAGATCGGCCATGTTCACGGTGCCGGTGGCGGCGTAGATCATCCCGATCGCGATCAGGAACAGCAGGGAGGACACCACGGACACCACCACGTACGTCACGCCTGCCCGGATGCGCGCTTCCGTGCCGCCCAGGGTCATGAGGACGTAGCTGGCGGTCAGCAGGATCTCGAAGCCCACGTAGAGGTTGAACAGATCGCCCGAGAGGAACGCGTTGGAGACGCCCGCGATCAGGATCAGATAGCTCGGGTGGAAGATCGAGACCGGGCCGTCGTAACCGGATTCACTGGCGCCCTGGGCCGAGGCGTACAGAAGCACGCAGAGGCTCACGGCGGAGGAGACCACGAGCATCAGGGAGGAGAAAGCGTCCACCACCATGACGATCCCGAACGGCGGGAACCAGTGGCCCAGCCGCACGGCGGTCGTGCCGCCATCCCAGCTGGACGCCAGCAGGAAGCACTCGAGGAGCAGCGTCAGGGACAGGACGGAGACGCTGACGGCGCGCTGCGCCCGGGGGTGCCGGACGAGCGTGAACGCCACGGCCGCGCCGAGGATCGGCAGCAGGACGGCCAGAGGGGCCAGGTAGGCGAGGTTGACCGTCATGCCTGCTCTCCTTCCGTGGGGTGCTGCCCGTGGTCCGCTTCAGGGTCGGCGCGGTGATTCCAGCCTTCCTTGGGCTCGACGCCGGACTGCCGGCCGCCGCCGTCGGCCGCCGGGCCGCGGGTACCGCCGTCTGCGGAGCGGGTCGCGGTGTCCACGCCGTCCGCCAGGGCGGCCCCCGAACCGGACGCCCGCTGACCGCCGTCGCCGGAAGGCTCCGTGGCCCGGCCGCTGCCGCTGCCGGTGCCGTCGTCCGGCGCCCGGGAGGCTCCGGTGTGAGCGGCGCCCACGGCGGCGAGCACCGCGCCGTGGGTCGCGTCGTCGTCGGCCGTGAGCGGGAACTCGGTGGTCTCGTCCGGGATGACGGCGTCGTCCTCGGCGTCGAAGCTGGGCGTGTTGGCCACTCTCTGGTCTTCCGTGTCGTCCGCGATGACGTCCTGGCGGCCCAGGACCCACGTGCGGTAGATGATGCCGAGCATGAAGGCCGTGACCGCGAAGCTGATCACGATCGACGTCAGGATGAGGGCCTGCGGGAGGGGGTCGTTGTAGTCGTGCGGGTCGGTGCCCTTCACGAAGAGCGGGGCCAGCCCTGCGTACCCGCCGGTCACCAGGATCAGGAGATTGGTGGCGTTGGCCAGCAGCATGAGGCCCAGCGTGACGCGGGTGAGGCTCCGTTCCAGCAGCAGGTAGATGCCGCACGCATACAGGATCCCCATGATCACCAGGAGGGTCATATTGGCGCTCATCGTGCCGCCACCTCGCTTTCCTCCTCGAGTTCCACATCGATCTGGGCGCCGAAGCCCCTCAGCACATCCAGCACCAGGCCGACCACCACCAGGTACACCCCGATGTCGAAGAACGTGCTGGTCACGAACTTCACGTCACCCACCACGGGCAGGCTGAAATGGACGATCGCGCTCTGGAACACGTTGCCGCCCAGGAACAGTGGGGCGAGCCCGGACACGGCGGCCAGCGCGAGACCGATGCCGAGGACCAGGCCCGGGCTCATGCGGACGGCCTCGGCCAGTTCGAAACGGCCTCCAGCCAGATAGCGGATGGTCAGCGCCATGCCGGCCATCAGGCCACCGGCGAATCCGCCGCCGGGGAGATTGTGGCCCGCGAACAGCAGATAGACGGAGAACACCACCATGGTGTGGAAGATGAGCCTGGTGACCACCTCGAAGAGGATGGAACGGCGCTCCGGCGCCAGGGTCCGCCCGGCCACGAGCCAGGGGTTGCGCAGGGCCACCCCGGTCCTCGCCCGCGGCGGGGCGCCGAACTTGCGAGCCGTGGCCAGCGCCGCGGCCTCGGGCGACCCGTCGGCCTGGGCGCGCACCCGGCCCACGCTGCCGGTCTCCACCCCGGCGCTGCGGCCGAGGCTGTTGCCGATGTTGCGGACGAAGATCAGGCTCGCCACACCCGTGGCGGCCAGCGCCAGCACCGAGATCTCGCCGAAGGTGTCCCAGGCGCGCAGATCCACCAGGGTCACGTTGACCACGTTGAGTCCGCCGCCCTGTTCGTAGGCGAGCTTCGGGAAGTCCAGCGAGATGGGGGTGGCGACGCGGGAGTCCGTGGCGAACAGGGCGAACACCACCATGGCCGCGCCGAACGCGAGCCCGAGGATCACGCGGATCACCCGGAAATGCCCACCCGTGCGGTCGCGCAGCTCCGGGGGCAACCGGCGCATCGCCAGGACGAACGCCACCAGAGCCACGGTTTCCACGAGCATCTGGGTCAGGGCGAGGTCCGGCGCACCCTGCAGGGCGAAGATCAGGGCCATGCCGTATCCGGTCACGGATACGAACAGCACGGCCATGAAGCGCTTGTCCGCGCGGACGGCGCCGAATGCGCCGATCACGATCGCCAGGCCGATGAGCCACTGGAACGGCGAGCCCGGGTCGATCCAGTACAGATTGGACGGCACCGACTGGCCGTGCCAGAGCAGCGTCACGGACGGCATGATCACGGCGACGGCCAGGATGACCACCAGGTAGAAGAACAGCGAACCGCGCTGGGTGCGGCCCGTGACCCAGACGGCGGTGTCATCGAGCCCGCCGATGACGTGCTGGTACACCCGGTCCGCTTCGGGGACCTTGGGCATGGCCGCCTGGAATCGGGTGACCCGCTCCCGTCCGAGGACCAGCAAGGTGCCGGCCAGGAAGGTCACGGCGGTCAGCCCGAGTGCCGCGGTGAAGCCGTGCCACAGTTCCAGATGCCCGGCGGAGGCCGCCTCCTGGACGTGCTCCCCGGTCTCCTGGAAGAGGGCCGCGTACGGCTGGACCCAGGAGTCCACCGGAACCGGCCAGAGGCCGTACACCAGGCTGAGTCCGGCCAGGATGGCGGGCGAGGCGAGGAACGAGAAGCGGATCGGTTTGAACGGCGTCGGCGGCACCCCGGGCTTCGTGGCGAAGGCGCCCCATATGAACCGAGCGGAATATGCGAACGTGAGGATAGATCCCAGCACGATCCCGACCAGGACCACCGGGCCCCACGGACCCGGCGCCGTCGCGGACTCGCCCGTGGCCCAGTCGACGAAGGCCGTGAACACACTCTCCTTGGCCACGAAGCCGGCGAGAGGCGGGATGCCCGCCATCGAGGCCGCGCCCAGGATCGCCACGACGCCGAGCGCCCGGGAGGAGCGGAAGACCCCCGAGAGCTTGCGGACGTCGCGGGTGCCCGTCTGGTGGTCGATGATGCCGACCACCAGGAACAGCGCGGCTTTGAACAGACCGTGCGCCAGGAGCAGCGCGAGCCCGGCCAGCGCCGCCTCGGGAGTGCCCAGACCCACCACCATGGTCAGGAAGCCGAGCTGGGAGACCGTGCCGTACGCCAGGATGAGCTTGATGTCGGTCTGGCGCAGCGCCCGATAGCCTCCCACCAGCATCGTGATCAGGCCGAGCCCCAGGACCATCGGGAGCCAGGTGTCCGCCTGCGCGAACCCCGGAGCCAGGCGCGCCACCAGGTAGATGCCGGCCTTCACCATGGCCGCCGCGTGGAGGTACGCGCTCACCGGGGTGGGCGCGGCCATCGCGCCCGGAAGCCAGAAGTGGAAGGGGAAGAGCGCGCTCTTGGTGATGGCGCCCACCAGCACCAGCACGACGGCGACGTTCAGCGCGGCGGCCGCGGCGCCGTCGGCGTTCGCACCGCTCAGCAGGGCCGGCGCACGCTCCAGGAGGGCCGAGACACGGCTGGTCCCGGTGATCTGAACCATCATGATCAGGCCGATCAGCATGGTCAGGCCACCGGCCGTCGTCACGATCAGCGCCGTGAGAGCGGAGCGCCGGGCGGACAGACGGGCCCGGGCGTAGCCGATCAGGAGGTACGACAGGATCGTGGTCAGTTCCCAGAACACGAACATGAGGATGAGGTCGTCCGAGGTGACCAGCCCGAACATGGCCCCCGCGAAGGCCAGAAGCTGCGCGCCGAAGCTGCCCAGATAGGCGTCGTCCGCCTTGAAATAGCGGGCACAGTAGGCCAGGACCAGCGATCCCACACCGAGGACCAGAAGGCACATGACCCACGCCAGCGGGTCCATGCGGAAGGTGAGGTCCAGCTGAAGCTGGGGGATCCAGTCGAAGTGCTCCTCCAGCCCTCCGCCGTAGGCGGCCGGGTACTGGAAGAGCAGCCAGACGAAGGCGGCGGCGGGGGCCGCGGCCAAGAGGTAGAAAGCGTTCCGCCCCAGGCGCTTGAAGATCAGCGGAGCCACCGCGGCAAGCGCGAAAAGGGAACAGAGGACTAGGGTCACGTGGTCATCACCACTTCCGGTGTTGCTGGCCGCGGGCAGTCCTGTCATCCGGAGCGGTTCCTTAAACAGGTGTCTTCTCATTTTAGCAACTGGCGCCCGTTACTATTCGTGCTATGAGCCCCGAAGCGACTTACAACGCCGGTAGCGAACACGCGTCGCAGGAGACCGGACGGCGGCGGGGCATGGTCCTGGCCTGGGCGTCGTGGGACTGGGGTTCGGCCTCGTTCAACGCGGTGATGACCACGTTCGTTTTCACCGTCTATCTGACGTCCAAGGCCTTCGGCGGTGAGGACCACGCGTCCGGCGTCCTGGGACTCGGTTTCGGCCTGGCGGGCTTCGCGATCGCCCTGCTCGCCCCCGTGACGGGGCAGCGCGCGGACGCGGGCGGGCGGCGGAAGCTCTGGCTCGGCGTCTACAGCGCCGTGGTGGTCGTGCTCATGGCCCTGTGCTTCTTCGTCCGGCCCGAGCCGGAGTACCTCGTCCTCGGCGTGATCCTCATCAGCGTGGGGCACGTGTTCTTCGAGCTGGCCGGGGTCAATTACAACGCCATGCTGACCCAGATCTCCACCCCGGCGACCATCGGGAGGGTCTCCGGCTTCGGCTGGGCGGCCGGGTACCTGGGCGGGATCGTGGCGCTGCTGCTGGTCCTGCAGCTCTTCGTCCAGCCGGCGTTCCACTGGTTCGGGGCCTCGACCGACGACGCCCTCAACATCCGGCTCGTGGCGCTGTTCTCCGCCGTGTGGTTCGGGGTGTTCGCGCTGCCCGTGTTCTTCCGGGTGCCGGAGCCTCCGGTGCAGCCGGGCGAAGCCCGGGTGGGTTTCCTGCAGTCCTATGTGGTGCTGGTCCGGAGGGTCCGCGCGCTGTACCGCCGCGCGCCGCACACCATCTACTTCCTTCTGGCCAGCGCGGTGTTCCGGGACGGCCTGGCGGCGGTGTTCACCTTCGGAGGCGTGATCGCCGCCGGCACTTTCGGATTCCACCTCAAGGACGTCATCTTCTTCGCCGTCTTCGGGAACGTGGTGGCCGCCGCCGGCGCGGTGCTGGGCGGCTTCCTGGACGACCGGATCGGCCCGAAACGCGTCATCGAGCTGTCCCTGGTGGGGCTCCTCGTGGCGGGAACGGCCATCCTGGTCCTGGGCAACAGCGAATATTCCTTCTTCGGCATGCAGTGGCACGGCAAGCTGACCTTCTGGGTGTTCGGGTTGCTGCTGTGCCTCTTCGTCGGCCCGGCGCAGGCTTCCGCCCGGGCGTTCCTCGGGCGGCTGGCCCCCGACGGCGAGGTGGGCGAACTCTTCGGCCTCTACGCCACCACGGGCCGCGCGGTGTCCTTCCTGGCGCCCACGCTCTTCACCATCTCGATCGCCGTGGCGTCGCAGTACGTCGCGGAAGGCCAGGCCCAGCGCTGGGGCATCCTCGGGATCATGGTGGTCCTCCTGGCCGGGCTCCTGGTCCTGCTCCCTGTGAAGGCCCCGGCGAAGGCCGAGGCCACGGCCTGACCCGTCTTCCCCTCCTACGTTGTGTGCTCAGTAGTTGCGGGTGTTTCGGGCCAGGACCCGCAACTACTGAGCACACAACTGCGGGGACCGGGCCCCGGGAACCTGGGCCATCCACATACGTGAAACGGCCCGACCATTCGCGCTCCCGTCTTGTTCCGATGGGTGGATGAGAGCACAAGAACTTCCCGCACGACTCCTGAACACCTCGTTCACCGTGGCGGAAGCCCTGGCAGGCGGTGTGTCCAGCAGCCGCCTCCGAGCCGCCGACTTGCGGGCGCCGAGCCGTGGGATACGCATTCCCCGAGGCGCGGACCCGACACTCCTGGCGAGCCTTCGGGCTCTGACCGCACTTGACCACGCGACGGCGATCTCCGAGTTGACCTCTGCACGCGCCCGAGGCATCCCGCTGCCGTTCTGGGCTGATCAGCGGATCCATGTCTCGCGCACCCGGGGCGGGACGCATCCCCGCCGCACCGGTGTCGTCGGGCATCGAACGCTGCTGCTTCCAGGGGAAGTCGAATACGTGGCCGGTGTGCGCATCACCTCGGCGGCGCGCACCTGGCTGGATCTGGCGCACCATCTGCCCCTCGCGGATCTCGTGGCTGCGGGGGACCACCTCGTCAATGAGCACGGCTCGGATCATCCATTCCCACGGGAACCGCTCTGCACGGTGGCCGACCTCCGCCGCGTCACGATGGCCCACCCCAAGATGAAAGGGAAAAGGAACGCCCTGGCGGCGTTGGACCTGATCCGCCCGGGCGCGGACTCGGTGCAGGAGACCCGGATGCGCCTGATCCTGCTCGATCATGGCGTCCCCGAGCCGGAGCTCAATGTGGTTCTTTACGACCCTTGGGGCTACCCGCAGGTCTGGCCCGACCTCGCCTACCCGCGGCAACGGCTCAGCGTGCAGTACGACGGCAAGGTCCACGGGGCGGAGCGGCAGTACGGCAGGGACATCGCACGCGCCACGATCACAGCGGAACTGGGCTGGCAGGAACTACGGATCAGCGCGGCCGACCTCCGCGGTACGCGGCCGAGCGTGGTCCGGAAGGTACAACGGGCTCTTCGATCGGCCGGCGAACCCTCATGATCACGTTGTGTGCTCAGTAGTTGCGGGTGTTTCGGGCCAGGACCCGCAACAACTGAGCACACAACGCGAGGGGAGTCCGGGGACTAGGCTTATCCCATGCACGTGGATGAAACCGACCTCCCCGGACTCGGGGTGCGGAAAGACTTCATGACCGCCAGCGGCCGAAGGATCGGCGTGGTGGTCCACCGTGATGGAACCACGGAGTTCATCGTCTCCACCTGGGACGACCCGGACACTTGCCAGGCCTCCATCCCCCTCACCGGGCAGGAGACCACCACACTCGCTCAGCTCCTGGGCGGTCAGCTGATCGTCAATCAGCTCACGGAGGAGCACCGGGACGTCCCGGGGATCGTGACGCGCCAGTTCTCCATCCTCCAGGACTCCCCGTTCCGGGACCTGCCGATGGGCGCTGCCTCGATCCGCACCCGCAGTGGCGTCTCGATCGTGGCGATCATGCGGGAAGGCGAGGTGATCCCCTCGCCCGGCCCCGACGTCGTGCTCCACCGCGGTGATCTGCTCGTGGCGGTGGGGACGCTGGAAGGCCTGGACAAGGCCGCCGAAATCCTCCGCAAGGGATAGCGGTGGACGAACTCGCGGTGACCCTGATCGAGCTGGGGGCCGTGGTCTTCGTACTCGGTCTCCTGGCCCGGCTTGCCGGACGGGTGGGCATGTCCCCCATCCCGTTCTATCTGCTGGGCGGCCTGGGCTTCGGCGCGGGCGGTGTCATCCAGCTCGACGGCGTGCGCGAGTTCAGCCACCTCTCCGGCGAAATCGGCGTGATCCTCCTGCTGCTGATGCTCGGGCTCGAGTACAGCGCCGATGAGCTTTTCACCGGGCTGAAGAAGTCCTGGCAGGCCGGCGTGCTCGACGCCGTGCTGAACGCCATCCCGGGCGCGGCCGTGGCACTCCTGCTCGGCTGGGGTCCGGTGGGCGCGCTGGTGATGGCCGGCGTCACGTACATCTCTTCCTCCGGCATCGCGGCCAAGACCTTGACGGATCTGGGCCGGCTCGGCAACCGCGAGACCCCCGTGGTGCTCTCGGTGCTGGTGTTCGAGGACCTGGCCATGGCCGTCTACCTGCCCATCCTGACGGCCACCCTGGCCGGAGTGGGATTCTTCGGCGGATTGCAGGCCGTGGCAGTGGCCCTCGCAGTCATCACGGTGGTCCTCCTAGTGGCGATGAAGCACGGGCAGCGGGTCTCCGCCATCGTGCACAGCGAGAATGCGGAGGTGTTCCTGCTGACCGTGCTGGGCGCGGCACTGCTGGTGGCAGGACTGGCCTCGGCGCTCCAGGTCTCCGCCGCCGTGGGCGCCTTCATGCTGGGCATCGCCATCTCCGGAGCCACCGCGCACAACGCCACCCGGATGCTGGAGCCTCTGCGGGACCTGTTCGCCGCCATCTTCTTCGTCGCCTTCGGTCTCAGCACCGACGCCACGTCCATCCCGCCGGTGCTCGGCTGGGCACTCCTCCTGGCGGTCGCCACCACCGCGACCAAGATGCTCACGGGATGGTGGGCGGCCGGACGGGCCGGGATCGGCAAACCGGGCCGCGTCCGCGCAGGGGCGGCGCTCGTGGCCCGTGGCGAGTTCTCGATCGTCATCGCAGGCCTGGCGGTCGCCTCCGGTGCGGTGCCGGGGCAGATGGCCGCTCTCGCCTCGTCCTACGTGCTCATCATGGCGGTGCTCGGACCGCTCATCGCACGCTTCATCGAGAGCTGGGCCCGCCCCTTCATCAAGTCCCGCAAAGCACCGGTGGCCGGAACCGGCACCTCGTTCTGAGGTCCGGTTCCGGCCACCGGCCTGAGGCCCGGTTAACCTACTCAGCTCCTACAACGTCGGCCCCGATTGCGGCGTGTCCCGACTTTTGGTTTGGTCCCCTCTTACTTCTGACCACAGCCGAGATCAACACCCACAGACCAATCGCCACGATCCCAGCCCAAGCCGGGTTCTGTGATGCGCCCAGCGCGTACGCAAGTTGCAGCCCCATCAATGTGCCAGCTGCACCAAAAGTGTAGGACCAGCTCATCACACGGGAGTACTGAGCCTTGGTGAAAAACGTCTGACGATGCGTCTCCAGCACGACAGTGCGCAGGCGCGCAAGAACCACGTTCAGAAAGACAAACACCAGCGCAGATGCAAAATTAGCGCTCTCACAAAACAGTACGATCACGAACCATCCGATGTTCACTACAGACGCCAGGCCCGTGGCAGAGAGAAGTAGTTCAGTAGGGAACCGTCTCCCTATGCTTCGAGCCATCAAAGGACCAAACGTCGCCGCAAGACCGAACACGAACAGAACCATCGCCATCGCTTCAGGAGGCTGGAGGGCGGACCGCGAGGCAGCCCAGATTAGAACTAGGTGCCCCGTCAGCGCCCCGATCGTCTGAAGGACGAAGTTCACCGCTGGGGATGCTGGTCCTGATCTGAAGAGGTCGTGGAGAAATTGCACAAGCGGCTGAGCTTGACCTAGCGGCGAAAAGTCCTCAGAGTCTGCATCGTGGAGCGGCTTCGCTGGATACTTTCGGCGCGCATTCAACCTGAGCAGGGCACCGAGTCCCGAGAGGACGACGTTGGCCGTGACCAGTGCTGAAATAGATAGACCCGCGACCAACGCCCCGAGCGGTACCGCCACAATAAACCCAGCGATACCAAGCCAACTGTATAGCGACGCATTGAACGAAAGCGCGTGATCGGCACTTGTCTCGGCTAGCTTTGCTCCATAAAACTCATCGGCGATATCGCTCACGGGAGCCGTGAAAAGCATAAATCCCAGATAACAGATTAACAAGTTGACTTGCTGAACAGGCCAAACCGCCATCAATCCCACGACGACAATGCCAGATACCATCTCCATGAGATCTTCAATTATCAGGATCTTATCTGGAGACCATCGCTTCAGAACGCTAGCATAGGCCGGCAGCGCAAACTCGATGATCTTCCCGGCTGAGGTCAGTAAAACCAACCAATATATAGGAACTACTGCAGAAGCGGCAAGAGAATCCAAACCTCCATCGATGAGCCTGTTTCCAAGAACAGAAACAACTAGCCCCGAAACCATCCAGCGTCGGGCACGGACCGCAATTCGCAAATGCCTATCGTCCACGCGCGGCCTCCGCCCAGAATCGTTCGCATTGAGCGACAGGGAATGAGGCGTGATCGAGAATTCTTTGACCTCGAGACGCCAAGTTTCTTGGCATGGGAACATTCGCGCATAGCCACGAAACCAATTGGCACCAGTCAGGTCCAAAAATCTGTTCAGGAAGGTCGGAAAGAACGCGGGATAGATAGTTCGCCCGGAACGCGCATCTCGCGTACGGGACTTCGGATACTACGCCGTTCGCCTCAAGCACCTCAAAAAGGTGAGACAAATGAGTGTATACGTATAGAGCGTCGATGCAACGTTTTACGTCCCAGAGCGTCACTCCACCATTCAGCGACCACCACGGAATGGCGACCACATCGGACGTCCGCGGCGGATTTGGGAGTCCAAATGAGCGGGTTGTTCTAGCCGTCTTCGCATGCAACGCCTCGTGGAGTAGATTGGCCGCGTCCTCCCACATTGAATTTCCCACCCCTGGACCAAGACAAACGGCTCCCAGCGTATCCACCCAACTCGCGCCCGACAGCCGATGATCCTCGACAAGGAAAATTCGGGAAACATAGGCCCTCGCATCACGCCAGAGATGCGGGACGAAAGTCTCCAGAAAATTCGATGCTTCATCTACTCTCGCGACATGCGTCTCATCTTCGACGCGCGACGCACCCAGTCGTGACTCAACAAGGGCAGTCAGAGCGGCATCCAACGGGTGGGAGTCCGGAAACAAAGAAGCCACGTCGGACCAGTCATTCGAAACGTGAGATTCGTCCATATCCCGCACCGAACCGTTCGTGGCAAGGAGCTGCATTTCGAGAATGGGGTGCGGAACAACTCCATCGAGGCTTCGATCTATGCTCACACCTCTGTCTAGATACCAGGGTCGCGAATGGTCCAACACTAGGGAACTGTCTCCGAAACGTCCTACAAGGAGAGTGTCCATCAGATCTTCCCTGCGAGAAGATGGCTCAGGCTTGCCCGCGTGCGTAGTCGCCCGGAAGTAACAATAGGCCGACAAAATATCAAGTTGTTGAGTCCCTCGAATCCCGGAATTACCACCTGCACGACAGAAATTCCACTTGACTCGTCGGTCCAGATCACGCGGCCATAGACCTTGAACCCAGCTTGTTCGATCGCCGACATGGCCGATCCCCCTCCGGCAGGAAGAGCTTCTCTCATCAACGTGCGAAGCGAGATTCTGTGGCCGTCCAGCCGGGGGAATATGCGGGAAGCGATATTCTTCATATTCGGGAAACGGTCCAGATTGGAGGGCCGCTCACCGCCCTCCTTCTCCCACGTTTCGTCCACACGCCGCGCATGCTGCACCTGCTGCAATTCAGTCAGCGCCCTCTCCAATGCCACGTCGGGGTACATAGAGGCCCCGAATCCAAGCTCAGCATGCCCATCTGGCACCCAGGCCTGGGCGCAAAAGGCATACCCCGCAACGGTACTCAAGCTGTAGAGGGAACCTCTGCCTCCATATCCACCCGTCAGCTCGTGAAAGAGAGGCGAAAGATGATCCTCATCGTCGAGCTCGACCACAGTCCAGCTTGGGGCGCCCATACTGACGTCCAACAGGAATTTGCTCTCGGCGTCCCGCTCAATCAGTTCGTTTGTCGCATGGACGAACGCATCGTGTGTATTAGCCCCAGAGGCAATCCCCGTGTTGGACGCATAAGATGAGAGCGGCAGGAGGCGACCGAAATGCCGCTCGAGAGGCAGCGATACATCACAGACAATCGCCGGGTAGTACAGAACATCCTTCTCGTCGAGTCCTCTTTCATTGAGTCTGTAAAACCGATGGACTGGCTGGACATCGTCACCCGCGAAGCGCGCATACCGATACAGGTAGTCAATGTCCTCAATGTCCGCTGGCTCAAGCAGTCTGCGATCCCACACGGCCCTCTGTCCCGGCAACAGATATCTGAAAGCTGCGTGTTCAACTACCTCATAGACGGCGCTCGCTTTGCTCTGCGCGCCAATGCCCTTTCCCGCAGCCTCGGTCAGAAGCACGCCCCGGTCATCACTCAAGTACGCCTTGGTCGTCGACACGTCAGAAACGCCTGATCTACTGACCACCCTGGTTTCGACTCGAAGACCTTTGCGCCGCAATAGGTCGCCAATTCTGCGCAGAGCCTCATCAACCCCGACAGTCCGTTCCCGGTCAACCGTTCTCATCGGTGCACCCCAATCAGTCTCACTCAACCGAGCGTCGAGGGTGGGGCCGAACCAGCACCGCCACCCTCAACAGGCTCTAGTCCGTCCGCTCGTCTACAAAATCGAAGAACTCAGATTCAAGGTCGCTATCAATGGACTTCATGTCGACATAGTTCTTCTCGCCACTAGCAGTGTTTGTATTACCCACCCCTCACCTCCTTAGCAAGCCGGGGAGTGATCATCACTCCGCTTCACATCCAATCAGATGTAGGACATTTGCACAATGCTTTGCTGGGTTATCAGTCCAGTTGGGTGGCGTAGAGGTTTTGCGGATGATCCGTGGCAGCGCGCATCAAGCCCCGCAAAGCACCGGCGGCCGGAACCGGCACCTCGTTCTGAGGTCCGGTTCCGGCCACCGGCAGGACACCGAACGCCTGCGTGGAGCCCGCGTCAGGCGGCGAGCGCTTCTTCCGACCGGACGGGCGCCTCGGCCCTGGTCCGCGCCGCCAGCGCCTGACGGATCCTCCAGGCCGCGACGATGGCCACCACGCTGATCACCAGGTGCATGATGAGGAACGCGTCCCCGAGCCCCGCCCCCAGCAGCACGCCCGCGATCAGCGGGCCGGCTGCGGAGAACGCCGTCTGCAGTGCCGCGACCACACCCAGAGTCTGACCGACCATGCCCGCAGGCGCGAGCGATGCCGTGAGCGGGTTCAGCACCGGGCTGTAGACCGTCTCACCGACCGCGAAGATGCCGTACGTCATCACGAACAGCGCCGACGCGACTCCGGGCATGAACTGCGCCACCGAGAGCAGCAGCCACGACACCAGCCAGACCGAGCCGACCGCCATGAGCAGCGTCGCGGCGGGCCGCTTGGCCGTCAGCCGCACGACGACGAGCTGCAGCGCCACGATCACCAGGCAGTTCACGGCCGCCGCGGTGCCGATCACGGACGGTTCGGCGTTCAGGACCGTGAGCGCGTAGGCGGGCAGGCCGGACTCGAACTGGGCGTAGAAACCGAGCGCGAGCGCGATCGTCACGACGGCGGTCCAGCGCATCGCGGGTTCGGCGAAGATCAGGCGCAGGGCGCCACGGCGGCGCTCACCGCCGTCGAGGGCCTGGCCGGTGGTGGAGGTTCCGCCGTCGAGCACTGTGACGGCGCCCCTGCGGAGACCTCCGGCGAGGGCGATGATCGCGGAGGAGATCACGAAACCGGCCGCGGCCATGAGGAAGCCGACGGTGAGGCCGTCGGTGCGGCTGAGGTCGACGACCAGGCCGGCCAGGAACGCACCCGCGGCCATGCCGAGGGACTCGCCCGTGAACTTGTAGGCGAAGACCTTGCGGCGGTCGGCGCTGGAGGACCACTCGAGGGCCAGCACCTGCTTGGCAGGGACCGCGCCGGAGAGGCCGAGGCCGAACACCAGCATGCCCAGCAGGAACGCCCACGGTTCCTGAACGAACATCAGAGACCCCACCGCCAGAGCGCCGATCAGCTGTGCGAGCACGGCCACCAGCACCGGGTTGAAGCGGTCCGCCAGCCGACCGGCCACCGGCGAGGCGAAGAGCGCCCCGAGGGAGAAGAGCGATGCGGCTGCCGCAGCGATGAGGGCGCCCCAGCCGCGCGTTTCCGCGGCATAGGCGTACTGATAGGGAAGAACGGCTCCCCAGCCGAGAGAACCGATGGCGGACGCGAGGATCAAAAGCTTCGCGCGCATGAGTGCACCCCCTTGGGTCTGATGAAGGAACGATGTCCGCTGAAGGACATGGGCGTCGAATGCCCTGCGGTGAACAGGACGAGCCGCCCTCATTCCCTCCGGAGTGAGCGCGGCCACATTTATTCGACATCGAATATTTCGATATCGAAATATTACCAGATCGAAGGTCGTGAGAGAATCCCTGAATGCCCCCACGCAAGCCCAGTGCCCAGGAAGAACACCGCCGGAGCGTCGCAGCCTATGTCGCAGCCGGCGGCGAGGAGACCGTGCAGCGGGTCATCACCGCGGTGCAGTCGCTCAACCGGAAGCTGGACCAGTGGTACGCGCGCCAGCTGGCCGATCTGGATGTCACGGCGGGCGAATGGGGCGTGGTCACGGCCCTGGTGAAGGCGAAGGAGCCGCTCACGCCGAGCCAGCTGGCGGACCTGAGCAACGTCGCTCCGTCGTCGATGACGCACCGCCTGGACAAGCTCGCTCAGCGTGGGCTGGTCGAGCGCATGCAGGACCCCGGCAACCGCACCCGGGTGTTCGTGAGCCTCACGGAGGAGGGCCGTCAGCTCTTCAACCTCGCGATCAAGGGCTCCAGCGTCGTGGAGACCGACGTGCTTCAGGACCTCAGCAGCCCGGAGATGAAGGAGCTGGCGCGCATGCTGGAGGTCGTGATCGCCCGGCTCGACGACATCGAGGCGTAGGCGCCCTCAGGCCTCGGCGCCTTCGGCCTCCTCGGAGATCTCCTCGGACGCCTCCACGGTGGTGGGCAGTTCCAGGAGGACCACCAGCAGGATCATGACCACGGCGGCCGCCACCATGGAACCGAGAGTGTTCTCCCCCGGCACCAGCGCACAGGCTGCCAGGAGCACGGTCAGAACCAGGAAGACCAGGCTGATGGTCGGCGGCAGAGACTTCCTCAACGTGATGAACCAGGTGGTGAAGACGAAGAGCGCGATCGGCACGGTGAGGGTGGCGGCTGCGGCCACCCTCCCGAGTTCGGCGTGACCGTCCGCGAAGTCGATCGCCACCTCGATCCCGGCGGAGAACGATGCGGCGGCCGCGAAGACCAGGTAGTGGCTGTAGCCGAAAATCAGACTGTTCCGCAAGGAGCCGAAGTGCTCGTGGTGCTCGCGGGAGAAGTAGATCCACCACATCCCTGCGGCCAGGACCAGCCCGCAGGCGGCGATCGGCAGCAGCGCCCCGAGGTGCTCCTGCGCCCCGGCGGCATCCACGATCGCGCCGGTGGACGCCAGGATCGACTCGCCCAGCACGATCAGCGTGAAACAGCCGTACCGTTCGGCGATGTGATGAGGATGCCAGGGCGTGGTCCGTGCCGATTCGGCCCACACGGGGACGGCGACCTCGGCCAGCACCAGGACCAGGAAGGCCCAGAATCCGATCTCCGCCGGAAGCAGCAGCCTGAGCAGCCAGAAGATCTGGACCACGGCCACGCCGCCCGCATAGCGCAGCGCGGTGACACGGAGTTCCGGGCTGGACGCGGCGGCGCGGAGCCATTGGCAGACCAGCGGAACGCGCATCACCAGGTACCCGAGGGTCACCACGGTGAAGTCACCCTCGGACATGGCCGCCCCGACGCCGCCGGCCAGGACCAGGGCGCCGGCCATCTGGATGATCGTCAAGATCCGGTAGAGCCAGTCATCCGTGTCGAACGAAGTCGCGAACCAGGTGAAGTTCATCCACGCCCACCAGATGCCGAAGAACACCAGGAGGAAGGCCACCAGCCCCTCCCCCACGTGGTTCTCCGCGTAGAAGTGGTGCAGCTGGGCGGAGATCATCGACACCGCCACCACGAACACCAGGTCGAAGAACAGTTCCAGGGGGCTCGCGGCCCGGAACGCCTCGAAGGGGTCGCGCGGCGTCATGCGCCTCAGTCCAAGACGTGCCGTGCTCATCTGCGGTTCTCCCAGCGCAAGGCCGGAGCGGTTGGGCCCCGGGATTCCTGATCGGTTCTGCCTCCCAAGATATAGAACCCGCGCAAGGCCGACGACGTTCCGGGCCCGGAAACGCCGGTGTCCCCTGGGATCCGCACCGCGGAACCACCGCGGATCCAGGGGACACCGAGAACGCCGGGGCGCTCCTTCGGCGCGCCTTCAGGCGAAGTTGCCGATCTCCAGGACCAGGCCGCCGGGTGCGCGCACGAAGGCCGCACGCTGGCCCCATTCGCGGTCGGCGGGCTCGACGAGCGACTCCGCGCCCGCGGTGACGGCCTGGTGGTAGGCGGCGTCGACGTCGTCGGCGACGAAACTGAGCACGCCCGTGACCCGGGCGGAGTCGGCGGTCTCCAGCGGCTGCCCGGGCAGGTGGTTGCCGGCGGCTTCCAGCGTCCCGAAGGCCAGCTTGGTGTCGCCCGTGGCGACCTCGGCGTAGCCCTCGCCGTAGACCTGCGTCTGCAGACCGAAGGCGGTGCCGAAGAACTCGGCGACATCCTTGGCGTTGCCGACGTAGAACATGCTCTTGGCGTAGCGCATGGGATTCTCCTTCATGATCGATACGGGCACTTCCCGCATTCACCCTCTTGACGTCCGGCGTGCCCAGGATGTGACATGGCCACGGTGACTCGTCACATCTGAGGGGCCCCGAACGTCGAAGAGGCATGGAGAACATGGAATCCGAGCTGGAACTCGCCACCCGCTTCGATCAGGAGCGCCCCCGTCTGCTGGGCATCGCGCAGCGGATCCTCGGACCGTCCGGTCCGCTGGGGGCGGAGGACGCCGTGCAGGAAGCGTGGTTCCGCCTGGCGCGGCTGGACCAGGAGGTGGACAACCTCCCCGCCTGGCTGACCACCGTGGTGAGCCGTATCTGCCTGGATGCGCTCCGCTCGCACGCCCGGCACGAGGCGCTGGCAGAGACTCTCGCGGGGCAGCTGGATGAGGTCGCGCCCGGGCCGGAGGAACAGGCCCAGCTGGACGACTCCCTGAGCGTCGCCCTTCTGGTGGTGCTGGACACGCTGAGCCCGGCGGAGCGGGTCGCGTTCGTCCTGCACGACCTCTTCGGCGCCCCGTTCGAGGAGGTCGCCGCGGCGACCGGCCGCTCAGCGGCGGCCGCGCGGCAACTGGCCAGCAGGGCACGACGCCGGGTGCGCGGTCAGGCGGGAACGGAACCGGCCGCGTCTGCCGAAGTGGCCCCGGAACGGACGACGGCGGACGAGCCGGACGGCGCCCGGGCGCCGCGGGCCGTGGTGGAGGCCTTCCTGACGGCCGCGAAGGGCGGCGACCTGGCCGCGCTGGTCAGGCTCCTGGACCCCGATGTCGTCATGACCTCAGACGCGTCCGCTTCGGCGATGGGCTCCCCGGCCCTCAAACTCGGTCGGGACGAGGTGTCCGGCTTCTTCAACGGCAAGGCCAAGGCGGCGCGCTTCGCCATGCTCGGCGGCGAGCCCGGCCTCGTATGGCAGTACCGCGGCGTGGTCCAGGTGGCCTTCACCTTCCAGCTCCGCGACGGCGTCATCCACGCGGTGCGCCTGATCGGCGACCGCGAGGAACTGGACCGGCTCACGGCGTAGAGGCATGTTCCTGCGTTGCGGGGTCGCCGCTCTCCCGACGGCGTGCCGGATCGGGGAGACTGGGACCATGGACGAGATCCTGGCTTCACTCCCTCCCGACGCCGACCACCGCCTCGCCGAACACGCCTTCACCTCTGCCGGGTGGACGCCCTGCGGCGCCGGCGACTGGGCGATCGCCTTGCGTTCGCCCGACGGCTCGCTGGTAGCCAGGATCAGTCCGTTCGATCCGACCGGCCCGTACACCGCCGCGCTCTACCGGGCGGCCGCCCACACCCGGCAGGTTCCCCGGCTGCACGACCACCGCAGACTGGCCGGCGGCGGGGATCTTCAGGTGATGGAGTGGCTTGGCCCGGCAACCGAGGATGACGCCACGGAGTTTCTCCGGGCCGTGGCGGAGGGCGCTCCTCCGGTGAACGGCCTCGCGCGGATCGTCCATGAGGTGCATGCCCGCGCGATGGACGACCTCCCCTGGTGCGGCCCGCTGGACCGGAACCCGGCCAATGTGATGCGCGGCGCCGACGGCCGCCTGGTGGTGACGGACCTCTTCTACGCCGATGGGCCCGCCCTGTATGCGCAGGCGGAATCAGATCCCGGATCGTTCGTGACGAGGATGCCCCGGGAGGAACGCCGATTCATGACGGAGATACCCCTCGCCGCCTCCGGGCCGTGGCCCGAACCCGAGCGGGAAGCCCTGCGGGCGGCCATCGCAGAGGCGGACCGGGCACGGAGCCTTCCGGCCCGGCGCGACTCGCCTGGCGGCAGGGCTCAGCCTCTCAGCTGAGCCGCGCCTGCAACACCTCGAAGTGCTCTGGACCGATCCCGCAGCACCCGCCGATGATCGTCGCGCCCCGCTCGCGCCAGCGCTCCGCCCAGGCCAGGTAGCCGGCCGGGCCGAGGTCCTCGCGCAGCTCGTCGAGCCCGTCGTTCGCGGTGGCGTCCTCGGGCTGCGGCGGGAAGGCGTTCGCGTACACGCCGAGCTCCAGCTCAGCCCCGAGACGCTCGACGACGGCGCCCGCCTCAGCAAGGGCAGCCTCCATGACCTCGGGCCGGCTGCAGTTGAACAGCAGCGCCGCAGCGCCCAGGGTGACGGCCGTTTCAGCGGCCTCGGCCACGCTCTCCCCGGAACGCAGCACGGCCGGTCCGTCCTCCTGCTCGTCCTGCAGGGTGAAGGAGATCCAGAAGGGCAGGCCATCGTCGGGCAGGCCCGCCTTGACGGCGCGGACCTCGGCAAGGGAACCCTGGGTCTCGGCGAGCCACAGGTCCACGTGGCCGGACAGGCCCGCCACCAGGGGAGCCAGCACCTCCGGCGCGCGCTCGGCGTCGAAGAGATCGGGGCGGTAGGAGCCGAACAGCGGAGGCAGGGAGCCCGCGACGCGCACACCCGGCACGCCGGCGTCGTCGGCCGCGGCGCGCGCCACGCGGCCCGCACGGTCTGCCAGCGTCTGCGCCTGTGCGGCGAAGACGTCCTCGCCCAGGTGGAACGGGACCAGGGCGTAGCTGTCCGTGGTGATGACCCGCGCGCCTGCGCCGATGAAGTCCTGGTGGACGGCCTGGACGTGCTCCGGCGCCTCCATGAGAGCGAGCGCGGACCATTCCGGCTGGCGGAACGGAGCGCCGCGGCGCGCCAGTTCCCGGCCCATGCCGCCGTCCAGGAGCGTCAGGGGTGCGGACACCCTCAGATGTCCGTCCGGTGGAAGTTCAGGTGGCTGCGGGAGGCGGTGGGGCCTCGCTGGCCTTGGTACCGGTTGCCGTACTCCTGCGAACCGTAGGGGTGTTCGGCCTCGGACGTGAGCCGGAAGAAGCAGAGCTGCCCGATCTTCATGCCGGGCCACAGTTTGATCGGCAGGGTCGCGACATTGGAGAGCTCCAGCGTGACGTGACCGGAGAACCCGGGGTCGATGAAGCCCGCCGTCGAGTGGGTCAGCAGACCGAGACGGCCCAGCGAGGACTTGCCCTCCAGCCGGGCGGCGATGTCGTTGGGGAGCGTCACCGACTCGTAGGTGGCGCCGAGCACGAACTCACCGGGATGCAGGATGAAGGGTTCATCCCCTTCCACCTCCACCAGACGGGTCAGCTCGGGCTGCTCCTGCGCGGGATCGATGTGCGCGTACTTGTGGTTGTCGAAGAGGCGGAAGAACCTGTCCAGCCGGACATCGACGCTGGAAGGCTGCACCATGGAGGCGTCGAAGGGGTCCAGGGCGATGCGCCCTGCGGCCAGTTCGGATCGGATGTCGCGGTCGGAGATCAGCACAGTCTCAAAAATACCGCACCGGCCGTCAGGCCACGCGCTCCAGGGGCGTCTCCAGGATCGCCTTGAGCCGCTCCAGCTGACGGACCTCCTGCTCCAGGACGCGCTGGGAATCCCGCCAGTAGAAGCGGCGGAAGCCCCGCGGCGTGAAGTCCAGGGCGTACCGGACGCGGGTGGAATCGCCCTCGGTGCTCAGGTAATAACCGCCACGGGTGCCCACCGGACCGTACAGCACGGCGAATTCCAGCTCCGCGCCACTGCGGGAGGCCGTGATCCGGTAAGTGCCCGGAATGCTGCTGAGCGAGCCGTGTTCATAGGACTGCTGGTAGACGGCGCCCACCGCGCCCGGCGCACCGCTTCGCAGGATCACGGACCGGAGACCCTCCCGCCATCGCGGATTGTTCGCGCCGTCAGCCAGGAAGCTGAAGACAGAGAGCGCATCACAACGGATGAGCACATCATGCGATGCATGCACCACTGCCATAGTCCTTTCCGAGAGTCGTCAACAGCCCATATCCCCCGATCAAGGCACAAAAAAGAATACGTTTCACTTGCAGGTACAACCAGCACTTCCGGCCAGGATTTACCGAATGGTTATCCCCGGTCACGAAGAACGACCACGCCGTTCGTCTTCCACCCGGCGGAAAACCGGGGGATGATGAGCCTGACTGCACAGGGGGTTGCTCATGTCCGAAAACGTTCACGTGTCCGCACCGTCACCCGTCGGAGCGCCGCGTCTGGTGCGCGCCCTGGCCGCCGCGCTGGCGGTCGCAGCGCTCTCTCTGGGCCTGACGACGCCGGCCCACGCCACCGGGAATCCGCTCCCTTCCGCGGATCCGTCGCCGTCCGCGTCCAGCATCGCGGTGCTGGTGAACAAACAGCGGCCGCTCAACCCCACCCAGTACTACCCCGCCGATCTGGTGAACTTCCGCGGCACGGGATACTCGCTCCGCCGCGAGGCCGCCACGGCGCTGAACAACCTCTTCAACGCCGCCGGCGCCGCGGGGAAGCCCCTCACGGTCGTCAGCGCGTTCCGCAGCTATCAGACCCAGGTGAGCACCTACAACTACTACGTGAGTCAGTACGGAGAGGCGTACGCCAACACCATCTCCGCACGCCCCGGCTACAGCGAGCATCAGACCGGCCTGGCCGTCGACGTCGGGAACACCTACAACTGCGGACTGTCCACGTGCTTCGGTGACACACCGGAGGGCCAATGGGTCGCGGCGAACGCCTGGCGCTTCGGCTTCATCGTGCGGTACCCGAACGGCTACACCGGCACCACGGGATACGCCTATGAGCCCTGGCACCTGCGCTATGTGGGTGGCGACGTCTCCTCGGACATGCGCGCCCGGAAGGTGCCGACCCTGGAGCAGTACTTCGCGGGGAGCCCGGCCCGGGCCGCCACGGTCAAGAGCGGCGGTGACATCCTGGCCGTGGACGGTTCGGGCGCATTGCGGCTGTACCGGGGATCCGGGGGAACCGTCACGCTCGCCGGCACCGTCGGCAACGGCTGGTCGGGATTCCGGGAGGGGCACCTGGTGGACTGGACCGGCGATGGGATCTACGACGTCGTGGCCGTCACCAAGGACGGACGGCTCATGCTGTACCGCGGCGGGGCTCAAGGCGGATTCGCGGCGGCCCAGCAGATCGGGAGCGGCTGGGGGCCCATGACTCTGGCCATCGGACGCCTGAAAGCGGGCCAGCGGCCGGGGATCGTCGCCTACAACGCCGGCGGGTATCTCTACTACTACGCCAACACCACCGGCGGCGCCCCCGCGGCGGCCACGTACATCGGCGCGGGGTGGAAGGGCGCTGCCCTCTCGATCACGGATTTCAGCGGTGACGGCCAGGCCGATCTGATGGCCAGGATGCCCAGCGGAACGCTCCGCGCCTACCCGGGCAACGGCACCGGGTCGGTGCGTGGCTTCGCCACGGTGGCCACCGGCTGGCAGGGCTACACGAGCATCTTCGCGGACTACGGATTCGCGGGCGCGGGCAGCCGGGGATTGATGACCCGTCAGTCGAACGGAGGGCTGGTGTACCACGGCTTCCGGAATGGCCAGTGGCTGACGCCGAAGACGGTCGGCTGGGGCTGGGGACCACTGAACATCTTCCGCTGACCGCCTGGTCCAGCGGGCTGGACCGGATTCGCACCGGACGCGCGGCTACGCTAAGCTGAGGCGTGCTGTCAGGGTCCGACCCTGGCTCCGGGGCTGTAGCTCAATGGTAGAGCACCTGCTTCCCAAGCAGGTGACGCGGGTTCGATTCCCGTCAGCCCCTCGTTTCCGGAAGGCCCCCACTCACCGAGTGGGGGCCTTCCGCGTACCCGGCCGCGCGGCGTCGCGCTCGATGCTCCCGCCGGGTTCGGGGGTTCGCGCCGAAAGCGCGGGCTGCAGACCATGCCGTCGGCAGCACCCCCCGAGCTCGGCACAGACGGCGGCCCGGCACCAGCCCCGCTCCGGGCACGCGAAAGGCCGGCCACCCTTGCGGATGACCGGCCTTTCAGTCTCAGGCAGAGCGACCCTCAGAGGGTCACGGTCTTACCAGGAAGACTTGGTGATGCCCGGCAGCTCGCCCTTGTGGGCCATGTCGCGGAAGCGGACACGGGAGATGCCGAACTTCTGGAAGGTGCCACGGGGGCGGCCGTCGATGGCGTCGCGGTTGCGGACGCGGACGGGGGAAGCGTTGCGGGGCAGCTTCTGCAGACCCAGGCGGGCCTCCTCGCGTGCCTCGTCGGTCGCGTTCGGGTCGACCAGGGTCTTCTTCAGTTCGAGGCGCTTGGCGGCGTAGCGCTCAACGATGACCTTGCGCTGCTCGTTACGAGCAATCTTGGACTTCTTAGCCATGTGTTTAGCGCTCCTCTCGGAATTCAACGTGCTGGCGGACAACCGGGTCGTACTTCTTCAGGACCAGGCGGTCCGGGTCGTTACGACGGTTCTTGCGCGTCACGTAGGTGTAGCCGGTGCCCGCAGTGGACTTCAGCTTGATGATCGGACGTACGTCCTTGTCCTTCTTTGCCATTAGAGCTTCACCCCACGAGCCAGAATCTCGGCGACAACAGCGTCGATACCGCGCTGGTCGATGACCTTGATGCCCTTGGCAGAAACCTGCAGGGTCACGTTACGGCGCAGGGACGGAACCCAGTAGCGCTTCTTCTGGATGTTCGGGTCGAACCGACGCTTGTTGCGGCGGTGCGAGTGCGAAATGCTGTGCCCGAAGCCCGGCTCGGCCCCAGTCACCTGGCAGTGTGCTGCCATGATCGACTCCTCGATGTTCAGTGATACCGGGACGGTTTTCCTTCCCGGGCGCTGCCGTCGCGTCCACGCACGTCACCCCTGAAAGGATGAGCACGGGAAACAGAAATGGCTGACTTGAGCCCCTAACTACCGGCGAGCTTGACCGCGAGGTCCGCTGCAAGCCGGAGCAATCAGGCACACTTCACACAACTGAGCGCCTATCAAGTCTACGGGGCCGCGTCAATTAAGGCCAATCAGCGCGTTTCGCCGGGACGACGACGGCGGGCGGCGCCGTCGTCGCACCTGCCCGGTAAGGCGGTCCGCGGCTCAGTCCCCGAGCGTGCGAGGGTCGATCAGCCGCGGATAGCGGGGGCTCAGCGAATCGCCCGACGAGGTTCCGGTCAGGCGGCGCTTGACCCACGGCAGGGCTTCGTCCCTAGTCCACGCGGCGTTGGCCCTGAGCGCCTCGGCCCGCGGGACGAGCGGCACGGCCGGCAGACTCGGCGGCGTGAACGACCCCGGCTCCGCGCCGGGTTTCTGCGCGCCGCACAGGCGATGGAACACGCGCTCGGCCATGTTCCGGTGGCCCAGGGTGGACATGTGCATCCGGTCCACGCCCCAGAGGCGCCAGTCGTTGTACTCGGAGAAACGCCAGTAATCCACCACGGTCGCGTCATGGTCCTCGGCGATGCCGCGCACCAGTTCGTTGTAGATCGCCGTGCGGCCGCGCATGGCCCCGAAGACCTTGGAAGAGCGGGCGTCGAAGCCGGTGAAGAGGAGCACCTGCGCCCCGGAGTCCCGCAGCCGTGCGACGGTCTGTCCATAGTCGGCCAGGAGCGCATCGATGTCGATCTTCGGCCGGAGGATGTCATTGGCCCCGGCGTAGATGCTCACGAGCGTGGGTTTCAGCGCGAGCGCCGGCTCGATCTGCTCGGCCAGGATCCCGCGCATCTTGCGCCCGCGGATCGCCAGGTTCGCATAGCCGACTCCGCCGTCGTGGGCCGCGTCCTCGGCCAGCAGCCCGGCGAGCCGGTCCGCCCAGCCGCGCACGCCGTTCGGGCGGGTGGGGTCGACGTCGCCGACGCCTTCCGTGAAGGAGTCGCCCAGTGCCACATAGCGGGTGGTGAAGTCGGTCATGGTCCTTCCTTCAGCGGCCTTCCTGGAGTTCCCGGCCCTCGCGGAGGATCCAGTGGTCACAGTTGAGGCGTTCCACGATCCGTTCGCCGACGCGGGCCAGGTCTTCCACGTCCTGCTCGTCCAGGGCGTCGAACACCAGCTCGCGCACCACTTCGACGTGCTCCGGGGCCAGCCGGGTCAGGGTCTGGAAACCCTCGTCCGTCAGATGCGCCACGGTGACGCGGGCGTCCTCGGGATGCGATTCGCGCTGCACCCAGCCGCGGCCCTGAAGTTTGGTCACCACATGGGAGAGCCGCGACAGGGACGCCGACGTCCGGGCGGCCAGTTCGCTCATGGCCAGATAGCGTCCGTCCGCTTCGGAGAGCATGGCCAGGACGTTGTAATCGAACAGTGAGAGACGGCCTCGGTTGTTGAGGTCCGTGTCCAGCGCCGCGGGCAGGAGCGTGCTCACGCTCACCACCGCCAGCCAGGCGCGACGCTCGGCAGGCGAGAGCCACCGTACTTCCTTCATAGGGAGATTCTATGTGCACCGACGAGCGAGGTCAGGGCGGGGTTTCAAGGTCCCGGGCCGAACGCGCGGGAGCGGCGGCTCAGGAGGGATGTGTGCGGGTGCGGGGGACCGACGCCGCGCGCCTCAGGGTTGCTTCTTCCTCGCACCCCGTGTGGTCCAGAAGGCGATGAACAGCGCCATGGCGCCGCCCCATACGACATAGGAGGCCAGGAGACCTTCGACAATGCCCAGACCAGGTCGGGTCGGCGGATGCCACATCATCAGGCCGACGATCGCTCCGACCACAAGGACCAACGCGCTCCCGATCAGCGCCTGAGTGAACCCCGGGCTCATCCAGGTCTTCCTGATCACACGGTACGACGCCTTCTGGAAGCCGTTCCGCGGGGCCCCCTGACCGCCCAGGACCCCCGGGGCGCCTCCTATCGCGAGGAACCAGATCGGCACACAGAGGAGACCTGTAGCAGCGTCGCCGATGGCGATCCCCGGCTCCGAGGCCCACGCCACCAGAACCAGGGCCGAGAACAGGCATCCCCATCCCAGCAGACCCAGCGCCAGATACGGCCCCTGGAGGTACAGCGGCCGCTTCAACATGGCCGGCGTGACGCCCACCCGATAGACCGCGGCCGAGACGGCCATGTCCGACTCGGCTTCATCTTCAGTCCGTCGCCTGAGAAACCCGCTCGCGTCGGAGCCGGCGAGGGCCTCTCCTTGCCGGTCACGGAAATCGTCCAGTGCGGCCTGATATTCCGGCGATCCGGGCGTCATCGTCCTGAAATCAGAACCGCTCGCCTGAGGCACCGTGCCCGGCCGGATCGCCTCCCCTCTGAACATCTGGAGCAGTTTGACGACGATCACCACGAACACCAGCAAACCGAAGAGCTTGCCGAGGATGTCCCCCACCTTCACTTGACCGGCCGCGATGTCTTCGACGACCGCCACGAAGGCCAGGAGAACCGCGGGGAGTCCCACCATCAGCAAGATGATCGCCCCCACAAGAGCGATGTAGTTGCGCTCCCGCCTGATGCCGGGCTTCCGCCGAGCGGAAGTGTCACGTGGTTCCATCGATCGAACCTTCCTGAAAGGCGCCACCGGCCCATCCAGGATCATGATGCCTCATCGACACCGCGTTTCAGATGAGAAACCGCTCCGGAGCACCTCATGACGAGCGCGCGCCCACGTCACGAATCCCCTCCGACTTGAACCGATAATGAGAATCATTATCATTTAACGAATGACACGCACCCTCATGAAACACACCCCTGCCCACCCCCGCCCGGACTCGCGCCGCGCCAAGCCGTGGCGGGCGCTCACCGCACCGGCCGCCGTCGTCGGCCTGCTGCTCACCGGCTGCGGCGCTCCGGCACCTGCCGCCGCGCCCTCTTCGCCCGCCACGGCGACGTCGGACGCGAAGCCGCGCGAAGCCGCCGGGCCCACCCCGCGACTGGTCCTCAGCCACGACGGCGGCCTCACCGTCCTGGACGCCAAGACCCTCAAACCCGTGGGCGGCGCCGAGCTCGACGGCTTCCTCCGCCTCAACCCCGCCGGGGACGGCCGCCACGTGCTGGTCTCCACCGGGGACGCCTTCCGGATCTTCGACGCCGGAGCCTGGTCCGAGCCGCACGGCGACCACTCGCACCACTACACCTCCACTCCGCGGCTGACCGATCGCGCGTTCGCAGCCGATCACGCGGGCCACGTCGTGCGGCACGCCGGACGGACGGTCCTGTTCAGCGACGGCTCCGGCAAGGTCGAGTCCTTCGACCCCAAGACCCTCTCGGACGCCCTGAAGACCGGCTTGCCCGCCACCACCGTCTACACCACGCCCCAGCCGCATCACGGCGTGGCGGTCGAACTCGCCGACGGCAAGCTTCTGGTGACCCGCGGCGACGAGAAGACCCGCACAGGCATCACGATCCTCGGGCCGATCCCGCAGGGCGGCAGCGCCCAGGACCGGCCGGAACTCCTGAAGAACGACGACTGCCCCGGCGTCCACGGTGAAGCGGTCGCCGCGCAGGAAGCCGTGGTGGTCGGCTGCCAGGACGGGATGCTCATCTACCGGGGCGGCAAGATCACCAAGGTCCACAGCCCGGACTCGTACGGTCGCCTGGGAAACCAGGCCGGCTCCGAGAAGTCCCCCGTGATCCTGGGCGACTACAAGGTGGATCAGAAGGCCACCCTGGAACGGCCCACCCGCGTCTCCCTGGTGGACACCCGCACCGCCACGATGCGCCTGGTGGACCTGGGAACCAGCTACTCCTTCCGCTCCCTGGGCCGCGGACCGGCCGGCGAGGCGCTGGTCCTCGGCACCGACGGCGCGTTGCGCGTGATCGACCCGGCCACCGGCAGGATCACGTCCACCATTCCCGTGGTGGGAGCCTGGACCGAATCGGAGACCTGGCAGGACCCGCGACCCACGCTCCACGTCCGCGGCACCACCGCCTACATCACCGAGCCGGGCACCCGCACCCTGCACACCGTGGACCTCGGCACCCGCAAGGTCACCGGGAGCACGCAGCTGGAACACATCCCCAACGAGATGACCAGCATCGACGGCTGACACACGGTCACGCGAAGCCGTGTGACGTGGCCCCGTCGGCACCCTGTCCGGCGGGGCCACGAGGCCACTACCCTGGAAGCATGATCGTGGTGTCCCTCAGCTACAAAGTCCCGCTCGATGTGGTCGAGTTCCACATCCCCGCCCACCTCGAGTGGCTGGACGAGTGTTATTCACGCGGGCTGTTCGTGGCGTCCGGCCGCAAATCGCCCCGCACCGGCGGAATCCTGCTGTCCACGGCGGACCTCGACGAGGTCCGCACCGCGGTGGAACGCGATCCCTTCAACATCAACGGCGTGGCCGAGTTCGACATCGAGGAGTTCGTGCCGAACCGGGTCGCCGAAGGCTACGAGGCCCTCCTGCCTCCCGAGGCCGACTAGCCCCGTCACGGGATCCACCGGGCCGGGCACCGGCCAGCGGGGGCCCAGCGCATCGCCGCTGGACACTCCCCGGACCTTGCGCCCGAGCCACGGCGCGAAGTCGCGGCGCAGCCACGCGGCGTCGTCCCTCACGCGGCGCGCCAGAGTCGGCCGCGCCTCAGCCGACGACGACGGCGCGTCCCCCGCCGCCGTCAGGCGCGGCACCCCGAGAACCTCCAGGACTTTGGCCGCCATGTAACGGTGACCTTCCGTCGACATGTGGAGACGGTCCGGAGCCCAGAGCGCACGGTCCTGGAAGCGCTCGAAGCACCAGTAATCGACCAGGGGGCACTCCAGCTCCCGCGCGATCCGGCGGATCCGCGTGTTGTACGCGGCGTTGCGCAGCTTGAGGGGTTCCAGCAGCGGCGAGAGCGGCACGTTGTATCCGGTGAACAGGAGGACCTGAGCACCGGACTCCCGGAGGGTCAGCACGGCCCGTTCCAACCGGTCCAGAAGAGTGGCCAGATCCAGGCGGGCCATGAGCAGGTCGTTCCCGCCCGCGTAGAAGCTGACCAGCGTGGCGTTCAGGGTCAGCGCCTGGTCCACCTGCTCCTCGACGATCCTGTCGAGGCGTCGCCCCCGCACCGCCAGATTCGCATACTCGGTGCGCGGATTGAAGCGTGCGAGGTCCCGGGCCACGCGGTCCGCCCAGCCACGGCAGCCGTGGGGGAAACCCGGCGCCGCGTCGCCGACCCCCTCCGTGAACGAATCCCCCACGGCGACGAAGCGCAGCCGTCCGCTCAGGTCGACGCTCATGGGCGGCCCCCGTTCCTCTCGGCTTCCAGCAGGCGGCGTTCCGCGAGTTTCCGGAGGCCGCCCTTGCGCGGGACCTTCACGGGCTCCGGCCAGCGGGGACCGAGGGTGTCCCCCAGGGTCACGCCGCGCAGCTTCCGGCCGAAGAGCGGCAGAACCCAGTCGTGCACCCAGCGGCGCTGAGCGGCTTCCCACTCCCGGAATCCTCTCCGGGTGGGCGGAGACCAGTCCTTCTCCTTGATGCGGTGCGGAACGCCGAGCTGCTCCAGGACGCGGGCGGCCAGGTACTTGTGCCCGGCCTTGGACATGTGGAGCCGGTCCGTGTCCCACATCCGGGGGTCGCTGTAGGCGTCGAAGCACCAGTAGTCCACCAGGACCGCATCGTGCTCGGCGGCGATCTCCCGGACGCGCTCGTTGTAATAGGTGTTGCGCTTCTTCAGAGGTTCCAGGAGGGCGGAGACCTTGACGTCGTAGCCCGTGAAGAGGATCAGCCGGGCGCCCGTCGAGGCCAGGGCCGCCACCAGTTCCCGGTACTCCTCCATGAGGCGATCCATGTCCGTGCCGAGGTCGAGGATGTCGTTGCCGCCCGCATAGAGGCTGATCAGGGTGGGGTTCATGGCGAGCGCGGATTCCAGCTGCTCGTCGATGATGTGACGGAGTCGCTTGCTGCGGATCGCCAGATTGGCGTACTCCCAGCCCGGTTCCGCCTTGGCCAGGCGTTCCGCCACCCGGTCGGCCCAGCCTCGCACCCCATTGGGCATCAGGGGATGCCGGTCACCCACGCCCTCGGTGAAGGAGTCCCCCAGGGCGAGGTACCGTCGCACCCCGTTCTGCTCGGCCACAGCGCCAGCTTAGGGACGCCGGGCGACGGGGACGGAAAGGCCACGGAACGGGAGGGTGAACTCAGGGTCGCCGGGCGATCCCACCCAAACGGCCTGACCGCGCCGAAACAGTGAGCTTCCGTCGAAACAGCGAGCACAACGCACTGTTTCGACGGAAACTCACTGTTTCAGCAGAGGAAGGGGCCCTCAGTCCAGGACGCGGCCGTGACGCCAGTAGCCCATGAAGGCGACCTGCTTGCGGTCCACGCCGACGTCGCGCACCAGATAGCGGCGGATCTCCTTCACGACGCCGGCCTCGCCCGCCACCCAGGCGTAGAACGGCAGCGCACCCGCAGGCGCCTCCGGGACACGGGTCGCCTTGACCGCCGCCACATCCAGCAGCTGCGGGGTGTCCCACAGGATCTGGGCGTCGACGTCGATCTCCGCCGGTTCCGGCCCCACTCCTTCGACGGCGCCGGGCTCGGCTCCCAATCGCGTGTGCCCGGGAAGCGGGACGGCACGGCGCACGGCCTCCTGCAGGACCTCGCCATGAGGACGGGAACGGCCCAGCGCGGCGCCGCGCGCCAGCCAGGTGATCTCGACGTCCGCCGCGGTGTGCACATCCTGGAAGTCGCCGGACTCCGGAACCTCCAGGAAGGCGTGACCGCTCATGTAGGCCGGGAGCGTCTCCAGAATGGCGCAGATGGCGGGAACGGCGGTCTCGTCGCCGGCCAGGAGGACCCGCTGGGCCAGGCCCGGTCGCCACTCGATGCCGCCGTAGGTCTGGGCCGTGATGCAGTGCGCCGCCCGGTTGTTCGGGCCGATGACCAGCAGCTTCTGGCCCGCCGTCGCCTGTGCGGCCCACGTCGCTGCGGGACCCGCGTCGCCGTCGCCGTCCACGCCGTGCAGCACGAAGTCCACATCGATCTCCGGGTAGGCCGCGTCGAGACGGGCCTGCCGCACCGAGTAGGTGCGCATGGAGCCGCGCTCATCCTCCGGCAGCGCCAGCCACTGCTGGTACCAGCCCTCATCCTGCGCGTCGAGCACCGGCAGCTCGGCCCAGCCGCCGGGAATCCGCGGCGGGATGATCACCTTGATGCGGGTGTCCAGCAGATCGCCGTGCACGCCGAACTGACGCAGGCTGTACCCGCCGAACGTGATCCGGCGGTAATTGGCGCCCAGATCCCGGACCGCCGTCACCTGCACGGGGAATGCGATGGCCATGGGTTCGACGGCGGCGGTGCCTGCCGTCACGGACGTTCCACTCATGCGTGGGCCTCCTCGCGTCGGGTGCTGTGGTGTCTGCCGATGGGGACGATCAAGGGCGTCCCGGAGACGGGGTCGAGCAGGACCTGGGATTCCAGGCCGAACACCTCGGACACGAGGTCCTGGGTGAATACTTCCTGGGACGGACCCTGTGCCACGATCCGCCCCTCCTTCATGGCCACCACGTAATGAGCGTAACGTGCGGCGAGATTGAGGTCGTGGAGCACGATCGCCACCGTGGTACCCCGGCGCTGGTTCAGCTCCGTGACCACGTCCAGGACCTCCACCTGATGGGCCAGGTCCAGATAGGTGGTGGGCTCGTCCAGCAGGAGCACGTCCGTCTCCTGGGCCAGGGCCATCGCGATCCAGACCCGCTGCCGCTGGCCGCCGGACAGCTCGCTCACGGGACGCTCGGCCAGCTCCAGCGTGCCTGTGACCTCGAGCGCCTGATGGACTGCGGCGTCGTCGTCCGCGCTGGCGCTCCGGAAGAAGCCCTGGTGCGGGTAGCGGCCACGGCCCACCAGCTCCCGGACCGTGATGGCGTCCGGCGCCAGGGGGTGCTGCGGCAGCAGGCCCAGCTCCCGGGCCAGGTCGCGGGCGGGCCGGGTGTGGATGTCCTTGCCGTCCAGGCTGACCACGCCCCGCGCGGGTTTCAGGAGCCGGGACAGTCCGCGCAGCAGAGTGGATTTCCCGCACGCGTTGGCCCCCACGATCATGGTGATCCGGCCCTCGGGCAGCGTGAGGGAGAGATCCTCCACGATCGCGCGGTCCTGATACTGGAGGGTGATGTTGCGGGCGTCGAGCTGTGGCATCACGCCACCTTTCTTCCGGTGCGGCCTGCCGGGACCACGAGGAGCCAGAGGAGGAACGGGGCGCCGAGGGCACCCGTCACGATGCCCACGGGGAGCACGGAGCCGCCCAGGAGCAGCGGCGCCACATTGGCGCCCACGAAGTCGGCCAGCACGACGACCGCGGCACCGCTCAGCGCGGCGGCCGGAAGACCCGCGTGCGGATCGATCTGGCGCGCCAGCGGCAGGGCCAGGAACGCGACGAAGGCCAGCGGGCCGGCGCCGGCCGTGGCGAACGCGGCGAGCGCCACGGCCACCAGGAGCAGACCGAGCCGCGCCCGGGGGACGTTCACGCCCAGGCCCGCGGCGAGGTCGTCTCCGAGTTCCAGAGCCCGCAGCGGCCGGGAGAGCCACATCAGCGCCGGAATGAGCACCATCATGGCCAGCCCCAGCACGGTGATGCGCTCCCCCGAGGCGGGGTTGAGGGATCCGGAGATCCAGAGCAGCGCCTCCGAGGCGGTCTTGATGTCAGCCCGGGCCATGAGGAACTGGACCACCGCCTGGAGCGCGGCGCCGATCCCGATGCCTGCCAGGATGAGCCGCAATCCGGCGTTCCCGCCGCCGAGGCTTCCCCGGGAGAGCAGATGGATCAGGAGCGCGACGGCGAGCGCGCCGACGAGCGCTGCGGCGGAGACGGCCACGCCACTCGCGCCGAAGAGGACGATCGCCGTCACGGCACTGGCACTCGCCCCGGAGCTCACACCGATGACGTCGGGGCTGGCCAGCGGATTGCGCAGCATGGTCTGGAACGTCGCACCGGAGAGCCCGAAAGCGGTGCCGGCGAGAGCGCCCAGCACGGCGCGCGGGATCTTGTTCTCCAGCACGATGAAGCTCGCTCCGGGGATGCCCGGTTCGCCCTGGAGATTCCTGCTGATGATCGTCAGCAGATCCGGGATGGTCACGGTGTAGCTGCCCAGCAGGATGTACCCGAGGACCAGGAGCGGAACGAGGACCGCCAGCACCAGGGTCAGCGGGCGGACCCACTTCCGACGGCGACGGCCGGCGACGGCCGGCGCGGTCTCGGCAGGCGCGGAGCCAGCCGGCGCGGCGCCGGGGGTGGTGCTCGGAACGGGCATCGAAGCGGTCTCCTGCGGATCGGTCATCGTGCGGCTCATACCCCGACCCCCTTGCCCTTGCGCAGCAGCAGGATGAAGACCGGGGCGCCGATCAGGGCCGTGAGCACGCCGGCGGGGATCTCGCCCGGCAGCATGACGACGCGGCCCACGATGTCCGCCACCAGAACCAGCGCCGGAGCGGCGAGCACCGTGGCGGCCAGCAGCCAGCGGTGGTCCGGACCCGTGAAAGGACGCAGCGCGTGCGGGACCACCAGGCCGACGAAGCCGATCGGGCCCGCGATGCCGGTCGCCGAGCCGCAGAGCAGCATGACCGCGACGCCGGCGACCACCCGCGTCAGGCCGACCTTCTGGCCGAGGCCCCGGGCGGCGTCGTCGCCCATGGCCAGGGCGTCGAGCGGCCGGGCGAGCGCGAAGGCCAGCAGGCCGCCCACCACCAGGAAGGGCACCGCCGGGAGCAGGGCATCCCATTCCCGGGCGGCGACGCTGCCCAGCTGCCAGAAGCGGAAGCGGTCCAGCGTGTCCTGCCGCGTCACGAGCGCCATGCTGATGAGCGAATACAGCCCGGCGGACAGGGCCGCTCCGGCCAGGGCCAGGGACAGCGGGGTGGGTCCCGAGCCGCCCTGCGCGCGGGCCGCCAGACTGGCGAGCACGTAGACCAGCACCATCGCCACGGCGGCGCCGAGGAAGGCCACCCACAGGTACGCCCCGACGCTGGACAGGCCGAGGAACTGAATGCCGAACACCACGGCACAGGCCGCGCCGGCGTTGATCCCGAGTATCCCGGGATCCGCGAGCGGATTGCGGGTCACGCCCTGCATGACGACGCCGGCCAGACCGAGTGCCGCACCCGCCAGCACGGCGAGCACGGTGCGCGGAAGCCGGGAGAGGATCACGGCCTCGTCACCGTTGGCGGAGGACGCCGCATCCGTCGTGCCCGTGAACACGTGCCCCAGGGTGCCGAGGACCTCAGGAAGCGGGATGGCGCGGGCGCCGACGGAGAGCGACGCGAAGAGCGCCACCAGCAGCACGCCGGCGAGGAGCAGCAGGAGACCGAACCGGCGTCGAATGCCGGCGCCCCTTCCCGGGGCAGCGGTCAGTGGCCGGCGCACGGAAGGAAGGACCTTCCGCGCGCCGGCCGCCGTCCCGCCGGGGCTGCTCCGCTGCTCCACGAGGGACATGGACTACTTGCCGGCCTTCTCTGCCGCGGCCGCGATCTGGTCCAGCGTGGTGTCCAGGGCCCACGGGAGGCTCAGCGGGGAGGCCGCGGAGGTGGCCAGGGTGACCGTCTTGTCCTCGAACGCCACGAAGGCGCCCTTCTTGATGGCCGGGATCTGGCCGAGCAGCGGGTCCTTCTTGATGGCGTCCGTGGTCTTGGCATCCGGGACCCAGGTGACGAAGACGTCGCTGGCGAGCTCGTTCGCCTTCTCCGCGGACCAGGGCAGGAAGAACTCCTTGCTGCCCTTGCTCTTGTCCGCCACCACGGGCGCCAGGGTCATGCCGATCGCGGAGAGGAAGCGCGGGCGGTTGTCGTTCGCGGTGTAGACGTTCACGCCGTCGCCCTTGGCGGGCTCCAGGTTGCCGTAGATGAAGGACTTGCCGGCGATCGCCGGGTGGGCGGCGGCCTTGTCCTTGATCTGCTGCTCGACGTTCTTGACGAGCTCGTCGGCCTCGGTCTCCTTGCCGAGGGCCTTGCCGATCATCGTGGTGGCGACCTCCCAGGGGGTGCCCCAGGCGAGCTCCGGGTAGGCGACGACGGGCGCGATCTTGGAGAGCTTGTCGTAGTCCTCCTTGCTCAGGCCCGAGTAGGCGGCCAGGATGACGTCCGGGCTGGTCTTGGCCAGCTCGGTGAAGTTGATGCCGTCGGCCTCGGAGTACATGGCCGGGGCCTTGGCGGTGCCGAAGGAGGCGCCCAGCTTCTCCAGGGCGGCGTCCTTCCAGGGAGTGGAGCCCTTGTCATTGCCGCCCCACTCGACCTTGGGAACGCCGACGGGGACCACGCCGAGCGCGATGGCGACGTCGTCGTTGACCCAGGCGACGGTGGCGACGCGCTGCGGCTGCGCCTTGATCGTGGTCTCGCCGTACACGTGCTTGATGGTGACCGGGAAGGAACCGGAGGCCGCTGCAGGGCTGCTTGCGGCCGTGCCGCCCGTCGGGCCCGTGCTGCACGCCGCGAGGACGACGGCGGACAAGGCGGCAGCGCCCAGGCCGGCTCCCGTCCGGAGCAGGGTGCGGCGGCTGGGCTGGGTGATGTCGGACGACATGGGGGCTCCTCGGGGAACAATGAAAGGTACTTAGGCAAGGCTAAGCTATTTCGGAAGCAAATACGTTAAGTTTTTATCACTTATTGCTCTGAGCAGGGAATCCTCCGCCGCCGATGTGACGAAGTGCACGTCATCGGGCGCGCGCTACACTGGTGAAGTCGGAAAAGACACTTTCACAGTCCCGGGATCGGCCGGGCGGAGGAGTTGAGCATGCGCACCAGCACCGTGCCTCATGCCGCGGATCGCGGGGTGGCCGTCATGGCCTGCTGCGCACCGGAGCCCTCCCCGTCTCACCCCTGAACCGCCGGTTCCCTCACCCTCAGGCCCCGGGCATCTCCGTGCCCTGACGCGCCCTCTGAGCGACCCTCGCGGCGGTTCCCCACCGACTCACCGTGAAAGACAGAACCATGCAGCCCATCAGCGCGCAGAAAATCCGCTCCTCCTTCCTCAACGCCAGCCGCTCCGAAGCGTCCCGGCTCAACCTGCCCAAGAACTTCGACTCCCTCGACTGGGAGAACCTGGAGATCCTCGGTTGGCGGGACCCGAAGATGCCCCTTCGCGGGTACCTCGTCTTCCCGGCCGACGACGGCACCGTCACCTCCGTCCTCCTCCGGGCCCCCGAAGGCGGCGCCCGGAAGAACCGTTCCGTGCTGTGTGAGCTCTGCCGCGCGGTCCACGCCAAGAACGACGTCTTCCTCTGGGTGGCCCGCCGGGCCGGCCAGTCCGGGCGGGATGGCAACACCGTCGGCACGCTGATCTGCGCCGACTTCCTGTGCAGCGCGAACGTCCGCGTGGAGCCGCCGAAGAATGAGATCAATCCGGACCCGGCCGCCGTCGTCGCACAGCGCATCGAGGGCCTGAAGGAACGCACCCAACTGTTCCTCGACAAGGTCCGGGGCGGCTAGGTCCCGCCGGAGCCGGCTGAGTCCGCTATCCAAGTGGTGAGTCCGCTACATCATGTAGCGGACTCACACGTTCCATAGCGGACTCAGCCAGCTTGAAGCTCTACAGCCAGGCTCTCAGCCCCGGCGGGACGCCACCAGACGCCGGAACAGTGCCGGAGCGAGGACCACGAGCAGGCCCACCGCCGAGCCGATCACGGTGTCGATGAGCCGGTCATGGAACAGCGTCCCCGGTTCCACCGGTGCCACCAGCAGGGTGGACAGCAGGGCCAGCGGGGTCACCAGCACCTGCGCCAGGAAGTACTGCCGGGTGATCAGCAGCTCGACGCCGAACTGGCACAGGGCGATGAGCACCACCATCTGCCACACCTCCGGCCGGAGCGCCACGATGGCGCCGAGCACCGCCAGGCCGACCACGGTGCCGAACACACGCTGGAGGCCCCGGGTCACGCGATGCCGGGTGGAATGCCCCACCAGGGGCACCACGGACGCGACCATGGCCCAGTAGTTGTGCCCGAATCCGAGAGCCTGACCCACCGCGGTCGCCAGGGTGCCCGCGATGGCCGGCGCCACGATGTACCCGGCCGATTCGATCCACACCATGCGCCGTTCCGCCGGCGCCACCCGGATCCGCCAGACCCGCCGCAGTTCCTTCCAGTTCAGCGGTGTGCGGTGGGACGGACGGACGCGCGACAGCAGCCCGATGCCCAGACACAGGGCGATCGTGAGGATCGAGGTCAGCGCCACCTCCCAGAGCGGCGGCTGATGCGGGACGGACGCCACGGCGGCGAAGGCGAAGATGTAGAAGAGGGAACCCGCGGGCCGCAGATGCCACAGCCCGGCGATGACCGAACAGGCCCAGGCGACCCCGGTGGTCACGGCCACGCTGACCCAGGGGTCGAGGGTCCCGCCCGGGCTCTGCCGCGCCAGAAGGGTGGCGGCCATGAGCACGCCGAACATGAGGAGACCGGCCCGCGCCTGGGTCACCACCCGCATCCGGTGCGGTTCATTGCGCCCGTAGATCCCCGTGAACGCCGAGAAGTTGGCGAAGATGGCCAGGTCCAGACGCCCCGTCAGCACCAGCAGGAGCAGCGGCAGGAACAGCCCGAGCGCCACCCGGGCGGCCGGATGATGATCGCGCCCGGAGGGGCCGATGCTGAACAGCATCTCCCGGAAGAAGAGGGCTACGGAACGTGCCCGACCCCCGGCGGCCTGCCGGCCGTCGTCGGGGGTCCCGTCCAGTACGCCGCCGTGAGTCACGTGCCGCTTACTCCGCAGCGGCGAGCTGCCCGCAGGCGCCGTCGATCTCCTTGCCGCGAGTGTCCCGCAGCGTGGTGGGCACGCCCGCCTCGCGGAGCGTGGTGACGAAGAGGTCCTGGATCTCCGGCTCGGAGGCGGTCCAGATGGAACCCGGGGTGGGGTTCAGCGGGATCGGGTTCACGTGCACCCAGCCCCGGCCGCGCCGGTTCAGCTTCTTGGCCAGGAGCGCGGCGCGCCAGGCGTGGTCGTTCATGTCCTTGATGAGCGCGTACTCGATGCTCACACGGCGGCCGGTCTTGCGGAAGTAGTCGTACGCGGCGTCGATCGCCTCGTCCACGTTCCAGCGGTTGTTGACCGGGATCAGCTCATCCCGCAGCTCGTCGTCCGGGGCGTGCAAGGACAGTGCGAACGTCACGGGGACGTCCTCGTCCGCGAGCTTGCGGATCGCCGGGACCAGGCCCACGGTGGAGACGGTGATGTTGCGGGCGCTCATGCCCAGGCCCTGCGGCGAGGGGTCCACGAAGCGGTGCACGGCGGCCATCACGCGCTTGTAGTTGGCCAGCGGCTCGCCCATGCCCATGAAGACGATGTTGGTGACGCGCTCGTCGTCGTGTTCCTTCTCGCCCAGCTCTCCCGCGGCGATGGCCCGGTTGGCGGCCACGACCTGGTCCACGATCTCCGCCGTCGACATGTTGCGGGTCAGGCCGGCCTGGCCGGTGGCGCAGAACGGGCAGTTCATGCCGCAGCCCGCCTGCGAGGAGACACACAGCGTGATGCGGCCGGGGTAACGCATGAGCACCGACTCGACCAGCGCGCCGTCGAACAGCCGCCAAAGGAACTTGATGGTGTTGCCGTCATCCGTGCGGAGGCGGCGGACCTGGGTGAGCAGCGGCGGGAACATGGCCTCGACCAGTTCCTCACGGCCGGCCTTGGGCAGATCGCTCATCTGCTCGGGGTCCGTGGTCCAGTGCTGGAAGTAATGCGTGGAGAGCTGCTTGGCGCGGAAAGCGGGCAGGCCGAGCTCCTTGAGCTTGGCGGCGCGCTCGTCCAGGGTCATGTCCGCCAGGTGCTGCGGGGGCTGCTTCACGCGCGGCGAAGCGAACTGCAGGACCGGACGCCCCTCGGTGGTGCGGGCCTGCTCCCAGCCTTCGGCCGCGGGCCTGACCTGGGGCCGGTCCTCGGTCATGGCCACCTTCGCCACGGCCTCGCCATGGGTGTTGCCTGCCGTCTTTTCGCGCACGACGACGCCGCGCGGCGGCTGCGCGGGAGCCTTGCCGTTGTCGCGGGATTCAGAGCCGGGGTTACGAGGAGAGGAAGCCATCACCTTCCATTGTCCCACGGTCCCGCAAGGCCAGGCAGTGAGTTTCCCCACCGCGGCGCCCTACCCGTTGTCGCACGGTCCGTTGTCGCACGGTCCGTTGTCGGGTCCGTTGTCGCACGACCCCGCGGACCCGGCCGGACCCCACGTGCCGAAACAGTGAGTTTCCGCTGAAACAGTGAGCAGAACTCGCTGTTTCAGCGGAAACTCACTGTTTCAGCGGGGAGGACCCACGAAGGACCCGTCCCACCAGCACGAGGCCGACTGCGACCTCCAACCCCGGCGAACGAGTCCACCCGGCAGACCCGCCGGCCCTCTAGCCCAGCCGGATGTCGACGGGGTTCGCCTCGCTCCGGGGCTGGCCCGGGGCTGCCTTGCCACCCAGGGGAAGCACCCCGGAACGGTTGGTCCGTCGGTCCCTGAGGATCTCCGTGACGGATCCGAGGTGCCGCGACAGGTCGATCACGTTTTCCGGGGCCGCCAGAAGCAGCTGGAAACCGAATTCGTGGAGCGCGGCGATGCCCTGACCCGCGAACTCCTCGCTGGCCAGCACGAACGCCTCGTCCATCATCACGGTCCCGTAGCTCGTGAAGCCCTGCTCCGCGATGCCGAGCTGATAGCTCAGGGCCGCCGCCATGATGAACGCCGTGAACCGCTGCCGTTCGCCACCGGACATGGAGCCGGTGTCCGAGTGCATGAACACCTCGGCCCGGGGCTCCTCACCCTCCACCCGGACCATCCGGTGCTCCTTGCACGCGATGAACAGGTGCCCGCGGACATCCAGCACCTCGGCCCGCCACCGGCGGTCCTCCGGTGCCTGGGAAGACAGCCGGGTGACCAGGTTCTCCAGGGTCTTGTAGCGGATGGTGAGCTCGTCGTCGTCGCCCGTCGGGGCACCGGAGGCTCCGGCCGGGCCCGCGTCCGCGCCACGCGCGTGCCGCACCCGCAGGGCCCGCGAGATGGCGTCCTTGAAGGCCTTGGCGCTCGGCGGGACGGTCTGCTTGATGTCGAGTTCCAAGTGGCTGCCCTCGTGGAAGTCCACGCCGGCCAGGATGCCGTTCAGCGGCAGGATGCGGCTCGTGATGGCACGCCGCTCCTCATCCAGCAGGTGCAGCAGCGTGGAGAACGACTCGTGGGTGCGCTGATTGAAGAACGCCCGGAACTCCTCCTCCTGGGCGGGCAGGCCGTCCCGGACGATCGCGTGGTAACGCTCCTCGTAGTCCGGGGCCGCCCCGATCCCGGTGCCGTGGTCGGCCGAGACCGTTCCGCCCCAGCGGCGTGCGAAGGAGTCGAAGATCCTGGTCAGACGTTCGGCGGTGGCCTGCGCGGCGCTCTCGGCCCGGTGCAGCTCGTCCTGCAGGGCGGAACGGACGCGCACGGCGGCCAGGTCCAGTTCGGCGATGTCGCCGAACTCCCCCATCTCCTCGAAGCGCGGGGCGAGGGCCTCCACGGTCTCCGGCGACGGCGGGTTCTCCGACACCCGCTTGCGCGCGGCGGCGAGCAGTTTGTCCGCGGAGACGAGCTGGGTGTCAAGGGCTTTGTACTCGTTCTGGAGGACGGCCGCGGCCTCGGTGCTCTCCTGGTGCTGCCTGCGCGTCTGCTCGACCTTGGCCCGCAGGGGCTCCAGGTCCGCCTGGGCCGCGAGCGCATCCGCCAGGCGGCGCTCCAGACGCTGAACCTCCTCGGCCGCGACCTCCGCCGAGACCTCGCTCCACTCGCGGTGATCCGCCGCCACGCGGCGCAGGGCCTCGAGCTGACGGGCCACGCCCTGGTGCGAATCCTCGCGGTCCTGGGCCACCGTCTCCGCGGCCTTGAGGCTCTCTCGCAGCTCGGCGATGCGGTCCTGGACCATCGCGACCTTGCTGGCGTTGTCGAAACCGAGGACGAAGTCACGGCGCGCGGCGAATCGGTCGTCCTTCTCCACGGTGTGGCTGTTCCGCTTGACCACGCCGCCCAGGGAGAGACCGCGTTCCAGCCCGGCCAGCTCCGCCGGGTCCTCCACGCACGGGTAGGCGTAATCCAGCGCGATCCGCTCCCGCAGCCATTCCACCGCGGCTTCCCGGGCCGGGGTCAGACCGGTCTCCAGGAAACGCAGCTTGGCGAGCAGGTCCCGGGGCTCCACCGCGGACAGCGCTGCTTCCGCGCCGGGCAGCACGCGGGAGACGTCCACCGCGCGGAGGGCCCCACGGATGGTGGTGCCGTCCAGGAACTCGGTGACCTTGGTGAAGAGCTCGCCCGGGACCAGCAGCGTGGTGGCCAGGTTGCGGAGGGCGCGCTCGGCCGCGGGACGCCACCGCTCCTCTTCGGGAAGCAGGTCCATGAGCTCACCCGCGAACGGCAGCTCGGAGATCTCCACCTCCAGCGCCGCCGCGATGGCCGCGCGGTTCTCCAGGGACGGCTGCGGCATGAGCGAGGTGCCCGACTGCAGGGAACGCAGCTCCTTGCCGGCCTCCTCCAGTTCGCGCTTGGCCGTGGCGTGCGCGTCGAAGGCCTCGAAGCGGAGCGCCTTGAGGGACTCGGCGTCCCCGGTCAGTTCGGCGCTGCGCCGCTCCGCCTGCTGGTGCGCCTGCGCCCAGCCCTCGGCCGTCCACTGGAGTTCCAGGCCGGCGTCGCGCAGTTGCTTCTGCACGCCCGTCTCCAGGTCGCGCCGGAGCCGCTGCGCCAGGCGCGCATTCTCCAGTCCGGCCTCGATGGAGGCGATCGCATTGCCACCCTGGTTGTTGTAGTCCAGCTCCAGCTCGCGCAGCTGGGCGGCGAGCGCGTCACGGCTCATCCGCTCGGCCTTGAGGGCCTGGGCCTTGTCCGCGGCGCGCGCCTTGAGCCGCGCCACGGTGTTCTCATGCACGACGACGGCGAGCGCCTGCCGCTGCGCGTCGAACTCGGTGCCACCGAGGGTGCGGAGGCGGTTGGCTTCCAGGAGGTGGCGTGCGTAGTCCTTGTTCAGCTGCGGGACGGGGGCCAGATCATCGCGCTGGAGGCGGACGTCCTCGAGCCGCTGCCGGATGGAGATGAGGTTGCTGAACTCCTCCACCACGGCGTCCGCGGCGTCCAGGGTGGCCGGCGGGTCCAGGACCTGGTCGCGGAAGAAGGTGTTGACGCTGCCGCCCAGCCCCTTGCCCGCCTGGATGACGCGCAGGAGCGGGAGGGCCTGGTCGCTGCCGATGCCCAGGATGCGGCGGAACCGTTCGGCGAAGGTGCGGTGCACGTCGAACACCTGTGCGCCGGGGAACGAGTCCTCCAGGGTGGAGCGGGTGAAGCGCTTGTGCGCCAGGGTCTCCAGGACGTCCACGTCCAGCGGGACGGTGTCGATCATGTAGTGGCGGCCCACATTGGCCTCGGTGCCGTTCTTCGGCAGGTCGAAGAGGGCGGAGAGGGTCACCGTGGTGCCGGCGGCGTTGTCGAAGGTCAGCGCGACGGCGGACCACGTGGCGCCGGGCCGCTGGAAGGCGCTGGTGGCCCCGTCCGTGGTGGCGCGGTCGCCGACCTTGCCGCGCATGTAGGTGTAGGTGGTGCGCTTGTCGTCCACGGCGCCGCCCATCCGGGCCGCGGCGGCCTCGTTCGAGCGCGGGCGGGCGTCGAAGACGCGCAGCATGGCGTCGAACAGGGTGGATTTGCCCACGCCGGAGTTGCCCGTCAGAAGGGTGCCGCGGCGGTCCACGTGCATGACGTGGGCGCCGTGGAACGTGCCCCAGTTGACCAGCTGGACCCGGGCCAGGCGCATCTGCCCGGGGTTGATGTCATCGCCGATGGGCAGCAGTGCGGGGATGCTCATGCCTGCTCCTCCTCGGGGGTCGTGTCGGGTTCGTCAGCGACGGCGGCGGGGTCATCCTGCTCGACCGGCTCCACGGCGTCCTCCCCGCCGTCGTCGTCGATGTCCAGGAGGGCCTGGGTCCCCACCGCGTCCTCCGAGGCGTGCTGGAGCCGTTCCAGCTGGGCCGTGATGGCGGTGATGCTGTCGAACGGGAGGGCCAGAGGCAGAGCGCCGCTGATGCCGAAGACGTTGTCCAGCCCGGTGGGGAGGAGCAGCTGGCGCGCGCGCAGTTTGTCCACGGCGGCCTGGACGGTCTTGGCGTCCCGGTAGGCGTCCTGCTCAGCGGCGGGCTGGTAGTGCGCGACGATCTCCGCGATCTCCTCGAGGGTGACCGTGGGTTCCGTCTGCGCTTCGCTGTGCCGGTCCAGGAGAAGGCGGAGCCGCAGGAGGACGATCGTCTCCACGCGGCTGAGCGCACGCTGCTGCCTGAGGAGGCTGGACCGGGCGTTGCCGCCGAGCAGTTCGGGGTCCACGGGGCGCAGCACGGCGATCTTGCGTTCGTGGTCCAGGTGCAGGGTGAGGAAGAGCTCCGAGAGGCGGGACCGCAGGACCTGCTGGTGATCCGTCAAAGTGGTCCACAGCTTCTCGTCCCGGCCACCGTCCACATAGGGGCCCTTGAGCAGGCGCACCAGGGCATGGCGCAGCCGCAGCGGGAGGACGCCGGTGTCGCCGGGGTAGAGCTCGGCTCCGTCCACAAAGGTGTCCCGGGCGTCGACGCCGTGGATCTGCTCGCTCATTCCTGTCCTTCCTTGGTGCGTTGCCTGCGCGGGGTGCTCGACGTCGGCGGCGTGTCCGGCGCGGGCACAGGCTCCGCGCCGCCGTCGTCCGCGCCGCCGGGCAGCGTCACGAGCGGCACGGTGGCTGCTCTCAGACTGCCGTCCACCTGTTCGAACTCGACGCTCTCCTGGCCGGCGGCCGAGAAGGCCGCCCCAGAGTTGAGCGCCTCGGACAGCAGGGCGCGGATCGAGTTGATGTGCCGTTCCTGGGGCGGGAGCGCGGTCCACGCGTCCCCCACCGTCCGGGCGCCGGCCAGGGCGGTGCGGATCAGCGCGGGCTTCGCCTTGGGGGTCCGCGGCGCACGCGTCCGGTCCTGCTCGGCGAAGTCGATCGGGTCGGCCAGCCGCGGCGGTTCCTCGAATTCGTCCGGGTCGAAGAGCTGCACCATGGAGATCGACTCCAGCACACCGCCGAACAGTTCCGGGGCGGCGGCGAAGCCCGGCTTGTCCCGCTCGTACGGGAGACTCCGGACGGCCTGCTCGGCTTGGCGCAGTGCCTGCCGGAGCCGGAGCGAGTGCCGGAAGTCGTCGCTCTGCACGTAGGTGTTGAGGCTCTCGGAGAGCTTGCCGTAGATCCGCTGGATCTGCGCGTGCTGATTCCGGAGCTCCGAGACCAGGCTCTTGAGCGTCTCCCGGTCCTCGGCGGCGAGGGTGTCCGCGAACTGACGGCTGAGCACCTCGGCGATCGCGGAACGGAACCGCAGCTGCTGCTGAGGGTCTTCGAGGAAGGCGGTGAAGGAGCGGAAGGTCCTGCCCTCCGGGCTCTGGCGCAGGATGCGGTCCTGTTCCAGCACCTGGGCCATGGTGGCGCCCTTGGTGAGCGATTCCTCGATGATCTGGTTGCGGAGCTTGCCCACCAGGTCCTCGATGCTGTCGCGCATCTTCTTGTAGTCGGCCGGGAGGCTGGCGGCGAGGTCCAGGATGTTCTCGGTCGCTTCCACCGCCTCGTCCTCGTCCAGGAGGCCGTCGAGCTCTCCGGAGGTGATGCCACGGATCAGCTCCTGGCGCTCCTGGATCTCTTCCCGGAGCGATTCCAGGCGCGCCGTCTGATCCGGGTTGGTCTCGTGGGCCAGCTTCTCGACGTCGTTGAGCAGCGTCCCCAGGCGGGAGCCGGTGAGGGTGGAACGGGGTGAGCTGAGGCTCTCCAGGAAGGCGAGCACGCGGGAGGCGGCTTCGGTGAGTTCGTAGACGATGTGACCGGAGTGATGGCGGCGGGTCACGAACTTCCGGCGGGTCCATTCGTCGGCCACGGTGCGGCCGGTGTTGGCGCCCGCGACGGCGGGATCGGTGGCCCGCAGCTGTTCCAGGCAGAGATCCAGCTCCGCGTGGAACTCCTCCAGGGTCAGGCTCGGCCGGGTCCGGGTGAAGGTGGACTGGAGGACCGCGATCACCCAGGGAGCGGAGCGGGTCAGCGCCCAGGCGGGTCCCTTGGTCAGCGATTCGAGGGTGGCGAGCCGTCGCGTGAGGTCCGTGGTGTCCACCGGGCAGCACCTCTTTCCTCAACCTCTTGCCCTCGCGCGGAGCGAGGCACGCCGAAAATGACCAGCTTTAAGGGTACGCGGGCCGCGCGTCGGGTCCGGACCTGTCATTTTTCATCACAAACGAACTACGATTCCGCAACGGACCCGCCGCGCCGTTCCCCTGACCGCATCCGGGTGGCTACCGTTGGATTTCAGAGTTCCGTCAGAGCGCCCTAGGAACGCGCTCCGACACTCCGACACCAGGTCTGCACACCGCCAAAGGGGATGACGGCGAATGACATCTGATACCACCATGATCCTGAACCTCACCTTTGTGGGGACGCTGATGATCGCCGCCTTCCTGGCGGCTCTGGTTCTCTTCGCCGGCTGCATGGCGCTGGTCTTCACGGGACTCGGCAGGCTGGTCTATCTCGGCGCGAGCCGGCTGATCGGCGTCGGCCGGAATCTGGGCGGCCGCGTGGCCGCCGCACGCCAGACCACGGACGTCGGCACCGCGCTCGACGACGACGGCGCCACCGCCGCGCCGGCCCTCACCGCGGACGCGGCGAATGTCAGCCCGGACCGGGCTCCCGCCGCATCGTCCAGCGCCGTGAAGGCGCCGTCGGTAACGCCGGCGGACGCAGGCAGGTCCGGCCTCATCCCGTCCTGGAGCAAGGCGACCGCGCCCTCGGGGACCACGCCCTCGGGGAAAGCCTCCCCCTCCGTGAAGGTCACGCTGACCGAACCGGCCGCCACGCCGGCCGCCGTCGAGCTGCCGGCCGTCGAGCTGGCTTCCGCGCCCGCCGGGAAGACCTCCACGGTCACCCCGGCGAACGCCGCCCGCACGCCGAAAAAGCCCGGCGCCAACGGCGCCGCACGGAATGCCACCTGGCCCAAGGGTTCGGCCCGGAATGCCGTCCCGGGCCTGCTCCGCCCCTCCCAGGATTCAGAGGAACAGCACGCCAAGGGCGCTTGAGGCGCATAATCAATACCCATGGCTGCCCATTCCGGGACTCCGTCCCTCTCCAAGTCCGCGCCCAATGCCGTCCGGGTTGATGCGTGGCTCTGGGCCGTGCGCGCCTACAAGACCCGCTCCGCCGCCACCGCGGCCTGCCGTGCGGGCCACGTCCGGCTGAACGGCAACCCGGTCAAGGCGTCCCAGATCGTGATCCCGGGCGATGAGGTGCGCATCCGCATGCCCGGCTACGAACGCATCCTGGAGGTGCGCCAGCTGATCGCCAAACGCGTGGGCGCCGAGGCGGCGTCGCACGCGTTCACGGACCGCACGCCGCCTCGCCCGGTGGCCCCGCAGCTGGGCATCCCGGTCCGCGACCGGGGCACGGGACGGCCCACCAAGAAGGACCGGCGCGAGATGGACCGGCTGCGCGGGAGCTGAACCGCGGGCCCAGGGCGGACGGATGCACGCTGGAGGTTTGGGAGCTGCCCCGGACGCGGGCATGGCGCCAGTCACATTTCCGCCTCACCCGCGGTCCCCGGACACTGGTGGCATGACCCTCAAGTTCGCCCGTATCGGCTCCCCCGGGGCCGAGGAGCCCGTGGTGGTTGTCGATGACGCCAGCGGCCGCGCCCGGTATTTCAGCCTCCTGCCCCTGACGCAGGACATCGACTCCACCTTCCTGTCCCGTGACTTCGTGTCGGAGACCCAGTCCGCCCTCGACGCCGGGCTGCTGCCCGCCGTCGAGCCCTCCGAGCGGATCGGCGCCCCCGTGGCCCGGCCGGGGAACGTGGTGGGCATCGGTCTGAACTACGCGGCCCATGCCGCGGAGTCCGGCCTGGAGCCGCCGGCGTCGCCGGTCGTGTTCCTCAAACCCGCCAACACCGTCGCCGGACCGTACGACGAGTTCCCCGGCCTGCCCGGCAGCGAGCAGCTCGACTGGGAGGTGGAACTGGGCCTGGTGATCGGCCGCTCCGCGCACCTCCTGGCCGACGAGCACGAAGCCCAGGCGGCGATCGCCGGGTACGTCCTCGCCAACGACCTCTCGGAGCGTTCCCTGCAGCTGGGTGGCGCGGGCGGCCAGTGGACCAAGGGCAAGTCGCTGCCCGGCTCCACCCCGCTGGGCCCCTGGCTGGTCCCGGCCGTGGGCGCGGACGGCACGCCCTTCGACGTCTCCTCGCTCCCCCTCGCCACGCGGGTGAACGGTGTGGAGTGCCAGCGCTCGACGACGGCGGACATGGTCTTCCGCGCCGCGTTCCTGGTGCACCACGTCAGTCAGTTCATGGCGCTCGAGCCGGGCGACGTGATCATCACGGGCACCCCGGAGGGTGTCGCCATGTCCGGCCGGTTCGCGTACCTCAAGCACGGCGACGTGGTGGAGATCGAGGCTCCGGGCCTCGGCGCCCAGCGCATCGTCGTCGGCTGACCGCTTCCTCTCTCTCCGGTCTCCGGCTCGCGAGACGCCACTTGAGCACAATGTCCGCGTGAAGCATTGTGCTCAAGTGGCGTCTCGCGAGCTGAAGGACGAGCCGGAAGGACCAGAAGGTCCGGAAGACTCGGCGCGGCGCTTTCGGTGGTTGCTCAACGCAACTAGCCTGGGGTCATGACTCTGGATCTCACCGCCATTTACAAAGACCTCCACAGCAACCCGGAACTCTCCTTCCAGGAGACCCGCACCGCCGGCATCGTCGCCGGGCACCTGCGGGAGCTCGGCTTCGAGGTGACGGAAGGCGTGGGCCGCACCGGCGTCGTCGGCGTCCTGGCCAACGGCGTCGGACCCACCGTGCTGCTGCGCGCGGACATGGACGGCCTTCCCGTGGAGGAGCAGACCGGCCTCGACTACGCGAGCACCGCCCGTGGGACCGATCCAGACGGCAACGACGTTCCCGTCATGCACGCCTGCGGTCACGATGTGCACGTGACCTGCCTGCTCGGGGCGGCCGAACATCTGGTCGACTCCCGCGAGGAGTGGTCGGGCACGCTCGTCACGGTCTTCCAGCCCGCGGAAGAGGCCGGAGGCGGCGCCGCGGAGATGCTCCGTGACGGGTTCCTGGACCGTTTCCCGCGCCCCGATGTGGTGCTCGGCCAGCATGTGGCTCCGATCCCGGCCGGGTTCATCGGCTTGACCCCCGGCCCGGCGATGGCTGCCGCGGACAGCCTGAGCATCACCCTGCACGGCGTGGGAGGCCACGGCTCGCGCCCCGAGGCCACCGTGGACCCCGTGTACCTCGCGGCCAATGTCATCAACCGCCTGCAGGGCGTGGTGTCCCGCGAGATCAGCGCCCTGGACACGGCCGTCGTGACGGTCGGCCAGGTCCACGCCGGGACCAAGAACAACATCATCCCGGACAAGGCGACCCTGGGCCTGACGGTGCGCAGCTACCGCGAGGAGGTCCGTTCCAAGGTCCTGGAGAGCGTGGAGCGCGTGGCCAAGGCGGAGGCACAGGCCTCGGCCAGCCCGAAAGAACCCACGATCGAGTACTTCGAGCGCTTCCCCGTCACGGTCAACGACCCCACGGCCAGCGAGCGGGTGGCCACCGTGCTGCGGGGTGTCCTGGGCGAGCAGCGCGTGCTGAACCCGGGCCCGCTGTCCGGCAGCGAGGACGTCGGCGAGTTCGCGACGGCGGCGGACGTGCCGCTGGTCTACTGGTTCCTGGGCGGCGGCGAGCCTTCCCTGGCGGAGATCGTGGCGAGGACCGGTCGGATGCCCGACGACGTCCCCTCCAACCACTCGCCGTTCTTCGCCCCGGTGATCGATCCGACGCTGGGCAACGGCGTGAAGGCGCTGGTGGCCGCGGCCCGCGAGTTCCTGGGCTAGCTCGAGCGAGGCTTCCTGAGTACTGCGATTGACAGCCACCGTAGAACTTGACGGTGCTGTTCAGCGGGCGTCGCCGTTGAACGCGGCGTCGGCTGAACCCCGCAGTTCTCCGGAGTGCCGCCCGAGACCCCGCCTCCCCCGCTTCCGAGGGCCCTGAGACGCTCCGGCGGCGCCTGCAACTTTCGACAGACATGGCACTGGGAAGCGGGTATAGCCTGGGACCGACCACACCGAATGGGCTCACACCGAGCGGATCAAGGAGCTGTCATGGGACACGACAAGAACGACGAACTGCGCGAAGAGCACGGCGAGCAGGAGGAGCAGCGTCAGGAGCGCCGCGACGCTGATTTCTTCGAGGGGAACGACGGCGCCGACCTCGGCTCCCAGGACGACCGCCGCGAAGAAGGCGACGAGAAGAAGCACCACTGATCAGCGTTTCCTCTGCTGAATCCTGAGGCTTCTTCGGGTACGAATCCCCCGACGGGCGCGCACTGGCGCGTCCGTCGGGGGATTTTTGCGTCAGTGCAGATTCCGACCACATCAAATCTTCTGGGGCGCGAAACGAAAGACCAGCGGGATTTTTGACTGCGAGTTCCACAGCGGGAGGTCGCAAACGACAGCTCCAGCCTGATCCGCTTGAACCTCCCAAAACTCGTTCAGGATGCCTCTGACCTCATCGAGGTCAGCAGCGCTCAAATTCTTAAGACCCTTCCCACTCGGTCGATCGCCGAAATGATTCTCCAGTGCATCAAGGACTGTGACCGGAGGAGCACTGCGCGCCGAGTCTGCAAACATGGTCCAATTCTTCGCCGCTTAAACCCGTCAGGCATCAACCTAGAGCTCACCATTTTCTCGATCTGGCCGCCCAGATCACCAGACCTCTGTCCCGGCAGAGTGCTCGCCTCCCCGCGGCTATCACGTGGGGTGCAGGCTAGTGCTGCCACGAGCGGTATCGGCCGATCGTGGGGCACGAGATCGCGATTCGTGCCCGGTTCCGCGTCTCTCAGGATCGCTCAGTCTGGTACCGAACGCACTATGATAACGCGACTCTGGGTCTGATCCACGAACCGATTTAGCGTCGTTCGTAGACATCTCGTCGTCTGTCTATGGAGACCCTATGAGAATTGCCATCACGGGTTCGTATGGTGCCGGAAAAACAACACTGGTCAAGAAGTTGGTCACCAATGTCGGCCTGCACTACCAACATGTTCCCGAAATGAGCTCCCCGCTGTGGCAGGCCGGCAAGCAGGCGACCGAATGCAGCCGGGACGAGCTCATCGAACTTCTGATCCGGCGCCTGATGGACCGGGCGGCCTTGGAGTTCGACGAGCCTGATGTCGTCTCGGACGGGTCTCTCCTGCACGACTGGGTGTTCGTGCGCACCATGCTGATGCACGGCGCACACCCCACTCCTGACGTTCACGCAGACACCAGCTGGCAGATTGAATCCATCGAGCCGATCCGGCGAGCGCTTCTGACCCGGATGGCCGACCTTTACGACCTCGTCGTCCACCTCCCCATCGAGTTTCCGCTCGCGGTGGAGAACCGGCCGGTGTCCGACAAATTCCGGGAGCTCAGCGACCGCTACCTCATCTCGGAATTGGAGCACCTCTCCATCCCGACCCTGGAGGTCACCGGAACCCTCGATGAGCGCCTAGCACAGTGCCAGGGCGCCATCGAATCAACCACCCACTGAGAAAGACCACTGATGAAAAACAACCTCAAGCTCGCAATTTCCGGGACGTATTCCACCGGCAAGAGCACCACCACCGAGGCGCTGTCCATTGCAACGGGCATCCCGCGGACTCACGCCATGACATCACGGGAGATCCTGATCGACCTCATCCCCGGCAAGACCGTGATGGAGCTCAACGGCATGGAGCTGATCAAGCTCATGATGAGGCGATTCGAGGAGCGTGTTCACAACGAGGCCGGAGAGGGTCCCTTCATCTCCGACGGCGGCGTCTTCCACGAGTGGGTCTACCTCGAGGCGCGCATGCGGATCGGGATCAATCCGGGAGCGCCGGCCTGGTTTCAGGCGGTGAAAAAGATCACCGGCCTCCCGGTCAAGCACTTCTACAAGTCGTACGCCGACATGCTCGGCGAAGTGACCCGCCGTCGCGCACGGGGTCTGTACGACGCCTACGTGCATCTGCCCGTCGAGTTCGACATGCATGCCGATGGTCATCGCCCTGTGTCCGAGCCCTTCCGCCGTCTCTCCGATGATCTGCTGATCGACACCGTCTCCACCATGGGCAAGCCCTTCTACATCGTCGGAGGTTCCGTTGAAGAACGGCTGGAGAAGATCATCGACCTCTTCGACCTGCCCGTGGCCGTGCCGATCGAACAGGCGATCGCCCAGGCCCGGACGAACGTCGCGGCGGCCACCAAGATCCTGGAGGACGACGCCCGGTTCCATGACGCACAGCGCACCAAATCGTTCACCCGGCAGCTCAGCTACGCCCTGCGTTACTGACCTTCTCCACAGACCGCACGCACGGCCTTCACCACACGCACAGCCCTCATCCACCCACAGAAACGGATCACCACCCATGAGCGCACCGCGCCTCCGGCACCCCGGAGTGACCCTGGCTCTGCTGGCCTTCGCCCAGCTCGTCATCGCACTCGACTACAACATCGTCTTCGTCGCACTGCCCAAGATCAGTGAAGGCCTGGCCTTCACTGAATCCGCCCTCCAGTGGGTTGTGAGTGGCTACGCCGTGGTCTTCGGCGGCTTCCTCCTGCTCGGCGGGCGCCTCGCGGACCTCTTCGGGCGGCGCAGGATGTTCGTCGCCGGCATGGTTCTGTACGCGATCGCTTCGCTCGCCGGCGGTCTCGCCACTGAACCATGGCTCCTGATCGTCGCCAGGGCAGGTCAAGGCCTCGGCGGGGCTCTGCTTGCCCCGGCCACCCTGTCCCTGGTCACCACGATCTTCGAAGAGGGCCGGAGCCGCAATCGCGCCATGGGCCTGTGGGCCGCGGCCGGCAGCACCGGAATGGTCCTCGGGTCCCTCCTCGGCGGCGTCCTGGCCGGCGCTCTGGGCTGGGGCTCGGTGTTCTTCGTCAATGTCCCGCTCGGCCTCATCGGCGCCGGCGCAGCGTTCGTCTTCCTTCCCGCCGACCAGCCCTCGACCGCGAAAACCCGTCTGGACATCCCCGGTGCGGTGACGTCCACCGCCGGCATCCTGGCCATCGTCTACGGCATGGTTCAAGCCCCGGAGATCGGCTGGGCGGCGGCCGGAACCCTCCTTCCGCTCGTCGCGGGAATCATCCTCCTGGTCCTGTTCGTCGTCATCGAACGAAAAGTCGCCTCACCCCTCGTTCCGCTGGCCCTCTTCAGCAACGCCGGACTGCGCACCGGCACTGCGACGACCTTCGTGTTCATGGCCTCATTCGGGGCGCTTCCGTTCTTCATCACCATCTACCTTCAGCAGATCGCCCATGTGGCCCCTCTGGCCACGGGCTTGATCTTCATGCTCCCCTCGGCCTGTGTGCTGCTGGGCACGATGATCGGAGGGCGTCTGAGCAACATCTGGTCCAGCCGACGGATTCTCGCACTCGCCTGGAGTGTAGGCGCGGTCGGCACGATTCTGACGGGAATCGTCATGGCGGCCCGAGGGCCCGTCCTCCTCGGGGCACTTCCTTTCGCGGTCCTCAGCCTCGCCCAAGGCGTCGTGTTCACGGTGATGTACTCCGTAGCCACGGCCGAGATCCCTGCCTCCGACCAGGGCGTGGGCTCCGGCATCGCGACCTCGGGGCAGCAGATCGGAGGCGCGGTCGGCTTGGCAGTTCTCGTCGCGGCTGCGACAGCGGCCGGCCACACCACGGTGGGCGCACTCACCCTGGACTTCACGACGGCGGGCATGGCGGGGATCGTCGTCCTGCTTCTCCTCGGCCTGCTGATCGCGGCGTCCGTCCGCAGTTCGGCACAGACCACCGTCGAGGCACCTCACGAGGACCGTAAAGCGACCGCCGTCAGCTGAACCGGAGTCACGGGAATCGGGGGTTCTGACCAGATGCAGATCTACTACCTGCACCACGCGGGAGGCTTGCCCTGCGTTCCCCGTAACCTCCGAGCGGCCCTGCGCACAGGCGACTCCACGGTCACGCCCCTTCGGTTCGCCGGCACGGGGTCCACCATCGAGGACTTCGCGCACCACGCCATCTCAGACCTTGTGGCCCGGACGACCGTCCGGGCCACAGGCCCGCGCGTTCTGTACGGGCACAGCATGGGCGGAACCGTAGCCTACGAGATCTGCCGCCAGCTGGGGCCGGCCATCGAGCAATTGATCGACGTCGTCGTTCTCGCAGCGACCGCTCCATGGTGGCTCCCCGGCGTGACCAGACCGCGTATCGCCGCACCGGGGCCGGGGATCAAGGGCAGAAGCGAGCAGCGCCTGGTCACCCATCTTGCCGCTGTCGACCGCTACCTGCCGTGCGACCACGACGTTCCGGACGTGCGGGTTAGAGTTCTCTACGCCACCCGGGACCCCCTGGTCGTGCCGCACGCGGCACTGAAATGGGAGTCCCTCGGCTGGGAGGATCTCCGTTTCCACGCGGTGGAAAGTTCCTCCCACCTCTTCCACACCGAAATCGTCGATGATCCTGAGGAACGCCGTTGGGAGTCCTTCATCGGAGAACTCAGATCGGAGACGAGTCCAGAAAGCAGGCGCTGGCTGCAGTGAGCACGAATTTGCCCGAACGTCGTCACGACTCTGCGGCGGTACGGCGTCGCTGGCTTGGCTCCTTCCTCAGGGCCAAACGCGAAAGCCTGAAGCCGTCCGACGTCGGACTGCCCACCACTGAGCGGCGCAGAACCCCGGGTCTGCGACGCGAAGAGGTCGCGGTCTTGGCCAGCGTAGGGGTCACCTGGTACACCTGGCTCGAGCAGGGCCGGGACATCACCGTTTCGACACCGATCCTCGGGGCGATCGCCGAAGCCCTGAAGCTGGAGGGCCAGGAGCTCGAGCACCTCTACACCTTGGCAGGCAAGGCACTACCGGAGCTGAACAGCGCCAACGGCCGGGTCACAGAGACGCTCAGCCGCCTCCTGGGCGCTGTCCGCGAAGTCCCGGCGTATATCGCGGACCGCTACTGGAACGTCCTCGCGGTGAACGAACTCGGGCACTATATCTTCGGGCTGACCCCCGACAGCAACTGCCTGGTCAAGTTCTTCACGGACGAGAAGTACGCCGCGAAGTACCCGTTCCGGGAAACTGCGGCCACCATGATGGTCGCTCAGTTCCGGCAACGGGCCGCGTCCTTTCCGTCCGACACCGCTTTCCAGCTGCTGGCCGACGAACTCAAGCAGGAGTCGCCGGAGTTCGCCCACCTCTGGGACGGGCACAGCATGGCTCAGGACCCCCACCTTGAGGTCTCCTACGACCACAGCGCCTTGGGCCGGCTCTTCTTCGATTCAGTACTTCTGACACCCATCGACGCCGGAGACCTCATGCTTTTCATGTACATCGCCCGCCCCGAATCGGCCGCCGCAATCGGAAGGCTCAGCTGACATGGCCGTCGCCCCAGAACGCTGGTACTCGCCCGCACAGTCACGGCACATCACCCTGGGGGACCTGAAGATCTCCTATGTCCCTGACGGATATGTGGAGCTGGAGCCTGAGGGATGGTACCGAACGACGACGTTCCCCACGAGGCCTCCAGTCTCAGAAGACGGTTACCTCATCGGGTCAGTCGGGAGCGTGGTCATTCACGAAGCGGATGGTCTCGTCGTGATCGATGCAGGCTTCGGCCCTCTTCAGTTGCCGCGCCACCGGACGCACCCTTCCCTGGGAACCATGAGAGGTGGGCTGAACCCCGAGTACGCAACGCTCGGTGACGAACGCATCAAGGCCTTGGCCATCACGCATGCCCACGAGGATCATGTCGGCTGGATCGGCGCCGACCAACCGGACCGGTTGAGTCCCGAGCAGGTGTTCGTCGGCGCCCCCGACGCGGCCAGGCTGGCCCATCTCACCGGCACGATCAACGTCGGAGCCCTCCGCGGCGGCGAACAGATCAGCGATTCCGTCCGAGCGATCCACACCCCAGGCCATACCGCCGGACACATGTCCTACATGGTCGAGTCGCGGGGAGAGCGGGCCCTGATCTTCGGGGACGTCTTCCACAGCCCAGTCCAGTTCCATGACACGACCATGGGCCCCTGGTCGGACGAGAAGCCGGACCAAGCTCGTCGGTCCCGCAAGCTCGTCGCCGAGCTCCTGACCGAGCCCCATACGGTCGGCGTCGGCTATCACTTCGCCGACATCGTCTTCGGCACTCTCACCCCGGAAGGCTGGCAGCCGCTGCACCTCTAATCAGCCAGGCATGATCACTGCCAGTATCACGAAGCTCTGGCTCTGGTAGCCCACCCCCGGAAGGCTGAACACGACACAAATTCAGCCCTCAAGGGGGAGGACACACATGCACACTACGACGCCTACGGTGGATTCCATTCTGGGACCCGCCTCAGATCGATACTTCGGATCCCGCTACGCCCAGGTCATCCCAACCATTGAGCACCTGGACTCCTGGCAGAGCCAGGATGGCCGGCACACGGCCAAGGGATCGGCGTCGATTCAGATCAGCGGTCTCTGGTCCAAGAAGGGGGCCCGGACCGCGGTCCCGCACCTTGGAACCATCGACGTTCTCAGCCTCTCGTTGCAGGCCACCGAAGCCGCCCTGGCCCGGCTCGCCCGACCTGTGAGCTGGACAGTCACCATCTTGGAAGTGCGGGCACCCTCCCAACCGGTGGAATCAGGATTCGAGGCCCTGCCTCTGACCCTCATCCTGGACACCACCGAGGACATGGCCCGCAGTGTAGTCGTTGTCGGAGGATTCACCGTCTCCATCGGCCTCGCACCCCAGGAACTGCCCGAGGGCGGCCTCAACGGCGCCGGCAGCGTGTACCGGGACGTCTTCCGGTCTCGGGTCCCCGAGCTGGCTCCAATCGACCGGGTACAGGACGTCATCCGCACCCAGGTCAGCGTCGGCGTCGGCACCCCAGGACCTACTCCCACCGCGTTGGACGCGACCAAAGCCCGTGGGCTGAACCTCATCGACGCCTTCGTCACGGTCCTCCAACTGGGTCAAGTGCTCCTCTACGAACTCGACGGCCTCACCCGGGCCGACTCCGAAACCCTCTGGATGCGCACTACCCGCATTGTGGCTTGCACGACCACGGCTCCATTCACCACGGCGACCGCCACCTTGGAGAACCCCAGGATCCGAACCCTGCGCCAGGGGACCTGGCGCCTGGCGACCATCACGGGAGCACTTGGAGAACACTTCACCGTCTCCTGCGCCGTCGCCCACCACATCCCCTGACCACGACCCTTCCCTTCCCTTCATAAGGAACGAGCACCCATGCCCGAATCCTCCACTCATCACTCCATCCCCGTGCTCTGCGGCCTCGGCGCCGCCCTGCCTGCCCGCAAGATCACCAACCACGAAATCCACCAGGACCACGGACTGGAACCATCCTGGATCGAGGCCCGGACCGGGATCCGTACCCGCCACCGCGTCGATACGGGAACCACCACCAGCGATCTGGCCACCGAGGCCGCACGCCAGGCCCTCGCGTCCGCCGGCCAGCTCGAGGTCGACCTCGTCATCGTCGCCACCACCACGCCCGACTGCCCGGTACCTGCAACAGCACCCAAAGTCGCCAGGCAGCTCGGCCTCACCCACGCTGCAGCCTTCGACATCAACGCCGTGTGCAGCGGATTCGTCTATGCCCTCGCCCAGGGGGCGGCCGCCATTGCTGCTGGTCAGGCCCGCACCGCCCTGGTGATCGGCGCCGATGTCTTCAGCTCTCTGCTGGACCCCGAAGACGCAGTCAGTCACGCCATCTTCGGTGACGGTGCCGGTGCCGTCGTTCTCAAGGCCGGCACCCCGGAAGAGCGGGGTCAGATCGTTGCTTCACGGCTACGTGCAGACGGTCAGGGCGAGCAAAAAATCTGGGTCCCGAACAGTGGCTCCGAATCCCCGTACTTCCGGATGGACGGCCGTGACGTCTTCAAGGAAGCCGTGAAGAAGATGACCGAGGTCAGCCAGCAAACTGCAGTCGAGGCCGCTTGGAATCTCGCGGAGGTCAACTGGCTCGTTCCTCACCAGGCCAACCAGCGGATCCTCAACCAGGTTGCCCTGGCGTTGGGCGTGAACAACCGCTCGGTCATCACTCATCTCGACGAAGTCGGCAACACCTCTGCCGCATCCATCCCCCTGGCCATGGCACGCCATCACGAGCGGTTCGCTGCCGGTGACAAGCTCCTCCTGACCGCCTTCGGTGGCGGCTATACCTGGGGTGCCATTGCTCTGACCTGGCCCGAAGGCCTCCACGTTCTCTCCATCGCCCACATCACTGCAGCAAAGGACGACTGATCATGCCCACCCAGACCCTCTCCGTAGAAGAACTCGTCGACCTGATCAATGAGCACATTTCCGAGCTCGGCGGCCGCGCCACCCCCACGGCAGCATTCACCGATATCGAAGTCGACTCGCTCATCTGCGTCGAGCTCGTCGTGTTCCTCGGCCAGCGCTACCATGTCGACCTCGAAGAATATGAAATCGCGTCCGCCGAGAATTTCACTGCCCTGGCGGAACTCATCTCCGAGCGCATGGCCGGGGGAGGAGCCCGGGTTTGAACCAGACGGCCGCGTATTTCGACGTCGACGAAACCCTCACCCACGACGTCACCCTGTTCTCCTTCCTCCGCCACGACGCGCACACCACCGGGCAGACCGAACAGGCCGAGACATTTCTCCGAGAGCTCGCCGCCCGGCGTGCTCAAGGGGAACCGCGGGAATCCACCAATCGGTACTACTACCAGTGGTGGAAGGGCCGGGACGTCCGGAAGATCTGCGACCTGGCTGGCAACTGGTGGGCCGGCCGGCTGCAGGAACCTGGCCTTTTTCTCAGGAGCGATGTCCTGGCCAGGTACGAGTGGCACTCCCGGCAGGGCCACGCCCGGATCCTGCTCTCAGGGTCCTTTGTGCAGCTCATCGAACCGTTGGCCGCAGCCCTCGACGTGACCAGGGTGATCGCCACCGTTCCCCTGACCGGTCAGGGCCGATTCACCGGCGAGATCGGCGAACCCATGATCGGCGATGCCAAACGCACGGCACTCCTCGCCGACGCTCGGGCTCACGGGATCGACCTCACCAAGTCGCACGGTTACGGAGACCACCGCAGCGACCTGCCATTTCTCTCCGTTCTTGGGCACCCCCACCTGGTCACACCCCCGGGAAAAGACTGGTAGGACCCTGGCTTTCCCATCGCCATCTGGCCGCCCACCGCGGACATGCATCCGGCATGGTCACAACCTTCCAGAGAAAGGACAACAGACCCTGCCCAAGATCATGCACATCAGTTTCAGCCCCGGGAAGGTCGACGGGCAGTCCCTGAAACTAGCCAAGAACATCCTCCACCAAGTCACCCAGCACGCCCGGGCGAGTGGGGGATCTCAGATCCAAATGAACTCATCGAAGCCATCCACTATCGGAGATTGCCACTGTGAAACCAACTCCAACGCCGACCCCGACGCATCTGTCCCCGCTTAGCACACTGACGTCGAACCTCCAGACGTTCGTCACATGGGCCATCATCGTCCTGGCAGTGTGTGCAGTTGTGATCGTTGCGCTATTCATTCTGGTACCGAGAGCGCGTATCCGCCGTTACGCGGCGCAAGCACAGTTGAACGAGAAGGAGATCCTCCGGATCAGAGGAGAGCTCTTGGGTTTTGTGAAGGACCAGTCTCCCACCCAAGGCAAAGCAGTCCCCCTGGGAGTCTTCTGGAGGCAGAAGGGGACGTCGAAGGCAGACAGGCACTGGATCTTGGCGGACCTCCGATCACGGCAGATCATTCTCCCGGCGTACTCACAGGACAAGCTCGAGCAGTTCTTCCAAACCCTGTCATGGGTGCTCTTCGCTAACCCACCCTCGTACGTGAAGCTCAGCGATCGCGACTGGCATCAACTCGCGAACGGAGCCAAGACTGAGGTGACTATCAAGACACTCATCGGGAACCAGACCAAGATCAAGAAGCAGAAGAAGAAGAAGACCAAGACAACCATCAAAAACAGCCCCGGAAGTGCCATCGCGGTGGGGACCGCGAATACAGCGATAAGCCAAACCCGGCGGATCGAGACGCTGCCTACTGAGCAACTGGTCCAACTCATCGAGGCACTGCGTCTAGATTCCGGGTCGTTGTCCGGCGTTGAGGCAGAGGAGGCTGCATCTACGGCAGATGCTCTGGAAGCGGACATGAACGCGGGCCGCGAATCTAGCGCCATAAATAAAGCGAACGCCCTCCTCGATTTGATCTCCAAAGCTACCGGAGCATGGACTGCGACCACCGTAGTCCTGAGAACGATCGGGGCGATTCCCTAAGAAAGGGCCCCGGTGAAAGTCATACCTTCTGCTCCGCCTCAGCGCCGATCGCGCCCTGGTCGCAGAGGCAGACCGACACGAGGCGGTCCATGAGTGGATCGACGAGGTGTCCGTGTCCTGGGACGAGGAGTGAGGGGCGAGATCTGGACGGTGGCCGGTGGCGGGTATGCCCCCAAACCTCGACCGGCGCTGATCATCCAGGATGACCGTTTCCGCGATGTCGGATCCCTGACGGTCATTCCCCTGATGTAGCCTCTGCCGGATGCGCCCCTGCTGCGGATCCCGGTGGAGCCCTCCGCCCGGACGGGCCTGAAGGCCCCGAGTCAGCACCTGCAGGCGAAGCTCGAATCGTTCGCCGTATGTCCAGGCGTCTGGCTCGCTTCAGGCACGATATGTTCCGATCTGATGGGCGGTAGTCCTCGCCTCATGCTAGACATGGCTCCACAGACCTTCCTCCGGCGCCAGCGCACGAAACCCCGTTCCCCGCACGGTCGCCATGCCCGGCGGGCCCGGTGGCTTTGACGCTCGTGATTGATTCTTGAAGAATGGCCGTGCGAGGCGTTTCTCGCGATCCGGTGCCGTCCGTCCAGAGAAATCCCAGTTCAGGACCACGGCGCCGCGCTCCGGTCCCCCGTGGATCCGGAGGGCCGAGGGTCCGCCCTCAGCGCCGAGTGCACCTCGCCCGGGATACGGAAGCCTGACCCGAACGACCGAAGGAGAGCACGACATGACATTCGACAGTGACTCGCAACTCGACGCCCCTGTGCCGTCGACCACGGAATCGGGCGCGCGCCGCGACAACGACGCACACTCACTGAGTGTGGGGCCGGACGGCCCCTTGCTCCTGCATGACATCGCCCTCGTGGAGAAGCTGGCGCGGTTCGACCGTGAACGCATCCCGGAGCGCAGCCCTCACGCGAAGGGCTCGGGCGCCTTCGGACAGCTCGAGGTCACCGAGGACGTCTCGGCCTACACCAAGGCGAAGGTGTTCCAGCAGGGCGCCGTGACCCCCATGCTCGCCCGGTTCTCCACCGTGGCCGGTGAACTCGGCTCGCCGGACAGCTGGCGGGACGTGCGTGGATTCGCGCTGAAGTTCTACACCGAAGACGGCAACTACGACATCGTCGGCAACAACACGCCGACCTTCTTCGTCCGGGACCCGATGAAGTTCCCGGACTTCATCCACTCCCAGAAGCGCCTGCCGGACTCCGGCCTGCGGGACGTCAACATGCAGTGGGACTTCTGGACGCTCTCCCCCGAATCCTCGCACCAGGTCTCCTACCTCATGGGCGACCGCGGCATCCCGCGGAGCTGGCGCCACATGAACGGCTACTCCTCCCACACCTACATGTGGGTCAACGAGGCCGGTGAGCGCTTCTGGGTGAAGTACCACTTCCTGACCGAGCAGGGCCTCGAGTTCCTCACGAACGACGAAGCCGCCACCCTGGCCGGCGAGGACGCCGACGCCCACCGCCGGGACCTCTTCGAGGCGATCGGCCGCGGCGAGTTCCCGTCCTGGCGCGTCGAGGTCCAGATCATGCCGTACGAGGAGGCCCGGAGCTACCGCTTCAACCCCTTCGACCTGACCAAGGTGTGGTCCAAGAAGGACTACCCGCGCATCCCGGTGGGCCGCTTCACGCTCAACCAGAACCCGGTGAACCACTTCGCCCAGATCGAGCAGGCGGCCTTCAGCCCGTCCAATCTGGTGCCGGGCATCGGCGTCTCACCGGACAAGATGCTGCTGGGCCGGATCTTCTCCTACCCGGACGCCCAGCGGAACCGTCTCGGCACCAACTTCAACCAGCTGCCGGTCAACCGCCCGGCGGTCCCGATGAACTCCTACGACAAGGAAGGGGCCATGCAGTACCACCACAGCGGCGCGGCCCCCGTCTATGCCCCGAACTCGTACGGCCGTCCCTTCCAGGACACGCAGGGCCGGGTCGACAACGGCTGGGAGGCCGACGGCGAGCTGGTCCGTTCCGCGTACACGCTGCACGCCGAGGACGATGACTTCGGCCAGGCCCACACGCTGGTCCGCGACGTCATGAACGACGGGGAGCGCGACCGGCTGGTGGACACGGTCGCCGGCATGGTGGCCGGGCAGGTCGTGGAGCCCGTCCTCAGCCGGGTCTTCGAGTACTGGAAGAAGATCGATCAGGAGGTCGGCGAACGCATCGAATCGGCCGTCCGCGCGAGCGACGCGGTCTAGTCCGAGCGCTCCATCTGCCAGACCCCGGACGGTCGGCACGAATTCGGCCCGCCGGCCCGGTGACATCACCGGGCCGGCGGGCCGCGGCGTGTCCGGAACCGTCAGGCCCGGCGAGAACCGGCGATGCCCGGGAGGATCAGGCGAGCGCGATTCCGCCCCAGGCCGCCAGGAGACAGAGCACCGCGCCGCCCAGGCCGTAGAGCACCGCTCGCAGGGGCTCGCGGTTGTGGAGGAGCCGAACGGTCTCCAGGCTGGCCGTGCTGAACGTCGTGTACCCGCCCAGGAACCCCGTTCCCGCGATCAGCAGCACCTCCGGCCCCATGCTGCGGGCCGCGACGGCGCCGGCCAGCACGCCCAGGGCGAAAGACCCGGTGACGTTGATGAGTAGGGTGGCGAACGGGAAGTCGGTGGGCCAGCGGCGCCGCACCGCGCCGTCGAGCATGAAACGCACGACGGCGCCCGCGCCTCCCGCGAGAGCCAGCCACAGCGGGATCAACGCGCTCATGCGCCCCCTCCCGCCGTCGGGCGAGCATCACGTCGAGTCTCCCGCAGCCGGTGACTCAGCGCGGCGAGCCAGATGCCGAGGGCCGTGGCCGCGCCCCCGAGCAGGAGCGTCGCGGCCAGGTACCCGAAGGCTCCGGCGAGGCGGCCCGCCTGCAGCAGATGGACGGCGTCGACGGCGAAGGTGCTGTACGTGGTGAAGGCGCCCAGGAAGCCCGTGCCGGCCACGAGGCGGAGCCGACGGGCCCAGCCGATGTCCGAGCCACGGCGGATGAGCGACTCCAGCAGCAGGCCGAGCAGGAAGGCGCCCAGCACATTGATCAGCACGGTGGCCACAGGCCAGCCGTCGGGGGCCGGGACAGCCGCGGACAGACCGTACCGCGCATAGGCGCCGAGCACTCCACCGCCGAAGACCCAGCCGATCGCCCGGGGGTCCAGATGCAGTGGGGGGACCGTGCCGTGGGCGGTGGTCCTGGACGGCTCGCGCATCGGTGAAGCTCCCTCCGGACGGTGTGACACGGCTTCGACACACGCCGCCTTCCAAGGCTAGCGCGAAGTTCCCCGGGAGCCCGGCGTGGCGATCGATGGCCTGCTCTTCCCGCGTCATCCCGCGGAAGTGGCGGAGTGGACTCTCAGTTCACGCTGATTTTTTGAAGATGTCATTTCATGACAAATTTAGAAACCCCTTGACTGGGGGTTAACTCCTCCTGCATTCTCAGTCGGGGGGCAACACCAAACCAAATCAGGAGGAATCATCGTGCGATCCACGTCAGGCCTCAAGAGGCTGGGAACCATGTGCGCTGTCGGTGCACTCGCCACAGTCGGCCTTTCCGTCAACACGGCCTGGGCCGGCCAGAGCAACCCGGACGACAGCCAAGCGTTCACCTCGAAGTCAGGCCAGGCCGAAAGCTTCGTCTTCAAGAGCAAGTCACATCGTGTCGATCGCAATACCGTCAGCGGAATGCTGGAGGAGTCGTTCGGCTCGGCGCCCGGATCCCAGTTCAAGCAGGTCCGGGACCAGCAGCTCGGAACGGGCCACCTCGCCCGCTTCGTCCAGGTGATCGACGGTCACGAGGTGGCCGGTTCCTCGATCGCCCAGACCCTCGACAAGGACGGCGCCCTGATCCAGGCCATGGGTTCGGTGGCCACCGGCACCACCACGGCCACCTTCCCGCAGCAGCGTGATCTGGCCAAGGGCGAGAAGGCCGCCAAGGAAGCGGCCGCCGCCCAGGTCAAGCTCCCGGCCTCCAAGGCCAAGGTCACCAAGACCGTCTGGTACGCCCCGGCCCTCGCAGGCTTCCCGGAGGGCGGCACCGTCGGCCAGCCCGCTTACCAGGTCGTGGTGAGCAACAAGGACGCCAGCTTCACGGTGACGGTCGCCGCGAACGGCTCATCGGATGTCCTGGCCACCGCCACGAACACCCACGAACTCAACCGCGCCGTGTGTGACGCCAACCGCAACAGCGGCGTCACGTACGACGACCTCAAGTGCGGCGCCACCACCAAGAACAAGCTGGCCCGCAAGGAAGGCCAGGCGGCCTCCAGCGTGGCCGACGTCAACGCCGTCTACAACTTCTTCGGCGACACCAGCTCCTTCTACGCGGCCAACACCAACGCCGGTGACCTGACCACCCTGGTGGGAGCGAACTACAACGACGGCATCGGCACCGCGATCCGCGGCAGTGTCCGTCAGTGCGTCAGCGGCGACGCCTGCCCCTACACGAACGCTTTCTGGTCCGACGAGATCAGCGCCATGGTCTACGGCGAGGGTGTCACCACCGACGATGTCACCGGCCACGAACTGACCCACGGCGTCACCTCCAAGACCAACGGCCTCCAGTACCAGAACGAAGCCGGCGCCATCAACGAGTCCATGTCCGACGTGTTCGGTGAACTGGTGGACATCACCAACGGCAGCTCCGATGACACCGCGGCCAACCGCTGGAAGATGGGCGAAGGCAGCTCGCTGGGCGTCATCCGTGACATGAAGAGCCCGAAGAGCTACCAGCAGCCGGAGATCTACAAGGGCACGTACTGGCACGCGACCAGCACCAACCCGAACCAGAGCAACGATTACGGTGGAGTCCACACCAACAGCGGCGTGGGCAACAAGCTGGCCTACCTGATCACCGACGGCGCGACCTTCAACGGCCAGACCGTCACCGGCCTGGGCGTCCACAAGGCGGCCGAGCTGTACTGGACCACGCAGACCCTGCTGCCGTCCAACGCCACCTACGCCTCCCTCAAGAGCGCACTGAAGCAGGCCTGCACCGCGAACGTCACCAACGGCGTCGCCGGCACCACCGCCGCAGACTGCACCCAGGTGAACAACGCCATCACCGCGGTGGGCATCTGATCCCGCTCCATCCCGCGAAGTAACAGTTGGTGCCCCTTCCCCCCGCGGGAAGGGGCACCAACTGTTCTCTCGCGGCTCAGGGGCACGACGACGGCGACCCGCCCACCGCCCTGCCCGGACCGGTTCCGCCAAGCCCGGCGTGCCTACGATGGCACCATGGGAAATGCGCAGGGGGAGAACGTCATCCGGGTGACTCGTGCGAGCACGAACAACCTCAGGAATGTGAGTGTCGACGTGCCGAAGAAGGCACTGACGGTGGTGACGGGGGTTTCAGGGTCCGGGAAGTCCTCGCTGGTGCTCGACACCATCGCCGCAGAGGCCCAACGGCTCGTCAACGACTCCTATCCGACGTTCGTGCGCAACCGGCTGCCCCAGATGCCCGCGCCGGAGGTCCAGGCGATGGGCGGCCTGACGTTCACCGCTCTCATCGATCAACGCCGCTTCACCGGCAACGCCCGGTCCACCGTCGCGACCGCCTCGGACATCGCACCGCTGCTGCGCCTGGTGTTCTCGCGCGTCGGGGAGCCTTCCGCCGGGTACTCCCCGGCCTACTCCTTCAACGATCCCGCGGGCATGTGCCTCCGGTGCGAAGGCCTGGGGACGGTGGTCGACATCGACGTCGACGCACTGATCGACCTCTCCAAGAACATCGATGTAGGCCCGGTGCGCTTCAGTCAGTTCCGGCCCGGCGTCTACCGGTGGAAGCGATTCGCGTACTCCGGGCTTTTCGACCGTGCGAAGCCCCTCGGCGAGTACACCCCGGAGGAGATGGAGTTGTTCCTCTACGCGGACCAGCTCAAGCTCAAAGACCCGGACCCCCGTTTCCCGAAGACCGCGCGATTCGACGGGGTGGTCACTCGCATGCGCGATGTGTACGTCAAGAACCGGCCCGAGAAGATCTCGGCGCCCGTGCGCGACGAACTGGAACGCCTCACGTCCCACCGGCAGTGCCCCGAATGCGGGGGCGCCCGGCTGAACGCCGCAGCGCGGGCCAGCCTCATCGACGGCCGGTCGATCGTGGACTGGTCGGCCATGTCCGTCTCCGGACTCCGGGCCCTCCTGGAGGAGATGGATGACCCGCGCGTGGAGCCCGCCCTGGTGGGGATCCGCCACACCCTGGACGCGCTGCTCTCCGTCGGTCTGGGGTACCTGTCGCTGGACCGCCAGTCCTCAACGCTGTCCGGCGGGGAAGCCCAGCGCGTGAAGATCGTGCGTCATCTGGGCAGCGCGCTCACCGATGTCACGTACGTCTTCGACGAGCCGTCCACCGGGCTCCACCCCGCCGATGTGCAGAGACTGAACCGGCTCCTGCAACGGCTGCGGGAGGAAGGCAACACGGTGCTGGTGGTCGAGCATCACCCCCAGGTGATCCGCATCGCCGACCACGTGATCGACATCGGCCCCGGGGCGGGCGCCGCCGGCGGGCGGATCGAGTTCGAGGGCACCCCGGCCGCCCTGGCGGAGAGTGACACGCTCACGGGACGGCTGATCTCCCGTCCGCTCCGCCTCAAGGAGACAGCGCGGGAGGCCCGCGGCAGCGTGAGCGTCCGCGGGGCCTCGGCGCACAACCTCCGGGGCTTCGACGTCGACGTCCCACTCGGCGCGCTCACCGCGGTGACCGGCGTGGCGGGTTCCGGCAAGAGCTCCTTCGCCACCGAGGAGCTGCCCCGCCAGCACCCCGGTTTCACGGTGGTGGGCCAGGACCCGCTCCGCGGCGGCATCCGCTCGACCTCCCTCAGCGTCCTCGGCGTCGCGGATGAGGTCCGTGACGTCTTCGCCGACGTCGGCGGCCTGGCGCCGGCCTGGTTCAGCTTCAACTCGAAGGGCGCGTGCCCGGCATGCAAGGGCAAGGGCCACATCACCACGGAACTCGCCTTTCTGGACGATGTCGCCACCCCCTGCGACGTCTGCGGCGGAGAGCGGTTCAACGGCGAAGCACTGAGCGTCCGGATCGACGGACACACCGTCGCCGACGTCCTGCGAATGACCGCCGCACCACTGGCCGCCCTGTTCTCCGGACATCCCGCAATCGTCTCCGCCATGAGCTGGCTGGAGAGGGTCGGGCTCGGCTATCTCGCCGTCGGGCAATCGCTGGACACCCTCTCCGGAGGTGAGAAGCAGCGGCTCCTGCTCGCCAAACACCTGCGCTCCTCCGAGAATCTCAGCGCCGAACACATCGTGCTGGACGAACCCACCACGGGCCTTCATCCGAGCGACGTGGACCGGCTCAACGCCCTGTTCGCGGAACTCGTGGATGCGGGCGCCACCCTGGTGGTGGTGGAACACAATCTGCGGGTCATCGCGCAGACCGACCACGTGATCGACATCGGTCCCGGCGCAGGATCCGACGGCGGCAGTCTGCTCTTCGCCGGCCGCCCCACGGACCTGCTGGAGTGCGCCGAGTCGCTGACGGGCCGCGCGCTGGCCCTCGCTTCGGCACGGTGAGATGGACCGGCGACCGGGCGAGGTCTGCCGTGGCCGCTGAACAGTCAGCGCACCGCGACTGGATCCTCCTGGCGACGGAACGGCTCATCGGCTCCACCCTGCCGGGCGGAACCACGGTCCCGCGGTACATGGTCGACACTCTGCGGCTGGTGAAACCCGCCTCGCTGGACAGGTTCGCCTTCTCCCCGGCTGAGCGCCAGAGCGTCTCGGCCGCCATGATCATGGCCCAGGTCCGCGCCAATGACCAGGTGGCCACCCAGGAACTCGCGGACGCGGTGCGCGCATCGCGGCTGTCCGCAGCCCCCGCCGCCACGGACTCCGTGCCGGGCTTCCTGGCGCTGGAGGCGGCACTGTCCGAGGCGGCCCTCGCCGGAGGGCTCTCCACCGTCGCCCTGGAGCACGGAGTCCGGCTCTCCGACTACGCCGCGGCACACGGCGATCCCCTCTGGATCCAGCGGACCCACGGCCTCCTCGCCGCGGCGGCGGCGTTCGGCGGCGAGCATCAGGCCGCAGAGGACCACCTGACCGCCATGCGGGAGCTGGCGCGGAAGCAGGGCTGGGACACAGGGCGCGCCGAGTACATGGAAGCCATCGCGGAATCCCTGATCGCGTTCACCCGCTCGGATCAGGCCCGGATGGACCGTCTCCTCCCCCGTGTGGAAGCCCTGCGGGACTCTGACGCCGGCGCCGGTTCGCTCGTGGACATGGTCGCCACGCTCGGCCACATCCTGCACGGCCGCCTCCATGAAGCCATGACGCAGGCCTCCCTGCTCTCCATGGGCAAGAGCCAGCCGTTCACCCCTCACCTTCTCCGCGACTACGCCGTCTCCATCCAGGCATTCCTCCTGATCCTCCGCGGAGATCCGCTCCGCGCCCAGGGCGTGCTGCGAGGTCTGGATTCCTCGGAGAACCACTTCCTCTGCACCGGCACGCTGCGGGCCTCGGCCGCGCTGCAGCTCCAGGACTACCGCGGCGTCCTGAGCGGCACCAGCGATTGCCTCCAATTGCGCACCACCCACAATCTCTGGACCCTGCCCCAAGTGCTGTTGCGCCGTGCGATCGCGAATCTCCGCCTCGGCAACACTCAGACGGGCCTCCACGAGTTCGGTGACGCGATCCATCTCCTGCGGCTCTCGGCCTCCGGCCCGGCACTGCTGACCACCCCGGTCGACGAACTGGAATTCCTCCTGACGCAAGTGGAGCAGCAGGCCCCCTGGCTCGCAGACGACGCCGTGCTCCTCCGCCGCCAGGCCCGGGATGTCCTCCAGACCGCCACACCGGCACTCGTGCTGCCCACCTTGTCCGAGCGCGAACGGCTCGTGGCCACCCTGCTCCGCTCCGATTCCACGCTCCCCCGGATCGCCCGCGAACTCCATGTCGCCCCCAGCACCATCAAGTCCCAGGCGATCGCCATCTACCGCAAACTCCAGGTCAACTCCCGGCAGGAAGCCGTGGAACTGCTGGAACGCGGCGGATTCTTCGAAAGCTGAGACGCCCCTCACCAACCCGGGTGACCGGCTTCACCCAACGCGCCGGAACGGGTGGAAAGCCCGGTGGAAAGCCGACGGAACGGTCCGGATCCGTCGTTCTCCTTGGATAGTTTCTCCAAGTCAGGCAGGTCGTCCGAGCTGCCGCACAGATCCCGGCCGCAGGTCATCGCCGCCGGGCCGGAGACTTCCAGGAGCATGCATGTCAAACCACGCCACTGACTACCCTCAGGCCTCAACGGACAACACCCGGACCGGGCCACAGCACCGGGGCGCCCTGACAGGACCGGGACGGCGCTCCGTCTCCCGGCGCTCGCTCGTCCAGGCGTCCGCCTGGTCCGTGCCGGTGATCGTCGCGGCCGTCGCGGCTCCGGCGGCCGTCGCGAGCGCCGCTCCCCGTCTGGTGCTCAACGGGGTGCCCGGCGTCGTCGTCGGAGGCTCCACCGTGACCGGAGTGACCACGACGGCGACGGCGAGCAACGGCCTCGACACGGCCGTGACCCTGCCAGTGGGGTTCGCCTGGGTGGACGGGACCGGGCAGCCCGGCATGCCGCGCGTCATCGGCCGGGGGGACGGAACGTTCGCGGTGCCGCCTTTCCGCGCCGGAACCCGAGCGGGGACGGTCTCCCTGCTGGCCGGGTTCCCGGGCACGGGTGTCACGGCGTCCGCGGTCCTGACGGTTGAGCCGGTGTACTCCCTGGCCCTGCTCGGCGGGATCAACGCCATCGGCGACGGTCCCGATGAATTCCGCGCCGACTTCACCGCCGTCGTCCCCCGGGGCGTCCGCCCGCGCAGGCTCGAGTACCTCTTCTACCCGGAGGCCGGGACCGGCTGGACCACGCTGAGCACCACGGCACGGCCGGTCGACCAGCGCTACGACGTCGTGCACGCCGAGCGCCTGGAGGACGACTTCGAGAGGATCTTCCTCTCCGCCCGCGGCGACGCGGATGTCCCCAACGCCCCCTTCGGCTCCCACCTCTGGCCCCTCCGCGCCACATGGCCGGACGGCACGGTCACCACGCTGGCCATGCCGTTCGAGCAGATCCACTTCGGGGGCGACGGCAGGCCACTGGGGGTCAACGCCTGGGACACCATCACCTCCGGCGTCCCGGGATACCCCGGCCCCGACTCACAGACCGGCTGGGGAAATGTGGTCAGCGCCGGATCCGACGGGCTGATCGACGGAAACCGGTTCTTCGTCGGCGCGAAGGCCTCCGGGCGCACCGCGGCCCAGGGCAACGACCTGACCACCTCGGTCTACTTCCAATTCGTCCACGAATCCGGCACGGCCGCCTCGATCACCCCCGAACCCCGCGTCCTGACCATTCCGCACCGGATCGGCGACCTCTCCGGCGTCTACCTCGGAGGCACCCTGGGCTCCTTCCGCCTCGACCTCTCCGGCTACTGGAAGTTGCTCATCTGGCCGCAGAGCAGCAACTCGCAGCCGGGCAACCCGGCCACTCCCGAAGGCGTCGCCTGGAACCCCGCCACCGAAGCCGGACATCAGATCGGCTCGGTCTTCTACGAGCTTCCCGGCTGAGGGCCGCGGCCGGGTTTCGGGTTCGGAGCCCCGGACGCACACATGTCACCCTCGTCCGCGATGGCCGCTCGACGTGATCGGAGCAGCCCGGGAAAGAAAACCGCCCTGCGAGGGCGCTCCCAACGGGAATACGCTGAATCATGGAGACAGAACGAAAAACGTGGCATGACAAACACCGTGCCTCGCTCACGCCGGGTGAGCGGGCAGCGGACTTCATGCGCAATGGGATGGGCAGTTGGCCGTTCGTGGTCGGCTTCCTGGTATTCATGATGACGTGGGCCGCCGTCAACAGCTGGGTTCTGGCATCCACTGCGTGGGATCCCTACCCCTACATCCTGCTCAACCTGTTCCTGTCCATGCTGGCCGGGCTACAGGGTGCCATCCTGCTGATAGCAGCCAAACGCCAGGACGCGATCGCCGCCGCCATGGCTCAGCACGACTTCGACACGAACGTCGAAGCCAAGCTCGAAATCGAGCAATTGATGAGGATCAACCAGGAGCAGCTTGAGATCCTGCAACAGCTTCAGTCCCTGTCGCCGTCGGCCGTTCCCCGCACCGCGCCCCCGGGGCCATGACTGACAGGAGAATCCGGAACGCTCAGTATTCGCCCTTGATCACGAAGTACGAACCGCGGATCTCCCCGGCCAGCTTCGACTTCTGGCGCGCGAACTTGAAGCGCGACGCCAGCTCCTCCGGGACCTCCATGCCCTGGGAGAGCTTGAAGCCCACGGCCCGTTTCCCGCCGTCCTCCAGCGCGTACATCACATTGAGGACCAGGCCGGATTCGTAGATGACGTAGTCCATGCGGATCCCGTCCACCTCGAAGGAGGAGACCTCCAGCGGCGTGGAGGCGATGACGATCTCCCGCTCCTCGCGCAGGATCCGGTTCACCCGGTCCAGCACCTCCGGAGCCTCGGAGGCCGGCTGGACGGTGAAGACGTGGTCGTACTTGTTCTTGAAGTACCTGGCCTCATTGGCCCTCAGGCCCGCGAGCGCGTCCACGACGGGCGAGGACTCCAGCCCGGCGGTGGAGACATTGACGAAATCCACGGCGTACGACATGGGACCTCCTGAGATCGGTTGACTACAGCAACCATAGCGAACCGGACCGACAAGCGATCCGGAGACGCCAGGGGCCCTCCGGCAGCGCCGGAGGGCCCCTGGTCCCGCGGTCACTGTTTGACGCAGTTCTCCGCGAAACGGTTGTCTTTGACGCACGGTTCGATGGCGACCATGAAGCGGGCGCCGAAGTCCGCCACGGTGCCGAGCGGACTCGCCAGCCAGCCGCCGCCCTCCTTCACCGCGACCAGCGGCGCGGTGTCCAGCCCGATGTTGCGCAGCAGTTCGACGTCCTTCAGGCAGCCGCCCCGCTTCTCGGCGTCGTCGAAACCACCCAGCGGCTTCATCCAGAGGCAGCTGTCGGCGATCTGGAAGGCTGCGCCACCGCCACCCCCGCTGCCGCTCTTGAGCTCCGCGGCGAGTTTGAGGTTGATGCGTGCGACGTCGCCGTCCACCGCAGCCTCGCCGCCGGCCTCCTGCACGGTGACCTGGAACTGGCGCAGCGAGCGGGAGACCGACGGATTGATCAGTGATCCACCGTAAATGGAGACGAGACGGCGCTCCGCGAGCGGCAGGGTCTCGGCGAACGGGGTGAGATCGGAGCCGCCGGAGTTGAGCGCGGCGGCCAGGCCGTCGAACATGCCCTTCGCGGCGGCCTCCGGGGTGTCGAAGCGCTTGGCGTCCACCACGCGGGCGCCACGGTCAGCCTTGCCGCCGTTCCGGCCCAGCATCTGACGGCCCAGTTCCGCTCCGGACATCATGGGGCTGATGTACCAATCGCCCTCCTTCACGGTGACCAGTCCGAACTGCGTCTGGGGCCCGAACTGCCGGTGCAGGGAATCCACATCGATCGTCAGGGGAAGCATGCGCTTGACCTGCTCCAGGGATTTCTCCTTCTGGCGCTGCAGTTCCTGCTTGATCTCCTCGTCGTCGGCGCCGGTGGCCTTCGCTTTGTCACGGGCTGCGGCTTCACCCGCCGTGGCCTGGAGGTCGGCGATCTTCTCGGCGTCGCCGTCGATCACGAGCCTGCCGCTGGTGATCTCGACGAACGTGACACCGTCTGCGATCTTCTCCTCCGTGAACGTCAAGGAATTCTCCTTGACGCTCAGGCTCTGGAAGGCGTCCTGGGTGCGCTTCATGGTGTCCAGGCCGCCGTTGGGCTTCAGCTTCGCCGCTTCCTGGGTGACCTGGGTGATGAACTTGGCTTCGCTGGGCGCCATGATCGAGGTCAGCTTGAGCAGGTCGTGAGAGCCGATGCCGTCGATCACGTTGGTGACGGCGGCCGTGGGCGTGGCGCCTCCGCCGGGTCCCCGGACGAGCGCCCAGAGGCCCACCCCACCGATCCCCAGCACGACGACGAGCGCCGCCACCAGCGCGATCACGAGCCCCGTGCGCCGCTTCCGGGGTGGCTGTGGCGCGTGATCGGGCAGCGGCGGCATGGCGGGCGCCTGGTCAGGAACGCCGTACGGCTGCGGCGCCGGGACGCCGAACGGTTCGGGCTGAAACCCGCTCACGGGTTCGGGCTGCCGGCCCGGTGCGGCGGCCTGGCCACCCTGATTCTGGGGCTGCCCGCCCGGCATGCCGGGCCGTCCGTCCTGATTCTGGGCAGCGCTGTCCGCTGCCGGATCATTCGGTGTCAAAGTCCTGCTCCGTTCATTCCTTGTCCCCCTGCCCGGAACTACCCGGTGTGCCGGAAATCCGGCCTCCGCCACTCGTCGGGCGGAGTCAGACACGCGACTCGCCGGGCGGTCCCGGATCTCCGGCGGACCTGCTCCTGGCGAGCGGCATCATCACAGTCTCACCGAGTATCCCGCAAGCAGGCAAGCCGGTCATGTCGCACGACAGGGCCGGGTCAGGATGCAGGACGGGGCGCCGGAACGGCGGCTCAGCCCCGTGTGAGCCAGAGGGCCAGCACCGAGGCGACCATCACCAGCGGCGCGGCGACCAGGCCCAGGCGGATGTACGCGCCCCAGCTGACACTGACACCCACCGTTTTCAGGCGGTCGTGCCACAGCAGCGTGGCCAGTGACGCCCACGGGGTCACGAGCGGCGCGGTGTTCACACCGATGAGCAGGCTTCCGAGCAGCTGGGGCGATGTGGCGAACGGTTCCAGGCCCAGATATGCCGGCAGATTGTTCACGGCGTTGGATCCGACGGCGCCGCTCCCGGCCATGGCCAGAAGCTGCGGCAGGCCGGACCCCTGACCGCCAAGGCCCGCCAGGACGCTCGTGACACCGAGCGAGTGCACGGACTGCACCACTAGGAAGAGGCCGCACACGAAGACGATCAGCGGCCCCGGGAACAGTCGCCAGCTCAGGGAGGCCCGGCGTCGGACGGCGAACACCACGAGCAGCACGAACGCCGCCCCGCACGCCGGGATCCACGGTTCCAGGCCGCTGGTCAGCAGCGGCAGCAGCACCGCCGTCACCCCGGCCGAGATCCAGAAGAGGACCTTGTCCTCGGGCGGCTTCACGGCCTCGGGGGTGAACGTCCCGCGCAGTTCCCGGCGGAACAGCAGGAAGATGAGAAGCGCCGGGAGCAGGCTGGCGACCAGGGCGGGCGCCCAGAGCAGCTGGAGGAACGCCCCGGCGCTGCCATCACCCAGGCGGTGAGTGGCGAGCAGATTGCTCAGATTGGACACCGGCAGCCACAGCGACGCCGTGTTGGCCAGCCAGACCGTGGTCAGGGCGAACGGGAACGGACGGAGCCCGGCATGGGATGCCAGGAGCACCACCACCGGCGTCAGGAGCACGGCCGTGGTGTCGATCGACAGGAACGCCGTGCACAGGATGGAGAGCAACACGATCAGCAGCCAGAGCAGCACCGTGCGGCCCCGCGCCAGGCCCGCCAGCAGGCCGGAGACGGCGCGGAACACCCCTGCGTCGGCCGCGAGTTCGGCCACCACGGTGATCCCCCCGGCGAACAGCAGCACCGGTAGCACCCGCTCACCCAAGGCGAGCGCCTCGGCGGCCGGGAGCACTCCGGTGAGCACCGCGATGCCGCCCAGGAGGAGGAGGCCGCAGCCGATCAGGAGAAGTCGCACCTTCTGATGGTACGGACCCAGGCTCTCGACAGGACACTCTCCCCAGGCCAGAGTGGATTCATGAGCACCGTGGACACTCACGCACCCCGGCCCGACGGCATCCGGACAGCCCCGGCGGAATGGGAGGAGGTGGAACGCCTCTTCTCCCTGGGCGGGGATGCGGCGGGCTGCTGGTGCCAGTGGTTCACCCTCCGGCCGGCCGAGTGGAAGAGCCACTCTCGGGAGGAACGCAAGGAGCTCCTCCACGGGCAGTTCCAGCAGGATGCCGTGCCCCCGGGGGTTCTGGCCTTCGCCGACGGCGAGGCGGTGGGCTGGGCCGCGGTGGCCCCGCGTCGCTGTTATCCCCGCGTGGAGCATCTGCAGCTCGTGCAGCGCTCCGACCGGGTCGCCCCGCCCGAGGACGGCGAGCACTGGGTGGTGAGCTGCTTCGTGGTGGCGCGGACACACCGCCGTCGCGGGGTGGCCCGCGCGCTGCTGGACGCGGCGGTCGCCTTCGCGGCCGAGCACGGGGCCGACTGGGTGGAAGGCTACCCGGTGGACACCGCCAGCCGGCCCAAGGCGACGTCCTCGGATCTGTTCCATGGGACGGTGGCGCTCTTCGAGCAGGCGGGCTTCGAGTCGGTGTACGACGGCGTGCCCGGCCGCGCGCTCATGCGTCGCCGGGCGCGGGAGAACCGGACGGCCTAGCCTCCGCCGCGCCTCTCGCCGCCAGGACCTCGATCCAGGCGACGGACGCCTGAACCGCCAGGCTGAGCCCCTCCACCACCCGTTCGGACGGCGTCGCGGCGGCGACCGCCGCGTGAAGCGCCGGCTGGCCAGCGGGGCTGGTGAGCCAGAGGGGGTCCGGCGAGACGGCGTCGGCCGCCGAACCGAACACCACGGCGTCGAGCATGGACACCACCGCGACACGCTGTCCGGCCGGCACGCCCGCTTCGACGAGCAGCGCGACCAGCGCCTCGTAGACCGCAAGCGTCGGCCGGTCATCCACCATGCGCCCCATCAGGAGCGGGATCGCGGCGGGATACTGGGCCACGGCCTCGCGGTAGGAGCGGATCCAGTGCTCCACTCGCTCCTGCCAGGGACGGTCCGCGTCCCGCAGCGCGTCGAGGCTGATCTTCCGGTAGAACCTCTCGCGGAGCGCGTTGATGATCTCGTCCCGGCCGCCGCTGAGGTGGTGATACAGCGACGAAGGGTTCACGCCCAGATGCTTGCCGATCCCCTGGATGGTGAAGTCGTGGTGGCGGTCGATCAGTTCCAGCGCCGCGTCCAGGATGATGTCGCGCGAGAGCAGGCGCGTGCGGGGTCTGGCCATGGTCCGAGTATTCCAGTCAGGCCGGGTTCAGCCCAAAACCAAATGCCATTTGATTAAAATGTGATCCAGGCCATACCATGGTGAAAACTTTCGTTGCCTGGAAGGCAACCCGTCCCGTCCGAACCGCCGTCATCCCCCTTCTCCCGGACCTCACGGCTCCGGGGATCCCTCCCCTCGAAGGAATGCCATGACCACCACCCCTTCCGAAAGCGGCAGCCCGGCCCGGCTCATCGAGGCCCGGTCCATCGACTGGGTCCCGGAGAGCGAACGCCACGGCAAACTCTGGCACCAGGGGCCGCTGTGGTTCCTCGGCAACTTCCAGTACTTCTCCATCCCCATCGGCTTCATCGGCCCGTCCATGGGCCTCTCCCTCGGATGGACCGTGGTGGCCAGCGTCCTGGGAATCGCCGTCGGGACGGTCTTCATGGCCTTCCACGCCTCCCAGGGCCCCACCATGGGTCTGCCTCAGCTGATCCAGTCCCGGGCGCAGTTCGGCTACCGCGGCGTGGTGGTCCCCCTGATCGCCACCCTCTTCACATACATCGCCTTCAACGTGGCGGACACGGTGCTGCTGAGCGAAGGCCTGAACAGCTCCTTCGGCTGGAACCCCACCCTGATCGCCATCCTGGCGACGGTGGCGGGCGCCGGACTGGCGATCTTCGGCCACGACTGGCTGCACAAGGCCTTCCGGGTCCTGCTGTACGTCTCGCTCCCCGTCATGACCGTCCTCACGATCGGCGTCATCAGCGGTGGGGCCGGCGGGTCCTGGGATTCCTCGCACTACGGCTTCACCTGGGTCGCCTTCATGGCGCAGTTCGCGGCCTGCGCCGCGTACAACATCACCTACGCCCCGTACGTCTCGGACTACTCGCGGTACCTCCCCACGAACACCCCGGCCCGGTCCGTGATCGCCGCCGTCTTCTTCGGCGCCTCCTCCTCGGCCATCTGGCTGATCTCGCTGGGCGCCTGGCTGTCGATCGCCCTGGGGGCCACCGACGGCCTGGCCGGGCTCCAGACCGCAGGCAACACGATCTTCCCGAACCTCGGGAACGTGGCGGCGCTGCTCTCCGCACTCGCCCTGACGGCCACCATGGGCATGAACGCCTACGGCGGGATGCTCACCGTCCTCACCACGGTCGACTCGATCCGTCCGATCAAACCGAAGACCACCGCCCGCGTGATCACCGTCCTCGGGCTCGCGGTGCTCTGGTACCTGGTCGCCTCGTCCATCAGCTCCGGTTCCGTGGCCACCGTCTTCTCGGCCCTGACCCTGATGCTCTACATCCTGGTCCCGTGGACGGCCACCAATCTGATCGACTTCTTCGTGGTGCGCCGTGGGCATTACGCGATCGCGGATCTGTTCACCCCGAAAGGCATCTACGGCGCCTGGGGCTGGCGCGGCCTGACCGCCTTCGCCATCGGCCTCCTGAGCGAGATCCCCTTCATGGTGCTGCCCACCATCGGCGACTGGAGCTTCGTGGGGCCGGTGGCCTCGGCGCTGGGCGACGTCGACATCGCGTGGCTGGTCGGCCTCGCGACGACATCCGTGGCCTACTGGCTGCTGGGCCGCAGCCTCGACCTCGCGGCGGAGGAGAAGGAACGGCACCGCAGCGAGGAACAGCTGTCCGGGCAGGGTTCCGAATAGCAGGGTTCCGCGCAGCCGGTTGTTCCAGGCAGCCGGTTGTTCCAGGCCGCCGAGCACTTCAGCAGCTGAGTTTTTCAGCGAGTCCATCAGCATCGTTCCGATCAGGAGATCACCATGACCGAAGCCACCACCTTCCGCGCCGGGCGCGGCGTCTCGCAGGAGCCCCTCACCGTGGCGGCCCCCGGACCCGGACAGGTCCGGGTGGGCATCCGCGCCACCGGCGTCTGCCACTCGGATCTGCACATCGTCAACGGCGACTGGCCCGCGGAGCAACCCCTGGTCCTGGGTCACGAGGCCGCCGGGGTGGTCGAGGAGACGGGCCCCGGCGTCACCTCCGTGCAGCCCGGGGACCATGTGGTGCTGTCCTGGTTCGCCCCCTGTGGCCGCTGCACCAATTGCGCGGCCGGCCGGGGATGGCTGTGCACCGGAACCACCGCCCTGTCCAACACCCTTCCGGACGGCTCGACCGCGTTCCGGGACGCCGACGGCGAGCCGCTGTGGCCCTACCTCGGACTCGGCACCTTCACCCCGACGGTCGTCGTGCCCGAGTCGGCCGCGGTCAAGGTCGACGAACGGCTGCCCTTCACGGTCGGCGCGCTGCTCGGCTGTTCGGTGACCACCGGTGTGGGCGCCGTGCTGAACACCGCCCGGGTGCCCGCCGGAGCGTCCGCCGTCGTGATCGGCTGCGGCGGCGTCGGGCTGTCCGTGGTGATGGGGCTCCGGCTGGCGGGTGCGGACCCGATCATCGCCGTCGACCTCTCCGAGGAGAAACGCGCCAAGGCCCGGGAGCTGGGGGCCACGGTCACCCTGGACCCGCGCGAGACGGACCTGACCGGTTACGTCGCGGACCACTTCGGCGGAGTGGATTTCGCGTTCGAGGCGATCGGGAACGAGAAGGTCATCGAGACTCTTCCCGGGCTGCTGGCTCCCGGCGGCGCGGCCGTGCTGGTCGGCATGACCCGGATCGGCGCCCGGGCCAGCATCGACCCCTTCGACCTGGCGGACCAGGGCAAGAGCATCCTGGGCTGCAACTACGGGTCAAGCGTGGCGCAGGTGGACATCCCCCGCCTGGCACGCCTTCACCTCGCCGGACTGCTGCCCCTGGAGCAGCTGATCGACCGGGTCCGGCCCCTCTCCGAAGCACCCGACGCGCTGGAGGATCTGGCCGCCGGGACCGGGCTGCGGTCGGTCCTGACCCCGTAAACGGGCTCAACGGACCGGGCCCACGCCTCAGGCGGCCCGCGCCGCCTCCCACCAGCGCAGGCGATGGGGATCAAGTATCTCGGCGACCCAAGCAAGGCCACGTGGACGGCGGCATTCTTCGGTCAATTATGAGGCTCGAAAGAAACCCATTGCCCAACATTTCTCAAGTCGCAATTTCATATCAGACGTGACAAGGTCACATGCTTCAAAATGCCCACAGCGCTGTCTTATACCGGAAGTAGGTCGGCGGTCTCTCCGGTGCCGATAAGTCGGTGAATGGAGGAACCAGATGCTCAAAGCATGGAATAGGTTCAGTGTTCCGATTCGAGTCTGCGCGGTCATCACGCTGGCCTTGGTACTCGCGGGGGTCGCAATCTTGATGACCACCCTGCTCTCCACCGAACACGGTTCGGGATCATTTGATGCAGGAATGGCAGCATCTCGGTGGGTCCTGCAAGGTGGCGCACTCCTCGGCCTGTTGACCCTCCTCTGCATCCTGATCAGGAAGCCCAAGAAGCACCCGTAGGCCGGGCTAGAACGGCAGAGGGTCGAGACCCAGGAATGGGTCTCGACCCCCTGCCGGGTTCTGCGGCCAGGCTCTACGGACCGGGGCCGCTCCTCAGGCGCGCTGCCCCGCGTCCCACCAGCGCAGGACCCGCAGCGCCCGGAGCGTGACCCAGCGGGACGGGAGACCGGCGCCGTCGTCGAGGGTGAACCAGACCCTCCCCCGGAGTTCCTCGCTCAGGAGCCACCGCCCGTCGTCCTGACGGCGGTTCCGCAGATGCTCGATCACCGGAGCGATCCGCGGGTCCGGCGCCGTCCCGTCCAGGAGGGACGCGGCCCGCAGGTGGTCTGCGGCGCGGAGCACGTCGTAACGCCACCGCCAGGGATACCGGAGCTCCAGGTAGCCGGGGTCGGCTGGCTCGCCGGTGGTCCGCCGCCGGAAGAGGCCACGCTCCAGGAGATACTCCTCGCCGTCGTGACGGACCCGGCGGGTCTCCGGCGTCCCCTGACCGGACCGCTCCAGTTCCAGGAGGGCTTCGAGCACGTTGATCGTGGTGTCGAAGGAGGCGCGCACGGAGCCGTTCTCGCGCTCACAGTTCCAGCCGCCGTCGGGCTGCTGTTCGGCGAGCATCCACTCGACGAGGGCGGGAAGTGCGAGTCCGAAATAGACGCCGTCCGCGAGCGTCCTGGCGTTGATGCAGGTGTCCACTTCGCCGTCCCAGAACCGCTGGCCGTCATGGTCCCAGCGGGAGTTCCGGCCCACGAGTTCCACGATCTCCCGGATCCGCGGGGTGGAGGGGTCCAGACCGAACTCGCGCAGCTGCGTGAGGCTGTACGTGGTGGCGGTCCAGGGCTGCCCCTCCGCCTTCCAGTCCGCCCGGGTGAAGCCCTCGGGTACGAAGGACCCGCCGGCCCATTGGCCGTCCTCCCCGGCCAGAGCGAGGAGCCTGGCTCCGGCGCCCTCGGTCGCGATCCGCGCCCGTTCGGCCTCCCACACCGACTCGGGCGCGTCCAGGAGATCGCGCTGGACCTGCCAGCGCAGTGCGGGGTCACCGCTCAGGAGCCAGTCGATGACCCGCCGGTCCCGGTCCGGGCTCCCACCGTGCCGTGCCGTCATGGCCCGACCGTCCTCTCCACAGACCCGCTTCTCCACAGACCCGCTGCCGCGGGCATCAGCACATCTCGATGGCGGGGACGCTCCACCCCCTGCACGGAGCGTCCCCGCCGAATCAGCTAGCTCAGGCCCTTGTCCTTGAGCCAGGCCGTGGCGATCTCGGCCGGCTGGCGCTTGTCCACCGTGCTCTGAACGTTGAGCTTCACCAGTTCCTCGGTGGTCAGCTTCGCGCTGATGGCGTTGATCGTCTTGGAGATCTTGCCCGAGACGGCCTCGCTCGCGATCGGCACCACGTTGGAGGACAGGATCATGTTCTTCGGATCCTTGAGCGTGACCAGGTCGCCCTTCTCGAAGGCCGGATCCGCTGAGTAGATGTCCGCCACCTGTACCGTGCCGGCGCGCAGCGCGTCCAGGGTGGTGGGACCGGTGGCGGAGAAGGCGAGATCCACGCCGTACTGGGTCTTCGCGGCAGCGGGGCCGTACGGACGCTTCTCGAACTCCGGAGCGCCGCCGATCGTGACCTTGCCCTGCACCTTGCTCAGGTCCCCGATGGTCTGGAGGCCGTACTTGTCGGCGGTCGCCTTGGTCACCGTGTAGGTGTCCTGGTCCGCGGCCTGGGCGTAGTCGAGCGCCACGAGACCCTTGGGCAGGGCCTTCTTCAACTCGGCGTACACGTCGGCAGGGCTGGTCGAGGCGGCCTTGCCCTGCAGGAACTCCAGGAGGTTTCCGGTGTACTCGGGGAACAGGCTGATCGCCCCGGACTTCACGTCACCCATGTAGGCGTCGCGCTGACCGATGTTGAAACGGCGTTCCACCTTCTGGCCGTCTTTTTCGAGGCCCTGGGCGTAGATCTCGGCGATGATCTCGTTCGAGTAGTACGCCTGTGACCCGACCACGATCTTGTCCCCGGAGCCGCCTCCCGCGGTGCTGGGCTGATCCAGCGGATTGCTGGAACCGCAGGCGCTGAGAGCGAGGGTGACGGCGAGCGCGGCGCCGGCGGCGGCGATCCTGGCGATGCGAGCAGTGAACATGGTGGTTCCTCTCTTCACTTCCTCACGCGGAGTTTCACTCTGCGTGCTGTCTGGACGCGGCTGGGGTGTTCAGCCGGACGCGGGATGCGGTGCGACGGCGCGCACGGGGTTCGGCCTCCTGGCGCCCGCCGCCGGACGCGCGGACCCCGGCGGGGACGGCGGCGCGCTGGGCCAGGGCGAACAGGAGATCGACGATCAGGGCGAGGACCGCCACCAGCAGGGCGCCGGCCAGGACCTGATCGAAACGGCGCAGCGGGATGCCCTGGATGATGGGCCAGCCAAGGCCGCCCAGATTGACGTAGGCGGCGATCGTGACGGTGGCGATGACCTGGAGTGTGGCGGCACGCAGACCGCCGATGAGCAAGGGCAGTCCGAGCCGGAACTCCACCTTCCAGAACACCTGCCATGGGGTCATGCCCATGGCCTTGGCCGCGTCGATCACTCGGCGGTCGATCGCCTCGATCCCGGTGTACGCGCCGGCCAGCAGGGATGGGATGCCGAGCAGCACGAACGTCACCAGGGCGGCCGCCGGGACCTGCAGCACCCCGAACAGCAGCACCAGCAGGATGAGGAGACCGAAGGACGGGATCGCCCGGGCGGCGCCGGAGATCGCGACGGCCACCTCGCGGCCGCGGCCCGTGTGGCCGATGAGCCAGCCGGCCGGAACGGCGACGACGGCGGCGATCAGCACGGAAAGCACCGTGTACAGGAGGTGCTGGCCGAGGAGGGTGGGCAGCGCGTAGGTGCCGGTCCACTGCTCGGGATCGGTCAGCCAACGGACCGCATCGGCGAAGAGGTTCATGCGGAGACCTCCGCCCGCTCCACGGTCCGCGAGCGCTTCGCCCGGCCGTTCGTGGCACGCTGCCAGGGCATGAGCAGGCGCCCGAGGAGCACCAGGACCACGTCCACGAGCACCGCCAGGATCACCACCGCCGCGACTCCGGCGAACACCTCTTCGATGAGCCGGCGGTCCAGCCCGTTGGTGAAGAGATAGCCCAGATTGGTGACCCCGATCAGGGTTCCCACCGTGGCCAAGGCGATGGTGCTCACGGCCGCCACCCGCACCCCGGCGAGGATGACAGGAGCGGCCAGAGGCAGTTCCACCGTCCAGAACCGCCGGGCCGGGGCGTACCCCATGGCCGTGGCGGCGCGCCTGACGTCCGGGTCCACGGCGTCGAGCCCGTCCGCCACCGAACGGACCAGGATGGCCACGGCGTAGATGGTCAGTGCCGTCACGAGGTTGGCCTCATTCGTGGCCGGGTAGCCGAAGAGCGCCGGCAGCAGGATCAGCAGCGCGAGCGACGGGATCGTGTAGAGCAGCCCGGTCAGCAGGATGACGGGCCCGCGGACCAACCGGTACCGCCAGGCGAAACGCCCCAGCGGGACCGCCACCACGATGCCCAGGACGAGCGCGATGACGCTCTGCCGCAGATGCACCACGGTCAGATTGAAGATCAGCCCCAGGTTGTCGAGGATCCAGGTCACGTCAGCCGCCGGCCCCGTCCGCCGGCGCCACTGACGGCACGACGCCGTCCAGGGCACCAGGCTCCACCGCGTCCGCGATCAGAGCACCCTGGGCGCGCCCCGTGGCGTCGACCACCACGGTGCCTTCGGGGGTCTCCACCAGCCGCAGGGCGCGCTTGCCCCGGTCCGCGCCGATGAAAGCCGCCACGAAGTCGTCCGCCGGGTTCGCGATGATCTCCTCCGGGGTGCCTTCCTGAACGATCTGCGCACCGGCTCCGAGGATCACGATCCGGTCCCCGAGCAGGAACGCCTCATCGATGTCATGGGTCACGAACACCACGGTCTTGCCGAGTTCGGATTGCAGGCGCAGCAGCTCCTGCTGGAGTTCGGCACGGACGATCGGGTCCACGGCGCCGAACGGCTCGTCCATGAGCAGGATGTTGGGGTCCGCCGCGAGACCACGGGCCACGCCCACCCTCTGCTGCTGTCCGCCGGAGAGCTGGCTCGGGTAACGGTCCGCCAGATTCCGGGCGAGGCCCACGGTGTCCAGCATCTCCCGGGCCCGGGCGTGCGCGTCCGCACGGGACGCCCCGTTGAGCCGCATGACGGTGGCGACGTTGCCCAGCACCGTGAAGTGGGGCATCAGACCGGAGTTCTGCATCACGTAGCCGATGCCGCGCCGCAGAGCCACCGGGTCACGGTCCAGGACGCTCTCCCCGTCGATCTCCACGCTTCCCGCACTGGGTTCCACCATGCGGTTGATCATGCGGAGCAGCGTGGTCTTGCCCGATCCGGAGGAACCGACGAGCACGGTGGTCTGACGGGGAGGGATGACGAGATTGAAACCGTCCACGGCGAGCGTGCCGTCGGGGAAGGTCTTGGAGACGGAGCGGAATTCGATCATCGTCCGGCACGCTCCCCGCCCCGGGCGCCTGCGGGAGCGCCGCCCCGGGCCTCAGCCACGCTGCGGGCGGACCCGTGCCCGCGCGGGGCGCTGTTTCCTGCGGATTCGGTGTGCATGATCTTCCTTCTCCCGTGTCGTTCCGACACTACGGTGAGCCTCTGACACTATTCGGAGCGGCCCGCTCAGGCGGATTGCCGCCCGTACGACTCGAGCAGGCGGAGCCAGACCTCGCTCAGGGTGGGGTAGGTCGGAACGGCGTGCCAGAGTCGCTTCACGGGCACCTCGCCCACCACCGCGACGGCGGCGGCGTGGATCAGCTCGGCCACGTCCGGCCCCACCAGGGTCACCCCGAGGAGCACCCCGCGGTCCTCGTCTACCACTATGCGGGCACGCCCGCTGTAGCCGTCCTCGTGCAGGGACGCTCCGGCCACCGAGGAGAACTCCGCGTCCACGGCCCGGACACGACGCCCGGCCTCACGGGCCTCCGCCTCGGTGAGTCCCACGGCGGCGACCTCCGGCTCGGAGAAGATCACCTGCGGCACCGCGGCGTGATCCGCCGTGGCGGCGTGCCGGCCCCAGGCGCCGTCGTCGACCGCTTCGCCTCGTGCGCGGGCGGCGATGACGTCCCCTGCGGCACGCGCCTGGTACTTGCCCTGGTGGGTGAGGAGCACCCGGCCGTTCACGTCGCCCACGGCGTAGAGCCAGTCGATCCCGGGCACGCGCAGGGTGTCGTCCACCGTGACCGGGGCTCCCGGTTCCAGCCCGACCGTCTCCAGGCCCACGTCGGCGCTGCGCGGCTTCCGGCCCGTGGCCACGAGGATCTCCGCGGCGCGCACGTCACCGCCGTCGGTGCGGACGGTCACGCCGGCCTGGTCGCGCTCCACGGACAGAGTCTTCACCCCGGTGCGGACGTCGACGCCGAGGTCCTTCAGACCGTCGGCCACCAGTTCACCGGCGAACGGCTCCACCGAGCCGAGCAGCCCGCTCCGCGCGAGCAGCGTGACGTCGGAGCCCAGGGCGGCGTACGCCGTCGCCATCTCGACGGCCACCACGCCGCCGCCCACCACCACGAGGGACTCCGGCACCTCCTGAGCGCTGGTGGCCTCGCGACTGGTCCAGGGTTTCGCCTCGCGCAGGCCGGGGATCCCGGGGACCGCGGCGTCCGAGCCGGTGCTCAGCACGACGGCGTGACGGGCCGTGAGCGTGCGCTCCTCGCCGTCCGGCGTCGTGACGGTGACCTGCCGCTCGCCACTGAGCCGCCCGTGTCCGCGGACCAGGTCGATCCCGGCCGAGTCCAGCCAGGACACCTGCCCGTCGTCCTCCCAATGGCTCGTGAAGGAGTCGCGCCGGTCCAGAACGGCGCGCACCTCGAGGTCGCCCGTGACGGCTTCGGCACTGCCCGGCACCTTCCGGGCGGCGCGCAGCGCCTGCGGGGACCGGAGCAGGGCCTTCGACGGCATGCAGGCCCAATAGGAACACTCTCCCCCGACCAGCTCGCTCTCCACGATCACCGCCGTGAGGCCACCTTGGACGGCGCGGTCCGCCACGTTCTCACCGACGGGACCCCCGCCCAACACGATCAGGTCATACTCGTCACTCATGCGCAGCGCCGCCTCCCCGGTTCGCGTGGTCCTTCCACTCAAGCCGATCGGCTCACCGCACGTCAACCACCCATGACGAAACCGCAGTTCAGAGGCCCCTTCCGGCGCCTTCGGGGCTCACTTCCGGCGCTTGAGCCGGCGGAACTCCTTGCTCCATTCCTGATGCGCGTCCCGCTCCACGGACCGCGGCTTCGGCGCCACCCGCCCGGGACGGGTGCGCGGCAGGGCCTTCCACCCGGCGTCGAGCACCAGGAGAGCCCGCTCGGTGAGGGCCGCATTGCGCAGCTGCAGGGCCGTGCCCTTCCGGCGGAGGACCTCGGTGAGGGTTTCGTCGGCGTCCTTCAGCCGGCCGCTCTGACGCTGGGCCCGGGCCCGGAGCAGCAGGAGGGCCGCGCTCAGCTCGTCCGCGTTCCGGGCGCCCTCGCTGAGGCGGATGACGGATTCGAAATCTTCGTGCAGGCTCGCGAGCTGGGCGAGGGCGAGCGCCTTCGCCGGTGAATGCGGCACCTGCTCCAGCTCGACGACGGCGGCCTCCAGTTCGCCGACCTCCCGGAGGGCGTGGGCGGCAGCGTAGTGCAGGGCCTCGTCGGAGTAGAGGATGCGGGCCGCGATCCCGTCACTGAGCTCGACCTCCACCATCAGACCCAGCAGGTGGCGCTGCATGAAGCGGTGAGCGGAGTCGTCCACCAGGGTCTCCTGACCGCGGCGCAGCAGCTCCACGGCCTGCGGATACTGCCTTCCCTGATAGGCCCGCAGCCCGGCCAGCACATAGCAGAGCCCGGCGAAGCCGCTGTGGCTGCGGGCCAGGAGGATGAGCCGCTCGGGTCCGCCGCCCATCGTGATCTCGGCGTGCAGGGCCTTGGCGAACTTGCCGGAGAAGCCCTGGAGCCGGCCCGGCCCTTCGCGGAACGCGAAGCGGTTCACAGGATCCAGGCCACGCCCCGCCCTGATCCGTTCGCCCAGCCCTCCCGCGATCTTCCGCACGGAGACCTGGACCACCACCCCCACGAACGGGGTGATCTCCCGGGTCTCGCGGTGCACGGGCATCCCGCCGCCCACCGGATGCGGAGGGAGGCCCCTGGAAGGACGGGGGTCCGGCACGGCTAGTCCACTCCTTTGATCCGCACCACGAACACCGCCCCGAGCAGCCCGATCACGGCGGCGGCGACGTAGAGGGAGAGGTACCCGCCCCAGAGGGTGACGAACGGCCAGGCGATGGCCGGCGCGATCACCTGCGGCAGGGAGTTGGCGATGTTGATGACTCCCAGGTCCTTGCCGCGCTCCTCGGCGTGGGGCAGGACCTGGGTGATGAGCGCGAAGTCGACGGCCAGGTACGCGCCGAAGCCGATGCCGAGCACCGCGGCCCCCACGAGACCGCCGGCCCAGGTGGGGGAGAACGCGAGGATCAGGGCGGAGACGGCGATGATGGCGGAGGAGATGATGACGAGCGGCTTGCGCCGGCCCATCCGGTCGCTGATCCGGCCGCCGATCACGCTGGTGATGATCACGAAGATCGCGTACAGCCCGGTCAGGATGAGCACGCCGGTCTCCGCGGGGATGCCCTCCGTCTCCTGCAGGCGCACGGCGTCGGTGAGGAAGAAGAGCAGGTACAGCGTGATCATGTGATTGCCGATGTTCACGAGCAGTCGCGTGATCCAGGCCCAGCGGAAGTCCGCGGAGGACAGCGGCGTGATGAAGCCCTTCAGGAACCTCCCCCAGTTCAGGGGCGGCACGGCCTCGCGTGGGAGGGGCGCGTCCCCGGAACGGAATGCGAACAGCAGCACCCCGAGCACCAGGGCCAGAGCGGCCAGTCCGTAGCCGAGCCACAGATTGCCGCTGACCACGGCCGCGATCACGGCGCCGAGCAGGATGCCGGCCGTCTGACCCATCGCCGCGAGCCCGCCCACCGTGGCGCGCTGCTCCGTGGGCACCTTGTCCGGAATGGCCGCGGTGATGGCCGCGTAGGCGCCGTTGCATCCGGCCTGCACCAGGCACCAGGCCAGGGTCATGAGGGCCACGTTCGGCACTCCGGCGAGGGCCACCAGGGCCAGGGCCCCGATCACCGCACCGCCCACCACCCAGGGGACGCGCCGCCCGAACCGGCCGGTGGTCCGGTCGCTGAAAGCCCCGAAGACGGGGTTGGCCACGAGGGACACCGCCGCGCCGCAGCCGGTCACCAGGGCGAGGATGCCTTCCTTCTGTCCCGGGTCCAGCTGAGCGGCCTGCAGTCCAAGCAGGACCTGGAGCGGGGCGAAGAAGGCCGCGTTGATCCCCAGGTTGACCAGGACCACACCCGTGATCCACACCGGGCTCACGTCGCGCGTGGGCTCCTGGGCCACGCCCGAGGGTCCGTGCTGGGCGATTGACATGCCGTGCTCCTCATCCCCTGGAGGCCGGGTCCCGTGTCCTGCACGCGGGCCCGCCGTGCCTCATCCTATGCCGAGCGGAGGCGTGGGCCCAGGCCGTGGAGGGGTCAGTGCGAAAGGCTCACGCCCGCCAGTACCCCAGGGCGTCCACCCGGTCACGGGCCATTCTGTGGGTTCCCCGGAGCTCCTTGTTCAGGAGACGGAAGCTGGAGGTCTCGCAGGCGATCCAGACGAAGTCCTGCTCCGGGTCCAGCGCCTGTTCGCCGGACGCCCAGGCCGCGCTGACCTCGTTCACGAACCGCTGCCCGCCGTCTTCCCGGGGGACCCAGCGCAGCTGGTCCTGGGGGCGCAGACGGAGGGGGATGCCGCCGTCGCTGTCGTGCTGGCGCTCCAGGAAGACGACGGCGGGCGTCTCGCCCAGCGTGTCCAGCAGGGTGTTGAGGCCCGGGATCGCGGCGGCGTCGCCGATCGCGTAGACGCGCCGGGGCGCGGTGCCCGGGAGCTGGAACCTGCTGCCCTGGATGGTGACGTCCACGACGTCGCCCGGGGCGGCGTCGCGCGCCCAGTCGGCGGCCGGGCCCCGGTGCATGGCGAATTCAAGGCTGAAGGTGCCCGCCGTCAGGTCAGGGCCCACCAGGGTGTAGGCCCGCTGATGGCCGCGGCCTCCGCCGGGGAACCAGACGCGGATCCAGGCGGTGGGGTGGGTTCCGCTGGCCTCCAGGAGGTCCTTGCCGGTGAAGTCCACACGGAGGTAGTCCTCCGTGACCCAGCGGCTGCCCGTGACCTGGACCCGGAAGTCCTTGGCGCCGAAAGCCTTGAGGACCACGCCCTCCCAGCCGTGTTTCGTCAGGGCCATGTGTTCTCCGCCGTCCGTCGCGCGGCGCCTCCGGAACGCTCCGGTGGGCCGCTGGGGTTTCAGGCCCCTCGATTCATGTGCGGAATTAGGATAGCTTAACCTTCCCTATTCGCATCCGCGGAGCGCTTCGCCGCCGTCGCCCACGGCCAGTACACCGCGGCGGTCACCACGATGCCCACGATCCAGGAGATGTCCGTCCCGCCCAGGTAGGCGGTGAGGGGTCCGGTGTAGAGCGCCTGGGAGAGGAACGGGATCTGAACCAGGATGCCCACGGCGTAGGACACCAGGGCCACCACGTTCCAGCGGCCGTAGCGGCCGTCCGGGTCGTACAGCGCAGCGACGTCCACGCGGTGACCGGAGATCTTGTAGTAGTCGATGAGGTTGATGACCGACCACGGGGTGAAGACCATGAGCAGCAGCAGGATGAAGTTCTTGAAGAGGTTCAGGAAGTCGGCCGAGGCCACCAGCGCCACGATCACACTGAGCGCGATCACCACCAGGACGGACACCGCGCGCACCACGGGGCGGACCGTGTTCCGGCGGGTGAAAGCCGTGGAGATCGTGGCGGAGCACATGAAGGAGCCGTAGGCGTTGAGGCAGTTCACCGTCAGCTTGCCCGTGACGATCATGATGTAGACGCCCAGGGCGAGCAGCCCGCCGCCCGCCAGGTCACCCATGTACCCCACCTGGTTTTTGAGGAAGCTGCCGCCCAGCCCGGCCGCGGACAGCCCGCCGGCCAGGGCACCCAGCGTCATGGCCCACTGCGCCCCGATCGTGGACCCGGCGAAGGTGCACCAGAACGTCTTCTTCGCGCTGGTCTCCTCCGGCAGGTAGCGGGAGTAGTCGGCGACGTACGGGCCGAAGGTCAGCTGCCAGCCCGCCGCGACGGAGACCGCGATCAGGAAGGTGCTGAGCTCGAACGGCTTGGTGAACAGGACCTGGGAGATGTCGTAGCGGGTCAGGATGACCACGGTCAGGAAGGCGAAGCCCGCCAGGCCGAGCACGGTCGCCACACGCCCCAGGACGTGGATGTACCGGTAGCCCATGATCGCGAGGACGGCCGTCAGCGCGCCGAACACGATGATGCCGACGGCCCGGTTGTCAGAGCCGATGATGAGGTTGATGGCCTGCCCGGACAGCACCGTGCCGGTGGCCGCGAATCCGATGTACATCAGGATCACGAACACCAGCGGGATGATCGCGCCGTACACCCCGAACTGCGCGCGGCTGGAGATCATCTGGGGCAGTCCCAGGCTGGGGCCCTGCGCCGAGTGCAGCGCCATGACCGCGCCGCCCAGGAGATTGCCGACCAGCAGGCCGATGATGGCCCAGAACGCATCGGCCCCGAACACCACGGCCAGAGCTCCGTCCACGATCGCCGTGATCTGGGCGTTGGCCCCGAACCAGAGGGTGAACTGGCTCCACGGGCTGCCGTGGCGCTCCCCGCTGGGGACCCTGTCGATGGATCGGATCTCGAGTGTGGCTGCCGCCATGGTCACGCTCCCGGGTGAGTTTCCTGCGCTCTGGTCTTCCGCTCCATTGCACTCCGGCCGCACGGCACTGTGAACCGGATCACGCGCGAAGCTGTCCGGCATCCCGGACAACGGTCGACGACGGCGAGGGGTGCGGCGACGGCGACCGGCCCGCCGCCACCACGCCCGCCGTCGTCACGCCGCCCACCCCCGCGAAACGCCAGTAGGCGCCCTTATTCACGGGGAATACGGGCGCCTACTGGCGGTTCGCGAAGGATAACGGGAGGCGGAGAGCCTCAGACGATGTGCGGCTCGTGGGCGTTGAGGTACTTCCGGCCCGTGAAGATGGCCACCAGGGACAGGACCATGATCACGGCGGCGAAGAAGAACGGCACCTGAGCGCCGAAGTGTTCGCCGAGCTGCGCGGCGATGAACGGCGCCAGCGCGCCTCCCATCCAGCGCACGAAGTTGTACCCGGCGGACGCCACCGGGCGCGGCGAATCGGACACCTCCATGGCCAGCTCGGTGAACAGGGTGTTGTTGATGCCGAGCAGCGCGCCGGAGACGATCACGAGCACCACCACGGTGGGCACGGAGTGCGCCAGGGCGGCCAGGCCGAGCCCCACCAGCACCAGCAGCAGGCCGGTCAGCGCCATCATCACGCTGCGCGTGGTGCCGAAGCGGCGCTGCATGATCGGAGCCACGAAGATGGAGAAGATCGCCAGGGCGACGCCCCAGCCGAAGAACACGGCGCCGATGCCATAGGCGTCCATGTGCAGGATGAACGGGGTGAACGCCAGGATGGTGAAGAAGCCGAAGTTGTAGAACAGGCCGGCCAGGGCGGTGGTGCGCAGACCCGCGTGGCCGAGGGCCAGGATCGGATCCCGCAGGCGGACCTTCTGCGCGGGCTTGGGCAGCGTGGGCAGCATGAAGAAGAGGGCGATGAACGCCGCGGCCATGAGGAACGCGGTGCCGAAGAACGGGGCACGCCACTGCCAGCCGCCCAGCAGGGCGCCCAGGAGCGGGCCGAGCGAGATGCCCAGGCCCAGCGCGGCCTCATAGAGGATGATCGCCACGCCGGAGCCACCGCTGGCGACACCCACGATCACCGCGAGCGCGGTCGCGACGAAGAGCGCGTTGCCGAGTCCCCAGCCGGCGCGGAAGCCCACGAGCTGTTCCACGGAGCCGGACAGGCCGGAGAGGGAGGCGAACACCGCGATCAGGCCCAGCCCGATCAGCAGCGTCTTCTTCCCGCCGATCCGCGAGGAGACGAAGCCGGTGATGAGCATGGCGACGGCGGTCACCAGGAAGTAGCTCGTGAAGAGCAGAGAGACCTGGCTGGGGCTGGCCTGCAGGTTCTCCGCGATCGCCGGGAGGATGGGGTCCACCAGGCCGATCCCCATAAAGGAGAACACGGCCGCCAGGGCGGTGGCCCAGACGGCCTTCGGCTGGCGGAAGAAGGACGCCTTCTCCTCTTCCAGGACTTCTTGACTCTCGTGGATGGTCTCATCCAGCTGGTTCATTACTCGCTTCTCTCCTGTGGGCGGGTTCCGGCGGTCACCGGTCACTCGCCACGCAAACGTTCGTAAATACTGGTCAGAACAGGAATGGCGGACTCCAGAGCCGCCCGCTCGCGCGGCTCCATCCCTTCGATCACGGCGGCGACGGCGCGGTTGCGGCGCAGGTTGACGCGGGTCACTGCGTCCCAGCCGTCATCCGTGAGCCGGACGACGACGGCGCGCGAGTCCTCGGGATCGCTTTCGCGCCGCACGTAGCCGCGGCCTTCCAGCCGGGTGATCTGCTCCGTCGCGGTGGGTGCGCGCACGCCCAGGTTGCGGGCGATGTCGCTGACCCTGGCGCCGCCGTCGGACAGCAGCGTGAGAAGGCTCAGTTGCGAGCCGGTCAGCTCGGTCTCCCCGACATCCAGGCGGCGCGTGACGTAGACCGCCTGACGGAGGGCCTCCCGGAAAGTCCGGGCCAGCTCCAGAGCGGCATCTGATTCGCTGTTCATACTTAGGCATCCTAACAGTTAGGTTCCCTAAGTTCAAGGGTGGATGCGTCCGGAGGCACTCCGGCCCGCGACCTGCCCGCTTCGACATATCGGCGCGCAGAGACTGAAAGCATTCGACAACTGTCCCCATCGGAGAAATCCCCTTCGCGCTAGGCTATGAGCGGCAAAATGTCAGCCAGGTCACATCCAGGCACTGCGAACGAGAGGGCCCCGCATGATCAATCCGCAACCGGCCACCACAGTCACCCGGACTCCCGGAACCACGCCCTCAGGCGACGGCGAACCACACCTCGCCCGGGCGCTGAGCAACCGGCACATCCAGCTGCTGGCCATCGGCGGCGCCATCGGCACCGGCCTCTTCATGGGCAGCGGCAAGACCATCTCCGTCGCCGGCCCGTCCGTCATCTTCGTGTACATGATCATCGGCTTCATGCTGTTCTTCGTCATGCGCGCCATGGGCGAACTGCTGCTCTCCAACCTCAACTACAAGTCGTTCAGCGACTTCGCCGGCGATCTCCTGGGCCCGTGGGCCGGGTTCTTCACCGGATGGACCTACTGGTTCTGCTGGGTCGTCACCGGAGTGGCCGACGTGATCGCGATCGCCGGCTACGCGGAGACGCTCATCCCCGGCATCCCCCTGTGGATCCCCGGCGTGCTCACGATCCTCATCCTGCTGGCACTGAACCTGCCCACGGTGAAGGCCTTCGGTGAGACCGAGTTCTGGTTCGCGCTCATCAAGATCGTCGCGATCGTGGCGCTGATCGTCACGGGCCTGGTCATGATCTTCACGGGCTTCCAGTCCCCGGCCGGCCAGGCGAGCTTCACCAATCTGTGGAGCCACGGCGGCTTCTTCCCCCGTGAGTTCATGGGCTTCGTGGCCGGCTTCCAGATCGCCGTCTTCGCCTTCGTGGGCATCGAGCTGGTGGGCACCGCGGCCGCCGAGACCAAGAACCCGGAGCACAACCTGCCCAAGGCCATCAACGCCATCCCCGTGCGCGTGATGCTCTTCTACGTGGGCGCCCTCATCATCCTCATGTCCGTCACCCCCTGGACCGAGTTCAAGGCCGGGCACAGCCCCTTCATCGGCATGTTCTCCCTGGCGGGCCTCGGCATCGCCGCCACCGTGGTGAACCTCGTGGTCCTGACCTCCGCCATGTCCAGCGCCAACTCCGGCATCTACTCCACCTCGCGCATGGTGTTCGGCCTGGCCCGCGACGGCGACGCCCCGGCGGTCTTCGGCAAGCTCTCCCGCCGGAAGGTTCCCCAGAACGCCCTGTTCCTCTCCTGCGTGCTGCTGCTCGCCGGCGTCGTGCTGCTCTACGCGGGCAAGGACATCGGCGCCGCGTTCGACATGGTCACCACGGTCTCCGCGGTCTGCTTCATGTTCGTCTGGAGCATCATCCTGCTGAGCTACCTGGTCTACCGGAAGAAGCGCCCCGAACTGGCCGCGGCCTCCAAGTACAAGATGCCCGGCGGCGTCGCGATGGTGTACGTGGTCTTCGCGTTCTTCCTGTTCCTGATCTGGGCGCTGACCACTCAGCCGGACACGCTCATCGCCCTCCTGGTGACGCCGATCTGGTTCGTGATCCTGGTGATCGCCTGGCTCCTGATCCGCCGATCGCCCCATCACCTGGCACGTCATGAGGCGTGGAAACAAAGTATGAAGTAGCGTCTTTTAGTGGGCGGGCCTGAGGCCCGCCCACTAGTATTTCGACAGTGTTGCCAGCACAAGATCCGTGTGAGTCGATCGGAGTTTTCACCATGGGGTTCCAGGGAGTCGGAGTCAATCCGGGCCGCGTCATCGCTACCGTCAAGCACATGCCGGAGCCGTTGGCGGAGCCTCAGACCGGGGAGACTCTGCCGCCGGGCGCGGATCCCGCGGAGGTGATCGCGGGCCTGAAGGCAGCCGCCCTGGCGGTGCACGACGAACTCCGTGACCGCGCCTCACGGGCCGGCGAGGACGGCAAGGCCGTGCTCGAGGCGACCGCCCTGATGGCCAAGGACACCATGCTCCTCAAGGCCGCCGGCAAGCTGATCACCGCCGGCACCGGCGCCGAGCGGGCCGTGTGGGAGGCCGCCGAAGGCGTCGCCGCACAGTTCAAGGCCCTGGGCGGCTACATGGCCGAGCGGGCCACGGACGTCCTGGATGTGCGCGCCCGCCTGGTCGCGCAGCTGCGCGGCGTCCCCGCCCCCGGCATCCCGGCCTCGGCCACCCCGTTCATCCTGGTGGCGGAGGACCTGGCCCCGGCCGACACCGCCACCCTGGACACTTCAGTGGTCCTGGCCCTCGCCACCTCCGGCGGTGGACCCCAGTCCCACACGGCCATCATCGCCCGCTCGCTGGGCCTGCCGGCCGTGGTCGCGGCCGAGGGGATCGACGAGATCCCGGAGGGCACCGAAGTGTACGTCGACGGCGCGGCCGGACTGATCGTCCCGGAGCCCGGGGACGAGGAGCGGGAAGCGGCCGCGAAGTGGGCCAGCAGCGCCGCGACCCTGGCCACCTTCGACGGCTCCGGCACGACGGCGGACGGCCACCTGGTGCCGCTGCTCGCCAATGTGGGCAACGCCAAGGACGCCGAGGCCGCCGCGGCTCTCGGCGCGCAGGGTGTGGGCCTGTTCCGCACCGAATTCTGTTTCCTGGAGCGCGACACCGAGCCGTCCGTGAACGAGCAGGCCGACGCCTACCGGGCCGTTTTCGCCGCCTTCCCGGGCCAGAAGGTCGTGGTCCGGACCCTGGACGCGGGCGCGGACAAGCCCCTGCCGTTCCTCACCGACACCACCGAACCGAACCCGGCCCTGGGCGTGCGCGGCTACCGCACCGACTGGACCACCCCGGGAGTGCTGGAGCGCCAGCTCTCCGCGATCGCCGTCGCCGCCGTGGACACCGACGCCGAGGTCTGGGTCATGGCGCCCATGATCGCCACCCAGCCCGAGGCCGCGCACTTCGCCTCGCTCTGCGCCGCCGTGGGCCTGAAGACCCCCGGCGTCATGGTCGAGGTCCCCTCGGCGGCCCTGACCGCGCGCACCGTGCTCAAGGACGTGGCCTTCGCCTCCCTGGGCACGAATGACCTGACCCAGTACACGATGGCCGCGGACCGCATGCTCGGACCGCTCGCCGGGCTCAACGACCCGTGGCAGCCCGCCGTTCTCCGACTGGTCCAGCTGACCGTCGAGGGCGCCAAGGCCGCTGGCGACAAGGCCGTGGGCGTCTGCGGTGAGTCCGCCGCGGACCCGGCACTCGCCGTCGTGCTCACCGGTCTGGGCGTGAACACGCTCTCCATGACCGCGCGGTCGCTGGCCGCCGTCGGCACAGTGCTCAAGAGCGTGACACTGGCCGAGGCCCAGGAGCTCGCCGCACTGGCCCTGAACGCCGCCACCGCGCCGGAGGGCCGCGCCGCCGTCCGCGCCCGGCTGCCGATCCTGGACGACCTCGGTCTCTAGCAGTCCCTGGGATTCCACCCGAACCTCACCGATCACCATCTGAAGGAGAACCCCATGCCCGAACGCACCGCAGTCGTCGCCAGCGCCTCCGGCCTGCACGCCCGTCCCGCCGCGATCTTCGCCGAGGCAGCAGCCGAGCTGGACGTCGAGGTCACGATCGCCCTGGACGGCACCCCCGAAGACGAGGCCATGGACGCCTCGAGCATCCTGTCCCTGATGACCCTGGGCGCCGGCAACGGCGACACCGTGATCCTGCGCGCCGAAGGCCCCGGAGCAGA
>NZ_JBFREG010000004.1:0-165355 GCF_052114185.1 Arthrobacter sp. RAF14 | reverse complement strand
TGGGGGAAACGCCCGGTCCCATTCCGAACCCGGAAGCTAAGACCCACAGCGCCGATGGTACTGCACTCGTGAGGGTGTGGGAGAGTAGGACACCGCCGGACACAACCACAAAGGGTGGCCCAAGCAACGACGCTTGGGCCACACCCCTTTAAACCACCACCACCACCAACACCAACAGCAGCCCCCAGCACCAGCGCAGGGAGCTGCACCCGTTTAACCACCAAACCCGGCGAGCAAACCACCCCAGGCCGCAGCCATACCCCCACCCGGCGGGCAGACACCACGGACCGCATTCCGCCTCTCCGTCCGCCTCACGGAGATGCCGGTTGTGAAACTCGTGCGGTCCTACACGCCGGTGCCGCGGGCCCCGCCAAGCGGCGGGACCCGCAGTATTCAACGCATCAGACCGCCACTCACCGGCCCCAGAACATGCTCAGTTCCTCGGCGAGTCCACGTCCCTGGCTGAACCCCGCCTCGGCCGCCGCTGGACGCAAGGCGAAGTTCATGGCGTTCGCGCCGAAGAGGTGCTCGACCTCCGCATCCGGCGAGACGACCGCGACGGCGCTGCCGGCGTCGCGCAGTTCTTCGACCTGCTTCTCGAGCTGCATGTCCCACTCCGTGGGAGTGCGTGTGCGCCCACCGAAAGGCGAGAGGATCAGGACCCGTTCGGAGCCGGCGGCCAGGTCGGCGTTCTCATTACGGCGATATCCGCCGTCGATGTATTGCCGATCCCCGATCCGGTAGGCGAAGCCGCTGGAGCAGCTGGCGGCGACAGCGTCTGCGAGTGCGACCCCGCTGTGCCGGTCGAACACCACGGGCTCGCCCGTCTGTGCGTCGACCGCGGTGAGGAGGATCCGGTGTTCCGGCCACTCCTGCCGGGGCAGGCGAGAGGAGACCGTGGCCTGCCATCGCGCTTGAACCGACGGGTCCGAGGAACCGGGAAGCTCGAGTGCGCCCGCCCCCATCCGGCGTCGCATGTCCGCCGCATCCAGTGACGAGGCGATGATCCCGTCTGTCCGCTCCAGGTGATTGATGGTGGAACCCGCCAGGCCGCGGCGCCCGGCGTCTCCTGGCGCCGGTGCGGAGTGCGCGGGCATGGATCGTGCCGGCGTGGCGACCGTGGCCGCATGGAGATCGGCCGGGAGTGCTCCCGCGAGCTGAGCCGTGGCGGTCGCGCCGGCGGAGGTGCCGATGACCAGATCGGCGTCGTCGAGGTTCAGGCCGCCGTCGGCCAGCCCGGCGATCACGCCGATCAGCCAGGCGTTGCCGGTGGAACCGCCACCGCCGAGGACGAGGGCGCGTCGTGCGGGATGTTCACGGGAGGGGGCGGCCGAGAGGGCAGCCTGAGAAGAAGTGAGATGGTGCATGGGAGTCGCCTTTCGCGAAGTGCCGGTACGGCGCTCCCGGGGCGGCTGCGTCAGCCGCGGAATCGTGGGCGGAGGGGAGCGCCCATTTCAGATACTGCGTACATGGGTCTCACCTCCTGCGACTTGATCACGATCAGGGGAATAGTCGCACACCGGCGACGGGGAAGCAACAGCTGCGGGTCAGCCGTGCCGGGTCTCCGCCAGGGCGACCAGACCGAATGCGCCGAGAGCGGTGCCCGTCACCCGGTCGATCACCTTCCGGAAGCGCGGGCCGTCCAGCCACCGCCGGAAGTAGTGTGCCGCGGTGATGATCAGCGTGAACCAGAGAGCCGCCTCCAGATTGCTGATGACGGAGAGCATCAGGCCCATCCACAAGGGGGCGATGGTCGGGACGAGGAACTGCGGGATGACGGCGAGGCAGAACATCCCGTATTTGGGGTTCAGGATGTTGGAGAGGAACCCCTTGATCCAGGTCTTCCCGAGGTGCTCCGGCGCGATCGCCGCCGTGCCGCCGGGGGCGGTGACGGTCTCGCCGCCCGTGTGGAAGGACGCCCGCCAGAACGAGAAGGCCAGCCACAACATGTACCCGGCGCCGATGATGCGCAGGATGTCGTAGGCGACGGTGGAGACCGCCAGCAAGGCCGAGACGCCGGTTGCCGCGGCCACGCCCCAGATGAACGCGCCCGTGATCATGCCCAGCGCCGCCGTGTACGCGTGGCGGCGGCTCCGCCCCAGCGCGTAGCGGAGCACCAGAGCGGTGTCCGTCCCCGGCAGGATGGTGATCAGGACGGACAAGGCGGCGAAGCCGAGCAGGGACTGTTCAAGGGTCACCCGGTCATCGTAAGGGGCCGCCGGGAGTTCGCGCCGTGCGTTACACGCGCCCAGGCTGACAGCCCGCTGTGAAGTGCGTCCCCCGATTCGACCCGCTCTCGCCCGCGCGGGACAATGGATTCATGCCAGCAACCACCAGGAACCAGGTCTCCTCACGCCCCGGAAGACCCGCGCGCGGGCAGGGGTCGAGCGGGAAGACCACTCAGGGTCCCGCCCCACAGGCTGCGAGGTCCGGGCTGGGTCCCGCCTGGCAGTTCGCCGCTCTCGCCGTGGCCGTCGTGACCCTGGTCCTGGGGCTCCTGTTCACCGGCGCCGCCGGCGTGCGTCAGCTCTCCGACCCCGGCGCTCTGGTCCGCTGGGGACTCCCGGTGGCCAAGACCGTCCACAACCTCAGCCTGGCGGTGACGGTCGCGGCGCTCGCGTTCGCCGTCGTCGTCCTGCCGCAGGGGATCCGGGCGCCGCGGCGCGGAGGCGAGACGAAGGACGTCCCGGAACATCCGGCATTCACTCGGACCATGCTCCTGGCGGGTGTGGCCGGAAGCCTCTGGACGGTGTCCGCCATCGCCGTGCTGGTGCTGACCTACGCGAACGTCTCCGGACAGGCGCTCAGCGGCGACACCGAGTACACCAAGGCCCTGGTCTTCTTCATGAGCGACTTCCCACTGGGCCGCGGCTGGCTGTTCGTGGTGATCGTCGCGGCGCTCGTGGCGACCGCGAGCTTCGGACTGCGCAACACCACAGCCCTCGCCTTCACGCTGCTCCTGGCACTGATCGGCATGGTGCCTCCGGCGCTGAACGGTCACGCCGCCAGCTCCAACGACCACGCGGGCGCCGTGAACTCCATCGGTCTGCACGTGCTGGGCGCGTCGCTGTGGGTGGGCGGCGTGGCCGTGCTGGCGCTCATCTCCGGCCTCCTGGCGCGCCCCGCGTCCGGCACTCCGCGCCGCGACATCACGGCGGCGACCCTGAAACGGTTCTCCGCGCTCGCGCTCTTCTGCTTCCTCCTGGTCACCGCGTCCGGCATCATCAGCGCCTCGATCCGCATCACCAGCTGGCACAACCTCTTCTATTCGCCGTACGGGCAACTGGTGCTCGTCAAGACCTTTTGCGCGCTGGCTCTGGGCGCCATCGGCTACATGCACCGCTCCTGGATCATCCCGCGGCTGGGCGACGACGACGGAGCGGCCTCGCGCGGCAAGGGCGCCGCGGTGCCGAGCAAGGGATCCCTCACCGCGCAGCGCGTGCTCTGGCAGGTGATCGGCGTGGAACTGCTGGTCATGGCGGCCACCAGCTCCGTCGCCGTCGCGCTGTCCTCCTCCGCGCCACCGTCCGAGACCAAATACTCGGAGGATGCCAGCCCCGCCTTCATCCTCAGCGGCTACGAGCTTCCACCGGAACTCACCCCGGAGCGCTGGATCTCCGAATGGCGTCTGGACTGGCTGTGGGTGGCCGTGGCCGTCCTGGGTGCGGTGGCCTACGCCCTGGGCCTCATCAAGGTGATCCGCCGCGGTGACCGCTGGCCGGTCATGCGCGCCGTGTCCTGGTTCATCGGCCTCGCGGCCCTGACCTACATCATCTCCGGCGCCCCCGGTGTCTACGGGCACGTCATGTTCTCCATCCACATGGTGGAGCACATGGCCCTGACCATGGTGGCGCCGATCTTCCTGGTGATCGGCTCGCCCATCACCCTGGCCCTGCGCGCACTCGCCCCGCGCACGGACGGCAGCCGCGGCCTGCGCGAATGGATCCTCGCCTTCGTGCACTCGAAGTTCTCCCAGGTGGTCACACACCCGCTCTTCGCCGCCGCGAACTTCGCCGGGTCGATCGTGCTCTTCTACTACTCGGACTTCTTCGGCTTCGCCATGCGGGACCACGTGGGCCACGAGCTGATGAACCTGCACTTCCTCCTGACCGGTTACATCTTCGCGCTGACCATGATCGGCCAGGATCCGCTGCCGCGCCGGGCCCCGTTCCCCATGCGCCTCCTGCTCCTCCTCGCGACCATGGCGTTCCACGCCTTCTTCGGGGTCTCCATCATGGGCGGGACCAGCCTGCTCGCGGCGGACTACTTCGGGAACCTGGGCCGGGCCTGGGGTCCGAGCGCGATCGTGGACCAGCAGCACGGCGGCGCGATCGCCTGGGGGATCGGCGAAGTGCCCACCGTTCTGCTCGCGATCGGGGTGGCCATCATGTGGTCGCGGTCCGATGAGCGGGAGACGCGGCGGACCGACCGTGCCGCGGACAGGAATAACGACGCCGAGCTGACCGCTTATAACGACATGTTCGCCCGTCTTGCCCAGCGGGACGGTTCACCCACCGGACGCACTGCGCCCACTCACGACGCAGCCTCTACGCTGGAACCCGGCACGCCGGAACCGAAGGAGAAAGAATGACCACCGAGAACGCGACCTCAGTGCGCAGCGCCACCCGCGTCCGCGCCTCCGAGCTGGTGGGCCGCAAGTGGCTCAACACCGGTGGGGAACAGCTCTCCCTCGAGAAACTCCGCGGCAAGATCGTGATCCTGGACTTCTGGACCTTCTGCTGCATCAACTGCCTGCACGTCCTGGACGAGATGCGCCCGCTCGAGGAGCAGTACAGCGACGTCCTGGTGACCGTGGGCGTCCACTCCCCGAAGTTCGAGCATGAGGCGGACCCGGTGGCCATCGCCGCCGCCGTGGAGCGCTACGAGATCCACCACCCGGTCCTGGACGACCCGGAGCTGGACACCTGGAAGGCCTATGCCGCCCGCGCCTGGCCCACCCTGGTGGTCGTGGACCCCGAGGGTTACGTGGTGGCACACCTCTCAGGCGAGGGCCACGCCGACGGCCTGGCCGTCCTCATCCCGGAACTCATCGCCGAACACGAGGCCAAGGGGACCCTGCACCGCGGGAACGGGCCGTACGTCGCTCCGGAGCCCACCTCCGGCACCCTCCGTTTCCCGGGCAAGGCGCTCCTGCTGCCCGCGGGCCGCGGCTCCGAGCGGGACTCCTGGCTCGTCTCCGACACCGGGCACCACCGGGTCCTGGAGCTGGCCGACGACTTCGACACCATCCTGGCCGCCTACGGTGACGGGACCAAGGGACACGTGGACGGCGCGGAAGCGGCCCGCTTCAACGAGCCCCAGGGACTCACCCTCCTCCCCGCCGAGCTGGCGGCGCGCGTGGGGTACGACGTCGTCGTCGCGGACTCGGTCAATCACCGTCTGCGCGGCATCAGCCTCGCCACGGGCGAGGTGACCACGCTGGCCGGCAGCGGCGTGCAGCGCCTCCTGGAAGCCGGTCCTGCTCGCGTGGACGACGACGGCGCCGGTTACGGCGGGCCGCTCGGCGCGGATCCGCTGCAGGTGGCGCTCAGCTCGCCGTGGGATGTGCTCTGGTCCGAATCGCTCCAGACCGTGGTGATCGCCATGGCGGGTGTGCACCAGATCTTCGCGTTCGCTCCGGAGACGGGCGAGGTGTCCATCCTGGCGGGCAACGGACTGGAGGGCCTGCTGGACGGCGCCGCCGATTCGGCGTGGTTCGCGCAGTCCTCCGGCCTGGCCGAAGGACCTGACGGTGTCATCTGGGTGGCCGACTCGGAGACCTCCGCGCTGCGCCGCCTGGTGCCCACCGGCGATTCCGGCCAGGTGACCGTCGAAACGGCCATCGGCAAGGGTCTCTTCGACTTCGGATTCCGGGACGGCGAGGCCGCCGAGGCGCGGCTCCAGCACCCTCTCGGCGTGACCGTGCTCCCGGACGGCTCCGTGGCGATCGCGGACACGTACAACGGCGCGGTGCGCCGCTACGACCCAGCCTCCGGCGTCGTGTCCACCCTGACCCGTGGGCTCGCCGAGCCCAGCGACGTGGTGCTCGACCCCCGTGGCGCCGAGCCGCTCCTCGTGGTGGTGGAGGCGAACAAGCACCAGCTCGTCTACGTGCCCATCCCGGCCGAGGCGCAGCAGGTGGATGAGGGTGCCTCTCAGACGCAGCGGCCCACCTCGCCCGTGGCTCCAGGGTCCTTCGACCTCACGGTCCGCTTCACCGCCCCCACGGGCCAGAAGCTCGACTACCGCTGGGGCGACCCGACGCAGCTCAAGATCTCGTCGACGCCGCCGGAGCTCCTGGTTTCGGGCGGCGGCACGGGTGAAGGCCTGAACCGCACGCTCGAGCTGTCCTCCGAGGTCAGCGAAGGGATCCTGCACATCACCGCCCGCGCCGCGGCCTGCGACGGAGCGGAGGGCCCCGACGGCGAGATCCCGGATCACGCCGCCTGCCACCTGTACCAGCAGGACTGGGGCATCCCCGTGGTCCTCACCGCGGACGGTGACACGGAGCTGGTCCTGGACCTGCGCGGCATGGACTGAGGTCCCGCCCGCGAAAGAACAGATGGTGCCCCTTCCCGGCGTGGGAAGGGGCACCATCTGTTCTTTCGCGTGTGTCCGGGAGGCGCCGGAGGTTCTGCGCGGACGGCTCAGTAGTCGACGACGGGGGTGACGGTGACCTTGTCCGCCGTGAAGCTCAGCGTCACGGTGAAGCTGAAGGGATGGACCTGGTCCAGCGGGCCGTCCAGACCGGTGAACAGGTCCACGGCCTTGGCGTTCAGCTTCGCCTTGCCCCCGAGCGGTGTCACCACCCAGCGGCCGTTGTACGGCTGGATCTCCACCTTGGGGTATTCCACGATGCTCCAACGGATGGACCCCTGCGTCACGCGTTCCAGACCGGCGTGGTAGAACGGGCAGTCCGGCTGGAGGCGCTGCTCGTGGTTGGCCTCGGCGGCGCAGTCATCCAGGTACTTGTGAACCTGGGAGGAGACCGCGTCGGACAGGCTCTTGGTGGCCTCGGTGCTGAGATTGACCGTCTGGCCGCTACTGGGCCCGGAGACCGAGACCCGCTGGGCCGGAGCTGCGAAATACGGGGAGGTGTAGGAGGCCTCGTAGCTGCCCGGGAAGAACACCGGGAACTGCCCGTGCCCCCGGGGGGTGTTCACCGTGACGCCGTTGACCGTGGCCAGATTGGAGTTGACCACGTTCACGGTGATGGTCGGCAGACTGGCCGGAACCAGCTGCCATCGCGTGAAGAACAGCCACTCCCGCCCGGCGGGTTCCACGAGGAAACGTGTGCTGTTCTCGACGCCGTCCAGGGAGTAGGTGACGGGCACGGTCATCCGCCCGTCCGCCTGGCGTTCGGGGTTCCCGACCGTGAGGTCCTCGAGTTTCTCCATCGACGCCTTGAGGCCGTCGCCGTCCAGGAGGCTTGCGTTGCCGGCCGGCACCTGGGAGCGGACCAGCCCGAGGGCCTTGCCGCCGTCGCCGTCCTTGAGGGCGGAAAGGTACGCCCGCACCGGCTCCTGGGCGCCGGCGGGCCCGGAGTTCACCACGACGATCGTCACGATCGCAGCTGCGGCCACCAGCATGATGCCGGCCAGCCAGGATGCGGCCACCTTGATGGTGGTCTGTGTCCATGTCACGCTGCTCTGAACCTCATCTCGCTTCCGGTCAAATGGCCTGTCCTTCGCCCGGGCCGTGGGACGCACCGGTTCAGCGGCGCCTGCTTCTCGACGACGTGCCGAAGATGCTGCGGCCCAGGTCCCGGCCCAATTGCGTTCCGAGCGACCGCACCATGGAGCGGAGACCGCCGCCCAGTGCAGAGCCCAGGCCTCCCATGATGTCACCCATCGGGTTCGGTGCGGGTTCCGGTGCGGGTACGGGCGGTGCCGGCGTGCTCGGTGCGGGAGCACTGGGGGCGGGCGCCTGGGACGGCGCGCCGGGCGCCGAATGGCCGAGGATCTCCGCCTCGATCCGCCGGGCCTCCTCGTCCACCGAATTCTGGTCGACCGGGCCTGAACCTGCGGCCGGCTGCCCCGTGGCGGCACCCGGCTGCCCGGGCGCTCCACCCTGGAGCTTCTCGAAGGCGGACTGGCGGTCCGTGGCCTGGCCGTACTCGGACGCCAGGGCCGAAGCCTGGATCACCTGGTTCATGGTGGCGTCGTCCGCCGGGCCCATGAGCGATTCCGGAGCCCTGAGCCGGGTGAGCGCCACCGGGGTGGGTGCGCCCTTCTCATTCATGACCGTGATGACGGCCTCGCCGATACCGGCCGAGGTGAGGACCTTGTCCAGGTCGTAGTCGCTGACGGGGAAGGTGGACACCGTGGCCTTGAGGGCCTTGGCATCGTCCGGGGTGAAGGCGCGCAACGCGTGCTGGACCCGGTTCGCCAGCTGGCCGAGGACGTCCGCGGGGACGTCCTTGGGCGTCTGGGTCACGAAGAAGATGCCCACACCCTTGGACCGGATGAGGCGCACGGTCTGGGTGATGGCCTGGAGGAACGCTTTGGAGGCTCCCGTGAAGAGGAGGTGCGCCTCATCGAAGAAGAACACCAGCTTGGGCTTGTCCAGGTCCCCGGCTTCCGGGAGGGTCTCGAACAGCTCGGACAGCAGCCACATGAGGAAGGTGGAGAACAGCGCCGGCTTGTCCTGCAGGGTCGGCAGCTCGAGGGCGCTGATGACGCCCCGCCCGTCCGGCGCGGTGCGCAGAAGCTCGGACGGGTCGAATTCGGGGAGGCCGAAGAACTGCTCCATGCCCTGGGCCTCGAGCGCCACGATCTCGCGCAGGATGACGCCGGCCGTCGCCTTGGACAGGCCGCCGAGCTGGGCCAGGGCCTCTTTGCCCTCATCCGAGGTGAGGTGCTGGATGACGGCCCGCAGGTCCTTGAGGTCGTCCAGTTCCAGCTGGTTCTGGTCCGCGAAGTGGAAGATCAGCTGGAGGCTGGACTCCTGGGTGTCATTGAGATCCATGACGCGGGAGAGCAGGATGGGGCCGAAGCTGGTGATGGAGGCCCGGACCGGGATGCCCTTGCCGTTGCCGCCCAGGGCCAGGTACTCGACCGGGAAGGTGGCGGCTTTCCACTGCTGGCCGAGTTCGGCGGTGCGCGCCAGGAGCTTGTCCCCGCCGGCGCCGGGGGCCGCGAGGCCGGAGAGATCGCCCTTGATGTCTGCGAGGAAGACGGGCACTCCGGCGGCCGACAGCTGTTCGGCCATCATGTGCAGGGTGACCGTTTTTCCAGTGCCCGTGGCACCCGCCACGAGGCCGTGCCGGTTCATCATGCCGAGGGGCAGACGGACCGGGGCGTCCTGGTGGACGACGTCATCCACGATCGCGGCGCCCAGCTCGATCACGGGGCCGGAGAACGTGTAGCCCTCGCGGATCGTCTGGACCTTGTCCTCGGTGCTCTTGGAGTCAGTGCTCTTGCTGGCCATGGCCATAGCTTAGCGGGAGGGGGTGTCAAAGCCTTTGAGGCGGCAGGGCCCCGCCCGGAATCCGTGGTCCAGGGTGGTGGCGGATCTTCTGTCGGACCCCTGTCGTAGGCTCGTGGCATGACTCACACCCCAGAGGACATCAAGACGATCCTGCACCGTTATCTCCGGGCGCGGAGAACGGGACTGCTGGCAAAACTGGACGGTCTGGGAGAATACGATCTCCGCCGTCCCCTGACACGGACCGGGACCAACCTCCTGGGCCTCGTGAAGCACGTCGCCAGTGTCCAGGCCGAGTACTTCGGCCTGGTCTTCGACAGACCCTTCGACCACCCGATGCCCTGGGGCGCCCCGGATGCCGAGGACAACGCTGACATGTGGGTGCCGGAGACCGAATCCGTGCAGAGCATCCTGGAACTGCACCACGCCTCCGCGGCCCACAGCGACGCCACCATCGACGCGCTGGAGCTCGACGCGCCCGGAGTGGTCCCATGGTGGAAGCCGGAAACGCGGAACGTCACCCTGCAGCAGATCCTGGTTCACGTGGACATGGAGACCGCCCACCACGCGGGCCACGCGGACATCGTGCGCGAGCTGATCGATGGCAGCGTCGGATACACGGCGGGGCATCCGAACCTTCCAGACTTCGATGGCGCCCGCTGGTCCGCCTACCGCGACCGGATCGAACAGGCGGCCCGTGCCGCCGCCGCAGTCGCAGGGGAGGCCGTCCATGAATGAGGAGCGGGGAATGCTCGCCGCGTATGACTCCCAGCTGAGGCTCGACGCCGAAGCGCAAGGCGCCCTGGCGTGTCGCCTGATGCACTGGTATCCCCGGGAAGGGGTGCTCGTGGAGGCCCCCACCGTTCCGGACGGAGCCGGTGAGAGCCCGTTCCTCCCGGTCATGACCGCGGTGTTCGCCGGTGAAGCGGGCTTCATCAGTCACGGGGCTCCGGGCCGGAGCGGAACGCCGTCGCTGCTCCGGGAGGAACTGGCCCGCCCGGGCCGGATGCCGGCCCTGGTCCGTGCGGCAGTGGGCTCCGTTCTGGATCTGGCGATCGAAAGCCAGGCCGGGCGGGAGGGGGCCGAGCCCGGTGGGGGACTGAGCGGACCGGACGGGGATGACGTCATCCGCTCGGCTTCGGCGGACCAGGGTTCCTCTTCCCAGGCCGGCGCCGCCCGGGAGAGCAGCCCGGTCCCGGGTGGCGCGCCGGTCCGAGCGCCGCGTCGGCCGCTGTCCACCCTCGAATGGAAGACCCGCAGCCATGACGGGCTCACCGGCCTGGACGAAGCCCTCCAGGCCGAGGGCTTCACCCGCGGTGAGGAGGAGTCGGTGATGATCGGCGAATCCGCCGCGCTCGCCGTCGACGTGGCGCTGCCGGACGGCGTCAGCCTGCAGCGGGTGCGGTCCGTCGAGGACGCTCTGGCGCTGTGCATAGCGGCGGAGGACGCCTTCGACGGCAGTGCTGCCGAGGCCCCGCGCCGGGCCGCCGACCTGATGGGCCGGCTGGCCAGGGGACACGGCACGGAGGCCTGGATGGCCTTGGCGGAGGGGGAAGTGGTGTCCGGCGGACGCCTGGAACCGGTGCCGGGAACCGATTTCGCCGGCATCTGGGGTGGCTTCACCCTGGAGGACTGGCGCGGACAGGGCATCTACCGTGCGGTCACGGCGCAGCGCGCCCGGACCGCTCTCGCCCACGGCATCAGCCTGATCCACAGTGATTCGACCGACTACTCGCGGCCGATCCTGGAACGGTACGGCTTCGTCCGCGTCACCGGGACCACGCCCTTCGAGATCGAATTCGGGTGAACGCTCGAATCCGGACGGCTCCGGAAACTCAGGGATGACGCCGGGATGAAGGCGGTGATGACGCCGGTGGTGACGCGAGGGAACAGATGATGCCCGTTTCCGCTCGGAGAAAGGGCATCATCTGTTCCTTCGCGACCGGCAGGGAACGGTTGGGCAGGGAACGGTCGGGCAGGGGGGCGGGGGATCCTCCCACCGGGGAAGCGCAGTCCGGACGAGTCTCAGGCCTCAGGCAGAGGTTTCGTGAAGGCCAGGTGTTTGACCTCTTCCGGATCGGCGTCGAGGTCGAAGAGGGGTGTGTACCCCGTGGCCAGATACAGCGACTTCGCCTCCGGCTGCCGTGGACCGGTGGTCAGGTACACCCTGGTGTAGCCGCGCTCGCGGGCCGCTCGCTCCAGCTCCACCAGGACCCGCCGGGCCAGGCCCTTGCGCCGGTGCGCCGAGTGCGTCCAGATCCTCTTGAACTCCGCCGTCTCCGCGTCGTAACGGCGGAACGCCCCACCGGCCACGGTCTCCTCGCCCTGCTGCAGGATCAGGAGGGCGCCGTGCGGGGGCTCGAACTCGCTGGCCGGATAGCGGGACAGTTCCTCCTGGGCGCCGGCCGCTGAGAAGAAGTCCCCGTACCGGGTGGAGTACTCCACGGCCAGTTCCTCCAGCAGCGGTTGCACCCGGGGGTCACCCAGGGCCACCTGGACGACGGTCACCTCGAGATCCCCGGCCGGGGCGGGAGCCGTGGCGGGTACGGTGACAGGTGCGGTCAGGGAGTTCGCGGTCATGCTCATGGGGTCTTCCGTCTCTGAGGGTCGTTTGCGGAATGCTGTGGGCGGGACAAAAGGGTGCAACACAGCGGACGGCGCCGGGGAGGGGGCCACTGTGCCGTTCAGGCACGCAGCCGTTCCGGCGCGGGTTCGGGTTCGGCGCCGGAAAGGCCTCCGGCCGCGACGTCGTTGAGCGCCTTGAGGAGCCGGCGCGCCAGGGCGTCGTTCTCGCGGAACGGGGCGGCGTTGGTGCGCGGCCGCGCGAAAGCGGCCGATCCCCACGCCGAGGTCCACGGCCCGACGGCGAACAGGTGGTGCCGCTCCGCGCCGTCGGGCCCCAGGATCCTCTGCTGAGCGTCTACGGCCAGGCGGCCGGAGCTGCTGACGCCGGCCCGGGTGAGCACCTGCTTCTCCCGGCCGAGACCGCTGCTGCCCAGCTGCCAGAGGGCTGGGTTCCGGGAACCTTCGACGGTCGGTTCGGGCAGTCGGGCCTCCACGAAGGCCGAGGCGCGCACGGTGTCCAGGGTGCCGGGGAGGGACACGATGAAGGTCCCGCTCGCCTCGTCGGGGGTGATCTCGGCCCCGGGACCGAGGAACCGCAGGAATCCGCCACGGTGCAGCGCCAGCATCTCCTCGAGCCGGTGCGGCGGCGGGCCGGAGTCGATGAACGAGAAGAAGCCGTGCCACCACTCGTTGATCTCGGCCAGCGCCGATGCGCTCAGGCGCTCCACCGGCACGAGGGTTCCCAGCGCGAAATAGGCCTGGAGGAAGCCCATGAAGAGCGCGGTCTGCTCGCTGTGGGCTGGATCGCCGCGCACGTGGAGATCCTCCTCGATGTGCCGGACCACTGCGGCCTCACGGTCGGCCAGTGTGCGCTGCCCTGCACCCTGCTCCGCTCCGAGAGGCCGGTCCAGCTGTTCGAAATCCAAGCGGAAGCGGGAGTCCGGCACGAAGTCCGCCAGGAGGCGCCGTTGCTCGGCCGAACCCCATTCCACGGTGTCCAGCCGCCGCCCGAAGGCGTCCCACGGACCGTCGACCCGCTCGGGCGACGCGGCGAACAGCTCGGCGTAGTAGGCGTGGGCCACGTCCTTGGCCACGAGAGGCCAGAGGTGCTCCCGGAACCCGATCTCGTCCACGGAGTTCAGCAGCGCGCCCACGGCCTCCTGAGTGAGGTAGCGGGGTCCGCCTGCCGCAGGGCCCCGCAGGGGGACCTGCGGCTTGGCGTGATACGGCACGCCACGCCGTGAACCGGCCCAGAGCCGCGGCTCCCGTCCGGAGGGCAGGTAGTCCAGCCCACCCTCGGGACGGGGCGTGAACCGGCCTCCCCGGCCTTCGAACAGCAGAACCATCAGATCCACGAACGCCAGCCCCATGCCGGACACCAGCACATCCTGACCTGGGGCGATGCCGGAATAGTCGGCGTCCGCGGTGTAGGCGGGCGGCAGATACAGGCCGCCGTGCCGGTCCGCGAACGAGGCCAGGGAGCGCTCCCGGGCGTCGGGGCGGGCGTCGCTGTGCCCCAGGGAGTAAAGCACGACGTCGGCGTCCAGCACCGGGCCGGACGCCAGCTGCACGCGGTACCCGGCGTCGTCGTGGTGGACGGCCGTCGCGGTGTCCCGGTGCACGGTGACCCGGGCGCGGGGCGCCAGCCGGAGCCCGGCCCGGTGCAGGAACCAACGCGCGTAGGCCCCGAAGAGACGGCGGCTGGGGAACGACCCGGCGCGGAGACCCGAGGCTTCGGCGAGCAGTGCGGGGTCTTCCAGCGCGGGGTCGGCGGGGTGACCGTCGTCGTCCAGTTCGCCGTCGGTCAGCAGGCCCGCCCAGGCCAGCAGGTCCGGGCCTTCGGCGCGCGGTCCGGCGCAATGGACGGTGGCGTCGGTGAACAGGGTGATGTCCTGTGCCATCGAGTTCAGCAGCAGGCCGGCGTGCTGGTCGTGTCGCCAGACGCGGCCCGAACCCGCTTCCTGCGGGTCCACGAGGTGCAGGTCCACCGGGGTCCGGAGGAGTTCGGGTGCGCTCGCGGCCAGCCGTTCCAGGACTCCGGCGACGCGCGGACCGGCCCCGATCATGACGAGCGTGGGCCTGCGGTGACTCATGGCTTTCTCCTGGGACGCGGGCCGCACGACGGCGGCGGGATCGGTCTGGTGGAACCTGACCTTAGGAGCGCCGGCCTGCCCGAATCCAGCCCATCCGTCATGCCCCGACACCCCCGTTCACGGCTCGTCACGGAGCGTCGTCCGACGCCTCATATGGCCCCGCGTGACCTGCGAAGACGTGCCGTGAACGGGGGTGCAGGAATGTGAATCGTCCCCTTGAACACGCGCCGCGGCGGTCCATAGATTGGCACCCAATCCCACTGTCACTGATTTCTGAGGACGTCCCATGAGTGTCATCACCAATACCCCGGCAGGGCCCCCGGAGGGGGTGCTCGGCCAGCCCGCCGAATCCCGGAAGGCGGCCCCCGCAACGGGCCTCCCCGCGACCTTCGACGACGGTACGGAACACCGTCACTCCCTCGGCCTGCTGACGGCGGATGGAACCACCGATGGAGGAGGCTCCGCGGACAGCCCGGTTCCGGCCCTTCCGGCCGGCGCCGACCTCCGCGTGGTCCCGGCCCGCCATCCGTGGCGCTGGGTGGGCACCGCGCTGGTCACACTCCTCGTGGCGGGGATCGCCTACTCGCTGGCCACCAATCCGCGCTGGGAGTGGGGCGTGGTGGCCCAGTGGTTCACCGCGCAGTCCGTGGTCAACGGGCTCCTGGAGACGCTCAAGCTGACCGTGATCGCCGGGACGCTCGGTTTCGTGCTGGGTTTCGTGCTGGCCCTCATGCGGCTCTCCGCCTCGCCCCTTCTGGTGGGTGTGGCCTGGACGTTCTCCTGGATCTTCCGCTCCACGCCCCTGCTGGTCCAGCTGCTGCTCTGGTACAACCTGGGTTACCTGTACGAGAAGATCAGCCTCGGCATCCCGTTCACGGACGTCCGGTTCTTCGAGGCGTCCACCACCACCCTGATCAGCCAGTTCGCCGCGGCGGTGCTGGGCCTGAGCCTCAACCAGGCCGCCTACTCCGCCGAGATCATCCGTGGCGGCATCCTCTCCGTGGACGCGGGTCAGCTGGAGGCGGCCGCGGCCCTGGGCATCCCGGCGTGGCGGAGGAACACCCGGATCGTGCTGCCGCAGGCCATGCGCGCCATCCTGCCCAATGCCTTCAACGAGATCATCGGCCTGGTCAAGGGCACCTCCGTGGTGTACGTCCTCGCGTATTCGGAGCTGTTCTACACGGTCCAGGTCATCTACAACCGCACTCAGCAAGTCCTACCGCTGCTCCTCGTGGCGACCCTCTGGTACGTGGTCATCACCTCGGTGCTGAGCGTGGCCCAGTACTACATCGAACGGCACTACTCCCGCGGTTCGGTCCGGAACCTGCCTCCGACGCCGTGGCAGCGGATCCGCGCCAACCTCGCACCGGGACGCCGCCCGGCTCACTCGGCCGCGCCCAACCCGACCACAGCTTCCCCGGCTGCGCCTCAGGCCGCAGGCCAGGAGATCACCCGGAAGGACCTCCCATGAGCACCCTGGAAACAGCACCCGCCGCCGCTCCAGACACGGAGAACGCGGCATCCGTCACGGGGACGGTGGGCCGTGTGGACATCGTCAACGCCCACAAGAGCTTCGGCCACGTCGAAGTCCTGAAAGGCGTCGATCTCACGGTCCGGCCCGGCGAGGTGACCGTGATCGTGGGGCCGTCCGGTTCCGGGAAATCCACCCTCCTGCGGACCATCAATCATCTGGAGACCCTGAACTCCGGGTACATCGCGATCGACGGCGAACCGGTCGGGTACCGCCTCAAGGGGAACCGCCTGCTGGAGCGCAAGGAGAAGGACATCCTGGCCAAGCGGACCGGCATCGGTTTCGTCTTCCAGAACTTCAACCTCTTCCCGCACCTGACCGTGCTGGAGAACGTGACCGAGGCGCCGATCGTGGCGCAGGGCCGCAGCCGGGAGGCTGCCACCGCGAAAGCGCGGGAGCTCCTGGACCGGGTGGGCCTGGCGGACAAAGCACAGGCCTACCCGAGGCAGCTCTCCGGAGGGCAGCAGCAACGGGTGGCGATCGCCCGCGCGCTGGCCCTCGAACCCCGACTGGTGCTGTTCGACGAACCCACCTCCGCCCTGGACCCGGAACTGGTCAACGAGGTCCTGGACGTCATCCGGGACCTGGCCCGGACCGGCACCACGCTGATCGTGGTCACCCATGAGATGGGCTTCGCCCGGGACGTCGCGGACACCGTGGTCTTCATGGACCAGGGCCGCATCGTCGAGTCCGGCACGCCCGCGCAGCTCTTCGGCAACCCCCAGCAGGAACGCACCCGGGCCTTCCTCTCCAAAGTCATCGAACCGGCTTTCAACATCTAAGGAACACCATGCTTCACCGCACCGCACAGGACACCGTCCATCCGCCGCATCCCCGGGCCACGACGACGGCGGGCGCCCCGGCAGCCGGCACCCGCACCCGGGTGCCCGCCCCCACCCGGGTGGCCGGGCTCCGCCGCCCCGCCACGAAGCGCGCGCTGGCTCTCGCAGCGCTCGCCGCCGTCGTCGTCCCCGTGCTCGCGGCCTGCTCCGATCCGGGAGCCAGCGCCGCCGCCGGTCCGAGCACCGCGGCCCGCAACGGCGTCACGTACAACACCTCGCCGCAGCAGGACCGGGTCCGGACGCAGAAGGACGCTGCCGCCGCCGCGAAGGTCCCGGCCGCTGTTTCCCAGGACGGGAAGCTGACGGTCGCCACGAGCGCCGGTTCCATCCCGCTGTCCTTCCACGCCACGGATGACAAGACGCCCGTCGGCAGCGAGCTGGACATCGCCCAGCTGGTGGCGGACAAGCTCGGCCTGGAACTGGACGTGAAGGTCACGTCGTGGGAGAGCTGGCCGCTGAAGACCCAGTCCGGCGAGGTGGAGACCGTGTTCTCGAACGTCGGGATCAACGGCGAACGCGTGAAGCTCTTCGACTTCTCCAGCTACCGCGCCGCGTACATGGGGTTCGAAGCGAAGAAGGATTCCACGCTGGAGATCAAGGGCTCGGACGACATCTCCGGCAAGAAGATCTCCGTGGGATCCGGCACCAACCAGGAGAAGATCCTGCTGGCCTGGAACAAGGAGCTGGAGGCCAAGGGCAAGGCTCCCGCGCAGCTGGAGTACTACGCCAATGAGGCCGACACCATCCTGGCCCTGTCCTCCGGCCGCACCGATCTGAACCTCGGCCCGTATCCGTCCGCCGTGTACCGCGCGAACACCCGGAACGATCTGAAGGTGGTGGGCAAGGTCAACGCCGGCTGGCCGGCCACCACACTCGTGGCGGCCGTGGCCAAACGCGGCAACGGCCTGGCGGACGCCGTGACCGAGGCCCTGAACTCCAGCATCAAGGACGGCAGCTACGCCAAGGTCCTCGCACGGTGGGGCCTCTCCGAGGAGGCGCTGCCGGACTCCGAGACCATCACGGCGGAGAACTACGGATCCACCCCGGGAGCGAAGAAATGAAATTCCAGGTCCTGGACATCATTCCGCATCTGAAGAATCCGCTGACCGGGGAGATCGTCTCCCCGTCCGAGCGGCTGAGCCAGGTGGTGGAGACCGCGCGTCGGGCCGAGGAACTCGGCTTCGACTCCTTCTCCGTGGGGGAGCGGCATGCGGGCGAATTCATCTCCTCCTCGCCCACCACGGTGCTGGCCGCGATCGCCGCCGTCACCAGCCGGATCCGCCTGCAGAGCGGCGTCACGGTCCTCTCGGTACTGGACCCGGTCCGCGTGGCCGAGGACTACGCCACGATCGACCAGCTCTCCGCCGGCCGACTGGAACTCGTGATCGGCAAGGGCAACGAGGTGCTGCAGTACCCGCTCTTCGGGCTGTCCCTGGACGATCAGTGGGAGCTGCTCGCCGAGAAGTACGGGCTGCTGCACCGGCTCTGGCGGGAGGAGGGCGTCACCTGGGAGGGCCGCTTCCGGCCTGCGCTCACGGATCCGACCACGACGACGCCGCGCCCCTTCGCGGGCGCCCCGCGCGTCTGGCACGGCTCGGCGACGTCGTTGACCAGCGCGGCGCTCGCCGCCCAGTACGGCGACCCGCTCTTCACCGCGAACGCCATCCAGCCGCGGGAGAACTACAAGGTCCTGATCGACCACTACCGCGAAGAGTACGCGCGGCACGGCCATGATCCGCGCTTCGCGTACCTGGCCTCCGGCAGCGGCGCGGGCGGGCTCTTCCTGGCCGACACGACGCAGGAGGCCAAGGCCCAGTTCGGCCCGGTCTACGAGGCGCTCACGGCGCACCGGAACGTGCCGGGCAACAACTCGCCGTACCGGGACATCGACCACGCCGTGGACGAGGGGCCCGCGCTCGTGGGCAGCCCGGAGCAGGTGGTGGACAAGATCCTGTCCTATCACGAGCTCTACGGGCACGACCTCCAGTCCATCTCGCTGCCCACCACCCTGCCGTTCGCTCAGCAGCTCGAGCTGCTGGAACGCTTCGCCACCGAGGTCATCCCGAAGGTCCGGGCGGTGGCCCCGACCACGTTGTGGGAGGAGGCGGACCCGTACGGCGGCCGCCCCGCCGTCGCGGGAGCGCTCGAACCCGACGCGGCCACTCGCATCACCCAACTCAACCACCAGCACAGGAGCCAGCATGCCTTCGTCAGTTGACAGCACCGCGGCCAGCCAGGCCACCACGACCCCGGTGACCACCCCGGAGCCCAGCGCCTTCCAGGCCGAGTGGGACGCCTGGCACGCCCGGCACGAGGAGCAGCGCGCCGCGCCGCACGGATTCCTGGCGGTCACCGGACTGCACTTCCTGGACGATGCGCCGCAGCGGATCGACGGCATCCCGGGGCTCTGGAACGCCGTGGAGGACACCGTGACCATCACGCTCTCCGCCGTCGAGCGTCTCAGCTGGGACGGCCGCGAGCTGAACCCGGACGGCACCGGCAGCACCACGGTCCTGGGGCCCATCGCCGAGCGCGACGCCGTGCTCCTGGACCACGGCCGCGTGCAGATCGAGGTGGCCCGCCGGGGAGGTTTCCTGGTGGTCCGGCCTCGCGATCCCGGTTACTCCCTCCGCGCCGGCTATCCGGGCACGCCGGCCTATCCGGCCTCCGAGGAGTTCGCCGTGACGGCGCAGGTCGAGTACTTCGACGCGCCCCGGGCCGTCACGGTGGGGGCCGTGGTGGAGGGGATCGAACACGTCTACGAATCTCCGGCCCGCCTGCGGTTCACCCTGGGTGGCCAGGAGCACGTGCTGACCGCTTTCAACGGCTACGCCCCCGGCACCCTCAACGTGCTCTTCACGGACCTGACCAGCGGTGACACGACCTATCCGGCCAACCGCTCGCTCGTGGTCACCCCGGCCGAGGACGGCACCGCCATCCTGGACTTCAACCGCGCGGTGAACCTGCCGTGCGCCTACACGGACTTCGCCACGTGCCCCCTTCCGCCCGCGGGGAACCGCCTGCCGGTGGCGGTGGAGGCGGGGGAGAAGCTGCCGCGCGAGCGCGCCACGGCGGACGCTTCGCCAGCCGCCGGGACCCCGGAGACGGAGGCCGCGGCATGAGCGGTTTCCTGATCCTCGAAGCGGACGGCGCCGGGTCGCACCCCGCGGCCTGGCGCGCCGGCCGGACCGCGCCGGCGTCGGTCCTGGGACCCGAAGGGCTCCGGGACGTGGCGCTCGCAGCCGAATCCGCGGGGTTCCACGCCCTGAGCTATGTGGACGGGCCGCTCCCGGAGGGACCCGACGCACAGGCTCGCCTCAACGCCCTGCAGCGAGCGGCGTTCGTGGGACCCCTGACCCATGCGATCGGGCTCCTGCCCGAGGTCGACACCGTCTACACCGAGCCGTTCCACGTGGCCACCCAGCTGGCCAGCCTCGACTACGTGTCCCAGGGCCGTGGCGGCTGGCTGCTCGCGGCGAGCGACGACGCGCGGGAGGCCGCCGCCGTCGGGCGTTCCGTGGCGGACGGTCACCGCCGCCGGGCCGAGGCGGGCGCGTCCGTCGAGGCCAACCGCCGGCTGTGGGATTCATGGGAGGACGACGCCGTGATCAAGGACGTCGACTCGGGCCGTTATCTCGACGCCGACCGGCTGCACTACGCCGACTTCCAGGCCGATCTGGGCGACGGCGAGGGCTACTTCGTGAAGGGTCCCTCCATCATCCCGAGGCCGTTGCAGGGGCAGCTGCCGGTGGTGGCGCCAGCAGGTCTGGTGTCCGCGGACGGCCCGCTGACGCCGCTCGACGTGGACGCCGTCCTGGTGAGTGGGTCGTCCCTGGACCGGCTGCGCACCGAGCTGTCTCAGGCGCGGGAGGCCTTCGGCGCCCGGCCGGAGGGCGGTCCCGCGGTGATCGCCGAACTGGACGTGGTGCTCGACGCGCGGGGCCTGAGCGCCGCCGACCGTCTGGGCGTGCTGGACGCGGCGACGCCGTGGAACAGCGGGCGGGCACGGTTCGTGGGGACGGCCGAAGGCCTGGCGGATCTCCTGGAGGAACTCCTGGCCCTGGCCGACGGAGTCCGCCTGCACCCGGCCGTCCTCGACGAGGACCTGCCGGAACTGTCCGCGCTGACCCTCCCGCTGCTGCGCTCGCGGAACCTCCTGCGCCCGACGGCGCCGGGAGGCACCTTCCGCTCCGTGCTGGGGCTGGGGCGCGCGGTCAATCGCTATTCGACGGAGGCCGCGCAGAGCGTCGCGGCCGGGACAGGGGCACAGGCATGAGCGGCGACAGCACGCAGGGGCACACGACGGCGGACTTCAGGCCGAGCGGGCGGATTCAGTTCGGGATCTTCTTCCAGGGCGTCAATTCGGGCACGGTGTGGAAGACGCCGGAAGCGGGTTCGCAGACGGATTTCGAGTCCTTCCGCCGGATCGCCCAGACCGCGGAACGCGGCTTGTTCGCGGCGTTCTTCCTGGGCGAGGGCCTGCGCCTGCGTGAGCACCTGGGCCGGGTCCACGAGCTGGATGTGGCGGGACGCCCCGACGCGCAGACCATGCTGGCGGCACTGGCCGGCGTCACGGACAAGATCGGCCTGGTGGCCACGCAGAACACCACCTACAACGACCCTGCGGACCTGGCGCACCGCCTCGCCTCGCTGGATCTGATCTCGGGCGGCCGGGCGGCGTGGAACATCGTGACCACGGACAACGCGTGGACGGGACAGAACTTCCGGCGCGGGGGATATCTGGATCACGCCGACCGGTACACGCACGCGGAGGCGTTCGTGACGGTGGCCAAGGAGATCTGGGACTCGTGGGAGGACGACGTGATCGCGGGCGACGGCGCGGCGAAGTCCTGGGCGTCCGCATCTGACGGGGGAGCGGGTGCTTTCGCCCGCCGGGTGCGGCACGAGGGGCGGCACTATTCCGTGGACGTCGTACCGCGGCTGCCGCGCAGCGAACAGTACCGTCCGGTGCTGTTCCAGGCGGGCGACTCTCCGGAGGGGCGGGACTTCGCGGCGCGGCAGGCGGACGTGATCTTCTCGGCACACCCGCAGCTGGAGGACGCCCGGGCGTTCCGGGCGGATCTGGTGGAGCGCACCGTCGCGGCCGGACGTCACCCGAATGCCCTGCAGATCTTCCCCGCGAGCGAGTTCATCCTGGCGCCCACGGAGGCCGAGGCGCTGGAGAAGAAGGCGTGGGTCCGGTCCTTGCAGATCGGGCCCCAGCAGGCGATCGCGTTCCTGGAGCAGTTCTGGGGCACGAGCCTGTCCGGTTACGACCCGGACGGGCCTCTGCCGGACATCGATCCGGTGGTGGAGGAGACCAGCGAGACGCGCGGCAGCGGCTTCCACGGTGCCCGCGCGCGGCAGCTCGCCGATCAGTGGCGGGCCGAGGCCAAGGACAAGGGGCTGTCCATCCGGCAGTTCGTCACGGCCCAGTCCGCCCGCCGGGATGCGACGTTCACGGGCTCGTACCAGTCGGTGGCCGACCACCTGGCCGTGTACGCGCGGGACGGCGTGGTGGACGGGTTCAACATCTCGCCGTGGCTCATCCCGACCGGTCTGGACGAGATCGTGAACCACCTGGTCCCCGAGCTCCAGGAACGCGGCGTGTACCCCACGGAGTACCGCGGGAGCACACTTCGCGAGCATCTGGGGCTCCCGCTGCCCGTGCGCGGCTGACGCGCTGATCCTCCGGAGTGTGCCGTCGTCGTCTCATCCGGGACGACGACGGCGGCCGCCTCCGGTCGCCCTCAGCAGCCGTTCGGCCCACACCCGGCCTCCTTCGATCGCGGACTGCGGCGACTCGATCCGATACTCGACGTCGAGCATGCCGAGCGCCAGCAGCGCCCAGTCCAGTGTCTTCGCGTGAACGGTCACCCGGCAGCTGCTCTCAGTGACCTCGGAGACGGTGGACCACCGCCCGATCTTCTCCACCACATGGCCCTGCGGCGCTGACACCAGCGCGATCACGTCGTTCGTGTTCGCCGCTCTTTCGGTTCCGTCCCGCACGAAATCGACCGGGCTGTCCGCGGGCAGCGTCCGGGGAGCGAAGCGGGCCCCGGCCTGGACCGGCCTGCCCATCCGGTCCAGGCGGAAGCTGCGCCATTCACCACGGTCCAGGTCGTAGCAGACCAGGTACCACCGCAGTCCGAGCCGGACCATCCGCAGGGGTTCGACGTGCCGCGTGCTGGCGCGCCCGTCGGCCGCCGTGTAGTCGAAGCCGATCCGCTCCTGGTCCCGGCAGGCCTGGCCGATGATGATCAGGACCTCGGGATCGATCTGTTCCTCGACCGGCTCCCAGAAGTGGCTCTCCGTGGCGGATCCGATCGCTTCGACCCGTCTCCTGAGCCCCTTCGGCATCACCTGGACGAGCTTCGCCAGCGCACGCACCGACGCCTCGGCGACGCCGCTCACCGCACCCTGAGCCGCCGATCGCAAGGCGATCGCAAGAGCGACGGCCTCCTCGTCATCCAGGAGCAGCGGCGGCATCGCCGCGCCGGACGCGAGCTGGTAACCGCCGTCGACCCCGCGCGCGGCTTCCACGGGGTATCCGAGGTCCCGCAGGCGGTCGACGTCGCGCCGCAGCGTGCGCACGGACACCTCCAGCCGCCCGGCCAGCTCGGCGCCCGGCCAGTACCGTCTGGCCTGCAACAGGGAGAGCAACCGGAGGGTTCGTGAACTCGTGTTCGCCATGTTCTCATTCTGCTCCGAATTGAGGACGGAAAGTGACACCAATGGTGCGTAGCGTGGAAGACATCAAGACCGGAACGACCAAGGAGATGTCATGACTGCACGGATGATCAACGCCGTAGGCACGGGCGAGAAGGCCGATCTGCTGGGCGCCCTGGCCCAGGCGCGCGAGTTCCTCGGCTACACCTGCCGCGGGGTGAGCGAAGAGGACGCCAGGAAGCGCACCACCGTGAGCGAGCTGACGCTCGGTGGCCTGATCAAGCACGTCACCTCGGTGGAGCGGCACTGGGTCGACTTCATCGTGAACGGCCCGGAGTCGGCGGCTGCGAAGACTGACTTCTCCAACCTGACCGAGGAGGATTTCGCCCGGTACGCCGACGGATTCCGGCTCACGGAGGGTGAGACGCTGGCCGGCGCCCTGGAGGACTACCGGGCCGCTGCGGAGGAGACCGAGCGCGTGGTCGAGGAGCTGGAGGACCTCGGGGTGTCGTATGAGCTTCCCGGGACGCCGTGGGGCGAGGCCCGGTCCTGGTCGGTGCGGCGGACGCTGATCCACATCATCGCCGAGACCACCCAGCACGCCGGGCACGCGGACATCATCCGGGAGGCCCTGGACGGTCAGAAGACCATGGGCTGAACGCCTCGCCCCTGCATGCGGGGACGACGACGGGCGGGGAAGCGGGGCGCAGGCGCTCCGCTTCCCCGCCCGTCGTCGTTGTGCTGGCTAGGCCTGGTCGGCGTCGGACAGGTCCTCAACCGCGGACGGGGCCATGCCCTCGAACAGCACTCCGATGCCATGGGGATCCGCGAGATCCAGCCGTGATTCCGTGAACCGGAGCATCCAGCCGCCATCGTCCCAGATGACGGCTTCGGGTCCGCCGAACAGCGGTTCGCCGCCGCGCAGTGCCAGGAGTTCGTCGTCTCGGAGGCCGAAGCGCGGCTCGGCGAGCTGTTCGAGCAGGTAGGCCCCGGCAAGCCCAGTGAGTTCGTCGAAGCGGGCGATCACGTCTGCGGTGAGCGCCAGGAGGTCCTGCCCGGGCTGCGCCGCGGGCTCCATGAGGACGCTCACCGCCCGCGGGCCGGCGTCGTCTGCGGACTCCAGCATGGCCGTCCAGCACGCCACCCCCTCGGGGGAGTCGATGAGCGTGAACGCCGTACCGGCGATGTCGAGATGGTGCGGGATGTCAGCCACCGGCCCAGTCAATCATCAGCCGCACTGAAAAGACAGTGGCGCCGTGCTTCCCGCCCGGGCGGCGCACCGAGCGTGAGAAGGACACGCCGCCGACCGTCACCGCGGCTCCGCAACCCACTGCCGGGCCTGCCTGAAAACTCCTCGGGGGAACACCCTTGACCTCCGGTACGTGACATGTAACATTGTACAGAGTTGGTGATGTGGATCACATGACACTCACGAGGTCGGAGCCCCGACCCTGGCAGGGAAGACAGGCATGGCGAAATCAACCCCCACCGAAGAGCACCGCGTGCCGCGGCTCGGCATCCAGCTGGAGAACATCAGGAAGCACTACGGCGACCACGTGGTCCTGGACGACGTGTCCCTGAATGTGGAGCCCGGCACCGTCACGGCCCTGATCGGCCCCTCCGGCGCCGGCAAGAGCACCTTCCTGCGGTGCATCAACCTGCTGGAACAGCCGGACGGCGGCACCATCCGGGTGGCGGGCCACACGATCGAACCCGGGAAGAACATCGCGGCCAAGGACCTGGCGCGACTGCGCAGTGCCGTGGGGATGGTCTTCCAGTCCTTCAATCTCTTCCCGCATATGACGGCCCTGAAGAACATCAGCTTCCCGCAGCAGCGGGTCCTGGGCCGCAGCAAGGAGGAGGCGGACGAGCGGGCCATGCAGCTCCTGGAGCGCGTGGGCCTCAAGGAGAAGGCGCACCAGCACCCCGGGCGCTGCTCCGGCGGACAGCAGCAGCGCATCGCCATCGCGCGGGCCCTGGCGCTGGACCCGTCGATCATGCTCTTCGACGAACCGACCTCCGCCCTGGACCCCGAGGTGGGCCTGGAAGTCCTGGCCGTCATGCGGGAGCTCGCCGCGGACGGCATGACCATGGTGGTGGTGACCCACGAGATGCAGTTCGCCCGGGACGTCTCGGACACGCTGGTGGTCATGGCCGACTGCAAGATCATCGAACAGGGTGATCCGCGGGCCATCATGAGCGACCCGCAGGAGGCGCGCACCCGGCGCTTCCTCCGCGCCGTCCTGGAGCGCTGAGATGGACGCGCTCACCGCCGTCGTCCAGGGCCTGCCCATGACGCTGTGGCTCACGCTGGCCGCATTCGCCATCGGCATCGTCGGAGCCGTTCCGCTGTCCCTGGCGCTGACCTCCCCGGTGGCTCCGGTGCGCTGGGCGGCCCGCCTGCTGGTGGACCTGATCCGCGGCGTGCCGATCATCGTCTGGCTGTTCCTGCTGAAGTTCGGCATCCACGTCGGGACGTTCAAGTTCGACCCCGTCAACGCCGCGATCGTCGGCCTGGGGGTCGTCTCGATCGCCTATCTGGCCGAGATCTACCGTGGAGGCATCCAGGCCGTGCCGCGCGGTCAGCTGGAAGCGTCCAAGGCCCTCGGCCTCTCCGGCGCCACCACCTTCTTCGGCGTCGTCATCCCGCAGGCGTTCCGGATCGTGTCCCCGTCCATCGCCACCTACCTGGTGGGGCTGCTGAAGGACTCCTCCATCGCCTCCACCATCATCGTGGCGGAGATGGTGTTCCAGTCGCAGTCCTTCGCCCGGCAGCATCCCACGGTGGAGGGCATCCTCCCGTACGTGATCGTCGGGATCATCTACATCGTCCTGAGCCTGCCGGTGGCATTCCTGTCCCGCCGTCTCGACGCCCGCATGAGGAAGGCGATCTTCGTATGAACTGGCTCGAACAGTGGGCGTCCTACATGCCCCAGATGCTCTCCGGGCTCGGCGTGAGCCTCTTCATCGCCGCCGTCTCGATCGTGATCGGCTACCCGCTCGGCCTGCTCCTGAGCGTCATGGTGCAGCGCCGGAACCTGGTGATCCGCACCCTGGGGCTCGCGATCGTGGAGATCGGGCGCGGAGCCCCGGCGCTGGTCATCCTCTACCTGGTGTACTACGGCCTGCCGAAGTTCGGGATCGCCTTCGAGAGCATCCAGGCGGCCTGCATCGCGCTCGTGTGGAACGCCGCGGCATACTCCAGTGAGATCATCCGCGCCGGACTGCAATCGGTGCCCCGGGGGCAGACCGAGGCGGCCCAGGTCCTGGGGCTGTCCTCCCGTGACATCTTCTTCCGCGTCATCATGCCGCAAGGCATGCGCTCGGCGATCCCGGGCCTGATGGGCGTGGCCATTCAGATGTTCCAGGGCACGTCGCTGGCCTACGCCATCGCCGTCCCAGAGCTCATGAAGTCCGCCTACAACATCGGCAGCCAGGACTTCAACTACTTGCAGATCTTCACCCTGGCCGGCATCTGCTACGCCGCGATCTCCATGCCGGCCACCTGGATCACCGTCTACTTCGAAAAACGTCTGTCCCGCCACGCCTGACCCGGCATTCGAAATCCCCGAAACCCCCTTTTGAGAGGAACCCCATGAAAATCCAGAAGCTCAAGCGCCCCGGTGTGCTGGCCGCCGTCGTTCTGCTGGCCGGGGCCGGCCTGACGGCCTGCGGAAGCTCCGGCACGACGACGGCGTCGTCCGACTGCACTCCGAAGCACCAGGGCGTCACCACCGTCGCCCCGGGCAAGCTGACCGTCGGCGTCATCGACATCCCGCCGTTCAGCAGCTACAACAGCGGCAAGCCGAACGGCATCGACATCTCCATCGTGGACAAGATCGCCAAGGACGAGTGCCTGACGCCGGTCTACCAGCAGGCCACGTACGCCGATGCCGTGCAGTCGATCTCCGGCGGCAGCATCGACCTGGCCGTCGGCACGATCGACGCCACCGAGAAGCGTCTCAAGGCCGTGGACTTCTCCGCCTCCACCTATCTGGACGGCATGGGCATCGCCACGAAGACCGGCGCCAAGACGGTGGCCGATCTGGAGAAGATGAACAAGGTCGGCACGATCGACGGGTACCTCTGGGTTGAGGACCTCAAGAAGATCCTGGGCGACAAGCTGGTCACGTACCCGTCCAGCGTGGAGCTGAAGGCCGACTTCGACGCCGGCCGACTGGACGCCGACGTGGACGCCTACGGTGTGCAGGTGCTGCAGTTCAAGGACGCCAAGGGCATCACGGTGTCCCTGGCCAACGACAAGCCCGACCCCCGCGTCGGCGCCATCACCCACTCGCCGGAGGCGGCGTTCCCGCTGACGAAGGGCAACACGAGCCTGAAGCAGGCGCTCAGCGACGGCATCGAGGCGCAGCGCAAAGACGGCACCATCACCAAGCTCCTCACGGGCGCAGGCCTCACCGAAGGCCTGGGCAAGGTGGCGGACACGCAGTACGTGGTCCCCGCCAGCTGATCCACCCCGGGTGCCGGGGCAGAAGCCCCGGCGCCACCCTTCAATATTGTGCAATGTCACATGGTAAATTAATCCTGTGAGGTGACTCACAGCGCGGCTGCCCCCGTGGCGCTGAGCCGCCTCCCTGAAAGGAACCGGAAATGACCGAAGTCCGTAAGCCGTGGCGCGGAGTCCACGTCGCCACCACCCTCCCGTTCAACGATGACCTGAGCGTGGACTACGACGCGTACGCCCGGAACATCGCGTTCCTCGCCGCCGGCGGCTGCGACGGCGTGGCGCCGAACGGCTCGCTGGGCGAGTACCAGACCCTCTCCGACGAGGAGCGGGCCCGCGTCATCACCACGGCCATCGAGGCCGCACCCGAAGGCTTCACCGTGATGGCCGGCGTCGGCGCGTACGGCGGCCTGCAGTCCCTGCGCTGGGCCCAGCAGGCGGCCGAGGCCGGCGCGCAGTCCGTCCTGGCCCTCCCGCCGAACACCTACCGGGCCAACGAGGACGAGGTGGTGGAGCACTACCGCCTGGTGGCCAAGGCCGGGCTGCCGATCGTGGCGTACAACAACCCGATCGACACCAAGGTGGACCTGACCCCGCGCCTGCTGGCCCGTCTCCACGGCGAGGGCCTGATCGTGGGCGTCAAGGAATTCAGCGGTGACGTCCGCCGCCCGTACGAGATCAAGGAACTCGCGCCGGAGCTGGACATCATCATGGGCGCCGATGACACCGTCCTGGAGCTCGGCCTCGCCGGCGCCGTGGGCTGGGTGTCCGGGTACCCGAACGCCATCCCGGAGATCTCCATGGAGCTCTACCGCCTGGCCATCTCGGACCAGGGCGACGACCTGGCCCGGGCACGCGACATCTACCGCGATCTGCACCCGCTGATGCGCTGGGACAGCAAGACCGAGTTCGTCCAGGCGATCAAGCTCTCCCAGGACATCGTGGGCCAGCGAGGCGGCGTGACCCGCCCGCCGCGCGGCCCCCTCTCCCCGGAAACGGTCGCCGCGATCACCCGGGACACGGAAGCCGTGCTCGCCAAGGGTTACAAATAAACTCAGGGCCCCGAGGTTTCAGGCGTCCGACGTCGCTTAGACACAGCCTGCGCCGCCCTTCGGTCGTGGGACGACCTTCAGGGCGGCTGCGGCTGCGATGCGCGACTTCCCGGACGCCTGAAACCTCGACGAAATCCACCCACCGACCCTAGGAGCAACGATGCGGACCAAGCGCGTCTTTCATGCCGTCGACTCACACACCGAGGGGATGCCCACCCGGGTGATCACGGGCGGCGTCGGGACCATCCCGGGCGCCACGATGGCGGAGAAGCGCCTCTGGTTCATGGAGAACAGTGACTGGATCCGCACGCTCCTCATGTACGAACCCCGGGGTCACGCCTCGATGAGCGGCGCGATCCTGCAGCCGTCCACCCGTCCTGATGCGGACTTCGGCGTCCTCTACATCGAGGTGTCGGGGCTGCTGCCCATGTGCGGTCACGGGACGATTGGCGTGGCGACGGTGCTCGTGGAGACGGGCATGGTCGAGGTGGTGGAACCCGTGACCACGGTGCGGCTGGACACCCCGGCCGGGCTGGTCATCGCGGAGGTGGCCGTGAAGGACGGGCACGCCGAGTCGGTGACGATCCGCAATGTGCCGTCCTTCGTGGACCGGCTCGACGCCACCGTCGACGTCCCGGGCTACGGCGCCGTGCCGTATGACCTGGCGTTCGGCGGCAACTTCTACGCCGTCGTGAAGCTGGAGGATCTGGGGCTGCCGTTCGAACGGGAGCGCAAGGACGATCTGCTCAAGGCCGGCCTCGCGATCATGGACGCCATCAACGCCACGGACGAGCCGGTGCACCCGGAACGCCCGGACATCCGCGCCTGCCACCACGTGTACCTTCAGGCCCCCGGGTCCACCGCGGAGCACTCCCGCCACGCCATGGCCATCCACCCCGGCTGGTTCGATCGCTCGCCCTGCGGCACCGGCACCAGCGCTCGGATGGCGCAGCTGCACGCCCGCGGCGAACTCGCCCTGAACACGGACTTCATCAACGAGTCCTACATCGGCTCCCAGTTCGTCGGGCGCCTGGTGGAGGAGACCGAGGTGGCCGGCCGTCCCGCAGTGGTCCCCACCGTGACGGGCCGTGCCTGGATCACCGGAACCGCGCAGTACTTCCTGGATCCGAGTGATCCCTTCCCGGCAGGCTTCCTGCTATGAGCGTGCCGTACTTCGACGCCGCGCAGGTCCGCGACCGCGCGCCCTGGCGTGCCGCGGTGGACGGCCTGGCCGCGGCCCTGCGGGACGGGGTGGATCCCGAACTGGACGGCCCTCGGATCTTCAGCCCGGCGCCGGGAGGCGAGTTCCTCCTCATGCCCGCCTCCGGAACCCGGTACAGCGGCGTCAAGGCGCTCACCGTGGCCCCGGGCAACCCGGCGCGGGGCCTGGAGAAGATCCAGGGCGTCTACGTCCTGTACAGCTCGGACACCCTGGCCCCCGTGGCGCTGATGGACGGGACCGAGCTGACGGCCATCCGGACACCCGCCGTCACTCTCCTGGCGGTCACCCGCATCCTGGCCGCCACTCCCGGGGGCGCCCCTGCGAGCCCTCGGGTGCTCGTGTTCGGCGCGGGCGTCCAGGCACTCAATCACCTCCGCGCGGCCCACGCCCTGATCCCGGGGGCCCGGCTGAGTGTCGTGGGCCGCAGCGCGGACCGCGTCCGCGCGCTCCAGGAGACCCTGGCCGCCGAGGGCGTCGGCGTGGAGCGGGCGTCCGCCGCCGACGTCGGCTCGGCCGACGTGATCATCTGCGCCACGACGTCGACGACGCCGCTCTTCGACGGCGCCGCCGTCGCCCCGGATGCCGTGGTGGCCGCCGTCGGGCAGCATGGTCTGGACGCCCGCGAAGTCGATGCGGCCCTCGTGCGCCGCAGCGACGTGGTGGTGGAAGGACGCGCGTCGGCGCTCCGTGAGGCCGGGGACCTGATCCCGGCCCGCAGTGCCGAGGAGTGGCTGGAGATCCGGCCGGCGAATCTGCGGGACCTGGTGGTGGACGGGATCGAACGCACCCCCGGAAAACCCTGTCTTTACGCGGGTGTGGGCATGGCCTGGGAGGACCTGATCACCGCCTCGATGGTGTATGAAGGGGGGACCATCCCATGAGCACCCCAGGAGTGACAGCCGTGAACCCCGTGTCTGATCTTCCCCTCGCACCGATCGTTCCGAAGCCGAGTCTGCGGGAGAGCGTGACCGAGTCCCTGCGCGCAGCCATCATCGCCGGCAGCCTGGAGGAGGGGACCCTGTACTCCGCGCCCGCGCTGGGGGCCGTGTTCGGGGTGTCCGCCACTCCGGTCCGCGAAGCCATGATGGACCTGGCCCGGGAGGGTCTCGTGGAGACCGTCAAGAACAAGGGCTTCAGGGTGCTCGGCGTGAGCGACGAGGAGCTGGACGAGATCACCGAGATCCGTCTCATGATCGAGGCGCCGACGGTCGGGAAGCTGCCCGGGCGGATCCCGGAGAGTGCGTTCCCGCGCCTGCGGAAGCTGGCCGCCGCCATCGTCAGCGCGGCCGAGGAGGGCGATCTGACGGCGTACCTGGTCAACGACCGCACCTTCCACAGCGAGCTGCTGAGCTTCTACGGCAACAGCCAGCTGGAGGACCTCGCCACCCGGCTGCGCATGCGGACCCGCATGTACGGGCTGCGGACCCTCAGTGACAACCACCAGCTGTCCAGTTCCGCCCAGGAGCACCACGAGCTCCTCGACCTCATCCAGGCCGGCGACGCGGACGGCGCGGAGGCGCTCATGCGGCGCCACCTCGGGCATACCCGCGGCCTCTGGGCCACGGGGCAGCAGGAATCCGGGCAGCACGAATCCAGCAGAAGCGACACCAGCCGGCCACCGGCACCCTAGATTCAAGGAGCACACATGAGCAGGGCCAGCGATGTCCTGGTGATCGGCGCGGGAGTGATCGGCGCCGCCACCGCCTACTTCGCGGCGAAGGCCGGACTGTCCGTGACGATCGTGGACCAGGGTCTTCCCGCCGGCGGGACGTCGTCGGCCTGTGAGGGCAACATCCTGGTCTCGGACAAGGAACTCGGCCCGGAACTGGAGCTGACCCGGTACTCCCTCTCGGTCTGGAAGGGCGAACTCGCCGAACACCGTCATCTCTGGGAGTTCGAGGCCAAGGGCGGCATCATCGTCGCCTCCCGGCCCAGCAGCCTGGAGTCGCTGCACCGGGTGATGAAGGTGCAGCGGAGTTTCGGCGTCGTGGTCGAAGAGCTGGACCCCGCCGCCCTGCGCCGCGCGGAACCGCACATCACCCCTGACGCCCTGGGCGGCGCCTACTACCCGGAGGACTCGCAGGTCCAGCCGATGCTGGTGGCCGCCCATCTGGTGCGGCTCGCCACGGAGTCCGGGGCCGTGTTCCACGCGGGCGTCACCGTCACCGGCATCCTGCGCGACGGCGACCGGGTCACCGGCGTCCGCACGTCGAAGGGCGAATTCGCCGCCGGGAACGTGGTCAACTGCACCGGCACCTGGGCGGGGGAGATCGCCGCGCTCGCGGGCGTGAACGTCCCCGTCATGCCGCGCCGTGGCTTCGTCATGGTCACCGAGCCGCTCCCGCCCATGGTCCATCACAAGGTCTACGCCGCCGAGTACATCGACAATGTCGGCAGCTCCGATGCCGGACTGCAGGCCTCCCCGGTGGTCGAGGGGACGCCCGGCGGCACCATCCTGATCGGCTCCACCCGCGAACGCGTCGGCTTCGACCGGACCGTCAGCACGGAAGCCCTGCGCCGCCTGGCGCAGAACGCCATGGGCCTGTTCCCGTTCCTGGCAGAGGTGCGGGCCATCCGGCACTATCACGGCTTCCGGCCCTACTGCCCGGACCACCTTCCGGTGATCGGGCACGACGACCGCGCCCCGGGTCTCTGGCACGCCGCCGGCCATGAGGGCGCCGGGATCGGCCTGTCCGTGGGGACCGGCAAGCTGCTGTCCCAGGCGCTCACCGGGCGGACCCCCGACCTCGACCTCACCCCCTTCGCCCCGGCGCGGTTCGGCGCCGACGCCCCGACCCCGTGGGAGGCCACCCGATGAGCACCCTGGATGATCCGGTCCGCTTCACCTTCGACGGCCGGGACCTCACCGCCGGCCCTGGCCAGACCGTCGGCGCCGCCCTCGTCACCAACGGCGTGACCGCCTGGCGCGGGACCCGGAAGGAGGGCCGTCCGCGCGGCCTGTTCTGTGGGATCGGCGTCTGCTTCGACTGCCTCGTGACCGTGGACGGCGTGAGCAACCAGCGGGCGTGCCTGGTGGAGCTGCGTGACGGCATGGAGGTCCGGGGCACGCTCGCCGCGGACGCCGAGGAATCCCCGGAGGAGGCCCGATGAGCGGCCTCACCGCGGATGTGGCTGTGGTCGGCGCGGGCCCGGCCGGCCTGGCCGCCGCCGTCGCCGCAGCGGAAGCGGGCGCCGTGGTCGCCGTCGTCGACGCCGGGAACCAGCCGGGCGGGCAGTTCTGGCGCCACCGCCCCGAAGTGCGCGACGCGGATCCGGACGGGCGCGGCCATCATGACTGGGACGTGTTCCTGGACCTGCGCCGCCGCTTCCGCGCCGGGATCGCCGCGGGGCGGGTGCACCACCTGCCCGGTTTGCAGGTCTGGATGGCGTCGAAGAACCACGACGCCGGTTTCACCCTGCGTACCACCCGCACCGTGGTGGACGGCGAGGGAGCCGGTCCGACCGTGCATGCCGCGCGCCTGGTGCTCTGCCCGGGCGGCTATGACCGGCAGCTTCCCGTGCTCGGCTGGGAGCTGCCCGGTGTCATGGCGGCCGGTGGCATCCAGGCGTTCGTCAAGGCCAACGGGGTGCTCCCGGGCAAGCGGTTCGTCGTGGCCGGGACGGGGCCGTTCCTGCTGCCTGTGGCCGCGAACATCGCAGAGGCCGGGGGAGAGGTGCTCGCCGTGCTCGAATCCTCGTCCCTGTCGAATTGGCTCCCGCACTGGAAAGCCGCGGCGTCCGTGCCCGGCAAGGCGCTGGAAGGCGCCGAGTATGCGGGCGTGTTCGCCCGGCACCGCATCCCGTACAAGACCCGCAGCATCGTCACCGCGGTCGAGGGTGAGGACCGCGTGCGGGCGGTGAGCTGGGCGAAGGCCGACGCCGACGGCCGTGCCGTCCCGGGCACCGGCGGTCGCTGGGAGGACGTGGACGTGGTCGGCTTCGGCTGGGGCTTCACTCCGCAGATGGAACTGCCGCTGGCCCTGGGAGCCGCGACCCGTCTGGACGCCGATGGTTCCCTCGTGGCGGTGGTGGATGAGCGGCAGGAGTCCTCCGTGCCGGGCCTGTTCCTGGCCGGAGAGGTGACCGGCGTCGGGGGCGCGGTGCTCGCCGTGCTCGAAGGCCGGGCCGCCGGGACCGCCGCGGCCGACCCGTCCGCCGTCGTCCTGCCCGCGAAGGAAGCCGTCCGTCGCGACCGGCACCGTCGCTTCGCCCAGGCCATGCACCGGGCGCATCCGGTGCCGCAGGCCTGGCAGGACTGGCTCACGCCGGAGACCCTGGTGTGCCGCTGCGAGGAGGTTCCGGTGTCCGCGGTGGCCGAGGCGCGGGACGCGCTCGGCGCCGAGGACTCCCGCAGTCTCAAGTCCTTCGCCCGGGTGGGGATGGGCTGGTGCCAGGGGAGGGTGTGCGGTTTCGCGGCCTCCTGCCTGGGCGCCGGACCCGGCGAGCCCGCCACCCGGTCATCGCTCGCCTCGGCGGCGAAACGGCCCCTGGCCGTTCCGGTGCCGATCTCCGAACTCGCCGCGCTCGACGCCCCCACCGACTGAACGTCCCCACCGAAAGGACTCCCCATGAGCGTCTCCCACGCCCCGATCACGACCACCGACGCCACCACCGAGGATGAACTCGAGCGTCTCCTGGCCGGTGTCCACGCCGCCGCGGCGCCGCTGGCCGCCCTCCGGCCCGCCGACCGTGCTCGCCTGCTGGAGGCCGTGGCCGACGGACTCGACGCGGCCGCCGGGGAGCTGATCCCCGTGGCCCAGGCCGAGACCCGGCTCGCCGAGGCCCGCCTGACCGGCGAGCTGAAGCGCACCACCTTCCAGCTGCGGCTCTTCGCCCAGGAACTGCGCGACGGCGGCTACCTGGACGCGCGGATCGACCACGCCGATCCGGAATGGCCCATGGGCGCGCCCCGCCCCGATCTGCGCCGGGTGAAGCAGGCCCTGGGCCCGGTGCTGGTGTTCGCCGCCAGCAACTTCCCCTTCGCGTTCTCCGTGGCCGGGGGCGACACCGCGTCCGCGCTCGCCGCCGGTTGCCCGGTGCTGGTCAAGGCGCACTCCGGCCACCCGGAGCTGTCCCGGCTGACGGCCAACGTCGTGGCGTCCTCGCTCGCGTCCGCGGGCGCTCCGGAGGGGGTGTTCGGACTGCTGTTCGGCACGGAAGCGGGCGCCACGGCGCTGAAGGACCTCCGGATCTCGGCCGGAGCATTCACCGGATCCATCCCGGGCGGCCGCGCGCTGTTCGACATCGCCTCCTCCCGGCCCACGCCCATCCCGTTCTACGGGGAGCTGGGCAGCAACAACCCGGTGTTCGTCACGGAGGCCGCCGCCGCGGAGCGCGGTGAGGGCATCGTGGAGGGATTCATCGGCTCGTTCACCCTGGGCAGCGGACAGTTCTGCACCAAACCGGGGACACTGTTCGTTCCGACGGGTTCGGGTCTGGTGGATCAGCTCCGGGCCGCCGTCCTGCCGGGGGCCGCGCCCCTGCTCAACGACCGGATCCAGTCCGGGTACACGGAGGTGCTCCAGGGGCTGGAGGGCCATCCGAAGCTGAGCATCCTCGTGCAGGGGCCGGATCCGCTGGCCGATCCGCCGTCACCCACGCTGCTGCTGACCACGGCGGAGGACATGCTGGCCGATCCGCACGCGCTGCAGGCCGAGTGCTTCGGGCCGACCGCCGTCGTCGTGACCTACACGGACGAGGCGCAGCTGGTGGCGCTCGCGGAGAGCTTCGAAGGGCAGCTGACCGCGACGATTCAGGGCACGGAGTCCTGCGAGGTGGCGGATCTGGTGGAGGTGCTGGCGCGCAAGGCCGGCCGGGTGCTGTGGAACGGCTGGTCGACCGGAGTGTCGGTGACCTATGCGCAGCAGCACGGCGGACCGTACCCGGCCACGACGGCGTCCTCGAGCACGTCCGTGGGCACGGCGGCGATCGAGCGCTTCCTGCGGCCGGTGGCCTACCAGGGCTTCCCGCAGCACCTGCTGCCGGAGGCGCTGCGGGATGCGAACCCGCTGGACGTGCCGCAGCTGATCGACGGACGGCGGGCGCAGGGCTGAACGCCGTCCCCGCGCCGCGACCCGGCAGAACGGCCGGCACCCGGGAGGGTGCCGGCCGTCGGCGTTCCCGAGCTGGAGTCCAGGCTGGCGAGTGAAGGGGGCCGGGCGAGCGCGATGACGCAAGGTCCAGAAAACCAGCGTTGACCAGCGAAAATGGTCAATTTAGCCCGTAGCTGTAGGACATTTGACATTGCGTGCCAAAGTGCCGGATGATGACACCGGCCCCGAAGGAATTTCGGAGCCAACCCCGGTAGATGAGGCCGTTTGGTCTGACGGGTATCCCGGCTCAGCGCGTATCACTGGTCCGGGATACCTCCGGGGTTGAGGTGTGCAACAGACCGCTCATCAAGGGCCTGAGTGGATTCTGGTGGTTGCCCCAGTCTGGGATGGCCGAAGGCTCCAGCCTTGTCTGCTTCGCTCATCTGCACGTCACGACGAAGTGACCAAGCCTTCGGAGCCAGAGGCTCTTATCGCCTGCGTTGGCGACCTGTTGACGCACCTCATCACATCGATCAGGCCTGGCCTGATGGTCAAGAAAGCAGGGAAAGTGAAACTGAAGAAGGCAATGCTGGCTGTGGCCGCGGGTGCATGCGCGGTGACCGGGTCACTGATGGTGGCCGCTCCTGCGGCCAATGCAACGAACCAGGTGGCCTGCTCCGGCGGCTCGTTCTACGAGATTTGGGGACACGATCCGCAGCATCTGTGCTTCGCGAACCAGGGGCAGATGGACACGTACCAGAACAAAACAACCTCCCTCTCGACCGGGAACAACCGGGGCCAGGTCTTCTACTACAACTTTTCCGACGGGTTGCAGTATTGGTCCACTCTTCGGCCGCACAACTACAGGTCCTATTTCGAGCCGCCCTACGTCAACACTTGGGCAGTGAGGCTTAAGCCGTAAGGACTCTCGGGGTGTTGGACGCGTTTTTGGCGCCCAACGCCCCACATAGTTGTGACGGATCGAGTCGAAGTGAAGTGAAGATGAAGAAGAAGCAGATCGTCACCGTGGTGTTCGCACTGAGCGGGCTCCTCACCAGCGTCGCCGCGTGTGGGGCGCAGCAGCCCTCACCTCCTACCAGTGGGGGTCACATGAGTTCTCCTGGTGCCGCGACGGGCTGGGCGGCGAAAGTTTCGGGGGACCCCTATGCGGTCTATAAGTCGGCGGATCTTTTGGCGATCAGTTCTGCGTTCAATGAGCTCAGGTACAAATGCCTAGGGGAAAACGGCTACCCACAATTCCTGCAGGTTTTGCCGGCGCAGAAAGCAAACTCCTTTCGGAATATGGAGGAGACCCCGGACTTCGCTGCGACTTTCGCCTCCTACGGTGAGCTGCCATGGTTTGCCTCTGAACAAGATGCGCGAGCGAAGGGTTATGGCTTACCCGCGCAGGCCCTCGCCCCAACGGTCATGACCATGGATCCGGCCATCGGCCCTGTCATGAACGACTGCACGAAGAAGTCCTTGGCCGCGGTGGGGGACCGGGACGGGACCATCCAGAATTACACCGAACTTGGCAACACGCTAGCTGGCTCTATGGGGTCTATCACGGACAAGGCAAAGGGGGACCTTACCAATCAGGTGCTGGCGTGCATGAACAAGGGGAAATATCCGGTCGATCCGAACGGGGCCAACAAGAACAACGACTGGAACGTGGATTTCCTGGTGCCGCTGGGAGTGCAGCCTCCACAGCTGAACCGGGACGATTCCGGAATGAACGGCAACGCTGTGATCATCACGCCGGCGATTCCGGCGAAACCGTACGTGCCGACGAAGGAAGAGAGCGAGTCGGCAGCGGCCATGTACCACTGTTCGGTCGAAACCGGCGCCCACGATGAGTGGCTGAACGACATCCACCAAGCCGAGGCGACGGCGATCTCGCAGAACGAAGCCGCGTTGGATGAGCTGAACCCGAAGATCGCCGCGCTGGCCAAGTCAGCATCAGCCGCCCTGCAGGGCCATGGGAAGTAGGCCGGTAGAACCTGCACAGCGCCGACGCAAGGCATGGACGGTGGCAGCGGTACTGGCCGGATTGGTGATCGTCGGCATCGTTCTGACGACCGTGGTTTTCCCGGCCCTGCGAACGCCAGAGCAGGTGGCGGCTGACGCGGCCCCACCGCCGCCCAAGCCGATTTCAGCCCGCATTGCGGATCAGACGTTGACCTCGAAAGTCGTGTTGCGCGCCCTGGTCTTGCCGGGGGCGACGGTCGACGTGAAAGCCACGGACATGCTGAGCGCGGCCGGGATGGTGGTCACGAGCCTACCCAGCCCATCGCCGGCCACCGTGACGACCGGAACAGTCGTGGCTGAGGCTGACGGAGAGCCGCTGATCGCGTTCAACTGGCCATTCCCCGCCTACCGGGATCTTCACGTCGGCGACACGGGGCCGGATGTGAGAGAACTGCAGAAGAGCTTGGGCGAACTGGGCTATTCGAGCGGGTCAACGGGAACGTTTGATACCGCGACCTTGTCGGGAGCTTCGCGGTTGTATGCCGACCTGGGGTATGCGCTGCCGAAAACCTCCGAGCAGACTCCTGCGCCCTCCAAGACGGCTCAGTCACCCGCCCAAGGGGCGGCCGTGTCGAATACGTCGGGTGGCGCTGCCGGTGGATTCTATGTGCCTGCCCGGGATATCGTCACCATTCCCCGTGCGAACAGTGCCGTGACGTCCGAGCCCCTGAAAGTCGGCCAGAAGATCGACGCGGGCACGGTACTGCTGCGCCTGGACGGTCAGAGTCCCAGCGTGGCGGCGATAGCCACTGCTGACCGGGCTGCCAGGATCAAAAACGACATGACCGGTGTCCTGTACCAAGAAGACGGGACACAGTACGCGGTGACCGTGACCAAGGTCGGCGCCGCCGTCGGCGACCTCGCCGGGCTCGGCACAGGAATCCGCATCGATCTGTCGTTCGCCTCGGGCAGCAGAGCGCAACCGACCGACGCCGGCCGCGGCTCGCTGAAACTTGAACTCACCCTCGCCACCCCCACCCGCGGACTCACGCTACCGATCACCGCCATCTACTCGGATCAGCAGGGCGGAACCTACGTCATTCCGCTCAAGCACCCAGATCAGAAGATCCCGGTGCGGATCCGCGCGAACGTCGAAGGCACAGTCCAGCTCGAAGAGGGCTCAGGTCTCAAGGCAGGCGACGACGTCGTCCTGGGATCATCGGACGGAGGCATCAACTGAGCGCGCTTCTGGAACTCCGCGACATCTCCAAGACGTATCCGGGCCGCTTACCGGTCACGGCTCTTCACCCCGCGGATCTCACGATCCAGGAGGGAGAGTCGGTGGCGATCGTCGGCCCCTCCGGCTCGGGAAAGTCCACCTTGCTGAACCTCTTGGGACTGCTCGACGTCCCCACCACCGGCACATACTCCCTGGCCGGCGTGGACATCTCTTCGTGCACGGAAACGGAGCGGTGCTCGATCCGCGGCCAGAAGTTCGGATTCGTCTTTCAAGCTTTCCACCTGCTGCCTCAGCGTTCCGTGGTGGAGAACGTGGAGCTCGCAATGATGTACTCGGGGATCCCTGCCCGGGACCGCAGAACCCGCGCCGAAGAGTCCCTGGCGCGGCTTGGACTCGGACACCGGGTGCACGCGGATCCACGAGACCTTTCAGGCGGCGAACGCCAGCGAACTGCCATCGCCAGGGCCCTCTGCCTCGAGCCGGAGGTGCTCTTCTGCGATGAGCCGACCGGCAACCTCGACTCGAAGAACAGCCGTGCCGTCATCGAGACCCTCTTCGAGCTCAACGACCTGGGACAGACCCTCGTCATGGTCACCCACGACACGGCACTGGCAGCCCAGCTCAGTCGAGTCGTCCATGTCGAGGACGGACACCTTGCCCCGGCTGGGAGCCCGTCCTGATGTTCCGACGGCCTCCACCAAGAACCGCTGGGCTCGGACTGAAGCCGAGCCGGCTTGGTCCCATCGATATCCTGCGTGAGTCCTACCGATCCGTCTTCCGGGATCTTGCCCGGTCCCTTCTCGCGGCCCTGGGAACGCTGCTGGGATGCGCCGCCTTCGTCGCCACCCTGGGACTGACGGGTACTGCGAGCCATCAGGTCTCCAGTCAGTTCGATGCCCGCCGGGCAACAGAGGTGTCCGTCACTGCTGCGCCTCTCGCGGACCCCTCCGATGCCGAGGCCGTTCTCGCCCGGTGGTACACGTCCGCGTCAGTCGCCCGGGCCGATACGATCTCGGGAGTGCTGAACGGCGGAAGGATCTCGGTCGCCAGCGCTGTGTCGTACCGCCGGCTGTTCCTTCCCGAGAGCGACCCCGTCCCGGTTGACGCCTACGGTGTCGACGACGGTGCACTGGCCGCCATCGCTCCGAAAGTGATCGCAGGGAGGACTTTCGACAACGGCCACGTAAAACGAGCCGACAGCGTCGTGATGCTCTCCAAGCCGGTCGCCGATCGCCTCGGCATCGCCGCGCCGGGCCCGGCAATTTTCGTCGGTGATACAGGTCTGACCGTCATCGGCATCTACGCAGACGTCAATCGCGAACCAGGCGCTCAAGGAGCCCTTCTGTTGCCCATCACCTTCCTGGAACGATCGGAAGCGTTCCGCGGTGCACAGATCGCCCGGAAGATCCTGCTGGAAACCGCGCCTGGGGCTGCCACCCAAGTCGGCGACCAGGCCGCCCTCGCCGTCGCCCCCACCAATCCGGACACCGTCACGGTCGTCGCCCCGCCCGACCCTCAGACGCTCCGCCAAGCGGTCGAAGGCAGCATCACCCTCCTGAGCCTGGTCGTGAGCGTCGTCATCCTCCTGATCGGAGCCATCTCGATCGCGAGCACCACAGCCGTGGGAGTCGTCCTCAGAACCCCGGAAATCGGCCTGAGGAGAGCGCTCGGGGCACGCAGGGTCGACATCTTCTGGCAACTCGTCGGGGAATCCGCCGGCATCGGCCTGCTGGGCGGGGCCGCTGGCGCCGTCGCCGGAACAGTCGTCACCATCGTCGTCTCGCTCGCCAACCACTGGGTGCCCATCATCGACCCGACAGCGCCCCTTTTGGCGGTGGTCGCGGGCATCGTCGCAGGCATTCTTGCTGGGATTCATCCGGGTATCCGGGCGACGCAGATCAGCCCTGCGCGTGCTCTCACGCGGTGAGGGGCGAACGGATCCGCGGCGCCGACGGTTCGTATGACGGGCGAGTTCCCGGCAACTCCCACCCCCGGGAAATAAGTTCGATCTACGACTAGCTCGATGAGCGAGATATACGTTAGCCTAGCTTCATGAGTTCCGGTCGGCCCCGGGCAGGCCGGAACGCCAGAGATTCCTGATTTCCGGGGAATGTCTGCTGGAGAGCAGGATCTGAGAAGTCGGGGGATGGGCATGGACAATCGCCGGATGGTGCTCGCGCGAGCTGCGGAGAACGCGGCCAAGGCGAGCCCTGCGCTCGCGGACGCCGAGGTTCGCCTCGACCAGCATGATGACGGCTGGGTGCTGAACGCCGTGTACACGATGGCCTGGTCCGCCGACCCGGTCGCCGCCATGGCGCTCGTCGAGCAGCGGCTCATCCCGGACCTGGAGGAGGTGCTGGGCGTCCCGTTCGTTCAGCGCCACGTCCGGTTCGCCGTCGCGAGCGGTTCCGCCCTGGAACCACGCGGACGGTCCGCTTCGCTGGTCTCTCTCTGACCGGGGCCGCAGCCCCGGTCGAATCCATCACCCAACGAAAGGACGAGCATCATGAGTTTCACGGACAAGGTCAAGAACGCCGCCGATCAGGCGGTCGGCAAGGCCAAGGAGGTCATCGGCGACGCGACGGACAATCACAAGCTGGAAGCTGAAGGCAAGCTTCAGCAGGCCAAGGGTGATGTGAAGCAGGCCGGCGAGGACGTCAAGGACGCCTTCAAGGGCAAGTGACCAAAGGTAGATGACCAAAGGTAAATGACCTTGTGCCGTCGGGGCCGGCGTCGACCCACGCCATCGTGAGTGTGCCGGCCCCGAGGCCTCCCTGCCCCGGGGCTGCGATCCCGGGCGAACCGCGCAAGCAAAGTGAAGTGGAAAAGGCTGATCTTTCGATGGCACTCGAACTGATCGACAAGCACTGGAACGACGACGGCGACGGCCACGACGCGGGCGAAACCGTCCGGCTCCTCCGCGAGTTCACCGTGGCCGCCGAACATGCCCGCGAGAGCATGCGCCGCGAACTCGGAGTGAACGCCACGGACCTCGCCGCCCTCGAATATCTGCTGATCGAAAGCGACACGTGGGGCGTCACCGCGAGCGTTCTCGGCAGGCACCTGGGGCTGTCCTCGGCGTCGACCACCATCCTGGTGTCCCGCCTGGAACGGGCCGACCACCTGCGGCGGGAACCGGCGCCCCAGGACCGCCGCGCGAATCTGCTCTTCCCCACGGAGCGAGCGCGATCACTGCTCCGCTCGATCGTCGAGCACCAGACCGAGGCGCTCGCCGCCGTCGTGCGTTCCTTCGATCAGGAGGACCTGGAAGTGGTGGAGGAGTTCCTCGGGGCGAGCATCGCGGCCCTCCGGAATCCGCTGCCTCCGCGCGGCTGAACTGCGCCCGCGCGCCCGCGGCCTTCCCGGCCTCACGCCCCCGCCGGGTCCAGCCTCCGGGCCGTCTCCTCCAGGGCGTCGCGCACGGCGGTGATGGCCGGATGGCCCACGCTGGCGAGCCGGGCCGAGGTGAAGACGGTGCGCAGGGGCGCGCTGGGCAGATCGACCAGGCGCACGGAGGACTTGCTCCGCCCCACCCAGATCAGATCCGGCAGCAGGGCCACGGCATGCCCGGATTCCACCAGGCTGATGTGTGCCTGGAGGTCGGCGGTTTCATACCGCACATCCGGCTCGAAGCCCGCCAAGCGGCAGGCCTGCTCGGCCCAGTGCCGGGTGGCGGCGCCCCGCGGCTCCATGACCCAGGGCAGCTCCGCGGCGTCGGTGAGCTGCTGCAGAGTGTTCTCCGGCGGCACCGCCAGGCGGATGGCGTCCTCCACCAATGGCTTGCGGTCCAGGCCGGGCAGGTGCGGCGCGGCGTGATGCGGGTACTGCTCCGCCACCACCAGGTCGAAGCCGTGCGCCCAGGTCTCATGCAGCGCCGTCTCCGGTTCGTACTGCACCATCTCGATCCGGAGCGCCGGATGCTGCTCGGCCACGGCCTTGAGGGTCGCCGGGAGGAGGGCGAGCATCGCGCTCTGGAAGACGGCCATCCGCACGGTGCCCCGGATCTCGTCCTGGCTCGCGGCGACGGCGGCCTCGGCCCGTTCGAAGGCGTCCAGCAGTTCGCCCGTGTGCTCGGCCAGCAGCTGCGCCTGCGGGGTCAGCAGGACGCCGCGGCCGGACTTCCGCATCAGCTCCACGCCCACCTCCTTCTCCAGGAGGGCGAGCTGCTGGGACACCGAGGACGGGCTGTACGCGAGGGCTTCGGCGACCCCGGCCAGGGTGCCGCGGATGCTCAGTTCGCGGAGCAATCGGAGCCTGCGGATCTCCAGCATCGGGGCCTCATTTCGGGGATGCGGACGGCGCCCCGGGAGGGCCGCCTCAATAGTTCATAAAAGCTGATCCATATCCTACAGAAAACATCACTTTTCCTAATTTTCCTTGAGGCGCATACTGATGATCAGATCGATCAGGCAGCCCGGTTCGCCGACGAACCACGGCGCGCCGATCACCCCCTTTCCCGCCTCCGGTGACGCAACCCGGAACCGGCGGACAACACTGAATTGCAAGGAGCGCCATGACCACCCCTGCTCGTGTCGAACTGCCGTCCGTCAGGCCACAGGACCTGGCCACGGAGGCCATCGCCCTGGTGCGCCGCTGGCTCGAGGAAGGGTCCCGGATCCCCGTGGACGCCTCCGCCGCACAGCTGGCCGGCGTGCTCAAGGATCCCAACGGCCTGGCGTTCACCGTCGGCTTCGTGGACGGTGTGGTCCGCCCCGAGGATCTGAGCGTCGCGGCCCGCAACCTCAAGGCCCTCGCGCCCAAGGTGCCGGCCTTCCTGCCCTGGTACATGAAGTCCGCCGTCGCTCTGGGCGGCTCGCTCGCCCCGGTGCTGCCCGGCGTCGTCATCCCCGTGGCCCGCCGCGTCCTGCGCGAGATGGTCGGCCATCTGATCGTGGACGCCACGGATGCCAAGCTCGGCGCTTCGATCGAGAAGATCAAGAAGCCCGGCATCCACCTCAACGTCAACCTCCTGGGCGAGGCGATCCTCGGCCAGAACGAGGCCTCCCGCCGCCTGGAGGGCACCCGGAAGCTCCTGGCGCGTCCCGACGTCGACTACGTCTCCATCAAGGTCTCCTCCACGGTCGCCCCGCACAACCACTGGGCGTTCGACGAGGCCGTCGAGCACATCATCGAGAAGCTCGCCCCGCTCTACCGCCTGGCTGCCTCCTCCAGCCCCCGCAAGTTCATCAACCTGGACATGGAGGAGTACAAGGACCTGGAGCTGACCATCGCGGTCTTCACCCAGCTCCTCGACCGCCCCGAGTTCAAGGACCTGGAAGCCGGCATCGTGCTCCAGGCCTACCTCCCGGACGCCCTGAGCGCCATGATCCGCCTCCAGGAGTGGTCCGCCGCGCGCACCGCGCAGGGCGGCGCCCCCATTAAGGTCCGCGTCGTGAAGGGCGCCAACCTCCCCATGGAGCAGGTCGACGCCGATCTGCACGGCTGGCCCCTGGCCACCTGGGGCACCAAGCAGGACTCGGACACCTCCTACAAGGCCGTCCTCGACTACGCGCTGACCCCGGAGCGCATCGCCAACGTCCGCATCGGCGTCGCCGGCCACAACCTGTTCGATGTGGCCCTGGCCCACCTGCTCGCCGAGGCGCGCGGCGTGAAGCAGGGCCTCGAGTTCGAGATGCTGCTCGGCATGGCCACCGGCCAGGCCGAGGCCGTGAAGCGCACCGTCGGCTCCCTCCTGCTCTACACCCCCGTGGTGCACCCGGGTGAGTTCGATGTCGCCATCGCCTACCTGATCCGCCGCCTCGAAGAGGGCGCGAGCCAGGAGAACTTCATGTCCGCCGTCTTCGAGCTGGACAAGAACGAAGGCCTCTTCGAGCGCGAGAAGAACCGCTTCCTCGCCTCCCTGGACGCCCTGACGGGCACCGTCCCCGGCCCGAACCGCGTGCAGGACCGCTTGGCCTTCGACGCCGAAGCCCTCATGCAGGAGGAACTCTCCCGCGCCGCCCTCGCCACCGGTGAAGCCGGCTTCGGCGGGCCGACCGCGGGCTTCGAGAACACCCCGGACACCGACCCGGACCTCCCGGCCAACCGCACCTGGGGCCGGGCCATCCTGGAGCGCGTGCCCGGCACCGCTCTCGGCCTGGCGACCGCCGACTCGCACGTGCTGAACACGGCGGAAGAGCTCGACGCCGTCATCGCCACCGCCGTCGCCCGCGGCACCGAGTGGGGCTCCCTCACCGGCGCCCGGCGCGCCGAGGTGCTGCACCGCGCCGGTGTGCGCCTGGAGGCCCGCCGCGCCGAACTGCTCGAGGTCATGGCCTCCGAGTGCGGCAAGACCCTGGATCAGGGTGACCCCGAGGTGTCCGAGGCCATCGACTTCGCGCATTACTACGCCGAACTCGCCAAGGAACTCGACCACGTGGACGGCGCCACCTTCGTGCCCTCCAAGCTGACGGTCGTCACCCCGCCGTGGAACTTCCCGGTCGCCATCCCGGCCGGTTCCACGCTCGCGTCGCTGGCCGCCGGCTCCGCCGTCGTCATCAAGCCCGCCAAGCAGGCCCGCCGCTCCGGCGCGGTCATGGTCGAGGCCATCTGGGAGGCCTTCGACGAAGCCGGGATCGACCGCAGCGTGCTCCAGTACGTCCAGCTCGCCGACCGTGAGCTCGGCACGCAACTGGTCTCCCACCCGGCCGTGGACCGACTGATCCTCACCGGCGGCTACGAGACCGCCGAGCTGTTCCGCAGCTTCCGCAAGGATCTGCCGCTGCTGGCCGAGACCAGTGGCAAGAACGCCATCATCGTCACCCCGTCCGCCGACCTGGACCTCGCCGCCAAGGACGTCGTCCAGTCCGCCTTCGGTCACGCGGGCCAGAAGTGCTCCGCCGCCTCCCTGGTGGTCCTGGTGGGTTCCGTCGCCACCTCCCGCCGCTTCAACCAGCAGCTCGAGGACGCCGCCCGCTCTCTCAAGGTCGGCTACCCGGTGGACCCGCAGACTCAGATGGGCCCGGTCATCGAACCCGCCCAGGGCAAGCTCCTGCGCGGCCTGACCACCCTCGGCGAGGGTGAACAGTGGGTGCTCAAGCCCCAGAAGCTCGATGACTCCGGCAAGCTGTGGAGCCCGGGTGTCCGCACCGGCGTCAAGCGCGGCAGCGAATACCACAAGACCGAATACTTCGGCCCGATCCTCGGCGTCATGACCGCCGCCACCCTGGAGGAGGCCGTGGCGATCGTCAACGAGATCGACTACGGTCTGACCTCCGGTCTGCACTCCCTGGACCCGGCCGAGCTGGACTACTGGCTGCAGAACATCCAGGCCGGCAACCTGTACGTGAACCGCGGCATCACCGGTGCGATCGTGCGCCGTCAGCCGTTCGGCGGCTGGAAGAAGTCCGCAGTCGGCGCGGGCACCAAGGCCGGCGGCCCCAACTACCTGGTGGGCCTGGGTTCCTGGAAGGACGCCGAGGTGTCCGCCGCAGGCGCGCCGACCGCGGCAGCCCGTGGTCTCCTCGCCGCCGCCCGCTCCGCCGAGCTGGGCGCCGAGGATCTTGCCTGGCTCGAAGGGGCACTGGCCTCCGACGCCGTCGCCTGGGGTTCCGAATTCGGCGCCGCTCGTGACGCCTCCGGCCTGACCGCCGAGCGCAACGTGTTCCGCTACCACGCCGTTCCGGCCACGATCCGCTTCGAGGCCGACGCTTCGGGCCGGGGTCTGGCGGAGCTGCTCCGCGTCGCCGCGGCCGCTGCAACCGCCTGGAGCGGACGCACTCCGGAGGGCACCGTGGTGAGCACCGCGGAGAAGCTGCCGGCCGCCGTCGTGCAGGCGCTGAGCGCTGCCGGCATGCCGGCCATCGTGGAGGACGACGCCGCGTGGGCAGCCCGCGTCGGACGTCTCGCCGCGAAGAACGGCCCGGAGTCCTCGGCCCGGATCCGCCTGATCGGCGCCCCGGTGCTGCCGACCGCCGAGGCGGCCGACGGCAAGCCGGACGTGGCGATCTACGCGAACGACGTCGTCGCCGCAGGCCGCGTGGAGCTGCTCACCTTCCTGAAGGAGCAGGCCGTCTCCATCACCGCGCACCGCTTCGGCACGCCGAACCACCTCTCGGATGCGCTGATCTAGCAGCGTCTCCCTCACGGCCGCGAGCCGCCAGTAGATGCCCTTATCCGTGCTGGATTCGGGCATCTACTGGCGGCTCGCGTCGGCGGCGGGGGCTACTTCTTCGGCAGGCCCGGCGGGTTCAGTTCGGAGGCCGGGATTCCCTCCTCCTTCAGGCCCCAGCGGTCCAGGATCTTGCCGTAGGTGCCGTCCTTGATGAGGTCGTTCAGGGCGGCCTGCGCCGCCTTGGCGAAGCCGTTGCCCTTCTTGGTCCCGACGGCGATGTTCGCCTTCAGCGGCCAGCCGCCGTCGAGCAGCCCCACCAGTTTCGTCTGACCGTTCTTGGCCGCTTTGTAGGCGGCGGTCGCGTTGGGACCGAGGGTGAGGTCCGCGCGCCCCGACTGGAGGGCCAGCGAGGAGGCCGAGTCGTCGTCGTAGTACTGGAACTGGACGGGCGCCAGGCCGTTCTTCTTGTTCTCCGCGTCCCAGGCCAGGAGGATCGACTCCTGGTTGGTGCCGGAGCCCACGATGATCTTCTTGCCCGCCACATCGGCCGGTTTCTCGATCGAGCTGATGGGGCTGTCGCTCTTGGCGTAGAAGCCGAGCTTGTCGCTGCGGTAGCTGGCGAAGTCGAACTTCTCCTTGCGCTCCTCGGTCACGGTGACGTTGGAGATGACGGCCTCATACTTGCCGGACGCGACGCCGAGCGGCCAGTTCTCCCACGTGGTGGGGATGACGTCCGCCTTGAGGCCGAGCTTCTCCGCCAGGGCGAAGGCGATGTCCACCTCATTGCCCACCGGGGTCTTGTCGTCGTTGGCGTAGACGGCCAGCGGTGCCGCGAACGGACTCACCGCGACGGTCAGCTTCCCGTCCGCCTTCACGGCTTCCGGCACCAGGGCGGCGACCGTGGCATCGGCGGTGACGGGGAACCGGTCCTGCTGCGGCGTCAGGTTGAAGACCTTGCCGGCGACGGTGGCGGACGGAGCGGGCGACGCGTCGTTCCCGGCGGCGTTCGCGCCGGGGTCCGAGCAGGCGCTGAGCCCCACCGAAACGCTGGCCAGGAGGGCGACGGCGGCCGCAGCGGTTGATCTTGCAGAGCTCATGATGACCTTTCGAAAGTAGAGCTGGTGCAGCAACTTTCACGGTCACCCGGGCGCCCGGTCAAAGCCGTTCGACACGGTGCGAGACGTGCGGAAACACGGGGAATCACGGCGTCATCGAGCGTCGCGGAGCGGGTCACACGGCGTGCGGAAAAGTCATCCTGGAAGTCCTTTTCCGGCGCCGCCCGCCGCCTGGTTCTCCCGGGCCAGGAACGCGGAGAGTTCCCCGATGGTGCTCATGAGCGGTGCCGGGAAGACCACGGTGGTGTTCTTGTCCACGCCGATCTCCACCAGGCTTTGCAGATTGCGGAGCTGCAGGGCCAGGGGGTGGGCCATCATGGTGTCCGAGGCGTCGCCCAGGGCGGCGGCCGAGATGGCCTCTCCTTCGGCCGCGATGATCTTGGCCCGCTTCTCCCGCTCCGCCTCGGCCTGGCGGGCCATGGCGCGTTTCATGGCGTCCGGAAGCTGGATGTCCTTCAGTTCCACCAGGGTCACTTCCACGCCCCAATCGGCGGTGAGGACATCCAGGATCTGGCGGATGTCGTCATTGATCCTCTCGGTTTCGGACAGGGTCTGGTCAAGGGTGTGCCGTCCCACGACGCGTCGCAGCGTGGTCTGGGCGATCTGGTTGATGGCGGCCGCGACGTTCTCGATCGCCACCACGGATTTCACCGCATCCACCACGCGGTAGTAGGCGACCGCGGAGACATCCACACTGACGTTGTCCTGGGTGATGATGCCCTGGGACTGGATCGGCATGGTCACGATCCGCAGGCTCACCAGGGGCAGGTGATCCACCACGGGGATGATGAGCCGGAAGCCGGGCATCCGCACGCCGACCACCCGGCCGAGCCGGAACAGGACACCTTGTTCGTACTGTCTGACGATGCGGATGGACGCTTTCGCCAGGATGATCAGCAGCACGATGACGACGCCCAGGATGATGAGAGCAATGGGGTCCACGGGGATCCCCTCCTTAGCTTGCGAAGCCGTCCGGAAGCGCTTCTGCCCCGGAGGAGCTCCTCCTTCCATTGTCCCTCCGATACCGGTGAAAGGCTCCGGCTCAGACGATCCAGCCGAGCGCCTTGACGGCGTTCACGGCGAGCAGGAATCCGACGATCCCGATGATCCAGAGCGTGGTGGAACGGGCACTCCGGGTGAGCCAGGAGTCGAGCTTCCGCAGGGGCTCGGCGACGAGCCGCCGGGCGAACAGCCGCCCCGCCGTGAGCACCAGCGCGGGCGCGATCATGACCAGGCAGTAGAGGGCCAGGACGAGCAGCGCCGTCGGCGGATCGGCGGTCTGCGTGGTGATGATGCCGGTGGCCGCGAGATACGGCAGCATCGACGCGATCTCGACGACGACGGCGCTCACCGCCAGGCCCATGAGCGCCGCGGATCCGCTGGTCTCACCCATGGCCTGGTCGCGCCAGCGCCGCAGGCGCCCGGAGCGTGCTCCGCGTTCGGCGGCCTGTGCCCGTGCGGCCTTGGTGTCCAGGGCGAAGCTGAGGAACAACAGCGTCGCCCCGAGGAGCAGCTGGATGACGAGCGCCGGGGTGGAGTCGAGCAGCCCCGAGGCGTCCTTCAGGAGGAAGCCTCCGCCGGCCATCAGCACGATGCCCACGGCGAAGTACGCGACCCCGACGGTGCCCAGGTACAGCAGGAACCGCCCGGGCCGCATCCGCCCCGGTGCCATCAGGAGCCAGACGGGGACCAGGAGCGTCCCGAAGCTCAAGGAGTCGGTCAGGGCGAGGAGCAGCAGGGCTCCCGCGGCTTCGCCGGGAATGATCATGGTCTCCTCGTTCGTCACCTTGGTACAGTCGTACTAACTTGAGGCTAGCACGGTCGTACTAGGATGGGGGAGTGGGATACACGCCGCGCGAGGAGCGCAAAGCACGGCTGGCCGAAGCGGTCTGGGAGATCGTCCTGGAACACGGCATCAGCGCCGTGTCCGTGAGGTCGGTTGCGGCCCGCGCCGGGATGGCGGTCGGCTCCTTGCGGCATCTGTTCCCCACGCAGTCCGAGCTGATCGAATTCTCCGCGGAGCTCATGGTGGAGCGCGCCACGGAACGGGTCTCCGCCGTCGTCCCCGGACCGGATCCGGTCGGGTACGTCGTCGCGGTGATCAGCGAACTGCTTCCGCTGACCCCGGCCACCCGGCGAGAGTTCGAACTCAACATGGCCCTGATCGCGGAGACTCCGGGCAATCCGGGGCTGGCCCGCGCCCGCGACGATGCCCATGCCCGCTTGCTGGACCTCTTCATCCGCCTCGCCGGATTCCTGCGGGACGAGGACCCTGCCGAGGCGGGCCCCCGGCACGACGGCCGGCGGCTGCTCGCCCTCTGCGATGGGCTGGGGCTTCACCTGTTGCACCAATCGGCCGACGCGGACACCGGCTGGGCGATCGACCTGATCCGCGAGGAACTGGGCGGAATTCGGGTGGCTTCCGAGGGCTGAGCCGCGGGGCACGCGGTGAAACTCACAGGAATGCCCGGCCGCGCGCCGTCGTTGTCGCAGATGTGGCCGGTGATCCCGGTCCGGAACACCGATGAAAGGCAGCCATGTCCCTGAAGCTCTCCATCCTCGACCTCGCGACCATCGGACCCGGGCAGAGTGTGAAGGAGAGTCTGGACGGCAGTGTGGAGCTGGCGCGCCTCGCCGAGCGCGCCGGATATGAGCGGGTCTGGTACGCCGAGCACCACAACATGGCCAGCATCGCCTCCTCCGCCACGAGCGTGCTGATCGCGCATGTCGCGGCCCACACCGAGACCATCCGCCTGGGCGCCGGCGGTGTCATGCTCCCGAACCATTCGCCGCTGACCATCGCGGAGCAGTTCGGCACCCTGGAGACCCTGCACCCGGGCCGCATCGACCTCGGCCTGGGGCGCGCGCCGGGCAGTGACCAGAACACCATGCGCGCCCTGCGCCGCGACCCGATGGCTGCCGACACCTTCCCCCAGGACGTCCAGGAACTCCAGGCGTTCCTCGGAGACAGCACCCTTATCCCCGGCGTCGAGGCCACCCCCGGCAAGGGGACCCGTGTGCCGCTGTACATCCTGGGGTCGTCCCTCTTCGGGGCGAAGCTCGCCGCCGCCCTCGGCCTCCCGTACGCGTTCGCCTCGCATTTCGCCCCGGCGGCCCTGCAGGACGCGGTGCGCATCTACCGTCAGCAGTTCCAGCCGTCCGCGCAGCTCGCCGAACCGTATGTGATCGCGGGCGTGAACGTGGTCGCGGCCGATTCCCATCAGATGGCCCAGGACCTCCTGCGGGACGCCCTCCGCCAGCGCGTCCAGACCTTCTTCGGCAAGGACCACGTCTTCACCGCGGATGAGGCGGACATGGTCCTTGATTCGCCGCAGGGTCAGCACCTGCGGGAGATGGTCCGCTACTCCGCCGTGGGCGAGCCCGCCGCCGTGCTCGAATACCTCGAGGGTTTCGCGAAGCACGCCGATGCCGACGAACTCATCGTGGCGCACCAGGCTCCCGGCACCGAGGCGAAGCTCCGCTCCGCCGAACTGCTCGGCCAGGTGGCGCTGGTCTAGAGATGACCCGGGCTGAGTCTCGCCAGAAGCTCCTTCCCGAGACATCATGAGGACATGGAGTGGATTCGACTTCTGTTCATGGTGCGGGCGCAGGCCGTAGGGCTATCACCAAGCCAGATTTCTGTTTGATGACATCCAGGCGCTCGGTTCCATGTTCGGGCTTCCATCACAAGCGGTCGCTTCTGCCTCCGCCGGGCTATCGAGCACGGCGGAGCTGTCTGTCCTTGACGACATCGCCGTGTCCAAGAGCCGAGAGGCCGGCCTCGTGGTAATCGCGGTCGGTCGTGCGGACGTCTATGGAGCGCAGTCGCTACCGGGCAGCACCGATCCTGGATCAGTGTCAGCTCACCGAGCCCCGTGCGTCGAACAAACGGGAGTTGCAGCGTGCTCTCGCCTCAGCTCTCGTCGCGAACGCGGCACTGTTTTGCAGCGAGAGAACCTGCGAGTTCGCCGTTCCGCAGGCTGCGTGAGGTCAGTGCGATTCCGGCTGTGGCGACCATGATGATGCCTCCCGCGATGAACGTCGCGCCCATGAAATGGGACGTGAAGAGGACGCCGGAGAGAAGCTGCCCCGCCGGTTGCAGGCAGAGGCTGGCGAAGAGAAGAAAGGACATCACTCGCCCGCGCATGTCTTGACGTGAATTCCGTTGCAAGAATGAGATGTAGTAGACGTTCGCCGCCCCATTGAGCACGCCGCTGATTAGAAGGCAGCTCATGGCAGTCCAGAGGTCCACGAATGGCAGGATTGCGAGGAACGGGGCTTGGATGATATCCAGCCACAGTACCGTTCTCACGGTGACGTTGATTCTTCTTGAGATGCGGGAGGAGAAGGTGGCTCCGACGAGTGCGCCTGCCCCAAAGGCTGCAAAGAGAGCGGCGATGCCGATGCCTCCACCGGTACTGTTTCCGAGAACGGGGAGTCCAACGGCCAACTGTCCGGCGGTGACCAGGTCGATGACGGCATCGACGATGATCAGCGTCCTGATCCACGGGGTCTGCCAGACGTAGCGGATGCCGTCGATCACTTTGGAGAAGAGACCTTCATGGGGTTGAGGGAGCGACAGTTTCGTCGGTGGGTCTAGACGGCGGCGCCGTCGTACGATGGCGACCAGGGTCGAGGCTGCTCCGGCAAGGTAGCCGGCTGCGTTGACCACGATGACGAGAGAGGGACCGAATAGTCCGGCCAGAGCACCACCGATGAGTCCACCGCCCAGCATGCTGGCATTGGCGGAAAAGGCGATGAAACTGTTGGCGCGTTCTAGGTCGCTTTCTTGGAGCAGCGTGGGTGCCACGCTCCGCATCGCTGGGGAGAAGATCCCGGCCGAGATCCCAGAAAGGAAGAGCACAGGGACGACTGTGACAACGGGTGCTTGCGCGGAAACGAGGAGAGCAACCACGAGGCTGAGCGTGGTGGCGATGCAGTCGCAGATGAGCAGTGTCCGCATAATCGGGTAGCGGTCGGCCAGCCCCCCTCCCACCAATGTTCCGACCAGAACACCGAGTGTGCCGGCGGCGGCGATCCACGAGACGCCAACCGCGCCCTCCGGCCGCTGGAGCGCCCAGACTGAGAGCGCGATCGTTTGCATCGGTCCTCCGAGTACGGAGAGGAGCTGGCCGGCCCAAATGATATAGAAGGAGCGCCAGTCCGATCCGACGGACCTCTGCGTCGGCGTTCCTATGGGGGCGGTGTCAGGCAACTTCCCTCCTCAAGCCGTGAGACCCGAGGGTCTGGTTCACGTGCTCGAAGAGCGAGTAGAGAGACTGGCAGTGCACTGACTTCCTTGAGAATCCGTCAGCTTCCGAGTAACGATGTGTCACGCGCCCGCCTCCGCAGATTTCCAAGAACTTGCAGCCGGAGCACTCGGTCGGAATCGATCCCTGCTGTTGATTGCAGTGAGCGAAGAACGGATGTTCGAGAAGATCTTCGAAGGCATGTGTGAAGATATTCAGGCCAAGATCCGTCATGCCGTCTGCGCAGGCACGGAAGTTGTCGGTTGGCTGGATAGAACCATCCGTCTCGATTACCGCAACATTGACAGGGGCGGAGCCGAACTGGTCACTGTAGGACGGAAGGCCCGATACGGCCCTGATCACGTCACGGAAGAACCCGATGTTGACAGTGTTGTTGTCTTCTTGAACCCATGCATCAAAAATCTCCTTAAGAGTTTCGCCGTGTGATCCGGCAGGCTGATCCTCAGGGAGAGTTTGAACATAATTCGCTTCGGGAAGAACTAGATTAATGTTGCGAATCCCGAGGGACCGGAGATGTTGGTATGTTTGTGCGCCGGACTCTGAGGGGTTGATGACGGAGATCGTTCCTACTGAAAGACCTTTCGACTCCCACCGCTGGGCGGTCTTCAGTCCTTTTACCACTCTGTCGTAGGATCCGCGGCCGGCATGGTCGACGCGCATGGAGTCGTGGACCTCTTTGGTGCCGTCGATGCTCACTCCCAGGAAAACCCGGCGATCCGCGAGCAGCTCTGCCCACTCCTCGGTCAACGTCACGGCGTTTGTCGTGCACTTCCATACGACATTGATGCCTGCTCTTTGGATCGCATCGAACTCAGCCATCATGTATTGGTAGTCGTCCTTGCTTTGGAGCAAAGGCTCCCCGCCATGCATGACAAGTTGGACCTCGGAGATGTTGTGAGCTTGGCAGTGCTCGATGATCTTCGGAACTACCGCCGCGAGGACTTCTCGAGACATGTGCTTCGGTCTTCCGGAGAAGCTCGTGTCCTGACCGTTGTAGAAATAGCAATAGGTGCAGTTCAGATTGCACCACTCCACGGTCTTGATGATGTAGGTGTCAATCCCTGTATTTGATGCCATGCTTGCCTCCAGCGACGCTTGGGGTGCGCCAGAAGGCGCACCCCAAGTTGTTTGCAGTCCCGACAGTTATCAGGGCTTGATCGGGTCGGTGCTGAACGCCCAGGCGGTGATGACCTGGTCATCAGCGGAGTTCATTGCCATTTCGAGAACAGACATATTTACATCCCTTCATTTGTGGCCAAACATGCTGCCGATTTTGCGGCGAACTTTGCCCGTCGCAAGCATTCCGTCGTGCCTTTGATTGCTCAACTGAGTGCCTGACATCACTTAAGCATGACTGCGAGCGAGAGGTGAGGTAGTCAACAAATATTTCACAAACAATTGGAGGTATTACGCTGTGACTTGCTTCGGGCCCCCTTGCCTACCAAAATCCGTCCGCCGCGCTTACGAATGGAACGGATCCGCCGGCTGCACCCGGACCGGACGCGTGCAACTCTGGCTGTGGATTCGGAGGTGAAGGAGGGCGGCGTTTTCAACGGTCCCCGCAAAGACTCGCGCTGAAGTTGTACAGCCAGGAGTCTCCAGTGCAGCCTTGATGAGATCATCCCAACCCACGGTGAGAAGTCGCTCGGGGCCGGGTCTCGCTAACAACCGCGCTACAGCTCGTCATGAGGACATGCCGTGGGTTCGACCACTGATCACGGCAGGTGAAGGCTGTGGGCTACCGCTTCGTCATGGGTCGCTCAGGACGAGCGGAGTTCCTCGACGAGCGTGAGGAACGCCCGCGTGGCCGGGTTGGGATGGAGCCGGTCCCAGGCGAGGTGTTCGTGGCGCACCGTCTCCTCCCTCAGGGGCACGGCGACCACGCCACGGAGCGCCGCCGCGTAACGGCCCGGCAGGAGCATGACGGCCAGGCCGTTCGCGACGAGCTCGCACATCAGCTCCATGGAACCCAGCTCGTACGCGACCCTGCGTTCGACGCCGGCACGGGCGAACGCGGCGTCGCTCTGCTTGCGTCCGGCCGAGGTGTGAGGGAAGTCGGCGAACGGTTCCCCGGCCAGGTCTTCCAGGGAGAGCTTCTTGCGCTGTGCGAGAGGATGCTCCGGGGCGAGCACCGCCACCAGGATGTCCCGGTTCAGTTCCCGGGATTCGACGCCATCCACCCGGACGCCGTCCAGGAGCCCGAGGAATCCGAGGTCGAGTGTCCCGGAGCGGATCTCCTGGATCATCTCCTCGCTGTTGGAGACGCGGGCGGCGAGCGTCAGCTCGGGGAAGCGCTCGCGGCACTCCCGGAGCAGCCGCGGGAGGTCGACGGCGGTGAGGGTGGGGATGAACCCGATCCGGAGTCTGCCCCGGACCACGCCCTGCGCGGCGGCCGCCTCGTTCTTCGCCCTCTCGGCCGATTCCAGGGAGGCCCTGGCGTGCGGGAGGAACGCCTCGCCGGCCTCGGTGAGTCGGACCTGGCGGCTGGAGCGCACGAAGAGCGGTGTTCCGAGCTCGCGTTCCAGGGCCGCGATCTGATGGCTGAGGGCTGACTGGACCACGAAGTGCCGGGCTGCGGCGCGCGTGAAGCTCCCGGTCTCCGCGATGGCGACGACATACCGCATCTGCTGCAACTCCATCCATCTAAAATACTCATGATTTCCATGAAATCTATGTGTTGGACTCATTGATTCGTTCCGAGTGACAGTGGAGCATGAGCACCGAAGCCCTCGAGACCTCTCCCGCCCCACTGCCGCCCGAGCAGCCGGTCACACAGCACCCGGCCAGCACTCGCGGACCTCTTCCGCTGGCCCTGGTGACACTGCTGGCGGCGCTCGCTCCGCTCTCCTGGGGCACCACCTATCTCGTCACCACGGACTTCCTGCCCGCCGGGCACCCGCTCTTCGCCGGGCTGGCCCGGGCGCTGCCCGCCGGCATCGTGGCCCTGCTCCTGGGACGTGCCCTGCCCCGTGGCGTCTGGTGGTTCCGGGCCGCGGTGCTCGGTCTGCTGAACATCGGGTTCTTCTTCCCCCTCCTGTTCATTTCGGCGGGCCACCTGCCCGGCGGCGTGGCCGCCACGCTGGGCGCCGCGCAGCCGCTGGTGGTCGTGTTCCTGGCCGTGGCCGTTCTGAAGGAGAAGCTCGCGCTCTGGCGGCTCGCCTGGGCCGTGGTCGGTGCGGTCGGAGTCGCGTTCGTCGTGCTCGGACGGTCCGCCGCGCTGGACGCCGTCGGGGTCGCGGCGGGTCTGGCCGGCACCGCGTCGATGGCGCTCGGCATCGTCCTGACCAAGAAGTGGGGCAAGCCCGACGGCGTCCGGCCGATCGCCGTCGTCGGGTGGCAGCTCACGGCGGGAGGCCTGTTCCTGCTGCCGTTGACGCTCCTCGTGGAGGGGCTTCCGGGAGAGATCGACGCCCGGGGTCTGGCGGGCTACGTCTGGCTCGGGCTCGTGGGTGGGCTGCTGGCGTATGCCGTGTGGTTCTGGGCGATCGGCAAGCTGCCCGTGACCAGGGCCTCCCTTCTCGGGTTCCTCTCTCCGCTGATGGCGGCGACGCTGGGCGTGCTCGTCAAGGGGGAGACCTTCGGGCCGCTGCAGGTGGTGGGCCTGGTGCTCGCCTTCGGCGCGATGCTGCTGGGGCAGCTCAGGGGCCTGCGCCGGCGCTGAACGCTGCGCCGCTTGCTCCCTGGCGGATCGGGCCTCCTGCCGGGATACTTGCTGTGTCACAAGTGAACCAGGGGAAGAGGACCGAACATGAGCCCGGTGCAGGTGGGAATCGTATGGAATCCGTCGAAGTCGGAACGCGAGGAACTGGAAGCGGCGATCACCGGGGCGGAGGGTTTCCAGTTCTCGTGGTTTGAGACCACCAAGGAGGACCCGGGCCAGGGCGCGGCGCGGCAGGCGATCGAGGCCGGCGCGGAACTGGTGGTCGCGGCCGGTGGCGACGGCACCGTCCGGGCCGTGGCCGAACATCTGGCGGAGGCGGGTGCGCAGGTCGAACTGGGGATCGTCCCTCTGGGCACCGGGAACCTGCTGGCCCGCAACCTCGGGATCCCGCTGAATCACCCGGCCGCCGCATTCGAGCGGATGTTCTCCGCGGAGGGCCGGCCGGTGGACGTCGGATGGATCGACGTCGAGTCGGACGGTGACACGCAACGCCACGCTTTCACCGTGATGGCGGGCTTCGGGATCGACGCCCACATGATCACCGAGACCGACGACGACCTCAAGGAGAAGGCCGGCTGGCTCGCCTATGTCGAGTCGCTGGGCCGGGCGGTCTCCGCCAGCGAAGTGATCGATCTGGAGCTGACCGATGCGGAGGGTGACGCCGTCCACGAGCGGGCCCACACGCTTCTGGTGGGCAATTGCGGGGTGCTTCAGGGAGGCATCACGCTGCTCCCCGACGCGGAGCCCGACGACGGTGAGCTGGACGTTCTGGTCCTGCGGGCCGAGGGGCTGGGCGGCTGGCTGGACTCGCTCAGGAACCTGGTGTGGGACAACGGGCTCAAGCGCCTCATCGCGCAAGGGGAGCGGGCGGAGAGCAGCCACAGCACCAGTCACTGGCGGACCACCGGCCTGAGCGTCACCCTGGCGGAGCCGCGTGTGATCGAGGTCGACGGCGATGACATCGGCGAGAGCACACGTCTGACGGTCAGCATCCAGCCCGGCGCGCTCCGCGTGCGCTGACGCCGCAGTCCGGCATTTCGCGGCCCCCGGGCGGCGGGCTCTTCCAGGCATCACCCTGGCTATTCTGTGATCCATGTCATAGCATCTTTCTGATTCCTTAACCGGTATAGAGAGCAGGATCTCGCATGGTGTCCAGAGGAAGTTCAGAAAAGATCTCGCAGAGGCAGGCCGCGGAGCGGCAGCGCTGGAGGCGGCCCGGAGCAACGGCCCTCGCCCTGATGCTCGCGATCGGAGGGGCGGGGATCGGGGCGGTTCCGGCGTCCGCCCGGTCCGTGCCCGTCGCAGGGGAGCCGGCTCAGGTTCAGGATTCGCCGCCCGCCATCCTGCCGGCGCCACAGTCCGTGCAGTCCGGCGGCGATCCGGTCCCACTGTCCGGCAAGGTCACCATCGTCACCGGGACCCACCCGGACCAGCCCACGGTGGACCTGGTCCGGAGCATCGTCCAGAAGGCCGGGGGCAAGCCGGAGATCTCCTCGGCCCCGCGTTCCGCCGGCAAGGAGATCTACCTCGGCACCGCGCAGGACAATCCCGCCATCGCCCGCGTGGTCGCCGGGATGGGGGCCAGGGATGCCACGGACCTGCGCGCCGACGGGTATGTGCTGACGTCCGGGCGTTACGAGGGCCGCCCCGTGGTCGCCCTCAACGGGTTCGACGCCCGCGGCACGTTCTACGCCGCCCAGTCCCTGCGGCAACTCGTCCAGCGGAAGTCCGTGCCCGGCGTCGTCGTCCGCGACTGGCCGCTCATGTCCATCCGCGGCGCGATCGAGGGCTTCTACGGCATCCCGTGGTCGCAGCAGGCGCGGCTCGATCAGTTCGCCTTCTACGCCGAGCACAAGGTGAACACGTACATCTACACCCCGAAGGACGACGCCCTGCTGCGTGCGCAATGGCGCACCCTGTACAGCGGGGCGGACCTGGACCGCATGGATCAACTGGTCAAGGGGGCCACGGCGAAGCACGTCGACTTCACGTTCGCGCTCTCGCCCGGCAACGACATCTGCTATTCCTCCGACGCCGACTTCCAGGCGACGGTGGCCAAGTTCGAGCAGCTCAGGAAGCTCGGCGTGCAGTCCTTCTACGTCGCCCTCGACGACATCCCGCTCTCCTTCCACTGCGCCGCGGACAAGGCCAAGTACCCCGATCAGGGCAATTGGCACTGGCTCGCCGACGCCCAGGCCGATTACCTGAACCGCCTGGAGAAGGAATACATCAAGCCCCATGGCCTGCCGCCGCTGCAGACCGTCCCCACGAACTACAACGGCTCGGGGCCGGACCCCTACAAGGGGGAGTTCGGGGCCCGTCTGGATCCGGACATCCGCGTCCAGTGGACCGGTGAGGGCGTCTTCTCCGACACCATCACCACGGCGTCGGTGCAGCGCGCCGGCAGTTCCTACGCCACGAAGCACCTGTACATCTGGGACAACTTCCCGGTCAACGACGGCCAGCGCGGGCGACTCTTCCTGAACCCGCTCACGGGCCGCGATCCGGATCTGTACAAGTACATCGACGGCATCACGTCCAATCCGATGATCGAACCGTATGCCTCGCGCCCGGCCCTCGCCGGCTATGGCGACTACACCTGGAACGGCCCCGCCTACGACCCGGCGGCCTCCATGGCCTCCGCCCTCCGCGAGCTGGCGGGCCCCGACGCCGGGACGCGGGCCGCGCTGGACACCTTCGCCGATCTGAACCAGAACTGGCCCTACCGGCCTGCCACCGGGAACGCCCCGGCGCTGAACAAGGACATCCAGGACTTCTGGGCGGCCCGGGACCGCAAGGACCCCGGGGCGGCGACCGCGCTTCTGGCCCGGCTGGACGCCATCGAACGTCTCCCGCAGACGCTCCCGCGCATGGCACAGCCCGGTTTCGCGCGGGACTCCAAGCCCTGGATCGACGCCGCGGCGCTGTGGGGCACGGCCCTGCGGCACCAGATCGCGATGCTGAAGGCGCTCGACGCCGGAGACGGCGCCACCGCGACCACGGAGTACTTCGCCGCGTCCTCGGCCATGGAGCAGGCGAAGAAACCGACCGTCCCGGACCTCGGGGACAACGGCGCCGTGGTTCAGAACGTGATCACCCCCTCGGTCGGGGACGGGGCGTTCGAGGCGTTCAGCACCAAGGCCGCCGGCATCTACCGCGACTGGCTCGGCGCCACGCCGATGGTGTCTGCGATCCATCCCGGCGCCGCCGCCAGCACCCTGGGCACGTACTCCAGCTACGGGACCGGCAGGATGACCGACGGTGACCCGCAGACCTTCTACTGGTCGAACCAGGCGCCCGTCGCGGGCAGCGCCGTGCAGCTCGACCTCGGCGCCGTGAAGCCGGTGGGGTCCATCGTGGTGCGGCAGTCGGACAGCGACACCCAGACCGGTGACATGATCTACAACGCCGCGCTGGACTATTCGGCCGACGGAGTCACGTGGACCACGGCGGGCACCTTCACGGCCCGGCCGCTCGTGCAGTACACCTTCGACGCTCCGGTGCAGGCGCGGTACATCCGCTGGCGGGCGACCGTGCCGAACTCCGGCGGGCAGTGGGTGAAGATCCGCGAGATCCAGGCCGCGGCGCCGTCGTCGGCCACGAGCAATCTGGCCTCGGTGCCCGGGCAGGGGGCGCCTGCCGCGTTCGACGCCGATCTCGCCACCGCGTACCAGGCCGCCTCCGCGCCGGTGGCCGGTTCGTTCCTGCAACGGACGCTGGACGCGCCGGTGAGCGCGCGCCAGGTCGAGGTGGTCGGCGCCGCCTCCGGCACGGTCCAGGTCCAGCGGGCCGGTGCGTGGGTGGATCTGGGACCTGTGCAGGCGGGCGAGCCGTACACGGCCTTCGCCGTGGACCCGTCGTGGGCGGTGTCCGGGGTCCGGATCCTGTTCGCGCCCGGTTCCCAGGCGCCGCGGGTGAACGAACTCGTCCTCCGCTGACCTGGGAGGCCGGTCGGCCTGGGGGCTCGTGGTGATGTAGCGGTGACGAAGCTCAGTGCAGGAGCGCCGCGATCACGAGCATGGCCGGCACCGCGATGATCGTGGTGATCAGCACGGTGTCCTTGGCGATGGTCACGCCCTGCTGGTAACGGTTCGCCGCGACGAAGACGTTCTGCGCGGTCGGCAGCGCTCCGGCGATCGTGGCGGCGAAGAGGGCGTGGCCGTCCAGCCCGAGGATGAAGTGCGCGGCCAGGAACGCGAGGACCGGGTGCAGCAGCAGTTTGAAGGAGGATGCCACGAGGATGTCCGGTCGCCGTCCGCTCGCCGCTGCGAGCGGACGGTTGCCGTTGAGGGACATGCCGAAGGACATGAGCATGGCCGGGACCGCCGCGCCGCCGATGAAGTGGATGGGCTGGAGCACCAGATCGGGGAGCCGGAGGTGCAGGGCGGACAGGATGAGTGCCAGCGCCGAGGAGACGATCACGGGGTTGCGGAGGATGATCAGGAAGAACTTGACCACCGGGTTCTGCCGGGTGCTGCGCCCGCCGAGCGTGGCATCCAGCAGCATCAGGTTCAGGGGGTTGTAGAACGCCAGCTGGAAGATCAGCAGGGGTGCCACGTAGCTCGCGTCTCCCAGCACGTACACCGCGATGGGGATGCCGAGGTTCGCGCTGTTGGCCTGGCTGGCGCTCATGGCGCCGATGATGCTCTCCGGGCCTTCGCGCTTCAGGAGGAGCTTGCTGACCAGAAGGTAAGCGATGCCCACCGCGGTCCCGCTGATGGCGGCCACCGCGAGCTGTGGACCGAGCACATCCTCCAGACGCGCCTTGGAAAGCGTCTCGAACAGCAGGGCCGGGCTGGCGACGAAGAAGGCGAGCCTGCTGAGGGTCTGCCCGGCGTTGGGACCGAGGATCCCGCGTCGCCCGACGAACCAGCCCACCCCGATGATGGCCCAGACCACGAAGAAACCGGCGAGAACTCCCAACACGCTCTCAGCCTAACCGAGGTCCAGAGTGTGGACTATTTTGTCTCATTTATTGGGCCGCGGTGGAGCGGTGGGGCTGCCCGGCCTCTCGACAGGGCCCTTAGGATGAAGTGGACCATGTCAGGGGGAACACATGAAATCACTGTCTCAGCGCCTGCCCGTGCCCGATGTGCTGCGCGGAATCGCGATCGTCGCCATGCTCATCGCTCATGCGGCCAGATTCCATCCGAATGCGCCCAAAGCGGTGGAGTTCGCGGTGGGGAACATCAATGACCTCGCCTCGCCCCTCTTCGCCCTCGTCATGGGCATGTCCGCGCAGCTGACCTGGAACGCCTCGTCCCGCGGTGGATTCACCTACCTGCAACAGGTGCTGCGCGGGGTCATCCTGATCGCCCTCGGTCTCTGGATGGCCACGTGGGGCACCTGGGTCATGGTGGTGCTCGCCTACCTCGGTCTGCTGCTGATCATCGGAGTCCCGTTGCTCCGGCTCCGGACCGCCTGGGTGGCGGCGGTCGCCCTGGTGGTGGTCCTGGTGGGCGATCCGCTGAACGCGTTCGCCCGGTCCCAGACCTGGATCTACACCGCGGACCCGGTCACCCGGTTCTTCGCGGACATGGTGGCGCTCGGCGGTTCGTATCGCCTGACCAACCTCCTGCCGTTCTTCCTGCTCGGCGGCTTGCTCATCCGCCACGGGCTGCGGCGCGGCCCCGTGCTCTGGAGCATGGCGGTGGCCGCCCCGGTCGCGTACGCGGCCAGGCCGCTGGCCGAGAAGATCTCGGGCCGCGAGCTCCGCGTCTCCGGCAGCTACGTCGACACCCTGCACGACGCCGGACTGGTCCTCGCCGTGTGCGTCGCCGTCGTGCTGCTCGCGACGGCGTCCGGGCCGCTGCGGGCGGCGGCCGACCGCGTGTTCGCTCCCCTCAAGGTCTGGGGCCGTCACGCCCTGAGCCTGTATTTGCTGCATGTCGGCCTGATCGCCTGGTGGGTGAACACGCACGAGCGGATGCTGCCGACGCGCTTCGACCCGGCAGGCTGGGCGATGGTGGTCATCCTCCCGTTGGTGCTGGCTTGGTGCTGGCTTGGTGCTGGGACAGGTGGGTCGGAACGGGCCCGGTGGAGTGGCTCATGGGACGCGTGACACTGCGTCCGAAGCCGCTCCGGCCGGCCCGCGTGCCCGCCTCCGCGCTGCCGGAGGAAGCGGCGGCTTGCTAGCTGCGACGCTTCAGTGCGTGTACACCGCCGTCGGGTGGCAGCCGATCGTGTGAACGGTGACCGGGGTGTCGAAGACTCCGGTCAGCACCTCCGCGGTCATGGTCTCCTCGACCGTTCCCTCGTGGACCAGCAGCCCGTCACGCAGGGCGACGATCCTGTCCGAGTAGGCCGCGGCGAAGTTCACGTCATGGACCACGAGCACCACGGTCTTGCCGAGTTCATCGGCGGCCCGGCGGAGCTGTTTCATCATGAGGACCGAGTGCTTCATGTCCAGATTGTTCAGTGGCTCGTCCAGGAGGATGTAGTCCGTGTCCTGCGCCAGGACCATGGCCACGAACGCGCGCTGCCGCTGCCCGCCGGAGAGCTGGTCAAGGAACCGGTCCTGCAGTTCCGTCAGGTTCAGGAAATCCAGGGCGGAGTCCACGGCGGCCACGCACTCGGCGGTCAGACGGCCCTTGGAATGCGGGAACCGCCCGTCGCACGTCCAGCCCGCCCACGGTGATGGATCCGGAATCCGCCTCGATGAGCCGCCCTATGAGGGTCAGGAGCGTCGACTTCCCGGCGCCGTGCGCCCCTGCCTAGGTGGCCTGGGGAATCTGCGCCACGATCGCCGTGATTTTCCAGTCCTGCCGGACCTTCGCCAAGTGGACCGACTGCAGGCGGGCCGCGCCGGCCGCTTCGTCGTCGTGATCCTCGGCTGTGGCGCACCAGATGCGCGCGAGGCCGCCGGTGATGTCCGCGCGACCCTGACGGAGCGCGTCCGCGGACGCGGGAATGATCCCCTGGAGGAACTCCCTGCTGGATGACCTGTCCAGTTCATCGACCGCATCGGTCCTGTGGGTCTGGCGGTCGAGGCGCACCAGTACCGCCTCGGGAAGCGCGATGTCCCTGAGCAGGCGGCGATGCTGCGGGCCGGGAAGCCCGGGGCGATATGCCTCGACCAGGTGTTCGCGGACTGCAGCGATCGATGCGCCGTCGATGGCCGGCGGCGCCCCATGAGGCGACCAGGGGCGCCCAGGCAGCGGAACGTCGTGTGTCGTGCTCCCCTTCATCGGGCCGCTTCTCAGTGGTGCCGCTGCTGCCGGGCCTGTGGCGAAGCGGCGTCCTTGCGGAACAACGGGGCCAGCCCGACGCCGATGAAGACGAGGAGCGAAACCGCTCCCACCATCAGACCGATCGCGAAAAGCCAGCTCGTGACGTCGTTCAGGATGTCCCCACCCATGATGTTCCCTCCCGTCGTGCCGGCGGTACTGGCGCCGGATCCTGTCATGTGCTGTCAGCCCTGTGATGCGCCCGCTCCCGAATGCTTCCCGGAAGTGTCCGACATCTGTATATGAAAGCTATATCACGCCTCCGACCTCGGGCGATACGTCTTCGATGCCGAAAAGGGTCCCGAGCGTCATGTTCGGTGAAATAATGTCGGACATTTGACGCTTCACGCATTTGAAGAAACCATGGGGTGGACAACAGCAGGATTCTCGCTCGCATCCGAACGGCGGTTCGCCGCCAAGGAGGGGAAATGTTCACTCATACTTGGTTGCGCTCCAGGGGGAGCCGAAACCACGTGACCCCAGGACGGCGCCGGCCGTCGCCGGGGCTGTTCCTGGGACGCGCCGCACGCCGTCTCCGGAGGATTACGGCGGCGGTGGCGGCCCTCGTTCTCGGGCTTGCCACCGCCCTCGCCGTCGTCGTGGCCGGTGCGCCGGCGGCCGCAGCGGCCACCAACACCTCGTGTCACTTCTCCGCGACGGGGACCGGAAAGTACGCCGACACCTTGTGCTGGCTCGACTTCTCCGGGCTCGATCCCGCGAAAGCGGTCAACGGCCAGGATTTCGCCTTCACGATCGATGGCGGGAACACCCTTTACGCCACGGTCACCCGTAGCGGTGCTCCGATCGCTCCGGCCGCCTTCCCCACCTGGAGCGGCGCCTACCTCGGCAACCGGGGCTTCTACTCAGGCACCGCGGGAAAGCCTGCGCTGTATCAGGCGGATGCCGGCCAGACCGGCCCGAAGAGCACGCTGACCCTCAGCAATATGCGCGTGGTGACACCCCAGGGCATGGAAGTGACCCAGTGGTCCATGGTCGGCGCCGACGCCGAATCCACGGACGTCAATGAATCGATCACCTGGAATTCGACGAGTCCCATCACCTCGCTGACCGCGACCCGTACGGGCAATGGTCTGGGCAACGCGTGCGCCGGTGGTTTCACCGGTGTCGGCACCACGCAGGTCAAATGCACGGGCGCCGGGACGGCGGCCAAGACCGGCACGGCAATCCTCGCCTCGCAGCGTCCCGTCACCTTCTCTCAGAGCATGGCTGGCGGCGGTCGCGAGGCTGTGGCCTTCGGCGTCCTGGTCTCCTCGGTCAAGATGAACAAGACCGTGGCCTCGCGTTTCCCGGGTGATGACTTCCAGGTGGACATCAGCAGCGATGCCGCGGATGTCGCCCACGGCTCCACAGGGCCTACGGGCACCAGCGCCACCACGGGCAAGAACTCCGTGGTCACCCCGGTGCCGGGTATGCCGTTCCACTTCCGTGAGAGCGCGGTGAGCGGCAACCTGAGCAATTACTCGACGTCGTGGAAGTGCACCAACTTCGACCAGGTGGACTCCTCTTTGCCGCAGGGGGACGCCGGAACGTCGCAGGACATCTTCGTCGCCATCGGTGATGACGTCGAATGCACCCTGACCAATACCGCCCTCACCACGGGTATCTCCCTGGTCAAGAAGGCGGGCGCCCCCGTCGACGCGAACAATGACGGGATCACCGACGCCGGGGACACCATCGCCTACACCTTCGAGGTGACCAACACCGGGAAGACCGCACTCACCAACATCGCCGTCGATGATCCCAAGGTCGGTCCGGTCACCTGCCCGTCGGGAGATCTCGCTCCCGGTGCGTCCACCACCTGCACCGCGCAGTACACGATCACCGCGGACGATGAGAACGCAGGTGAGGTGCACAATGTGGCGTCGGCCAGCGGCAATCCGCCCGGCAGCACCGCCACGGTGAAGTCGGCCACCAGCGAGACCCGGACCCCGGTGACCAAGGCGTCCCCGGCCCTCACGCTGGTGAAGTCCGTGGACAAGACCGAGCTCGTCGCCGGGGAAACCCTGACGTACTCCTTCGTCATCACCAACACGGGCAATGTGCCCTTGAACGATGTCGGCGTGGACGAGACCGCGTTCAGCGGCAACGGTGAGAAGCCCGTGGTCAGCTGCCCGGCCCCGGCGTCGGCGCTCAAGCCGGGGGATCAGGTCACGTGCACCGCCACTTACCAGGTCACTCAGGCCGATGTGGATCAGGGCACCGTGGAGAACACCGCGACGGCCCACGGGACGCCGCCGGGCAAGGACCCGGTGACCAGCGATCCGTCCACCGTGAAGATCCCCGAGGACCCGAAGCCGGGCATCACGCTGACCAAGACGGCGGACAAGACGGAGCTCGTGGCGGGTCAGACGGTCACCTACTCCTTCGCCGTGAAGAACACGGGCAACGTGACTTTGAAGGACGTCCACATCAATGAGGACGAGTTCACGGGATCGGGCGCGAAGCCCCAGGTCTCCTGCCCGGACGCGGCTTCCTCGCTGGCGCCCGGACAGCAGGTGACGTGCACGGCCACGTATCAGGTTACCCAGGTCGATGTGGACCGCGGATCGTTGGACAACTCGGCGACCGCCGGCGGTCAGCCGCCCACCGGGGATCCGGTCACCTCCGACCCGTCGAAGGTGAGCATCCCGGCGCAGCAGAAGCCTGCTGTCACCCTGACCAAGTCCGCCGACAAGACGGAGCTCGTCGTGGGTGAGACGATCACCTACTCCTTCGCCGTGAAGAACACGGGCAATGTGACCTTGAAGGATGTGAAGGTCAACGAGGGATCCTTCACCGGTTCCGGGAAGCTCTCGGCCATCTCCTGCCCGCAGACGTCCCTCGCTCCCGGTGACTCGGTCACGTGCACTGCGACGTATCAGGTCACCCAGGCCGACGTCGACCGGGGGTCCGTGAAGAACAGCGCCACGGCGGCGGGGACGCCGCCCAACGGCGCGGATCCGGTGACCTCGGAGCCGTCACAGGCCAGCGTCCCGTCCGACCCGAAGCCGAGCCTCAGTTTGCAGAAGAGTGCTTCGCCCTCCCGGGTGGGCGCCGTGGGTGACACCATCAGCTACTCGTTCGCGGTGACCAACACCGGGAACGTCACCCTGCATGACGTGGCGATCGCGGAAGGAGCCTTCACCGGAAGCGGAAAGATGTCCGCCATCGACTGTCCTGACGCGGCCAAGTCCCTCGCGCCGGGTGCTTCCGTGACGTGCACGGCGAGCTACCAGGTCACGCAGGCCGATGTGGATCGTGGATCCGTCCAGAACACGGCGACCGCGGAGGGGACGCCGCCCGCGGGTTCGCCCGTGAAATCCTCACCGTCGTCGGTGACCGTCCCCGTGGATCAGAAGCCCGGGCTCGCGCTGCAGAAGAGTGCGAGTACGGCGGAACTCGTCGCGGGCCAGAAGGTGACGTACTACTTCGACGCCACCAACACCGGCAACGTGACCCTTCACGACGTGAAGATCACCGAAGGGGAATTCACCGGTTCCGGGAAGCTCTCCGCGATCAGCTGTCCAGACGCGGCGAAGAGCCTGGCGCCTGGAGAGTCGGTTCGCTGCACTGCGACGTACACCGTCACTCAGGAGGATGTGGACCGTGGCTCGGTGCACAACTCGGCGACGGCCGGCGGTGACGATCCCTCGGGCAAGCCGGTCGGATCATCCCCCTCCGAGGTCACCCTTCCAGGAGACCCTAAGCCGGACCTGACGATGACCAAGTCCGCGGACAAGACCGAGCTGAAGGCGGGTGAGACGATCACCTATTCCTTCAAAATCACCAACACGGGCAATGTGACCCTGCACGACCTCAAGGTCACCGAGGGAACCTTCACCGGCTCCGGCACGCTCGGTGCCACGTCCTGCCCGAAGACGCCTTTGGCTCCCGGGGACAGCGCCACGTGCACTGCGAGCTATGAGGTGACGCAGGCCGATGTGGACCGTGGTTCGCTGCACAACACCGCCACGGCCACGGGGACTCCACCCACGGGCGACCCCGTGACCTCGGAGCCGTCAGAAGTCACCGTCCCTCAGGATCCTCATCCTGGGCTGTCGCTGGTGAAGTCGGCCGACAAGACCACCCTGAAGGCGGGGGAGAAGGTCACATACTCCTTCGTGGCCACGAACACCGGAAACGTGACCCTGACGGACGTGACCATTCAGGAAGGCTCGTTCACGGGCTCGGGTCGGATGTCGGGGATCACGTGTCCGGAGGCCGCGAGGTCCGTGGCGCCGGGAGCCTCGGTGACCTGCACGGCCACCTATCTGGTGACTCAGGTGGATGTCGACCGGGGTTCGGTGACGAACACCGCCACGGCTTCAGGGAAGACCCCCTCAGGGCAGCCCGTGGGCTCACAGCCTTCCGAGGTGTCCGTGCCTCAGAAGCCGGCACCGGCGCTCACCCTGGTGAAGACGGCTGACCGGACGGTGCTCGGCCACGTGGGGGAGCGCGTCGTCTACACGTTCACGATCACCAACACGGGCAATGTCACCCTCAGGGAGCCGGCCGTGCGTGAGGGATCGTTCTCGGGGAGCGGCAAGCTGTCTCCGGTCTCCTGCCCGAAGGAAACGGCGGGGCTGGCACCCGGCGCCTCGGTGCGGTGCACCGCCGCCTATGTCGTGACGGGCGAAGACCTTGCCCAGGGGAAGCTGAGCAACACGGCGACGGCATCCGCCATCGCTCCGGATGGCTCCGCCGTCGGCTCGCAGCCGTCGTCGGTGACGCTCAAGGGAACGCCGACGGCGCCGACGGCACCGCCCCTCGCTGAGACGGGCGCGGCCAGCGGTCCGGGCCTGGCGCTCGGTGCGGCGGCTCTGGTGCTCACCGGACTGGCGCTCGTGGTCGCGTTCCGCCGTCGGGAGGCCGCGGAGTCCGATTGCTGAGAAGCACGGCCGTGCCAAAAACGGCGTGAGATGCCTGAAGCCCGCCAGCGTCAACGCTGGCGGGCTTCAGGCATTCAAGCGCCGGTACGCGGTCCCGGCGTGCTGATTTCTCAGGTCAGGCGCCGCGGAAAACTGAGGAGCGGACCGATGGGGTGGTGGCTTGGAGGCGAAGGCCGGCGGGAGAGCTGACCTCAGGCGACGCGGTGGCGCGAGGTCGCAAGTCCTTCGGCGAAGCGGACCGCGGCGGAGGTCTCCCCTGCGCCGATCGCTGTCAGGAGTTCGGTCCGGGCGAGTGCCTGATCAGGTGATGGGGCGCTGAGCCCGGCGCTGGACTCCGCCGTTCCCAGGTCATTCAACCGGTCGTAGATCCGCAGCATCAGACCGTTGCCCGTCCGGAGGACGAGTTCGCGGTCGAATGCCGCCAGACTCTCCGCCGACTGGTTCTCGACGGCCCGGGCGAGGGCGAACTCCAGGTGGTCGAGATCCTCCTGGGTCGCGCGTGATGCCAGACGGCGGACGCACTGGCACAGCAGTGCGTTGCGGGCTTCCCCGAGGGCGTGCGCCCGGTCTGCAACGCTTTCAAAGGGTTGATCGAGATCGGCGCATCCATGGCTGCCGTCGGGGGAGGAGATCCAGTCGCGAGCCGACAGCCGACCCGACTCGGCGTCGAGAAGAAGAACCCCTTGAGACAGGAAGCCGTCGAGGACCTCCTGGATGCTCGACATGTCCTGGTCTTTGAAGATGCGGCTGAGCTCGGAGAGGCTGGGCAGGGTGGTGCCGTGGGGCCACGCGCCGGAGTTGATCCAGTGTTCGAGACGCTGCGCAAAGCTGTACGAGGTGCCGTCTGCCGGAGGGGTGGTGTGATCGACATTCACCTGTCAAGTGTACGACAATTGAGAGGCCTGAACGGCAGGACTCAGGTGTGCGCGAAAGCAGGGGGCGGGCCGAGCCGACTCTTATCTGAAGCCGTCCACGATCGCCTGTGCTGCGGCGACAGCCGCGCTGGCATCCCTCTGCTGAAGTGCGCTCAGAAGGTCTCGGTGCTCCTGCTCCAGGGCGGCCGGGTCTTCGATCTTCGGGTAGTTCTGCGCGTTTTCGAGGACGGCCGGTTCGAGGCCGTAATGGAGTTCGGCCATCAGAGGATTGCCCGAGGCCTCCACGATGGCTCGATGAAAGCGGATGTCAGCCAGGAGTCGTTCCTGTGCGTCGCCGGCGTTTTCGCGGTCCTGCAGATGCCCTGAAATCAGGTCGAGCTGATCTTCCGATACGCGGGTCGCGGCCAACCGCGATGCCTGGATCTCCAGTCCGGCGCGCACTTCAAGAACTTCATCCGACCCATCGTCCTTGACGCGGCGAGCGAGGACGGCCCCGAGTTCACTGGTCGAGCGGACGTAGGTTCCGTCGCCGGGCCGGGACTCGAGGAGGCCGAGGTGAACCAAGGCGCGCAGCGACTCCCGCACTGTGTTCCGGCTCGTCTCAAAGGTCTTCATGAGCTCGAATTCGCCGGGAACCTTGGTGCCGACCGGCCAGGTGCCATTCGTGATGTTCTCGCGCAATTGGTCCCCGATCTGGACAGAGAGGGGGACGTTACGGGTGGCGGGGCGCAGAGATGTCACAGTTCCAAGGGTAGGCCAAGGACACTATCGAACGCCCACTGTCAACCGACCGAGTAGTCGGGCGTAGTGCGCAGAGCACCTCGGCGGTTGCGGCGTGACACCGGCCTCGCCTGGACGGCGGGCGGTGGCCTCCGAAAGACATCCGGGATAACATGGCGGGGTAACTGTCCGACATTTAGCGGTTCGACGTCTGGACAGTCTCTCTTCTTCTCAGTCCTTTCGGGGCAGGGAAGGCCCCCTTTCACAATGATCAGGAGCACCCATGTCTCTAGGCTTGGCGCGGAAGACAGCTTCCGCAACCATGAGCGTGACGCTTGCTCTGGCAGGGCTGACGGGACTGGCAGGGCTTCAAGTCCTCGGTGCCGCCCCTGCCAACGCGGCGCAACAGAATGGCTACGTCTTCAACAACACTTGGCAGATCCAGGATTCCGGATCCCAGAACAGCCAATACACCCCGTCCGGCGTGAACGCTTCCACTCACGCGACGAGTTCCTTCCCCCTCAACACCGGGGCCGTGAGCGTCGATGCGCTCTTCCAGCAGAACAGCTCCCAGCTGCCGGGAACGAACTTCATCACCGACGGCGGCAACCAGGGCTCTTACGGTGCCACGAGCTCCATGCTGACGGGTTCGCCGAACCCTGCTTCAGTGCCGGCCCTCGGCCTCTTGTCCAACAGCTCCACCTGTGGCGGTGACCTCGGCTCTGCCGGGCATCAGAACCTCAGCACCCTGTGCGAGAACACCGGCACTCTGACGCTGAAGTTCTCCAAGCCCGTGACCGACCCGGTCTTGGACCTCACCGGTATCGGCGGCGCGTCGATGCTCTATCAGCACAAGGACAACCCCGGTGGTTACGACTACGCCCGCGGGTCTTTCAACAACACGCAGTGGCTCATCGCCACGGATGGTGTCTCCTTCGCCCAGCTCTCGTCCGGGTCCCGTAACCTTCAGGTGGGCCAGGGCGGCAAGCGGCTCCTGGTGAAGAACGCCAATGCCGACCCGCGCTGTGACAGCAATACCGTGTACACCCCCGGGACCAGCCATCAGGGCCCGACGGTGGACAATGCGGGCTGTGGCTCCATCACCCTGCAGGGAACCTTCTCGGAAGTGACTTTCCAGATTGATGCCAAGTCCACTCCCTTCTCAGAGTTCCCCTCTGCGCAGTACGGCACGGGCTCGGAGTTCTTCGCCAATGACGGCACGCAGTACGCCGATGGCGTGAATGGTGCGAACACCGTCGAGACTGAGCGTGTTCGCCTCCCGCGGGACGAAACCGATGCAACGAACTCGGATCTTCAGCGGATCTCCCTGCGCCTGCCGCAGAACGGCTCCCTCGGAGACAAGGTCTGGCGCGACACCAACGGTGACGGCCTCCAGAGTGACGGAGAGCCCGGCGTCGAGGGCGTCAAGGTTCAGCTGCTGGACGCGGATGGTAACCCCGTCAACGACGCGAACGGCAACCCGATCACGACAACCACGGACTCGAACGGCAACTACAAGTTCACCGATCTGCCGTTCGGCACCTACAAGGTCAAGTTCACCGGTCTTCCGGCCGGCACGTCGCTCACCAAGGCGAATCAGGGCACTGACGACGCCGTGGACTCCGACGCCGACCCGGCCACCGGAGTCACCGGTCCGGTCACGCTGAACAGCGAGGCGCCGGAGAACCTCACCCTGGACGCGGGCATCATCCCGACGGGCTCCCTGGGTGACAAGGTCTGGCGCGACGACAATGGTGACGGCATCCAGGACCCGAACGAGCCCGGTGTGTCGGGTGTGAAGGTGGAGCTGCTGGATCAGGACGGCAACCCCGTCAAGGACGCCAACGGCAACCCGATCACCACCACCACGGATGCGAACGGCAACTACAAGTTCAGCGATCTCCCGCTGGGCAGTTACAAGGTCAAGGTCGATCTTCCGGAAGGTTCGAAGGCCACGAGCGCGAACTCGGGTGATGACCGGTCCAAGGACTCGAACATCGACCCGAACGGTGTCTCCGACACCGTGGCGCTGACCCCGGAGAACCCGGACAACATGACGGTCGACGCCGGCATCGTGAAGCTCGGTTCGCTGGGCGACAAGGTGTGGCGTGATGACAACGGTGATGGGATCCAGGATCCGAATGAGCCGGGCATCTCTGATGTGAAGGTGGAGCTGCTGGACAAGGACGGCAACCCCGTCAAGGACGCCAACGGCAACCCCATCACCACGACCACGGACGCGAACGGCAACTACAAGTTCACCGGCCTCCCGCTGGGCGACTATAAGGTGAAGTTCGACCTTCCGCAGGACAGCAAGTTCACCTCGGAGGGTGCAGGGACCGACCAGGCCAAGGACTCCAACGCTGACCCGGCCACGGGTGTGACCAGTGCGGTCAGCCTGACCGCTGACGCTCCGGACAACATGACCGTCGACGCAGGCATCGTCCCGCTCGGTTCCCTGGGTGACAAGGTCTGGCGCGATGACAACGGTGACGGCATCCAGGACCCGAACGAGCCTGGTGTTGCTGGTGTGAAGGTGGAGCTGCTGGATAAGGACGGTAACCCCGTCAAGGATGCCAACGGCAACCCGATCACGACCACCACGGACAAGGACGGGAACTACCTGTTCACGGACCTGCCGATGGGTGATTACAAGGTCAAGGTCGATCTCCCGACCGGGAGCAAGGCCACGACCGCCGGTGCCGGTTCCGACCGCGGAACCGACTCGAACATCGACCCCAACGGTGTCTCCGACACGGTCTCGCTGACCCCGGACAACCGGAACCGTCGCGACGTCGACGCCGGCATCGTGCCGCTCGGCTCGCTGGGTGACAAGGTGTGGCGTGATGACAACGGTGACGGCGTGCAGGGCGACAACGAGCCCGGCATTTCCGATGTGAAGGTGGAGCTGCTGGACAAGGACGGCAACCCCGTCAAGGACTCCAACGGCAACCCGATCACGACCACCACGGATGCGAACGGCAACTACAAGTTCAGCGATCTCCCGCTGGGCGATTACAAGGTGAAGTTCGACCTTCCGCAGGACAGCAAGTTCACCTCGGAGGGTGCAGGGACCGACCAGGCGAAGGATTCCAATCCTGACCCGGCCACGGGTGTGACCAGTGCGGTCAGCCTCACCGCTGACGCTCCGGACAACATGACCGTGGACGCCGGCATCGTCCCCGTCGGTTCGCTGGGCGACAAGGTCTGGCGCGATGACAACGGTGACGGCATCCAGGATCCGAGCGAGCCCGGTGTCTCGGGTGTGAAGGTGGAGTTGCTGGACAAGGACGGCAACCCCGTCAAGGACGCCAGCGGTAACCCGATCACCACCACCACGGACAAGGACGGGAACTACCTGTTCACGGATCTGCCGATGGGCGACTACAAGGTCAAGGTCGATCTTCCGGCCGGGACCAAGGCCACGACCGCTGGTGCCGGTTCTGATCGCGGAACCGACTCCAACATCGACCCCAACGGCGTCTCCGACACCGTCTCGCTGACGCCGGACAACCGGAATCGTCGCGACGTCGACGCGGGCCTGGTCCCGCTCGGTTCGCTGGGCGACAAGGTCTGGCGTGATGACAACGGTGACGGTGTCCAGGACCCGAGCGAGCCCGGTGTCTCGGGTGTGAAGGTGGAGCTGCTGGACAAGGACGGCAACCCCGTCAAGGACGCCAACGGCAACCCCATCACCACCACGACCGACAAGGACGGGAACTACCTGTTCACGGACCTGCCGATGGGCGACTACAAGGTCAAGGTCGATCTCCCGGCCGGGACCAAGGCCACCACCGCCGGTGCCGGTTCTGATCGCGGAACCGATTCCAACATCGACCCCAACGGTGTCTCCGACACCGTCTCGCTGACGCCGGAGAACCCGAACCGTCGCGACGTCGATGGAGGTCTGGTGGTCCTGCCGAAGGCCAGCGATGACGAGTCCCTGAACAACAAGCAGGGCTCGACTGTCACGGTGCCGACGTTGAAGAACGACCAGGGCAACCTCGATCCCGCGACGGTGAAGATCACCGACCCGAACGGCAAGCCGGTTTCCGAGCTGGTCGTCCCGGGCGAGGGCAAGTGGACGGTCGATCCCAAGACCGGTGACATCACCTTCACCCCGGAGAAGGGCTTCACGGGTAACCCCACCCCGGTGAACTACACCGTGAAGGACCGTAACGGGAACGAGACCGGCGCGAAGGTGACCATCACCTACGTGGCCCCGGAGCCGAGCCACCCGGGCACCCCCGGGTCCCCGGCCCCGAGCCACCCGGCCAAGCCTGGTCAGCCGGCACCCGGCAACCCGGCCGACCCCGGGAATCCGGCACCGGGCGGGGACCTCGCCTACACCGGCGCGAACCTCAGCATGGGCACCATCGCCGCAGGAGCACTTCTGTTCCTCGGCGGCGCCGCGCTGCTGATCTTCCGCCGTCGCCGCCAGCACTGACCCCTCGCTGCGGCCACTGAAGGCCCCGTTGCTCCTCACCTGGAGCGGCGGGGCCTTCGGCGTCGTCAGGATTGCACGAAATGCATGGGGCGGGGGCAGTGCGGCGGTGCTATGAAGTCCGGGGACGGCTCGCCGGCGTCATCGCGCCGGAGAGGTGTGCAGGGATCCGGGTGTCCGGCGGGAAGGGAGCCCGGAGGGCTGGACCGCTGGACGGTTCAGAGAGCGTGCGGCGGGCGGACCGAGCCGGCCGTGACGGCTTCGGCGGGATCCGAGCCCAGCTGGATGATGCGGTTCTCGCCGTCCACGTGCACCACGCTGGGGACGAACGCGCGCGCTTCCTCGCTGGTCATCTGGCCGTAGCTCATGAGGATGACGGTGTCGCCCACGTGGACCAGATGCGCGGCGGCGCCATTGATTCCGATCACGCCGGAGCCTCGCTCGCCCGCGATCGTGTACGTCTCCAGCCGCGAACCGTTCGTGACGTCCACGATCGAGACGAGCTCGCCGGGCAGGATGTCCGAGGCTTCCAGAAGGTCGAGGTCCACTGTCACCGACCCCACATAGTGGAGATCGGCGTGGGTCACCGTGGCACGGTGGATTTTGGACTTGAACATGGTGCGCAGCATAGCGACTCAAGTCTACGCCGCCCGGCTGATCGTCAGCCCGCGTCCATCGCCCGTCTCAGCCACGCGGCGTCGCGCGTCAGGGCGGCGGGAGCATCCTCGGGAACGAACTCGAACATCACCTCAATGGGCTCGTCCGCTTTGCGCAGCACGTCCACGGCGCCGAGCCAGAGGTCCTCCCGGGCCTCCAGCGGCAGACGCGCATCGAACGGCCACCAGGAGAAACAGTGCAGCCCGGACAGCCGGGGCAGTAGTGCTTCGAGGTGGCGAAGAGCTTCCTCGGCGGGTTGATCCACATTCGGCTGCCAGTACACACCGACGTTATCCCGGTCCACCTCCTCCAGCAGCGCCTGCGTGCTCTCCAGGGTGTCGGTGAGGGTGTTGCGGTGATATTCCAGTGCCAGCACGACGCCGGCCTCCGCCGCCGCGTCGGCGGCATCCCGCAGGCCGCGGATCACCCGCGCCCGGTGAGCCGGGCTGGACGCCTCGGTGCCGCGCGTTCCCGCCCAGACGCGGATCCGTGGTGCGCCCAGCGCGAGTGCGGTGTCGAGGACGGGGCGGAAGTCGTCGTCGTGCGACTCGGCCCGGTGGTAGGAGCCCAGGGAAAGGACGCGCAGCCCCGCGGCCTCGGTGAGGCGGCGGACTTCCAGGGCGGTGGCCGGGTCCGGGCAGTGCACATCGGAACCCCATTCGATCCCCGCCAGGCCGGCGCCGGTCGCCGCGGCGAGGACCCCGGGAACGTCGAGGTGCCGGAAGGTGACGGAGCAGAGCCCCAGGGTGAGGTCGGGCATGAAGCCAGCCTAGGCGTGAGCCGGGAGGTGCGGGCGGAGATGACCGCAGTTGCACACCGCCTTCGCCGGTTCAGGTTCCGCCCGTCAGCGCCCGTCAGCGCCCGGCGTTCGCCTCGTGCCGGCTCACGCTCGCACGGCGAGCGGCGGCCTCCGTGATGCGGACGGCCATCCCCTTGAAGATGACACCGTGGAACGGCAGGACCGCCAGCCAGTACAGCCGTCCCGGCAGGCCGTGGGGCAGGAAGATGGCACGCTGGTGGTACTCCGTGCCGCCGCCCGCCTGCTCGATCGACAGCTCCAGCCAGGCCCGGCCCGGCACCTTCATCTCCGCCCGCAGCCGGAGCAGGTGGCCGGGATCGAGAGCCTCCACGCGCCACCAGTCGAGCACGTCGCCCAGGTGCAGGAGTTTGGGGTCGCGGCGACCCCGGCGCAGCCCGACACCACCGGCCAGCTTGTCGATCCAGCCCCGCACCGACCAGGCGAGCGGGAACGAGTACCAGCCGTTCTCGCCGCCGATCCCCTGGATGACGTCCCACAGCTCCTCGGGCGAGGCCTCCGTCTTCTGGACCCGCGTGTCCGTGAACACGGTGCCGCCGGTCCAGTCGGGGTCGCTCGGCAGCGGATCGGACGGGGTCTGCACGGCACTCGAACCGGCCCAGGTGGTCTCCACCTCGCCGCGCTCGATCTTGACCAGCGCCAGCTCGACCGCCCGCCGGTAGTCCGTCAGCCCGCCGGGCGGGGGATCGATGTGCTGATCGATGGAGTGCTCCCGCACCACGCAGTCGTTCTGCAGGGACTCGACGAGCGGAACCGCCAGGGACCGGGGGATCGGCGTCACGAGGTTCACCCATTGCGCGGCCAGCCACGGGGTGAGCACCGGGAGGGGGAGGATGACGGGCGGCCGGAGCCCGGCCGCCCGGGCGTAGTCCTTCATCATGTCCGCGTAGCTGAGAACGCTCGGCCCGCCGATGTCGAAGGTCGCGTTCACTTCGGGCGGCAGCTCCGCGGCCTCCTCAAGGTAGTACAGGGCATCCCGCACGGCGATCGGCTGGACGCGGTTCAGCACCCAGCGCGGCGCGGGCATGACCGGCAGGACGTCCGTCAGATGCCGGATCATCTCGAAACTCGCCGAGCCCGAGCCGATCACCAAGCCGGCCTGGAGCACCGCCGTCGGGACGCCCGAAGCGAGCAGAATGCGGCCGACGTCGCGCCGCGACTGGAGGTGCCGGCTCAGGTTGGTGCCGGGGTTGAGGCCGCTGAGGTAGACGATGCGGCTCACACCGGCGCGGTGCGCGGCCTGGGCGACGGTCTGCGCGCCGACGCGTTCCCGCTCCGCGAAGCGCTCGTGGGATCCGCCGCCCATCGAGTGCACCAGGTAGTAGAGCACGTCGGCCCCGCGGCAGAGGGCTGTCATGGCTTCCGCGTCCTCGAGGCTCCCGGGCACCACCTCGACGTCGTCGTGCCAGGGCACATCCCGGAGCTTCTCCGGGGTGCGGGCGAGCACGCGGACCCGGTGGCCGGCTTCGACGAGCCGGGGGACCAGGCGGCCGCCGAGATATCCCGTGGCGCCTGCGACCGCGATGGTCCGGCGCGCGCGGTTCCCGTGATCTTCTGCGGACATCGGAATCCTCCTGTCTGCGCTCTGTCTGGACACGCATCGATTACTAGACGATCATATTTGTAGATGATCGAGCGATTCAAGGGGTGACGCCATGACCGGGAGGACCGAAGTCTCCGTCGTCTGGTTCCGCGACGACCTGAGGACGGCGGACCATCCCGCCCTGCGGGCCGCCCTCGACGCGGGGAGGACCGTCGCGCTGTACGTGCTGGATGAGCAGTCGCCCGGAGTGCGGCCCCTGGGGGGAGCGGCGCGCTGGTGGCTGCATCATGCGCTCGCCGAGCTGCGGGACGGGCTCGCCGAGCTCAACGTTCCGCTGGTGATCCGCCGGGGGCCGGCCGCCTTGGTGGTGCCGGACGTGGCCGCGGTCGCGGGGGCCGGGTCCGTCTTCTGGAACCGTCGCTACGGCGGCCCCGAACGGCGCGCCGACCAGGCGGTGAAAGCGCTCCTGACGGCCGCGGGCCGCACGGCCAGGAGCTTCCAGGCATCCCTGCTGCACGAGCCCTGGCGCATCACCACGCAGCAGGGCAATCCGTACCGCGTCTTCACGCCGTTCTGGAAGACGCTGAGTTCTCAGGATTTCCGGCCGCCCCTGCCCGTGCCGGAACCGCAGGATACGCACGGGCTCTCCGTGCCCGAGGGGCTGGAACCGGAGTCCCTCGGGCTTCTGCCGTCCCGTCCCGACTGGTCCGCACCGCTCCGCGAAGCCTGGGCTCCCGGCGAGCAGGCCGGGCAGGAACTGCTCGCGGACTTCCTGGACGAGAAGCTGGGTGACTACCGCGACGCCCGGGAGCGGCCCGGCGTCGAGGGCTCCAGCAGACTCTCGCCGTACCTCCGCTGGGGCCACGTGAGCCCGTTCCAGGTGTGGGCCGGGCTCGCGTCGCTGCGCCGGAAGGCCCCGGAGGCCTCCGCGGCCTTCGCCGGCGAACTGGGGTGGCGGGAATTCGCCTGGCATCAGCTGTACCACCACCCGCGTCTGGCGACCGTGAACCTGCGCCCGGAGTTCGACCGGCACCCCTGGTGGCTCCCGGGGGAGAACGCGCAGGGCGGCGGCGACGACGGCGGGACCAGGAGCCCGGACATGGCGGCGCTGCTGCATGCCTGGCAGCGGGGCCGGACCGGGATTCCGCTGGTGGACGCCGGACAGCGCCAGCTCTGGAACACCGGATGGATGCACAACCGGGTCCGGATGGTGAGTGCGAGCTTCCTGGTGAAGAACCTCGGGATCCATTGGCGGCTGGGCGAGCAGTGGTTCTGGGACACTCTGGTGGACGCCGATGCCGCGGCCAATCCCTTCAACTGGCAATGGGCCGCCGGCAGCGGGGCGGACGCCGCGCCGTTCTTCCGGATCTTCAACCCTCAGACCCAGGCGCGGACCCACGATCCCGACGGCGCGTATCTCGCGGAATGGATCCCGGAACTGAACACCCCGGAGTATCCGCTCCCGTGCGTGGACCTCGCGGATTCCCGGAAGGGCGCACTGGACCGGTTGAAGGTCATGTCGGAAGCCGGGGCGCAACCGGCTCATGCGGCGGGGAGATCCTAAGATGTATCGCATGCATCCGGAAGAGAGCGCCCTCGGCGTCGAGTCATCCCCAGAACGTGAGCGTCTCGCCGCCACGCCCGGATTTGAGGTGCTGTTCCTCCTGCAGAAATTCACCACCGAGGCCGAGCGCTACTCTGAGGTGGTCCGGCGCCACCACGGCCTGGCCCGCAACGACATCCATGCGATCAACGCCGTCGTGGAGGCGGACCGGACCGGCGCCACCGTCACGCCGCGCGACCTCCGGCGCCTCCTGATCCTCAGTTCTGCGGCCATGACGTCCGTGCTGGACCGGCTGGAGGCCTCGGGCCATCTGCAGCGTCACCCGAGCCCGGTGGACCGGCGTCAGCTGGTGCTCAGTTCCACCCCGAGCGCCCGGGCGACGGGCCGGGAGATGTTCGACCCGATGGTCGAGCACATGATGCCCGTGCTCGGCGAGTACTCGGAGGACCAGATCGCCCTGTTCGAAGAGATGATCACCAAGCTGACGGACGCCATCGAGGCCGCCCGCGAGGAAGTCCAGGCGGCGGAGGGATGACCCTCTAGTCGAACCGGCCCCGGCACCATTCCTCGAGCTCGCCCACGAGTGACCGGATCTCCGCGGCCGCGTAGTGCGCGGGGTCCCACGCCGCCCAGTCGCGGACCGTGAGTGGCCGACCGGACCTGGTGATCCGGTGGGAGTCGAGCCCGAAGTCCGGCGGCTCCACCACGACGGCCACTCCGCGGCCCGCGGCGGCCAGCGCTTGTGCCACCGTCCCCGAGGAAACGCCGTCGCCGAGCTCCAGCGCCAGACCCTCTTGTTCGGAGGCCTCGCTGAGAGTCTGCCGCAAGGCGCTGCCGCCCTTCGACACCAGCAGGGTCAGGCCCTCCAGCCGCGCGAGTTCCACGGTGCCGCCCGCGTCCGGCTGCCAGTTCCTCCCGAGCCCCTGCGCTTTGAGCGGCACCTCCAGCACCCGGTGGCGTTCCAGGGCCGCGGGTGGGGTGAGTGTTCCGATCGCCAGATCGGCCCGCCGCTCCTGGACCTCGCGGTAGACCTGCTCGGGAGGGTGCTCGCGGATGTCCCGGACAGGACGTCTCCGCTCCGCGAGGAAGGGCGCCACCACGTACCGCAACACGGTCGGCGGGCAGGCGATCACCAGGTCCACGGACTCCTGGGAGAGCCCGCGCATGACGGCCGTCCCGGTCTGAGTGCGCCAGAGGATGTCCTGGGCGATCGGTAGGAACCGGGCGCCTGCCGGGGTGAGCCGCATGCCCGCGGGAGTGCGGGCGAAGAGTCGGGAGCCGAGTTCGCGTTCCAGGGAGGTGATCTGGCGGGACACCGCGGGCTGCGTCACGAAGAGTGCCTCGGCGGCGGCGCTGACCGTGCCGTGGTCCGCCACGGCGATGAAGTACTCGATGACCCGTAGCTCCACTATGCCTCCAAGTTATGCATATTCAGCCTCATAGGCATTGGACGATTATATTCCTCACCTCGGATAGTTGATCTCCGTGAGACGTGCATCACGGGAAGATCGAATCCCGTCACGGTCTCGGGAGGAACACACATGAGCACTACAGCCACTGCCCGCACGGCGCAGCGCCGTGCCACTCTCGGCGCCTTCGTGGGCACCGCCATCGAGTGGTACGACTTCTTCATCTTCGGCACCGCCGCGGCGCTGGTCTTCGGCAAGGTCTTCTATCCGCAGATCGACCCCGCCTCCGCGCTCATGGCCTCCTTCGCCACCTTCTGGGTCGGCTTCCTGGCCCGTCCGCTGGGCGGTTTCATCTTCGGCCACTTCGGCGACAAGTTCGGCCGCAAGAACACCCTGATCGTCACCCTGGTCATGATGGGCGCCTCCACCGCCCTGATCGGCCTGCTACCCAGCTACGCCCAGATCGGCGCGGCCGCACCGATCCTGCTGATCGTGCTGCGTGCCCTGCAGGGCATCGCCGTCGGCGGTGAATGGGGCGGCGCCGTGCTCATGGCCACCGAGCACGCGTCCGAGGATCGCAAGGGCCGCGCCGGCGCCTGGGTCCAGCAGGGCTCCCCGGCGGGATCCATCCTGGCCACCCTCGCCTTCCTGGCGGTGGGTGCCCTGCCGAACGAGGCCTTCCTCAGCTGGGGCTGGCGCATCCCGTTCCTGCTCTCCGCTGTCCTGGTGATCGTCGGCTTCATCATCCGCGCCAAGGTGGAGGAGTCCGGCCAGTTCCTCGAAGCGAAGGCCCGCAACGAGATCCCGCGGACCCCGGTGGTGGAGGTCTTCCGCACGGCTGGCGGCGCCGTCGTCCTCGGCGTGCTGGCGTCCATTCTCGGCATCGCGGCCGCCTACTTCAGCAACACCTTCCTGCTGGCCTGGACCACGGGTGAGCTGAAGATGAACCGTCAGCTCATCCTGAACATCCTGCTGGTCACCGCCGTTCTGCAATTCATCTGGCAGCCTGTGGCGGCGCGGCTGGCCGAACGCTTCGGCGCCGTGCGGGTCATGATGTCAGCGCTGGTGTTCGCGCTGGTGGTCATCATCCCGCTCTTCCTGGCGATCCTGTCCCAGAACGTGCCGTTCCTGGCCGTGATGATGGTGATCAACATCGTGGGCGCCTCCACCTACTACGCGCTCCTGGCGACCCTGCTGGCCGAAGCCTTCCCGGTCTCCGTCCGCTACACCGGCGTCTCCATCGCGTACCAGCTGTGCGCCACGATCGTGGGCGGCTCCACGCCGCTGATCGCGCAGGCCCTGCTGGGCGGGCTCGGCCCCTGGGGCGTGGCCGGGCTCTACGCGGCGGAAGTGGTGCTGACCGCCGTCGGCGTCTGGGCCATCGCCCGCCGCACGGCCGGCGTGAAGGCGGCTCAGCGGGAGGACGCCCGATGAGCCCGGACCTGAATCAGCCGCTGGCGCCGTCCGACCGGGACGCCATCCTCGCCGCCGTCGACCGGGGCTACCCCGCCCAGCTGGCCTTCACCCAGCGCCTGGTCGCGACCCCCTCACTGCGCGGCGCCGAGGGTGCGGCGCAGGACCTCATGGAGGAGCAGTTCTGCGAGCTGGGCCTGGAGATCGACCGCTGGACGCTGGATCCGGAGGAGATCTCCCGGCACCCCGCGGCGGGCGCCATCGACGTCGACTACTCCGGCAGCGAGGTGGTGGTCGGCACTCATCACGCCGACGACGGCGGGCGGAGCCTCATTCTGAACGGTCACGTCGACGTCGTGCCCACCGGGCTCCCCGAGCTCTGGGAGCGCGATCCGTTCGACCCGGCGATCGTGGACGGCTGGCTCCACGGCCGAGGCGCAGGGGACATGAAGGCCGGGCTCGCCGCGATCCCGTTCGCGCTCCGGGCCCTGCGTGATGCCGGGCTGCGTCCCGCGGGCCGGATCCACGTGCAGTCCGTCCCGGAGGAGGAGAGCACCGGCAACGGCACGGTCTCCACCCTGCAGCACGGCTACCACGCGGACGCCGTGCTCATTCCGGAACCGGTGGGCGGGGACCTGGTCAGGGCGCATCTGGGCGTGATCTGGTTCAAGGTCCGGCTGACCGGCCGGGCCGCGCATGCCGCCGAGATGTCCAGCGGCTTCAACGCCCTGGACGGGGCGTACGCGCTGGTGGGCGCCTTGCGGGTGCTGGAAGAGAAGTGGAACTCCGTCTCCGCGCAGGTGCCCCACTTCGAGGGGATCGAGCATCCCTTCAATTTCAACGTCGGCACGCTGCACGGCGGGGACTGGACCAGTTCCGTGCCGGACCACGCCGAGTTCACCCTCCGTGCGGGGTTCCCGCCCGGGCATGACGTGGACAGCGCCTGGGCCGAGATCCAGGAGTGCATCGATCTGGCCGTGGCCGCACTGCCGGTGCTGCAGGGCGCGAGCGTGACCGTGACGAAGACCGGCTTCTACGCGGACGGCTACGTGCTGGAACCCGGCACCGCGGCCGAAGCGGTCCTGGCGGAGGCGTTCAACTCCACCACGGGCCGGGAGCTGGGCGCGCGCACCATGCTCTGCTACATCGACTCCCGGGTCCACGGGCTGTTCGACGGCACGCCGGCCCTGGTGTTCGGACCGGAATGCCAGCGCATGCACGGAGCCGACGAATGCGTGTCCGTGGCCTCCCTGAAAGAGGTCACGGGCGCCATGGCCCTCTTCATCGCCCAGTGGTGCGGGGTGACACCCGTCTGACTGTCCCGTGACGCCCAATGGCCGGCCGTGACCGCAGGAATTCCGCGGTCACGGCCGGCCGCTGACGTTCCACCCGCAACGGGCCGGCCCCGGTTCCCGGAAGGGTCAGCGCAGCGCGAAGATGGTGCGGTGCCAGTCCTTCTCCACGACGCCGCCCAGCTCGAACATCACGTGCTTGACCTGGGTGTACTCCTCGAAGGAGTAGGCCGACATGTCCTTGCCGAAGCCGGACTGCTTGAAGCCGCCGTGGGGCATCTCGGAGATGATCGGGATGTGGTCGTTGACCCACACGCACCCGGCCTTGATCTCCCGGGTGGCACGCAGCGCACGCTGGATGCTGGAGGTCCAGGCGGAGGCGGCCAGCCCGTACACGGTGTCGTTGGCGAGGGCGATGGCCTCGTCGTCGTCGTCGAAGGGCAGGACCACCAGGACCGGGCCGAACACCTCGTTCTTGACGATCTCCGAATCAGGCGTGGCGTCCACGATCAGCGTGGGGCGGTAGAAGGCGCCGTCGCCCAGTCCGTCCTCGGTGGGGACGTGGCCGCCGGCCACCACGCGGGCGTAGCCCCGGGCGCGCTCGACCATGCCGGCCACGTGGTCGCGGTGCCGGAAGGATGAGAGCGAACCGATGTCCGCGCCGTCATCGTCCGGGGTGCCCAGGACGATGCCGTCGAATCGCGCCGCCAGCTTGTCCACGAACTCCTGGTAGACGCTGCGGTGCACCAGCGCGCGGGTGGCCGCCGTGCAGTCCTGACCCGAGTTGATCAGGGAACCCGCGACGGCGCCGTGCACCGCGGCGTCGATGTCGGCGTCGTCGAACACCACGAAGGGCGCCTTGCCGCCCAGCTCCAGGTGCACACGCTTGGCGTTCACCGCCGCGGCCTCCAGGACGGTGCGGCCCACGGCCGTGGAGCCGGTGAAGGAGACCATGTCCACGTGGGGGTGACGCATGAGAGCCGCGCCGACGGTGCTGCCGCTGCCCACCAGGACGTTGACGACGCCGTCCGGCAGGCCCGCTTCGGTGAGGGCCTCGGCGAACATGACCGAGGTCAGGGGCGTGATCTCGGCCGGCTTGAGGATGATGGTGTTGCCGGCCGCGATGGCGGGCAGGATCTTCCAGGCGGCCATCTGGAGCGGGTAGTTCCACGGGGCGATGGAGCCGATGACGCCGATGGCCTCGCGGCGGATCGCGGAGGTGTGGTCGGCGGAGTACTCGGCCATGGCCTTGCCCTCGAGGTTCCGGGCCGCGCCGGCGAAGAAGTCCACATTGTCGATGGTGCCCGGCACGTCGAATTCGCGGCACAGGCGCAGGGGCTTGCCGGTCTGCGAGCTCTCCGCCTGGGCGAACTCCTCGGCGCGGGCCTCGAGGATGCGGGCGAAGCGCTGCAGGATCGCGGAGCGCTCGCCGGGGGTGGTGCGGGACCAGGCCGGGAAGGCCGCCCGGGCCGCGGCGACGGCGGACTCGAGGTCGCGCAGGCTCGCGAGGGTCACGGTGGCGGTGACCTCACCCGTGGCCGGGTTGATCACGTCCTGGGTGGCGCCGGAGGAACCGGTGACGGCCTTGCCGTTGATGAACTGGTGCATGGTGCGTCCTTCTGTGGCGTTGAGTGCTCAGAGGTGGTGGGTGGAGTGCCCCGGAACCCGCCACTGCTGAGCACTCAGATGGCAGAGAGGCTGCTTTCCCGCTCGGCGCTGTCCAGGATGGCGGCCAGGCCGGCCTGGAAGGTGCTGAGGGAGTCGAGCCGTTGCAGGGCCCGGTGATGCTTTTCGAGCAGGGGATGCCCGGAGAGGTGGGAGAAGATCCGGGGGTTGAGCCACGGGTCGTGGCCCTGGGAGTCGGGAAGCCGCTGGATCTCCAGGGCGACCCCGGCGCCGAGGGCCAGCGTGTAACTTTCCAGGGCGGCGTAGTAATGCACCACGCGCTCCTCCGGGAGGCCCGCGTCCGTGAGGCACTGCAGCACGAACTCGATGGCTTTCAGCTCGCCGGGACCATAGGTGTCCGTGGCGAAGGATTCGCTGCCCAGGGAGGGGTACTGCATGAAGACCCTGAGCAGTTCGTCCAGATAGGCCTCCAGCCGGGCCCGCCAGTCGCTCTGCCGGCCCGCGGCCTCGGTGCGTTCCACGGACAGGGCGAAGAGCCGGTCCAGAGCCGCCCGGATGATGGCATCCCTATTGCGGAAATGCCGGTACACCGCGGTGGCGTCCACCCCGAGTTCCTCGCCCAGGCGGCGGAACGTGAAGCGCTCGCCGGGATCCTGTCCGGCGATTTTCAGGACTGCGTCGATGATGGTTTCCGGGTCAAGCCGTGCGCGGCGTTCACTGGGCTGCGCGGCCTGCGCCATCTATCCACCCCGCTTCCATGCCTCGGTTCTGGAACCCCACGGTACACGATCCCGACGCCGTCACGTCAAGGGAGTCAGACGCAATGTCATTAATGATGTCAACATCGTTGACTTAACTGTGACCCGCATCATAGTGTCGAGTGCAATCCAGCCCCGCACACAGATTCGAGGAGCTCATGGCAACTGCGCAGACCATCCTGGAGAACGGATGGGTCTACACCGGCCGCGACGACGCACCGCGCCGGGCCGACCTGGCGATCGGCGACGGGAAGGTCCTCGCGGTGGGGACGGCCGATGAACTGGCACACCTGGCGGACGCGGGCACCGAACGGCTGAACGTCGCCGGCAAGCTGATCGTCCCGGGGTTCCAGGACTCCCACATGCATCCGGTCTTCGCCGGCGTGGAACTCCTGCAATGCGACCTCACCGAAGTCACCAGCGGCGCGGAAGCCGTGGAGACCGTCCGCCGCTACGCCGAGGAACACCCGGATGAGCCCTGGATCCTCGGCGCCGGCTGGTCCATGGAACACTTCCCGGGCGGCACACCCACCCGCGGGCTCCTCGACGCCGTGGTCCCGGACCGCCCCGTCTTCCTCCAGAACCGTGACCACCACGGGGCCTGGGTGAACAGCAAGGCCCTGGAACTCGCGGGCATCGACGCCACCACCCCGGACCCGGAGAGCGGACGCCTTGAGCGCGAAGCGGACGGCACCCCGGCGGGAACAGTGCACGAAGGCGCGATGGACCTCTTCGCAGCGGTCCGGCCCGGAACCACCCATGAGCTGGCCTACGCCGGCCTGATCAAGGCCCAGGCCCTCCTCCTCTCCCAGGGCATCACCGCCTGGCAGGACGCCTGGGTGACCAATCCGGAGGATGGCAGCGTGGACCTCCTCAAGGTCTACGTGCAGGCCGCCCAGGCCGGCGATCTCAAGGTCCGGGTCCGCATCTGCCAGTGGTGGGACCGCACCGCCGGCGACGCCCAGCTGGAACCCGTCCTCGCCCGTCGCGAGGAGGTGGCCCAGGCGGTGGCGCCGGAACGGCTCACCGCGAGCACCGTCAAGGTCATGGTGGACGGGGTCGCCGAGAACTTCACCGCGGCCATGCACGAGCCCTACCGTGACCACCACGGACACCACACCGACAACCGCGGCATCGAGTTCTTCGACCCGGAGGAGATGAAGGGCTTCGTCACCGCCCTGGACGCCGCCGGGATGCAGCTCCACTTCCACGCCCTGGGTGACCGCGCCGTCACGGACTCCCTCGACGCGCTCGAACACGCCCGCCAGGCCAATGGCTCCACCGACGGCCGCCACCACCTGGCGCACCTTCAGCTGGTCCGGGCCGAGGACACCCCGCGCTTCGCGGAACTCGGCGCCGTGGCCAATGTGCAGGCACTCTGGGCCTGCCACGAAGAGCAGATGGACGAGCTCACCCTGCCGTTCCTGGAGCCCGACGCCGAAGAACGCCACTACCCGTTCGGGGAACTGGCCTCCCACGGCGTCCGCCTGGCCGCCGGCAGTGACTGGCCCGTCTCCAGCGCAGACCCGCTCGCGGCGATGCACGTGGCCGTCAACAGGACCGCCCCGGGCGCGACCGACGCCCCGCTGGGCCCGGAACACCAGAAACTGAGCCTCAAGCAGATCCTGGACGCTTACACTCAGGGCACCGCCTGGATCAATCACCTCGATCAGGTCACCGGCACCCTGGAGGAAGGGCGCCTGGCCGACTTCGTGATCCTGGACCGGGACGTCTTCCAGCTGCGCGCGGACCAGATCCACACCGCCCGCGTCGAGGAGACCTGGATCGACGGGGAACGCGTCTACCGCAGGACCGCCCAGGAGGGGGAAGCATGAGGAAGAGCCCGCACGGCACGGCCCCGCGGCGACGCCGGGGACGCGCCTTCCGGAGCGTGCGCGAGTGGTTCGGCGCGCCGTCGTCGTCCGCGGAACGCCCGACGACGGCGGCCCGCGGCAAGGCGGCCATCACCCTCGCCGTGGTGGGCGGCCTGGTCCTGAGCGGCTGCGCGGCACGGCCCGGCGCCGCGGGGAACCCCGGCGAAGCGAAGTTCACCCTGAGCCAGGGGTCCCCGGCGCCGACCAAGGACATCGACGGCTTCTCCTGGGCGATGTACGCCGAGCCGTTCTCCCTGGACTACGCCTACGCCTTCGACTACCCGGACAACACCGTCCTGGCCAATGTCTGCGAGTCGCTGTTCCGCTGGAACAAGGACCTCACGGTGTCGCCCGGCCTGGCCACCAAGGTGGACAACCCGGACCCGCTGCACTGGGTCTACACCATCCGGCAGGGCGTGAAGTTCCACGACGGGACCATCATGACGGCCGACGACGTGGTGGCGTCCCTCCGCCGGCACCTCGATGAGAAGGTCGGCTCGTTCTGGGCGTCGGCGTTCCAGAACGTGGCGAGCATCGACAAGACGGCGGCGGACCAGGTGACCATCACCATGGCCAAGCCGGATTACACCCTGAACGCGGCGCTGGTCGGCTCGCCCGGCGTCGTCGAGTCCGCCAAGACCCTCGCCAAGGACGGCAAGGACTACGGCAACTCCACGAAGGGCGTGAACTGCACCGGTCCCTTCTCCTTCGTCAGCTGGGAAGCGGGGGAGAGCATCACTCTCAAGCGCTTCGACGATTACTGGGACCCGTCCCTGAAGGCGAAGTCCAAACAAGTGACGTTCAAGATGCTGACGGACGCCAACTCGCGCATCAACGCCCTCCAGACCGGCGAGATCGACGGGGCCTTCATGATCCCGTCCAATGCCATGGACATCCTCAAGGCCAACACGGACGCGGGGAACCTCTACTTCGGTGCGGACAGCACGGTCCAGAGCCTGGTTTTCACGGACCTGGCCGGGACCTTCAAGGACGTGAGGGTCCGCAAAGCCCTCATGATGGCCATCAACCGGCCCTCCCTCATCAAGGCGGCCGAACAGGGCTACGCCCGGCCGACCGACGCCCTCACCACGCGCAATGTGTGGAATGCGGCGAAGCCGGCGACGGTGGACAAGGCCTTCGGTGACCTGGAGCCGCTGAAGTACGACCTGGCCGAGGCGAAGAAGCTCGTGAAGGAGGCCGGCGCCACCGGCAAGAAGGTGGTGTTCTCCACGGCCTCGCTGAGCGCGGCCTTCGATATCGAGACCCGGGCCATCGCGTCCGCGGCGAAGGAGATCGGGCTCAACCCCGAGATCCGGACGATGTCCAACGACAAATACACGACCCTGTTCTCCGATCCGGAGGCCCGCAAAGGCACGGACCTGGTGCTGACCTCCTGGTATCTCTCCAGCACCGAACCGCTCGAGATGTACAGCGTGCTGCGGGAAGGAGACTTCAGCAACTACGGCGGCTGGGTCAACAAGCAGTACGACAAGCTCGTCAACCAGGCGATCGGGACCAAGGACCCGGATCAGCGAGCGAAGTTCACCGGGCAGGCGGCGAAGATCGCCAGCGACGAGGTGGTCTGGGGTCCGCTGTACGAGACGGTCACGTCCATGTGGCTGGGCAAGCGCATCACCGGGGCCGACCCGTCCATCAACTACATGTACTTCCCGTGGGCTGCCAAGATCGGAGGCCGTTGACCATGACTGCTGTTGACGTGAAACCCTCGCCCGACTCCCCGGGCCCCGGTGGCTCCGGAGCATCCGACGGGACGGGAGGGCCCGGCGTGCCGGGTGCCTCCGGCAACGCCCGGAAGCGCAAGGGCGGCTCCCGCCTGCGGTTCGTGCTCGTCAAGATCGGCACCCTGCTGCTGACCCTGTTCGTGGCCTCGCTCGCGGTGTTCTTCTCGCGCTTCCTGGTCCCCGGCGACCCGGCACGCTTCCTGCTCCGAGGCCGCAGCCCCAAGCCGGAGGCGCTCGCGGAGATCACCCGTCAGTACGGCCTGGACAAGCCACCGTGGGAGCAGTACGTGAACTGGCTGGGCGGCATTCTGCACGGCGACTGGGGTCGGTCCCTGACCTACCGGCAGGACGTCTCGGACGTGCTGCTCAACCGCCTTCCCACCACCTTGCAGCTCGTGGCGCTCGCCGCCGTCTTCATCACGATCCTGGGCCTGCTGGCCGGCATCATCGCGAGCCTCAACAAGGGCTTCGGCGACAAGTTCATCCTGATCTCCCTCACTGCGGCCGGCGCGGTCCCGCCCTTCGTGGCGGCCATCGGCCTCGTGGCGGTCTTCTCCGTGAACCTGGGCTGGTTCCCGTCCTTCGGCAGCGGAGACGGCTTCTGGGACCGGATCTGGCATCTCACCCTGCCGGCCCTGGCCCTCGGCGTCACGTACATCGCCTTCGTGGCCCGGGTGACCCGCTCCTCCATGAATGAACAGCTCATCAGGGAACACGTCGAGGTGGCCACGAGCCGCGGCCTGACGCGTCCCACCGTGGTCCTGCGCCACGTGCTGCGCAATGCCCTGGGTCCCATCCTCACGGTGAGCGGCGTCCTGATCGCGGGACTCCTGGTCTCCAGCGCCATCATCGAGCAGACCTTCGGCCTCACCGGGATCGGCCAGCTCCTGGTCCAGTCCATCGACCGGCTGGACTTCGGCGTGGTGCAGGCGATCGTCATGGTCGTGGTCACGGCGTTCGTCGTGGTCAACACCGTGGTGGACCTGGTCCAGCCCCTCATCGACCCTCGTATCGCCGCCGGATCGGAGACCCGATGACCCTCTCAATGACGCTCCCGCAGACCGGGTTCCGGCGCTACACCTCGGCCCTGTCCCTCACGGCGTGGATCGCCGTGGTCGTCGCGGCCGTGGTGGTCGTGGTGTCCGTGCTGGCCCCGACCCTGGCCCCGTACGACCCGGACTACGTCGATCTGGACAACGTCCTGGCCGGGCCCAGCGCCCAGCACCTCCTGGGCACGGACGCCCTGGGCCGTGACCTGCTCAGCCGGCTCATGTTCGGCGGGCGGACCTCGCTGCTCGGCCCCACCCTGGTGGTGCTCGGCTCCACGGTCCTCGGCCTGCTCCTGGGCCTCGCCGCGGGCTGGTCCGACGGCTGGCTCGGCAAGGTCCTGGGCCGGGTGTTCGACATCCTCTTCGCCTTCCCGGCCCTGCTGGTGTCCATGCTCGCCGTCGCGCTCTTCGGCAAGGGTCTCGTGGCGCCCATCATCGCCATGACCATCGCCTATGTGCCCTATGTGGCGCGCCTGACCCAGGGGCTCGTGGCTTCGGAGCGCTCCCGGCCGTACGTCCAGGCGTACCGGGTGCTCGGCTTCCGGACTCCGTGGGTGGTCCTGGGCCGGGTGCTGCCGAACCTGATCCCCACCGTGGGCGCCCAGTCGGCGCTGAACTTCGGCTACGTCCTGGCGGACCTCGCGGCCCTGTCCTTCATCGGCCTCGGCGTCCAGCCGCCCACGAGCGACTGGGGCGCCATGATCGAGGAGTCCCGAGGGGCTCTGCTGGGCGGTTACATCCTGCCGGCGTTCTGGCCGGCCCTGGTGGTGGTGATCGTGGTGGTCGCCGTGAACGTCATCGGTGAAGAGATCTCGGATCGGATCGGAGGCAAGCTCTCATGAGCCACTTGCTGGAAGTACAGGACTTCACCCTCGGCTTCGCGGGCCGCGACCCGCTGCTGGACAAGGTCTCCCTCCACGTCGACGACGGCGAGGCGGTGGCACTGGTGGGCGAGTCCGGTTCGGGGAAGTCCCTGACCACGCGGGCCGCACTGGGACTCCTCCCGGAGCGCGCCCAGCACTCGGGCCTGGTGTCCGTCCGTGGCCTCGACACGCTCACGGCCGGACGCCAGCAGCTCCTGGACCTGCGCCGTCAGCGCGCGTCCATGATCTTCCAGGACCCCCGCGCGGGCATCAATCCGGTGCGGACCGTGGGCGACTTCCTGACCGAGACGCTGGTGCGCTGGCGCGGGCTGTCCCGGGCCGAGGCCACCGAACGCGCCGTGACGCAGCTGGAGCAGGTGGGACTGCGCCGGGCCAAGGACCTGGTGAACCAGTACCCGCACCAGCTCTCCGGCGGCATGCTGCAGCGTGTCATGATCGCGGCCGCGCTCCTGGACTCCCCGGAGCTGCTGCTCTGCGACGAGCCCACCACGGCCCTGGACGTGACCACGCAGGCCGGGATCGTCCAGCTGCTGCGGGACGAGCAGCAGGCCCGCGGCATGGGCATGCTGTTCATCACGCACGACCTCAATCTCGCGGCCAGCCTGTGTGAGCGCGTCTACGTGCTCCGCCGCGGCAAGGTGGTGGAGCACGGCCGCACCCGTGACGTCTTCGTGAGCCCGCAGCAGGACTACACCCGGGAGCTCGTGGGGGCCACCCCGACCATCGACCTGGACCGGGTGCCGGCCCCGCCCGCCCCGACCGAGGACGCGCCACTGCTGGAGGTCTCCGGGCTGAGCAAGCGGTACGAGCTCGCCCACGGAGAGGTCATCACGGCCCTCGACGACGCCGCGTTCACCCTCCCGCGCGGAGGCTCGCTCGGCGTCGTGGGGGAGTCCGGTTCGGGCAAGTCCACGCTCGCTCGCCTGGTGGTCGCCCTGGAGACCGCCAGCGACGGCGAGCTCCACCTGGACGGGACCAAGCGCCCGGCCCGCCCGCTGAAGGCGGCCGAGCGCAAGCTCCTGGCCAGGGATGTGCAGATCGTCTTCCAGGACCCGTACCTCTCCCTGGACCCCCGGATCCCCGTGGGGCAGGCCGTGGCCGACGTGTTCCGGCTGCACCGCAAGCAGGGCCGCAAGGCGGCCGTGGACAGCGCCCGCGACCTTCTGGAGCGCGTGGGCATCGGCCCCGAGCGTTTCGGGGCGAAACCCCGGGCGCTCTCCGGCGGTCAGCGCCAGAGGGTCGCCCTGGCCAAGGCGCTCGCGGCGCAGCCCAGGCTCCTGGTCCTGGACGAGGCCACCAGCGCCCTGGACGTCTCCGTCCAGGCTCAGGTGCTGGAACTCGTCGAGGAACTCCGCGACCAGCTCGGCCTGACCATCCTCTTCGTCACGCACGACCTGGCCGTGGTGTCCCGGATCTGCTCGCAGGTCCTGGTGATGCACCAGGGCCGGATCGTGGAACAGGGCCCCACGGCGGAGGTCCTGGCGGCGCCCGCGGACGACTACACCCGGAACCTCATCGGGTCCCGTCCGCGGCCTCTCTGGGATGCCGAGCCGGTGGCCCTCTGAGGCCCCGCCCACCCACACTTCACTCACCCCGCACTGAAACAGGAGAAACTCCCGTGCATACCACCGTTTTCGAACGGAACGTCCCGCAGCCCGCCGTCGTCGCGCGATCTCTGGACGGCGCCGTCCACCGCCCGTTCTGGATCGACGACCTGGGTCCGGACGTGACCCGGTACCCCCGGCTGGAGGGCGACGCGAGCGCTGCCCTGGTGATCGTCGGCGGCGGCTACACGGGCCTGTGGACCGCGCTGCGTGCCAAGGAACGTGAACCCGAGCGCAGCGTCATCCTGCTCGAAGGCGAGCGCATCGCCTGGGCGGCATCCGGGCGCAACGGCGGCTTCTGCGAGGCCAGCCTGACCCACGGCTACGAGAACGGCAAGAGCCGCTGGCCGCAGGAGATCGAGACCCTCGAACGTCTGGGCCTGGAGAACCTGGAGCGCATGCAGGAGGCGATCGAGCGTTACGGCATGGACTGCGACTGGGAGCGCACCGGCGAGCTGAACGTCGCCGTCGAACCCCATCAGCTCCAGTGGCTGGCGGAGGAGAGCGGCGGGCACGTCCTGGACCGGGAGGCCACCCAGGCCGAGGTCAACTCGCCCACGTTCCTGGGGTCGGTGTGGCTCAAGGACTCCGTGGCCATGGTGCACCCGTACAAGCTCGCCACCGAGCTCGCCCGGGTGGCCACCGAGCTGGGCGTGACCATCCATGAGGGGACGCGGGTGCGGGAGCTGGTGGACGTCGACGGCGGCGTGGACGTGGTCACGGACCGCGGCACCGTCCACGCGGGCCAGGTGGTGCTGGGCACCAACGTCTTCCCGTCCCTGCTCAAGCGCAACGCGCTCATGACCGTGCCGGTCTACGACTACGCCATCATGACCGAACCGCTGAGCGAGGAGCAGCTCGCGGCCATCGGCTGGACCAACCGGCAGGGCATCGGGGACATGGCCAACCAGTTCCACTACTACCGGATCACCCGGGACAACCGGATCCTGTTCGGCGGCTATGACGCGCTGTACTTCTGGGGCCGGCGGGTCGATGAGGGCCATGAGTACCAGCCGGGCACGTGGGAGAAGCTGGCCAGCCACTTCTTCACCACGTTCCCGCAGCTGGAGGGCCTGAAGTTCACGCACAAGTGGGCGGGCCCCATCGACTCCAGCACCCAGTTCTGCGCGTTCTTCGGCACGGCGCGGAAGGAGCGCGTGGCCTACGCCTCGGGCTTCACGGGCCTGGGTGTGGGGGCCACGGCCTTCGCCGCGGACGTGATGCTGGACCTGCTGAGCGGCGCGGACACGGAGCGGACCCGCGTGGAGATGGTCCGCAAGCGGCCCCTGCCGTTCCCTCCGGAACCGTTCGCCTCGGTGGGCATCAACCTGACGCGGTGGTCCATGGACCGGGCCGACCACAACGAAGGCAAGCGGAACTTCATCCTGAAGGCCCTCGACGCCGTGGGGCTGGGCTTCGACTCCTGAGTGGCCGTTCCGCCGTGGTTCTGCGCCCTGTTTCACTTTTCGCGGGGATATTGCCCCGCGAAAAGTGAAACAGGGCGCAGTTCTCTGTGTGGGTGAGGCCGACGCCGCCGCGCGCCCCGGCGGGCTAAGCCTCCCAGCGCTCCCGGATGGTCCGGATCAGCGCGCCGAAGTCGTCCGCCATGGCCGCGCCGTCGTAGTCCGGATCGGACAGCCACTGCATCTGCAGTCCGTCCATGGTCGCCACCAGACAGCGCACCAGGGAATCCACCGGTGCGTCCGCGCTGAGCCGGCCGTCCTCCGCGGCTTCGCGGAAGGCGCGCCGGATCATCTCCTCGGCCAGACGGTGGTGTTCCAGGAGCCAGGAGTTGGCCGGGTGATCGTGAGCGGTCGCCTCACCGGCCAGGGTGGTGAAGAGCCGGATCATGCCGGGCTGCCGGGTGTTGAGGCGGACCAGCCGCTCGAGCCGCTCCACTGCGGCCCAGGCCCGAGGGGCTCCCTGATCGAGCCCGTCCAGCAGCGCCATGTCCTGCGCGTCACGCCATTCCATGACCGCGCCCAGGAGCACGTCCTTGGTGGCGAAGTGATGGAGCAGGCCGGTCTGACTCAGGCCGCAGGCCCGCGCCACGGAACTCATGGAGGTGCCCCGGTAGCCCTCCTCGGAGAAGACCTGGGCGGCGGTCGCCAGGATCTCCTCGCGCCGGGCGGCGCTGTCCGCGCCCTTCGGACGTCCGCTGTTGCGCCGGAGCCGTCCAGAGGCGTTCGCGGCCGTGCCCGAGGTGGCGTTCTCCTGCGAAGGGACGGGCGGCATGGCTCTCCAAGAAGTCCGGGACGGGATGTGGCCTGGGGGAACGTGCCGTTCCCCCAGGCCGAGGCTCATCCCAACGATACCCGCGCCCGGATGTCGCCCAGGCCCCGGGCCAGGAGGAGTTCCCCGCCCGAGAGGTCCTGCCAGGAGCCGGCGGTCTCGTCCCAGCGGCGGAACAGCCGGGGATCCGCGCGGACGGTCACGGGGACCGAGCCGCCTGCTGGGACCTCGACGGTCGCGTACCCCGCCAGCCGGACGGGCTGCCCGGCCTCCGCGGGATCGTAGTACAGCTGCACCGCTTCACGGCTGTCCCGTGCCGAGACGTTTCGCAGCGTCAGGGACACGGCGGGGGCGCCGTCGTCGTCCGTGAGCTCAGCGTCCGCGTACTCCCAGGCGCCGAAACCGAGCCCGGCGCCGAACCAGAACAGCGGCTCCGGGGCGTTCCCGGCGTGGTAGCCGCGGTAGCCGATGGCGGTGCCGTCGCTGTAGTCCAGGCCGAGCGTCTCGTCCGGCTGGGTGTTCCAGGCCGGGGCCGCGCCGTCCGCGGAAGGATAAGTGGTGACGAGGCGGCCGGTCGGCTCGGCCGCGCCCGTGAGGACGTCCGCCACGGCATGCCCGCCCTCCTGGCCCGGCAGCCCCACGATCACCACCGCGTCCACCTCATCCAGCCACGGCATGAGGATCGGGGTGGCGGCGTTCACGACCACCACGGTCCGCTCCGCCGCCGCGGCCACGCGGCGCACCAGCTCGTCCTGCCGTCCGGGCAGGGCCAGGGTGTGCTTGTCCGCGGCCTCGGTCTCGTCCTCCTCGGTCAGCCCGACCACGACGACGGCGGTCCCCGCCCCGCCCGCGGCCTCCTCGGCGGCGGCGAGGGCCTGATCGTCGCTGACCGGGAGCGACTCGGCGACCAGGGCGGCCACCCCGGCCCCGGACGCCGCGAAGATGTGGCTCTCCTCGGCCACCCTCACGTGCGGCTGCGCCTCCAGCACGGCACGCCAGTCCACGGTCCGGAAGGTCTGCGCGGCGGTGACCCGGACCCCGGCGGGCAGGTCCAGGAGCTCGGAGAACGCGGGGGGACGGAGGATGCCCTCGCCGGGATCGAAGCCCTCGGTGCTGACCTCGCGGTCCAGTTCCTCCAGCACCGTGCCGTCCGGGCCGGTGACGGTCACGTGCCAGTGGCCCGCGCCGATGGCCCCCACCCGGACGGTGCCCGCCGGGTTCCGCAGGTCCGCCTCGATCCGCACTGCGGCGGGGGACTCCTGGCCGGGGTCGTCGAAGCCGGTGCTCAGGGACGCCACGGGGGAGTGCCCGGAGCCGAGCTCATGCCCGTCCGCCGCCAGCCGGGTGATTCGGACGCCCGGTTCGCCGCTCACGGGGTCCGTGACGAACTCCGGGCTCGCGGCGAGGGGGCGTCGCCGGATGGCCAGCCCGTCCACCACGGTCAGGCGGTCCCCGAGCCGGGTTTCCAGACCCTCGGCGATGCTGACCTGGTAAGGCGGGGTGACCTGCGCGGAGCCGCCGCCCATGCACACGGTGTGCACGGCGGACCGCCCCACGAGCGCGACGGGACCGTCCTGGCTGAGAGGGAGGGCTCCGGCGTCGTTCTTCAGCAGCGTCATGCCGCGGGTGGCGATCCGGCGCAGCTGTTCCCGGCGCTCCGGGGAGTCCGGGGCGGGCATGCCCTGCGCGAAAACGGAGGACGCGAGCGGGGATGTGCCGTCCGTGCCGAAGGCGCCGGTGCGCCGGGCCAGGAGGAGCAGCCGGGTGACGTGGTCGTCCACGGTGCTCTCGGCGACGTCTCCGCGCCGGACGGCGGCCACCAGGCGGTCACCCCACGGGCCCACCGGACCCGGCATGACCAGGTCCAGGCCGCCATTGGCGGATTGGACGGTGCGTTTGGTGGCGAACCAGTCGCTCATGATGAGGCCGTCCCAGCCCCATTCGTCCTTCACGATCCCGTTCTGGATGTGGTCCTGCTCGGTGGCGGTCACGCCGTTGATGTCGTTGTAGGCGGCCATCATGGCCCACGGATGGGCGTCCTGGACGGCCATCTCGAACGGCAGCAGGTAGACCTCCCGGAGCGCGGTCTCGGAGACGCGGGAGTCCATGAAGTTGCGCAGGATCTCGGATTCGTTGGCCACCAGGTGCTTGAGGCAGGCGCCCGTGCCGCCGCCCCGGCGTCCGGACCCGCCGGAGCCGGGCCCGCCGTCGCGCTGTCCGGCCCCGCCGGAGCCGGCGTCGGGTGCCCCCTCCTGCAAGCCGCGGACATAGGCGCTCGCCGCCCGCCCGGTCAGGTAGGGATCCTCCGAGTAGGCCTCGAAGAGCCGTCCGCCCAGCGGGGTGCGGTGCAGATTGATGGTGGGTCCGAGGACCACGTGGATGTTCTGGCGATGCGCCTCCTCGGAGAGCATCCCACCCACCTCCTCGGCGATCGCGTCGTCCCAGGAGGACGCGATGAGGGTGGCGTTGGGGAAGAGGGCCACCGCGTCGCCGCCCATGAACTTCAGGCCGCGCACCCCGGTGGGGCCGTCGGAGAAGGCGAGGGGCACCAGGCCGATGGCGTCGTTGCCGGGAAGGGTGAAGGCCGTCTCCCCGGTCAGGAGGTTCACCTTCTCCTCGAGGCTGAGCCGGGAGATCGCCTGCGCGACCGCTTCCCGCGACTGTGCGTCCGTGCTGGTGCTCTGGGTCATGTCACTTCACCTTCTGGGACTTGCAGCGAACTAAAATAGGTAACTATTACTATTTCATGGAGTGACATGGGTCACAAGAGGCTGAGGTGGGTCGGTTTCCGGTTCAGTGCAGGGCGGCGCCGGGTGACCCGGCGCCGCCGTCGTGCTGAAACGTGCTGTGTCCGACGGTTCAGTCGTTCTCGATGTTGAACGTCCAGAGCGCCAGGGTGTGGCCCGCATGCCGCAGCGTCACCTGGGCGGCGCCGTCATGGAAGGTTCCGCGGACCACCAGCTCGGCCTGCGAACCGGCGGCGACCGTGACGGTGGAGGCTCCCACCGGAGTCAGGGCCACGGTGCGGCCGCGCTGGTCGCGGGAGGTCAGCTCCTCGGCGCCGAGGGTCGCGGATCCGGCGACGGCCTTCACCCGCAGGGTGATGGTGCCCTCGATCGGGATGTCGGGCGCGGCGGTGGGATGCGATGTGGGCACCGGGACGGGCGCCGTGTCCGGACCCAGGGCCGTGAGGATCACCGTCGCGCCGTCCGGCAGGGTCGCGGAGACCGGGGCGCCGATGGCCAGGACCGCGCCGTGGCTCGCATTCGCGCTCGCGGTGGGCTCGACACTGGGGGCAGAGGGGATGGGAACCGCTCCGAGCGACTGCACCACGGCCTGCGCCGAATCCTCGGCTGACGGGGACTCGGACGGGGACGGCGACGCCGGCGCGCTGCACGCGGCGAGCGAAGTCGCCAGGGCTGCGGCGAGGACGAGGGAGGAGAGGAGGGGGCGGGAGCGCACGGGGCGGGCCTTTCTGGAGTTCTGGATCGGCAGGGATCGCTGAGGAGGGACTGAGATCGCTGCGCAGGGCAGTGAGGTCGGACCCTCCCCAGCGAGTTCCCGGAGGGGAGGTGGAGGACGACGGCGGCCGGCCCGCAGGTGCGGCCGTGTGCCGGCCGATCCGATGGAGTCAGCGGCGCGGCCGCCGTCGTCGGGGGCGGGCCAGTCCGGGTCAGTGCTTGGCGTAGACGCTGCCGGCCGGGATGACGGGGACGCCCGTGTCCTTCACTCCGGCCACGGCCGGGTACGTGATGGCACCGGACGGGGTCGGCTGCAGGGCCTTGCCGGACGGGTTGTTGTAGACGTCGCCGCCGAAGGGGCGGAGGCCGTCCGCCCCGGCATAGCCGAGGTGGCCGCGGCCGTCCGTGCCGCCGTCGTGGACTCCGAAGAGGTCCTCCATGCTGCGCAGCCAGCTGTAGTGGTTGTACGGCTGGTTGCTGACCGAACCCGGCTTGATGAAGCGGGAGATCATCACGGCGCCGGTGATGCCGCCTCCCGGGGTGGTGTCCTGGTTGAAGGCCTGGAAGCCGGGCTGGCTGGTGTTCGGGCCGGGAAGTTCGTTGCAGCAGGCCACCACGGACTGGCCGGTGTTGGCCTCGGCCTGGGCGGAGGCGCCGGTGCCGGAGTCGGTGCCCATGGCGGGGCCGCTGTTGTTGCCCCACGGGCCGGTCTGGGTGCCGAGGTCGGCGATGGAGTTGCCGTACATCTTGTAGGGCGGCATGGCCTCATCGAAGATGATCTGGATCAGGCCGTCCTGCTGGAACGCGGGGGAGTTCATGATCATCGGGACGTACTTCTTGAGGAAGTTGTCCGAGGCGTAGAGGCCGCCCTGCCGGCTGGCCGGATCGCCGCTCATGTTCTGGCCGGGACCCTTGCAGGTGGCGTCGTGCGCATCGGAGCAGTTGCCCGGGGTGATCCAGTTGAACTTCGGCGTGGTGCGGACGGACTTCAGGTCCTCCTCCAGACCGGTGATGGCGGGGTGGCCCGGGGTGGCGTGGTAACCGGTCAGCGGGACCACGTTCTTGCAGTCCTGCGGGTTGTCGATCACCGAATGGAACCAGGCGGTGGGGTTGTGCTTGGCCACGTACTGGTCCGTGGCGGTCGCGCCGGAGGGGTCCTTCACGCCCGCGCCGGACGGGTCGCCCGGGATGCCGCAGCGGTAGACGTCCTCACGCCCCGCGTCGTTGCCCATGTCCTGCATGTAGGCCTTCCAGCTGACGTGCTTGTCGTCGAGCTGGTTGAACAGGGTCTTGGTGGAGGCCGGGTAGACGCAGCCCGTCGAGGCGAGGACCTGGCCGTCCGCCGCGGGGGTGCCCGGCGAGACGTCCGTGTACTGGGGGCAGTCGTTCTGGTTGTCCGGGGCGGGCGACTGTCCGCCGACCAGGCTGATGTAGTTGTCCAGGCTGAAGTGGCCCGTGCCGTAGTACTGGGTCAGCAGTGCGCCGTAGGACGGGAGGGTCTTCCAGAGGTAGTCGTTCTGGTTCAGGCCGGTGAAGGTGGCTTCGTAGGACTTGTTCTCGAGGATGATGGTCCAGACGTGGCCGATCTTCGAGGCCCCGTTCCGGTCTCCGCCGTGGTGATCCTGGGAATTCTGGCCCTGGGAATCCTGGTCGGAGGTGTTCGGTCCGGCGGTGGCGGCGGTGATGCCGGTCAGCAGGGAGGCGCTCAGGGCGCCCGCGGCCAGGACTCCGGCCAGGGTCTTCCCGGCGCGGCTGGTGATCCGCAGTTTCATGCTTGCTCCAAAGTTCGCGATGACAGCGTGAATGCCCCAGCCCCCGTGCGAATGACGGGACGATTCTAGGATTCGTGCGCGTCCTGCGGCGGAGACTTCGGTGAATCGTCGATGGAGGGTGGGTTAACTCTCGGTGCGGCGGCGTGAGGCGGACGACGCCGGGTCCCGCTCGCCGTCGTCGTCACCGCTCATGCTGCGAGCGGGCTCCCTTGGTGACGCCGGGCGCCGCAGTCGTGGAGCCCGGCGTCGATAAGGGAGCCCAGGCGGACCACGACGGCGGCAGGGCCAGGCACTCTCAGGCGGCGCCGCGCGGGGCGAACATGATCACGGCGACGCCCGCCAGGCAGATGAAGGCGCCGATCAGATCCCAGCGGTCGGGACGGAATCCGTCCACCAGGACTCCCCAGGCCAGCGAGCCCGCCACGAACACCCCGCCGTACGCGGCCAGGATCCGCCCGAAATGCGCGTCGGGCTGCAGGGTGGCGATGAAGCCGTAGATCCCCAGGGCGATCACGCCGAGACCGGCCCACCACCAGCCCTTGCCCTCGCGGACGGCCTGCCAGATCAGCCAGGCGCCGCCGATCTCCGCGATGGCGGAGAGGGCGAACAGGAGGACCGACTTGAGGATGCTCATGGGTCCATCATTCCGGCTCGGGATTCCAGCTGTCCTCCAGGACGCCGGGCCCCGGGACCACGTGTCCCGTGGCGGTGCCGTCCGGTCCGAGCATGAAGCCCACGCGCTTGGCGCTGCGCAGCATGACGGTGCTCTGCACGAGCTCGATCTGCGGGAGCCGTTCCTGGAGGGTCAGTTCGGCGGTGAGGACGTCGGCCACGGTGCGGAGCCACATCATGATGATGAAATTGGTCCGGCCCGTCGTGGAGGCGGCGAGGCGGACATTCCGCAGCCCGCTGAGCGCCGTGGCCACCTGAGCGTGCTGCCCGGCCGGGGCTTTGGCGAGCCAGCGGCAGGCGACCGGGTATCCGGCGGGGCCCTGGGCGACTTCGCAGCGGAAGGTGAGGAGATCGCTGCCCAGGATCTTCGCGAGCTGACGGTGCACGGTGGCCGGACTCCGGCCGAGGGCGCGGGCCATGTCGGCGATGCTGGCCCGTCCGTTGAGCGCCAGAAAGGGCAAGAGGTCCAAGGCGGCGTCCGGGACCGGTCCGGGGTGCGGTTCGACCGCTCCGAGCCGGGTGAAGGCGGCGATCTCCTCGCGGTCGAGAGCGGCGAGCCGCCACGAGTGTCCCCCGGAGTGCAGTCGGGTGCAGAGTTCGCTGTGCACATTCAGGACACCTGGCGCCGAGGCGACCTGGGGCAGGATGCGTTCCGTGCACTCGGCGAGCGACGGCGCCAGGACGGTGAGCGTGAGGTCGGGGTTGCCGGTGGCCACGTCGATGGTGGCCACTTCGGGGATCGCAGCCAGGGCCGTCTGGGCCTGTTCGCGGAGCCCAGGCTCACACTCGATGTCCGCGAAAGCGAGAATCATGACGGACGGGTCGCCCGCGAGGTGCGCCGTGATCCAGGCCCTTCCCGACGCTCGCAGACGCTCCCAGCGGCGCGCCAGAGTGGCGGGGTGGGAACCCAGGATCCGGGCGGCGTCGAGCCAGGAGACGCGGGGCGCGATCTGGAGGGCGTGCAGGAGGCGCAGGTCCTCCTCGGACAGCTCGACGGCGGGGGCTCCCAAGGGATGAAAACCCGGCAGTGGATGAAAACGCTGTTGAGGCACGCTCATCTGAAAAATTGTTGCACCTGGGCATCCGGACTGGAAGAGAAGCGCACACTCTTCATACGCCGGACTATGGCGTGAATCACACTCGAGGAGGCGCTGCATGGCCATCACGGACGACGCACGAGGACTGCACGATCAGCTCATCCAGTGGAGGCACGCGTTCCACCAGGCGCCGGAGATCGGCCTGGAGCTGCCCCGCACTCAGGAGAAGGTCCTGGCGGCGCTGGACGGGCTGGGTTTGGAGGTCTCCACCGGTACGGACACCACCTCGGTCACCGCGGTCCTGCGCGGCACGGTGGACGCCACCGGAGCGGGGGACCGGCCCGCCGTCCTGCTCCGGGCGGACATGGATGCCCTTCCGGTCCAGGAGCGCACGGGCGTCGGGTACACCTCGAGGATCGACGGCGCCATGCACGCCTGCGGCCACGATCTCCACACGGCCATGCTCCTGGGAGCCGCCACCCTCCTGGCGGACGGACGCCACCGGATCGCCGGCGACGTCGTCTTCATGTTCCAGCCCGGCGAGGAGGGTTACGACGGCGCCTCCGTCATGGTGCGCGAAGGTGTCCTGGACGCCGCAGGCCGCCGGGTGGATGCCGCGTTCGGCATGCACGTCTTCTCCTCGCTCGAACCGCACGGCCGCTTCGTCACCCGCCCGGGTGTCATGATGAGCGCCTCGGACGGCCTGTTCGTCCGTGTCCTCGGGGCGGGCGGGCACGGTTCCGCCCCGCACGCCGCGAAGGACCCGGTCACCGTGACCGCGGAGATGATCCTGGCGCTGCAGACCATGGTCACGCGCCAGTTCGACATGTTCGACCCCACGGTCCTCACGGTGGGCCGTCTGGCTGCCGGGACCAAGCGCAACGTCATCCCGGACACCGCCGAGTTCGACGCCACCATCCGCACCTTCTCCGAAGCGAACCGGGAGCGCATGCAGACCGCCATCCCGCGTCTGCTGGAGGGCATCGCCCACGCCCACGGCCTGGAGGTGGAGGTCACCTACATCCCCGAGTACCCGCTGACCATCACCGACACCGCCGAGACCGAGTTCGCGGAGGCCACCATCGCCGAGCTCTTCGACGGCCGCCATTCCCGGCTGGCCCAGCCGCTCAGCGGTTCCGAGGACTTCTCCCGCGTGCTCGCGGAGGTGCCGGGCAGCTTCGTCGGGCTCAGCGCGGTGCCGGAGGGCGTGGACCCGGCCACGAGCGCGTTCAACCACTCCCCGTACGCGACGTTCGACGACGCGGTCCTCGCCGACGGAGCCGCCGTCTACGCGCAGCTCGCCCTTTCCAAAACCGCCCAGTTGAGCGCGGCCCAGTTGAGCGCGGCGCCGTTGAGTGCCGCCCCGTTGAGCACCGCCCAGCCGGCCGTTCGCTGACCCCCCCAGGAACCGAGGAGACCGCCATGACAGCCAGCACCCACTCCCCAGCCGCCGCGGTCGACGCGAGCCGGCCTTCCGCGCGTCGTACGCTCATCAGCACCGGCATCGGCAACGCCGCAGAGTGGTACGACTGGGCGATCTACGCGACGTTCGCCCCGTACTTCTCCAAGCAGCTCTTCAACCCCGCCGACCCCACCTCGGCCATCTTGTCGACGCTGGCGATCTTCGCTGTCGGCTTCGTGGCGCGTCCGTTCGGCGGGGTGGTGTTCGGCTGGATCGGGGACCGCTTCGGCCGGAAGAACGCCATGACCATGACCGTGGCGATGGCCGCCGTCGGCAGTCTGCTGATCGGCATCGCGCCCACCTTCGCCGCCGTGGGCGCGTTCGCCTCGCTCCTGCTGCTGGTGGCCCGCCTGATCCAGGGCCTGGCGCATGGCGGCGAGCTCCCGTCGTCGCAGACGTATCTGGCGGAGATGGCTCCACGGGAGAAACGCGGTTTCTGGGCCACGCTCATCTACTTCTCCGGCACTTTGGGGAACATGCTCGGCGCGCTGCTGGGCGCCATCCTCGCGGCGCTGCTGCCCAAGGCGGACATGGCGGCATGGGGCTGGCGTCTGCCGTTCATCCTCGGCGCTCTCATGGGCCTGTACGGCCTGGTGATGCGGGCGCGGATGCCGGAGACCGAGGCTTTCGAGGAGCTCAAGACCGGGAACGCGACGCGCGAGCAGGGCTTCGGCGCGCTCATGCGGGACATCGTGGCACACCGCAAGCAGGCGGCCCAGGTGATCGGCATGACCCTGGGCCTGACGGTCATCTACTACGTGTGGGCGATCGTCGCCCCGACCTACGCCGCCACGAGCCTCAAACTGGACCCGGGGCAGGCCCTCTGGGCCGGATTCGCCGCCAACGTGGTGTTCCTGGCGGCGCTGCCGTTCTGGGGCAGGCTGAGCGACCGGATCGGCCGCAAGCCGGTGCTGATCATCGGTGGCGTGGGGTGCGCGCTGCTGCACTTCCCCATGACGTGGTTCCTGCGGGACTCGGTGTGGCAGCTCTTCGTCTCGATGGCCGTCATGCTCGTGTTCATCGCCGCCGGGGCCGCGATCGCCCCCGCCGTGTACGCGGAGCTGTTCCCGGCCAAGGTCCGCACCGCGGGTGTGGGCATCCCGTACGCCCTGGCGGTCGCGGCGTTCGGTGGCACGGCGCCGTACCTCCAGACCCTGTTCACGGACGTGGTGAAGCAGCCGTGGATGTTCAACGCCTACGCGGTCACGCTGATCGTCATCTCGATCCTGGTGGTCCTGCGGCTCCCGGAGACCCGGGGCAAGGACCTCAGCAGCTGAAACACTGCGGGGTCACTGCCGGGCGGGTGCGTTCACGCCCGCCCGGCAGTGCCTCAGGCGTTGGGCTCTTCCTCCGCCTCGAGGGCTTCGTCCGTGTCGGAGAACGAATCGTCCGTCTCGGTCGCGTCCTCGGCCAGTTCGGCTTCGCGCCGGGAGACCTCCGCCACTTCTTCTGCGTGTTCTTCTTCGCGCTTCTTGCTTCCGAACATGAGGATCCTTTCTCTCCGGCCCATCGGGGGTGATGCGCTGGGACCACCGTACCCCGGAGGCTGTCACACGGGGTTGAGGGGGTGAGGTCAGTGCCGCCGACGGCGGGCCTGGAAGGCGATCACGACACCGGCGACGAGGAGGAACCCGCCGGTCGCAGGCACGAAAGCGGACAGGTTCAGGCCCGTTGACGCGAGCTCGCCGGTGCTGGTGTGACCGGCGACGGGAACCGTGGTGTGGGTGCTCGTGGCCTGTGGAGCGGCGGGAGTGGACGCAGGGGTCACCGGCGTGCCCGGCGAGGCGGGCGGCGTCGTCGGCGGGGTGATCGGGGTCCACGACGTCGGTGGCGTGCCGGGCGTGGCCGGCTGAAGCGGGACCATGGGGGTGCTGGGAGTTGCCGGGGTGATCGGGGTCCACGGGGTGCTCGGCGGGGTTGTCGGGGTGGCTGGTTCCAGGGGGACCATAGGGGTCACCGGTGTGGCCGGCTGAAGCGGGACTGAAGGAGTGCTGGGTGTGGCGGGCGGCGTTGTCGGCGGGACCGGTGTTTCCGGAGTGCAGTCGAAGACGGGAGCCCCGGTCCAGGGGTAGTTGTGGCTTTCGTTCCCCGTGCCGTGGGTGGTGATGTCGTGGCCGACATAGAGACGCCCGTTGGTGCTTGCTGTCAGATCCGCGGACGCCGCGGGCGCCAGGATGGAGCCCAGGAAGTTGCCGCCACCACCGAGGGCGAGCGAGGGGGTCTGGGTGAAGTTGTAGAGGATCCTTGAGGAGGCCTCCCCGAAGTACTTCGAGGAGTACAGGTCCGCCTGTTCACCCTTGTATCCGACGGCGAGGGGATCGATGGAGACGGCATCCGTGCCGGTGACGTTGACCGCGATCGACGCGTCGGCGGGGATCGATTTGTCGAAGACGAAGACGGAGGCGTCTTTGAGATCGGCGGTGGTGAGGGTGAAGACCTGGACGTTGCCGTGGCTCGGGGCGGTGCTGGTGAACGTGATCGTGCCGTTATTGTTCACGGCCTTCCCCGTAGGAGTGAGGGCCGCGAGGTCGGCTGATTCCTTGATCATGGTCTGATCGAAGGTGGCGAACGGTGAGAGCGCCTGGCCGGCACCCATCTCGGTCGCCACCTCGCCGCCATTGGTGGTGAGCGTTCCCTGTTCGTCGAGGACCCCGCCCACGTGAACCGCTCCGCCGTACTTCGGGCCGTCGGTCAGGCCATGCCCCACGTCCACGGTGGTTCCTGAGTCGATCAGCATGCCGCCGCCGACGGCGAGCATGGTCTCGCCCGGGGTGGGGATGATTCCGGAGCCCGCGCCCACCCTGCCGACGTTGAAGATCCCGCCGGGAATCTTGTGGAAACGGGCTTCGCCTTTGATGACCAGCAGGCCTTCCGCTTCTGCGGCGGAGCCGGTCACGGTGTAGTCTCCGCCGGCGAACAGGGCGACGTTGTTGTCGGTGAAGCCCGGTTCGTTGACGATGCCCGGCATGCCGTCACGGGGAGCGCACGAGGCCGACTGGGCGGCGGCCAGCGCATTCGGCGCGGCTGCGAGGGCGAGGGTGGCGGACGAAAGCAGCGCGGCGGCGCACACGGCGCCCAGGCGTTTCCGGTTCATGGATTCCTTCTGATTCAGGCAGTCCTTGTCACGGCCTGAGCAACGACGTGTGACAGGAGCAATGCACGACCAAGTGATGGGCCTGACGCTCGGGAACTTCGGGGAATGGCCGGAGAAACCTGGCCCCGGATCGAGCGCCTCGCTGAATCTAGAGAGCACTCTGGAATTCATTCCAGTCACAGACGTGTTGCGAATCAGGCGGCCCAGGCGACGGCTCCGATCACCGGGCGTGCTCCGGCGGGTTCTCAGGGCGCGTCGCGGCCTAGGCTTAGGTCCATGCAGGAGATCGCCGCCACCCTCATTCAGCAGCTCGGACCGGACAAGGTCGCCACGGATCCCACCCTGGTCGAGGAATACAGCCAGGATCGCGCCCCTGATCGTCCGGAGGCGCCCGCGCTCGCAGTGGTTTTCGCAGGCTCCGCCGACGATGTCCAGACCACGGTCCGTGCCTGCGTCGCGGCCGGGGTGCGGGTGGTGCCGCGTGGTGCCGGGTCGGGTCTGTCCGGCGGGGCGCATGCGGTCAAGGACAGCGTGATCGTCAGTCTGGAACGGATGAACCGCATCCTGGACGTCCGCGCCGAGGACGAGGTTGCCGTCGTCGAGCCCGGCGTGGTGAACGCGGACCTCAACGCCGCCGCCGGGGAGCACGGTCTCATGTACGCTCCGGATCCCGCGAGCTTCACGTTCGCCACGATCGGCGGGAACATCGGGACCAACGCGGGCGGGCTGCGCTGCGCCAAGTACGGGGTGACCCGGGATTCTGTCCTGGCGCTCGACGTCGTGCTGGCCGACGGCGAGTTGGTCCGCCTCGGCCACTCGACCTTCAAGGGCGTGGCCGGGTATGACCTGGTGGCCCTCCTGGTGGGCTCGGAGGGGACGCTCGGCATCGTGGTGGGCGCGACCGTCCGGCTGCGGCACCTGCCGGTCAAGGTCGTGACGATCGCGGCCTTTTTCCCGGATCTTCCGTCTGCCGCGGCTGGTGTCCTGGCGGTCGGCCGGGCCAGGGTCCAGCCGGCCATCATGGAGCTGATGGACCGTGCTTCCATCGAGGACGCCGACGCCCTCAACGGCACGGCTTTCGCCGGCCGCGGCAGCGCGCTGCTCCTCATCCAGACCGACGGTTTCGGCGCGGACGCGGAGGCCGCCGTCGTCCGTGAGGTGCTGCGTCAGGCCGGTGGCGCCCTGGCCGACGACGGCGACTCGGACGCCGAGCGCTTCGTGCTGATCCGGCGCAACAACCGCGGGTCCGGGGCCGAGGACCGCTTGCGGGTGGGCGAGGACGTCGCGGTGCCGCGGTCGCTCCTGGTGGATTACGCGGCCGAACTGGAGCGGATCGCCGCCGAGTACCGGGTGGGGATGAAGCTTGTGGCCCACGCGGGGGACGGCAATCTGCACCCGACGTTCTGGGCCGAGCCCGTGCCTGGCGAGGAGGATGCGGCGGTGCTCGACCTGGAGAAGGCCCTGGATGAATCGGTGCGCGTGGCCCTGGCGATGGGTGGCACGATCACGGGCGAACACGGCATCGGCAGTTTCAAGCTCCGCTGGCTCGGCTGGGAGCAGTCCGAGCGCGTCCGGGAGCTGCAGCGCGGCATCAAGGACGTGTTCGATCCGCACGGGGTCCTCAATCCCGGCAAGGCCATCTGAGCACGCTTCTCCCTCCGATCGACTGCTCCATCCGATGCCGTTCCGCGCCGAAATCCCGCGATTCCGGCATCCTGTGGAGCAATCGATGCGGGGGCGATTCCTTGCCACCCCGGCGACGGGGTGCGAGGCTGGATCCATGAGCCAGGACGACAGTTTCCACACCGACGTGACCACCCGCAACAACCCCGAACTCCACCGCTACGAGGTGTTCGTGGGGGACAAGCTCGCGGGCTTCGCGCAGTACCGGCTCACTCCGGGGAAGGTGGATTTCGTGCACACGGAGGTGGCGCAGGAATTCAGCGGTCAGGGCCTGGCCGGAGTGCTCGCCCACTTCGCCATCGACGACGTGGTGGCGGCCGGGCAGCGCGTGGTTCCGCATTGCCCGTTCATCGCGGCGTATCTGAAGAAGCACCACGCCAACGACCAGTTCATCGACTGGCCGCAGGGCTGACGCTCCGTCCACGTGACGCCCGGCGCTTCCGGAGGCCGCGGTCGCCGTCGTCGGGAGCAGCTTTTCCGTCCCGCCCGAAAACCTGAGCTGCACCGTTCCTCAGGGGGATGATTTCCGCCCGGGACGCCGCCGATCCCTTGATTTTCCGGGGGAGCGGGCGGAGACTGCTGGGACGGCCCTGCCCACCCTTGTGGCCGGACGCGGCCGGTTCCTGGCATCGAACTCCCAAGGAGGCGTCACCATGGCAGAACATGAACCCACCCCCGCAGGACTCGACGGCGAGATCGTCCAGAAGATGACGGCGTCCCTGGACGGGCCCGCGGCGGTTCCGCAGATCTCCCTCAGTTCCTCGGTCGGGGGCGGGGACAGCGCCCGTCCGGTCTGGCCGGACGGCAACGGCAAGCACCGGCACCCCAAGGATCATTTCAGCAACCCTGGTCGTTCCAGCAACGCCGCCGGAGTGAACGCAGTCCACCGCACCAGCCGTCCGCAGATGCCGCACTCGCACTGAGGGGCTGGGGACGCCCCGTCGATGCCCTTCCTCGATCAGGGCGCCGGCTTCCGGGAGTCCTCGGTGATCGATGAATGAACCGCGGGGCCGGGACCAGGAAACATCTTCCTGGTCCCGGCCCCGCGGGTTTCCGCCGCGCTGCCTGGGGAACACTGCTCAGGGAGGCGCAACGGGGCGGCAGCCCGGAGCGGGATCGCTCAGCCGAGACCGAGGATCGCCAGCAATTCGGGATCCGTCAGAGGGGACTCGCCGGTCACAGGTCCGAAGACGGAGGCCATCCTTTCCTTCAGGGCATCGATGTGCTGCCGGTCCCGCATCCATGCGAGGAAGTCGAGAGGGTCTGTGTTGCCGTAACTGCTCAGCGGCTGCATCCCCGCGGGCGGGGTCAGGTCCTTGCGGGTCCTCCAGCCGCCGTAACTCGACTGGTACTCCTTGCTGGCCACATAGGCGAGGAAGAGTTTCCCGGCGTCCGTGTTGGGCGCGTCCCGGAAGACCGCGGCGCGCTGGGTCCAGCTGATGAACCAGTCCTTGCCGGGGATGTAGGACCGGGAGGGTTCGTTGGCACGGGCCGTGCGGCCGGTCAGATTGCCCAGGTACCCGCGAGTGCCCACCATGACCGCAGGCGCGGCCGTACCGCGCACGAAGTGCGGCTTCTGCGCTGCGAGCTGGTCCAGGAAATCCTCACCGTACTGCTTGATCATCTTGTCGTAGACGTAGAGCACCGCGTCATCGTCGTGGGGGAATGTCAGGATCAGGTGCTCCTTGTACTGCGGCTGGAGGAAGTCCGGGTAGGCGGAGGGGGAGCCATCCACTCCGTCCTTGGCGTACATGGGGAAGAACGCGTACATATTGGCGGCCAGGAAGGCTCCGTCCGGGTCTGCGTAGCCGGGGAACTGCTGACGCACGCCGAGGGGCTTGAAGGGCAGGAGCCGGTCCTGCGCCTTCCAGTTCTCGAAGTCGTGTGAGGTCTGGAGCATGGTCACGTCCGGGAGGACTCCGCCTTCGGCAATGCGCTTGTCGATCTCGACGTCGTGTTCCTTGGACAGGCGCACCTGGAGGGTGATCTCCAGATCCGGGAAACGCTTCTGCAGTTTGCCCTTGAGGGTGTCCTGCTGATTGGGGGCATCGCCGCCTGCCCAGATGGTGAGCTTACCGCCGGCCTGCAAGGCCTTCCGGTAGAGGTGTTCGAGTTCCGCGGTCTCCTGTGGCAGGGGCTGGGACCCCTCGGTGGCGGGACCGAGGCAGGACGCCGTTCCGGTGAGGGCCTGGCGCTTTCCTGCGGGGGCGGCTGCGTTGGCGGGGGCGGCAGCGCCTGCTGCCAGGCTGGTGATCGACAGGCCGCTGGCGGCCAGCAGCTGAAGGACTTGTCGGCGTTCCATGAGCACCTCGTTCTGTTCTGGGGAGAGCCTTGAGTGGTAGTTCACTCTCGGTAGACCCAAATGTAGGACATGGATTCTTGATGCTTCAAGTAATGTGTCGAATCCTTGCGGGCGCTCCGACTTGTCCGGATCGTCCCGCCACGCCGTTGAAAAACGGAAATCCCCGGTCTTCCGGACTTTCCCTGCCGCCGGAGCGGTGGGGATTGTCCAGAAGACCGGGGAGATCTGCCGTCCGCAGATGCCGCACTCGCACTAACGGACGGAAACACTGACCGGACGCGAAAACACCCCCGGTTCCGTGGACCACCCCCTGAAAAGTGAGAGGGCGAGCAACGGAACCGGGGGTGTTTTCGCGTCCCGGGACAGTCAGATCAGGGGATCAGACGGTGACGGCCTCCTGAGCCTGCCGTGCCTCGGCCTTGCGGGCCGCCGCCCCCTTCAGACCCACCACCGTGAAACCGGTGATGACGGCGCCGACCGCGATGGACAGGAGCCACAGGATGAAGTTGTCGAAGGCGAAGAAGACGAACACGCCGCCGTGCGGTGCGCGGGATCCGGCCGCGAAGGCCATCGAGAGAGCACCCGTCACGGCGCCGCCCAGCATGGAGGCCGGGATGACGCGCAGCGGGTCGGCCGCGGCGAACGGGATGGCGCCTTCGGAGATGAAGGACGCACCCAGGAGCCAGGCGGCCTTGCCGTTCTCATGCTCGGCGGCCGTGAACAGCTTCGGACGGAGCACCGTGGCGAGCGCCATGCCGAGCGGCGGGACCATGCCGGCGCCCATGACGGCGGCCATGATGAGGTACGGGCCGTGGTTGTCCGCGGTGCCGGCGCTCAGGCCGGCAGCTGCGAAGGAGTATGCCACCTTGTTGACCGGGCCACCCAGGTCGAAGCACATCATGAGGCCGAGGATGATGCCGAGCACGATCGCCGCGGCGCCGCTCATTCCGGACAGCCAGTTGTTCAGGGCGGTGGTCAGCCAGGCGATGGGGCCGCCGAGGACCACGAACATGAGGCCGGAGGCCACGATCGACGCGACGAGCGGGATGATCACCACGGGCATGAGGCCGCGCAGCCAGCGCGGGGCGGGACGCTGGCCGAGCCAGGACGCCGTGTATCCGGCGAGCAGACCGCCGACGATGCCGCCGAGGAAGCCGGCGCCCATGAAGCCGGCGACGGCGCCGACCACGAAACCGGGGGCGATGCCGGGCCGGTCGGCCAGGGCGTAGGCGATGTAGCCCGCCAGCGCCGGGACCAGGAAGCTCATGGACAGGGCGCCGATCTTGAACAGCACCGCGCCGAGGTATGCGCCCAGCGGGCCGAGCGCGTGGTCGCCGAACTCGGTCGGCAGGCTGAAGAGGTTGTTCTTCACCACGATCGTGTCGGCGAACTTCGTGATGTCGAAGCCACCCAGCAGGAAGCCGAGCGCGATCAGCAGACCGCCGCCGGCCACGAACGGGATCATGTAGGAGACACCGGTCAGGAGCGCGCGCTTGAGCTTGGCGCCGACGGACTCGCCGGCCGTGTCCGAATCGGAGGAGGACGAGGAACCGGTGGCCTTCACGCGGCGGGCATGGGGATCCTTTGCGGCGGCCAGGGCCTCCTCGATCATCTCCTTCGGCTCGTCGATGCCGCGCTTGACGGGCGACTGGATGACCGGCAGGCCGGCGAAGCGGTCCCTGTCGCGGACGTCGACGTCGACGGCGAAGATCACCGCCTCGGCGTTGGCGATCACCTCGGCCGGCAGCGGGGTGGCGCCCGCGGAGCCCTGGGTCTCCACCTGGACGTCCACGCCCATCTCCTTGCCTGCGGCTGCGAGAGCGTCGGCGGACATGTACGTGTGGGCGATGCCCGTGGGGCAGGCCGTCACGGCGACGATGCGGCGGGGACCTTCAGTGGCGGGAGCCTGCGACGGCGCTGAGGCCGACTGGGCCGCTGCGGCAGCTGCCGGTGCGGCCTTCGGCGCATCGCTCAGTGCGCCGTCGACCAGCGCCACGATCTCCTCCGGGCTGGCAGCGGCACGCAGGGCGGCCGTGAAGTCCTTTTTGATGAGGGAGCGGGCGAGCTTGGACAGGAGCTTGAGGTGCTCCTGGTCGGCGCCGGCCGGTGCGGCGATCAGGAAGATCAGGTCCGCTGGGCCGTCCTTGGCGCCGAACGGCACCGGGTTGGACAGGCGGGCCATGGCCAGCGCGGGTTCGGTGACGGCGTCGGTCTTGGCGTGCGGGATCGCGATGCCGCCGGGGATGCCGGTGGGCGTCTTCTCCTCGCGGGCCAGGGCGGAGGCGAAGAGACCCTCCTCCTCGGCGCGGCCCAGCGCGGCGACTTTGCCGGAAAGGGTGCGGATGACGTCGGCCGGGGAGGATCCCAGATCCGCGTCGAGGACCACGAGGTCCGGGGTGATCATCTGGCTCACAGGGAGTCCTTTGCTAGGGCCGTGACGGTCACGGCGTCGGGGGTGGTCTGGTCCAGGCCGGGGACGGTGGAACCGGGGAGGGAGGCGGCAGCGGCGCCATGGGCCACGGCCTGGGTGAGGCACTCGACGGCGGATCCACCGTTCTGGGCCAGCAGGAGGTACCCGGCCAGCGAGGAGTCCCCCGCGCCGACCGTGCTCACCGCCTGGATGGGCGCGTGGCGGGCGTGCCAGGCGCCGTCGGCGGTGACCAGCACCGCTCCGTTCGAGCCGAGCGTCGCGAGCACGGCTCCCACACCGCGCTCGACGACGGCGGTCGCGGCCCGGGCGGCGAGCACCGGGTCCGCTTCCAGCTCGTCTCCGCTGTGCTGCTCGCTGAAGCCCGCCAGGGCGGCCAGCTCGGCGAGCTCTTCGCCGTTGGGCTTGAGGAGGTCCGGCGCGGCATCGGCGCCGGCGTTGATGGCCTCCAGGAGCGGGGTCCCGGAGGAGTCGACGGCGATGCGCGGGGCGTCACTGCCGAGTTCGGTCCGGAGCCAGCGGGTCAGCTGCGCGTAGTAGTCGGCAGGGAAGCCGGGCGGCAGGGAACCGGCCAGGACCACCCAGGACGCGTCGCGGGATTCGTCGAGCAGGAGCGCGGTGAGGGAGTCCCGCTGGTCCGGGGTGAGTTGCGGGCCGGGTTCGTTCACTTTGGTGGTGGTGCCGTCGGGCTCGGTCAGCGTGATGTTGCTGCGCAGCGGGGCACCGATGGGCAGCGCGTGATGCGGGATCCCGGCGGAGGCGAGGCCCACGACCACGGGATCCGTGGGATCGCCGGGCAGGACGGCCACGGTCTTCAGGCCGGAGGCCGTGAGCGCGCGGGAGACGTTGACCCCCTTGCCTCCGGCTTCGCTCCGGACGGCCGTGGCCCGCTGGACCTCGCCCCGGGCGAGTGCCCCGGGGAGCTCCACGGTGCGGTCCAGGCTGGGATTGGCGGTGAGTGTGATGATCACGCCTGAATCACCTCTGCTTCTGCGGTTGAAAGGGCTTCGGCCAGTTCCGGGGAAGGTGCCCCGTCGGTGACCAGGGTGTCCACGTCCTCCAGGGCGGCGAAGCGGACCAGGGTTTCGGAGTCGAGTTTGCTGGCGTCGGCCAGGACGACCGTGCGGCGGGAGCTCTGGACGAACGCCGTCTTCACGGCGGCCTCCTCGGGATCCGGGGTGCTCAGCCCGAAGTCTGCGTGGATGCCGTTGGTGCCGATGAATGCGATGTCCGGGCGGACGGCGCGCAGCTCCGCTACGGTTCCGGCGCCGACGGCGGCCTGCGTCACCCCGCGGACTCTGCCGCCGAGGATGTGGAGCGCGACGCCGGGTGCGTTGGAGAGCGTGGCGGCGATCGGGATCGAGTTGGTGAGGACCAGGAGAGCCGGGGCGTCGTCGGCGCGCTGGGCGATCAGCCCGGCCAGGGCTTCGGTGGTGGTGCCGGCGTCGAGCACGATGCTGGCGGCGGAGGTGCGGGGGAGAAGCGCGTAGGCCGCGGCTGCGATCCGCTGCTTCTGCTCGGAATGGGTGGCGAGGCGTTCGGGGACGGAAGTTTCGGCGGTGCTGCCGCGTTCCACGGTGACGGCCCCACCATGCACCCGGCGCAGTTCGCCTTGTTCTTCGAGGAGGGCGAGGTCCCGGCGGACGGTCTCGGGGGTGATGGTGAATCGCTGGGCCAGTTCGGTGACCGTGACGCGACCGTGCGCGGTCAGGAGGTCGGCGATGGTGCTGTGCCGTTCTTCTGCGAACATGTCCGTCTCCCTTCCGCGCCATTGAGGTTGTGACAGTTGTCACAGCAATCTTTGATTGCTTGACTTTATCTGTGTTTGTTTTTGGAAGTCAAGGGGTTGGCTGGGGAAACCGGAAATGAGCGGGCGGAATCGGGGGACGGGGACCCCTCGGACTACCGCTGCGTCCTGCCCCGGCCTCGTGCCTCGGCAGGGGACCCCTCGGACTACCGCTGCGTCCTGCCCCGGCCTCGTGCCTCGGCAGGGGACCCCTCGGACTACCGCTGCGTCCTGCCCCGGCCTCGTGCCTCGGCAGGGGACCCCTCGGACTACGCTTAGGGCCATGGATAAGGTCCTGTGGTCCAAGCCGGAATCCGAACGTGCCGGCACGCCTTTGCTGCTGCTGTTCCACGGCTACGGATCCTCGCCCGAGCGGATGGAGAAGCTGTTCCCCCATCTGCCCCAGGACTTCACCTGCGCGGCCCCTCAGGGGGTGGTGGAGATCGGCGACCAGCACGGCTGGTTCCTGCTCGACTACTTCCTGACCAACGACTTCTCCGAGGTCATGGCCTCCTGTACCCAGGTGCTGGCCTGGCTGGACGGGATCAAGGCGCAGCACAGCAGCGTCTCGCTCCTCGGTTTCTCCCAGGGGATGGCGATGGCGAGCAGCCTTCTGAGGCTGCGGCCCGAGCAGTTCCGTGCCACGGTGGGTCTCTCAGGATTCGTCCTCGACAACGACCTTCTCGCCCTCACCGAGTCCTTCGAGCAGCGACCGCCCTTCTTCTGGGGCCGGGACAAGGAGGACCTGGTGATCAATGAGGACGCCACGCTTTTCGCGGAGGAGTGGCTGGAACGGAACACTGCCCTGACGTCGCGCAGCTACCCCGGGCTCGGTCACTACATGGCGGTCCAGGAGATGGTCGACGTGAGCGCGTTCCTCAAGTACTACGTACTCAACCGGACTGAACCTGCTGAAGCGACCTCCTGAACCGGGGCCCCTCGCGGGCTACCGCGTGTCCCGCTCCCCAACCTCGTTCCTCGGCCGGGGCCCCTCGCGGGCTACGCTTAGGGCCATGGCCAAGCGCAAGAAGAACCCCGCCCTGGGAATCGCTCAGAACGCAGCACAGAATGCCATGTTCGATGAACAGGGCAAGCCCCGTTCCGGAGTCCACAACATGCTGCTGAAGGCGGTGGATGTGCAGCGCCCGCTCGTGGTGGCGCACATCTCCCGGCTGCGCCACAAGCATCCGAACGCCACCCTGGCCGAACTCGTGGTCCGTCTGGAGCGCCAGTATCTGGCTACCGTCACCACCACCGGCGCGGGTGCCGGTGCCACCGCGGTGATCCCCGGCGTCGGCACGGGGACAGCCTTGGCCGTGTCCGGCGTTGCGACGGCCGCGTTCCTCGAGGCCACCGCACTCTTCGCCTCCAGCGTCGCCGAGCTCCACGGGGTCCGGGTGACCGACCCCGAGAAGGCCCGCACCATGGTCATGGCGATCATGCTCGGCGAGGAGGGCACCTCGCTGCTGAGTGCTTTCACCGGGCAGAGCATGGGCCGCGGTGGGGGAGCGAGCCAGGTGTGGGGCAGTGTCCTGACCAAGAAGACGCCCGCCGCCGCGTTCGAACCGGTGAAGGCCGCCATCCAGAAAGCCTTCCTGAAGTCGCTGGTCAAGCAGCAGGGCGGCGCATTCTTCGGCCGGCTCCTGCCGTTCGGTGTCGGCGCGGTCATGGGCGGCGGTGGCAATCTGCTCATGGGGCGGGCAGTCATCGCGAACACTCGCGAAGCGTTCGGTGCACTCCCGCTCGTAGCCCCCTTCGGCGAGCAGGCTGCGCTCTCGGCCGACGACGGCGCCGCGCCCCTCCCGTCGACAGCTCAGCTCATGCCGCACGAGCCGCTGGCTCTGGACCCGTCGAGCTCCGATCGCCGACTCCCCGAAGCCTCCGAAGCGGACGCCTCGACCCCGGACAGCCCGACCACGGCGCCCGGCACCGACTCGCACTGAACTGACTCGCGCCGAGCCAAGCACGCCGGAGCTGCGCGAGTGGCTCAGCCCAGCAGCAGCGTAGCCACCGTGAAGATCAGCAGCCCGGCCAAGGAACCCACCACGGTGCCGTTGATCCGGATGAACTGAAGGTCCCGGCCCACCTGAAGCTCGATCTTCTGGGAGGTCTCTTCGGCGTCCCAGCGTTCCACGGTGTCCGTGATGAGCCCGGTGATCTGGTCGCGGTAGTTGGAGACCACGTAGGCCGCGATGTCGGCCACCCAGTTGTTGACCTTCGCCGCCAGCTCGGGGTCGTCCACCAGGCGGTGCCCGAAGTCCCGGATCGCGGCGACGAAGCGCTGGTACAGCTCGCTCTGGGGATCGTCCACGGCATCCAGGAACGCCTTCTTGATGGTCTCCCAGGTGCGGCCGGCGATGTCCCGGACCTGCGGATCGCCCAGGATCTGCGACTTGATGCCCTCGGCCCGTTCGATCATGGCCGGGTCATGCTGGAGGTCCTGGGCCAGCTCCTTGAGGTAGGTGTCGATGGCCTGGCGCACCTGGTGGTCCGGGTCCGCCTGGATGCCCTTCACGAACTTCGCCAGTTCGATGTACACCTTGTCCCCCACCAGGGAGTCCACGAAGCCGGGGACCCAGAGCGGGGAGCGGTCGCTGACCAGGCGGTTCACGGTCTCGTGGTTGCGGCCCACCCAGTCCGCGGCGCGGTCGATCAACAGGTCCACGAGGTGACGGTGGTGTCCCTCCTCGAACACCCGCTCGGCGAGCTTGCCGACCGGCGGGCCCCACGGCGGATCCACCACGTGTTTGCGGACCATCGCCTCGACCACGGCCTGCACATCGTCATCGCGCAGCACGGTGAAGAGACCGCGGATGGCGGCCGCGCCTTCCTTCGCGATGCGGTCGGCGCCGGTGGGGCCCGAGGTGGGAGCGCCGTCGTCGTTCGTGCCGGAGAGCCAGCGGCCCACCGAGTGGGCCAGATCCGTGGCGGCCAGCTTGGTGCGGATGACGTCCTCGGAGAGGAAGTTGGTGCCGACGAAGTCGCCCAGCGAGGCGCCGATCTGATCCTTCTTGCGCGGGATGATGGCGGTGTGGGGGATCTTCAGGCCCATGGGATGCCGGAAGAGCGCGGTGACGGCGAACCAGTCGGCGAGTGCGCCGACCATGCCACCCTCGGCCGCGGCCCGGACGTATGCCAGCCACGGATACTGGTGTTGGAGCGCGAAGGACACCCCGAACACCACGGCCAGGGCGATGAGCAGTGCGAGGGCGATGCCCTTCATCCGTGCCAGCGCGGCGGCCTTGGCGGCGTCGCCCGGGGAGGGCAGCGAGCCGCTGTCCTGGGAAATTGGCGCAGTGTTCACGTCCATGCCTCCACCCTATGCCCCGGCACTGACAGGAATGTGGGTAGCTTTATTCCATGAGCCAGATCAGCCGTCCCCTTGTTTACGCCCACCGGGGCGCCAGCGAGCTTTTCGCCGAGCACACCCGTGCCGCCTACCTCCAGGCGATCGCGGACGGGGCGGACGGGGTCGAGTGCGATGTTCACCTGACCGAGGACGGGCACGTGGTGCTGCTCCACGACGACGACCTGGACCGCACGTCGAACGGCACCGGGCCGGTGGCAGAGAAGACCCTCGCGGAGCTGCGCGACCTGGACTTCCACTCCTGGAAGGGTGCCGTGATCCCGCAGGAGTTCGGCTCGCCCAGCGAACAGTTCCTCACCCTCGGGGAACTCCTGGACATCCTGGCGGGCGCGGGCCGCGAGATCGGGCTGGCCATCGAGTTCAAGCATCCCTCGCCGTTCGGGTTCCGGCTGGAGGAGAAGACGCTGGAGCTGCTGGCCGAGCGCGGCTGGGAGGCGTCGACCGGGCTGCTCGGGAACATCCGGGTCTCCTTCATGAGCTTCGATCCGCAGGCCACGGACCAGTTGCTGGAGACCCTGCCGGCGGAGGCCGTGTGCCAGCTGGTGGACGACGTCGACACGGACGAGGTCAAGGAGGACCTCCAGCTGGGCGGCCTGGCGGCGAGTGCGGTCGCGCTCGTGCTCCGCGCCGCGGTGCAGCGGGCCGAGGGGATGCTGGACGACGGTGTCGCCGGCATCGCGGGCCCCGGCATCGATTACCTGAAGGCGCATGCCGACCAGGCGCGGCAATGGCTGGCGGACGGTCGCCGCTTCCGCGTCTGGACGGTGGACGACGACGCCGACGTGGACTACTGCGTGACCTTCGGCGTCCAAGAGATCACCACCAACCGCCCGGCCGAGGTGCTGCAGCGGATCTCCGTGGCGCTGGGCGAGGTGCCGGCGGTCTGAGGGGGCTCGAGGACGCAGCTCGGAGCACTCGGCCTTTTCGGCGCGTCGTGTGACGGGGGTGGAAGAATCTGGAGCGGAAGGACAGACGCAGTGACTGTCACCAAGGACCTATTGCGAGAGGCGTTTGAGATACTCCTTGAGCGCGCAGCCAACGGGGACGATGTTGTTGACCTTGGCGTGGACTACTACTGGTCCATCCCTCCTCGCCTCCAAGGGGATGTGCTCGCCGGCCCGCCGGAGCTGACTGTCGGGCAGTACTCAGAATGCATTGAGAATCTGACCTCTGTCGTCAATGATCCGGAGAACGCCGTCGGCTATGGTCTTGTGTGGCTCGCGGACGTTCTGAGGGCCATCGGAGCCCGCGAAGTGGGCTGAATTGTCGCTGCCTCGATTTCGTGCGGTGTGAAGCGGGACCTGACCGGCTGTCGCCGCAGTCGGGTCTCAGCTGTGGATGACGACGGCGGTGTGGGCGTCGGCGTCGAGATGCGCCCGCTCGAAGAGGCCCGGCGACGCGCTAGGGCGAACCGCGCGGTGCCGGGCGAGATTGGGGCAACCTCTCCAGGGTCGATGTGTAGAGCTCGGTCACGCCAGCGTAAAACATACCGGTGGAACGTTTTCATTTGTCTTGCCACCTCGTGACTCTCGTCATATGGTTCAGTCATCAGTGGCTTCAGAGGAGGGCCTGAAGCCTGCCACTCGCACAACTTCATGGGGATCATATTGGGGACTTTCCGGCGAAAGCCGCTACATCGTGCTGTCTCTTTTTTCATCGCAGGCCTCGGCCTTCCGCTCGTCCTGGTGGTGGGAGCGGGCGCTGTTCAAGCGAAAAGCCCTGACGCTGGGGCCGATGCGCCGAGCGCCACCGAGCTGGCTGCGCGCAAGGCGAAAGCATCCGGTTCAGCAGTTGAAGTCGACTCTCTGACCACTGAGACTTCGCGTACTGTCGCGCTTCCGGACGGCACTTTCCGAGCCCAGCTTGATTCGCGACCTGTTCGTGTGAAGGGCGCCGACGGGTGGCGTCCGGTCGATACGACGCTCAGGTCTACGGCAGCAAGCGGGGAACGCCGGTTGGTTCCCCGGAACGCTCTGGCGGACATCGCCATCGCCCAGGGCGGTTCGGATGTCATGTCCTACGTCGGTGACCGGAAGGGAGCCGCCGTCACTCAGAAATGGCCCTTCGGCGCCCTCCCGGAGCCTCTCGTCCAGGGAGACACCGCAACATATCGTTCAGTCCTTCCTGATGTGGATCTGGTCCAGATCGTGAGCCCCACCGGTGTAGCCCAGGTGCTGAAGGTGAAGACGCGAGCGGCTTTGAAGGACCCGCGAGTTGCGCAGATGAGGTTTTTCCTTCACGCCGAAGGCGCCACCGTGAAGGACCGCGGTGATGGCAAGGGTCTTGTGGCGGTGACCGCTGAAGGCAAGGCGGCGCTCGAGACCGCCGAAGGTCAATGGTGGGACTCTTCCTGGGAAGGTTCGACGGCGTCGGGCCCCGGTGGACCGGGGTTGCGGAATCCGCTGGGCCTCAGTCTCAGCACTGAGGGCGATCAGCAGGTACAGAAGCTAGGCATGAGCGGCATTCTGTCGGCGAAGAAGCTGACGTTCCCTGTCTTCGTGGATCCGGATTGGAGCACGAGTCGCTCCGGCTACACCTATGTCGACTCCTTTACGCCCACGGTCTCGTATTGGAACGGCGGCGGCGGTGCTGACGGCACGGTCCATGTCGGGTATCTCCCCCCGGCATGGGATTACACCTATGGTGCCTCTCACGTGACACGAGGTTTCTACCAGTTCAACACCTCGGCGCTCGCCGGGAAGAAGATCATCTCCGCCAAGCTGAACGCCACGGAGACCTGGTCGCCGACGTGCACAGCGCGTCCAGTGAGCGCCTATGTGACGGGCTCTGTCGGGCCCGGCACCACCTGGAACGCGCAGCCCGCCTTCGTCCAGAAGGTGAACACCCAGAACGTCGCCAAGGGATACTCTGCCTCCTGCCCGGCCGGTTCAGTGGCTTTCGACATGGGGGCCGCCACATCTCAGCTGTCCACGACATCGCAATGGTCCGTCGGGCTGAAGGCCGACAACGAGAGCGACCCGCTGGGATGGAAGCGGTTCAGCAATACAGCGACCCTGGTTGTCACCTATGACACGCCACCGATTACACCCACCATCTTCACGATCGATGGGGGCTTCTGGGACGGGCAGCCGTTCGCGCAGGGCTCCCGATATGTCACTGCCGTCCCAACCCCGTCCTACAAGGTCAGGGCGAGCGACCCGGACGGAGCTCCGGGCGGTGACATCACCGTGACCATGACGGTCAAGGATCGCGTGACCGGAGCGGTCAGGTCTTCGGGCGCGACGGCTCCGGGTTCGCCGGCTGACGGCACGATCTTCACCTGGCAAGGCGGCACTCTGGCGGACGGCGATTACGTCCTGGAGGCTTACGCCACCGATGTGCAGGGCTATCGATCGGGCATCATGTCCTTCGCTTTCACCGTCGACACGACCCCCTGAACAACCCACCATCCATCTCCTTCCGGAACCACCGGAACCACCTTGAGCTTGAGGAGCACAGCGTGGGATCACTGAAAAGCCGTCGCTTCCGCATGATGTCGGCGGCCATCGTCGCCGCCTGTCTTTCCGCAGGGATGACGCCTGCGTATGCGGAAGATGCGCCGTCACCTGGCACGAGCGAAGCATCGGCGGCGCCCACCCAGGTCGCGGCAGAGTCACCGTCGCTAGGAAAAGAGGAGTCTGCCGCCGTCAAAGAAGCCACGTCATCGGGTGCTCCTGTCGTGGTGGATTCGCTCACGACCGAGTCATCGGTGACGACCGCCCAGCCTGATGGGACGGTGAAGTCCGAGATCTCCTCCGAGCCGGTCCGGGTCAAAGAAGGCACGACGTGGCACCAGATCGACACCGACCTCAAGTCTGTCAATCGTGATGGGCAGACGCGGCTCGTACCGGAACACGTCTACGCTGACGTGTCGCTGGCAAAGGGCGGCTCCGATGTGATGGCCTACGTGGGCGATCACCGTGGAGCCGCAGTGACCCAGAAGTGGCCCTTCGGCGCTTTGCCGGAGCCGACCGTCGAAGGTGAAACCGCGACGTACTCCGAGGTCTTGCCGGGTGTCGACCTTGTGCAGCTGGCACGGCCCACTGGTGTTTCGCAGGTGCTGAAGGTGAAGACGCGGGAGGCTTTGAAGGACCCGCGAGTTGCGCAGATGAGGTTTTTCCTTCACGCCGATGGTGCCACGGTCAAGGACCGCGGTGATGGCAAGGGCCTAGTGGCGGTGACCGCTGAGGGCAAGGCGGCGCTGGAGACTGCCGAGGGTCAGTGGTGGGATTCCTCCTGGAAGGACTCGTCCGCTTCAGGTCCCGGCGGGCCGGGGCTGATGTATCCGCTGAGCCTGAGCCTGGGCGCTGAGGGCGACCAGCAGGTGCAGAAGCTGGGGATGAGTGGCATTCTGGCGGCAAAGAAGCTGACATTCCCTGTCTTCGTGGATCCGGACTGGACCACCAACCGTGACGGTTACACCTACGTAGACTCTTTCTGGCCCACCATGTCGTACTGGAATGGCGGCGGAGGTTCGGACGGCAGCGTCCACGTCGGGTATCTGCCTCCGGAGTGGGATTACACTTACGGCGCCTCTCATGTGACGCGTGGCCACTACCAGTTCACGACCTCTGCCCTGGCGGGCAAGAAGATCATCAAGGCCGTCATGAACACGACTGAAGTGTGGTCGCCGTCGTGCACGGCGCGTCCGGTCAGTGCTTACGCGACGACGACGGTCGGATCGGGCACCACGTGGAACTCTCAGCCGACCTGGGGAACGAAGTTCAGCACGGTGAATGTCGCCAAGGGCAATTCAGCGTCATGCCCCGCAGGAACTGTTGGTTTCGACATGGGCGCGGCCAAGAGCGCGTTGTCCACGGATGCACAGTGGTCGGTGGGCCTCAAGGCGGATGACGAGACTGATTCCCTGGGCTGGAAGCGGTTCAGCAATGCCGCAACGTTGACCGTCACGTACGACACTCCGCCGACCACGCCCACCATCTACACGATTGACGGTGGCCTCTGGGACGGAGATCCGTATGCGACGGGTTCGCGGTACGTCACGAGGTTCTCTGCGCCGTTCTACAAGGTTCGCTCGGGCGACCCCGATGGGGCTGCCGGAGGCAACATCACGGTGTCCATGAAAGTCACCCAAGCCGCGAATGGGGCACTAATGTTCTCGGGGACGTCGGCACCCGGGTCTCCGACGATCGGAACCTTTTTCACGTGGCAGGGAGGGTCGCTCCCCGACGGTCGATACGTGTTGTCGGCCACCGCGACAGATGCCCAGGGCTACAGCTCCGGGACTATGACCTTCATCTTCTACGTGGACACGACTCCACCTAAGTCGCCCACCATCACCCCGTCCGGGGGTTTCCCGGTGACGTCGACGGGTCCGAACCAAGGCTCTACGTCGGCTGTTCCAGGGCAGGACACTGTCTCGTTCACCCTCGGTGACGGTGGCGAGTATGGCGTGGAAAAGTTCATTTACGCCGTGACCAAGGACGGGCAGGTGACGTCGCACCCGGTCACGATGGCATGCAACACCCGAAGCGGCCCCTTCGTTTCCGTCTGTGCCACATCGAACAAGGCCACGATTGACGTCAGTCCAATCGATCAGAACACGGTGATCAGTGCGTGGGCGGTCGACACCGCCGGCAACGTCAATCTCCTCAAAGAGAGCACCAGTGCCACCACATACACGCTGTCGACGGGGGCTCAGGCGCCATTGCCCCATGACCTGCAGCCCGTGGCCGTCTCCGGTGGAGCCGCCTGGGCTGAACAAGCGGTGTGCAACTCCGGTTCGCCGAATGTGGCCCTCTGTCCCGATACGGCAGACCAGCGGAGCGGTAAAGTGCTCCAGTTCGCAGCGGCGGGGGACAGAGGCGACGTTGCAAGCGGCGCCGTCGACACGTCCAAAGCCTTTACGGCAGCGGCGTGGGTGAAGCCGCAAGGCGGAACCGGCACCCGATCGGTGATCACCCAGGTTGCGGCTTCGGGAGGACCTGGGGCGCGGCTGGGCATTCTGCCCGACGCGGCGAGCAAGCCACAGTTCGGCCTGCAGGGCTGGACCAGTGCCACGGCCGATTCCCGTGTCCTGAACAACGCTTCGGGCGGTATCCAGGACGGTGAGTGGGCCTACGTGGTCAGCGCCTATGACCCCCTGAACCAGCAATTGCGGATCACCGTGACCAGCGGCGGGCAGGTGACGACGTGGATCACCGCAACAGCTCAGACCCGGTTCCTTGCCTCCTCGGCAGCGCAGCCGGTTCGGCTCGGGTATCTTTCGACATCCGCTCAGGACCAGTTCATCGGTTCGGTCTACCGACCTGTACTGGCCCAGGGAATCCTCACGGCTGAACAGATCAAGAATCTGACGAGCAGCTTCAACGACAACGGCGAACAAGGGCTGATGAGATGAGCAGAAGATTCCCCGCGAGGACATTGAAGGGTCTGAAAGGCGCGCTCGCCGCTTCCTCGGTGGCGGCAGTACTTCTCGCAGGTGCGGGACTGTACTCCCTCCCGGATACTGGCGAGTCGCCTCAAGAGCAGTTGAAAGCCCAGGACCTGCCGGCAGTGTCGGCGGTGCCGTGGGCTCCGAGCGGGGAATCGAAGGGGCTGCCCTTCCTCTCGGGCGCACCGCAGACGCACGACCGACGAGGCCGCGTGGCAGGGACAGAGCAGGTTTCTGTTCCGATCGCTCAGGGTGGGCAATCCACGATGACGGTCGTGCCGGCGTCGTTCTCCCAGTCCGGGCGGAAAGCCACCGCCGTCCAGCCCCGGACCGTGGCATCGCCGACCAATGACAAAGGCGCGGGTGACTTCTCCGCCCTCCCCGGAACCGGTGCCTCCCAGTGGGGATCCACGTCCCAGACGGGTGGGTTCACATGGTCGTATCCCTTGCCGGGCCGCGAAGCGCCAGCCGGCGGATCACCGTCGCTGTCCCTGTCGTACGATTCCTCTCGCGTGGATGGATTGACGGCGGCCACCAACAACCAGGCCAGCACGATCGGAGACGGGTGGGTTCTCGCGGGACTGGGTTCGATCCGGCAGAAGTTCGGTTCGTGCCTGGACCAGGACGTCGCCGATTCCTACGACCTCTGCGGAAACAAGGGCGGACAGTCGTTCTCCATCGCGTTCGGCGGACGTTCCGGGAAAATCATCAAGGACGCCGCGTCGGGCGTTTTCAAGCTTGAGAACGATGACAACACCAAGATCGAGTACCTCACCGGATCGGGCCAGAACGGTTCCTACGACGGCGGGTACTGGAAACTGACCGACACCGCGGGCACCCAGTATTTCTTCGGACGCAACAAGCTTCCCGGATGGACCAGCGGATCTGCGACGACCAACTCGGTCGACACGGTCCCCGTGGGTGCGGCGAACTCCAGCCAACCGTGCGCTGCAGGATCCTTCGGCGCCTCCCTCTGTCAGCAGGCGGCTGCGTGGAACCTCGACTACGTCGTGGATGTCCACGGCAATTCCCAGGCGGTCTACTACGCGCAGGACTCCAACTTCTACGCCTCTCAGAAGGGCACCGGAGCACGGTTGTCCTATGTGCGGTCCTCCCGCCCGATCAGGGTCGACTACGGGATGCGCTCCGGTGACGAGCTCGAGGCCAACGCGGCCCCGTTGCAGTACGTTTTCAGCTACACCGGACGCTGCACCGGGACGGATTGCAGCAAGGGCAGCGACATTCCCGCGACGTACTCGTGCACCGCCTCGGGAACGTGTGAGATGCAGTCGCCCACGTTCTACTCAGACCAGCGCTTGCAGACCATTACCACGAAGACGCTGGTGGGCTCCGCTTACCAGAACATCGACACCTGGACTCTGGCACACACGTTCCCGGACCCGGGCGACGGGACCAAGCCCGCCCTCTGGCTGGGCTCCGTCACGCACACCGCCGCGGATACGACGTCGGGCCGCACAGCTGTGACCGATCCCGCTGTGGTGTTCTCCGGCCAGACGCTGCAGAACAGGGTGTGGGTAGTGGATGGCCAGGCGCCCCTGGACCGTTACCGCATCTCCGGAATCAAACTGCCCACCGGTGGCGTGGTGTCTGTAAGCTACCTCGCGGCGGAATGCACGCCGACGAATCTGCCCGCGTCTCCTGAGACCAATAACAAGCGCTGTTTCCCGCAGCGGTGGGCTCCGACCACTCCGATTCCTGAGACTGCCCGTACCGATTACTTCCACATCTACCCGGTGGCAGCCATCGGCATCGCCGCGGGCCCGGGTGGCGGAGTCGACATGCTCACGCGGTATCAGTACATCGGCACCCCCGCCTGGAAGTACCCCGAGCAGAAATACGTGACGGGTAAGGGCGGCACGGACATGACCTGGTCCGTGGCGGCCGGGTGGGCTCAGGTGAAGACCATCAAGGGCAATAACTCGGGTACGGCGAATCCCACGTCGATCACCACGTATCTGAGAGGACTGGACGGCACCCCGTCCGATTCAAGTGGCGGCACCAGAACGTCCACGGTGACCACCACGGATGGCACCGCCATCACGGATTCGCCGTGGCTGACGGGCATGCAGGTGGAGACTCAGAGTTTCCTCGGTGACACCACAACGCGCCTGTCCAGCTCCATCACCGTCCCCTGGGCCTCGTCGCCGACGGCGACGTCGACCGCAGCGCTGGGTTCGGCAACTGCTCGCCACATCGGGGTTGCCACCCAGAAGACGGTCCAGGCGTCCGGTCAGACGGCGGCTCCCATCAATGGGGCCAGGTCCCGGACCACGACCCTGACCCACGACGGTTACGGCCGTGTCACGGCCACGAGCAACACCGCGCAGACCGGTGGCACGGATGCCTCGTGCCAGCTGACGGTGTTTGCGGACAACACAGGCGCGAATCTCCTGGGGCTGCCCGCCACTCAGACCACGCGAAAGGGTGAGTGCTCCGGCGGCACCAGCACCGGGGATATTCTGACCGCGTCGCGTACGCTGTACGACTCCTCGGCCTCCGCTGATCCAGGGAGCAACGGGTATCAGGCTCCAACCAAGGGCCAGGTGACCCGTACCGACACGGCGACCGAGACCAACGGTGGGTCGGTGTCGACGTGGCTCACGGGCGACACCATCGGCTATGACTCGCTCGGCCGGGCCATCAGCTCGACCGATCCTACCACCGGGACCGACCGGGTCACTGCCACGACCTACAGTCCCGCCACGGGCCTCCCGACGACGGTGACCTCCACCAATCCCTTGGGGTGGACGTCGAGCCAGACGTTCGATGCCTCCCGCGGCTCGGCCCTCACCGCCACGGATGTCAACGGCAACGTGTCCACCAGCGAATATGATTCCTCCGGACGCCTGGTCAAGCAGTGGGACGCACTTCGCCCCAAAGCGAACTACCCCACGCCGTCGCTCGCCATCACCTACGCGGTGTCGCAGACGGCGCCGTCGTCCATCAAGACCGACCGAGTCAACAACTCGGGTGGGATCGTCAGCGGGTATGCGATCTTCGATGGGCTGGGCCGTGCCCGTCAGTCGCAGACGGCTTCGCCGATCGGTGGCACGATCGCCACGGACACGTACTACAACAGTGCCGGAGATCTCGCCAAGAGCGTCCACGAGTACTACATGACGAATGCCCCGTCGGGGACGTTGTTCATCCCCACCATCGCGGTCCCGTCCTCCACCACCTATGCCTATGATGCCGCAGGGCGTGTCACAGCGACCTCGGACGTGGCCAATGACAACCAGACCCTGTGGACCACCACGCTGGCGTACGCGGGGACTGATACGGTCACCAGCACCGGCCCTACTCCTCCGGGAGGCACGGCTGCTTCATCTGCGCAGCAGAGCGTGACGGACCTCAACGGCAACGCTGTGGCGAACGTCCTGTTCCGGGGCCCGACCACGGCGTCGGCGAAGGACACCAGCACGTACACCTTCGACACGCTCGGACAGATGACCGCGATGAAGGACGTCGCCGGCAACACGTGGAGCTGGACTTACGACGCCGCGGGGCGCCAGGTCTCCGCCACCGATCCGGATGCCGGCGCGAGTTCGCTGAGCTACGATGCGAGCGGTCGACTGGCCACGTCCACTGACGCTCTCGGCACGGTCACGAAGAACGAGTACGACGCGTTGGACCGATCAATCAAAACGACCGTGACGGTCAGTGGGGGAACGGAGAAGACCCTCGTCACCCGGAGTTACGACACCGAGAAAAAGGGGCAGCTCAGTTCCGAAACCCGGTACAACGGGGCGAACTACGATCAGGCCGTCATCTCCACCTACGCGAACTACAACGCCAGTAACCAGCCGGGAACGTCCACCGTAACCGTTCCGTCTGGGCTGGGAACCTTCGCCGGAACCTACACCACGACCGCAAGCTACCGGCAGAATGGTCTTCCGAACACCCAGAGCATTCCGGCCCTGGGAGGTCTGGCGGCGGAGACCCTGACGTCGTCCTACGACAGCGCCGATCGGCCGATCGCCCTCGAAAGCAATCTCGGCGACAACATTGTCACGAACGGTGCCTACAACAACCTGGGCTGGTTGGGATCCTTCCAGCAGTGGGACAAGAACTCGGTCTATTCGACCAACCCCACCGTCGGCACCACTGCCACCTACTTCGACTATGACGCGACCACGCAGCGAGTCGTCGCTGTCCGGAGTGACAACAAGTCCAAGGGCGTGATTGCCGACCTCGGCAAGACGAGCTACAAGTACGACGCCGCGGGGAAGATCACCAACCGGAATCAGTCGTGGTCCGCTCGGACCAATAAGCCGGTCGACAATCAGTGCTTCGCCTATGACTACGCGGATCGTCTGGCTGCTGCCTGGAGCCCCACCGCCGCCTGCGGTGCAGCCCCGGCATCCAGCGCCACCTCTGTCACGGGCCTCGGAGGACTGGCGGCCTACGCCCAGACCTACACGTACACGGCAGGTGGAGATCGTGCCCAGGTCAAGCGCTTCGGTCCCACCGGTGCCCTGGCGTCCACTGAGGCTTATAGCTATCAGGGAACCAGCCACCGTCTTTCCGGGATGACGAGCACCCCTGCCACGGGGACTGCGTCTTCCGCATCGTTCGGATGGGACGCTGCGGGACGGATGACCACGAGGGCCGGGCAGACGCTGAATTACACGGCGGACGGCAAGCTCGCCGGCACGTCAGGCAGCACCACGCTGTCTGGTAACCCCAACCCGAACAGTGCTTCGGGCAACCCTCCCGCGTCGACGGCGACAGGTGACACTCAGCGGTTCTACACCGCCGGTGGAGACCTCATCGGAATCACCGACGGGACTGGAACGACGTTCACTCTGGGAATGACGACGGCGCATGCCACGACGGCCGGTGCTGTCACCGCAACGCGGTCGTACAGCTTCGCCGGAAAGGCAGTCGCCGAGCGCACAGCCAAATCCGGAGTTTCCCAGCTGACTGTCATCCTCAGCGATCGGGTGAACACCGGCCAGACGATGGTCCTGCCGACGACGGCGACTGCGGGGACCACCGCTGTTGTCAGGTTCACTGATCCGTACGGTCTGGCCCGTGGCCCGACCCAATCGGCCGTGGCCAACGCCGCTTTCGCAGCAGCGCCAGCCGGCGCTCGCGGTGTGGGAAGCAATGCCGCCAACCCTGCCGGGTTCGGCGCCGTCAACGGCTACATCAGCAAGCTGGCCGACTCGCAGTCCAAGCTCGTTCAGGTGGGCGCCCGAGAACTCGACCCGTCGCTGGGGGCGTTCACTGCGCCGGACCCCGTCCTGGATAAGTCTACACAGCGACTCTTCAGCCCCTACATGTATTCGGGAGCCGATCCGGTCAATTTTTCGGATCCTAGCGGTCTATTCCTGTGCGATGTGTGCAATGGATACGAGTCGCGTCCCAACGTGCCTATCAATCACACGAACGGCCCAATCAAGGACTATGGCACGAAGTGGGAGCAAGCCCAGTACGGAACCCTGACGGTCGCCCCGGGCGGCCCTGGAAACTACTACTACGGCACGAGCAATCCCTACTGGCGGTACACGGGAGCCGCGACGATCGGAAACCTTCCAACCGCGAATCCTGTAAAGGAAGCCGCCGCACAAGCTGCGAAGTCTTTCGTTCACAATGCGACCGAAGTCCTTTCATGGGCTCAAGATCTCGCATGCAATACCCCCAATGGTCTATGTGCGGCGGTCACAGTTCTGTACGCAGTGGGCAGCGTTGCAGACAACTTGAATGAAAACCCGAACGATGTTGGGGGAGCTTGGGCCAGAGGGCTTGGTGGAGCAGTCCTGGGCGGCATACCGGTCGGCGGTAAGGCGTTGAAAGCGGGAATGCGGGCCGCCAACCCAAAACTCGTGCTCTCCTTAACTAAGAGGATAAAGCCAAATATTGGTAACGCTAGGTTTGCCCAGAAGACCTTCAGCGAGAAGTTCAGCAAAGAAGGAGCTTTTGCAGGTCGAACCATTGATAGTGTGGCGAGTGATTTAAAATCGAAGAGCCTGTCGCCGGATGATGTGCCGATTGATGTTATCGTAAGAGACGGTAATACACTGATCTTGAATACCCGCTCAGCCCAAGCGTTGAACCGTGCAGGGATCCCTAGGTCGGATTGGCGTCTAGTGGATCGAACTGGCCAAGCAGCGTTTGAGCAACGATTGTCCGACCAGCTCAGGAGGAACAAGTTGACCAGCGAAGGAATTGACCTTCCATGAACAGCCGAGGTGTCAAACGCCTAGTCGCGGCCTTGCCGCCGTACGACTATACCGAAGATGCTGTGTTCAGTCACCCAGGAGGTGAAGCGGAGCTCCGGTGCACGTATAGTCGCAATGGTTCTTTGTATGTAGGAGGATTCCGATTCGCTCGAGTTAGAGCGTACCGGTACCGTGCGGAATCTCACTGCACCGCTTGGCACAGTGAGGGCGCTTATGATGCCCTTGTGGAGGTTATGGATTCAAATTGGGTGGCGGAACTCCGGGAGTCTCAACCGGCCGATCAAGACTGGCGTTGGCCGATTCGACATTTCTTGATTTTTGTAGATTCGGCGGGTGCTTATGAAGTCGCCGCCGAGACCGCGGACCAGCTCGAAGAGACGTTGGCGTAGTGGGATTGCAGGACTCTGCTATAAGCCGCGAACTTTCGTTGGCTCTTCGCCACTCCCCGTTGTCATATGGACTCGAGCTGGACGAGTCAGGGTGGGCTGATATAGAGCAGCTGATTAGTGCTCTGCGTCAAAAGGGGGGTGGATGGGGCGCGATAGATCGCGACAGGTTGGTGCAGATCGTTGTTTCCGCGCCAAAGCGAAGACATGAAATCGATGGAGGTCGGATCAGGGCTCTTTATGGCCACTCGATCCCAGTGAGCGTGTCAAGAAAGTCTGTGGCCCCGCCCGATATCCTCTTTCATGGGACTGTGCCCGAAAATTTAGCATCAATCTTGCTTCGAGGCATCCTGCCCATGGGACGCCAGTATGTTCATCTAGCATCTGATCGCGACGTTGCGCGCCAAGTAGGGCGCAGAAAGACCTCCGCGCCAATGATTATTGTTATCGATGCTGCGGCCGCGAACTCGGAAGGTGTGGAGTTCTTTGAGGCGGGCGATTCGACTTGGCTTGCGAGAGGAATCTCTCCGAGATTTATTGCTACTGCCGATTGATGTAAGGATAACTCCGATCGACGGGATGGTTGCTGTCGGTCGCCTCTGTTTGAAGCAACCCGGAGCCGGTGAGTTGGATCGTATGCCATTTCCTGTAGATCGCATTTTGGCAAACTAAATTGAGGCTGCAGGACGTGAAAAATCTGATTGCGCCGTAGCAGGCATGTCTGGATCGGTGGGACGCTCACAGCATGCAGTCTAGAAGATGACATCCTCAGTGGGGCTTGCCTAAGCGAGGGTTCGAATTCGTGCCCGTCCTCATCGGCATTTCTCGCTCCGTCCCTCGATCACTTAACCCAGCGGCAGTGCGACGCTCGGCACCGGGGTCTGGGGCGGAAGTTCGCGGGTCGCTGCGGCGGGGCGCAGGGAGTCCTCGATGAGGGCGACCGGGCGGCGCCACGCGGTGGTGCCGCGTTCGATCGTGTCCACCGAGCCGATCAGCATGGCGACGATCCGGATGACATCCTCCTGGGACACGTCCCGGCGGATGGTGCCCTGTCGCTGAGCGCGGCCGAGCAGCATGCCCAGGGCGTCGATGATGTTGCCGCTGATGGTGGTCAGGACGCCACGGCGTCCCACGAGCGCGTCCAGCAGCGTCGACTCCTCCGCGGCCACTTGCACGATCGCCTCGATGACCCGCATGAGGGCGTCGCCGGCATTCGGCTCCACCAGGGCCTCGACCACCACGGGATCCACATGTGCCCTCAGCTGCCGCGATATCACCGCGAGCACCAGCGCCTCCTTGTCCGCGAAGTTGCGGAACAGCGTCGCCGGACCCACCTTGGCGGTCTCCGCGATGAGCTGCAGAGGAACCTCGGGGCCGCGCTCATGGAAACACTCGCGGGCGGCCGCGATGATCTTCTCAACGTTCCGTGCCGCGTCTGCACGCAGCGGTTTGCCCCCCTGGCGGTATTCCATCTGCTCAGCATAGCCAGCCGTGGCACACTAGGGGCGGAAGTGGTCCCACCCTCCGCTTTCATGACACGATCCCGACGAAAGGCCGCCCCATGATCGTCGCATTCTCCGTCGCCCCGTCCGGTGCCGCTCCGGGTTCCGAAGCCCCCAGCGACGCCTCCGTCCATGACGCCGTGGCCGCCGCGGTCAAGGTGGTCCGCGAATCCGGTCTCCCGAATCACACCAGTTCCATGTTCACCGAGATCGAAGGCGAATGGGACGAGGTCATGGACGTGGTCAAGCGCGCGACCTTCGCCGTGGCCGAGTACGGCACCCGCGTCTCGCTGGTGCTCAAGGCCGACATCCGTCCGGGTTACACCGGCGAACTGAGCGGCAAAGTGGAACGGCTCGAAAAGGCCCTCGACGACCTCTCGTGAACCTCCTCACGCCCCCTACCGGCCGGCCGGGCGACGTGCCTAGCATGGCCTCATGAGCGCATTCGAGCACCGATCCCAGCCCGAGTGGGTGGCCATGGAGGAATGGATCTCCAGCACCGTGGTTCACCCGGATGAAGCCCTTGACCAGGCCATCCGCACGGCGAAGGACGCGGGCATGCCGCCCATCGAGGTCGCCCCGAACTCCGGCAGGCTCCTGGAGCTTCTGGTCCGCATCCGTGGAGCCCGCCGGGTTCTTGAGATCGGCACGCTGGCCGGGTTCAGCACGCTCTTCATGGCCCGTGGACTCCCGGAGGACGGGAGTCTGGTGACCATCGAGTATGAAGCCGCGCATGCCGCCGTCGCGCGCAAGAACCTCGACGACGCCGGCGTCGGCGCCCGCGTGGACATCAAGGTGGGTGCCGCGCTGGACGTCCTGCCCACGCTGGAGGGCGGGGAACCGTTCGATCTGGTGTTCATCGACGCGGACAAGCAGAACAACTCCCACTACCTGGACTGGGCGGCGCGGCTGGGCCGTCCCGGCACCGTGGTGGTCCTCGACAACACGGTCTGGGAAGGCGCCCCGCTGCACCCTGAGATGGATCCGGTGAACGCCCCTGGGATCCGGGATTCGCTCGAACTCCTCGGTGATGATCCGCGCTTCGACGCCACGGTCATCCAGACGGTCGGCTCCAAGGGGTGGGACGGCTTCGCGCTGGCCGTCGTCAGGTAGGACGGGCCCATTAATCCAATACGATGGATTAATTGAATAGCGTCACCCCTCGCGGCTAGGCTTGCGCCATGACTCAGAAGGCCGGCCAGGGGATGCCGCTGCGGGACTATCGCATCCATCGTTATGTGAACGCGTTCTGCCCGAAATGCCATGAGGAGAAGCCGGACCAGCCGCTGTCCGAGGTGCAACGGCTTTCCGGCTGGCTGGCCGTTCGCGACGGCGAGGTCTGGCTGGAGCGCGGCTGTCAGGAGCACGGCCTGGTGAGCACCCTCTACGACGAATCCGCTGAGCTTCTGAGCTACCTGGAACAGTGGACCGCGCCCACCAAGGTCCACGCTCCGGACCGGACCGGCAACTTCAAACCCGTGCCCTCCGCCTACGAGGACGGCCTCCCGGAGATGCAGACCCAGCACACCTGCATCCTGCTGGAGGACATCACGGACCACTGCAATCTCCGCTGCCCCACCTGTTTCGCCGAATCCGGACCGGCCGCGTCCGCCGTCGCGCCCCTCGCCGAAGTGCTGGCGTCCGTGGACGCACGGCTGGAACGCGAGAACGGGCGGATCGACGTCCTCATGCTCAGCGGCGGCGAGCCGACGCTCTACCCCTGGCTGGAGCAGCTCCTGGAGCACCTGGTCGCCCGCCCGATCGTCCGTATCCTGATCAACTCCAACGGTCTGCGGATCGCGCAGGACGACGAGTTCGTGGAAACCCTGCGCAAGCATCGCCAGCGGGTGGAGATCTATCTCCAGTACGACGGCGAATCGGCCGAGGCCTCCGCCTTCCACCGTGGCGCGGACATCCGGCGCTTCAAGCAGCGCGCCGTCGAGCGCCTCTCTGCAGCGGGCGTGTTCACCACGCTGACCATGACGGCTGCGCTCGGCGTGAACGACGGCGAGATCGGCGCCGTGATCGAACGGGCCATGGCGACCCCGTACGTCGGCGGGGTCACCATCCAGCCGGTGTTCGGCTCCGGGCGCTCGGCGGGGATCGACCCGAACCGCCGCCTGACCCACACGGGCGTCCTGTCCCGGCTCGAAGGCCAGACCGGCGGCAAGATCAGCTGGAAGGACCTCACCGCCCTGCCCTGCAGCCACCCGCACTGCTGCTCGGTGGGGTACTTCCTCAAGGACGACGCGGGCGAGTGGAAGTCGCTCGTGGCTCTGATCGGGCACGACCGCCTCAAGGAGTTCCTGGACCTGAACCCGGATCTGCTCGCCAACCGCATCGCCGATTCCAACGTCAACAAAGCCATCCGGGACGTCGTCAAGAATTCCCTCCTGGACCTGCTCAGCGAGCAGTCATCGCTGTCCCACCCCTCGATGTCGGATATCTGGCGGGACATCTGCGTCAACTGCGATCTGGGCGTCGGCACTCTCGCCACCATCGCGGCGTCCCGACTGCCGGGTCAGCACAACAGGATGCGGGCCATGCTCGCCGATCGGGTTCTCCGGGTCACGATCAAGCCGTTCATGGACATCAACACCATGATCGAAGAGCGCCTCACCCAGTGCTGCGTGCACGTCGCCACCGTAAATCAGGAGAGCGGGGGTCATCAGTGCGCACCGTTCTGCGCTGTGCAGGCCTGGGCGCCGCTGGCGAAGTCCCGGATCTCGACGGCCACGGGACGCCGCGAACTGCCCGTCACGGTGAAGGGCTGAGGACCCCGTGGACGGCAGCCGCGAGGGGAACGGCCGGGCAGGGGCTTTCGATCATCTGAACCGTTTCGACGACTCGGTGGGCCGTCCCGCGCCGCCCTATGACCCGTTGCGTCTGTGCGTGTTCACCACGATCGCGCTGCTCGCCTGGGTCCTCGGCCCCGTGGTGGTGCTGGTGTTCGCGCTGGTCGGGATCGCCGGGTACGTCAAGGCACGCCGTGGCGGCCTGCTGCGGTCCAAGTGCAAGCTGGGGGACACCCGCGTGGTGATCGGATATCTGTCCCTGGTGGCGCTGGCCGCGCTCGCGGCATTGGTTCTCTGGGTGCTCCGGCTGATCCCGGGCTTCGGCGCGGGGGGTTGAGCCGTGTTCCCCACTCTGCACGACCTTCTGGGATTCGGGCCCGCGCTGGACACCCATTCGGTGTTCGTGGCGCTGGGGGTCTTCGCCGCGCTGGCCGTGTTCTTCTCCGAAGCCAAACGGCGGGGATTCGACGAGGACCGGATCATCTACGTGGTTCTCGGCGCCCTGGCCGGTGGGGCCGTGTTCATGCGCCTGGGCACCTGGGCGCAACACCTGGACCCGAATAGGAATCTGAGCCTGGTGGAGCAGCTGGCGCATGGCAACGCCTCCATACTGAGCGGCCTGGTGGGCGCCTGGCTGGGCGCTCATGTGGCCAAGAAGATCATGAGGTACAGGATCCGCACGGGGGACCTGTTCGCCCCGGCGCTGGCGCTCGGCATGGCGGTGGGCCGCTTCGGCTGTCTGTTCACCGAGGACCCCGGCAGCCCCACGGGTGGCCCGTGGGGGATCGTCCTCGCCCCGGACGCCGCGGCACGCCTCAACGCCCCGGCAGGTGTCCCGCTGCACCCGAGCTTCGTCTACGAGATCCTGTTCCACGCGACGGCCTTCGTGATCCTCTGGTGCTGGCTCCGCCACCGGGACATGGCGCCGGGCTCCACCTTCACGCTGTACCTGGGCGCGTATGCGATCTTCCGCTTCTTCGTGGAGTTCGTCCGCGCCAACGACGTCGCGTGGCTGGGCCTGAGCCGGCCGCAGCTCTTCCTTGCGATCACCATCCCTCTGCTGCTGGCCCGCGTGGCCTGGGAGGCGCGCAAGGGCAATTACTCCGCACACCGGATCAAGGAGGCCGTATGAGCGAGGATCAGGGAACCCCCGACGGGCAGGGTCCGGGCGGGCAACGGCAGGGCGGACAGGGCTCTGAGGGACAGTACCCGGGGGGACAGAGCACCCCGCGCCCCGGACCGGCGGGACCTCCGCCGGGTTACGCTCCCGGGCAGGGTGGAGGCCCGGCGGGTGGGCCTCAGCCTGGTCCGCCGCAGTATCCGGGGCCGGCGCAGTTTCCCGGCGCGCCCCAGTACCCGGGAGCGCAGTTCCCCGGCCAGGCATCTCCCGGCCCCGCGCAGCCGTATCCTGGCGCGCAGCCGTATCCGCCCGGCCCGCAGCCGTACGGGCCCGGTCCAGGGCAGCCGCCGTCGGGCATTCATCCGCCCGTCTATTCAGGCGGCATGCCTCAACTCCTGCCGGAGAAGCCGGCCGGCGGAGGGATTCCGGGCGGTCTGGGGGTGGGCTGTGCCGCGATCTTCGCCGCGTTCGTGCTGGCGCTGGTCCTCTCGGGGGTGAGCAACAACTTCCTGGTCCTCAACATCCCTTCGGTCCTCGCGCTGGTGCTCGGGGTGATCCTGATGTTCCAGGATCGCTGGCGGCGCTTCGGCGCGGGGATCCTGATCATGGTGTGTATCTTCTGGATCGTCGTGGTGGGACCCTGCACGGCCTTGGTCAGCGGCTCGGTCGGCTGAACGGCAAGCTGATCCGCCGGGCGGGACCCCTCGCGTACTAGCGCCCAGTACGCGCCCCAACCTCGCTTCGCTCAGCCGGGGACCCCTCGCGTACTAGGCTGGGGGCCATGAAACAGGGGCAGAAGGCACAGCCGACGGGGCCCGTGGAGGGCGTCCATCCGGTGGACCAGGGGGAAGCCGAACTGATCCGGGACCTCGACCTGGCGAACGGCTGGCTCCTCCGGCTCAACGGTGTGCAGAGCTCCCACATCGACCTCGACGACCCGGGCCACCTGAGCTTCGAGTACATGCGCTGGATCGCGGCGCTGGTGGAGGACCGCTGGGCACCTGGGACGGGCGATCGCGTCCGTCTGCTGCACCTCGGCGGGGCGGCGTGCTCGCTGGCCCGCTACTTCCACCACGTGTTCCCGGAATCCCGCCAAGTGGTGGTGGAGCTCGACGCCGCGCTCGCCAACGCGGTGCGCGACTGGTTCGACCTCCCGCGGGCCCCGTTCCTCCGCATCCGGGTCGGGGAGGCCCGGGCCGTCACCGAAACCCTCAGCCCCGCCAGCCGGGATGTGGTGATCCGCGACGTGTTCGCGCAGGGAGTCACCCCGCCCACGCTGACCAGCCGGGAGTTCACCGAGCACGCCGCGCGGGTGCTCGGTCCGGACGGCGTGTACCTGGTGAACTGCGGTTCGGCGCCGGACCTGAAAGCAGCCCGTGAGGAGGCCGCCACCATCGCCTCGGTCTTCCCACACCTGGCGATCGTCGCGGACGCCCCCATGCTCAAGGGCCGGCGCTTCGGCAACGTGATCATCGCGGGCAGCTTCACGGCCTTCCCCGGCTCGGCGTCCATGGTCCGGACCCTGCTGGGTGGTGGCGTGCCCGCTCAGTACCTGGACGACGCGCGGGTGCGCGAGTTCGCGCGCGACGCCACCGTCCGGCACGACGCGCCGTCGTCGTAGTCCAGCTTTTGGCAGGGCCACCGGGTAGCGGTTCAGAGGGCGGGGGAGCCGGCGCCCTCGCCGGTCCAGACGCCGAACCACTGCTCGGCGCCGTACTCTTCGAACACCTCGACCTCGCGGAAACCGAGCCGTTGCGCGAGGCGCAGCGAGGCCTCGTTGGCGGTCTGCGTGGGCAGGACGACCGGTTCGCCCGGGAACGCCGTGCCGAACCAGCCGAGAGCGGCCGTGCAAGCTTCGGTGGCGTAGCCCCGGCCCCAGGCGCTCGGCAGGAACAGGTACCCGAGCTGGGCCTCGTTCCCCTCCGGACGGACGTGGCCGGGATGCTCCGCGTCACGTCGGTCGAAGGTCACCATCCCCAGGAACTCGCCCTCCCGTTCGACCACGAAGAAACCCTCGCGCCGCCCGGGGATCTCCGGCACTGAGGCCTCGAGCTCCTCCCGGGGCCTCGCCCCACCGGTGTAGGTCCCGACTTCCGGCGAAGCGAACAAGTCGATGAGGCCCGGGCGGTCCCGTGCTTCCGAGACGCGCAGGGTCAGTCGCTCGGTGGTGATCGGCGGCGGTGGCCACGGGGCCGGTCCCAAGGGCTGCATGGGTCTCATCGTAGGCCGGGGCGTCCCGTCCCGGGCCTGTCGAGGCCTCGCCCGGTTCGGTGCGACTCAGTCCCGGGTGGAGCGGACGGCGTTGAGGATCGCGGGGGCTTCCGTGACGCCGTCGTCGGCCAGGAAATGCCCGGCCCCTTCGACGATCTGTGCCTTCGTGCCGAGCATGGCGGCCAGACGGTCCGTGTGAGCCGTCGGCACGAACTCGTCCCGGTCCGAACGGAGCACCACGAGACGGTCGAGGTGCTCCGCCAGCCCGTCCACAGGCGTGCCGTCGGCGATGAAGCCGTCGAGCCCCGGAAGAGCGGGCAACGGGTCGAGGAACCCGGCCACGAGGACGAGCGAGCCCAGCCGCCACGGACCCGTGAGCGAGCCCAGCGCACGCAGCACCGTCAGGCAGCCCAGGCTGTGCGCGACGACGATCGTCCCGGCGTCGGGGGTTCCGAGCGCCGCCCGCACCGCGTCCTCCCACACCACGGGATCCGGGTCCAGAGAGTCCGGGAGCGCCGGCACGGTCACTGGAATGCCGTCGTCCTCCAGCCGCTTTGCCAGCCAGCCGAACCAGTGATCCTCGGGAGTGGCGCCGTAGCCGTGGAAGATCAGAGCCCTTCGGCCCGTTGTCGTAGATGCCATGACAGGGACGCTAAACCTTCACGCCCGTGTGAAGGTCAAGACGGGAGGGATCCGGATGCGGATCAGTGAACTGGCGGCGGCCAGCGGAGTGAGCGCGCGGGCGCTGCGCCATTACGAGGAGCAGGGCGTCCTGACGCCGGACCGCACTCGGTCCGGGTACCGCGAATACTCCGCGGCCGACGTCGTGCGCGTGCAACAAATCCGGGCGATGATCGCGGCGGGCGTCGGCACGGCCACGATCCGCCGCTATCTGGACTGCCTGCGCGACGGCGGGGACGGCGTCGCGCTGGAGCTGTGCCCGGATCTGCGGGCTGAACTCGATGGCCTCGCCGAGCGGCTGACCGCTCAGGAGCGGGAGATCCGGGGCAAGCGGCAGCGGCTGAGCGGGTTGCTCGCGGGCGGGTGACGGGCGGGTGAAATGTCCTGGCGAGTGTGACGATTCATGAACCTGACGGTTCTCATATCGACTTCTTTTTCAACCGGGCTTCTTATTCGTTCACCACGTGAAACATCACTTTCAGAGATTTCCGAGGCCTGCTTAGGCTGTGCGGGTATTCGTTCACAGGGACATCACCATTCCGCCTGTGGATTCCTCCTGCCCCCAGAAGGGTCTCAGAATGACGCTCATCAAGAAGCCGGTCGCAGCGATCGCGGGACTGCTCGCAGGTGCTCTTTTCCTCGGCGCCTGCGCCCCTGCCGTCGAGTCTGACCCGGGCACGGAGAAGGCGGACCTGAGCAAGCTGAAGGACGAGTTCTACAAGGCCTCCGACCCGGGGAAGAGCCCGGCCGCCGCCACGCAGCGCAAGGATTCGTTCGTCACCACCATCAGCAAGCCGGGTGGCGTGTTCCTCCCCGGTTTCTACGACAACGGCTGGGACGGGAACGCGGTGCAGCCGATCTTCGCCTCCCTCGTGGTGTTCAACGACGCGGGTGAGCCGGTGCCGGATCTCGCCGAGAAATGGGAGGTGTCCTCCGACGATCTCAGCTACACCTTCCACCTGCGCAAGGGGCTGACCTTCAGCGACGGCTCGCCCCTCACGGCTGAGGACGTCGCGTTCACGCTGACCCTGCTCAACGACCCCGCCTACGCCGGTGGCGTGGACTTCTCCGACATCGTCATCGCCGGCACCAAGGAGTTCCGCACCGGTTCGGCGAACTCACTCTCCGGCATCACGGTGGTGGACCCCTCGACGATCCGCATCGTCACCCAGAAGCCCAATCCGCTGGCCCTGCGCACCCTCGGCGGTCCGGTGATCTCGAAGGCCTACTACGGCAAGGGCTACGTCAAGGGAAAGCTCGACTACCTCAAGAGCCTCTACTCCAAGCCCCTGGGCGCCGGCCCCTATGCCCTGGAACAGTACGTGGAGGGCCAGGAGATCCGGTACCGGGCCAATGAGCACTACTACCACGGCAAGCCCTCCATCGCGCGGGTGATCTTCAAGGTGGTCTCCAGCGACTCTGCTCTGCAGAACTTCCAGAACGGCGACATCGACCACGGCGGCTTCGGCAGTGACCCGGCGACCCTCAAGGAACTGCAAGGGCTCGGCTTCGCCAACATCCGCGCCCGGGTCGTCTCCGACTACGGCGCCATCTGGGTGAACAACAAGAAGCCCGCGCTGGCCGACACCAAGGTCCGCCAGGCGCTGTACTACGGCCTGGACCGGCAGCAGATCGTGGACGCCAAGTTCAAGGGACTGGGACAGGTGGCAGACGTCTTCGCGGCCCCGACCCAATGGTCCTACACGAACGACGGCGTGACCTCCTACGGCTTTGACGCGAAGAAGGCGGGGCAGCTGCTCGATGAGGCCGGCTGGAAGGCCCAGGCCGGCGGCACGCGTGAGAAGGACGGGAAGAAGCTCACCCTGTCCTACATCACCACCAAGCAGGACGACCCGGTGATCCCGATCGCGAAGAAGGACTACAAGGACCTCGGAATCGACTTCGTGCCGGAGGTGCTCGACTCGAACACCGCGTTCGACCGCCTCAACAACGGGGACTACGACCTCGCAGGCTTCCGCAGCAACGGCCTGAGCGACCCCAACGACGCCGTGTCCGAGTTCGGGACCACCGACCCCGCGATCAACGTCACCGGGTACTCCAACCCGCAGGTGACCGCCTTGATCAAGAAGGGCGTCTCGACCTTCGACCGGGCGGCCCGGCAGAAGATCTACACGGAGCTGTACCAGAAGCTCAGCCAGGACCCGCCGATCATCCTGCTCGACTACCGCAAGTCCCTGTCGGCGTGGAACGCCCGGATCCAGAATGGCGAGCTGTACACGACCGGCAGCGACGAAGCGGCCCTCGCCCTGGCGAAGCTGAAGATCGCGGGCTAGCCCCGGCGTCGTCCGTCACCCGATACGAACGGTTCCCATGACCCGCTACGTCCTCAAGAGGCTGGGACTGATGGCACTGCTGCTTCTCGGTGTCTCCGTCCTGGTGTTCTTCCTCTTCGCCCTCATGCCGGGCGACTACTTCAGCTCGAATCGTCAGCTCACGCCGCAGCGCAAGGCCGAGCTCCGCGCCCTGAACGGGCTGGATCAGCCCGTGCCGGTGCGGTACTTCATCTGGCTGGGCAACATGCTGCGCGGTGAGTTCGGGTACTCCCTGGTCTACAACCGCCCGGTGACGGAACTCCTCGGGCCGCTGATCGGCAACTCCTTCGTGATCGCCTTCGCAGGATTCGTGCTGACCTGGGCGATCGCGCTGGTGTGTGGCGTGCTCTCGGCGACCCGGCAGTACTCCTGGTTCGACCGGCTCGTCACCGCGGGACTGTTCGCCTCCCTGTCGGTGCCGTCGTTCTTCATCGGTCTGCTCGCGATCAAGGTCTTCGCGGTCGATCTCCGGTGGCTGCCGACGGGTGGCATGCTCGACACCGCGAGTTCCTCCGACGGCTTCGCGCAGTTCCTGGAGATCGCCCGGCACATGGTGCTCCCGGTGGGCATCCTCACCTTCCTTGGCGCCGGTGCGCTCACCCGTTACTTCCGCAGCGGGATGCTGGAAGCGCTGCACGCGGACTTCATCCGCACCGCCCGGGCGAAGGGCTTGCGGGAGCGCACGGTGGTGTTCTCCCATGCGCTGCGCAATGCCCTGCTGCCCGCGATCACGCTCCTGGCCTTCGAGCTTCCGGCCCTGTTCTCCGGGGCCATCATCACGGAACAGATCTTCAACTGGCCCGGCGTCGGGCGGATCCAGCTCGAATCGGTGCAGACGCGCGACTACGCGGTGCTCATGACCGTCACCATGCTCCTGGCGTTCCTCACGATCCTGGGCAGCTTCCTGGCCGACGTGCTCTACGCCGTGGCCGACCCCCGGGTGCGGCTTCTCGGGTCGAGGAGGGCGGCATGAGCCACATCGACACAGAGCTTTCGACCAGAGGCGCAGGGCTTTCGGCTGAAGGCCCGCCCTCGAGCAGGAGCGCGACGGAGCTCCGCCGCCTGCTGCGGATCCCGGCCGCGAGCATCAGCATCGGCCTGCTCGTCTTCATGCTGCTCTTCAGTTTCCTGGGGCCGCTCCTCACCGGGTACACCGGGGAGGAGATCAACCTGCGCATCGCCGAGCACGCCCCGGCGTCAAACCACTGGCTGGGCACCGATGAGTACGGGCGGGACGTCCTGACGAGGCTCATGCTCGCGGGGCGGATCTCGCTCACGATCGGGGTCGCCTCGATGCTGCTGTCCCTGATCCTCGGCGCCGTGCTCGGCCTCGTGGCGGGGTACTACGGCGGCATCGTCGACACGCTCATCATGCGGTTCGCGGACCTTCTCATGTCCATTCCGGGCCTGCCGCTGCTCATCGTGATGGCGGCCGTGCTCTCGGAGCTGAAGGTCGCGCCCGAGTCGCGGATCTACATCGTGATGATCCTGCTCAGCGTGATCGGCTGGCCTTCGCTGGCCCGCCTGATCCGCGGCCAGGTGCTGTCCCTGCGCGAAGCCCCGTACATGCGGGCGGCGGAGGTCCTTGGTCTGAGCGCCGCTTCGCGCCAGTTCCGTCATCTCCTTCCGAACGTGATGCCGCTCCTCATCGTGGTGGCGACCCTGAGCACGGCCTCGGGGATCCTCAGTGAGTCCGCGCTGAGCTTTCTGGGCCTCGGCGTCGTCCCGCCCAATGCCTCGTGGGGGAACATGATCAACGCCGCCAACAACCTGATCGACTTCCAGCAGCACTGGTGGCTGTGGGTCCCACCCGGCGTCGCGCTCCTGATCACGGTGGCGGCGATCAACGTCCTCGGCGACCGCCTGCGGGACGTCCTCGATCCCCGGATGGGGAGGTGACCGTCATGGCGACCGAACCCCTGGTCCGCGTGAAAGATCTCAGTGTGAGGTTCCCCGCCGAAGGCGGAGGGCATCGTGTAGTGGTGGACCGTGTAGGTTTCGAGATCGGCCCGGGAGAGGTGCTCGGCATCGTGGGGGAGTCCGGCTCCGGCAAGAGCCTGACGGCACTCTCGCTGCTGAAACTCGTGGACGAGCCGGGGGAGATCTCCGGCGGGCAGGTGCTGTTCGACGGCGCCGACGTCCTCACACTGCGGCAGACCGCCCTGCAGCGTGTCCGGGGTGGAGAAGTGGGGATGATCTTCCAGGAGCCGGCTCGCTCCCTCAACCCGGTCTTCACCATCGGCCGGCAGCTGACCGAGACGATCCGCGCCCACGAGTCCGTCTCGCGGGCCGAGGCCCGTGATCGCTCGGTGGAATGGCTCCGCCGGGTGGGACTTCCCGGAGCGGAGCGGATCATGCGCTCCTACCCTCACGAGCTGTCCGGTGGGATGCAGCAACGGGTGATGATCGCCGTCGCTCTCTGCTGCGGACCGCGGCTGCTCATCGCGGATGAGCCGACGACGGCGCTGGACGTCACCGTCCAGGCCCAGATCCTCGACCTGCTGCTGGAGCTTCGCGACGAGACGGGCATGGCCATGCTGTTCATCACGCACGATCTGGGCGTTATCGCCGAGGTCGCCGATTCAGTGCTGGTCATGTACGGCGGACGGACAGTGGAACGAGGAGACGTGTTCAGCATCTTCGAAAAGCCGGAACACCCCTATACGGAGGCACTGCTCAGTGCCCGCCCGCTGCTGGGTCAGCGGCTGGATCGCCTGCCCACGATTCCGGAGGACGTGCGCAGGCTGGCCGCGCAGGGTCATGAGGCCACGGGGGTGCACGCATGACGGGGAGTCCCGCGCCGGCGCTCCTCGAAGCGCGCGACATCGTGAAGGAGTTCCGCGCGCGAGGCAGCAGTCGCCGAGCGCCCCGGGAGACCGTGCGCGCCGTGGACGGGGTGAGCCTGAGCATCCGTGAGGGGGAGATGTTCGGACTGGTCGGTGAGTCGGGCAGCGGCAAGACGACCCTGGGCCAGGCCATCGTGCGGATGCACGAGCCGGATGCCGGTTCCGTGCGGTTCCGAGGCCAGGAGATCCTGGACCTGCCGCGCTCCGAACTCCGCGGACTCCGACGGCGGATGCAGTACGTGTTCCAGGACCCCTTCGGAGCGCTGAACCCGCGGCTGCGCATCGTCACCGCCATCGGCGAGCCGATGCGGACCCACGGCCTGGCGTCCCGCGACGACGAGCGGCAGCGGGTCATCGACGTGCTGGAACAGTGCGGGATGGGCGCGGACGCCCTGGACCGCTACCCGCATGAATTCTCCGGTGGGCAGCGCCAGCGGATCGTCATCGCGCGGGCGATGGCCCTGCAACCGGAGTTCGTCGTGGCGGACGAACCGGTCTCAGCCCTCGATGTCTCGGTGCAAGGCCAGATCGTGAACCTCCTCTGCGATCTGCGCGAAGAGCGACGGACTTCCTTCCTGTTCATCTCGCACGATCTGAGCGTGGTGGAGCACATGTGCACCTCCGTGGCGATCATGTACCGCGGGGCGATCGTGGAGCAGGGGAGCCGCGAACAGATCTTCGACGACCCACGCCACCCGTATACGCGGGAACTGCTGGACGCTGTGCCGATCGTGAACCCCCGGGAGCGCGGGCAGCGACGTCGGCGGGGCAGCGACCGGTCCTGGGACCTCCCCGGGGGACCGAGCCGCGAACTGCGGGATGTCGGAGGCGGCCACCTGGTGGCGCTGCCTGGGGAGTGAACGATTGCGAGCGCTGCGTCCGCCCCGCCATACACCAGGCGGCGTAACCGACTCTTTACGCGAACGTGATCTCCCGGAATCCAAGCGCCGTCCCGGGGGCCCTACGCTCACTTCAGCGGATGCGGCACATTGCACATGATGTGCCGCGCTTCATCGCTCCCCTGTCGCCAAGCGGTGGACAGGGGGTCCGATGGTCAGGCTCGACGGCGGCCACGCACCTCACGCACGGGGACGCTCGCGCGCCTCGGGTCGAGCCCCGACAGGGTTTCGGCTGGTGAGGCGACGTATTCGTTATCAGATCCTGACGCCAAAAGTGTGGCCTATGTCACATTGCTGGGAGTACGCTCTTGGAAGTGCTCGCGGATACACCACTGCGAGTGCATGAATCAGACCCTGATCTGGCGCGGAGGCCATTTATGTACAGGAAGAAAGCTCTTTCAGTCACGGCAGTTGCAGCGGTGGCGCTCGGCATGCTGATGTCCGGCTGCGCCAACCAGAGCGGCCCGGGCACCACGGCCACGTCAGGCGCCGACGGAGGCAAGGTGAACATCCCCGCGATCTCCAAGGTGGACGTCCCCTCGGCCGCGGTGCTCCCCGCAGGGGATGGCAAGGGCAAGTGTCCCGCCACCACCACGATCGCCTACGCCGGCGCGGAAACCGGTCCCAACGCCCAGCTGGGCATCAACATCTTCAACGGCATCCAGCTGGCCATCAACCAGCACAACGCCGCCAACCCCGGCTGCCAGGTGCAGTTCAAGAAATTCGACACGGAAGGCGATCCCAACAAGGCCACCGGTCCTGTCACGCAGATCGTGTCGGAAGCCGACATCATCGGCGTGGTCGGCTTGCCGTTCTCCGGGGAGTCCAAGGCCACGGGCAACATCTTCGAACAGAAGGGCCTGGTGCACATCACCCCCTCTGCCACCAACCCCAATCTGACCAAGAACGGCTGGACCACCTTCTTCCGTGCTCTGGGCAACGACGCCGTCCAGGGGCCGGCCGCAGCCAAGTTCCTGACGGACAAGCTGATGGCCAAGAAGGTCTACGTGGTGCAGGACGACTCCGACTACGGCATCGGCCTGGGAACCCAGACTTCGCAGGCACTCGGTTCGGCCATGGTCGGATCCGACAAGGTCGTCACCGGTCAGAAGGACTTCTCCGCGGTGATCTCCAAGATCATGAATTCCAAGGCCGACACGGTCTACTACGCCGGTTACTACGCCGAGGCCGCGCCGTTCGACCAGCAGCTGGTGGCCAAGGGCTTCACCGGATCCTTCGTGGGCCCGGACGGCGTGAAGGATGACCAGTTCATCAAGCAGGCCGGCGACGCGTCCTCCAACTCGTTCTTCACCTGCCCCTGCATCCCGGGCGAGCTGATCCCGAGCTTCGAATCCGAATACAAGAAGGTGGCCAACGCCGAACCCGGCACCTACTCCATTGAAGGCTACGACGCCGCCACCGTGCTGCTGTCGGGCATCGACCACGGCAAGCAGACCCGCGCGGATCTCCTCGCGTGGGTCAAGGCCTACGACGCCGATGGCCTGTCCAAGCACTACAAGTGGGACTCCACCGGCGAACTGGCGACTCCCGATGTTTACGGCTACAAGGTCGAAAACGGCAAGATCGCGCCGATCGGCGTGATCGGCAAGTAAGGTCGGCAGTTTCAACAGAGTGCTGGGGGTACGCAATCGTGTGCACCCCCAGCATTTCTCTTGATCACCTCAGGAAGCTCCTATGATCAGTGAAGCAATTCCCAGCCTCATCCACGCCGTGCCACTGGCAGTGCCCACGGACGACACCTGGATCACTTTCGACGTCGACTCCCTGGCCCAGAACTTCTGGAGCTCCACTTTCGACGGACTGACCTTCGGCGCCATCTACGCTCTGGTGGCCCTCGGCTACACCCTCGTGTACGGCGTCCTCAACCTCATCAACTTCGCTCACTCGGAAGTCTTCATCGTCGGCTGTTACGGCGTGTTCTTCACCCTCAGCGCGCTGAACTTCGGCCCGTCCGCACCTCATCTGCCGTTCTGGGCGATCGTGGGCAATCTCCTCCTGGCCCTCGTGGTGGCCATCATCGCCTCCGCCCTCACCGCCGTCGTCGTCGAGCGCGTGGCGTACAAGCCGCTGCGCAAACGCAAGGCGCCCCGGCTGGCGTTCCTCATCACCGCGATCGGTGTCTCCTTCGCGATCCAGTACCTCATCTACTGGTGGCGCGGCCCGAGCCCCGAAGCGGCACTCACCATGTTCCGCCCGCTGCCCATCTTCGATGTGTTCGGCACCATCATCGACTCCCAGCAATTGGTGATCATCATCGCCGCCGTCATCCTGATGGTGGCCACGGACCAGTTCATCCGGAAGTCGAAGACCGGCCGCGGCATCCGTGCCGTGGCCCAGGACCCGGACACGGCGACGCTCATGGGCGTCAACAAGGAGAAGATCATCCTCACCACCTTCGCGATCGGCGGGGTGCTGGCCGGTGCTGCGGCCCTGTTCTACGTCATGAAGATCCCGTCCGGTGTGCAGTACAACGGCGGTTTCATCCTGGGCGTCAAGGCGTTCGCCGCGGCGGTCCTGGGCGGCATCGGCAATGTGCGCGGCGCCCTTCTGGGTGGCCTGCTGATCGGTCTGATCGGCAACTACGGGCAGGTGCTGCTGGGCAGTTCCCAGTGGACCGACGTCGTGGCGTTCGTGGTGCTGGTCCTGGTATTGGTCGTGCGTCCCGAAGGCATCCTGGGAAGCTCGCTTGGAAAGAGTAAGGCATGAGCACCACAGACGGCCCGACCCTCATCCCCGACTCCGCCGCAGATCAGGCGATCGCTGACCGCGAAGCCAAGGGGCGCCGTCGTCGCGGCTGGTTCCCCGGCCTCGGCGACAAGTGGAACGCGCTCCCACGCCACGTCCAGTGGCTCTGGCTCATGGTGGTCGTGGTCATCGCGTACCTGCTGCCCATCCTGAACCCTCCGTTCATCACCACGGAACCCGGCAACAACTGGCAGATCGCCCTGGCGCAGATGTCCGTGTACGCTCTCGTCGCCGTGGGCCTGAACGTGGTGGTGGGCTACGCCGGTCTTCTGGACCTCGGCTATGTGGCCTTCTTCGCCGTGGGTTCCTACACGGCGGCCATGTTCACCAGCCCGGACTCGCCGTACCTCCATATTCCGTACCTGTGGACCCTCCCGCTGGCCATGGCGATCACCATGTTCTTCGGCGTGCTGCTGGGCGTGCCCACGCTGCGCCTCCGCGGTGACTACCTGGCCATCGTGACGCTCGGCTTCGGCGAGATCGTGCGCATTCTGGCCACCATCATCCCGGCCATGAAAGGCCAGGTGGGCTTCCAGAACGTGGGCCGTCCTCCGGGGACGGACGCCGACGGGCAGCCGATCTTCCTCAACTCGAACGGCACACCCTGGTACTGGCTCACGCTGACGATCATCATCATCGTGCTGCTTCTGGCCGGCAACCTGGAGCGCAGCCGTGTGGGCCGCGCCTGGATCGCCATCCGCGAGGATGAGGACGCCGCGGAGATCATGGGCGTTCCCACGTTCAAGTACAAGGTCTGGGCGTTCGCCATCGGCGCGTCCGTGGGTGGCCTGTCGGGTGCTCTGTTCGCCGGGCAGGTGGGCTTCGTGAACAATCAGAAGTTCGACATCGCCACATCCATCCTGTTCCTGGCCGCCGTCGTTCTGGGCGGCACGGGCAACAAGGTCGGCGCCGTCCTGGGCGGTGCCCTCGTGGCGTACATCCCGCTGAGATTCACGGCGATCGCGGAGTTCAAATACCTGATCTTCGGAGTGGCACTCGTGCTCATCATGATCTTCCGTTCGGGCGGCCTGCTCCCGGCGCGTCAGCGTCTGCTGGCGTACGGGCGGCTGGCGTACAACAAGCTGAAGGAACCTCCGACGGGCCGACGCGCCCAGGTGGACACGGACGGTGGGAAGGCGGCCGGCGATGAGTGAAGCGATCCAACCGGAGATCGACGTCGACGCCCTGAAGGAACAGGGTGTGGACCTCGAGGTGGCTGAGAAGGTCGCGCCGGAACGGGACATCTCGGTCAATGTGGGCGAGCCTCTGGTGCGGGTGGAGAACCTGACCATGAAGTTCGGTGGCCTGACGGCCCTGGACAAGGTCACGTTCGACATCAACCGCGGCGAGATCCTGGGTCTGATCGGCCCCAACGGCGCCGGGAAGACCACCTGTTTCAACGCCATGACGGGCGTGTACAAGCCGACGTCCGGGACGGTCACGCTGGAAGGCAAGCCTCTCAACGGCCTGCCCCAGCACAAGATCACCCGGCGCGGCCTGGCCCGCACGTTCCAGAACATCCGCCTGTTCGGCGAGATGACGGCCCTGGAAAACGTGGTGGTGGGACTGGACGCCCGGCACAAGACGAGCGTGGGGGGTGCTCTGCTTCGCCTTCCCACGCATATCCGGGAGGAGAAATCCGCCATCGAGCGCGGCATGGCGCTCCTGGAATTCGTCGGCATCGCGGATCACGCGCAGTACCTGTCCCGGCATCTGCCGTACGGCTACCAGCGGAGACTGGAGATCGCCCGCGCACTGGCCACGGACCCCAAGCTCCTGTGCCTCGATGAGCCGGCCGCCGGCTTCAACCCGGCGGAGAAGGAGGAGCTCATGGCGCTCATCCGGACCATCCGGGATGACGGCTACACGGTGCTGCTCATCGAGCACGACATGCGGCTGGTCATGGGGGTGACGGACCGCATCGTCGTGCTGGAGTTCGGCAAGAAGATCGCCGACGCCGTTCCCAAGGAGATCCGCGAGGACCCGAAAGTCATATCCGCCTACCTCGGGGAGCCTGAAGATGAGCTTGCTTGAGCTGAAGAACGTGTCCGTCCACTACGGGCGCATCCAGGCCATTCACAACATGTCCTTCGCTGTGGAGGAAGGGGAGATCGTCTCCCTGATCGGCGCCAACGGAGCCGGGAAGACCACCACCATGCGGACCGTGTCCGGACTGCTGAATCCGTCCTCCGGAAGCATCAGTTTCATGGGCAAGGACATCACGTCCATGAAGGCCCACCTGCGGGTGCTCCAGGGCATCTCCCAGGCGCCGGAAGGCCGCGGGATCTTCCCGGGGATGACGGTCATGGAGAACCTGGGCATGGGTTCGTACGGACGGAAGGACAGCTCCGGGATCGCCAAGGATCTGGAGCGGGTGTTCGACCTGTTCCCGCGCCTGAAGGAGCGGTCCAAGCAGTTCGGGGGCACCATGAGCGGTGGCGAGCAGCAGATGCTGGCCATCGGACGGGCTCTCATGTCCAACCCCAAGTTGCTGCTCCTGGATGAGCCGTCCATGGGTCTGGCCCCGCAGTTCATCCGCCAGATCTTCAAGATCGTCACGGAGATCAACAACCAGGGCACCACGGTGCTGCTGGTGGAGCAGAACGCCAATCAGGCCCTGGCCCGCTCGCACCGTGCGTTCGTCCTGGAGACCGGGTCCATCACGCATCAGGGGACCGGCAAGGAACTCATGGCCAACCCGGCCATCAAGGAGGCCTACCTGGGCGTCGCCTGACGTGGTCCTGAGCAGATATCTGCACAGAGGCCCCCGGACCCGTCGGGGTTCCGGGGGCCTCTGTGTTTCAGGGGCGACAGCGACGGCGAGCCGGGAGTGCGACCCGCCGTCAGCGCTGCTCGAGGATCCTCTTCAGGTCGGCGAGGTCTTTCGTGGTGGCGGCTTTCATCGCGAAGCTCATGAACGGTGTGAGGAGCACGCTGAATCCGGCCGGAGTGCCCGTGTTGCGCAGCGTCATCACGGTCGCGTCGCCCTCGGCCGACCAGGTGTAGGTCGTCTGCATCGGAAACGGGCCGTCAGCGGTCCGCATCGTCAGCGACCGTCCGGGTTCGTGCTCCGTGACCTCGTAGGTGTAGCTGAGGCGCCGGCCCAGGAAATGGGCCACGAAATCCATCTGCGAACCGACCCCGAACGGCGCCCCCGGGGCATGCAGTGCCACGGCCGTGATGTTCGAGTACCACTCAGGCGCGTTCAGCGGGTTGGCGGCGAATTCGGCGACGACGGCGGTGGGGCGGTTGATCAGCGTGCTGACGGAGATGTCGACGTGCACAGGTTCCTCAAGGGGTTGGTGGGCGGCGATCCAATGCGGTGGGTGGAAACGAAGCGGCCATGACCGCTGATCTCCGGCGCCGGATGCACATGGCGCGCTTTCGCCACTCTATGGCGCGCACGTGACCGCTGGTCAAGGGCGCGTGCTCGCGGAGGGGCGCCCGGCCCGGGACGCCGCGTCACATCCGTCCCGCCCGCGCGCTGTCACACGGCGCGCCGTCACGCCGCGCCTGTCACAATGGGGTGAGCCTTCGCCCCCAGTTCACGTCCGGGATGGCGGCCATGCAGAAAGGACTGCCCCGTGGGTGCACCCAAACCCAAAGTCCCCGCGGCGGACAACACGCTGCGGATCCTGAAGCTCCTCAGTTCACGCCGCGGTCCGCAGCCGGCCAGCGCCATCGCCACCGCCCTGGAACTGCCCCGCTCCACCGTGTACCAATTGCTGACGGTCCTGGAGGACCACGGGCTGGTCATGCATCTCAAGGAGGAGAAGCGCTACGGCCTGGGGCTGGGAGCCTTCGAACTCAGCAGCGCGTACAGCCGTCAGGAACCCATCTCCCGCCTGGGCCGGCCACTGCTCGCGGGCCTCGTCGATGCGATCGGGGAGAGCGCTCACCTGGCCGTCCTGCATGGGCGCGACGTCCTGTACATCGTGGAGGAACGTGCCAAGGGGCGCCCGTCCCTGGTGACCGACGTCGGCGTCCGGCTTCCGTCGCACCTGACCGCCAGCGGGCGCGCGATCCTCGCCGCCCTGCCGAAGCCCCAGGTCAGGGCCCTGTACCCGAATGCGGCCGCCTTCGTCTCACGGCACGAGACCACGAGCCCGATCTCCGGCTACTCCGCACTGTCCCGTCATCTGGACGACGTCCGGACGCGCGGCTTCGCCACCGAACACGGCGAGGTGACGCCCGGCTTCGGCTCCGTCGCGGCCGCCGTGACGGACCACCTGGGCTGGCCGACGGCGGCCATCGCGGTGACCTTCATCGAGGACCGGGTGCCGGTGGAGGAATGGCCCTCGCTTGCGGCACGCATCCAGAAGGTCGCGAACGAGCTGACCACCCGTCTGTACGGCCGCGCCAAGGGCTGAACCCGGCGCCTAGCCCCGGGACGTCGACGCCCGGGCGACCAGCCTGCTCGGGACTTCGACGTGCTCATGCTCGGGTGACCCACCCTCGATCAGCGCTCGCAGGGTGCGCCCGGCGGCCGCTCCCAGCTCCCCGGACGGCAGGCTCACGCTGGTGAGCGGCGGGCTCGTGTGCCGGGAGTACGGCAGGTCGTCGAAGCCCGCGACGGCGAGTCGCCGGGGCACGGCGACGCCCGCCTCGGCGGCGGCCCCCAGGATCCCGTACGCGTGGGTGTCCGTGCACCCGACCACCGCGGTCACCCCTGCCGCGCCCCACGCGGGCCACGCCTCCGCGAAGGCCTCCGCTGCGGCGTCGATGTCCGTCAGCGAGGCCGCGCCGTCCAGCACCTCGAGCCCCAGCTCAGCGGCGGTTTCACGGAACGCTTCGCGGCGGACCCGGAAGGTCGCGGCGTCGATGGTGCTGTCCAGGTACCCCATGTTCCGGTGGCCCTGGGAAGCGAGGTGCCGGGCGAGTTGAGCGGCGCCGTCGGCCACGTCGAGATTGACGCTGGGCAGGCCGCCCTGAAGCCCGGGGGCGTCCAGGAGCACGGCGCGGGTGCCCGGGGGAAGAGCCGCGACCAATTCGGCGTTCGGCGCGTCGATGAGGAAGCCGGCCGGGCGCAGCGAGAGCAGTTTGCGGATCGTGGCCGGGTCGATCTGGCGACCCGGGCCGCCGACCGAGAGCAGCAGTTCGTAGCGGTCGCCGAGCGCCGCCCGGGCCTCGGAGATCAGCTCGGCGTAGAACGGGTTCGCGATGTCCGTGGCCACGAGCACCACCACGGGGCTGAATCCCTTGGACAGCGTGCTGCCCGCGGTGTCCACCACATAGCCGAGGCGTTCGACGGCGGCCCGCACCTTCTCGCGATTGGCGGCGGAGATGCGTCCCTGGGCTTTGCCGCTGACCACGAGCGACACCGTCGCGGTGGAGACCCCGGCTTCGCGGGCGACCATGGCGGCCGTGACCCGGCCGGCGCCCGGGGTTCCGGCGGACGGGATTCCGGCCGACGGCGTTCCGGCGTCCGCGGCCCCGGCGGCGCCGACCCCCGCGGCACCCGCGCGGCGGCGAGGCAGGGGGTTCGCGGCGTCGTCGTCCATGCGCTCCATCTTAGGCGAGGGGAGGCGCTCCGGAACGCAACGCATCAAGCGTTTGACGTTAAGCGTTTGACGTCGCTCCGTGAACGGTGTCACACTCCTTGGTGTACCCCTGCCGCCACCCCGGCGGCCCGCCCCCGACGACGTGGAGCAACCATGCCTCTTGTCACCGCAGACAACAGCCCTCGCAAGATCATCCTGGACTGCGACCCGGGCCATGACGACGCCGTCGCCATGCTCCTGGCGCACGGCAATCCGGACATCGAACTCCTGGCGGTGACCACCGTGGTGGGCAACCAGACTCTGGAGAAGGTCACGCGCAACGCGCTCTCCGTGGCGACGATCGCCGGCATCACCGGCGTCCCCTTCGCCGCAGGCTGCGCCCGCCCGCTGGTGCGCACCATCGAGACCGCGCCGGACATCCACGGGGAGAGCGGTCTGGACGGCCCGGCCCTGCCTGAGCCCGCCTTCGGCCTGGATGAGCGCCACGCGGTGGACCTCATCATCGACACGATCATGGCCCATGAACCGGGCACCGTGACCCTGGTGCCCACGGCCGGTCTGACCAACATCGCCCTGGCGGCCCGCAAGGAGCCGCGCATCGTGGAGCGTGTCCGCGAGGTCGTCCTCATGGGCGGCGGTTACCACGTCGGCAACTGGAGCGCCGTCGCCGAGTTCAACATCAAGATCGACCCCGAGGCCGCCCACATCGTCTTCAACGAATCCTGGCCCGTCGTCATGGTCGGCCTCGACCTGACCCACCAGGCCCTGGCCACGCCGGACGTCGTGGAGCGCATCGCCGCGATCGGCACCAAGCCGGCCCAGTTCGTCGTCGAGCTCATGGACTTCTTCGCCGCCACCTACAAGGACGCCCAGGGCTTCGACTTCCCGCCCGTCCACGACCCGTGCGCCGTCGCCTACGTCATCGACCCCACGGTCATGACCACGCAGCGCGTCCCTGTGGACATCGAGCTCAACGGCACGCTGACCCTCGGCATGACCGTCGCCGACTTCCGCGCTCCCGCGCCGGAGGACTGCACCACCTCCGTTGCGGTCGACCTGGACCGGGAGAAGTTCTGGAATCTCGTCATCGACGCCATCCAGGCCATCGGTGAGCCCGAGCAGGCGGGAGCCGCCGCATGAGCACCACCACCGTCACCAAGTCCGGGCCCGGCGTCGGCGTCCTGACCGCCGCGCTGCTGACCGCCTGCATCGCCTTCCAGCTCAACGCCTCCATGCTCAGCCCCGCGCTGGTGTCCATGGAGCACGAGCTGCACACGGACCAGGCCACCATCGGCCTCAGCCAGACCTGGTTCTTCACCGCCGCGGCGCTGTTCTCCCTGTTCCTGCCGCGTCTGAGTGACATCGTGGGCCGCAAGCGCGTCCTGGTGGGCATGATGGCGCTCATGGCGATCGGTTCGGTCATCGCCGCCGTCGCCCCTGACGTCAGCTGGGTCTTCGTGGGCCGTATCATCCAAGGCGTCTCCGGCCCCACGGTCCCGCTGTGCCTGCTCATGCTGCGCTCCGCCGTCACGGATCCGCGCCGCTACGGCTCGCTCATGGGCCTCATCACGGCGGTCAACGGCGGCGTGGCCGGCGTCGACTCCTTCGTCGGCGGCTTCTTCACCGAGCACTACGGCTTCCGCAGCCTCTTCTGGATCATGACGGCCCTCGCCGTCGTGGCCGCGGTGCTCGTCCTGGTCCTGGCCCCCGAATCCAAGCCGCAGGCGGGCACCCGGATGGACTGGGCGGGCGTGTTCTTCATCGTGGTGGCCGTGGGCGCGGTGCTGACGGCGCTCAACTCGGCGGCGGGTCTCGTCTCCGCGTTCGACGCCGGCACCCTCACCTTCTCGATCGTCCTCGCCGTGGTGGGCGTGGCCGCCTTCATCGGCTTCTGGACCGTGGAGAAGCGCACCGCGCAGCCGATGGTCGAGATCGCCCACCTGCGCCAGCGCTCCATGTGGGCGCTGCTGCTCACCACCACGCTGACCATGACCGGCATCTTCGCGGTCATCAACGGCATCGTCCCGGCCTTCGTGCAGGCTGCCTCCCCGGGCTTCTCCGTGGGCCCGACCGAGATGTCCCTCATGATCCTCACCCCGTACGCCCTGCTCGGCTGGCTGGTGGGCCCCTTCAGCGGGCGTCTCGCCCCCGTCCTCGGTTACCGGCGGACCCTGCACCTGGGCATGACCGGCAGCGTGGTGGCCCTGGCCGTCATCGCGTTCTTCGGACTCGGCAGCCTGCCCGTCATGATCATCGCCACGGCGCTGCTCGGCATCGCCTACGCTGGCACCGTGAACATCATGCTCAACGGCCTCGGAGTCGTGCTCTCCCCGAAGAGCAACCCCGGCTTCCTGCCCGGCATGAACGCCGGCGCCTTCAACCTCGGCGCCGGTCTGAGCTTCCTGGTGCTGCCCGCGGTGCTCCAGGCGACGCAGTCCCTGTCCGACCCGAAGCTCTCCTACCTCACGGTGGTGCTCACGGGTCTGGTCATCACCCTGGCCGCGTTCGCCGCGTCCTTCCTCATCCCCCGTCCCGCAGAAGCCGAGGTGCAGTCGTGAGTCATGTGGTCGTGGTCGGTTCGCTCAATGCGGATCTGACCCTGTACGCCGAGCGGATGCCGCTGCCGGGCGAAACCGTGCTCGGCACGGACTTCGTCATTCAGCCCGGCGGCAAGAGCGCCAACCAAGCGGTCGCCGCAGCACGGCTCGGCGCGGACGTCCGGCTCATCGGGGCCGTGGGCGATGACGCGAACGGCGCCATGCTGCTCGGCTCCGCACGCGGTTCCGGGGTGGACGTCGCGGCGGTGCGCCGGATCGAGGGCGTGCCGACGGGCGTCGCCGGCATCACGGTGGACGCGCAGGGCGAGAACAGCATCGTGATCGTGGCCGGGGCCAACGGGGAACTGTCCCCGCAGGACGTCGAGCAGGCGTCCTCGGTGTTCGACGGCGCCGCGGCGGTCTGCCTGTGCCTGGAGGTCTCGCAGGAGACGGTGCTCTCGGCGGCCCGGGCGGGCCGCGCGGCCGGAGTCTCGGTCATCCTGAATCTCTCCCCGTTCGCCCCGATCCAGGAGGATCTCGTGGCAGCCACGGACATCCTCCTGGTCAATGCTCATGAGGCCGGTCAGCTGCTGGGCCGTGAGGCCCCCGCCGCCGAGGGCGAGGACTGGTCCGCGGTGGCGGACGCCTTCGCCGGGGCCGGGTTCCACCGGGTCCTGGTGACGCTGGGCGCGCAGGGCGTCGTGGTGCTGGACGGCGCCGGTTCTGCTCAGGAAGTCACCATTGAGCGGATCGCGGCCACCCGCATCGAGCCCGTGGACACCACCGGCTCGGGCGACGCGTTCACCGGTGGACTCGCCACCCGGCTAGCCGCGGGGGATTCCCTCGTCGAGGCCGCGCGGTACGCCTCGGTGGCCGCGGCTCACGCGGCCACCGGCCGGGGTGCGCAGGCGTCCTACGGCACGGACGCCGACGTCGTCGCGCTCCGCGACCGCTGAACCGCTCTCCTTCAGCCTCACGAACCGCCCGCATTCACGAACCGCACTGAAAGGCCGCTCATGGACACCACTCCCGTCTACCTCGATTGCGACACCGGGATCGACGACGCCTTGGCCATCGCCTATCTGCTCGCCTCGCCGCGGGCGGAGCTGCTGGGCGTCGGGACGGTGAGCGGCAACAGCGAGGCCGCGCAGTGCGCCCGCAACACCCTGGATCTGCTGGCCCTCGCCGGTCGTCCGGACATCCCGGTCGCCGTCGGCTGCCACGACTTCCAGGCGGCGGCCTACGGCGGCGGATCTCCACACGTGCACGGCGACAACGGCCTGGGCGGGGTCGAGTTGCCACGCGCCGAGCGGGAGCCCGAGGCGGAATCCGCCGCGGAGATGCTCATCCGGCTGGCGCGCGAGCAGGAGGGCAAGCTGCACGTCATCGCCGTCGCGCCGCTGACGAATCTGGCGGACGCGCTCCGGCGGGAGCCCCGTCTGCCGGAGATGGTGGCCCACGTGACCATCATGGGCGGCGCGGCGCTCGCCCCGGGGAACATCACCGCGGCGGCGGAGGCGAACATCTTCCATGATCCCGAGGCGGCCGCCGAGGTGCTGGCCGCGCCGTGGCCCGTGACTCTGGTGCCCTTGGACGTCACCATGACCGAGGTGATGGAGGAGGAGCACCGGCGACGGCTCCTCGACTCCGGAAAGGCGGTCCCCGAGGTTCTCGCCCGCATGCTGGAGCACTACTTCGAGTTCTACCGGGGGATCTTCGGCCGGCCGTCTTCGGCCATGCACGACCCGCTCGCCGCGGCCATCGCCCTGGACGAGGTGTCGGTGACGCTCGGACCGGTGGTGCGGGTCGCCGTCGAGACCGGGCAGGGCCCCGCGCGCGGCGCCACGGTCTGTGACCTGCGCGGACGGTACCGCGGGAACGGCGACCAGGACGGCGCCACGTGCCACGTGGTCCTCGAGGCGGAACCGGGCTTCCCGGACGCCCTGGTGGACGGGATCCTGCGGGCGTTCTGACGCTGGGGTTTCCCCGGCCTGACGGACATTCCCCGGCGCTCCGGTGCCGGGGAATGTCCGTTTAACGGGGGATTCGCCTCCGGAAGCGGCATGTCCGGGATCCCGGACATGACCCCCGGAAAGCCCCTATGGGCGGGCTCACAAGTGCGGTGTCATTGAAGGGAAGCACAGCACCGCACCCGGAACGGCAAGGACGCCCCCGGCGAGGTGCCCCCAGGGATGACGGCCTCGCGCCGGACCCTGAGGTCCCGAACCACTGGCCACACAAGGAGTCACCATGGCACCCGCCGATTTCACCACCGGAACCCGCCCGGTCAAGGCGCCCCGCGGCACCGAGATCTCCGCCAAGAGCTGGCAGACCGAAGCGCCCCTGCGCATGCTCATGAACAACCTGGACCCCGAGGTCGCCGAGCACCCCGAAGACCTCGTGGTCTACGGCGGCACCGGCCGCGCCGCCCGCTCCTGGAAGGCGTTCGACGCCATCACGGAGACTCTGAAGGACATGGAGGAGGACGAGACCCTCTTGGTCCAGTCCGGCAAGCCGGTCGGTGTCTTCCGCACCAACAAGTGGGCCCCGCGAGTGCTCATCGCCAACTCCAATCTGGTGGGCGACTGGGCCACCTGGCCCGAATTCCGCCGCCTCGAGGCCGAGGGCCTCATGATGTACGGCCAGATGACCGCCGGTTCCTGGATCTACATCGGCACCCAAGGCATCCTCCAGGGCACCTACGAGACCTTCGCCGCCCTCGGCAACAAGCTCATCGCCGCAGGCCGCGCCGACGGCGGTCAGGGAGAGGGCCGCGAGCACGAGGGTCCGCTGGCCGGCACCTTCACCCTGACCGGCGGCTGCGGCGGCATGGGTGGCGCTCAGCCGCTCGCCGTCACCCTGAACGACGGCGCCTGCCTGATCGTCGACGTCGACGAGACCCGCCTGCGCCGCCGTGTCGGCAAGCGCTACCTGGACGAGGTGGAGACCGATCTGGACACCGCCATCGCCAAGGTCCTCAAGGCCAAGGAGGAGCGCCGCGGCTGGTCCGTGGGCTACGTGGGCAACGCCGCCGAGGTCTTCCCCGAGATCCTGCGCCGCCACCAGGCGGGCGAGTTCGTCGTCGACGTCGTGACCGACCAGACCTCCGCGCACGATCCGCTGTCCTACCTGCCCGAGGGCATCACCGTGGACGAGTGGAAGCGCGAGGCCGAGGGCGACCCCGAGGGCTTCACCAAGAAGGCCCAGGTCTCCATGGCCCGCCACGTCCAGGCGATGGTCGAGTTCCAGGATGCCGGCGCCGAGGTCTTCGACTATGGCAACTCCATCCGCGACGAGGCCCGCAAGGGCGGCTACGAGCGCGCCTTCGAATTCCCCGGCTTCGTCCCGGCCTACATCCGCCCGCTCTTCTGCGAGGGCCTCGGCCCGTTCCGCTGGGTCGCCCTCTCCGGCGATCCCGAGGACATCCGCGTCACCGACGAGGCCATCAAGGAACTGTTCCCGGACAACAAGCACCTGCACAAGTGGATCGACGCCGCTCAGGAGCGAGTGGAGTTCGAGGGGCTCCCGGCCCGCATCTGCTGGCTCGGCTACGGTGAGCGTCACCAGGCCGGGCTGCTCTTCAACAAGCTGGTGGCCGAGGGCAAGGTCAAGGCCCCGATCGTCATCGGCCGTGACCACCTCGACTCCGGTTCCGTGGCCTCCCCGTACCGCGAGACCGAGGCCATGAAGGACGGCTCCGACGCGATCGCCGACTGGCCGCTGCTGAACGCCCTGACCGCGGCCTCCTCCGGCGCCACCTGGGTCTCCATCCACCACGGTGGCGGTGTCGGCATCGGCCGCTCCATCCACACCGGTCAGGTCTCCGTGGCCGACGGCACCGAGCTGGCCGCCGCCAAGCTCACCGCGCTGCTGACCAACGATCCGGGCATGGGCGTCATCCGCCACGTCGACGCCGGCTACGAGCGTGCCATCGAGGTCGCCGCCGAGCGCGGCGTCCGCATTCCGATGCAGGGCTGACCCGCATCCTCCATCCATCGCTCCGTAGGTGTCGTTTTGAGGGCTCAGAACGACAACTACGGAGCAGTCGATCCAGACTTTTTGAAGAGAGACCTCACATGACCATCACCACTTCCGAGACCACGGTCGTCCTCAACTCCGCCGGCGTGACCGCGGAGGACGTCCTCGCCGTCGCGCGCCACGGCGCTCAGATCACCATCTCCCAGGAGGCCCTGGACAACGTGTCCAAGGTCCGCGCCCACATCGACGAACTGGCCGTCAGCGACACCCCCGCGTACGGCATCTCCACCGGCTTCGGCGCGCTGGCCAATCGCCACATCCCCAACGACCTGCGCACCCAGCTGCAGAAGTCGCTGATCCGCAGCCACGCCGCGGGCATGGGACCCGCCGTCGAGCGTGAAGTCGTCCGCGCCATCATGTTCCTGCGCGCCAAGACCATGGCGTCCGGCCGCACCGGCGTCCGCGCCGAGGTCCTCGAGACCTTCGTCAAGGTCCTCAACGCCGGCATCACCCCGCTGGTCCGCGAATTCGGCTCGCTGGGCTGCTCCGGCGATCTCGCGCCGCTGTCGCACTGCGCCCTCGTGGTCATGGGCGAAGGCGAAGCAACCGGTCCTGACGGCGAGCTCTACGGCGTCGCCGGCCGTCCGTCCGTCGCGGAACTCCTCGCCGAGCACGGCATCGAGCCGGTCACGCTCGCCGAGAAGGAGGGCCTGGCCCTCGTGAACGGCACCGAGGGCATGCTCGGCATGCTGCTCATGGCCATCGCGGACCTGCGTAATCTCATGACGACGGCGGACATCACCGCCGCGCTCAGCGTCGAGGCGCTGCTCGGCACCGACCAGGTGTTCCTCCCGGAGCTGCACGCCGCCCTGCGCCCGCACCCGGGCCAGGCCGCCAGCGCCGACAACATGCTGCGCGTCCTGTCCGACTCGCCGATCGTCGCCTCGCACAAGGTGGGCGATTCCCGCGTGCAGGACGCGTACTCGCTGCGCTGCGCCCCGCAGGTGGCCGGCGCCGTCCGCGACACCGTGACCCACGCCGAGCTGGTCGCCACCCGCGAGCTCGCCGCCGCGATCGACAACCCGGTGGTGCTGCCCGACGGCCGCGTGTCCTCCAACGGCAACTTCCACGGCGCCCCGGTGGCGTACGTGCTGGACTTCCTGTCCATCGCCGTGGCGGATCTGTCCTCCATCGCCGAGCGCCGCACCGACCGCATGCTGGACCCGGCCCGCTCCCACGGCCTGCCCGCCTTCCTGGCCGGCGACCCGGGCGTGGACTCCGGCCTGATGATCGCGCAGTACACGCAGGCCGGCCTGGTCTCGGACAACAAGCGCCTGGCCGTTCCGGCGTCCGTGGACTCCATCCCGAGCTCCGCCATGCAGGAGGACCACGTGTCCATGGGCTGGCACGCCGCTCGCAAGCTCCGCAAGGCCATCGAGAACCTCCGCCGTGTTCTGGCCATCGAGCTGGTGACCAGCTGCCGCGCCCTGGACATCCGCACTCAGCTCTCCGAGGGTGAGCTGACCCCCGGCCCGGCCGGCACCGCCGTGCTCGAGGTGCTGCGCGCCGTCGTCGAGGGCCCGGGAGTCGACCGCTTCCTCTCGCCGGAGCTGGAGGCCGCTGACAAGCTCGTGGGCGCCGGTGCCATCCGCGACGCCGCCGAGAAGGCCGTGGGTCCGCTGGCCTGATTCCGGGCTGCCCTTCCCGCTGAAACAGTGGTTTTCCGACGAAACAGTGTGTTTTCCACGCGGTTTCGTCGGAAAACCACTGTTTCAGCGTTTAAGGACCCCCTGGATTCCGTGACCAGACTGCCCGGTTGGCAAAATATATAGACTGGTCTATTATTTTCCTATGCCATCCAAAGGAACCCTCACCAAGGCACGGCTCGCCGAGTCCATGCTCGAACTCATTCAGACCAGCGGTTACAGCGGCACGGGACTGAATGCCGTGATCGAACACGCCGCAGCGCCCAAGGGCTCGGTCTACTTCCACTTCCCGGACGGGAAGGAGGGGCTGGGCGTCGCCGCGATCGAACTCGCCGCGGCGCAGTTCGGCACGCTCATCGCCGAAGCGGCTGCCACTGCGGGAGGTCCTGGCGAAGCCGCGCGCACCGCGATCGAGGCCCTGGCGGCCATCGTCGGCGAGAGCGACTTCCGTCTCGGCTGCCCCGTCTCCGTGGTGACCCTGGAGATGGGCGCCGACAGCGAACGGCTGCGGCAGGCTTGCGCCACCGCGTTCGAGTCGTGGATCGCGCCGACGGCGGCCCTGCTCGAAAGTGCCGGACTCGACGCCGAGGGGGCCCGCGCGCTGGCCACCGTCGTCGTCTCGACCACTGAGGGCGCGGTCATCGTCTCCCGCGCCACGCGGAGCATTCAGCCCCTGCTCACGGCCGCCGACGTCGTGGCCGAGCTCATCGACCAGCGTCTCCAGGCCGTGGGAGGTGCACGATGAGTTCGCACGGAGCATCCCGCCAGGCACTGGTCTTCGGCGCCTCGGGCCTGATCGGCCGGCACCTGGTCCTGACCCTCGCGCGGGCCGGCGCCAATGTGACGGCGGCGGTCCGGAGTGCCGGGTCGGCGGAGCGGGTCCAGCAGTGGCTCACGGACCACGGCCTGACGCAGCACGTCAGCACGGTGATCGCCGATTTCGCCGCCCCGGAGATCGTCGCCGGAGGGCCCGGGGCGCTGCCCCACATCACCGAGATCCACAACTGCGCCGGGTCCTTCCGGTTCGGCATGTCCGCCGAGGAGGCACGCAGCGCGAACGTCGGCATCGTCGAGAAGCTGATCGACTTCGCCGCGGGCCTCCCCAAGCTGCAGCGGCTGGTCCACATCTCCGGGTACCGCGTCGGCGGGCAGGACCCGGCCGCCGTGCCGTGGTCAGAGGAGCGCCGCGCGGCGGTCTACCGGGAACTCGGCGGCTACGAGGCCTCCAAGGTGGAGTCCGACGCGATCTTCCAGGCCCTCGCCCTCGAGCGAGGAGTCCCGTGGACGATCATGAACCCGGCCACCGTGATCGGCGACAGCGAGACCGGGGAATCGGATCAGATCATCGGCCTGGCGCGGAACATCGAGCAGCTCTGGGACGGCACCGCCGCCGCGCTCCCCGCGGGGAACTCCACCTTCGTCCCGGTGCTGACGGTCGACTACCTGGCGTCCTTCATGGCTGCGGCCGCGATCGATCCCCAGGCCCTGAACAAGGCCTTCTGGGTGCTCGACGACGCCACCCCGCCGCTCGCGGACCTGCTCACGCACGTGGGGCGTCATCTCGGAAGCAAGGTCCCCTGGTTGAGGGTGCCCGTGGGTGTCATCAAACGGCTCCCGCAGAGCGTCACCCAGGCGGATCCCGAGACCCTCGGCTTCCTGTCGGCTGACCGCTACCCGACCGGGTCCGCCGTCGAGCTGGCCGCGCGGAACGGACTCCGCATGCCCGAGGTGCTCCGGTCCCTCGACCGTTGGGCCGACCACCTGGCCGCGCACCGTTTCGGGGCCGACATGGCTGAGGACCGCCGGTTCGTGGACGCGGCCGGAGTGCGGACCTTCGAACTCGGCGACCGCGAGGCCTCCCGCGTGATCCTGCCCGGTCTTCCGGTCAATGCCGACACCTGGGCCGGAGTCGCCGCGGGCAGCGGCGCGCGGGCCGTCGACCTGCCGGGCCTCGGCCTCAGCGGCGGGAACGGCGTCCGGGACTGGGAGGAGTGGCTGCCGGAACTGCTCCGCGGCGACGACGTCGACCTCATCGGCCATTCGATCGGCTCGGCTGCGGCGGTGCTCGCCGCCGCGCGCTTCCCGGAGCGGGTCCGGTCGCTGACGCTGGTCGCGCCGTTCTTCCTCCAGGCGCCGGGTGGCTTCCCGGCGGTGCTGAGGCCGTTCGTCAGCGCGTACCTGCGGCGCAGTAGCCCGGCGAGCCTGTCCCGCCGCCTGACCGGTTCGGAGGCGAGTGCCGCGGCTCTCGAGAGCAGCGTCAGCGACCTCAAGCGCGGCACGGCTCCGCGAGTGGCCGCACAGCTCGCCCTCGCCGGGTCGAAGCGCTGGCGTGCCGAGCTCCGTGATGCGCTGGGGCGCTTCACCGGTCCGGTCAGGATCATCACGGGCAGCGAGGACCCGCTCTCGCAGGAGGCGGTGGAGGAGCTCGGCTCTCGCCCGAACGTGGAGCTGCTCACCGTGCCCGGTGCGGGCCACCACCCGCAGCTGACTCATGCTGATTCCCTGATCGGGTTGCTGCAGGGCACCCGGGTCTGAGGTGGCGCGGGCGGCCCGGCTGGCCTTCGCGGGCCCGGCCCGCCCCGCCGACCGGGCCCCCGCCGGCCCGGCC